>NZ_JAAVUZ010000038.1 GCF_018449675.1 Glaciihabitans sp. dw_435 | reverse complement strand
AGGCAGCGAGGGCGTGCCGGATCTGTGAATCGCAGCGCTAAATGGCCGCGTTTTCACAGCGCTATTTGGGGCAGCTCGCGTTCGTAGAGGCTAGAGGCGAGTTGCCGCCCACCGTCGAGGGCGGTCACCGTTACGTCGCGAACGTACCTGAATCCTTGCTGCTCGTAGAAGCGTCGCAAGCCCGGATTGTTCGTGGCGCAGTCGAGCCGCACAACGGCCGCTTCGCGGTCGGCAGCTCTTGCCTCGACCCACGTCAGCAATCGTTGCCCGAGCCCACTGCCGCGATGTGTCTGAGCCACGGCCAGCCGGTGCACATACGCAGCGGGACGGTTAGCCGCACCCCAGGTCTCGGGGTCAGAGTCGGACACGGTGACCATAGCCGTGACCGCCTGGTCTTGGCGCACGACGAAAAGATTTCCCCGCTCAGCGTCACGGAACAGCACGGAGTCCGGTAGAACGTCCTGCCATTGGTCAATCCCTCGCGAGAGCAGCCATTGTCTCGCACCTTCGATCAGGCCTTGGGCGGCAGGGATATCCGCGGCGCTGGCACTCTCTACCATCAGCACGTCTTGGTTCACAAGACGACGGTACCGGGCATTCTGCCCGAACCAAGGCAGTCCTGACCGCCGAGCGCTCATCAGGTAGCTGGGCCCGGCAGCATGACGTAGAACTTAAAGCCGACGTGGGAGTCGACAAACCCGAGCCTGCGGTAGAAGCGGTGAGCGTCTGCACGGGCGGCGTCGGAGGTCAATTGCACTAGCGATGTCTCGAGTTCGATTGCGGCCTGTTCTACAACCCACCGCATCAGCGCGCTCCCGATTCCCGAGGAACGCTCCGTGCTCGCGACGCGAACCGCCTCGACGAGCAACCTGGTGCTTCCTCGACGCACCATTCCAGGGATGACCGTCAGCTGCAGCGTGGCCACGACAGCTCCAGCGAGGTTCACTGCCACAAGGAGCTCATTGCCGGGGTCGTGGATGATTCGATCCAGTGCTGCCGCGTACGCGGCTTCGTCGTCCTCGTTCGCGACGTCTCCGCGGCCAGCGCTGATCGGGTCATCGGAGAGCAACCGGATGATCGCCTCCAGGTCGTCGCGTGTCGCCCGGCGGACGAGCACGCGCGCGTCGCGGACTAAAAGGGAGACGGGCAGGTTCAGAGGATCGATCACACCTCATTATCTCGATCCTGCAACGGGTTCGGCGATCAGGGCCCAAGAGTGACCGGATAACGATCGTTCACTGGGTGGGTCGGCATCTGGGACGATGGATTGATGAGTTTCCACCGTGTGTCCGGTCCAGATATCGACCATTTACGATCGTTCCTTCGTGACTCTGACCTGACGCTCGCCGGCCTCGACGATGACGCTGTACGTGTCTGGGTTGAACGAGATACCGATGGCACGATCGTCGGCAGCACCGGATTCGAGCTCAGCAGTGGCGGGGAGCACGCACTCATCCGAAGCGTGGCCGTGGCGCCTGACCGTCGAGCGGCGGGTGCGGGATCACGCTTGGCTTTGTTCGCTCTTGAGCAGGCGGCACGGGCCGATGCCGAGCGTGCGTGGTTATTCTCCCGCCGGTCGGGGCCGTTCTGGCAGAAGCTTGGCTTCACCAGCGCAGACCGTCATCGTCTCGCGGCCGCCCTGCCTGACACCCGGCAGGTCTGCTTGTTCATCGAGACCGGCCAGCTCGACCGCGAGATTGCCTGGTCACGCACCCTGATCGACCTCTCCAACAAAAACGAACCAATCAGTACCTCAAAATCGTCTCTAGAAAGAAGCAGCACATGCTGACGATCGCGCATCTAAGCGACCCCCACCTTGACCTCTCCCCGGAGCGCACACGCCGGTTAGCCGCCGTTCTGCGCCAGGTTGACACTCTTCCGCGAGTCGATGCCCTCCTTGTCAGTGGCGACCTCGCAGACCACGGACTGGCCGAGGAATACGCGGAGTTCTTCGCCGAACTTCCCTCAGAAATTCCCTGGCTGGTCACCGCCGGTAACCACGATCTGACCGGACCGCTCACGGATGCCTTGTCCGCCGCGGGAATGACACCGTCCTCGAACGCTGTTTTGCACCTCGACGGGCTCTCCATCATCGGCTTGGACTCCCACACCGACGGGCGCGACGACGGACTTCTCAATACCACCGCAGTGGACTTCGCCCGCGAGCACATCAGGGCCGCGCCCGGGCCCGTCGTGGTCATGCTGCACCACCCGCCCGTACCGATCGGGCACCACATCGTCGACGAACACTTCGCCCTCACGAACCCTGACGATCTGGAATCACTCATCCGTGAAAACCCGAACGTGATCGCCGTTTTCACCGGCCACGTGCACGCCGCATTCACAACGACGTTCGCGGGAGTGCCGGTGCTCGGCAGCCCCGGCATCGTGTCGACGATGCGTCTGGGTAGCCGCGCCGACCCCATCGCCAATTTCGATGCCATGCCCGGATTCGCACTCCACACAATCGACGGACAGAACATCAGAACGGTCTTCCACTATCTCCACCCCAAGGATCTATGACGATCCTCTCGACAGTACTAACCCTGCTGCCGTTCGTGCTCTCACCCGGCGCGAGCTTCGCGCTCACCGTCAGCGGCGCAGCCGCCGGGGACCGGACCGCAGGCCTCCGCGTCGGCCTCGGTACAGCGCTCGGAATCGCCCTGATCGCCACAGTCGCCGGAATCAGCGGAATCGGCACCGTCGTCGCGTCCAACTCACTGATCCGTGGCTGGTTCGAGATTGTCGGCGGCCTCCTGCTACTCATCTTCGGAGCTGTCCCCCTGAGAAGGCTTTGGAACGCCCGCAATCGCGGCGAACCAGAGCAGCCGAGGACTCGTCCCGTTCACCTCATCGCCTGGGGTTTCGTCGCCGTCATAACAAACGTAAAAGCCCTGACGCTCTACGTCCTCGTCGTACCCCCGACCATCCCTACCGGAGCATCAGCACTCGGCGGGTACGCAATTATCGCCATAGTCCACATCGCTATGCTCCTCATCTGGCTCGGCCTGATCACAGCACTCATCACGCGGGCGCCGGCGATCACCAACAGAGGACTAGTCATGGTCGGGCTCCAGCTCATGGCAAGCGGAGTGCTCATCGCGTTAGGAATCCAGAGCATTATCAACGGGCTCGCCGTAATGACCTGAACGACAAAACACGCAGTCCTCAAGAGAGACCTAAATGCGACCGGCGTTGCGTTAACCGATCACCTGCAAGGCAGCTCATGGAAATGAACGCTTCCCGCGCGTAGTCCCCGACGAACACGCCGCACTCGAGTCACGCCTGCGCGGCGCCGCCGGCGCGGACGCTCTCGCACCGGAATGGACCGGCGCTATCCGGGAAGCCGGGTTCGACCTGCTCGAGTAAGCGACCCTTTCGGGCGATCAGAATCTGCCCGGCGATGGCCCTGGCGGAGACTATGCGCTAGCCGAGCTAGG
>NZ_JAAVUZ010000037.1 GCF_018449675.1 Glaciihabitans sp. dw_435 | reverse complement strand
TTGACTATGTCAAGTCGATTTGGCCCCGGCGCGGCGGGCTGAAGTGGCCCCACTTTTCTATGGGCGTATCGCCGCGATTATCTAGACGGGATCGCAGTTACCAGGTTCAGTCGCGGGTATTGTTGTCTCGTCGGGGTGAAGCGTCGGAACGCCTCGTGGCCAGTTGGCGATTCCGTGGCGCGTTCTGAAACGCGCTTTGGAGACCAAAAAAATGAACAACCCTCTTAGCAAGCCAACCCTCGTGATGGGTGCCCGTGCCGGTATCGGCCGACTTATTCTCGATGACCTCATCGCCCGGGATGTGCCGGTGCGCGCTTCGACGCGGCGGCCCGAACCGGGCCAGCTACCTGCGGGTGTGGAAGCTGTTGCCGCTGATCTGACCGACCGGGCGAGTCTGGAAGCAGCTTTTGCCGGAATCGGCCAAGCGTTCCTCTTCGCCAACCACGAGGGCGTGGAAGGTGTCATCGAGGCCGCCCATGCTGCGGGGCTTGAGCGCATCGTCTTGTTGTCTTCGGGCTCCGTCATTCATCCCACCTCTCTCGGCAACAAGATCACGGAAGAACATCGAGAGGTAGAACAGGCGCTGACGGCAGCGGGAGGCTTCGCCCTCGTTCCGATCCGGCCGCTCGTGCTCGCCACGAACGATCTGGGGTGGTCCTATCCGATCCGAGCCACGGGGAGTGTGTCGATCTACCAGCCCGACGCGCTTACCGCGCCAGTGCACGAGGCTGATATCGCTGCGGTTGCTGTGGCTGCCCTCATGGGAAATGACGACGTCACCGGCATTCTTACCGGACCCGACCGTCTGAGCCAACGAGCTCAGGTCGCTTCAATCTCTGCTGCGGCAGGGAAGGAGTTCTCCGTGGTCGAGCTCTCCCGGGACGAAGCTGCCGCGAATGTCGGTCGGTTCATGCCCGCGTGGGAAGCGGAGGCCGTTCTGCAGTTCCTCGATGACGCGGCCGCCGGCAACTCCGGAGTGTCCGACACGGTCGAACGGGTTCTCGGGCGGCCTGCCATCGAGTTCGCCGAGTGGGCTGTTGACCACGCTGATGACTTTCGGTGAGCTGACATCGTGATCGCATACGAACCCGAACTCTGGCACGAGCTCTTCGTCATGACTGGTGGCGCCACCGCGGCGCTTGCGGGTTTGATCTTCGTGGCCGTGTCACTGAACCACGAAGACATTCTGAAAATCCCGGCCCTACCCGCACTCGCAGCACGAACGCTGAGCATCCTTATCGGACTAGTGCTGTTTTGTGTTGTTGGCCTAGTGCCTGGGCAATCGCGAACCGTGTACGGGACCGAGACGCTGATCATCGCTGTCGTTTTGGCTGGCATTGTGTTGGGCACCACGTTTCGCAATCTCGGTGGCAGTCACATGATGCGGTGGAGAGTGAGCCTGGTCGGATATGCACTCGTAGCTTCCATTCCTGGCGTGATCGCAGGAATATCGTTAGTCCTCGGTGCTGGCGGCGGACTGTATTGGTTGCTCGCCGAGCTAATTGCAGGGATCGTGGTCTCGGTCTACTACGGCTGGATTCTCCTCATCGAGATACGCCGCTGACTACAAAAGGAGATGGGCCCTGTGATTGGGTCCATCTCCGAGGTCAGGAAGTCCGTTGTTGTTGGCGGGTGTGGGCGAGCCGGTAGGAGTCGGTTCCGGTTTCGATGATGTTGCCGCCGAAAGTGAGCCGGTCGACGATCGCAGCGCAAAGTCTCGGGTCGGTGAAGGTCTTCGTCCACCCGGAGAAGGATTCGTTGGAGGCTATGCCGACGGAGTTTTTCTCTTCCCGTTCGGTGAGGACTTGGAAGAGCAGTTCGGCACCGCGGCGATCGAGCTCCATGTAGCCGAGCTCGTCGATGAGGAGCAGGTCGACTCTTCCGTACCGGGCGATGGTGCGGGCGAGGGTTTTCTCGTCGGCGGCTTCCACAAGCTCGTTCACGAGCCGGGTGGCAAGGGTGTATCTGACCCGGAACCCCTTCTCCGCCGCCGCGGTCCCGAGGCCGATGAGTAGATGCGATTTACCGGTCCCGGAGTCGCCGATCAAGCACAATGGTTGACCTCGACGAACCCATTCAGCGGTGGCCAACGTGTTGATCGTGGCTGGGTTGATGTTCGGGTTCGCGTCGAAGTCGAAATCTCCGAGCCATTTGTCGCGCGGGAAGCCGGCAGCTTTCACCCGGCGGATCGAGGAGCGCCGGTCACGGTCGTCACACTCGGCCAGAAGGAGCTCGGCCAGCAGTCCGTGGTAGCTGAGCTGTTCCTTCTGCGCGATGGCCACCGCATCGTCAACGACGCCCCGGATGGTTGGCAGGCGAAGCCGCCGGCAGGCCTGGTCGATGGCGGCGATCGCCGCTTCCTCGGTCAGACCGCGGCGCCGGCGGAACACCGGTTGTGGGGTGGGAGTGGTGGTGGTCATGAGGCGGAGTCCTTCCGTGGCGACGGCGATTCAGGCTGGGGAGCGGGACGGTGGATAGCGAGCAGGTCGTCGTAGCCGGCGACGGAGGGAACCGGCCTGGTGTCGGCTGGAAGGCCAGCGATCACCGCGGCGGGATCGGTCAGCCGACGCAGGGTCAGACTGACAACACGGTGCTCGTTGATCGGAGCATGTTCAACAGGAAGACGGTCCGAACTGACCCCACCCGTGGTCTCGGTCTGGTGGCGGCGTGCTTCGACCGCGACCACATCCGCGGTTACCGCACCGATGTTCACCGCCGAGGTCAGCCCGGCAACCACGTCGTCGGCCGGCATCGATCGGTGCAGGAGGAGCACATCGATCAATTCCCGCGTTCCAGCGGAGTCTCCGTTGACTTTCCGGGTCGCCGCCCAAAATGCTTCATGCGCGCTGGTGAACACCCCCGCAGCCCGGGCTCTGGCCAAAGCGGTGGAGCCGGGCAGGGCACCGGGTTTGACCTGCAGCACTTCCAGGTAGTGGTCGAGGTTGATGCTGTCCGAACCGCGGGCCACGACCCGAGGATGTTCGGCGATGACCGTCCGGCCGTCGTAGACGACTAGCTCTGAGGCTCGAAGCGAAACGTGGACCTGGCGTCCGATGAACTTCGACGGCACCGAATACCTTGCTTGCCGGACGGTGATCAGCGAAGACCGCTCCACCCGAGGTGTCAGGTGCAGCCCAGGATCGAAATCATCCACCGGCAAAGGCGCAAGCTGCGGCCGTTCCATCGCGAAGTCGGCTCCGACGGTTCGTAACCGTGACGCGATCCGCCGGTCCTCATCAATTTGGTCCCACTTGATCACTTTCTCGTTCAACTCGGCAAGGGAGTCAACGACCGGCATCGGTGAGAGCCAGGTGCGCCGGAACCGGCCCACATCCCCCTCAATCCCGCCCTTTTCGTGGGCGCCGGTGATCCCTGGCTGGCAGTAAAAGGAATCGAACCCGTAGTGGGAACGGAACAGTACCCACCGTTCGTTTTCCACCCGCGCCCGCCCCTGCCCATAGAGAACCGATTGGACGGCTGCGGTCAGATTGTCATATTTGATATGACCGGTCGGGATCCCGCCGATCGTTTTGAACGCAGCGATGTGACCTTCGAGGAACGCTTCCTGCGCCTGCGTTGGATAGATCCGGTGCACCGCCTTCCCCGAAAACGCGAGGCGGAAAGCGAAGAGATGACATTTGGTTTTGACCCCCGCCAGAATCACCCACACCTCCCCGAAGTCGACCTCCGCCTCCCGGCCGGGGGCATGCTCCTGGGGGATGAACGCTTCGATCCGGCGACCGGCCGCGATCTCGACCTCGGCCCGGCGGACCCGGACGTAATCCCGCACCGTCGAGTACGACAACTCAGTTGCGCCGTGCTCGTCAGCGAGACGGGCAAGGATCCGCCGGGCCGTGTGCCGTTGCTTGCGCGGGGCCTTTAAATCCTCCAGAAGCATTCCCTCTATAACGGGCTTGAACGGATCCAACCGGATCGCGGTACGAACCGGCGTCTTACGCGGCGGCGGAACAGCAGACTCCAGCGCTGCACGGATCGTTCGCCGGTGGACTTGATATCGACGGGCAAGCTCCCGAATCGATAGTTCTTCGACGCGGGCATCTCGTCGGATACTCGCAAACAGATCCACTCTCGACACCATTTCCGGCCCCTTCTCGCCGACAACAACTCAGACGAGAACCACCCTCGGGTGGGGCCAAATCAAACCGTCACAACCACCTCGGCAAGTCGCAAGTGGGGCCAGAACAGACCGTCACAACGGGGCCACTTCAACCTGTCACAGACA
>NZ_JAAVUZ010000036.1 GCF_018449675.1 Glaciihabitans sp. dw_435 | reverse complement strand
CATACGAGACAATCATGAACACGCCAGCCGTCCCGGCTGCGTGACTACAACCTGTCACCAAACCGTGCAGCAGACCCGGCACCTTGTCGGTTTGGTTTCGGTGCGGCCGACAGCTGCAGCCATCAATAGATACTGGTCAGGCGTGAGCCGTAGCGGCTCGAGACGACCGGCCAGGCATTCCTCTGAAAGTTCCAGGGTCTAGCAATGTGACTGGCCAGCCTCACAATTACCTTTTTCCTCTAAACATTCTTCGATCCCGCAGTCGCACCCATTGCGATCTAAGGAGAAGAACCTCTCTCTCGGAGAACCCGAGTATGCCCACGAGTACGACCTTGTCGACAAGATCGAGGCCACCGGCGACGTCGCCATCCCTCACTAGACGGTCAACTGCCTTAGCCAGCCCGTCTGGAATGACTGACGGGTCAATAACGGGGAGTTCCCGGGCCTCCGATGGTTCTAGCTCGAGTATCCCGCCTCCATAACTCCGGCCGATCACTTCGCAGAGGGCGAACGTTGCAGAGTTGAAGGCAGCTACCGACAATTTTGCCGGATCGATGCTTTGGTCGTGAAGCTTCACACGATGGACAGTGTCCGTGCTCGTCGCCTGCGTGTAGTTCGCCATAATTCGGGGGTGCGTGCCAACCTGACGCAACATGAAAGCCTCGGGGACCCACGGAGTTGGAAGCTTCCACCAAGGAGAGCGAATGCTGCATTTATATCCAAGATTTACCCCGGCATTTTCGCCATCTTGAATGTATTTTTCGAGAGCCGGATGGTCTCCGATCTGAACATCGGATTGGACGTGTAGGAGCCTTGTATTCCGGTCGGTCTCCTCAAAGGAGGAATGATCATCCTGAGAATAGCTGAGGCCCGGAACCTGTTGGCTCTTTGAAACAAGTGGAACTGTCCACTCGATGACGCCACGGTCCCGCGCTTCTGCGGCTGTCATACAAAAGAAGCTGTTGCGACCAGAAACGACTCCGACTTGGACTGTCGCGATCTCACCCAATGGGATGAGCCTGGAATCCGCGCGAAGCTTTCGCAGGACCTCGATCGCGGAGGGATCCAAGAAGTACTTCGTCCATTTCTCGTTGTCGTGCAACGGAGCTCGCACCGACCCGCGATCGTCCAGGTCGAGTACCAATGTTCCCAGTTCGCTTCCATCCGACACTTCGAAGGTACGGATATTGGCGGGCCCGTCTCCGCGCTCAACAAGGAGTAAAACCACTTCCTGAAGGATGCCCTCGAACACAAGCTTCCGAAAACTAACGATCGTAATCGTCGAGCTATTGTCAACGAGGAATCTGCGGAGCTCCGATGCGTAGCCCACTTGGAGGATCTCGGCAGGAACTACAAGCCCAACCCGCCCGCCCTGTCTGACCGCAAGCAAGGACGCGATAACAAATGGGACGAAGGCATTTGTGAGTCGACTGGCTTTCATGCCCTGAGCTTCTATAAAACGCATGGCGCCAAGGCGATATTTCTCGGGCCAGTTCCCAAATCGAATATAAGGCGGATTTCCAGCGACGCCATCAAAGGTTGAATGTTTTTCCGGAGTGAACCACTCAAAGAAATCCGACTCAATCACATTCGCCCGAGCGAATTCCCTAGCTGCTTGGGCTTCACTTGCAACCAGCTCGATACCCGTGACTACGGCCCGTGAGTCGGCGCTAAGCGGTGCGAGAATGGCTCCATCCCCACACGACGGCTCAAGCCGAATGAAACCAGCCTGTGCAACCCACGAAGCAACAAAGGCGGCGAGTTCAGTCGGAGTGTAGTAACCACCTCGGATCTTTTCCGCGCTCGCTGAAGCCTTACTGGCGAAATCTGCCACTTGTTCCGACCCTCTTTCGTCGACTCAAGATTACTTGGCAACCACCGACACGCCTTCCCCACGCGCGTCGATCCAGCAGAGGGCGTCCACGTCACTAATGTTCACACTATGAGCTTTATCCGCCTTTCGAAGATCGAAGCCTTTGAATCTCTAAGACTATTGATCGCAAAGTACAAGGTTCAACGGAGGGTGATTGAGTCTCCGAGTTCGCGCTACACAGAAACTGAAGCGCGAGGAGAATTCATTGACCCGTTCCTAATCCTTTTTGGGTGGGACGTCCACAATGACGCCGGCTCAGTTCAATCACAGCGGTCCGTTGTGCTCGAGCATGCTGCCAATCCCGATGCTTACGTCATCGGGCGTCCTGACTACCGTCTTCGGATTAATGGGCGCGACCGACTTCCTGTCGAGGCCAAGAAGCCATCGGTTCGCCTGAACACTTCGGCAAAATCCTCGCTTCAGGCCCGATCCTATGGCTGGTCGCTGTCTCTTCCAGCGGCCGTACTTACAAACTTTTCCGAGACGATTATTTTCGATGCCCGACACACCCCCGTTGAAAACCAAGACCCTGACGAAGCCGTGATCCCTGGATGTCGCATCAGCTTCGAGGATTACGAGGCCAAGTTCGATTTGCTATGGGATTACTTGGCTTTTGAAAACGTCTCGGACGATGAAAAGTTCAGTTCTGTCCACAATTACGTAGCCCCTCCCCGCGGGACATCCCCGTTTGACAAGACGTTCCTCGCCCACTTTCGAAACTGGCGCCTCGCTCTGTCGACAGATATCGCCGCTGGAAACATATTGCTCGGAGCCGCCGAAGTGGGGCGAAGGACACAACAGGTATTGAACGCGCTTCTGTTCTTACGCGTATGTGAAGACCGCGATATTTGGACATATCAGCGACTTTTGAAGTCGGCTCGCAGTGAGGCCGTGATTGCCGCGTTCGAGGAAGCAGACCGAGTATTCAACGCTGGGCTATTCACGGTACTGAAAGAGACTGCAGTCACTGCAGAAATTCTGCGTTCTGTGATCTCCGAGCTCTACTGGCCGAAGACGAAGTTTGCCTTTGGAGTGATGCGACCAGATGTCCTGGCGGAGCTCTACGAGCAGTACTTATCGGAGCGCGTCCAAATTGGAAGCGACCGCGGGGTCACTCTCGTGCAGAAACCGGAGTTGACTCACACCAACGGGGTGGTGCCCACGCCGCAATATATTGTTGATTCGCTTGTAGACGCCCCGCTCACCAGACACCTTTCGGCGGATAACTCGATTTCAGAAGACCTTCGGATAGTCGATCTTGCTTGCGGATCTGGGGTATTCCTGCTGGCTGTTTTTGAGCGACTTCTCAGTCATCTGGAAAAAGCCGGGGCGACTACGCTGGCAACTCGATCTCATATCGCAACGCAACACCTGTTCGGGGTTGATATTGACGCCGAGGCTGTCGAAGTCACGCGATTGAGTCTCTTGCTTGCAATCCTCGGAGAGGCCCGAGTTGATCCCAAGACGGACTTCCGCATCCTGCCCGATCTGACGAACAATGTCCGGGCGGGAAATGCAGTCGTTTCCACGGATTTCGATCAGCGCTTTCCCTCAATCGCCTCCGATCCGGGACGACGAGCCGCCGTGGCTCAGTTCTCGTGGAACGACGCCTTCCCCCAGGTCATGGCCGAAGGCGGTTTCTCAATTGTCTTCGCCAATCCGCCTTACGTGAGGGTTCAAACCCTGCAGGCCCATATGCCCGATCAGTTGGCTTATTTTCAGGACTCCCGCAGCGAGTACCGAAGCGGCAGCGGCCTTCTCGATCTGTACATGATCTTTGTCGAGCGAGCGATCAGTCTCCTGCGCCTAACCGGTGAGTTAGCAATGATCGTGCCCCACACTCTCACCAACGCCGGCGCGGCGAGTGCGATCCGTGAGGAGCTTGGGCGACGGCTGACAAAGCTTGTACATTTTGGCGTCAACCAAGTTTTTCCAGGACGGCTAACGTACACCGCCCTGATCTTCGCAGGGCGCAAGACGGAAGACGACGCCGCGCTGGAGATCGTGGAGGATCTTCACTCTTGGCGGGCAGGCGCCAGTGGTGTTGTAAGCCCACTCACACGGGCCGATTTAGGAGGAGCCCCGTGGCCAATGGCGTCAGCGCTGCATCAAGTGATTTTTGGCAAAATGCAAGATAGCGCGATCGCAATACTCGGAGATAAGCACGTGGCCGAGGTTTACGTAGGCGTCCAGACTTCGAAAAATGACTACTACTTCTTCAGGCCGAATGATGCACAAAGTGATACTGACTTGGTCGCCTTCACCGATCCACTCGGCGCAAATTGGACAATCGAACGGGGAATTGTGCGGCCCAGCCTCCTCGATAGAAGCCTGACGCCATATGACATTTCTCCCGAGCCAGATGGTTTCGTCATATTTCCATACCGAATTCTTCCAGCGGAAGGGAAAAAGAAGGCGCGTGCTCTTCCGCTTTCGAGGGCAGAGCTCGAACTATCATTCCCACGAGCGCTGGCATACTTCGATGCACATCGCGATGAGCTCCTCAATCGCAGCATCTCACCCGATCCTGGGGAGGCTTTTTGGGCGTATGGCCGTTCTCAAAACCTGGTACGCATGGACTTGGATAAGGTCATCATCCGCACTATGTCGCTTAGCCCACAGTATGTGAAAGATCCAGGCGGGATCGTAGTTTCAGGTGGTGGTCATGGCGGTCCCTATACCTTAATGACCGTTCCCGAAGATGGGCTGTACCCGCAGAACGTGATTATCGCCATTGCCTCTCACCCAGCAGCTGATTCATTCGTAGCATCTCGAGGAAAGGCCTACCAGGGTGCATACCTTGTGCACACAAAAGGGACGCTCCATGACATTCCAATTCCGAGTCTAGGCAAGTCCGACGTAGAACGAATTGACTCACACGTCCGCGAATTGCAGATGATTACGAAGGGCTTACGCGCCGAAACCGACAGCGTCCTACGGTCCAGCCTTGAGCAGCGATCCACAAATCTCCGAGCGAACATCGAGGCGATCATTTCGGACGCCTTCGGCTTGGACTCCGAGGACATGGCCGTCCTTCGAGACTAGACGCGGCCAATCAGGCAACTCGGTCTTCAAGAATGTGCGCTGACGACGTTGCCGGCCAATCTCGTTGTTGGTAACACCCAACACCCCTCGGCACGATCCACTACCGAATCCGCTACGGCGTCATTGACCAATTGGGCAACCTCACCCTCCGTAGAGCCGGGACCCTCCGCGACCTCGGCGTCGGACGCCGCCACGCCCGCACACCCGTGATGATCCTCGTCACCGAACACGACGTCACCGTCGCCCACCACACCACCGGCA
>NZ_JAAVUZ010000035.1 GCF_018449675.1 Glaciihabitans sp. dw_435 | reverse complement strand
GTTAAACACGGGTGGCCACCCAACATGTTGGGTGGCCACCTGTAAAGGAAGTCCGGCGGTGTCCTACTCTCCCACAGGGTCCCCCCTGCAGTACCATCGGCGCTGAGAGTCTTAGCTTCCGGGTTCGGAATGTGACCGGGCGTTTCCCTCTCGCTATGGCCGCCGAAACACTATGGATCTACGATCGTCTAGTAGTTTCGTGCATAACTTCTATTCAGTTATCCCCACCACCGCGCAGATCCCTGCCATTTCTGGTGGGTGTCCCGTGTGTGTGGGGTGGTTTCCGACCGTAAATCGGGAACCACAAAGTGGACGCGTGCAGTCTCTCATTCACCCTCACCCGCATGGGGTGGTGGGGTGGTGTGTTATCAAGTTATCGGCTTATTAGTACAGGTCAGCTCCATGCGTCTTTAGTCCGCACTTCCACATCCTGCCTATCAACCCAGTAGTCTAGCTGGGAGCCTCTCACCCGAAGGTATGGAAATCTCATCTTGAAGCCGGCTTCCCGCTTAGATGCTTTCAGCGGTTATCCGTTCCGAACGTAGCTAATCAGCGGTGCTCCTGGCGGAACAACTGACACACCAGAGGTTCGTCCATCCCGGTCCTCTCGTACTAGGGATAGCTCTTCTCAAATTTCCTGCGCGCGCAGAGGATAGGGACCGAACTGTCTCACGACGTTCTAAACCCAGCTCGCGTACCGCTTTAATGGGCGAACAGCCCAACCCTTGGGACCTACTCCAGCCCCAGGATGCGACGAGCCGACATCGAGGTGCCAAACCATGCCGTCGATATGGACTCTTGGGCAAGATCAGCCTGTTATCCCCGAGGTACCTTTTATCCGTTGAGCGACAGCGCTTCCACAAGCCACTGCCGGATCACTAGTCCCGACTTTCGTCCCTGCTCGAGTTGTCACTCTCGCAGTCAAGCTCCCTTGTGCACTTACACTCGACACCTGATTGCCAACCAGGTTGAGGGAACCTTTGGGCGCCTCCGTTACTTTTTGGGAGGCAACCGCCCCAGTTAAACTACCCACCAGGCACTGTCCCAGAACCGGATCACGGTTCGTAGTTAGATATCCAAAGTGACCAGAGTGGTATTTCAACAATGACTCCACCTGAACTAGCGTCCAAGCTTCACAGTCTCCCACCTATCCTACACAAGCCACTCCGAACACCAATACCAAGCTGTAGTAAAGGTCACGGGGTCTTTCCGTCCTTCTGCGCGTAACGAGCATCTTTACTCGTAGTGCAATTTCGCCGAGTTCGCGGTTGAGACAGCTGGGAAGTCGTTACGCCATTCGTGCAGGTCGGAACTTACCCGACAAGGAATTTCGCTACCTTAGGATGGTTATAGTTACCACCGCCGTTTACTGGGGCTTAAATTCTCAGCTTCGCCATAACAGCTAACCGTTCCTCTTAACCTTCCAGCACCGGGCAGGCGTCAGTCCGTATACATCGTCTTGCGACTTGGCACGGACCTGTGTTTTTAGTAAACAGTCGCTTCCCACTGGTCTCTGCGGCCTTCGAACGCTCCAGGAGTAAATCCCTTCACGCCTCAGGCCCCCCTTCTCCCGAAGTTACGGGGGCATTTTGCCGAGTTCCTTAACCACGATTCTCTCGATCTCCTTAGTATTCTCTACCTGACCACCTGAGTCGGTTTGGGGTACGGGTGACTGGAACCTCGCGTCGATGCTTTTCTTGGCAGCATAGGATCACTGATTTCGTCCGTGAGGACTACCCATCGGGTCTCAGGCTATATGAACGACGGATTTGCCTATCGTTCGCCCTACATCCTTAGACCGGGACAACCATCGCCCGGCTCAGCTACCTTCCTGCGTCACACCTGTTAATACGCTAACCGCACCAGCATAGGGTCGTGTGCTAGGCCCAACGCTTCACCCCGAAGGGATCCATCACAGGGATTCAGACACTTAGCATTACTGGATTAGCTTGGGCGGTTCTTCGTCAGTACGGGAATATCAACCCGTTGTCCATCGACTACGCCTGTCGGCCTCGCCTTAGGTCCCGACTTACCCAGGGCGGATTAGCCTGGCCCTGGAACCCTTGGTCTTTCGGAGGACGGGTTTCTCACCCGTCTTTCGCTACTCATGCCTGCATTCTCACTCGTGTGGCCTCCACGGCTGGTTTACACCGCCGCTTCACTGGCCACACGACGCTCTCCTACCACTCCGTACGCCTGGACCCGATAAATCGAGCCGGGCTACTATACGAAATCTACAACTTCGGCGGTGTGCTTGAGCCCCGTTACATTGTCGGCGCGGAATCACTTGACCAGTGAGCTATTACGCACTCTTTCAAGGGTGGCTGCTTCTAAGCCAACCTCCTGGTTGTCTGTGCAACTCCACATCCTTTCCCACTTAGCACACGCTTGGGGGCCTTAGTTGGTAGTCTGGGTTGTTTCCCTCTCGACGATGAAGCTTATCCCCCACCGTCTCACTGCTGCGCTCTCACTTACCGGCATTCGGAGTTTGGCTAACGTCAGTAACCTTTTAGGGCCCATCAGCTATCCAGTAGCTCTACCTCCGGCAAGAAACACGCAACGCTGCACCTAAATGCATTTCGGAGAGAACCAGCTATCACGAAGTTTGATTGGCCTTTCACCCCTATCCACAGCTCATCCCCTCCATTTTCAACTGAAGTGGGTTCGGTCCTCCACGACGTCTTACCGTCGCTTCAACCTGGCCATGGATAGATCACTTCGCTTCGGGTCTAGGACCAGCGACTCAATCGCCCTATTAAGACTCGCTTTCGCTACGCATTCCCCTCACGGGTTAAGCTCGCCACTGATCACTAACTCGCAGGCTCATTCTTCAAAAGGCACGCTGTCACCCCTACAAAGGAGGCTCCAACGGTTTGTAAGCAGACGGTTTCAGGTACTATTTCACTCCCCTCCCGGGGTACTTTTCACCTTTCCCTCACGGTACTTGTCCGCTATCGGTCATCTGGGAGTATTTAGGCTTACCAGGTGGTCCTGGCTGATTCACACGGGATTTCTCGGGCCCCGTGATACTTGGGATACCTCTCGAACCATCGCAACATTTCGGCTACCGGGCTCGCACCGTCTATGGCTGGGCTTTCAATCCCATTCGCCTATATCACTTTGTAATCCTTGCTGTACGGCAGTAACAGCTGAAAGGTCCCACTACCCCGACCATGCAACGCCTGCCGGCTATCACACATGATCGGTTTGGCCTCTTCCGGTTTCGCTCGCCACTACTAACGGAATCACGGTTGTTTTCTCTTCCTGTGGGTACTGAGATGTTTCACTTCCCCACGTTCCCTCTACCCGCCCTATATATTCAGGCGGGAGTCACCAGGTCGTCTTACAACGCCTGGCGGGGTTTCCCCATTCGGAAATCCTCGGATCACAGCTCTATTATCAGCTCCCCGAGGCTTATCGCAGATTTATACGTCCTTCTTCGGCTCCAGATGCCAAGGCATCCACCGTCTGCTCTTAGAAACTTGATTTCACATGAGTAACAAATCGATCTCTCGCTACACCCATAGTCCAAAAACTATGAGGTCTCTTTGAAATTGATCTATTGCAACTATTACTAGTTGTATGTGACACCACCACGCAGTACATACATACTGCCGGTGGTGTCTAAGATGCTCGCGTCCACTGTGTAGTTCTCAAAATACGGGCGGTACCCCCCATCACCCACCAAAGCAGGCAACACCAGGGTCCGAAAACCGTGACTCTTCCAAGTCAAACGGCCCAGAGGTCCGATCCACACCAAACGGTGTAGGCCCGGTCCCTCAGGACCCAACAGCGTGCACAAGACCACTCCCCCACAAACGACCCTTCCGAACCTGCAAAGCAAGCTGTACTAAGTCAGAACGTGACGTCCTGGCCAATGTCAATGTTCCACCCATGAGCGCTACCGGAAAACAGATGTTCCCGAAATAGCTACGAAGCGTATAAGCGCTGTATACAGACGCTGTCTTCGAATGCTCCTTAGAAAGGAGGTGATCCAGCCGCACCTTCCGGTACGGCTACCTTGTTACGACTTAGTCCTAATCACCGATCCCACCTTCGACAGCTCCTTCCTTACGGTTAGGCCACTGGCTTCGGGTGTTACCGACTTTCATGACTTGACGGGCGGTGTGTACAAGGCCCGGGAACGTATTCACCGCAGCGTTGCTGATCTGCGATTACTAGCGACTCCGACTTCATGAGGTCGAGTTGCAGACCTCAATCCGAACTGAGACCGACTTTTTGGGATTCGCTCCACCTTACGGTATTGCAGCCCTTTGTATCGGCCATTGTAGCATGCGTGAAGCCCAAGACATAAGGGGCATGATGATTTGACGTCATCCCCACCTTCCTCCGAGTTGACCCCGGCAGTCTCCTATGAGTTCCCACCATTACGTGCTGGCAACATAGAACGAGGGTTGCGCTCGTTGCGGGACTTAACCCAACATCTCACGACACGAGCTGACGACAACCATGCACCACCTGTATACCGACCTTGCGGGGAGAACATTTCTGAACTTTTCCGGTATATGTCAAGCCTTGGTAAGGTTCTTCGCGTTGCATCGAATTAATCCGCATGCTCCGCCGCTTGTGCGGGCCCCCGTCAATTCCTTTGAGTTTTAGCCTTGCGGCCGTACTCCCCAGGCGGGGAACTTAATGCGTTAGCTGCGACACAGAAACCGTGGAATGGCCCCTACATCTAGTTCCCAACGTTTACGGCATGGACTACCAGGGTATCTAATCCTGTTCGCTCCCCATGCTTTCGCTCCTCAGCGTCAGTTACGGCCCAGAGATCTGCCTTCGCCATTGGTGTTCCTCCTGATATCTGCGCATTCCACCGCTACACCAGGAATTCCAATCTCCCCTACCGCACTCTAGTCTGCCCGTACCCACTGCAGGCTGGAGGTTGAGCCTCCAGTTTTCACAGCAGACGCGACAAACCGCCTACGAGCTCTTTACGCCCAATAATTCCGGATAACGCTTGCACCCTACGTATTACCGCGGCTGCTGGCACGTAGTTAGCCGGTGCTTTTTCTGCAGGTACCGTCACTTTCGCTTCTTCCCTACTAAAAGAGGTTTACAACCCGAAGGCCGTCGTCCCTCACGCGGCGTTGCTGCATCAGGCTTTCGCCCATTGTGCAATATTCCCCACTGCTGCCTCCCGTAGGAGTCTGGGCCGTGTCTCAGTCCCAGTGTGGCCGGTCACCCTCTCAGGCCGGCTACCCGTCGTCGCCTTGGTGAGCCATTACCTCACCAACTAGCTGATAGGCCGCGAGTCCATCCTTGACCAAAATTCTTTCCAACTCCTCACCATGCGGCGGAAGTTCGTATCCGGTATTAGACACCGTTTCCAGTGCTTATCCCAGAGTCAAGGGCAGGTTACTCACGTGTTACTCACCCGTTCGCCACTAATCCAAGAGCAAGCTCTCTTCATCGTTCGACTTGCATGTGTTAAGCACGCCGCCAGCGTTCATCCTGAGCCAGGATCAAACTCTCCGTAAATGTTTAATAGCCTCACCACAAGTGATGGGCACATCTAGTGCAACCCGCACCCGGAATAGGGTGACAAGGCTGCAAGTTTGAAACTGACAAGAACAAATCATTACTGACTTGCTTGTTTGTTTATATCTATTCCAAAGGAATCCGAACCATCAATCACCGCTAGAAACGGATCAAAACGGCCGGGTTTTGGCATTTGACATTGTGCACGCTGTTGAGTTCTCAAGGATCGGACGCACCTGATCCCACCTCACGGTGTTCCTCAGGGCAACTTCACTAACCTACCACAAC
>NZ_JAAVUZ010000034.1 GCF_018449675.1 Glaciihabitans sp. dw_435 | reverse complement strand
TTGAGCCGCACTCGCCCGTTGTGCAGATCTGGCGCTCACGGAAGCGCCGAACTCGCCCGGAATGCCGCCGCCGACCGCCGTATCCGCCCGTTCAGTTGCTGTTCGGTCCGAAGTCGGCGCCGAACTCGCCCGGATTGCAGGTCACGGTCGAAGGCGGCCCGCCGAACTCGTCCGGATTGCGCGACAGAGCCCGCGGAGCGGGTCGAACCGGACCGGCGGGCAGCCTCCGCGGCGAAAACGGGCGATTGCGCTGAAAACGGTCAAGCGCGCTGGCCCGGTTTCAGCGCATTGGCCCGGTTTCACTGAGCAAGGCCGGGTTTCACCGAGCAAGACCGGGTTTCAGCGCAATCGCCGGGTTTCAGCGCAATCGCCGGGTTTCAACGAGCGAGACCGGTTTAACCGAGCAGGCCCGGTTCGTGCGGCCCAGGTTCGCGAAGCACCCCCGGCTGCAGTGCCTCAGACCGCGGCGCTCGACTCCCGCGGCACCACGGTGAACGCGGACAGGTGCTCGCGCGGCGCAATCGCCACCCCCGGGCTCGCGATCCGCTCCATCAGCAGCCGCACGGCGACCTCGGCAATTTCCTCGCGCCCCGGGTTGATCGTGGACAGGCTCGGCAGCGTGTACCGCGTCTCATCGATGTCATCGAACCCAATCACCGCAACATCTGCCGGGATACTCAGCCCCGCCTCCTGCATCACCCGCATCGCACCGAGGGCGATCAGGTCGTTGAAGGCCACGACTCCGTCGAAGGGGACACCGGATGCCACGAGCCGCCGCATCGCGTCCGCGCCCTCTTTTCTGTACCATCCCCCGACCTCACCCACCAGGGCTTCGTCGTACGGCAACCCCGCGTCATCCAGTGCCTGCCGATATCCGCGAAGCCGCAGCCCGGCCGATCCGACGACCTCGCCGCGGTGTGCTCCCAGGGCGACGATGCGCGTGCGGCCTAGGGAGATGAGGTGCTCCGTCGCGGCCCGCGCCCCCTCGGTGTTGCGCATGGTGACGTGATCGGTCGGCCCGTGGAAGATGCGCTCCCCGAGCAGCACCATTGGGGTGTCGATGGCGTCGAGTAGGTGCGCGTCATCCTCACCGAGGGCGAGCACGCTGTAGAGAATCCCGTCGACCATCTGCCGGCGTGGCCCGGTCAGCAGCGACAGCTCGCGCTCCCGCGAATCTCCGGACTGCTCGATGATCACCGAGAGATTTTGTGTGTCGGCGGCGCGCATCACGGCATCGGCGAGCTCGGCGAAGTAGGCGTTGCGCAGGTCGGGGATGATCAGGCTGATCACGCCCGTGCGCCCCGACCGCAGGCCGCGCGCCGACAGGTTCGGCCGGTACCCCAGGGTCTCGATGGCATCAAGCACGCGCTTCCGCGTCTCCGGGCGGATGTGGTTGTAGTCGTTCACCACGTTGGAAACCGTCTTGATCGACACCCCCGCGAGCCGGGCCACATCGTGCATCGTGATCGACACCCTGGCACTTCCGTTCCTCACGGGCGTTCGCACGCCGCCGGTGCGTCACCGCTCGACGCTGCTACGCACATTACAACGTTGGAACTCTCCGCGAGTGCGGGTTGCATCCGCCCCACTTGCGGCGGGGCGGATGACCCGGGCGGCGAGCTACCGCGCGAGCGCGGGAACCGACCGCGGCTGCACCAGGAACCAGAGCGACAGGATCGAGATCACGGCGGTGCCGGCCATGACGGCACCCATGGGGATCGCATTGCTGATTCCCCACAGCCCAACGACGGGAGAGAGGATGCCGGCGACGCCCATGTTCAGCGCGCCGAGCAGCGAGGCCGCGGTGCCCGCTTCCTTGCCGTGGCTGGCCAGCCCGAGAACCTGCACGAGAGGCAGCGTGAAACCGCACAACGTGATGAAGAACCAGAGGGGGATCAGGATTCCGACGATGCCGGCGCCCGAGGCATCCAACACCACAATCAGAACGGCGACCACGAACAGCCCCGCGGTCGTGACCGAGAGGATCCACTGCGGCCCGATCTTGCGTGCCAGCCGCGCGCTTGCCTGCGTGCCGATCACGATGCCGAGCGAGTTCGCCGCGAACAGCAGGCCGTACTGCTGGGCGTTGAAGCCGAAGACATCCTGGAACAGCAGCGACGAGCTCGACAGGTATGCGAACAGGCCAGAGAAGGTCATGGCGCCGATGATGGCGACCCCGACAAAGATCCGGTCGCTGAACAGGGCCTTGTAGCGCTGGCCAATCGTGCTGTGGCCAGCTTCGGCGCGACGGGCCTTCGGCAGCGTCTCGACGATGAACAGAATGGATGCCACGAGCACGAGCACCCCGTAGGCGGCGAGGATTCCGAACAGGCCGCGCCACGACGGCAGCAGCAACAGCAGCTGCGAACCCACCAGCGGGGCGATGATCGGGGCAAGCCCGGACACCAGCGCGAGGCGGGACAGCATCCGCACCAGCGGGTACCCGCCAAACAGGTCGCGCACGGTCGCCATCGCCACCACGCCACCGGCGGCCGCGCCCGCACCCTGCAGCACCCGGAATACCATCAGCCACTCGAAGTCGGGGGCAAGGGCCACCCCGAGGGAGGCGAGCACGTGCACGCTCGTCGCGACGATCAGCGGCAGCCGGCGGCCGACCTTGTCACTCCACGGGCCCACCAACAGCTGCCCGATCGCGAACCCGATGGTCGTCGCGCTGAGCGTGAACTGCACGAGCGAGTCGCTGATGCCGAGGTCGTCCTTCACCTGCGGGAACGCGGGAAGGTACAGGTCGATCGTGAACGGACCGAGCGCCGTCAGCGCACCGAGCAGCACAACGTAGACGAGCTTCTGGCGCCGGGAGAGCGAGTCTCCGGGATGTACAACGGTGGTCACGAAAGCGCAGTCCTTGCAACGAGAGTTGGGCGAGGCAGAGCGCCCGATGACCGCACCCCCACTGGCCTACGGCGAAAAAATGGGCCAGAACTCGTCTCCGAGCGGCCCGCCTCAAGCCTAACTGAGCAAGTCCTGTGAGCGCGTGGATCGGGCACACAAAGAGTCTGGGATTTCGGATGCCCCGGGCTGGAGCATCCGCCAACTCCCCCTGCTAGCGCGCCTCGACCGCCGTCGGGTCGACGTCGATGCTGCTCGGCGCGTGGTGCTTGCGCTCGAGGGACGCGCCCTCGACGTCGGCGTCGGGCATGATGCGGTCCAGCCACTTCGGAATCCACCAGGCCTTCTCGCCGAGCAGGTGCATGACCGCGGGCATGAGCAGGATACGCACGACGAACGCGTCGACGAGCACCCCGAACGCCAGCGCGAAGCCGAACGGGCGGATCAGCGTGACCTCCGAGAACATGAACCCACCGAACACCGAGATCATGATGATCGCCGCGGCAATTACGACCGCGCGACCCGCGCGCATGCCCGCTTGCACGGCGGTGCGGGCCGGGGCGCCGTGCACCCACGCCTCGCGCATGCCGGAGGCGAGGAACAGCTGGTAGTCCATCGCGAGACCGAACAGCAGCCCCACCATGATGGTCGGCAGGAAGTTCAGCACGGGACCCGGGTCGTGCACGCCCGTCACGCCGCTGAACCAGCCGAACTGGTAGACCGCGGTCAGGCCGCCGAGCGCGGCGAACAGTGACAGTGCGAAGCCCGCGGTGGCGATGATCGGCACAAGAATCGAGCGGAACACAACGATGAGAATGAGCAGCGACAGACCGATCACGATTGCGAGGTAGAGCGGCAGCGCCGAGGCGAGCTTCTCGGAGATGTCGATGTTGCCGGTGGTTTGTCCCGCAACTTCAATCGGGATGTCTCCCGACAGGGGTGACATCGAGCGCAACTCCGTCACCAGGGTCTCGGTCGATTCACTCGTGGGGCCGTCGACCGGAATCACCTGGAAGGCGGTCACCCGGTTGTTGTCGGAGCTGCCGATCGGCGCCACGGCGACGACGCTGTCGAGTGCGGAGATCTTTTCGCCGATGGAGACCTGCTGCTCGAGGACCGCCTGGTCGGAAAGTCCCGCGGGGAGGTCGGCCACCACGACGAGGGCGCCGTTCTGTCCGGCACCGAACTTGTCGGCGACGACCTTGTAGGCGCGGTACTGCGTGGAGTTCGTCGCCTCGGACGAGCCATCCGGCAATCCAAGTCGCATCGAGAGCGAGGGGATCGCGACGGCCAGCAGCACAACGATCGCACCGATGGTGGTGAGCACCGCGCGGGTGGTCGACATAGGCCGAACCGGCTTCACCGGCTTCGCGGGAGCGACGGGCTGCTCGATGCGCGCCCACGCCTTCTTGCTCATGACCTTGCGGCCGACGATCGAGAGCAGGGCGGGCGTCAGCGTCACGGCGATCAGCACGGCGACGGCGACACACAGCGCACCGGCGGTTCCCATGAGGCCGAGGAACGGGATCCCCGTGATGTTGAGGGCGAGCAGCGCGATGACGACGGTCGCGCCGGCGAAGACGACGGCGTTACCGGAGGTGCCGTTGGCGAGACCGATGGCCTCGTCTCGGGTCATCCCGTGTCGCAGGTTTTGTCGGTAGCGGTTGATGATGAACAGCGAGTAGTCGATGCCCACCGCGAGCCCCAGCATCAGGCCGAGCGCAGGGGTGACCGACGACATCTCGATGAGGCCGGAGAACGAGAGGGTGGTCAGCGCGCCGACACCAACACCGACGAGTGCGGCGATGAGCGGAAGGCCGGCGGTGATGAGCGTGCCGAGCATGATGAGCAGCACGACTCCGGCGATGACGACGCCGATGATCTCGCTCGCGCCACCGAGGCTCGGGATGCCACTGACGAGCTCATTGGAGAGGTCGATGTCCACGCCCGCGATCGATGCGGACTCGAAGGTCGCCCGGATGGCGTCCTTCACCTCGGGCTGCACGTCAAGCTGCGGCTCGGTGAAGAGCAGGGTTGCCACGGCGGCGCTGTTGTCCTTCGAGACCACGCGCGCGTTTTCGGCGAGTTTCAGAAGGGATGCCCCGGTCTCGAGCTTCGCGCTCTGGGACTCGAGCTCCGTGGTCGCCGTGTCGATCTTCGTCTGCTGGGCGTCGAAGGCGGCCTGGGCCTGGTCGAGCACGCCGGCAGACGTGGCCTGGGCGGTGGCGGCGTCGAGCTGCGCCTGCCCCTGCTCGAGCTGGGTGCGCGCGGCGGCGATCTTCGCGCGTCCCTCGGTGATCGTGTCACTCTGCGCGGCGCGGGCTGCCTCGCTCGTGAACGGGTTGACGACCGACTCGAGGCCGTCGTTCTTGGCGACATCGGCGAGGAGGGCCGTGATCGCCTTCTGCTGCGCCGCGGTGAACGGGGAGCCGTCTTCCGTGTGGAAGACCGCCGATGCGGTTCCGCCGCTCGCGCCCGGCAGCTCCTTCTGGAGCTTCTCGGTGGTGAGCGCCGTGGGCGTGCCGGGAATCGAGACGCTGCTGGCGAGCGTGCCACCCCCGAGGAGGTATCCGCCGGCGGCCAGCACGAGGATGACCACCCATGCCCCGACGACGGTCCAGCGTCGACGGGCGGCAAAGCGGCCAAGGCGGTACAACAGATCGGCCATGCGGGCACGTCCTTTTACAGATGATGAAAGAGAGCGAGCACCATCGACCGCACCACGAATAGCCCCAACTCTATCAAAACGGTACGTATCGTTAAGTTGGAGATCGCTGGGAGCTACGATGGCGCTATGGAACGCCGGGGACGAGTGCGCAGCGAGGAAGCCCGCACCGCCGTCCTCACCGCGACCCGTGACCTGACGATCGGGGGCGGGTATGCGCACCTCACGATTGAGAAGATTGCCGCGCAGTCGGGCGTGAGCAAGGCAACGATTTACCGCTGGTGGTCATCGAAGAACGCAATCCTCGCGGAATGCGTACTCGAGGGAATGGTGTTGCCCGACCCCGGCGCTGCAGCCTCCGATGCGATCGGCATCGATGCGGCCGACTGGTTCCGGGCGGTACTGGCCTACATCGATGAGCCCGACACCACCGCGCTCCTGCGCGGAATCGTCGCTGCCTCATACGAAGATCCGACGATCGCCCGCCTGCTGTACGAGCGCCTCGGCGCCCCGATCGAGGCCCGGTTCACCCAGTGGCTGCAGTCGGCCAACGCCCGGGGCACCGTCCCCGCGGCAGTCACAGCGGGAGCCGCGGCCCAGGTTCTGTTCGGCTCGATCCTCGTGAGACTCGCCCTGTGGGACGACGCGGACGAGGATGCCACGGCCGCCGTCTTCGACGCGATCACGACCAGTCTCGAGCTGGGCGGCGCCCCCGCGGCTCCGGCCCCGTAGGGTCAGGGCCGCGGCACCGAGCTTCGCGTTACTTCGCCCGACGCGAGCGCATCATCCGCGCGCGGCCGATCACGAATGCCGCTCCCAGGGCCAGCATCGCGGCGGCGGAGATCGGAACGAACAGGGGAATGACCGCGCCCGTGGACGCGAGGGAGCCGTCCGGGTTCGTCGCACCATCGGGGTCCGTGCCGGTCGAGTCATCGGGCGCGGTGGGGTCAACCACCCCGTCGGCAGCCGTTACTGTCAGTGCCACGCTCGCGGTGATGCCGCTGTCATCCCCGGTTGCAATGACGGTGTGGTCTTCGCTTGTGGTGTCCGTCGGTATCGTCAACGAGAGGGTGAAGGTGCCATCGGCTGCGGCGGTGGCCGTCGCAAGGGTCACGGGAGCCGAGTGCAGCACGACCGGCACCGACTCACCGGGGCGGAAGCCCGCGCCCGTTGCCCTGACCGTGCCACCGGCCACCACCGACGGATCGCTCAGCGCGAGCGAGGCAACCACGACGCCGGATGCAACAGCCTCACGCGATTGTGAGGTGTAACCGTCCTTCGTTCCCGAGACCCGCACGGTCAGCTGCTGGCCGACGTCAGCGTATCCGGGGGTGTAGGAGACGGAGGTTGCGCCGGAGATCGCCTGTCCGGCGCGCAGCCACTGGTAGCCGAGGGTGACCGGCGCGGGACCCCACTCACCGGGCGACACGGTGAGGGTGTCGCCGGCCACCGGGGCACCGGCGATCGTGGGAGTGCCCGTGACAAGGGTGTCGACAGCAGGGGACCCGCCGGCCGGCGTGGTGTTCACGAGGTGCAGGGCACCGCCGCGCGCCTCGAGCTTCGGCGTGTAGCCAGCCGGGAGGCCCGCGATGTCCAGAGTGGCGCCGTCGATTCCGGTTGCCGACCCGGTGTACGTCGCGAGCACCTGGTCATCGGCGGGAGTGAAGCCCCCCGCGATGGACACCGCCACCGTGCCCGCGAGGTTCACGTCGCCCGAGATCTTCAGTGCTGCAGATGCTGAATCCACCGTCAGTGCGAGCTTGCCCGCCTTGGCAACGGTCAGGTTGCCACCGACCATAACCGGTGCAGCAACGGTCTCCGACAGGCTGCCCCCGGAGACGAACACCGCACCGGTGCCGAACGAGGTCGCTGACTTTGCCACGAGCGACCCGTCGCTCACGGTGGTGCCTCCCGTGTAGGTGTTCGATCCGGTGAGCGTGAGGATGCCCGTGCCCGCCTTGGTCAGCGCACCCGTGCCATCGATGTCGTTTCGCCACGTGTCGGTCGCGTTGAATCCGCCGGCCGCGGCGTTCATGGTGACCGTCACGTCCGTCGCAAAGGCGCTGTAACCGTCAGCGGCGGCGAACAGGTCGAGACGACCCCACCCCTCGGCATCGTCGAGGAGCGCGTACCCGGAAGGAAGCCCCGTCGACTGGAGCACCCAGCGGCGCTGGTCGGCCGTGAGGTAGGGCAAGCGACTCGCGATAAGAGCCTCGGCGCCCTTGGGAACTGTCACCGGAAGAGTGGTGACGCCCACCCGAGGGAGCCCGTAGGTCAGACGCTTCTCGTAGAGAGCTTCATTGCTGCCATGGTCGGAGTATGCGTCGGTGCCAGCGGGAGTGGTGGCGACGAGAGCCTTGCCGCTCGTGCGAGCGCTGTCCATGAGGGCAGAGTTTTTGGGATCGTTGAGAACCGCGGCCGCGATAGCGGTGGACTGCATCCGGCCGCCGATCACATCGGCGGGCGAGTGCATACCTGCCACGATGCGGCTGTTGCCGATCTCCGAAGCGTTGGTCAGGATTTCCTGGAAACGCTCGGGCGTTGCGTATGCGAGCGCGTAGCTCGCGAGCCAGGCGGCGTTCGTGTGGCCGCTCGGGTAACCGCCGTCGCCCAGCGCATCGGCGTCGGCTTTCTTCACCGGCGTCAGTGTCGGCAGCACACTCACGTCGGTACTCCAGCGGAACGGCCGCGCGTAGTTGTAATAGGACTTCGGCGGGGTTGTCGACGCGCTGCTGTTCCGGAACAGGTTAACGAGGTCGACCATCGAGCCATAGGTTGTGCCCGAGTCCGCCCACTGCCCCTTGGAGTTGCCGGTGTCGTTGTAGGTGACTGTTGACGCATCGGCCGGCACTGGTTCGGGGATCGTGGTGCCGGCGTTGGTGCCGGCGATGAACGCCTGGGCATACGGGCCAAGACCGGCGATCGCCGAGTAGTTCTGGTTCCGTCGGTCAATGCGGTAAGCGGCAGCCGCCTGCTCGGCCGTGCGCGTCTGGGTGATTCGAGCGGCCTCAGCGATGTTGGCATCGAGCACCGTGTGGTTCGTCACCGTTCCCACGCTCTCGGGAAGGAACTTGCCGTTCGCATCCCACGCCGGCGTCGCGGGCGTCTCGGGCGTCCAGTACTGAAGCATCGGGGACAGCACCGCGATAACCGCGTTCGTCGCGGGCGT
Source organism: Glaciihabitans sp. dw_435 (assembly GCF_018449675.1). GTDB lineage: Bacteria > Actinomycetota > Actinomycetes > Actinomycetales > Microbacteriaceae > Glaciihabitans. The sequence continues at coordinate 379 of NZ_JAAVUZ010000034.1, read as the reverse complement.
CGTGTTCGCCGTCGTGTTAGTGGCGGCCGTTGCGGGGTCGACGAAGTAACGACCGAACGCATCCGGGTGCGCGGTAATCGAATCGCCTGGCGCCGCCTGCGCGGGCGCGACAAGCCCGAAGGCGCACGCGGCGGTCAATGTGGTCGCGGCGATCACCTGAAGGCGACGCGCGCGACGGGCAGCAGTTGTTGTCTCGGTCACGAAGTCCCCTACGCAGTCAGGTCCCGGCAAGTCTCGGGTCACTTGAGTACAGCTCACGTCGATGAAGTACCGGGGAGCGGGAGGTGAACAGCGAACAAACCCATCCACCCCACTGCCGCTCCCACTCAGCCGTGAGAGCACGTTCAACCACCGCAATACGGCCTAGTTAGGCGCTTCC
>NZ_JAAVUZ010000033.1 GCF_018449675.1 Glaciihabitans sp. dw_435 | reverse complement strand
GCTAGGCGGCCACAAAGAAGCGTCGCGTTTTACCGGCCGATGCCGCCGGCCAGTTTCCACTCGTGCTGCAGCTCGTCGACCGACAGCCCGATCTGCGTCGTCGCCTCGTCCGTCAGCGACAGGCCCTGCACGATCTCCCAGTCGCCCCCGGTGGACGTGACGGGGAACGAGCTCACCAGCCCCTCAGGAATGCCGTAGGAGCCGTCAGAGAAGACGGCGGCGGACGCCCAGTCATCGGCAGGTGTTCCCCCGACCCAGTCCCGCATGTGACCGACGGCCGATAGCGCAGCGGATGCCACGGACGGACCGCGCAGATCGCGCACGACGTGCCCGCGGCGGGCCACCTCGGTCGCGAACGCCTCGTCCGTCCAGGCGGCGTCGTGCACCACGGGAGTTCCCGCCACCCGCACGTTAGACGCGTCCGCGTACTGGGTGTCGGAGTGGTTACCCCACACCGCCATCCGCGTCACGTCCTCGGTCGGTACCCGGTAGTGCCGACTGAACGCAGCGACGGCGCGGTTGTGGTCGAGACGGGAGAGGCCGCTGAAGCGGGAGCGCGGGATGTCCCGTGCCGCGGCCGACATCAGACCAACCGTGGTGTTCACGGGGTTGCTCACCACCACGGCGCGAATGTCGTCGGCCGCCCCCGCGTTCAGCGCGGCACCGTGCTCGGCGGCAATGGGGACGGCGCTCTCCAGGAAGCCGAGGCGGTTCGTACCCGGCGTCAGTTTTCCGGAGGCCACCAGGAACGCGATGTCGGTTCCGTCGAAGGCCGCGGTGGCGTCATCGAACACATCGACGCTGTGCAACATCGGGAAGATCGTGTCCTCGAGCTCGAGCGCCAGTCCCTCCACCCTGGAGGTCGAGCGCGGTGTCGACAGCAGTCGCAGGCGCAGTGGGGTGCGCCTGCCCAGCAGGGCACCGGCGGCCACGGCAAAGGCGATGTCGTAGGCGATCTGGCCCGAGGCACCGGAAATGGTGACGACGGGAACCGAGGTCATCCGGTTACGCCTTGGGGGTGGCAGTCGAGGTAGCGGTTGGCTTGCGCGTCGGTGTCGGTGTCGCGGTCGGCGTGGGCGTCGGAGTTGCCGTTGCCTGCTCGCTGAACGTCTGTCCGGCGGCCTGCAGCACGAAGGTCGCGAACGCGTCCGCGTCTTCTACCCCGCCCTTGTACTTCACTCCGTTGACGAGGATGGTCGGCGGGCCGCCCACCGTTTCGGTGGAGTTGGGGATGGGTCCCTCGAGAGCGCGGAGCGTTGCCGCCTGCACCCATCTCTTGAACGTCTGGTCGCGCACGCACTGGGCGATCTTGTCGTCGTTGGACACTCCCGTGTCGTTGAGGATCGCGATCAGTTGGTCGTCGGAGAGCCCGGCGGTACGCACCTTCGGCTGCTTGGCGAGCAAGGCCTTGTTGACCTCCCAGTACGACTTCGGGGAGTAGTTGGCCACGCAGGCCGCGGCGTTGGCCGAGCGTGTGGAGTACTGGGTGCCCTGTGAGTTCGGGTTCAGCACCGAGATGGGGTGGATCTCCACGGTGGCGGAGCCGTGGTTGAGCCACGATTCCATCTGGTCGCTGTTGGTCGCCTCGAACGCCTTGCAGAAGGGGCAGTAGTAGTCGGTGTAAATCTGGATGTCCACGACGTCGGAACCGGTGGCCAGCTTGTTGGGCACGGGAGTCGCGTCCGCGGCGAGCGCGGCCGTGGGGGTCACGGCGTAGTTCTTGCCGATCTTGATGCCGTCGCTGAGCATGTTGCGCGGACCAGGTCCTGCGGGGCGAACCGTGTTGATGATCACGAGCGTCACCACAGCGATCACAGCGAGAGAAACGATGATGATGCTGCCGCGAAGAAGGTAGCGGCGACCGCGTTCCCGCTTCTTGTGCTGGTGTCGAAGCGCCTTTGACTTCTGTCGAGCCGCCTCGCGGCTCTGGCTGAGGTTGCCTTCGTCGGCACCGCCGTACGTCATCTAGCCTCACTCACAATGGTGGCAATCGAATGCCGAAAGAAAGTCGTTTGGGTCGCCACCACTGGGTAAGGCGCCGAAAGCATACTAAGAGCACAGTCTGGGAAACGTCCAAACGTTGCCTGAGCCACTCTGCCACTACTTGGGTGCCCGCGCTGGCATCACCCCCACCCCGGGTGACATAATGACCCGTGGTGGCTCACGCCACCATCCATTCACTCGGATCGTCCGGCACGTACCTGCCGGTGAAGGAGCAATTTAACAATGGCATCTGTAACTTTTGACAAAGCGACGCGTCTGTACCCGGGTTCCACCCGTCCTGCAGTAGACGCTCTTGACCTTTCGGTCGCCGATGGCGAGTTCCTCGTCCTCGTTGGACCGTCCGGTTGCGGTAAGTCCACGTCGCTTCGAATGCTCGCCGGCCTCGAAGAGGTCAACGAAGGCAGCATCCTCATCGGGGACCGCAACGTCACCGACGTTCCCCCGAAGGACCGCGACATCGCGATGGTCTTCCAGAACTACGCGCTGTACCCGCACATGACGGTCGCCGAGAACATGGGCTTCGCCCTGAAGATCGCCGGCGTCAACAAGGACGAGCGTGCCACCCGCGTTCTCGAGGCCGCAAAGCTTCTTGACCTTGAGCCCTACCTCGGCCGCAAGCCGAAGGCGCTCTCCGGTGGACAGCGTCAGCGCGTCGCCATGGGCCGCGCGATCGTTCGCCAGCCCCAGGTCTTCCTCATGGACGAGCCGCTGTCGAACCTCGACGCCAAGCTGCGCGTTCAGACGCGTACGCAGATCGCATCGCTGCAGCGTCGTCTCGGTGTCACCACCGTCTACGTCACCCACGACCAGACCGAGGCGCTCACCATGGGTGACCGTATCGCCGTTCTGAAGGACGGCGTTCTGCAGCAGGTCGGATCGCCCCGCGACCTGTACGAGCGCCCGAACAACGTGTTCGTCGCCGGCTTCATCGGCTCCCCCGCGATGAACCTCTTCCAGGCAGACCTGACCGACGAGGGCGTGATGTTCGGCAACCACGCAGTCCGTATCGACCGCGCAACCCTCGCCGGCATCAACCAGAAGTCAGTCACCGTCGGAATCCGCCCGGAAGACGTCACCGTCACCACCTCCGGCGACGGCCTCCCCGTTGAGGTCGACGTCATCGAGGAGCTCGGTGCAGACGGCAACCTGTACGGTCACGCGGACGTCGCGGGTAGCCGCGTCGACCTGTGTGTCCGTGTCGACGGCCGTGCGCACCCGAACGCCGGTGACAAGGTCTTCGTCACCCCGAAGGAAGGCCACCTTCACCTGTTCGACATCGAGTCCGGTGCTCGCGTGGGCGAAGCTGTCATCGCGTAACTCGTAAGTTGTGGATGAGCCTGCCACCCGTATCGCGGGTGACAGGCTCATTCGTCTTAACACCCAAGAAGGTTGAACGACAATGGCTGGCTCTCTCAATATCACCGCGGCGATCGCCGATCCCGCGCTTCTCGACCTGCCCTGGAACCTTCCCCTCGAATCCTGGCCCGATGACGCGATCGCCGCGCTGCCCAAGGGAATCTCGCGGCACCTCGTGCGCTTTGCGCACCTGAGCGGGTACGTCGTCGCCATTAAGGAAACCTCCGCGGAGTTTGCCCGCCGCGAGTACGAGATGCTGCGCACCCTGCAGCGCATGGAGATCCCCTGCGTCGACCCGGTCGCGGTGATCACCAACCGCAGCACCCTCACCGGTGAGCCGCTCGAGTCGGTGCTCGTCACCCGTCACCTCAAGTTTTCCCTCCCCTACCGCGCCCTCTACTCGCAGAGCCTGCGTCCCGACACGGCGACCCGCCTCGTCGACGCCCTCGCCGTCCTGCTGGTACGCCTGCACATCGTGGGCTTCTTCTGGGGCGACGTCTCGCTGTCGAACACCCTGTTCCGTCGCGACGCCGGCGCGTTCGCCGCCTACCTCGTCGACGCCGAGACCGGTCAGCTCTACGACGGCCTCTCCAACGGCCAGCGCGAGAACGACCTCGAAATCGCGCGCGTCAACATCGCCGGCGAGCTGCTCGATCTGCAGGCCGGCGGCCGACTCGACGAGGACTTCGAGCCCGTCGAGATCAGCAACGGCATCGTTGCCGCGTATCGCACGCTCTGGAAGGAGCTCACCGGCTCGGAAGAGTTTGACCAGTCCGAGCGCTGGCGCATCAACCAGCGCGTCGAGCGTCTCAACAACCTCGGCTTCGACATCGAAGAGCTCGCCATCAAAACGGATGACACGGGCACCCAGGTTCGGATCCAGCCGAAGGTTGTCGATGCCGGCCATCACCAGCGCCGCCTGCTCCGGCTCACCGGACTCGATGCCCAGGAAAACCAGGCCCGGCGCCTGCTCAACGACCTCGACTCGTACACGGCCGCGTTCGACAAGCAGAGCCTCGACGAGGAGATGGTGGCCCACGAGTGGCTCGCGCGGGTGTTCGAACCCGTCATCCGCGCCATCCCGAAGGATCTCAAGGGACGTCTCGAGCCGGCAGAAGTGTTCCACCAGCTGCTCGACCACCGCTGGTACATGTCGCAGAACGAGAAGCGCGACGTACCCCTGGCCGAAGCGCTGAACTCCTACGTGGACGAGGTGCTGCGCCACCGTCGCGACGAGGCGACGGTCATCGATCCGCCCACCGGCGCGATCACCCTCCCCCTCGGCATCGTCGACGAGGACGACTGGCGCCTGAAGGTCTAACCGGCGCGGCGCACCCGTGCCCCGGGTTTCCGGGTGGCGGGAGTTAACGCAGGCTTCGGCGGGAGAACGTAACAGGCGGCGGGAGTCGTAACTCCCGCCGCCTGCGTCGTTCTCCCTCCGGCCGCGGTGTCTCCCGCCGGCCGGTGGTACTGGTGCTACTTCTTGGCCTGCGCGCGCAGCTTCGAGATTTCGTAGAGCGCGACGCTGGCAGCGATACCGGCGTTGAGCGACTCGGTTGCCGCGTTGATCGGAATCGACACGATCGCGTCACACGTCTCGGCGACGAGGCGGGACAGGCCCTTACCCTCGCTGCCGATGACCAGCACGACGGGCTCGTTGGCGAGCGTCAGGTTGGGCAGCTGCATGTCGCCGTCGCCGTCCAGGCCGAGCACGAACACTCCGCGCTGCTTGAGTGCCTTGAGCGTGGCGGTGAGGTTCGACGCCATCGCCACGGGGGTGCGGGCAGCGGCGCCGGCGGAGGTCTTCCACGCGGACGCGGTCAGTCCGACCGAGCGACGCTGCGGCAGGATCACGCCGTCGCCACCGAACGCGGCAACGGAGCGGATGATCGCACCGAGGTTACGCGGATCGGTGATGCCGTCCAGCGCGACGAACAGCGGCTTCTTGCCACGGCTGATCGTGAGGTCCAGCAGTTCCATCGGGTGCGCGTACTCGTACGGCGGCACCTTGAGCGCGAGGCCCTGGTGCACGGAGTCGAAGCCGGCGAGGCGATCAAGCTCCGGACGCATGACTTCGAGAACCGGGATGCCACGGCTGGTCGCCAGCTTGAGAACTTCTTTCACGCGGTCGTCGTATTCGATGCGCGTGGCAACGTACAACGCGGTCGCCGGGATCTTGGCGCGCAGAGCCTCGAGCACGGAGTTACGGCCGGTCACGACCTCGGTCTCGTCGAGCGGCTTGGCGCGGCTGCCTTCCTGGCGCTGCTGGCGCGGCTGCTGCGGTGCACCGTCGGACGAGCGGGAGGGCTTGCGTCCACCGGCCGCCTCGAAGCGCTCGTTTGCTGCCTTGCGCTTTCCCGCGGGGTGGTACGGACGGTCTTCGGCCTTGGGGGTCGGCTTCTTGCCCTCGAGTGCCTGGCGGCCCTGGCCGCCGGAGCCGACCTGCTTGCCCTTGTTGGTTCCCTGGCGCACGGCGCCGGGACGGCCCTTGCGTTCTCCTGAAACGTTCTTCACTGTTCAATGCTCCAATGTGATCCAGACGGTGTGTCTTCGATCGAAATTCCTGCCGCAGTGAGTGCACCGCGGATACGGTCTGCCGCGGCGAAGTCCCGGGTCTGGCGGGCCTTGTCTCGGTCTTCGAGGAGCTGCTCTACGAGCAACCCCAGTGCACGATTCGCGGAGTCATCCGCGCTTTCGTGCCATTCCGGCGAGAGCGGGTTGATCCCCAGCACCTCGGTCATGGCTAGTACTTCGCCGCGCGTCTGAGCGGCGAGGGCAAGATCTTCGTCATCGAGGGCCGCGTTGCCAGTGCGCACACGTTCGTGCAGCACCGCGAGCGCCTGCGGAACCGCGAGGTCGTCGTCCATCGCAGCGGCGAATTCCTCGGGTATTACGGGAGCTCCACTGCCGGCGAAACGCGTTCCCGCCAGACGACGGTCGACGCGCGACAGGAAAACCTCAATGCGCTCGAGAGCGGCCTCAGCCTCAACGAGTGCTCCGTCATGATAGTCGACGGTGGACCGATAATGCGCGGCTCCGAGGTAATACCTCACCACGAGGGGCCTGGCGAGGTCGAGAAACTCCGACGCGAAGATCGAGTTTCCCAGTGACTTGGACATCTTCTGCCCGTTCACGTTGACCAATCCGTTGTGCACCCAGTAGTTGGCAAAAGGGTCACCGGCGGCGTTCGACTGGGCGATCTCGTTCTCGTGGTGCGGGAAGCGCAGGTCGAGTCCACCGCCGTGGATGTCGAACTGCGGGCCGAGGTAGCGCGCGGCCATGGCCGAGCACTCGATGTGCCAGCCGGGACGACCGCCACCCCACACGGACGGCCAGGACGCCGAGTCGGGCTCGCCCTGCTTGGTGCCCTTCCAGAGCGCGAAGTCGCGGGGGTCGCGCTTGCCCCGCGGGTCGGAATCGGCGGCGGCGACCATATCGGCCGGTTTCTGGTGCGTCAGTTCGCCGTAGGCGGGCCAGCTCGCGGTGTCGAAGTACACGTCGCCCGAGTCATCCGCCGCAGCATAGGCATGCCCACGCTCAATGAGCCGCGTGATCAGCGCCTGCATTTCGCCAACGCTCGCGGTGGCACGGGGCTCGTAGGTGGGCGCGAGGATGCCAAGTCGCTGGTAGCCAGCGGTGAACTCGAGCTCGTAGCGGTAGGCGAGCGCCCACCACTGCTCGGTCGCGGAGATACTGGATGCCCCGCCCGCCGCGTTCGCGAGGATCTTGTCATCGATGTCCGTGACATTGCGCACGAGGGTCACGGCGAATCCGCGGTAGCTCAGCCAGCGGCGCCAGATGTCGTAGACGAGCGCGGAGCGCAGGTGTCCGATGTGGGGGGACGACTGCACCGTCGGACCACATACGTAGATGCCGACTTTGCCGTCAACAAGAGGGACGAAGTCCGCGAGGGCCTGCGCCTTGGTGTCATAAAGCCGGATAGTCACCTGCCGAGTTTAGCGGCGCGGATGCCCCGTTCCGGCTTGTTACTGCACCGGAGCGACAGCGTTATGCACGCAAAAGCGCGGTCGCGATGGCGGAGATTCCCTCGCCGCGACCAGTGAATCCGAGGCCGTCGGAGGTCGTCGCCGACACGCTGACGGGCGCACCCACCGCGGAGGTGAGGTGCTGCTCGATCTCGATGCGCCGGGGTGACAAGCGGGGCGTGTTGCCGATGACCTGCACAGCGATGTTCTCGATGTCGAGTCCGTCGCCGCGCACGAGGGCGAGCGTCTCACGCAGGAACACCTCGCCGTGCGCGTTCTCGAAGCGCGGGTCGGCGGTGCCGAAGCGTCCACCGATGTCACCGAGGCCCGCGGCCGACAGCAGTGCGTCGCAGATGGCGTGCATCACGACGTCACCGTCGCTGTGCCCGGCGAGCCCGACCTCGTTGGGCCAGTACAGCCCGCCGAGCCAGAGCGGCTCGTTCGGGTCGTAGCCGTGCACGTCGATACCGATGCCGGTGCGCAGGCCAAGGCTCGCGCCGCGGCGGTGAGTGGATGCCTCGGGCTGCGCCCCCGGCGCCACGAGGCTGCCGGCCCGCCGCAGGTCCCAGGGGGTCGTGATCTTGAAGGCGAGCGGGTCGCCGGCGATGACGGAAACGGTCAGACCCGCCGCCGAGAACAGCGCCGCGTCGTCGGTGTACTCGATCTCGGCCGCGGCGTAGGCGGCAACAAGCTCGACGCGCGGGAAGCCCTGCGGCGTCTGCACCGCGGTGAGCTGGGAGCGGTCGACGGTCTCCACGGCGATGCCGTCGGCGACGCGCTTGATGGTGTCGGAGACCGCGAGGCCGGGGATGACTCCCGCCGCGGTGGTGCGGACGGCGTCGATGACCGCAGCGAACTGGGTGTGCGGCGTGAGCGCGCGCGCCGAGTCGTGCACGAGGACTGTCTCGACGGATGGGGCGAGCACGGCAAGACCGGCGGCGACGGATGCCTGCCGCGTCGCTCCGCCCGGGACAACGGTGACCGAGGCATGAGCCACGCCCGCGGCATCCGCCCCCATGATCCGCGCCTCATCGAGGAGTTCAACCGGAGCCACCACGATGACCTGCACCTGCTCGGGCAGCTGGAAGATGGAGTCGAGGGCGCGGGCCAGCACGGTGCGTCCGCCGACGTCGACGAAGGCTTTGGGCAGAGGCTGGCCGAGGCGCGTGCCGCTGCCGGCGGCGACCACGATGACGGCGACAGTGACGTCGTCGGACGGGTCGACGGCGTCGACGGAGGACGTGGCGGAGAAGTCTTGCACGGGGAACCCGCTCCCGCTAGGAAGCGAGTACCTCATCGAGGACGTTTGACGCCTGCTCCTCGTCGGTCTTTTCTGCGAGGGCAAGTTCGGACACGAGGATCTGGCGCGCCTTGGCGAGCATGCTCTTCTCTCCGGCAGACAGGCCGCGGTCTTGTTCGCGGCGCCAGAGGTCGCGCACCACCTCGGAGACCTTGATCACGTCGCCGGAGGCCAGCTTTTCGACGTTCGCCTTGTAGCGCCGCGACCAGTTAGTCGGCTCTTCGGTGAACTGTGCGCGGAGAACGCTGAACACGCGGTCGAGTCCCTCCTGGCCGATGACGTCACGGACGCCGACGAGGTCGACGTTCTCGGCGGGAACCTCGATGATCAGATCGCCCTGGGCCACCTTGAGCTTGAGGTACAACTTCTCTTCACCGCGGATGATCCGCTGCTTCATTTCGATAATGGTCGCAGCGCCATGATGCGGATAAACGACAGTTTCGCCGACCTCAAAAAGCATGGATGGGGATCCCTTCGAACCGGTCAAGTTTACCACAGGGGCCTTCTTCTAAGGCTTGCCTTACCTAGCGCCAACCCGCCGTCTCGCTAGGCTAAGCTGTCGAAAGATTTGTTGGTTCTGGAGGGTCCCGTGAGAGCACGTATTGCTGCATCCGTGGTTCTGGCGACCGGGCTGATGCTCGCGTCGACAGGGTGCACATTCTTCAGCCCCATTTCGACCCAGCTGGCGTATGACGCCAGCGACGGAATCAGCACCACCGTGGGCGACATCGAAGTGCGCAACGCCTTCGCCGTGACCGCCGACGGAACCAACGTCAACCTGGTCATGGTCATGATCAACTCGGGCACCGAGACTCAGGTCGTCAAGGTTCAGTACAACTTCGACTCGACCACCGAGAAGCCCAGCGACCAGCTGGTGACGATCGAGGCCGGCGAGACCATCTCGTTCGGTAACGGCAACGGCGCCCCGAACATGGTGCTCGAGAACGTCGACGCCAAGCTCGGCGGTCTTCTCCCCGTCTTCATCCAGTACGGCAGCGAGACCGGCCAGACGATGCTCGTCCCGGTGCTCGACAACTCGCTTCCCGGTTACTCGACGCTGCTGCCGACGGTTACGCCAACGCCGACCGTGGTTCCGACGTCCAAGCCGACGGCCACCGCCGGCCCCGTCACCGGCTAATCACTTCGGTCCACCAGAGCCACGAAAGCCCCGCACGACTTCGGTCGGACGGGGCTTTTGCGTTGCGGCGGGTCATCCGCTCTCCGGCGTCTGCACGGTGCGGGGATGGCGGCGCGTGGCTAGGCCTCGAAGCGGTAGCCGAGGCCGCGGACGGTGACAAGCATGGTCGGATCCGACGGGGTCTTCTCGATCTTGGAGCGGATGCGCTTGATGTGCACGTCGAGGGTCTTGGTGTCACCGAAGTAGTCGGCACCCCAGACCCGGTCGATCAACTGGCCGCGGGTGAGCACGCGGCCGGAGTTGCGCAGCAGCAGTTCGAGCAGCTCGAACTCCTTGAGCGGCATCGGGGTGTCCTTGCCGCCGACGGACACGGCGTGGCGCTCGACATCCATGCGCACGGAGCCGGCCTCGAGGATGATCTCCTTGGCCTCGTCATCCTCGGTGCGACGGCGCAGCACCGCGCGGATGCGGGCGAGCAGCTCGCGGGTCGAGTAGGGCTTGGTGACGTAGTCGTCGGCGCCGAGCTCGAGCCCAACCACGATGTCGACTTCGCTGTCCTTGGCGGTCAGCATGATGATGGGGACGACCGAGCGCGAGCGGATTTCGCGGCACACCTCGGTTCCGGACATGCCGGGGAGCATCAGGTCGAGCAGCACCAGGTCGGTTCCGTTGCGGTCGAACTCCGCCACGGCGCTGACACCATCGGCGACGATGGTGGTCTCATATCCCTCGCGTCCCAGCAGGAACGCGAGGGGCTCGCTGAGGGACGGCTCGTCTTCGACAATAAGAATGCGGGTCACTGTTCTACTCCCAGGCTGGCTGCGGTGGCGGGTGATGCCTCCGGCAATCGGATGGTGAAGGTCGACCCGCTACCGGGCTGCGACCAGACGCGCACATCGCCACCGTGGTTCTGGGCCACATGCTTGACGATGCTCAGGCCGAGCCCCGAGCCGCCGGTGTGGCGGCTCCGAGCGGGATCGACCCGGAAAAAACGTTCGAAAACACGATCGAGTTCTTCTTCGGGAATGCCAACGCCCTGATCGGTGACGGCAAGCTCCACGATGCCGTTGGAGTTGTTCACTCCGACGCCTATCCGCGAACCCTTCGGAGAATACTGGATGGCGTTCGCAATGAGGTTGTGCAGGGCAACGGCGAGCAGGGGCTCGTCACCGTAGACCGTTGCCCCCTTGTCGCCGCCGCTGACGATGTTGATGCGGTTGGCGTCGGCGGCCACGCGGTTCTGGTCGATTGCCATCGCCACGACGTGATCCATGGCGACGAGCTCGGGCTTGGCAAGGGCGTCGGCGGCCTGCAGCCGGGAGAGCTCGATGATCTCCTGCGTGATGCGGCCGAGACGCTCGGCCTCCTTGGTCAGGCGCTTGGCGAAGCGACGCACCTGCTCCGGTTCATCCGACGCGCTCTCCAACGCCTCAGCCAGCAGTCCGACCGCGCCGATCGGTGTCTTCAGTTCGTGACTGATGTTGGCGATGAAGTCGCGGCGCACATCATCGAGGCGGTAGGTCTCGGTGCGGTCTTCGGCGAGGAGAAGAATGTAGCGGGCGCCGAGTCGGGCGACCCGCACGAAGAAGTGCATGCTGGCGTCCCCGAACGGACCGCGCGAAAGCGTGATCTCCTCGGAGGCAGGCTCGCCGCTGCGGCGCACCCTGTCGACAAGGGCGACAAGCTCGGGATGCACCAGCGCCTGGTTCCAGACGAGGCCAAAGGCCAGCGCTCCCGGCGACGCCTTGAGCACCGTGTTCGACGGATCGAGAACAACACCGGCGGATTCGAGAACGTCCAGAACCTGGTCGATGCCGTCCGGAACGGTGGGACTCGCGACGGACGCCGCTTCGTGACCGCGGCGCGCAGCAGCAACGACGATCACAACGATGCCCGCACCCACTAGCACACCGAAGGCCAGCGACAACGGCACCAGCAGGGCGGAGTCCATGCCACTAGATTAGTTAGTACTTGAGGCACCACCCGACTGAAGAGCACAAATGGCCGGGGCACTTTCCCTACTGTTCAGGAACAGTCCACCGGCTGTTTACCCGACGAAGGCAGTGTGGCCTCATCTGTGCGGGACTCTATTCTCGCGGCGAAAGGACCCCCACGATGCGCGAAGTATTCCAGCAGGAACTGCAAGAGGTGCAGGAACGGCTCGTAGAGATTGCGAGCCTCGTCTCCATCTCCATTGAGAACGCCACGCGCGCTTTTAACGAGTCCAACGTCTCCCTCGCCGAGACTGTCATCGCCGATGACGACAAGATCGACACCGCGGCCCTCGAGCTCGACGAGCTCGCCATCAACATCCTCGCGCGCCAGCAGCCGGTCGCCCGCGACCTGCGCATTGTCGTCAGCGCCCTGCGTATCTCCGCGTCGCTCGAGCGCATGGGCGACATGGCCGAGCACATCGCTCAGCTCGCCCGCTACCGCTTCCCGGACAAGGTCGTTCCGAAGAGCCTGCGCAGCACCTTCGCGGAGCTTGGCTCCCTCGACGTTGCCATCTCCCGCAAGCTCGTCGAGCTGCTGCGCACCGAAGACGTGCGCCTGGCCGAAGAGATCCGCAACGACGACGACCAGATCGACGCGCTGCACCTCAGCGTCTTCGACAAGGTGCTCGGTGAGACCTGGAAGGGCGCCGCCGTCGACACTGTCGACGCGACCCTCGCTTCCCGCTACCACGAGCGCTTCGCGGACCACGCGGTCTCCATCTCCAAGAAGGTGCAGTACCTCGCCACCGGCGAATGGGTCGCAGCAGAGCTGTAACCAGGTGCGGCTACCGGCCAAAGCCTGAAACACTGGGCACATGGCAACAGTCGCGATTCTCGTCAATGGCATTCACGGATCGGGAAAGTCCGACCTCGCCGAAAAGCTTGCTGCGGTGCTCGGATGTCCCGTGCTGGCGAAAGACGCGGTGCTCGAGGATCTCGCCGACATTGCGGGCACCACCGCAGACCGGGCCGCGCTCGATGCGCTCGCGATGAGCACCATCTGGGCGCTCGGAAAAGCTGTGCCCGACGGGATCGTGATCGATGCGGAGATCGCTGACCGCGAGATCGCCCTGCGCGGGGCCGCCGTCACCGGCGCGCTGCGCCTGGTCGAGGTGTGGTGCGACCTGCCCGCGGATGAGGCGCGCGTGCGCGCTGAGGGCCGCCCGAGGCATCCGATCCACGCTTCCGCACCCGCGTCACCCGCCGACGCCGCGCCCCTCGGGCTGTGGCCGGTCGTGCACGTGAACACGCGTGTGGCGGTGGACTTCGGCCAACTCCTGCCGGAGCTGGCCGAACTCCTCCCCTAGTACTGGCGGCTCACCACCGGCGGTGCCGTGTTACTTCTTGCCCTGGTTCGCGACCGCGGCGGCTCCCGCTGCGGCGGCCTCGGGGTCGAGGTACGCGGCGGGCTTCACGGGCACGAAGTTCTCGTCGAGCTCGTAGACCAGCGGGATGCCGGTGGGGATGTTGAGCTCCGAGATGTCGTTGTCGCTGATGCCGTCGAGCAGCTTCACGAGCGCGCGCAGCGAGTTGCCGTGCGCGGTGACCAGCACGGTCTTGCCGGCGGCGAGGTCGACGGTAATGTCGGACTCCCAGTAGGGCAGCATGCGGTCGATGACCAGCTTGAGCGACTCGGTGCGGGGAAGGTCGGCGTCGGGAAGGTCGGCGTAGCGCTCGTCGTGCACCTGGCTGTACTCGGCGTCGTCGTCCAGCACGGGCGGCGGCACGTCGAAGCTGCGGCGCCACTCCTGGAACTTCTCCGGTCCGAACTTCTCGAGCGTCTCGGCCTTGTCGAGACCCTGCAGGGCTCCGTAGTGACGCTCATTGAGACGCCAGCTGCGCTTGACCGGGATCCACAGGCGGTCGGCCACCTCCAACGCGAGGTTGGCGGTCTGGATCGCGCGGGTGAGCACGCTCGTATACAGGATCTCGGGCTTCAGGCCCGACGCGGCAAGCAGCTCGCCGGCGCGCTTGGCCTCGGTCACTCCCTGCTCGCTGAGGCGAACGTCCACCCAGCCGGTAAAGAGGTTCTTCTGGTTCCAGTCCGAGTTGCCGTGGCGCAGCAAAATGAGCGTGTAAGTCATGTCCCCAGCTTATCGACGCGGGGCGACCCTCCCACCTTGGGATACTTGAACCATGGCGGAAGGGCGGGTAACGCGGGGAACAACGGGCACGAACCGCCTCCGCCGTGTCGACCGCTGGATCGCCACTCTTCCCGCGCTCCGTCGCGCGACCGATCCCCTGGTCGTCGACCTCGGCTACGGAGCGAGCGCGACCACCCCGCTCGAGCTGTATTCCCGGCTGGCGCGGGTGCGCCCCGACGTCGAGGTCATCGGGATCGAGATCGAGCCGGAGCGGGTACGCGTCGCCTCGCTGTCGGCAATCCCCGGGGTGAGTTTTCGGGTGGGCGGATTTGAGATCCCCCTGAGGGACGGGCGCCGGCCCACGGTCATCCGCGCCTTCAATGTCCTTCGTCAGTACGACGAGTCCGAAGTCGCGGCAGCATGGGACCGCATGGTCGCCCGCCTGCAACCCGGGGGCGTTCTCATCGAGGGCACCTGCAATGAGGTCGGGCGTGTGTGCAGCTGGGTGGATGTCACGGCCGATGGCCCCCAGGCGTTCACTGTCAGCCTGCGTCTGGCCGACCTCGACAAGCCTTCGATCGTCGCCGAGCGGCTGCCGAAGGTGCTGATCCACCGCAACGTGCCGGGTGAGCGCATCCACGAGTTCCTACTGGCGCTCGACCGGCAGTGGGCGGTGCACGCGCCGCTGTCGACCTACGGCCCGTCGCAGCGCTGGATGGCCTCCGTCGAGGGAATGAAGGCGGCCGGATGGCCCGTGCGGGGCTCACGCGCACGCTGGAAGTTGGGCGAATTGACCGTCGACTGGGCAGCGGTCGCGCCGCTGTAGTCGTGTGCGTCGTGCCCTGATGGAAAACCCCCTATTCGTTGCGCCGCGGCAGGCAGGACGACCTATTCGGCTGTGATGCCGCATGGCTGCCGCTGCCGTTGCCTGATTCCGGGCGAGTTCGGCAGCCGGCGGCGAGTTCTCGCGCTAATCCGGGCCGGTTCGGCGCCGTCGCGGAGGCGATTTCGCCATTCCGGGCGAGTTCGGCGCAC
>NZ_JAAVUZ010000032.1 GCF_018449675.1 Glaciihabitans sp. dw_435 | reverse complement strand
CGAAGCGCCGCATTCGCCCGTTCTGCAGGAAACCACACGCGCCCACAGCGTTCACGGCGCCGAACTCGCCCGGATTGGCGAAGAACCGCCCTCTATCGCGCCGAAGTCGCCCGGATTCACGAAGTTCTTCGGTCGGACTCGCCGCACTCGCCCGGATATAGCGCGCACCGTTCGACCTTGCGCCGAGAAGGGCGGGAACGTTGGTCTTGCCAAGCTCAGCGTCGCGGTCGGGCTCCCATAGCTGAGCTAACCTAACGTTGCGGCAGCGTCTTTCAACTAGGCCGATCACTTTGCTCACAATCAGTTCAAACGACGAGCCCCATCCCGGGTCGAGGAGCACCATGGCCAGCGACGACCCACAGTACGAATCGAAGACAGCACTATCGATTCGCGGGATGGAATCCCGAACAATCGCGAAGCTGCAGAAGGAGGGCTGGGAATACGTTTCCCAGACCCCGAAGACTTTGATGCGATCGGAACTGATCTTCCGCCGGATCAAGCCGAGGCATCCCCTGCTGGTGTTGGGAGCAAGGATTCAATCGAACCTTAACGGCGCCAGGGTTAAGCAGCCGGCGTTGTTCTGGGGAGGCGGGGTCGCCATAGTTCTCATCGTCGGCGCCATCATCACTGTCGGAGTGGTCTCGGGCGGAGGCGCATCCGCACCGCCCGTCGCGCAAGCGACAACGTCGCCGGCCGCAGTCGCCTCTGCAGAACCGACCGAAGATCCAGAACCAAGCGAATCACCGGAGTCGACTCCCGCAGTTCCTGAAGCCGAGCAGATTTTGACCGTCGAGAACAACGACGACTTTGCGGCGCTCTTGGCCGGCTCGGACATGGATCTCGACGGCCCAGAAATCTTCGCCAACACCTATGTAGGCAGAACCATCGAATTCGATGCGAACATCGCCAATGTGACCAATCACGAGAGCGATGAAAGTAGATTTGGCGCGCTCGTTCTGGCAGGGGACTTCGAGCAGCCTCCTATGACTGGGCCCAATTTCAAGATTGACAACGTCAACATTCTGGAGATGCACCTCGACGGTCCGAACGTTCCCAAATCAGTCAGGATGGGAGATAACGTTCGCCTTGTTGCTCGCGTTGACAGTTTCAACCGGGTGCAGGGACTTCTATTCATTACTCCGATACGTACCGAGGTCCGATAGCCGCTCAGACGGCACGCTCGGTTCTGGGGTCATCCGCTGGACGCCAACAGACGCGCGTCGCTGCCCGTACTCGGCAGCGACTTCTGCGGTTGCTATCGTCGACGGGTGACGGATCGCAGGGATACCCGGTGGGTAGCGCTCATCGCGATCGGACTGATCGGCGGGGTGCTGTCCGGCGCTTTCGGCATCGGAGGCGGCATCGTTATGGTGCCACTGCTGTTGTCGGTTGCCCGCATGGATCAGCGCCGGGCTGCGGCGACATCGCTGGTGGCGATTGTCCCGGCATCCATCGTCGGATCCCTCACGTACTTCACCCAGGGCGAGATCGACGTCATCGCCGGGCTGATCATCGCCGTCGGCGCGGTGGCCGGCGCGATCATCGGGGCGCGGCTGCTCCGGGTTCTGCCGCTGGTGTGGCTGCGCTGGATGTTCATCGCGCTGCTGGTGGTCGTCGCTATCCGCACGCTGCTGGTGTCGCCCGAGCGTGGGGACGCGCTTGAGCTGAGCGGATGGCTCGCGCTGGGGTATGTCGCGCTGGGGCTCGTGATGGGCATCGCCTCCGGCCTGTTCGGTATCGGGGGCGGCGTCATCGCGGTGCCGTCGCTCATCGTGCTGTTTGGGATGAGTGACCTCATCGCCAAGGGGACGTCGCTGCTCGTGATGATCCCCACGGGGGTGGCGGGAACCATCACCCATGCGCGTAACCGGGCAGTGGATGTGCGGGCTGGCTTGATCGTGGGGGTGGCGGCGACCGTGGCATCTATTCCTGGTGTGTGGCTGGCGCTGGTGATCCCTGCGCGGCTGTCGGCGATTTTGTTCGCGGTGCTGATGCTGTTTGCGGCGGCGCAGTTGACGGTGAAGGCCGTGCGGGGACGAGAGAGTTAAACATGAAGATTCTGAAGGTGCACCACATCGCGATCATCGCGACGGATTACGAGGTGTCGAAGGCGTTCTACCTCGACGTGCTGGGGTTCACGCTCGACAGCGAGGTGTTCCGTGAGGAGCGGGACTCGTGGATGGGCAACCTGGCGCTCAACGGGGAGTACATCGTGGAGTTGTTCTCGTTCCCGTCGCCGCCCTCGCGACGCAGTGGGCCGGAGCAGGTGGGACTGCGGCACCTCGCGTTCGAGGTCGAGTCGGTCGCTGCGGCAATCGACGAGCTCGATGCACTCGGGGTTCGTCACGAGGAGCTGCGCACCGACCCGCACACGGGCAAAGCGATGGCGTTCTTCTTCGACCCGGACGGGCAGCCGCTGGAGTTCTACGAGGCGTAATTTGCTCGCCCCGCGGGTGCCATATGCTGCGAGGCATGGGGAAACGACGAACGCTCACGATCATCGGTTCGAGCGCGCTCGCTCTGGGTTTGCTCGCCCTCATCGCCTGGCCCATTGTGGCGGCGGGCCAGCGCGGTGCCGTGCTCGTGTATCCGGATGCGAAGGCCTTTGTCTGCGAGACCGGAGACGTCTCCTATCTTGAAGACTCCGACGAGCACGACCCCGCGTTCACGCAGAGTTTGGCGCTGACGAAGGATCTCGACTGCGACTTGCGGTTCCACGTGCTCAACAACAGCTCGACGACTGTCCAGTTGAGCGGCGCTACATATGAGATGTTTGGTCCAAGCGTCGGCGCGGGCGTAAACGTCGACAGGATCGACGGGCAGCCGTCTCGATTCGTGAACGAGGGCAGGGATGCTCAGTGGGTTATGCGGCACCCCATCGCGATTGAGCCTGGTTCGGAGTTCTTCCTAGTCGCGCACGTGGTCTTCAACCCGAACTCCTGCCTGGGTCTGCAAGCGTACGAAATCGACGACTCTCCGATCCTGACGATCTCTGCTCTGGGTATCGCCGGCGCCCGGGTGACTGGCTATGGGGCGGTCGCGTTCACCGGAACGGCCCAGAGCGACGGCGGCTGCTGAGAAAAGGCCAGCCGCGAGGCATCCCGCTGCATCCTTGCAGCACTGCCGCCGAGTGCGTTCAGCCCCTCGAGGCGCGCGCGGTTGCGCTAGATAAGGACTTCCCGCGTTATTGCGGCTCCGATAGGAGTTTCTGCCGGCCTAGGCACAGAAAGTCCTCCCGAAGGCGAACGCCGGTGGCCCGCCGGGCCCGTGGGAGCACTCGAATTTCGCTAGCGGAGGAGATTCGGTCATTTCGGCCGGAGTGGAACGATTCAGGTGCCGAATCTCCTCCGCCAGCACAAATCACGTGAGCGGGATCCGTAGGATTCATCGCCGCGCTGCGGGTGCAATACGCTTCGGGCATGCGGAAACGACTCACTCTCACAATCATCGGTTTCAGCGCGCTTGCTCTTGGCTTGGCCGCGCTGGTTTCGGTCATTGCGTGGCACAGCACGGCGGCAGCACAGCGGGCAGCCGTTCTGGTCTATCCCGATGCCCGCGCCTACATCTGCGATGCCGGAACCACCCTGCTTGCGGGGTGGGACGAGGGATCGGACGCCACATTCTCGCAAAGCGTGGCAAGCACGAAAGATATGGACTGCGACTTGAGGTTCCATGTGGTCAACACCGGCACTGCAACCGTCGAATTAGCGAGTGCCACGTACATTCTCATGGGTCCTGACACGGGAGTTTCCGCGATGATCGACAGAATTGACGGCCAGCCTCCGGTCGCGGGCGGCAATCGTTCGGATGCTCGACAGGTCATGCCCTACCCGGAGTCAATTGAGCCGGGCGAGGAGTATCTTCTTGTCGCGCACATGATCTTCAATCCGAACGGCTGCGATTCGGAGGGCGGGTTTGAGACCTTCGACTCGCCAATCGTGACGATCTCAGCCCTGGGCCTTTCAGGCACGAGGCAGGCGGGATACGGTACGTACTCGATTTCGGGAACCCCTGACAGCGAGTGCTAGAGGATCGGTAGTCACAACCGAGCCCGTAGAAGCCTCCCGCGGCATCCTTGCCGCACTGCCGCCGGGTGCGTTCAGACCCTCGAGGGCACGCGCGGTTGCACTAGATAAGGACCAACCGCGCTTTTGCGGCTTCCGGAGGAGTTTCTGCAGCCCTGGGCGCGAAAAGTCCTCCCGAAGGCGAACGTCGGCGGGCCGTGGTACTGCTCGAATTTCGCTAGCGGAGGAGATTCGGTCATTCCGGCCAGGCTGGAACGATTCAGATGCCGGATTTCCTCCGCTGTCGAACTCTCGCGACCGAAGGCGACGCGGGCACCGATGCGAGGAACTCAGCGGGGTGGACGCGTGGAGGGCGTGATGCTTCCGAGCATGAGGCCGAGGGTGAAATCGAAGCGGGAGTGGGCGGTGCCGGACGTGAGTTCGGTCGCGTAGGTGCGGATGTTCGGGAAACGATCCGCCGGAAGCGACTCGAATCGGGCGATCAGGTCGCTGCGGTGTTCGGTGGTGAAGCGCTGCTTGTCGGGGTCGGCCTCCGTGTCAGCGACCGCGATGTCCATCGCGTACGCGCCGACATAGAGGAACAGGGCGTCGATCGACCAGGCGGCGCTCTGCGGCGCGATGCCCGCGGCGATCAGGATGGCGAGCATCCCCTCGTTCACGCGCAGCACGTCGAGGTCGGTCACATCGATCGCCAGGGCGGCGCGGGAGATGCCGGGATAGCTGAGGTACTGATCGCGAAGCTGCGTGCAGACGTCGGCGATCTGCTCGCGCCACCGCGCGGGATCGGGCTGCGGAAGTTCGATCTGGCTGCACAGGCGGCCGATGAGAAGTTCGTCGAGGTCTGCCTTGTTGACGACATGGGCATAGAGCGACGCGGGGCCAGTCTCGAGCCGCGCCGCCACGTTGCGCATGGTCAAGGCGTCGTATCCGCCGGCCGCGACGATCTCGAGGGCGGCCTCCGTGATTCGGTCGGCGGTAATCGGCACCTTGCGCGTAGCGGACGGCGCATCACTGGGAGCGTGGCGGGCCGCGCGGCGCTGCTGGGGAGTAGCCATGGCACAACCATACATTGACGCGAACTCTGTTCGTAGTGTAGAACAGTGTTCGTGACTAACGAACAGCGTTCTACTCCCTCCCTCCGCGGATCCTGGGTGGCCCTCGCCGGCCTCTCCGCGATCTTCCTCTTCGAGATGCTCGACAACTCGATCCTCAACGTCGCCCTGCCCACGATCGGCAGGGAACTCCACGCATCGACCACGGCACTGCAGTGGGTGACCGGCAGCTACTCCGTCATCTTCGGCGGCCTGATGCTGCTGTTCGGCGCCATCGCCGACCGCTTCGGACGCCGCCGCGTGATGCTCATCGGCCTCGTCCTCCTCGCCGTCGCGAGCGCGGCCACCGCCTTCGTCACCACCGCCGAACAACTGATCGCCGTGCGAGCCGTGATGGGCATCGCCGCCGCAATGACCACCCCCGGGTCGATGGCCCTCGCCTTCCGCCTGTTCGATCAGGAGAGCCTGCGCGTGCGAGCAATCACCCTCATCTCCACGGTCGGCCTGGTCGGGCTCGCCATCGGACCCACCGTCGGCGGCCTGGTACTGGCCATCGCCCCCTGGCAGGTGCTGCTGCTCATCAACGTGCCGATCGCCATGCTCGCCTTCATCGACATCCGCACGGGCATAGGGGCGGATGACCCGGCCGAGCTTCACCGCGACCCCCTCGACGTCCCGGGGGCGCTCCTCGCCACAGCCACCATCGTGCTCGCCCTCATCACGCCCACCGCGTTCATCAACGACGGGGCCGGCTCGTGGATCCCGTGGGCCCTGCTCGTTGCGGCCGTCGTGGCAGCGGTTCTCTTCGTGATGAGGGAGCGCACCGCGGTACATCCGCTTCTCGACCTGGAGCTCATTGCCCGGCCGCTTGTCTCCAGCGGACTCGCCTTCAAGGCGGCGGCGGGACTGGGCACCGCCGGACTCGGGTACCTGGTGACGCTGCAACTGCAGCTCGCCTGGGGCTGGCCGCCGGCGCTGGCTGCCCTCGGCATGCTGCCTCAGGTCGTGGTGCTGCTGGCGCTCGGGCCGTTCGTGAATCCGTTCGTGACGCGGGTCGGAATCACGCGCGCTGCGTGGATGAGCGCCTCCGCCGTCGTGGCCGGACTCGCGGTGTACGCGCTGCTGAACAGCTTTGGGTACGTCTTCGTCGCGATCGCTCTGGCGCTCGTGGCCGCCGGCCTGCGGGTGGTCGGCGTTGTCGCCGCCATCAACATTCTCAATGGATTGCCGAAGAATCGCACGACGATCGGGGCCGCCCTGACCGACACCACGACCGAGGTCGCCAACGGCGTCGGCATCGCCGTCACGGGAACGCTGCTCGCGGCCCTGTTTTCGGGCAGCATCGCCTCCTCCGACTGGAGCCCTGCGCAATCGATGCAGTTCGAGACCGCCGCCACGATCGGCGGCTTGCTCATCACCGGGTTGGCGGCAGCGCTCGTGGTCTTCGGATTCGTCCGCTCGCGCCACGCGGTGCCCGCCGACGCCGAGCCGGCCGACGTCGCTGCCTAGTGCCGGCCTAGCGCGCGGCATCGGGCGTGCGCCTCAGCCGGGCTGCTTCTCCAACCGGTAGCGGCGCGAGGCATCCCGCAGCCTTCACATTTGGCCAGATCAGGAGTTTCTGCGGTTTTTCACCCAGACAAGGACTCCTGGGCACCAGCACCGCAATAGTTCCGCACCTGGGGAACGGATGCTGGGGGCGGGCGACGGGATGCGCCGGCCCGAGGCATCCCGACCCTGCCACTTGGCAGTTTCTGCCAGATGAGCGTAGGCTGAAGGGGTGGTGAAGAAGCTCGCGTCCTCGACCCGCCTCCGGGTATCAGAGGAATGCTGCGAGCTGTACCTCACCCGCGGCACAACGCAGCTCACCGTGGCCGACATCGCGGGGTCCGTCGGGGTCTCCGAGCGAACGTTCTACCGGTACTTTCCGGTCAAGGCCGACTCGATCGGACCGGTGTTCGACGCAATGACCGAGGCCATGAATGCCGCGGTTATGGAGCACCCGCCGGCGCCGATCCGTGATGTCGTCGTCGATGCCTTCGACGCGATGTTCACCACTCGCATCACGTCGCGCGCCGATGAGATTTTTCCCCTCGTCTTGGCCGACCCAGAGATGTGGGGTCTCTTCCTGCGGAAGGTGCACGATGGGGAGGCGGCGTTGGCCCCATTCCTTGCCGCGCGGCTGAGCATTTCCGTGGACAGCAACCGGGCTCGTGCAGCCGCGGCGGCAATAGCCAGTGCAACCCGTATTGCTCTTGAGCGAGTGGGCACGAATGACGTCGAGCTCACCACCGAGTTCGCCGGCCTGCTCGATGCATTCGGCCCACCGCTACTGGCGCCCGCTGACGCGGCCTCTCCGACTTCCGCTCCCGGCTCGACGAGCTGACGGCGGATCAGCCGACCGGCCCGAGGGCCCGACCGCGAGGCTCTATCAACCGGGCCCGCGGAAAGAAGTAACACCATGACAGGACTGTTGGACGGCAAAGTAGCCATCGTCACCGGCGGCACCAGCGGCATCGGACTCGCGAGCGTCGAGCGCTTCATCGCTGAAGGCGCGAAGGTCGCGATCGCGGATATTCAGGACGAACTTGGCGCCTCCATTGCGGAGCGCCTGGGCGACGCCGCCCTCTACGTACACACCGACGTGACCGATGAAGACGCGATCGAGGCACTTGTTGCCACCACCGTCGCCGCGTTCGGAAAGCTCGACATCATGTACAACAATGCCGGCGCGCAGGGCGACCCGTCGGCCATCGTCGACATCACGTCGGCCGGATTCGACAAGACACTCGCACTCCTGACGCGATCGGTGGTGCTTGGCCACAAGTTTGCGGCTCGGCAGTTCACGAAGCAGGGCACGGGTGGATCCATCATTACGACCGCCAGCGCGGCGGGGCTGCAGGGTGGCTGGTCCGCCGCCGGCTACACGATCGCGAAGCACGCGATCATCGGTATCGTGCGCCAGGCCGTGGCCGAACTCGCACCGCTGGGCATCCGCTCCAACGCGATTGCTCCCGGAATCATCATGACGCCGATCATGGCCCGATCGTTTGGCGTGCCGCTGGAGCAGTCTGACGAGTTCGTGGCGTTCCTTGCCGAGAAGCTCAACGCCACGCAGCCGATCGGCCGCGTCGGCTACTCGGACGACATCGCCAAGGTTGCCACCTTCCTGGCCAGCGACATGTCGGACTACGTCACCGGCGTCACCATCCCCGTCGACGGCGGTGCAACCGCGATCACGCAGGGCACGTTTGCTTCGGAGGTCGTCACCGCGGCAGCCGAGTTCACCAGCAAGTAGCACCAACGAACAAGGAGGGCGGGCACACGGGTGTCCGCCCTCCTTGCGTTCAGGCGTCGAGTCGCGCCGCTCAGGCCACGCGCGCGTCGTAGGAGTTCCGCTCGGCGAAGACGTCATCCATGTGCTGCTCTGCCCAGAGCTTGATGCCGCGCGTCATCTGGTGCAGCGAGAGGCCGAGGTCGGTCAGCTCGTAGGTGACTGTCACCGGGACGGTCGGCTCCGCCGTCCGCGTCACAAGCCCATCGCGCTCCAGCGCGCGCAGAGTCTGGGTGAGCATCTTCTGGCTCACGCCGGCGAGCACACGGGACAGCTCCGAGTACCGCATCGGCCGGGGCTCACCCACGCAGTCGGGCCCACTGCCCAGTGCGGTGAGGATGAGCATGACCCACTTGTCCGAGATGCGATCAAGCAGTTTCCGGCTCGGGCAGACCGCCAAAAACGCGTCGTACTTCGCCTTGGCCTCGGCCCGCTTCTGAGCCGCCGTCGTGGTCGCCATCGCCATGTCCTCGCTTTCCGGGTGACTAACGCACCCCAAAGTGCCTACTTCCCCACAGGAAGTTGCTCTCTCATACTCGTGCAAGGAGCCATCAGGCACCATCCCGCACGGCCCGAAAGGCAGAAGCATGAACACCCCCTCCCCCTCACTCCCCGGCGGCACCTGGACCCTCGGCGATCTCACCGTCTCCCGCTTCGGATACGGCGCGATGCAGCTGGCCGGCCCCTGGGTCATGGGCCCACCCGCCGATCACGAGGGCGCCCTCGCCGTGCTCCGCGAGGCAATCGAACTCGGCATCACCCACATCGACACGAGCAACGCCTACGGACCCGGCTTCACCAACGCCATCATCCGCGAAGCGCTCCACCCCTACCCCGACTCCCTGCACATCGTCACCAAGGTCGGCGGCACCCGGGATGCGGACGGCGGATGGCCCGTGGCCCGCACACCCGACGAGCTCCGTCACCAGGTGCAGGAGAACCTCGACGTCCTCGGCCTCGAGACCCTCGGACTGGTCAACCTCCGGCTCGGCAACTCCGAGGGACCCGTCGCCGGCCCCATCGAGGAGTCGTTCACGACCCTCGTCGAGCTGCAGCAGCAGGGGGTCATCCGTCATCTTGGCGTCAGCAACGCCACGACCGAGCAGGTTGCCGAAGCCCAGACGATCGCGCCCATCGTCTCGGTGCAGAACATGTACAACCTCGCCTACCGCCAAGACGACGAGCTGATCGACCGCCTCGCGGCCGAGGGCGTCGCCTACGTTCCGTTCTTCCCCCTCGGAGGTTTCAGCCCGCTACAGTCGGACGCGCTCTCGGCCATCGCGACGCGGCTGGACGCGACGCCCATGGCAGTGGCGCTCGCCTGGCTCCTGCAGCGGTCGCCCAACATCCTGTTGATCCCCGGCACGTCGTCGGCCGCGCACCTTCGCGAGAACGTCGTCGGTGCTGGGCTGTCGCTGTCGGAAGCGGATGTCGCGGAGCTCGACACCATCGGACGCTAGGGGGTCCCCAGCCCGAAGAACCCCTCGATCTCCTCGCCGACGTCGAGGTCGTGGTGCGACGGGCCGACGAGCCGTGGGGCGGGTGAGGTCAGGCGGTTGGGGATCACGTGCCCAACCCCGAATTGTGTCACCAGGCGAACCCGCCCCCAGTCGGCGCGCTCGATATCGCCATCCCGAACGACCGTCGGCTCGGCGCTCGGTGCATAGCTTTCAGCCGTGGCGCGCGCCGAATGCACGGAGCCGCGGGTCCTGCCGAGCAGTCGGGTCGCGCCGCCGTCGTACGGAACGACGGGATCGGCGGTTCCGTGAAAGAGCAGTATCGGGATCTCCTCGGGCGCGACGCCGACCAGCGTGAAGTCGTCGTCGACGGGGAGCCCGGCCGAGATCACCGCCGCGCCAACCAGCAGGCCGGGGACCTCGCGCAGCACGCGATGCAGCAGCTGACCCCCGTTGGAGTAGCCGATCGCGATGGTCGGACGTCCGAAGCGTTCGACGACCGCCCGCACGAACGCGACGTCGTCGACGTTCTTCTTCTGGGCCGCAGAGGTCTTCAGCCGGCGGGCGTCATTCCAGGCGCGACGATATCCCTCGAGGTAGACCAGATCCGCTCCGATGCGCTCGGCCAGGGCGTCCAGGCTCTGGCCGCTGAACTTGCGCATGCCGTTCGGGTTCTGGGTCGTGCCATGGAGAGCCAGCAGCAGCGGGGCATCCGCTCGCGGCGTCGACGGCGCAAACCTCTCGTACCGTCGCGTCGTGCCGGCAATGTCTATCGTTTCTCGCGTCATGGCTCGACCGTACCATTAAGTGGATAGATAATCCGATTCGATGAATAATCCTGTTAGACGGGTATGCGCGTTTAGACTGGTGGCATGCCCACCCTCCGCCGCGATGCCGCCCGCAACCGCGATCGCATCATGGCTGCGGCCAAGGAACTGAGCGACGCGGGCCAGGCGCTGCAGCTGAACGTCGTCGCCCGCCGGGCCGAGGTGGGCATAGGAACCGTGTACCGACACTTCGCGTCGCCGGAGGCGCTGTCCGAGGGATTGGTCGATCACCGGTTCATCCAGTTGCTTGCCGAGGCCAAATTCGCGGCCGAGAACCCCGACGCCCTCGGCGCCCTGCGCCACTTCCTCACCGAGTCACTCGGCGTGTTCGTCGAGGACCCCGCGTTTGCGGCCGCATCCGTCAACGCGAGCCCGGTACGGGACGAAACCCGCCTGTTGCGGAACCAGCTCGTCGAAGCGTTCGCGATTCTCGTCCGCCGCTCCGAGTCGCACTTGCGGCCCGGCCTCGACGCCCTGGACCTGATGATTCTCACCTGCGGGCTGGGGTACTCGGTGCGCCTGCGGCCGGAAAAGTCATCGGCGTATCTCGCGGCGATGCTCGACGAGGTTCTCGTCTGAACGAACGAGGAGGGCGGGCACCCGAGCGTCCGCCCTCCTCTTTGTAGCGCTGCCCTACGCGCTACCCGTTCGCGATGAAGCTCGGTTGACCCCCTGTTCCAACCGAGCCGGAACATTCGTGTCATCCGCACCGCAACCAGTGCCCAACTCGCGCCCTTGCGTGTAGCGCCCTGCGCACAGCTGGATTGAGGGAACCGTAGCGATCCTCAGGAACCGTCGTCAAGGCTCGAAAATGGGGCGTTGCGCGAATAAGTTGTCTACCTTCACAATCACTAGATTGAGCAACTGTCGACATTTTGAGGACGATTCAGGAATCTCTATGCGCGGCAGACAGAGTGTTCCAGGCTGAACGCGAGTCGGGTACGGACTCATGGTTATCAAGGGAGTTCCAATGAAACACGCGCCTCTCATTACCCGACCGGATGTCTCGCCGAACCTGTTCATCGCACTGTTGCCCGCGATCATCGTCGCTCTGGTTGTCATCGCGATCATCGGTTTTCTCCTCTATCGCCGCTACAAGAAGGTCACGCCCGGCACCGCAGAGCAGGCCTACCTCGCCAAGAACGGGACGATGGACGGCTACGCCCCCGACCCGCTCCTCCTCGGCGGCTACGTCCGCACCCAAGACCAGGTCGGCATCTACCCCGGAGCTGGCGGCCTCGGCGGCGGCGATGGTTCATCCGGCGGCAGCTAGAGCTCGCACGTTCCTCCGACTCAATCGAGGACTCAAGTTGAGTAGGGCTCTAAACTCACCATCAACGAGGGGAACCGAATGCTTGAGCGGATGATGAGCACCCAGGTCGATCAGGTCGACGTCACGTCGATGGCGGCCGCTTTCGCCTTGCTCTGGCTCATCGTAACGATCGCCGTACCCGTTGTGATCGTGGTCATTGTGGTGCGACTGGTGAAGCGATACCGGGCGGGATCGCTCATGCGCGACCAGCGCCGATACTTCATGCAGCACGGATCGATGGACGGCTACGTCACTCCGGACGCGTTTCCCACCTACCTCGCCGACCGGGCGCGAATCCCGCGCAGGGAGTCAAACTCGCGTCCGTAAACTGACCGGCATGACCACTGGCATTCCTCCCCCGATGTGCAGTTCAGGTTCGCCGAAGCGCGCGACATCGCAACGGTGCTCGCGCTGTGGGCCGTCGCCGCTGAGAACGACTCCCGGCCGCGTGACGACACCTCGATGGTTGCGGCGCTGATCGACCGAGACAGCGAGGCGCTCGAGCTCGCCATTGTGGGCGATCGCATTGTGGGCACCCTCATCGCGGGATGGGATGGCTGGCGCGCTCACCTGTATCGCCTCGCGATTCATCCTGACGTCAGACGGCGGGGCATCGGCCGTCAGCTGCTTGCGCGCGCGGAGCTTCGGCTGTCACGCCTGGGGGCAAGCCGCATCGACGCGATGGTGCTTGAGCATAACGAGCTCGGTCAGTCCATCTGGGCCGCCGATGGATACGGCAAGCAACCGGAGTGGCGCCGCTGGGTGAAACCAGTGTCATAACGAGCCGTCCCCGCGCCGATACCCCGCGCGGGCGTGGACCGGCCCATGCGCGCCGTGGCATGCCGCGATTCTGACTTGGCTGAATCTGAGCAACTCTCTAGACTCGCGAACAACGAGGAGAACAGATGCGCTTTCGATTGCTCACCACCGCCGCCATCGCAGTGATGTTCGCCCTCGCCGGTGCGAGCTCGGCCACCGCCGTGACGGACATTCCCGCGACGCCGTCCCGCAACTCCCCCATCGTGGATACCGTCGGCGCCCTGTTGGACTCCGACATCGCCGAGCTTGCCGCCACCATCACCGACGGCGACCTCAACACCGGCGACCGCACCTCGGTGCTCATCATCCCCACGACCGACGGCGAGCCCATCGCGAGCTATGCGCACCGGGTCGCCACGGCCTGGTCGCTCACGTCGCCCACAGAAAAGAACGTCCTGATCGTCGTCGCCATGAGCGACCACACGCTACGCATCGATCTCAGCCCTGCACTGCAGGCGGACATTTCGGATGCCTCGGCGCAGGCCATCGGCGATGACTTCATGTCGCCCGCCTTCAAGGACGGCGACATCCTCGGAGGACTCGACTTCGGCATCTCCGCGCTGCAGGCTGCGGGCACTGGACAGTCGTTCGACCCCGACCAGACGGACGGCGAGATCCCCGACATCTACACCGCTAACGGCGAGGTAGTGACCGGCGACGGCAGCCCCTTCTTTCCGGACGCGACTCTCTCCCAGTCCCCCGACATGGTCGGGTTAACCGGCCTCGTCGGCGGCTTCTTCGTGCTGGTGATCATCGCCATCGTGGTGACCGTCATCATGCGACTGGTCGGCCGCACCCCGGCGGATCCTCCCAGCGCTACCAGAGCCGCTACTTCCGGCAGAACGGTTCGATGGCCGGATACGTCGGCCCCATGGCGTTGGGATCCCACCTCGGCCCCCATCACCACCGGGGCGAGCGTGACCCGTTCGACAGCGACCCCAACGCCGGCGGCTTCGGCGCGGGCACCGGAGCGTCGGCCGGTGGCGACATCGGAATGTCGGGCGGCACGGGCGGCATGTCCGGCGGCTCGGACGGCGGGTCCAGCGGCGGAAGCTCCGACAGCGGATCCTCCGGCGGATCAACCTCGAGCTGGTAGCAGCTCAGCGAGCGCGCACCACGCCGTCACCGCAACGGATCCCCGAGGCAACCGCTACAAGCCGAGCGCCTCGAGCGAGGCATCCATTCTGCGCGCCATTTCGGCGTAGCCGTCGTCGTTGGGGTGCAGGCCGTCGGGCGCCATCCACTCGGGGTGACCCTCGATCCAGCGCGAGGCACCCGGGATGTAGTCGGCGCCGATCGCCGTCGCCGACTCGTGCACCCATCCGATGATGGTGTCGACGGACGCCGGCCGCACATCCGTGTACCAGAACGGCTCGACGACCACGAAGCGCGCGCCCGGCAGCGCCGCGCTCAGGCGCAGGAAATCGGCCGTGATCTGCTTGCGAATCTGCCGCGCCGACCGGTCGAAGCTGAAGTTGTCGTTCAGCCCCATCGTGATGAAGACGACCCGCGGGTTGGAGTCGATGATTTCCTGCGGCTCGTCGTCGTCCGCGTAGGTGCCGCGGTTGTTGACGAAGCCGAGCCCGTTGGTGCTGGGGTTCACTTCGATCCAGCCGCGCTCCTTCGAGATGATGCTGGACCAGCGGTTGAGAGGGGTGGATGCCCCGGTGCCAAGTGTGTACGAGTCGCCGTAGAACGACGCGGTTGATCCCGGTGGTACATCGATGGTGGAGAGTCCCGGCTCGGGGGCGTTGCCCGGGGTAGTGGTTCCGGGGGACGCGCCGCGCGTGGGTGGCGCGCCATCCGGTGCCGCGCCTGCCGTGGCATCCGCCCCTGTTCCGCTTGTGGCGAGTCCCGTCGGGGCTGGGCCGCGCGTGGCGATCGACCCGGTGGAGTCGGATACCCCGGCGGGAAGGGCCGCCATGTCCCGGCGGTGCGACATTACGAGGGCGATGACCACAACGACAACAAGGACCACGGCCAGCACGATGATTACGGTGCGCAGGGTGGGGTTCATGCGGGGATCACGGGGTACAACGGGGACAGGGGCATGCTGGTGGTTCGGCGCCGGGCGTCCCGCGGTTTGGGGTACGAATCTCAGTAGTGAGGTTTCTTCCCTGCACCCCGCTCGTGGGTAGACTGACCGTGCTGAATTGAGACGACGGAGCTCAACAACCGGGGGGACAGCTTTATGACATACCTGATCCATGCGCACAGTGCGATCGCACACGACGTGATTACGGCCGACGCGTCACTTCCCGCAGCGGATATGACCGCGGTGTGGGCGCTGGCCGCCGCCGGGGTGTTGCTCGTCGCTCTCGCCATTGGATCCGTTGTGTACCGCCGCTGGTTCGCCAACCGCATGCCCGGGGACCGGGCCAACTAGC
>NZ_JAAVUZ010000031.1 GCF_018449675.1 Glaciihabitans sp. dw_435 | reverse complement strand
GCTAACTCGCGAGTTGGGCCGACGCGACCTGTCCGTACGAATAGCTAGCAGTCCCGTCGACCGCCCACGTCACGGCCGCGTAGTACGCGTCGTCCTGAACGTACGCGGATATCCCGTTGACGGTAATGGATGCCTCGGGCACGCAGCTGACCGCCGTCGCGTACGACTTGCCGAGCACGACAATCAGGCAGGGTGCGCCGGCGTTGTCCCGCGCGACGTAGATCACGTGTTCGCCGGCGGTCTGCAGGTTGGCCTCCATGCCGAGCATGCGGATGGTGGTGAGGTCGATGGACGTGCCCGCAATGGCCCGCTCCGGGGTGTCCCGCCACGCCTGCTCGGTGGCGAAGGCGTCAAACATGTGATTCCCCGCCGCGGCGACAGCCGTCGAGGATGACGCCGGGAAACTCTCCGGTGCCGAAACGGCGGCCGGGGTCATCCGCGATCCAATGCCGACGCCAACGGCCAGAACCAGCACGGCACCCACGGCAGCCCACACGAGTCGCCATCGTCGTGGCTTAGCAGCGGGAGCGGCGGATGCCTCGGGCCACGGGTCCTCCCGGAGTGTGACGACCGATTCGGCCGCCCGCGCCGGCGGCCCGGCGTGCCCGGGGTTCCCGGCGGACGTGGCGACGCGTGCGATGCCCCGCGCCACCGGCCTGATGAGATCCCGGGCCTCCGCAACGGCGGCCAGCGTGATCGCGCGGTCGGTGACAAGCCGCTCCTCGAGGTGGGCGAGTTCCTCCTGCGCCTGGGCGCCGCCCTCGCGTGAGTACGCCAGACCCTGCAGCCGCGCACGATCGGCACCGGGGCTGGCGGTGTCGTCGGGAGCAGCCTGCTCGGGATGCGCGAGCCACCACAACGCGTTCGCCGGCGAGTGAGGACCCCGGTACACCGCCGTGAAGGCGTCGGCGAAGCCATGATTGGCGAGGAACTCGTCGTAGTCGCTCATGGCATGAGGATACCTCGCAGCCGCCCGACACTGGCGGCGAAACTGCGCGCCCGGGGTCGCACCATTTCGCCACGTAAGGAGTTTTCGCTACATCAGGACCCCGGGTCCGCATGTGGGCGCAATCTCGCCAAAACTCCTGATCTGGCGAAACGGAGGGCCCGGGTTGTGCGCGTCAGGCCGCCTGGCCTGCCCGAAACTCCTGATCTGGCGAACGGAGGGCCCGGGCGGCGCGCGTCAGGCCATAGCCGCGGCCGCCCGAACGACAGCACAGCCCACCCCGCTAGTCGCTCGCCATCCGCGCCCCGAACTCGCGCTCGATGTCGACGTACAGGTCATCGGCCACGTCATACAGCACCTTGTGAATCGTGCCACCCGTGAACCGGAAGTCCTGCCCGTACTCCTCACTCACCGAGTCGCCACTGTCGTACCCGACGCACAGCCCTTCGCCCGCGAGTGCATAGCGTCCCAGTTGCGTGCGGATGGATGCCTCGGCCACCGTCTCATCGTCGACGTGCAGTTTCAGCGTGCCGAGCGACTCCAGGTGTTCCCCGGACCCGGTCTTGGTGAACTCGATCCCCACGATATGCCGCCCGGACTTCGGCGCGGGTGCACTCACCCGCTGCTCCGGAGGAACCCCGAGGAAGTTGTTCACGTACACGAGCTCCCCGTTCTTGACGAAGATGCTGTACCCGCCGAAGCGCGAGCCCTGAGCGACGATCACGCCCTCCGTGTCATCCGCAAAATCCACATCGGCGAAAATCTTGTGGGACACGCCCTGGGTGCGGGCGGCCGATGCCTCCTGCACCTCCGTGGTGCCGGGGTAGTAGATGAACTTACCGTCGGCGGGAATCGGGGCGTGGTACTCGAGCTTCATGAACTCCGCGATGCCGAGGTCGTTCAGCGGAAGCACGCTGAACTTCTCGGCCTCCTCGAACCAGATGTCGACGAGCTCCTTCACCTTGTCCGGGTTCTCGTCGGCGAGGTCGTGGGCTTCGGCCCGATCCACCTCGGTGTGGAACAGCTGCCAGCGGTCCTGGTCGAACCGTCCACGCCCCAGGGGCACCGGCCCGTGTTCTGCCACGGCCGTCCATCCGTCGTGCCAGATGCCGCGGGTGCCGAGCATCTCGTAGTACTGGGTGTGCTTCGTGGTCGGGGCATCCGCTTTATCGAAGCTGTACCGCATTGAGACACCGGGCAACGGCGTCTGCTCGACCCCAGCGACGGTTTCGGGCATCGTGACGCCGCAGCACTCGAGGATCGTGGGCACGATGTCGATGCTGTGGTGGTACTGATTGCGCACCTCCCCGCGCGCGCCGATGCCCGCCGGCCAGTGGATGACGAGCGGGTCCGAGACGCCGCCCGCATACGAGTACCGCTTGAACATCCGGAACGGTGTCGAGAACGCCACGGCCCAGCCCGTCGGGTAGTGGTTGTACGTCGCGGGGGAGCCGAGCTCGTCGATCGAGGCGAGGTTCTGCTCCAGATCGGAGGGGTATCCGCTGAAGAACACGTTCTCGTTCACCATGCCATTGGGACTTCCTTCACCGGATGCCCCGTTGTCGGCGCAGTACAGGATGATCGTGTTGTCCAGCTGGCCCGACTCCTCGAGGTAATCGACGATGCGTCCGATCTCTGCGTCGGTGTACTCGGAGAAGGCGGCGTAGACCTCTGCCATCCGGCTGAACAGCGCCTTCTCCTCGGGGGAAAGCTCCGCCCACGGCCGGACGGCGTCGCCGGGGCTGAAGGTGCCCTCCGACATCGGATTGAGCTCGGTCAGTTCGGTGCCCTCCGGCAGGATCCCGCGCTCGATCATGCGCCCGAGAACCCACTCGCGGTAGGCCTCGTAGCCGTCATCGAACTGGCCCTTGTACTTGTCGATGTACTCCTGGGGCGCGTGATGCGGGGCGTGGTTGGCGCCCGGGCAGTACCAGAGGTACCAGGGCTCGGCCGGTTCCGACTGCTTGGTGTCGCGGATCAGACCGATCGCCTTGTCGGCGAGATCCTTGGACAGGTGGTACCCGTCTTCGGGCGAGTACGGCTGGTCGATGTAGCGGTTGTCTTCGGCGAGGTCGGGGTACCACTGGTTGGTTTCGCCGCCGACGAAGCCGTAGAAGCGGTCGAAACCCTGGGCCAGGGGCCATTCCTTGCGCGATGATCCGCTGGAGATCGAGTCCACCGGCACGTTGTGGTTCTTGCCGACCCAGAAGGTCGCCCACCCGGCATCCCGAAGCACCGTCGCAATCGACGCGTTCTCGAGCGGAATGTGTCCGTTGTATCCCGGAAAGCCCGTCGCCGACTCGCTGATCGTGGCGTAGCCGTTCTGGTGGTGGTTGCGTCCGGTGAGGAAGGTCGACCGGGTCGGCGAGCACAGCGCCGTCGTGTGCCACTGGGTGTAGGTGAGGCCGTTCTTGGCGAGGCGGTCCATGGTCGGCATCTGGATGCGCCCGCCGTACGGCGACCAGGCCGCCAGCCCCGTGTCGTCATAGAGAATCACGAGTACGTTCGGCGCACCCTCGGGCGCCTTGACTGACAGGTACGGATCCCAGTCCGGCACCGAGTCGCGCACATCGAGCTTGATTACACCGTTGAATTTCTTGGCCATGGGGCACACCCATCAATCGGCGCCGGGCTGCCGGCGCTGTGAATTCTTTTCTGGCGCGGCTCCCTCGGGCACGAAACCGCCAGCCCACCTCCGGCGGGCCCTCGAGCAACATGCCCACCCTAGATTTCGGAAGTGCCGCGCCCATTCGCCTACAACGGGCGAGATAGCGGGCGGATGCCTCGGGGCGGTGCAGCTCGCCGACCAGGGTCAGCCCGGCCCGGCACCAGTCAGCTCGCCCGCCACCGGTCACCCCTGCCCGGTGCATCCGCCCGTCCAATTTCTCCAGATAAGGAGTTCTGCGCGCTGGAGGGCCGATCACTCCTGATGTGGACGTAATTTCGTACGAACTCCTGATGTGGCGAACAATTTCTCGTCCGCCGAGCAGGCAGGGATGGTGAGGCGTGCGATTGCGGCCCTGGTTCGTGCCCAGGCGTGAGCAATTGCGGGGTGCGAGCCGCCGTGAGCTATTCCACCGGGGCGTACAGGCCTACTTCGCCCGCCTGGCTTTCGTCGGTTCCGTCGGGTGACCATGTCCAGGTCACGTAGTGCTCGGCGTCCTGCACCGAGACCGTCATGCCGTATGGCCCGAGGTCAGCTTCGGGCGTGCATGTCACACCGACGGACTTGAGCGCCAGCGCATACAGGATGAGGCAGGGTGATGCATTCGTGTCGCGAGCGACGTACACCTTCACCGGGTACGCCGGGTTCTCGCCCGACTGCGTGGCGCGCTGCGCGAGCAGACGGAACGACGAGGGGATCATGCTGATGCCGAGGTTGAATTCGGTGGGCACATCCTCGGCCACCTGAGGGCGGTTGAGAACTTCGACCATTGCTGGCCCCCACGTTGTTCGGGTTTCGCCGGCGTCGGTGATCAACGCCCGAGGGGGAGGCGCGGGTGAGAACGCGATCCCAAAGCAGACGCCGACAACGAGAGCGATGGTGATGGCGCCCGTGCCCCACCAATCCCACGAACCCCAGCGGCCCCGCGACCATGGAGCCCGGGTCCGTCGATGCTCGGTGCCCGAGGCATCCGCTGATCCCGGGATCTTATGCGGCTGCGGCTGCGCCTGCGGCCGGGCGCCCGGGGCTTCGTCGCGCGTGGTCAGCGCGTTGAATCGGGTGGATGCCGCCACCTGCGCAAGAGCGGCGAGGGTGGCTTCGTGGTCGGCCGCCAGCTCGTGTTCGAGCCGCTCCAGCGCGAGGTGCGCGTTGGGATCACCCGCTCGGGAAAAGGCCGCGGCCTGCAGATGGTCCCTGCTCTCGGCTGGCGACGCGACGCCGGAGGGAGACATCTCGGTGGGGTGCGCCAGCCACCACAGGGCGTCCGCGGGCAGGTGCCGGCCACGATACGCGGCGATGAAGGCGTCCGCGAACGTCCGGTCGTTCAAGAAAGTCTCATATTCGCGCATTCCATGAGAATACCTCGAAGTGTTGTTTATGACTCACACCGTGGAGTCGGATTAGGTGCTTCGAGCCGCTTCGCGCGGACGAGTCGTAATCGACGGCGAAAGTTTGACACGATGAGGGGCGACCAAGGGGATGACAGCATGGTGAACGAGGCACGAGCGAGGGAACTGCTCGGCGCTCCGCGGGGCCGGCGCATCTGCGCCGAAGTGGCGCTCGCCGCGGTGGAGAGCCTGAGGCCGCTGCTCTCCATAGCTGAAATGGACGAGGAAGTTGCTAAGCAATTTGGCCGGAGTCCGACCGCCGAGGCGGATCTTCTCGACGCCTTGGCGACGTTCCCGTTGGAAACGCTGGGACACCTAGGGGAGCTGGACCTGCTTCTCGCACTGTCGGAAACGACAGCGTCGGGCATGTATTGGCAGGAGCCAGATGATCGGGACGAGTTGCTTGCCCGTCCCGCCGTCAAGGACCTGCTGCTTCCTATCGCTATGGCGCTGCTCGATAACCACTTGACCGATTCGTGGGCGTCTGGAGTGTCCGACGACCAGGCGTTCCTGTTCTGGAGAATTCGCGAGTATCCGCCGCAACTGAAGCTCACTGACATCCGCTCGGGCGTTCAATTGTGGCAAAAGCGGGTCATTCGGCAGGAGACTGAATCCGCAGCAATCAATCGCCGGCACGGCCGGAGCTGGTCGGGCGAGTGGTGGTCGATTCCGAATCCCAGCGGCGCTCCCTCGACGACGGGGGTGACGCCGGAAGGCACGCTCGGGCTGTGGCTCGTGGAGGACAGCGCGCACGAGGACGAAGCAAATGTCCAGGAGCTGGAAATCCTGCGCAGTGCGCGGGTTTTCGAAGTGACCGGCGCCGACTCGTGGGCTGACCTCGCAGCTCGTTACCCGCTCGTGGTGACGGAATCGAAGCGGAACGTGTGGCGTCAGGCTACTGGGCATAAGGGGCCGTGGTTGATCCCGGACTGGTCCGCCGTGGCCGACGATTACGACGCGGTGCACGTGTCTCTATGGGGTCACTTGGTGACTGCCGGGATGCCGATTCCCGTTCCGGGGACCGAGAGTTACACGATGCTCGCCGGGTGGACGCCAGACGAAACGTACTGGTTCTCCGATGTGCTGGGCCCGAAGGGGGACATCCAACTCTGGGAACGATCGGACGACGAGATCTGGACCCGCGCGTCCTGACGCGCGTATGGGCAAGGGCTAAGCGGCGCCGCGCGAGATGTGGCCGCGCCGCCCGGCCAGGGTTAGGACTCTTCGACGTCGGCGAAGACGATGCGTACTCCTCCGGTGGCGATGCCGAAGATGGTGGGGAACAGCTCGCCAGCGGCCGGAGTCGCCACGGCGGCGGAAGCGGTGTCGTAGTCGGGGAAGTACAGGTCGACGAGGCGGTGCGCGGGAGTGGGCGAACCGTCTTCTTTGGGCCAGACCTTGGAGGATTCGAGTCGCTGGAGGCCGGGCAGTGCGCGGGCGAGGTCGAGCTGCTTCGAGTCGACGAAGCCCTTCTCGAACGCGTCGGTGTCGGTCGGGTTGTCGTAGATGATGGTGATCTTCGTGGTCATTGCTGCCTCCAACTGTCGGCGAGATTGATGAGTGGAACACACCTTACGACTCTGCCGTGGGATACGGCAGGGAGTGGTCGGCTGCGAGGTGGAGTTCGCGGACTACACGGATCGACGAGGAATCTGACGGGGCGGGTACCGCAGTAGTTCGCGGATTGTCGCCTCAACCCGCGGCCAGTCATAGATGACCTGCGCGTACCCGAAGCGGTGCACGCGGTATCCAAGGCTGACGAGGTATGCGTCGCGTCGGCGGTCTGAGCTGGGCGTGGTGTGGAACTCGCTGCCGTCTAGCTCGATGTTGAGCCATCCATTGATCAAAATGTCGAGCCGACCGACGCCACCGCGTTCCGACAAACCAGGGATCCTGACCTGGATTTCTATCGTTCGCACGAATGGCTGACACAAGACTCGGACTATTGATTCGAGCCCGGACTCTGCCCGCCCGTTCACCAATCGGAGGTAGCGGCGGACTCCCCGCGGTAGCAGCATCTCCAACCGCATGAGGGACTCAAGGGTGATTGCGCCAACGTAAAGGGCGCTGTCAGCAGAGGCGACGAATTGGTGCGGCGCGGCGGTGCGGGCCACAGTGATGAGCGCGTCTGACACGCTCACTCGCCAGGGCAGGCATCGCGAGCTTGGGTGCTTCTCGCTACCCCAGTGCTTAACGACGGCCGTGGGGGCAAAGCGCGGTGGAACGAAGGTGCCGAGCGGACGCCCCGGTTCTCGCGTGCCGTGCGAATTG
Organism: Glaciihabitans sp. dw_435; assembly: GCF_018449675.1. Lineage (GTDB taxonomy): Bacteria > Actinomycetota > Actinomycetes > Actinomycetales > Microbacteriaceae > Glaciihabitans. Next base: position 8,716 of record NZ_JAAVUZ010000031.1, on the reverse strand, counting down.
CTGGGTACCAGCACGTGCACGCGGGGGTCGACTGTGTCCCAGATCTTCAGTGATGCCAACGCTGAAGACCCAGTCAGCTTCCCTCCGTGTACTACTGCTGATATTGCCAGCTGCTCCGCCGCTGGTGTCGCGACCCATCTGCTCCCGACTTTCACAAGCTGACCGGTGCGCACGGCCTGATTGATTCGGTAGTACGTGAATCCGCGCTGGATGAGGGTCGACTGCGGAATGAGATGGCCGCTCGCTGCTACTGCCTGCAAGAGTTGTGAAGTCATGGCAGCAGCGTTGTCGGATCACTGTGTACGCGGGCCGCGTCAAGCGCATCGGTGGAATTCTCGACACGACGGGTCGCTGTGGAGTCAAAGACGGGCCGCGGATTTCACTGGCGGAGGGGATTCTGTAGTTCGGTGCCCCGTGCGGGACTTTTTCGACAGAATCTCCTCCGCCACCGAGATGCAGGCAGGTGACAAGGCGCGCCAAGGCCTGGCGAGAGACGAAAGCAAGCTTCCTCATCCTTGCCCGCTTTTTACTAGCGGAGGAAATGTGGTCATAAGGGCGTCAGTTGCGCCACGGAATAACCGAATCTCCTCCGCTAGTAAAAAACAGCAGGGGCGGTGGGTCGTGGGTGATGGTGTTTTGCAGGCTGGGTGAATCGACGGGGCGGGACGTGGTGGCCGGGTTGGCCAGGTGGCCGGGTTGTTGGGGTGGGCCGGCGGCCGGCGGGGTCGGCGAGGTGGCGGACACGATGGGGTACAAAAAGTGCGCAACGGGGCGTCGGGGTGGGGCGGCGCCGTCGGGGCGGGCGGCTTGTGCCGTAGGAGTTACTTCGGAGACAAAATAGCCCGCAGGGTGCGGAATGTGGCGGAAGTAGGGCCGCAAGCGGCTAACTGACGCGCCGTTTGGCGGCACCTGCGAGGTTAATTCATACCTCGTTCATATACGCGCCTCATGCAATTTGTACCCCGCTGAAAGCATCGGTCCGTGGCTCAACAGACGAGTCACACTCGCGCTACTAAGGGGTATTCATTGACTGGTCCGTCCACGGGACGAACCAGCCGCACAAAACGTGCGGCTGTATTCACCGTTCTTACCGCTCTTCTCGCCGGCTCGGGCATCAGTGCCATCGCCGCTCCCGCCTTCGCGGCCGACAGCACTCTTTCCGTGTACGACGCGGTTAACCAGTTCATCGGCACGCAGAACGACACCTCCCAGAACAAGGGCAACTCCGCGTACGGAAACACGTACCCGGGAGCCACCCTTCCCTTCGGAATGGTTCAGTACAACCCGACGACGTTCAACACCGGCGCCAGTCCCCTGAACGGCGGTGGCTACGAGTACGAAGCCGACCAGCTGCGCGGCTTCGGACTGACCCGCCTCTCGGGCACCGGTTGCGTGAACAACAACGGCGCCTTCGACTTCCCGATGCTTCCGTACACCGGTGCGCTCACGCTCAACGACGCCCTGCCTACGAGCCCGGCCGACGCGATCAAGAGCTACTACCTCCCGTTCTCGCACGCCAACGAGGTATCCAAGCCGGGTGACTACTCGGTCGCCCTCAACGACGGCACCGCGGTCAACCTGACCGCCACGCCCCGCACCGGTGTCGCGACCGTCGACTTCCCGGAAGACAAGTCGTCCTCCACCCTGATTTTTGACGTCGCCGGCTCGAACAACGGTTCCACCGCTAGCCAGGTGCACATTGACGGCAACCGGGTATATGGCCAGACCACGACGCGCACGGTGTGCTCCGGCGGCGTCTACACGGTCTACTTCTCCGCAACGTTTGACCAGCCCATCACGACATCCGGGACCTGGGCCGGCTCGACCGTGACCGCAGGCGCGACGGACGCGACATCCACTGTGTCCCATGGTTCCGGCGCATTTGTGTCGTTCGCCAAGGGTGCAAAGGTGACCGCCAAGACCGGCATTTCGTACGTGAGTGCCGCCAACGCCGCCCTCAACGCGACGACCGAGACCGGCACCAAGACGGCGGATGTCGTCCGCGCCGAAGCCAAGACCACCTGGGAGGCGGCGCTCAACAGCGTGAACGTCACAGGCGGAACGGATGACTCGCGCACGAAGTTTTACACGGCGCTGTATCACTCGCTGATCCACCCGAACCTCTACGACGACGTCAACGGCCAGTACTTCGGCTACGACGGCAAGCTGCAGACCGTGAAGGCTGGACATCACGAGTACGCGACCTACTCCGGCTGGGACATGTACCGCGGCCAGGCGCAGCTCATCGCGACCGCGTTCCCCGCGATTGGTTCGGACATCGCGCAGTCGATCACCGACATCTACACGCAGACCGGTGACTTCCCGAACTGGCCGCACAACGGCGTATCGCAGCAGAAGATGACGGGTGACGGCCTCGAGGTCGTGCTCGCCGAGCTCGATGCGTTCGGCGCGACCGATTACGACCGCACCACGGCGCTCGCTGCCCTGGTGAAGACGCGCACCCTTCCGGCGTCGTCGGCCAACCGTGCCCGCCAGTGGCAGTACGCAGGCCTCGGCTTCATCGAGAACGACAACGACGCGTCCGCATCCCAGACGCTCGAGTACGCCATCACCGACTTCGCGGTGTCGCAGATGGCCACGCGCCTCGGCGAGACCAAGATCGCTGACACCTTCCAGGCCCGCGCGCAGAGCTGGCGCAACCTCATGGACCTGTCGACCGGAGACATCCGTCCCCGCAGCCGCAAGGGCTTCGACACGGCCATGAACCTCGGCAACCGCGAGGACTCCACGGGTCGCACGCAGTTCGACCAGAGCACCGGCTACCAGTACGGCTGGCTCGTTCCGCAGGACACGGCCGGCCTCATCGCCGCCCGTGGTGGCACGGCCGCAGCGACGGCTGACCTCGACGAGTTCTTCACCGAGCTCGACCGCGGTGTCTACAACACGAAGTTTGCCTACCTCAGCAACGAGGGCGACTTCCAGACGCCGTGGATCTACAACTGGCTGCAGCAGCCGGCCAAGGCGACCGACGTCCTCGACCGCGCCGTGAATACCCTGTTCAACACCACGAGCAAGGGCCTCCCCGGCAACGATGACCTCGGCGCGCTGTCGTCCTGGTACGTCTGGGCCAACATCGGGCTCTACCCGTCGGTCTACGGCACAGCCGAGCTCTCGGCGTCCTCGCCGATGTTCGACCACGTCGAGATCAACCGCACGGATGCCTCGCGCGACATCACGATTGACGCTCCCGGCGCCAGCACGAACCGCTACATCCAGACCGCTGTCGTGAACGGTGCCGCGAGCACCAAGTCCTTCTACACGGACGACCTCACCATCAAGGGCGGCACTGTCGCGTACACGATGGGCGCGACCGCCAGCACCTGGGGAACAGCGGCCAGCGACATCCCGCCGTCCTACGACGCTCAGGCGAACGCGTACAACAACATCGGTACGACGCCTGCCGCGGCCAGCAATACGGGAACATTGGATGCCACGTTCCACTCGCTCTCGCGTGACGAACTCGCCACGAAGGGCGCGGCACCGGGGCAGAAGATCCCGTTCGGCTCGACCGGCATCACGTTCACGTGGCCGAACTCGCCCGCCGGGGCTCCGGATAACTGGATCCCCCACGGCCAGGTCATCGCGATGGGCGGTGTGAAGGCGACGACCATCTCGTTCCTCGGTCTGGCTACGAACGGCCCGTCCGAGGGCTCGGCGACGGTCGTCTACGCGGATGGCACCAAGGCCAGCGTGCAGGTGCAGTTCACCGACTGGACCCCCGCCAGCAACTCCTTCGGCAACGAAACGCTGATCTCGGTCGCGGGTCGCAACGTTGGAAATGCGGGGAAGGATGCCTCGGCCGCCCGCGTTTTCGCGACGGTGCCGGCAGCGGTTGACCCCACGAAGGCGATCACCTCGGTGATCCTGCCCACCACGGTCACCTCGGGAATCATGCACATCTTCGATGCTGCTGTCAGCCCTGTCCCGGTGGTCACGCCTCCGACCGACGAGCCGACGGCGACCCCGACCGCCACGCCTACGGCCACGCCGACGGCTACGCCCACCGCTACGCCAACGCCCACCGCTACGCCGACGGCCACCCCGACCGCCACGCCCACGGCTACTCCGACGGCTACGCCTACGGCGACTCCGACGGCAACGCCCACCGCGACCCCGACCCCGTCGTCCACCCCGACCGAGACGCCGGCTCCCGTCGTCATCGTCCCGGGCACGCCGACCATCGCCGGAACACCCGTGGTCGGTGGCATCCTCACGGTCGATGCCGGAACGTGGTCGCCGGCCTCGGTGAACCTCGGATACCAGTGGTTCGTGGGTGACCAGCCGGTCGCCGGTGCCACCGGGCTGCTCTACGTGCCGGTTGCCACGGACGTCGGCAAGGCCGTGTCCGTTGCGGTCACCGGATCCGCGGATGGCGTCGAGCCCGTCGTGGCGCGCAGCGCTGACAGCGCGGTTGTCGCCACGGCGACGATCGTCGGAACCACCCCGACCATCATTGGCACGCCGAAGGTTGGCGCTTCGTTGAAGGTGCAGCCGGGCGTATGGACCTCGGGTGTCTCCGTCGCGGTCCACTGGTACGTCAACGGCAAGGTCGTCGCCGCGGCAACGGGCAGCACCTTCGCCCCGCGCCCGGTCGACGCCTACAAGGTCGTGACGGTGAGCATCACTGCCACGAAGGCCGGCTACACACCGCTGACCAAGCTCAGTGCTGGGAGCCGCGCCGTGGGTCTGGGAACTCTTGTTTCTACGTCTCCGCAGTTCTACGGCCCACTGAAGGCGGGCAAGACCGTCGCCGTCAAGGTCGGCGCGTGGACGCACGGCACCGTCATCAGCTACCGCTGGTACGTCAGCGGTCGCCTGGTCTCGACGAAGGCCACGTACAAGATCCCGGCCGGCGCGAAGGGCAAGACAATTGCCGTCCGCGTGAGCGGCATGCTCGACGGCTACAACTCGATCGACCGCAACTCGGGTGGCGTGAAGATCAAGTAACCACAGCACCACCCAGAAGTAACCCGGAGGCCCCGCTCGCAATGAGTGGGGCCTCCGGCGCGTCCGGGGTCGCGAGGTTGGTGCGGCGGCGGCGGGGCGAGGTGCGGCGGCTCGGGTCATCCGCCCCCTGCGTCCTTTGCCGTTCTCTAGATCAGGAGAATCTGCGCCAGAGCCCGCAGAAGTTCCTTCGGAGGGGCGAATCCGGCCGAAAGTCCTCACCTAGGGCAATGTCGCCGGGGGAGTAGCCGGTGCGATTTCACTGGGGGAGGAGATCCGGTATCTGAAACGTGTCACCCGGCCCATTTCGACCGAATCTCCTCCGCTAGTGAAATCCAGGGGCAAGAGTCCGGCGTGGGAGGTGCGGCGACGGCGGCGGGGCGAGGTGCGGCGGCTCGGGTCATCCGCCCCCTGCGTCCTTTGCCGTTCTCTAAATCAGGAGAATCTGCGCCAGAGCCCGCAGAAGTTCCTTCGGAGGGGCGAATCCGGCCAAGAGTCCTCACCTAGGGCAATGACGCTGGGGGAGAAGCGGGTGGGATTTCGCCCAGGGAGGACATTCTGCACCTGAAACGCGTCGGCAGGCCCACGGAGACAGAATCTCCTCCGCCAGTGAAAACCGGCGCACGAGTCCACCTGACGGCGGCTACCGGAGGGTTGAAATGCCCGCCACGAGGATGTCGATGCCCGCCAGGAACTGCTCCCGGTCGTCATGCTCGCGCAACTGCGCCGCGGCTCGATGGGCGAAGGGGTAGGTGGCGGCGTCGTGCCGCTCGGTCCACCGAGTGGCGACCCTCGCGAGGAACTCGGTGCGCCCGAGCCCCTCGGGGTTGATGCGGGCGCCCGCGGTGAACTGACCCGCGGATCCCAGCACGTAGTTGACGAGGGCGGATGCGGCGTTGAACTGATCCCGCTCGGGAACGCCGAGCCCCTCCAGCTGCTCGCCGAACCCCTCGAGAATCTCCATCACCGCAGACTGCCCCGGCTCGCGCAACAGCTGGCCGCCCACCCAGGGGTGCGCGTCGATCGCGTCGAACACCCCGGACGCGATGGCGCGAATCGCGGCGGGCGCCTCCCGCGTGCTCTCGTCGGACACCACGCGCGTGATCACGGCGTCCGCGGCCGCCTGCAGCAGCTCGTTCTTGTTCGCCACGTGCCAGTAGATGGCCCCGGCGCCGGTCGCCAGGCTCGCGGCCAGCGCGCGGAAGGTCAGCGCACTCTCGCCCTGCGCGTCCAGAATCGCGATCGCCGCGTCGACGATCCTCTCCTTCGACAGGGCGTCGGTCCGCCGCTCGCCGCCGCCCTGCTCGCCTCGCCCTGTGCCCGCCATAAGTTCATCTTGACACATCTGGAACGATGTTCCAATATTGTACTGGAACACCGTTCCAGTCGAAAGGACAATCATGACCACCCCCATCACGATCATCGGTGCGGGCCTCGGAGGCCTCACCCTCGCCCGCGTGCTCCACCTGCACGGCGTCCCTGTCACGATTTATGAAGCGGATGCCTCGGCGGCGGCCCGCACACAGGGTGGGCAGCTCGACATCCACGAAAGCAACGGGCAGGCCGCCCTCGCCGCGGCCGGCCTGACGGATGAGTTCCGCGCCATCATCCACGAGGGCGGCGAAGCCTCCCGCATTCTGGATCAGCACGGCACCGTCTTGTTCGAAGATGGCGACGAAGGCGGTGGCAGGCGGCCCGAGGTCCTCCGCGGCGATCTGCGCCGGATACTCATCGACTCGCTGCCCGCGGAGACAATTCAGTGGGGCCGCAAGGTCGTGAGCGTCGAGGTGCTCGACTCCGGCGGCCACGAGGTGACGTTTGCCGACGGCACATCAGTCATCGCCGGGATGATCGTGGGGGCGGATGGCGCGTGGTCGAAGGTCCGCCCGCTCGTCCGCGACGTCACACCCGAGTATGCCGGCACCACCTACGTCGAGACCTATCTGCACGATGTCGACGCTCTCCACCCAGATACGGCGACCCTGGTTGGGCCGGGAACGATGATGGCTCTCGCTCCCGGCCAGGGGATAAGCGCCCACCGCGAAGCGGGAGACATCCTGCACACCTACGTCCAGCTGTCACGCCCCGTCGACTGGTTCACCGGCCTCGACTTCGTCGCAGATCCCGCCTCCGCGATTGCCCGGGTTGCCGCCGAATTCGGCGGATGGCACCCGAGTCTCACCGCCCTGATCACCGACGGCGAGACCACTCCCGTCACGCGGCCGATCTTCGGGGTGCCGGGTGGGTTCCGGTGGGAGCACACCCCGGGCGTCACCCTGATCGGCGACGCTGCGCACCTGATGCCACCTGCCGGCGACGGGGCGAACATCGCGATGTTCGACGGCTCGGAGCTGGCGCGGGCGATCATCGACAATCCCGCTGACATCGATTCCGCGGTGGCGGCGTTCGAGCAGCAAATGTTCCTGAGGGCTGAGGAGGCAGCGGTCTTCTCGGCCGCGATCCACGAGCTGATGCTGGGTGCCGGTGCCCCGGGCAGCGCGGTCGCGTTCTTCTCCGGGGCTGACGAGGAGTAGGGGAGCGAGGTGCGGCGGCGGCGGCGCGAGGTGCGGTGGCGGCGGAGCGAGGTACGGCGGCGGCCGAGCGGGTGCGGCGGCGGCGCGGAGTGCAGCAGCTCGGGTCATCCGCCCCCTGCGTCCTTTGCCGTTCTCTAGATCAGGAGAACTCGCGCCAGAGCCCGAAGAACTTCCTTAGGAGGGGCGAATCCGGCCGAAAGTCCGCACGTAGGGCAATGTCGCCAGGGGAGAAGCCGGAGCGATTTCACCCAGGGAGGAGATTCTGCACCTGAACCGCGCCACCCGGCGCACAAATACAGAATCTCCTCCGCCAGTGAAATGCGGCCCCCTAAATCGCCCACCTGTAGCTGGGAAAGCAACCCCCAACGTGACCGAGCGATGCTTCCGTAACGTGGCTATCCGCAGCGAGCACAGCGAAACGCCTCCACGGCGACGCTGTGACCGCCGCGTCCACAGACAACGAAGGAGAATCATGCCCCAGGTAATCGAGACCATCGACGTCAACGTTCCGGTCGACACCGCGTACGACCAGTGGACCCAGTTCGAGTCGTTCCCCAACTTCCTCAGCTACGTCGAGTCCATCGACCAGGTGTCTGACACCCTCACGCACTGGAAGGTCAAGATCGGCGGCATCGAGCGCGAGTTCGACGCAGAGATCACCGAGCAGCACCCCGACGAGCGCGTCGCCTGGAACAGCACCGGCGGCGACGAGAACCACGCCGGAGTCGTCACCTTCCACAAGCTCAGCGACAGCGAGACGCGCGTCACCGTTCAGCTCGACTGGGAGGCCAGCGGCATCGTCGAGAAGGCCGGCGCCATCCTCGGAGTCGACAACCACGTCATCAAGGGCGACCTCAAGCACTTCAAGGAGTTCATCGAGGGCGAAGGCGTCGCCGATGGCGCTTGGCGCGGAAACGTCGACGCGTAACACCTGCATACGGAGAGTGGATGTCCCGGGGCCACGTGACCCCGGACTCCGCGCCGGGTACCTCTGCACCGTCGTGGGGTAACCCCGACAGAGCCGGTGCCGGCCATGCCGGGTACCCCGGCAGGGCGGCAACCCCGGCCCCACGCGAACGGCACCCCCAGGGGTGCCGTTCACTGCGTTAACCGTTCGCCACGTAAGGAGTTCTGGCTCTCATACCCGCCAAAGCTCCGCAATTAGCCGCAATTCCGCCGAAACTCCGGATCTGGAGAAACGGCGGCTGCCGCAGCCC
>NZ_JAAVUZ010000030.1 GCF_018449675.1 Glaciihabitans sp. dw_435 | reverse complement strand
TGGCCCCTTTTCAGCGCATTCGCCCGTTTTCAGCGGATGCCCTGTTTGTAGCGGATGACCCGGGCTGACGCACCTCTCGCGGTGGACCTCCCGCGTCGGACGTCTGGTGCCGGACGTCCGGCGCTGGCGCGAACGCCGGCACGAGCGCCTACCTAGAACACGAGCGCCTACCTAGAAGAGGCGGCCGACGGAGGCGAGGCCGGCGCGCAGGAGTGCCCCGCGACCGCCCTCCATCTCGGCGGCGATGGCGTCGGATGCCGCCTCGATGGGGCTCATCCAGGTGAGCTCGAGGGCGTCCTGGCGCGGGTCGCAGGTGCCGGTGACGGGCACGACGTAGGCGAGCGAGACCGCGTGCTGGCGATCGTCGGTGTACTGGGCACCGGGGAACGGGAAGTACTCGGCGACCGAGAACGGCACGATCGAGGCGGGGAGCTGCGGGAAGGCCATCGGCCCCAGGTCCTTCTCGAGGTGACGGAACAGCGCATCGCGCAGGGTCTCGCCGTGCATCACGCGACCGGAGACCAGCGTGCGGGTGATCGCTCCCGCGGAGTTCGCGCGCAGCAGTACGCCGACCTGCGTGACCTGGCCGAGGCCGTCGACGCGCACGGGGACCGCTTCGACGTACAGCAGGGGAAGGCGGGATCGCGCGGTGGCGAGCTCCTCTTCTGACAGCCAGCCTGGATTCGGGTCGGGGGTGCCTACTGAGCTCATGGTCCATTGTTACTCACGTCATGTTACGAACGTGTGCAGGGCGTGCTGGCGGGGCCGACTTCACAGGCGGGCGGACCCGTCACTTTGTTGTCGGCAGGGTCGTTCTTCGACAGCGGAGGCTGCGACGGCTACCGTGAACAGCGTTGGCGCACGATCATCCGCTCGCCTCATTCACGTCCGTCACCCCGTTTGAAAGAGGCACCATGCAGATCAATTCCGACGCCGTCGTCTGGTCGTCACCGGAGCGCGAACGTGCCGGGCGTCCGCTGATCGTTCTGCTGCATGGCTACGGCTCGCACGAGGGGGACCTCTTCGGGTTGTCACCGCGCCTGCCGCTCGGACCCGTCATCGCCTCGCTGCGGGCACCGCTCGAGGAAAGCGGTGGATACGCCTGGTTCTCGCTGCAGAACAGCGAGCGCGGAAACCCCGATCCGGCGGCGCTGGATGAATCGGCCACGGCAGTTCTCGACTGGCTCGACACCCTCGAATACACGAACGTCGCACTGCTCGGCTTCTCGCAGGGAGGCGCCATCGCGCTGCAGCTGAACCGCCTGGCGCCCGGGCGCTTCGCCGCGACAGTGATGCTGTCCGGATTTGTGGCCGGCGGGGAGCACGCGGGAGACGCCGAGCTGGAGAGGCTGCGCCCTCCCGTTTTCTGGGGACGCGGAACCGCCGATCAGGTCATCACCGATGCCGCAGTCGCGCGCACCGAGGAGTGGCTGCCGACGCACTCCACCGAGACCACCCGGATCTACGAGGACCTGCCGCACTCCATCTCGTCGGAAGAGCTGTCCAACGTGAGCGAGTTCCTGCGGGAGCACCTGAGCTGAGGCTGCACACCGTACCACCCTGTTCGCCGTGAGCGCTCTGACGGCGGGCTGTCAGTGGTTCGGGGGAGGATAGAAGCATGGGCACAGTGCTCGACCGTTTCTCCCCCGCCACGCGCGCGTGGTTCGCTGGCGCGTTCCCGGAGCCCACTGCCGCCCAACTCGGTGCCTGGGACGCGATTTCGTCGGGGTCCCACGCGCTGGTGGTGGCGCCCACCGGATCCGGTAAGACTCTCGCGGCGTTCCTGTGGTCGATCGACCAGCTGATCGCCAACCCCGTGCGTCCCCTGACCGACAAGGGCACTCCCGACGAGAAGCGCCGCACCCGCGTGCTGTACATCTCGCCGCTGAAGGCGCTCGGCGTCGACGTCGAACGCAACCTGAGGTCGCCGCTCGTTGGGGTGACCCAGACCGCCAAGCGTCTCGGCCTCGATGCGCCGAACATCACCGTCGGGGTGCGGTCGGGCGACACGTCCACACAGGACCGCCGACTGCTCGCGCGCACACCTCCCGACGTCCTCATCACCACCCCCGAGTCGCTCTACCTGATGCTCACCTCCGCTGCACGGGAGACGCTGCTCGGGGTCGACACGGTCATCGTGGATGAGATTCACGCCGTGGCATCCACCAAACGCGGCGCGCACCTGGCTGTCTCGCTCGAACGGCTCGACGACCTGCTGCCGAAGCCCGCGCAGCGCATCGGACTGTCGGCGACGGTGCGACCGCGCGAAGAGGTTGCACGGTTTCTGGGCGGCAGCGCGCCGGTGACGATCGTCGCGCCGCCATCGGGCAAGCGCTTCGACCTGCAGGTGGTTGTGCCCGTCGACGACATGACGGAACTCGGCACCGCGCCCGTGCTCGAGGGCTCCTCTGCCGGTGCTCCCCCGCAGGGATCGATCTGGCCGCACGTCGAGGAGCGCATCGTCGACCTGATCCTCGAGCACCGGTCGACGATCGTGTTCGCCAACTCCCGCCGGCTGGCCGAGCGCCTGACCGGGCGACTCAACGAGATTTACAGCGAGCGGATGAACCCCGCCGATGATCTTCCGTACGAGGGTGCATCCCTGCCCGCCGCCGCAGGCGCCACGCCGGAGTTGCTCGACGCTCTCACCCCCGAACTCATTGACGCGACCGGAGCGGTCGCGCGCAGCACTTCTGTCGTTCCGGAGGTCGCGCCCGTGGGCATTCCCGCCGCGGGTCCGATGTTCCGCACGGCGTTCCCGGCGCAGGCGGTCGGGGCATCGGGCATCACCTCCGGCGCCGAGCAGTTGCTGGCGCGGGCACACCACGGGTCCGTCAGCAAAGACCAGCGCGCCATCATCGAGGACGATCTCAAGAGCGGGCGCCTTCGCTGTGTTGTCGCCACCTCCTCCCTCGAGCTCGGCATCGACATGGGAGAGGTCGACCTCGTCGTGCAGGTCGAGTCGCCGCCATCCGTGGCGAGTGGATTGCAGCGCGTCGGTCGCGCCGGCCACCAGGTGGGCGAGATCTCGCGGGGGGTGCTGTTCCCCAAGCATCGTGCCGACCTCATCCACACGGCCGTCGTCAGCGAGCGCATGGTGTCGGGGCAGATCGAGGCCATCGCCATTCCGGCGAACCCGCTGGACATCCTGGCGCAGCAGACGATCGCCGCCGTCGCCCTCGACAGCCTCGACATCGAGGAGTGGTACGACACCGTGCGGCGCAGCGCGCCGTTCGCGACCCTCCCCCGCAGCGCGTATGACGCGACGCTCGATCTGCTGAGCGGTCTCTACCCCAGCGATGAGTTTGCCGAACTGCGCCCGCGCATCGTGTGGGACCGTGTGTCGGGCACACTGACCGGCCGCCCGGGAGCGCAGCGCCTGGCGGTGACCAGCGGAGGAACCATCCCTGACCGCGGGTTGTTCGGCGTTTTCATGGTCGGCTCCGCCACCGGAACCGGCGCCACCAGCGGACAGGGTCGCGTCGGTGAGCTCGACGAAGAGATGGTCTACGAGTCCCGCGTCGGCGACGTCTTTGCCCTGGGCGCGACGAGCTGGCGCATCGAAGACATCACCCACGATCGCGTTCTTGTGACCCCCGCCTACGGACAGCCGGGCCGCGTTCCGTTCTGGAAGGGTGACGGCATCGGTCGTCCGGCCGAGCTGGGTAAGGCGATCGGCGAGTACATCCGTGAGGTCGCCGGTGCGTCTGCCGCCGATGCACTGACCCGGGTTGCCTCCGGCGGTCTCGACGAGCGCGCCGTCACCAACCTCGTCGCCTTCATCGCCGACCAGAAGGTCGCGACGGGTCACGTTCCCACGGACAAGACGATGGTGGTGGAACGGTTCCGCGACGAGTTGGGCGACTGGCGGGTCATCCTGCACTCCCCCTATGGCATGCAGGTGCACGCACCGTGGGCGCTGGCCGTCACCGCCCGGGTGCGCGAGCGTTTCGGATACGACGGTGCGGCGGTCGCCGGCGACGACGGAATCATCGTGCGGCTGCCAGACACCGACGCCGAGCCGCCCGGGGCGGAACTCTTCGTCTTCGAGGCGGCCGAACTCGAGCAGATGGTCACCGACGAGGTGGGCGGGTCAGCCCTGTTTGCCGCGCGCTTCCGTGAGTGCGCGGCCCGGGCACTGCTGCTGCCGCGCTACAACCCCGGCAAGCGCTCGCCCCTCTGGCAGCAGCGCCAGCGCGCCTCCCAGCTGCTGGAGGTCGCCCGCAACTACCCGAGCTTCCCGATCGTGCTCGAAGCCGTGCGCGAAGTGCTGCAAGACGTGTACGACCTTCCGGCGTTGATGGGAATCACCGCCGAAATCGCGAGTCGGCGCATCCGGCTCGTCGAAGCAGAGACCGAATCCGCGTCGCCGTTCGCCCGAAGCCTGCTGTTCGGCTACGTCGCCGCGTTCATGTACGAGGGAGACTCGCCCCTCGCCGAACGCCGCGCGGCGGCACTGTCGCTGGACCCCACCCTGCTCGCCGAGTTGCTCGGCCGCGCTGAGCTTCGCGAGCTGCTGGATGCCGCGGTCATCGAGCAGACGGAGCTCGAGCTGCAGCGCCTCGCCCCCGACCGTCGCGTGCGCGACATGGAAGGGGTGGTCGACCTGCTGCGGGTGGTCGGGCCGCTCACCCTCGACGAAATCGTCGAACGAAGCTGGCTCGTCACTGAGGCGGCCGCCGCCTCGCCGGTCCCCACCGCGGACGCGCTCCTCGAACAGCTTGGCGAACTCGCGCGCAGTAACCGCGTGCTCCGGGCGGGTGTCGCCGGCGGCGAGCGCTGGGCCGTCATCGAGGACGCCAGCCGTCTGCGGGACGCCCTGGGCGTGCCGCTCCCCATCGGCGTGCCCTCGGCGTTCGTCGAGCCGGTCGCCGATCCGGTCGGTGACCTCGTGAGCCGGTACGCCCGCACCCACGGACCCTTCACCGCCGCCGCGGTTGCCGACCGCTACGGCCTCGGCGTTGCCGTTGTTCTCGACTCCCTGCGCCGCCTCGGTGCCGGGCGCCGCGTGGTCGAGGGCGAATTCCGCCCCGGTGCCAGCGGAAGCGAATGGGTCGACGCCGAGATCTTGCGGCGCCTGCGCAGCCGGTCCCTCGCGGCCCTGCGCCACGAGGTCGAGCCCGTTACGACCGACACCCTTGCCCGGTTCCTGCCGGTCTGGCAGCACGTCGGCAGCACGCTCAGCGGTGTCGACGGTCTCGCCCAGGTGATCGACCAGCTCGGCGGCGTTCCGCTGCCGGCATCCGCTTGGGAGACCCTCGTGCTTCCCGCCCGCCTGCGCAACTACACCCCCGCCTGGCTCGACGAACTCACCGTCACCGGCGAGGTGCTGTGGTCCGGTGCCGGCTCGCTCCCCGGCAGCGACGGCTGGGTCAGTCTGCACATCGCCGAAAACGCGCCGATCACGCTGGCCGCTCCGCAGGACATCGAGACCACCGAGCTGCAGCGTGAGATTCTCGTGAGCCTCGTCGGCGGCGGTGCCTTCTTCTTCCGCCAGCTGTCCAACGCGGTCGGATCGATGGATGACGCGGCGCTGACCACCGCGTTGTGGGATCTGGTCTGGGCCGGCCTCATCACCAACGACACCTTCGCGCCACTGCGCTCCTACCTGGGAGGCAAGGCCGCGCCCACGCGCGCACCCCGCGCCCGGGCATACCGCGGACGTGGACGGTCGGCGCTGCCGAGCCAGTCCGGGCCGCCGAGCGTCGGCGGCCGCTGGTCACTTCTTCCCCTGGCCGAAGGCGACACCACGCTGCGCGCCAAAGCAACGGCGGAATCCCTCCTCGAACGGCACGGTGTCGTCACCCGCGGCGCCGTCGTCAGCGAGGGCATTCGCGGCGGGTTTGCCCTCGTGTACAAGGTGCTCAGTACGTTCGAGGAAACCGGCCGAGCGCGCCGCGGCTACTTCGTCGACGGACTCGGCGGCGCACAGTTCGCCACCGGCGCCACGGTCGACCGCCTGCGCAATTTCACGCGGGATCCCGACTCCTCGGCCGAACCCGTTGCCCGCACGCTGGCCGCGACCGACCCGGCCAACCCCTACGGCGCCGCCCTCGCCTGGCCCACCGATCCGCCGCTTACCGATGGTGCCGGCGGCCCCACCGACGATCCCGCGGCCAACCCGGTGATCGCGGTACCCATCGCCGCTCCCGTCACGGACAAGCGCACGGGGCACCGTCCGGGGCGCAAGGCCGGTGCCCTCGTGGTGATGGTCGACGGCTTCCTCGTGCTCTACATCGAACGCGGCGGCAAGACCGTCCTGACCTTCGTCGACGCGAACGACCCGAAGGCCGGCACAACCCTCGCCGTCGCCGCGGCGTCGCTTGCATCGACCGTGCGCACGGGCCTCGGCAAGCTCCGCGTCGAGCGAGTGGACGGCGAGTTCTCCGTCGGCACACCGCTCGGCAACGCCCTCGTCGACGCCGGGTTTGCCGCAACACCGCAGGGTCTGCGACTGCGCAGTTGATGGGCGGCGCGATGTGCCGGGCGGGAGCCTGACGTGCCCGAGGGAGATACCGTCTTCCGTTCGGCGCGGGCGATGAATGACGCCCTCGCCGGCGCGACACTCGAGCGCTGCGACATCCGCGTCCCGGCCTTCGCCACCGTCGACCTGACCGGCGAGACAGTCGAATCCGTCGTCGCCGTCGGCAAGCACCTGCTGCACCGGATCGGGGATGTCACGATCCACAGCCACCTCAAGATGGAGGGCTCCTGGCACCTCTATCTCCCCGGCACGGCCTGGCGCAGACCCGCCTGGCAGGCGCGGGCAATTCTCGGCACCGCCGAGCGCGTGGCCATCGGCTTCCAGCTCGGGGTGCTGGAGATCGTGCCGCGCGCCAACGAGGACGACGTCATCGGCTACCTCGGCCCCGACATCCTCGGCCCCGGGTGGGACCCAGAGCTCGCGCTGCGCAATGTCACCGCAGACCCCGCGCGCCCCATCGGGCTCGCGCTTCTCGACCAGCGCGTCATCGCCGGGCTCGGCAACGTCTATCGCAACGAAATCTGTTTCCTGCGCGGACTGCTGCCAACGCGGCCCGTCGGCGAGGTTCCGGATGTCCCGGGGCTGATCTCCCTCGCCCATCGCGTGATCCTCGCCAACCGTGATCGCACCGAGCGATCGACCACAGGAGACCTGCGCCCGGGCAAGATGGCGTGGGTCAGCCAGCGCGAGAACAAGCCGTGCCTGCGGTGCGGCACGCGCATCCGCCGTGGCTCGCTCGGCGAGAGTGCGCTCACGCAGCGGGACACCTACTTCTGCCCGCGCTGCCAGACGTAACCGACCCGGTCGGTGCACAAGCGCTACGCGCGCGGTCGCCAGCGCACCGCGACAACGAACAGCACACCGATCGCGGTCGCTGCCCCCAGCAGGATCATCAGGGGCGCCGCGGACAGACTCGCTTCCAGCAGCACGTAGTCGCCCGGGGCGACGAAGTCTCCGTTGGACGTGTACGCGTTTGCCGCGCGGGAGTAGAGGAGCACTCCCACGACGACCAACAGCAGCGCGAGAACGGCGAGGGAGATCAGCCACGGGTTGCGGAGGTGGGCGCGCACGGCGGGCGGGGCATCCACCTCTCCCATCACGACCACTCCATCACTCGTGTCGTCCGTGCTGTACGGCCGCGGGTCGGGGTGATAGCCCGGTTGTTGCCAGGACTGCAGCACCGGACGCGGTGTCGCCGGCTGCTGCACCGGCTGCGCCACCGGGACGACGGAGGGGAACTCCATCGCGGGTTGTGACAGCGATTCCGCGGTCGCGATGGGACGCCCGAGGGCACTGGCCGCGGCGGCACGCTTCGCCGTCTCACTCTGCTGCGCATCGGGATCGTTGGGGTCGAAGCCCCGCTGAAAGGCGGGGCTGAACCGCGGGTCGAATCGTGTTCCGCCGTCGTCGCTCATGAGTACCTCGTTTCCACCCCGATCGTAATCGCACCAGTTCACAGGTTCTACTCAGATTCGCCAGACGATGCCCATAGGAATGTCGGTGACTCTGCAACCATGAAACTTCCCCGACCCGCGATTACCAACACTGTGCTGGCCGTCGTCATCCTCGCAGCCGGTACCGGCGCCTACTTCGTCATCAACCCGGTCAAGACGGCCACTGCCACGGCGACCCAGCTCACCGGCACGGTGCAGACGGGAGCGGTGAGCAGCACGATCAGTGCAAGCGGGTCGATCGCGGCCAAGCAGGAAGTCGCCGTCAGCTTCGCGCAGTCGGGAACGATCAAGTCGGTCAATACGACGCTCGGCGCCACCGTCAAGAAGGGCACGGTGCTCGGCACCCTCGCGACCAGCGACTTCACGGACGCCATCGACACCGCCACGAAGGGCGTGACCAAGGCGAACGAGGGCGTGACCAACGCCGAGGCAGACCTGCAGACCGCGTATGACTCGCTCACCACGGCGAAGGCGGCCCTCGCGAAGGACCCCTCGAAGACACAGGACGTGACGTCGGCCCGCAGCCAGATCCGCACGGGCAAGACCAACGTCGAGAGTGCGGAAGATGCGGTCGACACAGCTCAGCAGACACTCGATGACGCGGAAGACGCCCTCAGTGATACAACACTGAAGGCCCCCATCGCGGGACTCGTTATTGCCGTCAGCGGTCAGGTCGGCGGATCGGTCTCCGGCGGATCCAGCTCCAGCAGCTCGGGTGCCGCGGCGTCCACCGGCACCTCCAGCAGCAGCACGTCGACCACGACGAGCAGCTCGACGGGCTTCGTGACGATTGCGGATGTCTCTGCCTACACGGTCTCGGCCAGCATCGCCGAAGCCGACATCGCCTCGGTCAAGGTCGGTCAGGTCGCGACGATCTCCTTCCCCGCCCTGGACGGCGTGACCGCCGCAGCCAAGGTCACCGCCATCGCGCCGACCTCCACTGCCAGCAACTCGGTCGTCACCTACGCGACGACCATCACCCTCGATAAGGTGCCCGCCAACATTCGACTCGGCCAGACCGCGACCGTCGCGATCACCACGACATCGTCCAAGGCAACGTCGCTCTACGTGCCGACCGCGGCAATCACCACCGCGACCGACGGCACCTCCACGGTCAAGGTCGTCAAGTCCGGCGTCACCAGCACGGTGACAGTCGAGACCGGTGTCGTCGGCGACAACGGCACCGAGATCACCTCCGGGCTGACCGACGGCGAGACGGTCGTGCTCGGCACGGTCGCCGCCACCACCTCCACGACAGGCACGACCGGCACCACCCGCGGCGGCACCGGAACGGGCGGCTTCGGCGGCGGTACCGGTGGCGGCTTCACCGGCGGCGGCACCGGCGGATTCCCCGGCGGCGGAAATTGAGTCACGCAGTAGTCGGGCCGATCGGGTCCGGCTTCACCGCCGCGCTCCCGGTGCTCGAACTCCGGGACATCCACCAGGTCTATGGAACGGGCGACGCAGCAGTGCACGCCCTCCGCGGTATCGACCTCACGGTCGGCGCCGGGGACTACCTCGCCATCATGGGACCGTCCGGTTCCGGAAAGTCGACACTCATGAACCTGCTCGGCTGCCTCGACGTGGCGTCCTCGGGTTCGTACCTGTTGGCCGGTGACGACGTCAGCGCGTTCGACGAGGGCCAGCTCGCCAAGGTGCGCAACCGGGAGATCGGCTTTGTGTTCCAGTCCTTCAACCTGGTGCCGCGCATGAGCGCCGTCGCCAACGTTGAACTGCCCCTCGTCTACGGCGGCTACAAGCGCAAGGAACGGCGGCGGCGCGCGCTCGAGGCTCTGGAGATGGTCGGGCTCGGGCACCGCGCGGACCACGAGCCGCAGGAACTCTCCGGAGGCCAGCAGCAGCGTGTCGCCATCGCCCGCGCCCTCGTCACCTCGCCCACGCTCGTGCTGGCGGATGAACCGACCGGAAACCTCGACTCGGAATCCACCGACGAGATCCTCGGCATCTTCGATCGCCTCGCGGCGGAAGGTCGCACCATCGTGATCATCACCCACGAGGAACACGTCGCCGAACGCACCCACCGGGTGCTCGCCATCAGCGACGGACTCATCGTCTCCGACCGCGAATCCCTCCTGGGGGTGCGCGCATGAAACTCGGCGACATTCTGCTCTCGGCCCTGCGCGGGGTCACCGCCAACAAGCTGCGCTCGATTCTCACCCTTCTCGGTGTGCTCATCGGTGTGGCATCCGTCATCCTGCTGCTCGCGGTCGGCAACGGCTCGGCGCAGACCATCAAGGCATCCATCGCGGCTCTCGGCACCGACACGGTGACAGTGCGGGCGAGCTCGGGCGGCGGCGGCGCGGCCACGGCGACCTCCAGCAGCACCAAGGAGATCACCTACGACGTGAGCACCCAGCTCGCCGACTCCGGCCTCGGCCATGTGAAGGCGGTCGTGCCGCAGGTGAGCACCTCGCTCACCGTGTCGTCGACAACGACCTCGGCTGACAGCACCTCCGTCATCGGAACCACCCCCAACTACTTCGGCGTCTCGACGGCGAAGGTTGCGACCGGGTCGGCGTTCACCGAGGCGGATGTCACGAGCTCGGCCAAGGTCGCGGTAATCGGGCAGACGCTCGCCACCACGCTCTTCCCGACCGGGTCGGCGCTGGGGCAATCGGTCTCGATCGACGGGACGCCATTCACCATCGTCGGAATCATGGCCACCCAGAGCAGCACCGGATTCACCGACCCCAACTCGGTGATCATCGCGCCGATCACCCGGGTGCAGCGCTCCTTCACCGGATACGGCGCGGTGAGCACCCTGCTCGTGCAGGCGACGGACTCCGACTCTGTCGACGCCGCAACCGGCGAGATCACCGTGATGCTCGACCAACTGCTCGGTGTGGGGGCGGATGACACTGCCCCGTACACCATCACGGACCAGTCGACCCTGCTCGAGACCCAGGAGGCTAGCGCGGACAGCTTCACCGTCCTGCTCGGTGTGGTCGCGGCGATCAGTCTGCTCGTCGGTGGAATCGGCGTGACCAACGTGATGCTCGTGAGTGTCACCGAACGCACGCGAGAGATCGGTATTCGCAAGGCGCTCGGCGCCACCCGCGGTGCCATCCTCGGCCAGTTCCTCGCGGAGGCAGCGACGCTCACCCTTGTGGGCGGCATCCTCGGCGTGATCGTCGCGCTGATCGGCTCGAACTACGAGATCTATGGCACCCAACCGGTCGTGCTCGGGTACTCCGTGCCGCTCGCGCTGGGCGTCTCCGTTGCCATCGGCGTGTTCTTCGGGGTCTACCCCGCGGGCCGGGCCGCGGCCATGCGTCCCATCCAGGCGCTTCGCGCCATCTAGCTCCCCCTCTACCTACTGAAGAAAGAGAACTCCCATGACGAACATCGAACCCACCGGCGCCACTGGCTATAACCCGACCCCGGTCAACCCGGCACCGGTCACCCCGAACACCCCGGCCCCCAAGAAGAAGGGCGCGATGCGCATCGTGACGCCGATTCTCGCGCTCGTCGCGGTGCTCGGCATCGGCCTCTTCGCCGGCGTGCTGATTGGCCAGAACGGCAACAGCAGCAGCAGCCAAGCCGGAGGCGCGAATCGCGGCAGCTTCGGCGGCGGCACCGGTGAGGGATTCCCCGGCGGCACCACCGGCACCGGCGCTACGCGCGGCGGGTTCACCTCCGGCACGGTTGTCTCGGTCGATGGCGACACCGTCACCCTCAAGACGGCGGCAGGCGCCGAGGTCACCGTGACCTCGACAGACGACACCAAGGTCACCACCACCACTGACAGCACGCTGGACAAGCTCGCCGCCGGCGACACCGTGACAGTGGTCGGCACCGCCGACTCCGACGGAAATGTTGCCGCGGCGACGACCATCTCCGAGGGTGCCGCGACCTTCGCCGGCGGCGGCTTCGGCGGCGGAACGGGCGGCGCGGGAGCCCCCACGAACGCCCCCGCCAACTAGCAGTCGGCACCTACGCACGCACCTCCTGGGCGGCCACGGCTTTCGAGCCGCGGCCGCCCTCGTGCGTCGCGGGCGCTAGGTGCGCACGCGCGCCCGGACGGCGGTCGCGGCCAGCGCGATGATGGCGATCCCGCCGACCAGCACCCGCCAGTCGAGGTTCTCGCCAAAGAGCAGCACCGCCCACGCGAACGTCAGCAGCGGCTGCACGAGCTGGATCTGGCTGACGTTAGCCATCGGTCCGATCGCCAGTCCCCGGTACCAGGCGAAGAACCCCAGGAACATGCTGATCACGCCGAGATAGGCGAACGCGAGCCACCCTGCGGGGCCCGCGTGCACGGGATGACTCGTCGCGCTCACAATCGTCAGGGGAAGCATCACGGGCAGCGCCAGCACCAGCGCCCAGCAGATCGTCTGCCACGACCCGAGCTCGCGCGACAGCATCCCGCCCTCGGCGTATCCAATGGCGGCGAGGGCAACGGCACCGAGCAGCAGCAGGTCGGACGCGTGGATTCCGGCGAGACCGCCCGCGCTGATCGCGACGAACGCGATGGCGGCGATGACGCCGGCGACGCTGGTAACCCAGAACAGGCGGCTGGGACGCTCCTTCGCGCGGATCACTGCAGCGAGCGCCGTCGCCGCGGGCAGCACACCGATGACCACGGCACCGTGGCTCGCCGGCGCCGTTTGCATGGCGAAGCTGGTCAGGAGCGGGAACCCGGCGATTACTCCCGCCGCGATCACGAGAAGTCGCACGATCTGCATGCCGCGGGGAAAGCGCTGACGGGTGATCGCCAGCACCGCGATGGCGAGCAGCCCCGCGACGACCGCGCGCCCGGCTCCGACGAACAGTGGGTCGAGCGTCTCGACCGCTACCCGCGTGAACGGCAGAGTGAAGGAGAAGGCGAGCACACCGATCGCACCGAACAGCAGTCCCCGGGCCGGCGAGGACGGGTTAGCCGGCGATAGCACCACGGCCGGAGTCTCGATAGCGCTATTCTGTGTATTCATGGACGACGATAGCACCGCGAACCGCATTGAGCTACACCTGCGCAGTCTCGTTCGCGCGGCTTCCACCGGTCAGCGTCTTCCGTCCACCCGGTCGCTCGTCGAACAGTTTTCGGTGAGTGCGATTACCGTGCAGCGCGCGGTGCAGCGGCTCGTGCAGGAGGGCCTGGTCATCACGCGCCCCGGCACGGGAAACTTCGTGGCCGCGCGCCGGGCCATGAGCCGTCCGGACTTCTCGTGGCAGACGACGACGCTCGGACCCAGCCGCAACAACCCCTCCGCCATCAGCGCCGCGATGACGCAGACGACGCCGGGCATCATCCCCCTGCATTCCGGCTATCCGTCCGAGGATCTGCTGCCGATTGCGCTCGTGCGCTCCGCGCTGGCCCGGGCGTCCCGCGGCGCCGCGGTGACCGACCGACCCGCGATGGAGGGTCTCCCCGAGCTGCGCGCGTGGTTCGCCAGCGAAGTGGCGGCAAGTCCCGGTTCACCCGGAGCCGCGCCATCCGCCGACGACGTCATTATCGTTCCCGGCAGCCAGAGTGCGCTCGCCTCCATCTTCCGCGCACTGGCACAACCGGGAGACTCGATCGTGATGGAGTCGCCCACGTACTGGGGAGCCATCGCCGCGGCGCGGCAGGCCGGTCTCGTTATTGTCCCCATCGCGCGGGGCGCCGGCGCACCGTCTGCTGATGCCCTCGACGCCGCGCTCGTGACCAGTGGCGCGCGACTGTTCTACGCCCAACCGAATTTCGCGAACCCCACGGGCGCCATCTGGTCGCGCGCGGAGTCAGACGCCATCCTCGGGGTCATCCGTTCCCGCGACGCGTTTGTGATCGAGGATGACTGGGCCCACGACTTCGGGATCGACGAGGTCGCACGACCACTCGTCGCCCACGACGCCGATGGTCACGTCGTCTACATCCGGTCCCTCACCAAGAGCCTGTCGTCGGCCGTGCGCGTCGGGGCGATCATTGCCCGCGGACCTGCGTTGGCCCGGATCCAGGTCGACCGCACCGTGACCGACCTCTACGTCAGCGGAACGCTCCAGGCGGCCGCCCTCGAGGTGATGACGTCGCCCGGATGGCGGGCTCACGCCCGCCGGCTGCAGTCCGCCCTGCGGGAACGCCGTGACACGCTCGCCCGTGCCGTGGTCGCCGAGTTGGGCGCCGAGACGCTGACAGCCCTGCCGCGCGGCGGGATCAACCTGTGGCTGCGGTTCGACGACCGCGTCGACGTCGCCGACCTGGCCCGCCGCAGCCTGGCCGCGGGGGTCGCCATCGCTCCGGGTACCGACTGGTTCCCCACCGAGCCGCCCGGCGCGTACGCGCGGCTCAATTACTCGGGGCCGCGACCGGACCGGTTCGGTGAGGCAATCCACATCCTGGCCGAGCTGCTCGGTCGCTGACGGCGCCCTTGGCCGCTGGTACTGCGTGGGAGTGACCGCACGGCGCTCCCTTGTCGAAGCGACTATTGCGATATATCGTTGAAGGATCATGACACACGACAACGCGCCCCACGACGACCACACCCCGGACGACGACTACACCGACGGGCCGGACTTCGGGGGCCGCGGACACGGCCACGGTCGCGGATTCGGCGGGGGCGGACCGGCTCGTGGCGGGTTCGGGCGGGGCTTCGGTCCCGGCTTTGGTGGCATCGGACCACGCGGCTTCGTCCCGCCGGGACCCCAGCGCAAACGCAAGGGTGACGTGCGTGCGGCGATCCTCTCCCTCATCGCCGAGAAGCCCTTCAACGGCTACGCCCTCATCAAGGAAATCGCCGAGCGCTCCGGCAACACGTGGCGCCCGAGCCCCGGCTCGGTCTACCCGACCCTGCAGCAGCTTGTCGACGAGGGACTGATCGAGCAGATCGGTGAGGGCCGCCGCACCGAGTTTCAGCTCACCGACGAGGGTCGCGCCTACGTCACCACGCACGCCGAGGAACTCGAACGCGTCTGGCAGAACGCCGCCGGGCATTCGGAGGCCGATGCCGACCTTCACGAGAGCGTCGCGAAGCTCATGGGAGTCATCCACCAGTTCCGCTTCGCGGCCACCGATGACCAAAGAGTGCTCGCTGTCAAGCAGCTCGATGATGCCCGGCGAGCGCTTTACGCTATCCTCGCCGACTAAATCCGCCCGGCATCCGTCCACGAGGGAGTTCCGTGTCCGTCAACACCCGCAAGCTGAACTGCTCGCCCGAGGATGTCTTCGCCGTGATCGCCGACGGGTGGCTGTTCCCCACCTGGGTGGTCGGTGCGTCCCGGATGCGCGATGTGGAGGAGGGATGGCCCGAAGAGGGCTTCCACCTTCACCACTCGTTCGGCGTCTGGCCGTTTCTCATCAATGACGAGACCACCATGCTCGAGTGGGACCCGCCCCGCCACGCTGCCATGCGGCCCAAGGGCTGGCCGATCGGTGAGGCACTCGTCACCATCGACGTGCGCCCCAAGGGCGACGGATGCATCGTGCGCATCACCGAGGAGGCAACCGCCGGTCCCGGAACCTGGGTTCCCGAGTTCTTCATGAACGTGCTGCTGCACCTGCGCAACGTCGAAACGCTTCGTCGCCTCGCGTTCATCGCCGAGGGTCGACGCGATCCAGCGAGCTCCGACGGCGGAAACCCCGGGGCCGTCTAGGGCTCGACCGCGCCGACGTAAGCCGACACCCCGAGGCATCCACTGCTCCATCTCACGTTCTCATCAGCTTTGCCGTTTAGACTTCCCGAATGATTTCGACTCAGCTGCTGCATGCCGTCAGGCCTGTTTCGTGACCTTGCCCACCAGCGAGTCGACCGGAACGACCCGGCGTGCGCAGCGCGCTCTCGAACACAACGGCGGCGGACCCATCCGCCACGGACAGCAGCGGCCGCACCGCGCCCTGCCGACGATCCTGAAGATCGTGGCTGCTGCGCTGGCCGTCGTGCTCGTCAGCGGTGCGTCCGTCGCAACGTACGCGACCTGGAATGTCACCAATAACCTCGCCGCCGGCGGCATCGACATCACGCCGGACGACGACAGTGAACCCCCCGCCGTCGGCGCGATCGTGGGCGGCTTCAACATGCTCGTGGTCGGCGTCGATAACGACAGCTCGCAGGGCGACCAGTACGGATTCCGCAGCGGCACGCTCAACGACGTCAACATGCTGATCCACGTCTCGTCGGACCACACCAGCGCCACCGTGGTCAGCCTCCCGCGCGACCTGATCGTCTCGCACCCTGAGTGCACCAACCCCATGACCAAGGTCGTCAACAGCGCGCTGTATGCCGCGCCACTGAACGACGCCCAGAGCCGGGGAGGGCTCGCGTGCGTCGTGAAGACCGTCGCCGAGCTCACGGGACTCAAGATTCCCTACGCCGCACAGATCTCCTTCAATGGCGTCGTGAAGATGACCAACGCCATCGGCGGCGTTCCGGTCTGTCTCGCGACCGCGATCAACGACTCCGACACCGGGCTGCACCTCAAGGCCGGCACGCACAAGCTGTCGGGACAGACGGCACTCGAGTTCCTTCGCACCCGCCACGGCGTCGGTGACAGCAGCGACCTCGCGCGCATCTCGTCTCAGCAGATCTACCTCTCGTCGCTCATCAAGACCGTCAAGACCAACGGAACCCTCACCGACGTCACCAAGCTGTACAAGCTCGCGACCGCCGCATCGAAGAACGTGCACCTCTCGACAAGTCTTTCGTCCCTCGACACCATGGTGTCCATGGCGCAGGCCGCCAGCTCGATCAACCTGGACGAGCTCGCCTTCGTGCAGTACCCCGGCTCCACCGGCAACGCCAGCTACCCCGGCAAGGTCGTACCGAACACTGTACTCGCGGACGAGATCTTCTCCGCGATCAAGGCCGACAAGCCGGTAGTGCTGGCGGATGGCTCGATCCGGGGCGGTTCCGCGGTGCTGTCCACTGCCACCCCCACCGCAACGTCGACGACACCCGCTACCGCGACGAGCACTCCGACGGCAACGCCGACCACCCCGACGGCCACCACCACCGCACCCGCCACGACGGCGCCCGTCACCCCGAAGCCCACGAAGACCGTCTCCGGCGGAACGGGCATCATGGGCAACGACACCGCCTGCGTGGTCGGCTCGTAGCTAGCTCCGGCTAGTGCGCGGGTCGCCACGGCGACCCGCGTCGCCGGTTGTCCTGGCATTCAGCTACCTCCTCGGTCACGAGTTACCGGCTGCCGATCGCCGATTGCCGATTGCCGATTGCCAGTCGTGGCTAGCGGCCTCGGCCTTAGTCGCAGTCGTCGGCCTTGGTCGCGGTCGTCGGCCTTGGTCGCGGTCGTCGCCACCAAACCGGTCATTTCCGCTGAAAACGGTCAAGCGCGCTCGCCCGTTTTCAGCGGATTCGCCCGCTTCCGCCGAATACGGGCCAGTTCGGCGCACGGCAGGCGACTGATGACCGAAACCGGGCGAGTTCGGCACGCCACAACGGCGACAACTCGCAAAGCGGGCCAGTTCGGCACGCCACAGCCGCCACACCGGCCAAAACGGGCCAGTTCGGCACG
>NZ_JAAVUZ010000003.1 GCF_018449675.1 Glaciihabitans sp. dw_435 | reverse complement strand
ATATGAACAATCACGTGAACCTACACACCCCTTCGCGCACATTGGGACTTTCGGTCATGACGACCGTGTGGTCCACGACAAAGGCCGAACAATTGCTCTGCAATTGTTCGGCCTTTTTTCGTTCGCGCTACGACTTCAGGTCGTGGGCAAGTTCCTTCTCGTCCTCTTCCGACAGAGACGTCTGGATGACCGTGCCGCCGTACTGTTCGAGGGCGGCGGCGAACTTGTCCTCGGTGATCTTCGTTGCATAGACGACGACCGACGATTTTCCCGCGGCGACCGCCGCCTTAACCCGGCTGCGGAACTCGGTATCCAGGCCGGACTTGTCGAGTCCGGCGAAGAGTGCTCCGAAAAGGCCGCCCACGACAAGTCCCACGACGGGCACGAAAAAGAGGACGCCGAGGAACAGTCCGAAGAGCGCGCCGCTGGCCGTTCCGACGCCAACCTTTCCCGCGGGTCCCGGTGTGGACACGTGGGTCTTTCCTTCGGCGTCGACCTTCACGAGCGCCAGGCCGGCGAGCTCGACCACCAGGTCGTCGTCCAGGCGTTGCACGGTGTTGTAGGCGGATTCGGCATCCTCGGGTGAGTCAAAGGCGATGACGATGAGGTCTGGCATGAGCGTGATTCCAATCTGATCAGAGGATGTAATGGCTGGGGTCGGTTGCGGTCTGTCGAGCCTGCGTCGGGCTGGGGTCCGGAGCATCCGTCAGTCGAAAGAGTCCGGCGATGCCGGCCACGATCAGGGCTACGCCTCCGATAACGACGACGATGCCCACGGACACCAGGGGAACGATCACCATGATGATTCCGGCGAGGATCGTCAGCACTCCGCTGACGATCCGAAGCCACACGGGTCGTCCTGGCTGTTTGCTGACGTTCGCCATGTCGGCGATGCCCGCCAGAATGAGGCCAACGCCTAGGGTCAGCCCCAGAATCTGGAGTGACTGGGAGAGGTTCAGAAGGCAGATGAACCCGGCGATGATGACGAGTGCTCCGAGAATGCCCCCGATCCAGCGCCGTCCGGCCGATCGCCCCTGTGCCGTGTTCGAGAACGCGACGCTCGCCGCCCCTGTCACCACCAGGTAGATGCCGAAAAAGATCGCGATGGTGAGCATCCCGGCGCTCGGGCGGACCATGACGAATACCCCGAACATCACCGCGACGAGGGAGAGCGTGAGGATCCAGCCGCGTTCGGCCGCCACCGCGCGGTCCCTCCAGCGCCGCAGTTCCGCGTCGAGCGAGTTCGTCATTCGCCAGCTCCTTCGTCAGGTCCGACCGGTGCCCGCGTTCCCGGCGTACGCCCAGAATCTCCCGCGCTGCTGGCGGGCGGATCACCTTCCACGGGTGACAGGGGCGCAGTGCGTCCGTCTCTTTCCAACGCCGTCCACCAGCGCGTCTTGCGCGCGAGGGCCAGCGCGTCGCCCGCCAGGCCGCGAATGCGCAATTGCACGCCGCGTCCGGCGAGGTCGCGGTCGAAATCGGCGAGGGCGTCGATGACGGTCAGGGTCGTCATAGGTACTGCCGAGGCATCCACTTCCAGTACCGCGATCGGGTGCTGCGGATCGACGGCGTACTCCTCGTCGAGGACGCGTTCGATGGCCCGCTGCGTCGCGAACACGTTGCCGGTATACAGCCCGCCGCCGAGGGACACGCGGAGCACGCTCCCGGCGCGATGGCGCGTGAAACGCGGACGGCTGATTTCCCGCAGCACGGTGCCGAGGGTGAGGACAACCCCGGCAATAACGGCGGGCAGCAGCCCGGCAACGAGACCGACCACAGCGGTGGTCACACAGATCCAGAACTCGATGCGGCTGGCGCGAGCGAAGCGCACAAGGCCGCGCACGTCGATCAGTCCAACGACGGCGACGAACACCATTGCGGCCAGAGTGGCCTGGGGCAGGTAATCAAGGACCGGCGCCAGCACCAGCGCAACCAGAATCGCGAGCGCTGCCGTCACCACCGACGCAACCTGGGTCTTCGCGCCCGCCCGCTGGTTGACTGCGCTCTGGGAGAAGCCGCCCGCGGCCGGCAGGCTGTGAAAGAACGCCCCGGCGACGCTCGCAGCCCCGTTTGCCAGGAGTTCGCGATTGCTGTCGACCTGGGGATCGCCGGGAGAGCGGATGCCCCGGGCCACGGATGCCGACTCGAGGAATGCCATGACCGCGATGGCCAGGGCGCCGGGAAGTAGCGCGACGACGCCGTCGAGCGGCGGAAGGGCGGGAAGCGGAAGCCCCGTGGGAACGGGATCGATGAGGTCGACACCGACCCGGGGAAGGCCTGCCACGCTTGCCAGCAGAATTCCGGCAACCACGACGACGAGCTGGCCGGGCACGCGGGGAGCCCAGCGTCTCAGCACCAACAGAACGGCGATCGAGCCGAGCGAGAGGACGAGGGTGGCCGCGTTGGTGCCGGGGAGCGCTTCGATCGTCGCGACCACGGTACTGAAGAATCCGTGACCGGTGGCCTGCACGTCGATTCCCAGCAGCCGGGGAACCTGGCCGAGAGCGACGGTGGCTCCCAGTCCGACCTTGATTCCCACGAGTGTCGCCTCGTTGATGTTCTCGATGATGACCCCGAGCCGGAAGACGCGGGCGACGATGAGGATCACGCCCACGAGAAGTGTCAGGGTAACGAGATCGGAGGTGGCAGTGACGGCGTCGTCCGCGACCCCTGCCGAGACGAGCGTGGTGGCCGTGAGAGTGGCGATCGTCGAGGTGGTGGTGACACTCATAGCCCGGGAACCGCCGATCGCCGCGTAGACGATGAGCGGGAGCATGCAGGTGTAAAGCCCGATTTCGACGGGAAGATTGGCAATGGTCGAATAGGCCATCGCTTGGGGAATGACGACGGCGCCCGCGGTGATACCAGCGAGGACGTCCGCTCGCAGCCAGGCGACCTGGTACCCGCGAAGCGTCGGAAAGAGCCATCGCCGGTTCGGCGGCGGCAATACCGGGCGCGGGGTACTCACCGGCCCACCCTGACCGCGCCACGGTGGCCCCGTCCTCGCCCGCGGTGGGTGAGGTGCCGGGGGTGTCACCCTGGCGAGGGTTATGCGATGGACAACGCTCAGACGACAGTCAGTGCCCCGGCAATCACCGCCATGCGCAGGATCGACGGCGGAACCTTCGCCATGGGATCGGAGCAGTTTTACGCGGACGAAGGTCCGGTGCACGAGGTCGCGGTCGACCCGTTCGAGATGGACGTCCACCCCGTCACGACGGAACAGTTCGCCGAATTTGTCGCCCGGACGGGGTATGTCACCACCGCCGAACGATCGCTGCCCGCCGATGACTTTCCCGACCTGACGCCACAGGAGCGTTCCGCAGGAGCGCTGGTCTTCCAGCAGACTCCCGGCCCCGTCCCCCTCTCGGAATGGCGCCAGTGGTGGCGATGGGTGACGGGAGCGGACTGGCGGCATCCGTTCGGGCCGCTCGACGCGGAGGGAAACGGTACGACACCTGATCGTTCGCGTCACCCCGTCGTGCAGGTGTCGTTCGAAGACGCATCCCGGTATGCCGGGTGGGCGGGAAAACGGCTGCCGACGGAGGCCGAATGGGAGTTCGCGGCGCGCGGCGGACTCGACGGGCGCACGTACGCGTGGGGCGATGAGCTCCACCCGGGAGGGACGCTCATGGCCAACACCTGGCAGGGACGATTCCCGTTTCTCAACGAGGGCGCAGACGGGTGGCGCGGTACCTCCCCCGTCGGCTGGTTCCCGCCCAACGGGTATGGATTGTCCGACATGATCGGAAACGTGTGGGAATGGACGGTGACCCCGTACGCCACGCGGCACGCGGTGGAGGCGTGTTGCGTGGGTTCGGTCGACCCGGACGCAGACGGCCGCCGGGTTCTCAAGGGCGGATCCCACCTGTGCGCCCCGGAGTATTGCCTGCGCTACCGCCCGGCTGCCCGGTCGCCGCAATCGGACGACACCTCCACGACACACATCGGATTCCGCTGCGCCCGGAGCCTCTGACCCGGCGACCCGTCGTCAGTGCTGCCGGTGCTTGCCGGTCTCGGCTCCGGCGGCATCGGCGTGCTCGCCGGTCGGAACAAGGGCGGCAAGCGCCTGACGATTCGTGCCATAGATGGTGGATGTCCCGACGAGATTCAACTGCGTCAGGAGGGCGGCCAGATCGGGGCGAACCCGCGACAGGTCAAAGGTTATCTGCCGTGAGGTGACCCACTCCCGAACCTCGCGGTAGGATGCCGCGCCCGTGACGTCGATGTCCGTGATCGCCTCGCAGTCGAGGACGACGTGACGAAGACCCTTGTCCTCTCCCCCGTTAACAACCGCGCGAATCGTGGAGTCGAAAATCGATGCGTTGGCGAAGAACAAGGGAGCGGCGAACCGCACGACGGCCACCCCGGGAGCGGTGATGAAGTGGTCCGGCTCGAGGGGAAGGAGCGATCCGCCGGGAATGTCATTCTCGCTGAGGAGGTCCACCGCGGGACGGGACGCCCGAAGCGCCAAGTTGATGAGGGACAGCACGAACGCCAGCACGATGCCGATGATCGGTCCGAGCAGCAGGGTGGCGAGAAAGCAGACGGCGCCGACGACGAATTCGAACCTGTTGACCTTCCAGATCTCCGTGAACTCGCGAATGCCGAGCAGCGGCACGACGGCGACGCCCACAATCGCTCCAATCGCCGGCGATGGAATGTGCTCGAGCAGGCCGGTTCCGAAAATGACGAGCACCAGGGTTCCTGCCGCCGTGATGATGGACGGCAACTGGGTGCGCGAGCCGACCTGGTCGAGGGCAGCGGTGCGGGACGTCGACGAGCCGACGGTGAATCCGCCGCTGACTCCGGCGGCGAGGTTGGAGGCACCGAACGCGAGGAGGTCACGGTTGGGGTTGGTCGTGTACCCCCGTTTCTGTCCGTACTTTCGCGCGACGAGCAGTCCCTCCGCCATCGCGACGAGGGTCAGCGCCGCCGCGCTCGGCACGAGCTGAGCCCAGGTCGCCCACGAGAGCACGGGCCACGCCAGCGATGGCGGCCCCGCCTGCACGGGACCGAGCACCGACACGCCCCGTTGTTCCAGTCCGGTCAGCACCACGATCACGGTCGTGACGATGAGGACGATGAGTGCCCACGGCACACGTCGGGCAAGGACGCGCCCACCCAGGAGCACCGCGATCGACCCGATGGCGATAATTACCGACCACCCGTTAACGCCACCGAGCCCGGTGATGAGCTGGCCGAGCTTGTCGAGAAACTCGGCGCCGCTGTCGATGTGCACGCCGAGCATCTTGGCGACCTGGCTCACGAGGATGTCCAGGGCGAGACCACCCACAAACCCCACCAGGATCGGTTCCGAGAGAAAATTCGCGAGGAACCCGAGCTTGAAGAGCGCGCATGCCGCGAACATCGCGCCGCCGATGATTGCCTGCGCCAGGGCCATGGTGATGTAGTCGGCGCTTCCCGCTGCCGCGAGACCGCCCAGCGAAGATGCGACGAGAGCCGCCGCCGCGGCATCCGGGGATGCGACAAGCTGGCGCGTCGAGGCGAGCAGGGCAAAGACCACGCACGGAAGGATGAGGGAGTACAGACCGGCGGTGGGGGGAAGCCCCGCGATCTGCGCGTATCCGATATTGAGCGGTACCGCTATTGCCAGCAGGGTGACGCCCGAGACCGTTTCCGTCAGGATAGTGCGCCGGGTCAGCCCCGGAAGTATGCGCATGATCCCAGCCGCTTCCTTACCCGCGGACAACCGCGATCACAGAGCCCCGATGCCGTGCCCGATATTCACGACTCCCAGGACCAGCAGGAGCACGCTCATGATGACGGCGTTGTTCGCCGTCAGCCACGTCCGGAGCTCGTCGAGCGCGCCCCGCAGACGATCCCCCGTGACGAGGAATCCGGCGACCGGCGCAGCGATGGTGATGATGGACACCACGACGAAGACAGCAGCGACAGCCACCTGTTGCCCTCCCGACAGGCCGGCCGAACCGATACCCACTCCCGCGGCGATGGTCAGCATGAGGTTCTTCGGATTGATGGCGGCGAGGATGAAGCCGAGCCCCGCGGCTTTCATCGGTGTCATGGAATCGATTGCGGCCATCCACTTGGGCATGACCGGTGCCGTGTCTCCGTGTGGACGCTTGCGCCACTGGCCAATGGCGAGAAGCACGAGCAGGACACCGAGAACAATCTTGATGATGCCGACCACCGGGGAGGCACTCGCCGACCCTCCCGCCGCAACCCCGGAGACGAGGATGGCGATGGTGACGACGACAACCACCCCGAGCGTCCACCCGAGGAGAAATCCCAGGCTCGTGCCTCGAGCCCGCCGCGAGAGCAACATGAGGATCGCGGCGATGATGGGGACGGGACTGATCGCGACACCGAGGGCGAGTGGCAGGACGTCGCCGATGGCGCCATTCACGGCAGCGGAGCGTCGTCGTCGGGAGCGGCCCAGAAAGTGGAGCTGCGTTCCGGGTGGCCGCTCTCCGGGACATCCGCCCCGCCCCCCATGATGGTGATCGGTTGGGTGTCTTCCAGCGACCGGGAATCGGCGCTGTCTGCTGCGTCCATCGTCGTGTCCTTTCCGTGGAGCCACCCAGTGGACCAGATGCGCGAGGGTGCCGACTCACCCGTACAAGGCGAGTGGGAGGCGGTCGCTCCGGCGGTAACCGTCACCTGCGCCGGGTGATGGTTCATGGACGCGGCAGGGTCACAATGGCGGGCACACGCAGAGGAAGGTGCGTCGCGGTGGGACCCATCGAAGTGATCGTGGTGACCTTCTCCGATGCTGGCCGTGTGTCCAGCATCGGGCCTCCGCTCGCGGATCTCGTGTCGCAGGGACTCTTTGTGGTGGTCGACGCGGTGCTGGTGACCCGGCGACCGCCGGATACGGTGGTCATCAGTGACCTCAGCGATGACGTCGTTCCGGGGTGGTCGGCGATCAGCCCCCATCCGCGTCCACTGCTGAGCGCCCAGGACAGCGGGGTCGTCAGTGCCGGGCTGGCCCACCATCATGCCGCCGTGCTTGTCGCGATCGAGCACTCGTGGGTCGCGTCGTTTGCGCGGGACATTGCCGACAGTGGTGGTGCGGTGGTGCTGCACGCACGCATTGATGCCAGCACGGTGGAAATCGCGGCCCGGGTGGACTCGTAGGCGCCTGGGCAACGCCCGAACCCTCTCACCCGCAACGGGTGAGCGGTTCTGGGAGCGCTTCCCCCGCGCCACGGTGCCGATCTAGGGTGGTGCCATGAACAAGCTTGTGCGAGCGGGCATTGTCACACCACAGCCGGGGAAGCTGCGGCCCCCGGTTATCCGGGAGCCCTCGGTGACGAGACCGCGCCTGTTCGATTCACTCAACAAGAGCCTGATGAGCGATGCCCACACCTTCGTGATGGTGAGCGCACCCGCGGGCTACGGCAAGACTTATCTCCTTGCCCAGTGGGTGGCGCGGCTGCGGGAGTCCGGCACCATCGCAGCATGGTGTGTCGTGGACGACGACGAGCGTAATCCCGTCGATCTACGGAAGGCCATCGCGGGAGCTCTGCAGGAGGCAACCCGGGCACAGGACGGCCAGACGCATCCGGATTTCGAGGGGCTTCTCGACGTTGCGGATGGAGGAAGCCACGGCGAGTTCCTTGCCGCGCTCGCCGAGGTAATCGACACGGCGCGCTCCCGCGTCGAACTGGTCGTCGATGATGCCCACAGGCTCCTGGGAAGCCCGAGCGAGGACGAGTTCATCCGCCTCCTGCGCTGGGCGCCAGACAACCTGCACATCTCCTTCGCCACGCGCACTCCCCTGAGCACACAGACGGCACGCGTGAGCGGTCGCCTCGTGGAGCTGTCTGCCGACTCCCTCTCTTTTACCCGGGCGGAGACGACGGAACTGTTCTCCGAATTGGACATCACTCCCGAGGGCCTCGAGCGACTGTTTTCGGCCGCGGAGGGCTGGCCTGCAGCCCTCAGCCTGGCGATTCTTAATGTGGAAGCGGATGTCACGGAGGCAGGTGCCGTGCCGGACCCGGCCTTTCTCCACGACTACCTGTGGCACGAGGTCTACGCCGATCTCTCGGACGCGGAGCGCTCGGTGCTGCAGGTGGCAGCGGTGACGCCGCAGGTGACGGGCGATCTGGTGATGGCCGCACGACAGGTCGACGGGAGCGGTCAGATCCTGCGGGATCTTGCCATGCGCAGCCTCATGCTGCGGCGCGTGTCAACGGACTGCGAGGGGCGCACGTGGTACCGGATCCAGCCCCTGTTCGGCGAGTTTGTGCGGGAGATCATGCGGGAGACGGCTCCCGACGACATCGCCGCGATTGCCCGCCGGGCGGCCGAATGGCACTGCGAATGCGGTCATCCGCTCACCGCACTTTCCCTTGCCGTTCAGGCCACCAACCCGGCGCTGATCGACACAGTGTTG
This sequence comes from Glaciihabitans sp. dw_435, assembly GCF_018449675.1. Lineage (GTDB taxonomy): Bacteria > Actinomycetota > Actinomycetes > Actinomycetales > Microbacteriaceae > Glaciihabitans. The sequence goes on along the minus strand of NZ_JAAVUZ010000003.1, from coordinate 406,639 downwards.
CGCTCCAAGGGATACGAGCTGGTCAACAGCGGCCACGCCTCCGAGCTCATCGATACGGTTCAGGCCGCCGGGGACCATCTGGTGCTCGGTCCGTTTGCGCGACTGATCGTGGCCTACGCGGCAACGACTCTCGGAATGGTCGACCGCGCGCTGGACTTTCTTGCCTCTCCGGGTGTGCTCGACCTTGGCGTCGACGATCTGCTCGAGTGGGACTGGTTGCGGTATCTCGTGGAGGTGCGACTCGCGTTCGTGCGATGGGAGAGGGTCGACACGATCACGTCCGGCTGGGGTGAGTCCACTCTGGCCGACGTGTCCGATCCGCTGCGTGCGTCCATTCGGTTGAGCAGGGGGCTTGCCGAGGCACGGTCAGGGCAGGTGGAAGACGCCACCCACGATTTGCGCATCGCCCTGGCCATAGCGGAGAACCTCAACGACACGGCCGCGCGCATGATGGGCACCGTTGGGCTCGCCTGGGTGGCGATGGAGTCCGTCAACGTGCGGGCGACACTCGAGCTGAGCGAAAAGGCGCTGGGGCTGGCCGACCGCCTGACGACGGAGGACGCCAGCGTCGTGCTTGCGCACGCGCACACCCTGGCGGGGTGGGCAAATGCCGAGCTTCTCCGGCTATCGGCAGCCAAGGGCCACACCAGCGCTGCGTCCTACTTTGCGCAGCGGGGCGGCGATCGCCTCGCCATTGCGCAGGCCACCCTCGTCGAGAACGCGGTCGGATTTGACGGTCTTCCCTACCGGCGGCGATTTGCCCAGGAGTTCACGACGATGTGGCCGCCGGAGTATCTGTCCGGTGCTCACACCGCCGCGGTGGTGTGCTCTCTACAGCTCGGACTGCGGATGGCGATCGAGCTGGACGAGCGGCGGTGGAGCGAGAGGCTGCTCGACCGGGCGCGCCAGTTCATCGGGGAGGGATACGACTGGCAGATCGCCTATTGCCAGTACCTCGTCAGCGTTGGGCGGGAGTCGGTCGCGCGCGACGCCCTTGGAGCGCTTGTGCGCGATGAGGCGACCGACCGGGTCGCCATTTCCGACATTGTTGCCTGGTCGCTGTCGGCGATCCTGGAGAAGCGGGCCGGTAACGATTACCGCGCGCACTCGGCGATCTAACACTCGATCGAGCGGGCAAATGAGACGGGGGCACTCGCCGAGGTCATCGTGCCGGGGGCGTCAGAGGTGGCCCGGATACTTTCCGATGGACTCGACCGGTTTGGCCCGCACGAGGATGTGGTGCGCCAGGTTCTCGCCCGTGAAGGCGGCGCTCCACTGCTCATCTCCGAGGCTCTGACCACCCGCGAGCGACAGATCCTGGCGGAGTTGCGCACACTTCGGACCGTCGACGAGATCGCCCATGACCTGTTGCTGTCGGTGAACACCGTCAAGACGCACATGCGCGGTATCTACCGCAAGCTTGATGCCAAGTCCCGGCGCCAGGCGATCAACACCGCGGAGCAGCTCGGTCTCATCTGAGACTTACAGCGTGTACATCCCCACCCGCACGGGCGTCGCCGATTCGAGGATGGCGTGCGCGCGCTTGACCGAATCTTCGGCACCGTGCACCATCACCAGGTACCTGTCCGCCTTGAGCTCGTCCTCGTAGACGGGTACTTCCTCGGCAGGAACGGCGAGTCCCGTGATGGCACCGAGTCCTGCTCCGATTCCCGCTCCGGCGAGGGTCGTCACGAGCCATCCCGCCGCCGCCACCCACCCGATGCCCGGTAGCCAGACAAAGCCGAGAAGCAGCCACCCGGTCAGGGCGCCCCAGAGTGCTCCCCAGCCGCCAAAACTGCCAGCTTTGTTTCCCTGCGGGATCCAACCGTGAACGGATTTCGTTTCCTTGACTCCCTTTCCGATGAGGGAGACGCTCTCCTGGTCGTACCCGGCGGTCTTGAGAAGCTCCATCGCCTCGAGGGCCTCCTCGCTGGTGGCATACACGCCGATCGTGGAATTTGTCACTGCCTCTGTCTTGCTTGCCATTATTGGTCCCCATCTCGGTGGCGGTGGCCGCGATTGCGGTTCCCCTCATGGTCTGTGCCCGCCGCCCGGGCGAGATCACCCGGCGAGGTGAGAGCCTCCGGTGCCGGAGCGATCATCGTTTTCGGGTGAGGAGACGACTGCCGCGGGGCGGGCAGGATGGCTGAACACGCGAGGAATGGGGCGGTCATGGGAAACACGTTGTCGGTCTGGAAGTTCGACTCGGTCGACGGCGCCCGCGATGCCGAGAGGCGGATTCTGGAGCTGCAGAAGCAGGAGTTGGTGACCGTGCACGACGCAGTCACGGTGTCCTGGGCGCCCGGGGCCGACTCCCCCACGACCAAGCAGCTGCACAACCTGACGGGGTCGGGCGCGCTGGGCGGTGCGTTCTGGGGACTTGCCATCGGCATGATTTTTCTCCTTCCGCTGGTCGGAACCGCAATCGGTGCCGCGACGGGCGGGCTCAAGGGATCGATGGAGGACCTCGGTATCGATGATGGTTTCGTCGGCCAGGTGCGGCGTTCGGTCACAACGGGCACCTCTGCCCTGTTCCTGCTGACGAGCGATGCAATGATCGACGCTCTCGCCGACGGATTCCGGGATATGCGGGCGGAGTTGATACAGACCAACCTCGATCCGGAACGCGAGGCGACCCTGCGGAAGGTGTTTCGCGATGAGCGAGCAGGGACCTCCCCGAACTCCTGATCCGCGAGGACACTCACCACACCCGCGTCGATTTCCCTCCGCGCTCTACGCCGTCGGCGCCGAACCCGACGCCCGTGACTCTCTGGCGAATGAACGGACGATGCTCGCCTGGGTGCGCACATCGCTGGGGCTGCTTGTGTCGGGCATCGGTCTGCAGGCCATCGGGCTTCCCATGCCCGCCGAACTGCGGTTCATTGCGGCGGTCATCCTGATCGTCGCCGGCATCGCGACGGCGATCCGGGCGTGGATCGGATGGTTCCGCAGCGAACAGGCCTTGCGGCGGAATGTACCGCTGCCCGGGTCCCTGTTCAGCGTTGTGCTGACGGTGCTGGTTGCCGCTGCGGGCGCCGTGACGCTGGTCGGGTTGTTCCTCGGTTGATCACTGGTGCCGCATTGCCGCCTGCAGCCACTCCTCCGGATCGACAAGGTGGTTGTGGTCGTCGAGGCCCAGGTCGATCTGCGCCCAGATGATGGTGCCCGAGAAAATTCCCCGGGGTGTGGTGTAGCCCTCGTACGCAGGCATTCCCGTGTCCATCCCCAGATCGAGTCCCTCGTCAAAGGAGAAGTACATCGGGTGGGTACGTTCGACCGTCGTGTCGCCGGAGGCCGAGCCATCGATAAAGAGGGTCGCCGTGCCTCCGCGCCCGATTCCTCCGCCGTTGTACGCAAATTCGATCCGCACCTGATGGCTGCCGGGACCGATCGGGGAGTCGGAGAGCACGGTGCTGCGCAGGAGCCCGCAGAAGTTGTAGTGGAACCCCAGCTTTCCGCGCTCGGTGAAGAAGGACCATCCGCCCGTCCGCCCTCCCTGCGCGAGGATTACTCCATCGGCCTCTCCGGACTCGGGCAGGACAATCTCCGCCGATGCCGACCACGACCGGTTCTTGATGTTGATGGCCACGTTTTCGTTGAGTCGGGTCATCCCCGGATACAGGCGAAGCGAGGAACCGGTAACAAGGCTCGGCCGGCCGGCGAACTCCGGGTTCATCCGTTGGGCGGCACGATCATCGAGCGGGATTACGTTGTACCGGGTGGCCTCGATGAGAAACAGCTGCTGCAATTCCGCAAGTTTCTCGGGGTGCTCCGCAGCCAGGTTGTGAGCCTGGGTCCAGTCGGTGGTCGTGTCGTACAGCTCCCAGACATCCTCGGAGAAGTCCACGGCCTGGCTCACGAGGTCCCAGGGCGTGCGGTGCCGGGTCTGCGCGGTCCAGCCGCGGTGGTAGATCCCCCGGTTTCCTAGGATTTCGAAGTACTGGGTGTGGTGACGCTCCTCGGCAGCCGACGCGTTGAACGCGTACGCCATCGAGACGCCGTGCATGGGGATCTGCGTCACCCCGTTGACGGTATGGGGCTGGGCGAGCCCGGCCAGTTCGAGGATCGTGGGGGCAATGTCAATGACGTGATGCCACTGGGTGCGCACCTCCCCGCGGGCCTCGATGGCCTGTGGCCAGTGCACGATCATGGCGTTGCGCGTGCCGCCGTAGTGGCTCGCGACCTGCTTTGTCCACTGGTACGGGGTGCACATGGCGTGCGCCCAGCCCACGGCGTAGTGGTTGTATGCCTCCGGTCCGCCGATCTTGTCGATGTTCTCCCGCCAGTACGCCTCGTCTTCGTACTCTGCTCCGCCGTTCGCCGCCGTTGTCAGAGTGAAGGCGCCGTCGAGACCGCCCTCCGCGGATGCTCCGTTGTCACCGATGATGTAGATGACGAGGGTCTCGTCGAGGATCTCGAGGTCGTCCAGAGCCTGAATCACCCTGCCGGTGTGGTGATCGGCATATTCGAGAAACGCCCCGTACACCTCCATTTGGTGCCGCAAGAAGGTCTTCCGTTCTTCGTCGAGGTCATCCCACGCGGGGATGCCGGCGGAACGCTCGGTGAGGTCGGCGTCCTGTGGCACGACGCCCAGCTCTTTCTGGCGGGCAAACGTCTCCTCGCGCAGCACGTCCCAGCCCTGGTCGTAGCGACCGGCGTGCTTCTTGATCCATTCCCGCGGCACGTGGTGAGGTGCGTGTGTTGCTCCCGGCGCGAAATAGACGAAGAACGGCTTGTCGGGGGTAAGTGCTTTTTGCTGGTGGATGTACTCAATAGTTTTATCGGCGAGATCCGGCATCAGGTGATAGTCCGGGTCATCGGGGGGAAGGATCTGGGCAACCCCATCGACAAGCGCGGGCTGCCACTGGTTGGTCTCGCCGCCAATGAACCCGTAGAACTTCTCGAAACCGCTGAACGCGGGCCAGTGATCGAACGGACCGGTTGGACCGGTCTCCCACACGGGCACCTCGTGGCACTTCCCGAACTGCGCCGTGTTGTAGCCCGACTGCCGAAGAATCTCCGGCAGGGGCACACAGCTATTCGGACGGGTCGACCGGTAGCCCGGCGCCGGCGTAGCAGTCTCGGTGATCTGCCCCATTCCGACCTGGTGATGGTTGCGCCCCGACAGCATCGCAGCCCGCGTCGGAGAGCAGATCGCCGTGGTGTGGAACCTGCTGAAGCGCAGACCGGCTCCGGCGAGCCGCTCGGCTGTCGGCATCGGCACGGGCCCCCCGAAAGCACTCGACGCCCCGAAGCCGACATCGTCCAACAACACCAGCAGCACGTTGGGCGCCTGTGCCGGCGGGCGCGCGACGGCGATTGGCTGCAGCTTCTCCTCCATCTTCTTGGCATCGAAAACCATCGGGCCTGTATAGACCTGGTCGGGGACGGGAAGAACGTTCCCGGGAAGAATGTCGGACATGCGAATGGTCCCTCTCTGACGTGTGCTGGTAATCCACCAAAATCGCCGGATCGCGGGCAGACCCGAAACAGGTGAGTCACCACACGCCCGCGGTAGCATTGCAGCGAACTTCCGGCTACGGCCGGCGGGTACTGGTTGAGACAGTGCAGAGCCCCGGGCGTCGTTCGCAGGATGAAGATCTGGCGGATGTCACGGCCGGGGCTTTCTCGTTCTGTCGATGTGCGGCCGGCCGTGTGCCACGCTTGCACCATGGACCTGGAGGTGTCACCCGCGCTCACGATTCCCGCCTCGGAACTCGGCTGGCGTTTTTCGCGGTCGTCGGGACCCGGCGGGCAGCACGTCAACACGTCCGACAGTCGCGCGGAGTTGTCGTGGGATGTCACCAATTCCGCCGTGCTGACCGACGAGCAGCGGGCCATCCTGACAGAGCGTCTGGCGCGCCGGCTGGTCGACGGGATCGTCACCGTGGCGGCTTCCGAGCAGCGATCGCAATTGCGCAATCGCGAGTCCGCGCTGGTCAAGCTCGGAAATCTCGTGTCAACGGCACTCGCACCGGACGCTCCCCCGCGCCGCCCCACCCGCAAGACCCGCGGCTCCAACCAGCGCCGGCTGGCGACCAAGGGGCAGCGGTCGATCATCAAACAGGGTCGGCAGCGCCCTCCCGCCGAATAACTTCGTCAAGAATTGGCGTAGACACGTGTCGTCCGCGCCCGCTAGGCTCACACTCCTGTGCCGACGTCCGGCACGGATACCCCGTTGATCTGGAAGGAGGGGCACATCGTGACCATCACCATCAAGCCCCTCGAGACCACCAACCATCTGCCCCTGCGCGATCCTCGCCAGCAGCAGCAGTGGCTGCTGCGCACCTTCCAGCACCTCTCGTAGGAATTTCGCCGTCGTACTGACGCCCCGAAGCCCCACGTGAGGCTCGGCGCTTTTTTGTGTCTCCACGACACATTCACGCTTCCTCTCGACACTGCAGGGTCGATGAGGGCGCAGGTCCCGGGCTCCCCCGGACGAATCCTCGCCCGACTCGCTTTACCCACACAGAGATAAAGGACCATGAAGAAAATCAACGACCGGCTGATCAGCTGGGCGAGCATCCTCGACGACACCGCCGAGGAACAGGCTCGTACCGCCTCGACCATGCCGTTCATCTACCCGCACCTCGCCTTGATGCCGGACGCCCACCCGGGCCTCGGTGCCACTGTCGGGTCGGTAATTCCGACGCTGCGGGCGGTCATTCCGGCGGCCGTCGGCGTCGACATCGGCTGCGGCATGATCGCCGTCAAGACGCAGCTCACCCGGGAGAGCCTCGACCAGAAGCTCGCTGCCACCGGGTCGACCCTCAAGGATCTGCGTGAGCAGATCGAGCGAGCGGTTCCGCTGTCCGCCGGGGCGTACAACCGCAAGATCGTCGCGACGGCCGAGCCCCGCATCCGGGAGCTGGAAGAACTCGCCGAGAAGGCCGGGTTCGATCCCGCATCGTACGTGGGGAACTGGCGCCTGCAGCTGGGTACCCTCGGGTCCGGTAACCACTTCATCGAGGCCAGCCTCGATGAGGATGACACGGTCTGGTTGTTCCTTCACTCCGGCAGCCGGGGCGTTGGCAACAAGATCGCCCAGAAGCACATCCGGGTGGCGCAAAAACTCATGGAGAAGTGGTGGATCACTCTTCCGGACAACGATCTCGCTTACCTGGTGGAGGGAACGCCCGAGTTCGAGCGGTACGTCCTCGAGCTCGGCTGGGCCCAGAAGTTCGCACTGCTCAATCGTGAGGAAATGATGGACCGGGTCATCCGCCAGGTTGCAGAACTCACGGGCGAACCCATCGACGAACGGGAGCGCATCAACACGCACCACAACTTCACGCAAAAGGAGACTCACTTCGGCAAGAGCGTGTGGTTGTCGCGGAAGGGTGCGATCTCCGCTCGGGAGGGCGAGCTCGGGTTGATCCCCGGATCGATGGGCACGGCCTCGTACGTGGTGGTTGGCCGTGGCAACAAGGTCGCGTTGGAATCCTCTCCGCACGGAGCGGGACGGACTCACTCGCGGTCGGCCGCGCGGAAAGCGTTTACGCACGACGAACTCCGGGAGGCGATGGTCGGAATCGAGTACCGGGACACCGACGCGTTCCTCGACGAGATTCCGGCGGCCTACAAGCCGATTGACCGGGTGATGGCGGATGCCGCGGAGTTGGTCTCCATTCGGCACACCCTCCGTCAGATCGTGAATGTGAAGGGCGACTAACCGGTCGCCGGTGACGGGCGCCGCACCTCAGGGTGTGGCGCCCGTTTCGCCGTACGGAGCCGTTTCGGTCTTTTGGTACATGCGCTTACATCGACCGGGCTTCGCCCGATAGTTCTCTTCGGTTGCGAAAGCGGCGTTTCTCGGCTGCGAGAGCGCTGCGAACTCACCGAATGCCTGATTTCGGGCCGGATTAGACTCAAAGGGGGTGGTGATCGACATGGGTATGCACGAACTGTCTGCGTTGCTGTGGAAGGAACGCGAGCTGTTGGAAGTCCTGCTGTTCAAGCTTGAGGTCGAACAGCTGTTGCTCACCGCCGGAAAAACCCGGTGGCTCGAGCGGGCAACGAAAGAGACGGAACAGGTCACTGCGCGTCTGCGCGACCTGGGTCTCGCGCGGACCGTTGAGGTCGCGGCGGTGGCAGCGGAGCTCGGGGTTTCGGAAGACGCGACCCTTCGCGAGGTAGTTGCCGCGTCGCCCGAGGGCGTGTGGTCGGAGATCCTCCAGTCACACCTGCGCGGACTCGGCGGTCTCGTCGGCCGAATCCAGGAAGTTCGCGACCAGAACGTTGTGCTGCTGCGCTCGGCAAATCGTGCCACGCAGGAGACTCTGGCAAACGTGGCCACCTCGGGGGGTACGTATGACGCCAATGGCGTCTCGTCGACGGGTGCGGTGCCGGACCAGGCCCGATTACTGGACAAGGAAGTTTAGATGAGCACGTTCAGCGGATTGAATTCTGCCTATACGGCACTCGTGGCGGCACGAACCGCGATCGACGTCACCGGCCAGAACATCGCGAACGCCAAGACCGAGGGCTACACCCGCCAGCGGGTTTCCCTCTCCCCCGTCGCTCCGCTGAGTTCCACGGGCATCCTCGCCAACCCGCTGCAGTCTCCCGGCCAGGGAGTCTCCGTCACTGGCATCGCGCGCCTGGCGAATCAGTATCTCGATGCCCAGGTGCGGTCCACCGCCTCGTCCGCGGGCTTCTCCTACGTGCGAGCCGACGCCCTGAGTTCACTCGAGAAGTCGCTCAATGAACCCGGGGCGAACGGAATCTCCACGGGACTACAGAACTTTTGGGCCTCGTGGCAGGATCTCTCCAACAAGGCCAACAGCGGTGCCAACGCCTCGGTGGTACTGGAGGAGGGCGCGAACCTCAGCACGCAGATCGCTGCCGGGTACACCGCGGCGGCCTCGCAGTGGCAATCGGTGAGGTCCAACGCGGATGTCACCGTGACGGAACTCAACTCCGCCGCCGAGCAGGTGGCGAAGCTCAACCAGGTGATCAGGCAGACCCAACAGTCGGGAGGCTCGGTCAACGAACTCCTCGACCAGCGTGATCTTCTCACCACGCGGATCGCGACCCTGGCCGGCGGCACGGTGAACTCCCTCGGCGACGGAACCGTCGAGGTACTCATCGGCGGCAACCCGATCGTCAGCGGAACGACATTCAACCCGGTGACGGTAGCCGGCAGCCGCACAATGGACACCGGCACGGTGCAGCTCGAATGGGCGGCGCGACCCGGCGTCGCTGTCGCCCTCGATGGCGGCGAGCTGGCGGGCACGCTGTCACTCCTGGCCCCGTCCAACACGGATGGCACGGGCGGGGCGATCGCCGAGGCGGCACAGTCCTATAACGACCTCGCGATCGCCGTGGCCGCGCAGGTGAATGCCGTGCACGAGACGGGCGTCAGTTCCACCGGGGCCACCGGCCTCGATTTCTTCTCTGTCTCTGCCACGGGACCGGCGGCCCTCGGGCTGAAGGTCATCCCGACCACGGGTGCCGGGATCGCTACCGGGGCGGTGGGCGGCGGCGCGCTGGACGGATCAATCGCCGACAAGATCTCCAAACTCAGCGCCGGGCCCGGCTCCCCCGACGCCCTGTGGGGTGGATTCGTCACCAAGATTGCTGTCGCCACCAAGAGTGAGCTCCAGCAATCGGTGCTCGCGGATCTCGCGGCCAACGGCGCCGTGACGGCGCAGCTCTCCAATGCTTCCGTCGACCTCGACGAAGAGAACGTGAACCTGCTGATGAGCCAGACGGCCTATCAGGGGGCGGCGCGAGTGCTGACCGCGATGGATGAAATGCTCGACACGCTCATCAACAAGACCGGACTGGTAGGACGATAACCGATGCTCACCCGGGTGACCACCACAACGATGATGCATGCCGCATCACGCAATCTGCAGACGGCGGCGGCCGAGCTGTCCCGGCTGCAGATTCAGGGATCGACGCTCAACAAGATCACCCGGCCGTCCGATGACCCGGCGGCAACGGCCGACGCGCTGAAGGTGCGGGCGGCGCAGACGGCGAACACCCAGTTCACCCGCAACGCCGCCGATGGAAACGAGTGGCTCACCACCGTTGATTCGTCCCTCGAGACGGTGTCGGGGCTGCTGCGCAAGGCTGCCGATCTCACTCTGCAGGGCGCCAACGATGGGTCCATGTCGCCCGCGGCGAAGGAAGCGATCGCCAAGGAACTCGAGACCATCCGCGACTCGCTCCTCAGTGCCGCTAACACCGAATACCTGGGCCGGTCGGTGTTTGCGGGCAACTCCGACGCGGGACACGCCTTCGCCGCCGACTACAGCTACACGGGAGGCGCTGGCACCGTTGAACGTCGCATCGACGACACCACCACGGTTCGGGTGGACGCTGACGGCGCTGCCGTCTTCGGTACCGGCTCCGACTCGGTGTTTGCGGAGATCGACTCGATCGTGTCCGATCTGCGGGCAGGCGTGAACGTCGGTGCCCACGTCAACGTTCTCAACAGTCGGTCCGACACCGTGAGCGCCCAGCTGGCGGTGACCGGCGCGCGGCAGGCGACCATCATCGACGCTCAGAAGACGCTGCTCAGCACCAAGGTGGATCTCGAGACGCAACGCACGGGAATCGAAGACGTGGACATCGCCGACATCGTGTTGCAGTTGAAGACTCAGGAGACCGTGTACCAGGCGGCCCTGTCCGTGACCTCGCGAACGCTCCAGCCGACGCTGATGGACTTCCTCCGATGAGCGCGCCCCTGACGTTCCTGTCGTCCCCGCTTGGGCTCGAGCCACTTGTCGACTTCCAGCTGGTGGACGTGGATGACGCGCCCGGCCTGTTCTCGCTCGAGTCGGGCGAGGGCGCCCGCCTCTACGTCATCGACGCGAGCCTGCACCTTCCGGACTACACGCCCACGATCTCCGAGGACCAGCGGGATTCTCTTGGTCTGCTCTCGGCAGACGACGCATCCGTTCTCGTCGTCGTAAACCCCGGAGACGAATCGACGACCGTGAATCTTCTTGCGCCGATCGTGCTCAACACGGCCACCGGACACGCCCGCCAGTTCATCCTCGAAGAGCAGGACTGGCCGCTGAAGGCTCCGCTGCTCGCTCGCTAGGGCGCCGCGGCGTTACTCGCTCCCGCCGCCCAGCAGCTTCTTGAGGTTCTCCTCGGGAGCGGTGGCGGCGGCGTCGGCGGATGCGCGGTTGGCGTCGGCGACCGCGTCGAGGATCTCCTCGCGCTGAATGCGCACTCCCCGGGGTGCGTCGATCCCGATCCGAACGCTGTTGTCGCTTCGCAGCTCCACGAAGGTGATGACGATGTCATCGCCGATCATGATGCGTTCGTTCAACTTCCGTGTCAGAACTAACATGCAGCACATCCTTGTTGGGTCCGGCGCGGAGTTACCCCGCCGTCATTCACTGTACAGGCGCTTCGATCCACCCGATGGGGACCCCGAGGCGCGCGACGGTCTCCGGGGTCGTTGTACGATGCGCGCCGACGACGGCGAGGGCATCCACACCGACCGCGTCTCCCAACCCGAGCACCCAACGCTCGGTGTCGTCCGGTTTCCTGCCTGCATCGACCACCGCCCAGACCTGGTCGGCACCGATGGCGCGCAACAGGTCCGCGTAAACCTCGGTGTCGTCGAGGCCGAACGCCACGAACACCCAGCGCTTGCGGATCACCGCCTCGGCGCGCGCGGTGAGGGCGGCGCGACGGTCGGTGATGGGTGCACTGCCACGGAGGCTGATGCCGCCTCCGCTGCGCAGGTCGGAGTGCCTCCCTGAACGCGACATCGCACGCGCAACAGTCAGGGCGTCCTGACCGAGGCCAACGAAAAGCACGAGATCGCCCGGCGTCGCGTACGAGGAGATAAGACCCGGGTCGCTGAGCTCCAGTGCTCCCCCGGTGCGGGGAGACGCCGGCGCGCGGGCAGCCGGGGGTGCGTCGTCGGCCGGTGTGGACGGAACGCTGTCCGGTTCTCCGATCCCGGCGCGGGCGGCGAGATCGGCGAGGATCTCCTCGAAGTCGGCGCTGGTGGTGGAGAGGAGGTGTTGCTGCGGTGCTTCCGGAGCCACGTCGTCCGCGGCATCCGCTTCGGCAAGGAGCGCGGCGATGCCCAGGCGCTCCGCGGTGCCCAGAAGCTCTGGCCCGGCGTGTCCGGGGGCCGGCCCGGAGGACCGGGCGGCGCTGAGCAGGCGTGCCTCGGCGACCTCGACGGTTACCTCGAAGAACTGCTTGGCGAGGAACTTGCCGATGCCGCCCTGGGTCACGCGTTCCGCGCTGATGATGCGGGCGGCGGAGCCGTGCTCGGCGAGGATCTGTGTCTTCAGGTCGTCGAGATTGGCTCCCCTAAGCTGAAATCTGCTCGTTGGCACGGATCACCCCTACTGTCTCGATGTTGAGCTCCGCGGCGGTTGCCTCGGTGTATGAGAGCACGGGAATCCCATGCACCCGCGCGGCGATGAGTCGCCGAACCGCGGGACGAATGGCCGGTGCACAGACCACAACGGCGGACTGGCCGGCGTCTTCGAGAGCGGCGACGGTGTCCTTCACCGAGACGAGGAGCGCCTCGACGAGACTCACGTCAAGCAGGATCTGCGTGCCGTGCTCGGACGGCCGCATGCTCTCCAGCATCGCCTGCTCCAGTGCGGGGTCGATCGTGATGACCCGCAGCACTCCCCCATCGAGGTGGGCGGCGGTCAGTGCCGGCCCGAGCGCCTGGCGGGCGGCCTCGATGAGACCCTCGGCATCGGTCGAGATGCGGGCGCGCAATGAGAGCGCTTCGAAGATCCGCGGGAGGTCGTTGATGGCCACCTGTTCGGCGAGGAGCCCCTGCAGCACGCGCTGGATCTCGGCGAGGCTGAGTGGATTCGGGGTGAGTTCGTCCACCGCGGACGGGCTGACCGCCTTTACCCCGTCGGTCAGTACCCGGACGTCCTCGCGGGTCAGCAGCCGCGCCGCGTTGTCGGCGATCACGGAGGACAGGTGCGTGACGATCACCGATACTCGGTCGATGACGGTTGCGCCGGCCATCTCCGCACTGCGTCGCATTTCGCTGGGGATCCACTTACCCGCGAGCCCAAACACCGGCTCGACGGTCGCTTCGCCGGGGAGTGCCTCGAGGTACTCGCCGAGCGCCAGGACCTTGCCCGCCGGCGCGATGCCGCGTCCGGCCTCGACGCCGGAGATCCGGATCGAATAGGTGGATGACGGCAGGTCGATGCTGTCCCGCGTGCGCACCGGCGGCACGACGAACCCCATCTCCATCGCGACCTTGCGGCGCAGCGACTTCACTCGCGCCAGCAGGTCGTCGGATGCCCCGGAGACGATGTCCACCAGGTCGGGCGCCAGGGTGATCTCGAGCGGGTGCACCCGCATCTGTTCGATGATGTCTTCCGTCGTCTCGGGTTTCGGCTCCCGGTCCGCGCGGTCATCCGCGAGCCGCTGCGCCTGCTGGCGGGCCTCGGATGCCTTCACCCGCGAGCTGGCGAATACGAGCAGGGCGCCGATGACGAAGAAGGGGATGATCGGCATTCCCGGGATGAGTCCGAGCGCCGCCGCGGCGAATCCCGCGATGAGCAGGGCGACGCGCGACTGCGACAACTGTTTGGAGACCGTCGAGCCGAGGTCGGCCGCGGCGTTTGACCGCGTCACGATCATGCCGGTGGAGACGGCCATGAGCAGCGCGGGAATCTGGGTGACGAGACCGTCGCCGATCGTCAGCAGGGTGTAGTGGTTGACGGCGTCGCCGATGGCCATACCGCGCTGCACGGTACCGATCGTGATGCCACCGATGATGTTAATAATGATGATGATGATGCCGGCGATGGCGTCACCCTTCACGAACTTCGACGCGCCGTCCATCGCACCGTAGAAGTCCGCCTCGGCGGAGACCTCGGCCCGCCGCTCGCGTGCCTGGTCGTCGGTGATAAGCCCGGAGTTGAGGTCCGCGTCGATCGCCATCTGCTTGCCGGGCATGGCGTCCAGCGTGAAGCGCGCGCCCACTTCGGCGACGCGCTCGGCGCCCTTCGTGACCACCACGAACTGGATTACCACGAGGATCAGGAAGATTACCGCCCCGATGATGATCGAGCCGCCGACGGCAACTTCACCGAACGAGGCGATCACCTGACCCGCGTACCCGTCGCCGAGGACGAGGCGGGTGGATGCCACGTTCAGACCAAGCCGGAACAGCGTTGCCACCAGCAGCAGCGACGGGAACACCGAGAAGTCCAGCGGTTTGCGCACGAACATCGTGGTCAGCAGCACCACAAGCGCGAGCAGGATGTTGAGGATGATCAGCACGTCGAGCAGGAAGGCAGGTACTGGCACCACCAGCAGCAGCACGATGCCGACCACCCCAACGGGCACGGCAACTTTCGCCCAGTTACGGTTCACGGTGGGATCCTCCTGTGGTTGGCGATGCGGTGGTTGGCGACGCGGTGGTGGATGAGGCGGATGACCCGCGCGCAGGCGCGGGCTCGGGAATGACGACGGGTCTGGCCAGGGTATGGACGCCGCGGGCCGAGCCGCGCGCCTTCAGCGCAGCGACAAACGTGAGCACCGTGGCGATCGCCGAGTAGAACGGCACGGGGATCTCGTGCCCCAACTCGCACGCGGCGTGCAACGCCCGCGTGAGGGGAATGTCCTTCACCATGGGCACCGCGTGCTTCTCGGCTTCCTCGCGGATGCGCGCCGCGATGACGCCCTTGCCCTTCGCTACGACACGCGGAGCGGACTTGCCCGGCTCGTACCGCAGGGCGACGGCAAACTCGGTCGGGTTGATGAGCACCACATCCGCGTCGGCCACCGACGACATCATGCGGCTGCGGCTCATCTGCAGCTGGCGGGAACGTCGTTGCGACTTGACGAGGGGGTCGCCATCCGAGTTCTTGTTCTCGTCGGTGACCTCCTTTTTCGTCATCTTGGTCTGCTTGCTGTTCTTGCGCATGACGACGAACACGTCGACAGCGGCGAGGGCGAGTCCCGCTGCGACGGCGGCGATGAGCAGGGACCAGGCACCGGATGTCCCTGCCTCGACCACCGCGGCGACCGATAGTCCCCCGCTCGTCATCAGCACGGGCATGAGCGTCTGGATGACGATGTACAACACCCCGCCGATGACGCCGGTCTTCAGCAGCGACTTTGCTCCCTGCCAGAGCGCCTGCGTGCCGAAGGTGCGCTTGATTCCCGCCAGCATGTCGAACTGGTCGAAGCGCAGGAGCTTGGTCTTGATGTGCACACCGCCCTGCGCGACGGATCCGGCGAGCACGGCGATGGCGACGGCGGCCAGCATCCCGCCCATGATCGGCCCGATGGACCCCAGCCCGTCGTACAGGGCATCCATGGCGATACCCGGCTCGGGGTGGGACGCGACGGCGCCGACGGTGAAGAGCTGGTGCGTGACCGCGGTGGTTCCGGCGGCGATGGTCGCGGGAATGAGCACGCCGGCCGCTCCCACGCCGAGCCAGGCCGTCACGTCCTGCGATTTCTGCAGCTTGCCCTTCGAGCGGACATCCTTCATCCGCTTGTCGGTGGCTTTCTCGGTTCTTTCCTGTGCGTCAGACACGGGTCATCCCACCCCCATGATCGCGTCAACGGCCTTACCGGTGATGGACGCGACGATCGAGGGAAGGGCGGCGAAGACGAGCCCTCCGAGGGTGAGGGTCAGCATGATCTTCAGCGGGAAGCCGAGGGCGAACGCGTTGAGCGCGGGCGCGACGCGTGTGAGGAGGCCGAGGCCGGCGTCCGCGAGGAACAGGACGATGAGCAGTGGCCCGGCGATCTGCACAGCAGCGAGGAACATCTGCGCCACCCCGGCGACCATGACGTCGACGGATGCCGCGAGATCGATGCCAGCACCCAGCGGGATGGCGTCGAAACTGCGGAAGAGTCCCCCGAGCACCAGTTGGTAGGCGCCGGAGGCGAGCATCAGCGCGAGGGCGGCCATGTTGAACAGACGGCTGAACTGCGCGCCGTTCGTCAGCATCTGCGGATCGAAGGCCTGCGCCAGCTGGAATCCTCCGAACGTGTCGATGAGGTTGCCGGCGGACTGCACGGCGGCGAACGCGAGGAAGACGAGGAAACCCAGGACGGCGCCCACGAGAAGCTCGGTGACGAGAGATGCGAAGAACCCCGCGTCATCCGTCTGCCTGTATGTCGGCACGACACGGGGAGAAACGGCGATCGCGAGCCCCACCGCGAGGGTGACCTTCACGCGTGCCGGGAAGCCGCGGTAGGAGAACGGGGGCGCGATCACGATGAACGCCGCCATGCGCACGCTCGCGAGCATGACGGCTTCGATCCACTGGAGGTTCAGCGGGATGTTCACGATTAGCCCGCCCCGACGAGCGAGGGAATCTTGTCGAACATCTGGTGGGTGAAGGTGACGGATTCCGCGATCATCCAGTGACCGCAGACCAGCAGCGCGATGGCGACAGCCACGGCCTTTGGGACGAAGGAGAGAGTGACCTCCTGGATCTGGGTGATCGACTGGAAGAGCGAGATGGCGAAGCCGACCACGAGCGCGGTGATGAGGATCGGGGCGCTGAGTTTCGCGGCCAGCAGGAGGGCCTGCGTTCCGATATCGAGGAGATCACTGGTGTTCACGGCGCTATCCGCTCTGGTAACTGGTGATGAGGGAGGTGATGATGAGCCCCCAGCCGTCCACGAGCACGAACAGCAGGATTTTGAAGGGCAGGGAGATCATGACCGGCGGCAGCATCATCATTCCCATGGACATCAGCGCCGAAGCGACGACGAGGTCGATCACCAGGAACGGGATGAAGATGACGAAGCCGATGATGAAAGCGGCGCGCAGTTCGGAGATGAGGAACGCGGGGATCAGCGTGATGAGCGTGACGTCCTCGGGATTGTTCGGGTTCGCCTGGCCGGAGGCGCGCGTCATCAGCGCGAGGTCTTCCTGGCGGGTGAAGGCGAGCATCCAGTGCCGCAGCGGTTCGGAGCCGGCGGCGACCGCCTGGTCGAAGTTGAGCTTGCCGTCGAGATAGGGCTGCACGCCGAGATTGTTCACGTCGGTCAGTACCGGCCACATGATGAACAGCGACAGGAACAGGGCGAGTCCAGCCAGCACCTGGTTCGGCGGGATTGACGGCAGTGACAGCGCGTTGCGGGTCATGGCCAGCACCACAAAGATCTTGGTGAACGACGTCATCATGAGCAGCAGGGCGGGAGCTACCGACAGCAGCGTGATGCCGATGAGGGTGACGATGGCGGATGACGGTGCGCCGTCGGGTCCGTTGACGTCGACGCTGAACCCGCCGCTGGTCGGCGGGGTGGGGGTCGCCGGCGCGGTCGGGTGCACCGGAGCTGACGGTGCCGCGTAGCCGGCCGATGCCGAGATGGTGAGAATTGCAAAGACGACGATCAGCAGGAGGCCAATCGCAATGGCTACCCGCGTGATGCCGCTCGACCGGGAGACCCGGGTCGAGGGTGAAGTCATTTCGAGCGTTCCTGCCTAAGAACAGTCAGGAAGCGCTTCCATGTCTCCGCAGAAAGGATGGACCCGCTGAGCAATCCGTGCGATGCGGGTGAAAGGGTGGGGGCGACGAACGTCGGTCGGATACTGGCGGCTGTCGCGGCGACCGGTACCTCGGGCAGGTTGCTTTCGCCTGCCGCGGTCTTCATGTGGTCGTCGAAGGTGACGGCGACGGGGACGGTCCGTGGGTGGAGTGAGGTCGGTGTCCGGTATGGCTGCGCGGCCTCGGCGGTCAGGTCGCTGAGGACGGTGACCGACCGCTCCGTGACGCCGAGCAGCAGCCGCTTGCCGTCGGCCTCGACGATGATGACGGACGCCTTTTGTCCGATGCCCTGCCGTCCGACCACGGAAATCGCCTTCGCCGCCGGCGCACCCCTGCCCTTGGTGATGCGCTTGTGCGCATACCAAATGACGGCGAGAACGGCGGCGAGGGAGACGAGCACCCGCAGGCCTACGGCAATGACATCCACTTAGCTCAGGCCGTCCTGCACGTCGAGGATGCGCGTGACGCGCACCGCGTAGTCTTGGTCGACCACGACGACCTCGCCGTGGGCGATGAGCCGACCGTTGAGCATGATGTCGGCGGGGGCTCCCGCCGAGCGGTCGAGCTCGATGACGGCGCCGGGTTCCAGCGCGAGAACGTCGCGCACCGACATCCGGGTGCGGCCGATCTCAACCGTGAGGGCCATCTCGACGTCGTTGATGCGGTTGAGCTTGGCGGCCACCGAGTCATCGGATGCCGCTCCCCCGGTGGCGGTGCCGTTGGTGCGGATACGCAGCGCGAACCAGCCGGCGAAGTCGGTGGTGTCCCACAGCTCGAAGACGACGGTGTCGGGCGATGTGACGATGTCGGAGGCCGTGCCGAGCTGGGCCTCCCCCAGGACGCCGGTGCCGAGCACACCCGTTGCTGCCTGGAGCGCGGGGGTGAACAGATCGACGAGCGACACGAGGCCCGAGCCATCCGGTGTCACGCTCGGGGCATCCACCAGATGGATGGCGACGTCCGCCGAGGGCGAGCCCACGAAGGTGGCGAGCACCGCTTCGCCCGTGATCGCCGGCAGGTCGGCCGACGGGGATCGCAGTACGGGGCGGAGTTGGCCGGTCGTGGGAAGAAGCGCGACGAGGGCCGCGGCCGCCTCATCGTGGATGGTCGTCGTTGCGGTCATCGGGGTGTCTCCTGGGTTTCGATTACGACGCAGGCCATGCGGGAACCGTTGGCTCCGACGGCGGCCGTCGCGAGTTGCTGCCCGCCGACGGCGAGATCGAGTGGCTTGTGTTTGGGGTGTCCGAGTGGGATGACGTCGCCCACGGTCAGACCGAGGATGGTGGCGGGTGTGACCGCGACCGACGGAATCTGCAGGGCGACGTCGACGGGCACGCGGGATAGCTGCAGCTGGACGAGGGCGCGGGCGTCGGCGGCATTGATCACCGGGTTCGCGTCGCCCAGCCGGCGCAGGATGGCGTCCGCCGGGATGGCCAGGGTGGCCGGAGCCGTTTGCTCGCCCGACTGGACGGTGAAGGACGCGACGATCATCAGCTCCGTCGTGCCCGCGGCCTGCGCGAACTGCGAGTTGTGGTGGATCGCGTCGATGGCGATGTCGGCGGACAGCAGCGGGCCGAGCGAGTACCGCAGGTCATCGAGAATGTCGACGACGAGCTTGCGCAGCAGGGTCTGCTCCATCTGGGTGAGGTTGCGCTCCGCCTCGTTGTGCACACCCGTGCCGCCGAGCATGTGGCTGAACCACGACAGGGCCGCGCCCGTCGGAAACTGAATGACGGCCTTCGCGTCGGCGTCGAGATCTCCGAGGGTGCACAGCACCATCACGGTGGACGAGGGAAGCGACGCGGCGTACTCGTCGTAGGTGTTCATCAACACGGTCTCGAAGGTGACGTGCGACCGGGCGCGGATGTTGGCGGTGAGCTGGGTTCCCCACTGGCGGGCGAAGGTCTCGAAGGCAAGTTCGAGCGCGCGGGAGTGCTCACGGGCGAGCGTCGTCGGACGACGGAAGTCGTAGACGTCGACGTTCCTCGTGCTGGCGCCCGGAGCGCGGGAGATGCGGGTGGATGTCACAGCGGGAACTATCGGTCGCTGCGACGCACCCGTTAGGTACCCCCGGCGGCAAAAACGCCTCAGTGCTTTGGCGGAGTTTCTGCCTGGTCGATCGGTGCGTCGTTCGTGGCGGGTGCGGAGGGGGTCGCGGACGACGAGGGGTGGCTCAGCTCATTCAGCAGGTTCGGCAGGAGCGTGCGCACGGATTCGGGAGCTCCCGACACGATGACGATGTCCACCCGACGGTTGGCGGCGATCGCCGTGACACTCGTGCCGGTGGAGATGGGGCGGGTAGAGCCGTACCCGACGGCGCTCGCGCGTTTTCCCGCGACATGGCTGCGGTCCACGAAGTACCGCACAACGGTGGTTGCGCGGGCGCTCGACAGCTCCCAGTCAGTGGGGAACGGACCGGATGAACCGTGGGGGTCCGCGTGACCCTCCACCGACACCTGGTGCGGAATGCTCGCGAGAACCGAACCGATCGTGGCGAGGACGCGCCGCGCCTTGGGCGTCAGCACGTCGCTGTTGCCATCGAAGAACGTTTCCGCCCCCACGAGCCGTGTGGTGAGTCCCCGGGCGTCGACCTCGTATTTCACGGTGGACTGCAGTCCCTGTGCCTCGAGTCCCGCGTCAATGCGATCCCGGATCTTCAGCAGGCCGTCGAGTTCGTTCTTCGCCAGGTCCAGATCCTTGGGATCGACCGGGTCGCCCTCGACGTTGGTCGCGGTGAGCGTGCCCTTGTCGCCGATCAGATCAGGCGGAACGACGATGCCGGTGGCGGTGTCGGCGTAGTTAGTCGCGGTGGTGCCGAAACCGGTGGACAGGGACATCCGCAATTTTTCGAATTTGTCGACATCGACGCTCGACATCGCGTACAAAACGATGAACATGCACATCAGCACGGTGACCATGTCCATGTAGGAGGCCATCCAGCGTTCGTCGTGATGTTCTTCCGCGGGTTCGCTACTGCCGCGGCGCGACTGTTTTCTGGCGCTCACACCGGCTCCGGCTCGAGCATGGCGTTGGGAACCATGGCGCGCAGGTGTTCGCGCACGAGGCGCGGTTGGTCTCCCTGCTGGATGGCGAGGGCTCCCTCGAGGGTGAGGGTCATGATGTCGGCGTCGAGACTGGCGAGGCGGGTGAGCTTGTCGCCGATGGGAAGCCAGATGAAGTTGGCCGACAGCAGGCCCCACAGGGTGGCGACGAAGGCGGCGGCGATCGAGGGACCGAGGGTCTCGGGCGAATCGAGGTTCTCGAGCACGTGGGTCAGGGACACAACCGTGCCGATGATGCCGACGGTGGGCGCGTATCCCCCGAGAAGCTTGAAGAATTTGGCCGCCTGGAAGTTGGCCTTGGAGCTCGTGTGGATCTCGTCCTCCAGCAGCGCACGGAGTTCGTCTCCGTCGGTGCCGTCGGCAATGTTCTGGAGCGCGATCTTCAGGATCGGTTCGGTGGCCTCTGTCGCGTCCTCCTCGAGGGAGAGGAGACCCTCGCGTCGCGCCTTGTCGGCGATGGCCACGAGCCGCTCGATGAGTTCATCGGGCTTTGCGACCTTGCCGCGGAAGGCGTTGGGCAGGGCGCGCACCGCGAGGATGGCGTCCTTGAGGGTTCCGCTGGCGATGCCGACGGCGATCGTTGCGCCGAACACGAGGACGATCGGGCCGGGGAGCAGGATCGAGGTGATGTTCGCGCCCTCGATCATGAACATGCCGAAGAGGGCGCCGAACGCGACGACCAGACCGATGAGTGTCGCTGGATCCATCAGGCGGTCCTAGTCGCCCACAGCGGCGTTAGCCGTCAGAGCCATCGAGATGACGCGGGCGCGGTACGCGGCGATCGCGCTGACGACCTCGGCGAGGGACTCGGTGACGATATAGGTGGAGCCGTCGACCATGACGAGCGTGGTGTCCGGATTCTCATGGATCCTTTCGAGGAGATCGGGATTGACGGCGAACGCGCTGCCGTTGAGTCTCGTCACCGTGATCATTGCTGCACCCTCGTTTGTGCGGCCCCCATCGGACCGTCGAAAGAACTATCGGCCGCCTCCCGTGTCTGGTTAGACGGGAGGCGGCCGAGAGTTGGTGGCAATGAGCCGCTACGGCAGCGGGTTATCGCTTGAGGTTGGTCAGTTCCTGCAGGACCTCGTCAGAGGTGGTGATGATGCGGGCATTGGCCTGGAATCCCCGCTGGGCGACGATGAGGTTCGTGAACTCCTGGGAGAGGTCGACGTTCGACATCTCCAGGTATCCCACGGCGAGTCCGCCGAGGCCGGGATCTGACGGGCTGCCGAGGGTTGCCGCTCCCGACGCGGTCGTGGCGCGGTAGGTGGATCCGCCGGTCTTCTCGAGGCCGCTCGCGTTGGTGAAGGTGGCAAGGGCGATGCGGCCGAGGGCCTCGGTCGCGCCGTTGCTGAAGGCGCCGGTGATAGTTCCGTCGCTCTCGATCGTGTAGCTCTTGAGCGTTCCGGCCTCGCGCCCGTTCTGGGTGCCGACGGCCACCGTGGTGAGCTGGGCGAACCCGGTCACCTTGCTGAGGTCCAGCGTGACTCCCCCGACGGTGAGGGTGGTCGCACTGGTGAGCTTGCCGTCGGTGAAGGTCATCGCGCCGGCGACGGTCGTGCCATCCCCCGCGTTCCACCCGGTCGCGGTCTTGGTGAACGTCAGCGGAACCGTCGTGAGCGCCCCGTTGGCGTCGTAGACCTTGATGTCGCGCACCAGCACGGTGCCCGCGGCGGCATCATCGGGCAGGTTGCCCCCGATGCTCGCCGTCGTGGTCGCGACAGCCGGGCTCACGGCGTCCCGCGGGAGGGAGATGTTGGTGAGGGCTCCTCCCGCGTTGACCACGCCATTCGCGGCGGGCCACCCCTGCACGAGGCCACCGGTCGGGGTGACGAGCACACCGTTGTCGTCGAAGTCGAAGGATCCGGCACGCGTGTACAGCGTCTCGGCGCCGGACTTCACGGCGAAGAAGCCCTCGCCCGAGATGAGCATGTCGCCGGGGCGTCCGGTTGCCTGGGATGCGCCCTGTGCGAAGTTCGTGGAGATGCCGGCGACCTGCACGCCGAGACCGACCTGTGCGGGGTTGCTGCCGCCGGCGGTGTCGGTGCCCGCGTTGCCGCCCTTCAGGAGCTGGGAGAGGGTGTCCTCGAACTGCACGGCGGATGATTTGAATCCGGCGGTGTTGACGTTGGCAATGTTGTTGCCCGTCACGTCGAGCATCGTCTGGTGAGAGCGGAGTCCGGAAATGCCGGAGTAGAGAGAGCGAAGCATCGGTGACCTTTCAGTGGGGAGGTGCGGAGGTTATGCGGTGGTGGTGTCGGAGGTGTCGGAGGTGGCAGACGGTGTGGTGGGCACCGTCATCGGGGGCGTCGTCGCGATTCCCGAGATGGCGTCGAGGGCGACAGTGACGCCGCCCACGGTGACCTGGGGAACGCTGCCGGCGAACGAGACCGAGGTGGCTGTGCCGGTGATGGTGGTTCCCGTGCCGTCGATGTAGCTGACGGTCTGGCCCAGCAGCGTGGACGCCGCCGCGCGCATCTGCAGCGAAAAACTCTCGGTGCTGGTGTCGGCCATGCTGGTGAGTTTCTCCATCGTGGCCAGCTGCGTCGTCTGGGTGATCATCTCGTTCGTATTCATCGGGGAACTGGGGTCCTGGTTCTGCAGCTGCACGACCAGCAGTTTCATGAACAGCTCGCTGTCCATGTCCTGCTTGGGCGTCGCGGTCGCGGCAGCGGCGCCCAGCGCGCTGACGTCACCGGAGATAGCGGCGATTGCCATGGGTGCTCCTTCGTGTCCTGTATCGGGCGCCGGCGGCTAGGCCAGCACGTCGAGGGTGGATGAACTGCCGTCGAGCCCGCGATAGGGCGCACTCTCCCGGCTTAACTGTCGGTTTGTGGGAGTGGGACGGTTAGCGTCCGCCCGGGCACGCTCGTCCGGGGAACCCGATTGTTGCTGGTCACGGTCGGAGGCCCCGGTGTCGGGGTGGTTCTTACCCGACAGGTCGAGGCTGGCCGTCAGTCCCGCGGAAGCGACGTCCCGGCGGAGGTCGCCGAGGACCTGACGCAGCGCAT
This sequence comes from Glaciihabitans sp. dw_435, assembly GCF_018449675.1. Classification (GTDB taxonomy): domain Bacteria; phylum Actinomycetota; class Actinomycetes; order Actinomycetales; family Microbacteriaceae; genus Glaciihabitans. The sequence continues at coordinate 383,080 of NZ_JAAVUZ010000003.1, read as the reverse complement.
CACGTCCGCCGTCGCTTGGCGCGAACAGTTCGATGCGAATGCCATCGGCGGACACGTGCGCCCGCACCGTCACGGGACCGAAATTGTCGGGGCTCACCCGAATGGTCAGGGAGTGATCGCCCGGCTTCGCACTCGCGAGAGTGAAGAGTGGCCGTGCGATCTGGGTGGCCAGCGGTAGCTGCTGCGGCGCGACCGCGGTGGCCGGGGTACTGACAGCGGGCAGGACTGGGACGGTGGATGACCCGGGTCCGGGTGTCGCGACGGCGATGGGTGCGCCCGCCAGCGCCGAGCCGGCAGCGGGCGCGGCTTCGACCGATGGCGCAGCGTCGGCAGTCACAGTGCTGCTGGCCTCGCCCGGCGATGGGGCGAGGGACGGGACCCCGCTGGGAGCCGGAGAGGAAGTGGGAGCAGGCGAAGCCGCCGGGTGCGCGGCGGAGCCGGAAGCGGGAGCCGACGACACCGGGGCAGGCGCAGGGCCCTTTTCACCCGTGCTGCCTGCGTCGGCCGGCCCGTGTGCCGGCGTCGTTGTCAGCGTCGGAGCCTGTGCGGTCCCGCTGGGCGTGGTTGATACCCGCGCCTGGGCCGCCGCGGCCGGAGAGCCCGCCGTTGTCGCGGCTGCGACTGCGGATGCTGCGGTCGTCGACGGGGCGGGAGCACCTGCGGGCGCGGACGATGCGGAAGTGTCGGGTGCCGGTGCAGCGGATGCACCGGGCGTGCCAGATGCCCCAGACACCGTTGCGCTGGTCGCGGTCGCTGAGGGTGCGGTCGGGGCTGTCGGGGAAGGTCGGCCGGCAACGGACGGGCCAGAGTCGGCGACGAGCGGTGTTCCCGCACCCGGCAGCGCCGATGCGTCGGCGCTCCGGACCGCAGCCGAAACCGCGGACGTCCGCGACGGGCCGGTGGTGGTGTCCGCAGCTGCCGCAGTCGCCGGTGCGCCGGACAGCGCGGGAACGAGAGTTACGGGAGAGGCGACGGCGGCTGACGCGACAGCGACGGGAGGTGCCGTGACGAGAGGCACCGCGGGCTGCGGGTCGGTGCTCTCACCAGGAGGCGGGGTGGCGGAGGCATCCGGCGCGGGCGGCACGGGAGCCGTGATGTCCGTCGGCTCGGGGGGGCCGGCGGTCGCTGGTGACGCCGTCGCGGGAACGGCTGCCGCGGGTGACGCCGACGCGGCGAGGGAACCCGGGAGCGAGGCATCCGCTCGGCCCGACTCGTGCTTGTGCGCGGCCGTGCCGACTCGCGACGGTGCCGTGTGCTTCTCGGTGGCTGCCAGGGCGCGAGCGAACGCGGAGTCGCCCGTTGTGTCGGGGGCGGTGACGCGGGTCGTCCCCTGCGCGGTGGAGGGGCGGGACAGGACGGGCGGCAGTGCTGTCGAGGGGGTCACGTCATCACGCCTGTCCGGAGAGGAGGGAGAGCTGGGACAGCCGGGCCGCGGCGATAATGTCCGTCAGGGTGGTCGTGCCGGTCCCACCCGCCGCGCTCGCCGAATACGACTGGATGAGCGAGGCGAGATCCCCCGCACCCGGTGCGGAGCCCCCGTTCGACAGCGACGACAGCGACGCGAGCGATGCGGTGAGCGCGGCAGAAGTACCCGTGGCGGGTGCGGACGCCACCGCGGCCGTGGCGGGTGCGGACTCGGGAGCGACGCGCCTGATGGTCTGGATGTCGGCGTCGGTCAGGTAGTTCTTCTTGAGACACACGTCGCGCCCCGGGTACGGGGCGTGGATGATCATGCCGTCGCCCGCGTAGATGACGATGTGATCGGCGTTATGGGTGATGATCAGGTCCCCGGGCTTGGCGTCCTTGAGGGAATCGACCTTTGTGCCGATGTACTGCTGCTGGCTGACAACGCGGGGTGCCTTGATGCCGACATCGGCGAGCGTCGTCTGCACGAGACCCGAGCAGTCCATACCCGACCGGTCTTCACCCCCGAAGACGTACGGCACGCCGATGTACTTCTTGGCCGCGGCAACGATGTCCGCTCCCGTGGCCTGGCCGCTGCCGGTGGCGGTGGGTGCCGCCGGGGAGGCGGCCGCGGCTCCATCGAGGGCGGTAGAAAACGCCGACGCGGACAGGGCAGCAGACGCCGTGGACGAGGTGGATGACGCGGACGTCGCCGTCGTCGTCGCGGGCGACGTGAACTGGGTGAAGGTCGCCTGAATCTCCTGGATGCGGCTCATCACGTCGGCGTACGGCATCAGCGCGCTCCCCCGGCTCTGCGCTGCCACGATCCGGACGCGATTTCGTCGAGCGCGATCTGCTCGTCGCGCAGCTCCTGTGCGATCGCCGCCTCGCGGTGCGTCTGCTCGAGCTTCGCCAGTCGCACGGTCCGGGAATGCGCCTCGGTGTACGCCGCCGTGGCGTCGTCGGCTTCCCGTGCGTGCTGCACGGCGGCGGCAGAGAGGTCGGCAAGCATGGAGGAATAGGACGCCCGCGATGCAGCGATTGCCCGCAGCGTCGTGATGTCGGCGGGCTGGCTGGAGAAACCCTCGAGCGCGCGACGCGCCCGGGCCTGCACGGCGTCGTGCTCCCGTGCGCGACCGGTCGCCCGGGCGAGGTTTCCCGCGGCTTCGTCCTCCTGCAGGCGGCGCAGACGGAAGAGACCGGCGAGCGAAAAGGGGCGAGTCGTCATTGGGGCGTTCCTCCGAGTCGGGTGGTGATATCGGTGAGCGCGGCCCACGCGTCATCCGTCGTCGTCTGTTCGTTCATCCGCTGTTGCAGGAATGCGGTGATCGCGGCGTCGTTGGCGATGGTCGCGTCCACGAGGGGGTTGCTGCCCGGCTGGTAGGCACCGACGTCGAGCAGGTCCTGCACGCGGGCGCGGGCGGCAAGCGCGCGGCGCAGGGTGGTGGCGACCTGCGCGCGCTCGGGAGGCGTGACCTTCGAGGCGAGGCGCGAAATCGAGCCGAGCGCATCGATCGACGGAAAGTGACCGGCGACGGCCAGCTTCCGGTCGAGCACGATGTGCCCATCGAGCATCGACCGCGCGGCGTCGGCGATCGGCTCGTTGTGGTCGTCACCGTCGACGAGCACCGTGTAAATACCGGTGACGGAACCGCTCTCGGCGGTCCCCGCCCGCTCTAGCAGCTGGGCGAGCACCGAAAACGTCGACGGCGGATATCCCCGGGTCGCCGGTGGCTCGCCCGCGGCGAGTCCGATCTCCCGCTGGGCCATCGCCACCCGGCTGAGCGAGTCCATCATGAGCATGACGTCGGCACCGGCGTCGCGGAAGGTCTCCGCGATCCGGGTGGCGGTGAACGCGGCCCGCAGGCGCATCATGGCCGGTTCGTCCGAGGTGGACACAACGACGACCGACCGGGCGAGACCCTCGGGGCCGAGGTCGTCCTCGAGGAACTCGCGCACCTCGCGGCCGCGCTCCCCCACCAGGGCGATCACCGATACCTGCGCCTCGGTTCCCCGCGCGATCATCGAGAGCAGCGACGACTTTCCCACGCCGGAGCCGGCAAACAGCCCGAGCCGCTGGCCCTTGCCCGCCGTGGTCAGGGTGTCGAGCACCCGCACACCGAGTTGCAGCGGTTCGGTGATGCGCGCCCGCGACATGGCCGACGGCGACGTGTTGTGGAGGGGCACGTGACGGCTGACCCGCAGGGGGCCCTTGCCGTCGATGGGACGACCGAGCCCGTCGATGACCCGGCCGAACAGCCCGCCCCCGGTGGGCACGAGCGCTGGCTTCCCCGATGACCGCGCGGGTGCCCCACTGCGGATACCGTCGGTGCGGGCCAGCGGCATGCAGCGGGCGCCGTCCGGCGTCGTCGCGACGACCTCCGCGTCGATCCTGTTCTCGTCACCGATCGTGACGAGGTCGCCCACCGCCACCGGAAGCCCGGCGATCTCGAGACCGAGGCCAATCACCGACGTGACGGCACCAACCCGTTCGGGATGCGCTGCCCGCATCGCCTCGGCAAAGTGGCCGCCGCGGGGACGGGTGGATGTCGCGGGCATGGCCGTCATCGGACGTCTCCCAGCAACTCGGCACGGGCGCGATCCAGGGCCGCACCGATGCGGGCATCGAGCAGTCCCACGGGGAATTCGGCGATGGCGTCCCCGCGGGACAGCGTCGGATCGGCGGTGAACCGCACGGGCGCAGCCGCGAGGATGTCCGCGTCGAGCAGGGACAGGTCGTCCGGATTGAGCCGAACGGCGATGACGCTCGCGGCCTCCTGGTGGTCGAGGGCGCGGGCGATGGCCGCGCGGGCGGACCCGGGAGCGTCGGCGAGGGCATGGCCGATGATCGCCTCAGCGAGGTCGATGCTCGCTGCCGCCAGTGCGTCATCGGCCTCGGCCAGTACGGGCGCGGTCCTCTGCGCGAGAGCCTCGGTTGCGGCGGTCAGCACCGCGACCGCGCGCGCCGACCGTGCCGCGGTGTGACTGATTTCTGCGGCGAGGTTGGCCTCGAGGTCCAGCAACTTCGCGCGCAACTCAGCCTCCGCGCGTCGGGTGCCCTCCGCGTACCCCGCGGCGTGTCCCCGCTGACGGGCGCCCTCCAGCTCGCGCTCGGTGTCGGGGTTGCCGATGGCCGGGAACGCCAGCGGAGCGAATCCGCCGCTAGGCAACGAGCACATCGTCGTCCCCGCGCATGACGGTGATCGTGCCGGCGGCTTCGAGCTCGCGGATCGAGCGAACGATGCCGGCGCGGGCTTCTTCGACCTGGGACATCCGTACCGATCCCATCATGCCGATCTCGTCCTCGAGGAGTTCGCGATTGCGCTCGGACAGGTTTCCACGAATGGTCTGCTGCACGGAGTCGAGGGATCCGCGCATCGCGATGGCCAGCTGGGCCAGGTCGATGCCGCGCAGCACCTGCTGCACGTCGCGGGAGTCGAGCTTGACGATGTCGGCGAAGGTCAGCAGGCGCGATCGCACTTCCTCGGCAAGGTCGGGATCGCGCTCGTCGAGGCCCTCGAGGATCGCGCGTTCGGTGACAACGCTCGAGTGATTGATGATGTCGACGAGGGGCTGCACTCCCCCGACGACCTCTGCGGTGCTGCGCGGCGACACCACTGCCGCCGCGCGCGCCTTGAGGCTCGTGGACAGGATGGTGATCGACTCGGGCGTTGCGCTCGTCATGGTGGCGATGCACTGCGCGACGTCACTGCGGAAGGCGTCGGCGAATCCGGCGAGAACCGTCGACGCCTGCACCGGCCGCAGGTGCGCAAGCACGAGGGCGACGGTTTGGGCCATCTCGCCGTCGAGCAGCGAGACGATCTGGCCGGGCTCGGCGGAGTCGAGAAACTCGAAGGATTTGCCCGCCATGGATGACTGGACGCGGCGCATCACGCCGGCGGCGCGTTCCGCCCCGAACGAGGTCTCCAGCAACCCGGTGGCGAAGTCCTGCCCGCCGCGGGCACCGATCCGGCCGAGGGTTGCCGCCTCGTGGAACTCGGTGAGGGCCCGGTCGGTGACGTCGGCATCGACCCGACGCATGCGCACGATCTCGGCGGCGATCTCCTCGGCCTCGGTGTCGGTGAACTGCTGCAGCACCGACGCGGCCTGCGCGTGCGGCAGGTTCATCAGCACCACGGCGACCTTCTGGGTGCCGGTCAGTTCGATGGGAGCGTCGCTCATGCTGTGGGCCTGTCATCCATCAGTCCGCGGAGGAAGTCCGCGGTCTTTTCGGGGTCCTGGGCAGCGAGCTTGGCGATCTCGTTGCGTCGCACGTCCATGTCCGTCGGAACCGGCGGGGTGAAATCGGCGGCGTCGAAGACGGGCATCGGCACGGTCGGGGCGGCGAGGGCGCTGACGGTGGGGACAGTCAGCAACTCGTCGAAGACGAATTCCCCGTCCTCGACGGGCTCCCTACGCTGGCGCGAGCGCCGCAGGAAGAGCACGAGCGCGAGGATGACGGGAACGAGGATCACCAGGGCGATGATTCCCGTGCGGATCAGGCCCGCCGTGCGGTCGGCGGCCTGGGCCTGTTCGGTCGCCGCGAGGGCCGCCTTCGCATCGGTGGCGGACGCGGTGGTGAACGGCAGCATGGAGACCTTCACGGTGTCCCCGCGCTTGGTCTGGATCCCGGCCGCGGCGGCCGCCAGCTGCTGGATCTCCGTGGGGTCGACGCCGCCCGCGACGGTGGAGTTGATCGCGACCGAGATGTCCTGGCGGGCGATCGCCCCGGCCGGGATCGTGCGTGTCTCTGTCACCTTGTTGACGGCATTGTTCTTGGTGGAGGACGTGTTGGCATAGTCCCCTGTGCCGTTGGTGGCACTCGGCACGGCGATGTTGTCGGGCCCGAGGACTCCGGCTCCCTGGGCGCCCGCACCCGATCCCGTGAACGATTCTTTAGTCGTGGATTCGCTCAGCGCGGGCACACCCTTGGTGGTGCCGAACGTCTCGGTCGTGACATCCGCCGACTCACTGCTCACGGTCGCGGCGACGGCCACGGTCGAGTTACCCACCCCCACGATGCGGTCGAGCATTGTTTGCACCGTGCCCTTGACGCGTGTCTCGTAGTCGGTTGCCTGGGAATCGGATGACCCGGTCGTGCCTACCCCGACGGCGGAGAGCACGCTTCCGTTCGCATCGATCACCGCGACGTTGGTGGGCGTGAGGCCCTCGATCGACGCGCTGGTGAGGTGCACGATGGCGTTCACCTGATCGCTGGTGAGCGAGACGCCGTTCTGCGTCTCGATGAAGACCGAGGCCGTCGGGTCCTTCTTCTCGGCGGCGAACACCGTCTCTTCGGGAATCGCCAGCCGCACGGAGGCGGTCTTGACGCCCTTCATGGCCATGACGGTCTTGGCGAGTTCGCCCTCGAGCGCGCGCTTGTAGGCGACTGACTGCTGGAACTCGGAGGTCGTCACTCCCATGTCGTCGAGGAGCGCATAGCCGCCCGTCGATGCCGACGGCAGGCCGGCGGCGGCGGCGGTCAGGCGTTCCTCGTAAACCTTGTCTTCGGGAACCAGCACCGTCGCGCCGCCATTGGCGAGCTCGTAGGGCACGTTGTCGCCGCGCAACTGCTCGACGATCGTGCTGGCGTCGGCTGCCGACAGCCCCGAGAACAATGGGGTGTACGACGGCTTGGTCAGCCAGGACGACAGCGCGACGATGCCGAGGATGAGCACGGCGACGCCGACGATCACCACGGTGCGCTGGGCGGTCGAAAAGCCCTGCAGGGTGGTTTGGAAGCGGCCGAAGAAGGCACGCACCGGGGCTGGCATCAGGCGGACATCCTCATGATCTCGTTGAAGGCGTCAACGCCCTTGTTGCGGACGGCGGCGACGAGTTCCAGGGTGACCTGCGCCCGAGTGGCCGCGATGGTCGCGTTGTGGATGTCGTCGAGGTCTCCCGTGACCGCCTTGATGGCGAGGGTGTTGGAGTCGCTCTGGAGCTGCTGGGCGTTGTCGACGGCGCCCGCCAGCGAGGTGGCAAATGCCGAGCCATCCGTCGTCTGTACCGCGTCCGGAGCGGAGAGGTAGCCGGTGGGCGCGACGCCCTGAACCGCCGTGATTGCGTCGAGGCTCATCAGTTGCGTCCGATCTGCAGTGCTGCTTCGTAGGAGGTCTTCGCCCGGTCGACGACGGCCGCGTTGGCCTGGTATCCGCGCTGAGCGAGGATGAGCGAGCTCATCTGTTCGGCGAGGTCGATGTCGGGGTATCGAACGTTGCCGTCCGCGTCGGCGAGGGGGTTGTCCGGCTGGTTGACGACCCGGCCGGTGGCATCCCCCAACTGAACGCCGGAGACGTAGACGCCGGAGGTGCCCTCCCCCGCCTGGGCCTGGATGTAGCGCGCCTGGAACGCGGCGTCGGACGTGCGCGTCGCCGTGTTCGCGTTGGCGATGTTGTCCGCGATGGCGTCGAGCCACTTGCGGTGCACGGTCAGGGCGGTACCGGCGATGCCGATGGCGTCGGGACTCATCAGTTGCTCCTCATCGCGCTGCGCATGCTCGTGAACTGGGCGTTCATGGCCTGGGTTGCGAACTGGAAACGCAGGACCGTCTCCACGTTCGACAGGGTCTCGGTATCGAGATTGACGTTGTTGCCCTCGAGGTTGGTGGGCTCGAGGGAGGTTGCGGTGACCGGAGCGGCGTGGCCGTCTCCCGCCTTCACGGAGGCGGCAAGGGCGTCTTCGAACGAGACGCGCTTGGCGTGGTAGTTCACGGTGTTGACGTTCGCGATGTTGTCGGCGATGGCGCGCTGGCGCGCGGCCAGCCCGTTCAGGGCGCTGGTGAGCGCCACAGACGTCACGGAATCGAGCACGGAAAACCCATTCTTCTCAGGTGAGTAAGCGACGACCGATCCGTGGCCGAGATGTAGCGAGCACTCCGTGCTCCACAGCTATCTATCGGCACCAGCGGCGGAACCGTTAGCGTCACCGGGGCTTAATCCCGACGGAGTGAAAAGAATTCAGCCCTGGACGTCGAGGTACACGGGGGCCGGCGCGGCAGAGACGCTCGGGACGGCGTGAAGCGCGGCGAGGTGGCGCGCAATGTCCAGCTGCTCCCGGCGGAGCATCCCGAGCACGTCCTGCTGCGCGGCGATGAGGTCGAGCGCACGCTGTTCCAGGTGCGCGGGGATCGGGCCGAGCGCAGAGGGGGCGTCCCATCGCCCGGTCGCCGGAGTGACGCTCGCGCGCATGTCGGCGAGGTCCTGCTCGAGCGCAGCGAGAACGTCGTCCCAGCCGTGATCGGCTGCCATATCAGGCAACGCCCCACCCCTGGCTCGCGCTGCTCTGGCCGGCAGATGCGGCCTGCACCCACGCCTGGCGCAGCGGCTCAAGATGCTGGATGCACTCCGCCGTCAGCGCCTGGTCGCGGTTGATGTTCGCGTTGATCATCGCGGTGTTGAGGTAGACGTAGAGGGCCATGAGTCCCTGCGCGCCGTCCCACTCGTCGACATTGAGCGATGACTGCAGCTCGGCAATGATCGCCTGGGCATGGATCAATTGAGTGGATGCCGCCTGCCAGCGCTCCTCGCGCTGCGCGAGCTGCGCGCGACTGAGGTCGAGCAGCAGTCGGTCGTACAGCATGGTCAGCAGCTGGGAGGGCGTCGCGCTGAGCACCGCGTTGCGGTTGTACTCCGAGATGCGGGAATTGAGCAGGCTCATGACGGTTCCTTGGATGTTCGTGGAGCGGTTACGACGACGAGGTCTGCGCGGCCAGCGATGCCAGCTGCGAGGTGAGGTAGGCGGACTGAGAGTTGAGCTTGCTCATGGAGACCTCGAGCGCGGCGTAGGTTGCCTTGAGCGTCGCTTCTCTCGTGGTCAGGCGGCGGTCCCAGGCCTCGACCTGCGACGTGTAGTCCTTGACCTGCGCCTCGGATCCGGTGATCTTCGTGGTGATCGTGCCGGTGGTCTTGTCGGACGCGGTGGCGGCTGCGGCGGCGAGCCGTGTGGTGATGGCGGCGTAGACGGCCTCGGTGCGGTCCGGGTCATCCGCCATCGCCTTCTGGAATTTTTCCTCGTCGAAGACGACGTTTCCGGTCTTGTCGAAGCTGATTCCGATTTCGGAGGGCGAGCGACCGTCGACCGGCGCGGACATCGCGGTCTGGATGCTGGAGCGCACATCGCGAATTGCCCGGTCGCTGGTGAAGGAACCGAGTGCGGTGACGTCCTTGCCCGTGTCGTCCTGGGTGGTCTCGGTGGCGGACTTCTGATCGATCAACGCAAGCGTGGTCGCAATGGCGTTGATGACGATGCGCACCGCAGCGGTGGCCTTCGTGACATCGCGCGCGACGGTGACCGTGGCCGGGTCTGTCGAGACTTTGTTGACCGTGACGTCCACGCCGGGCAGGACGGCCGTGAAGGTGTTGCTGGTCGAGGAAATGCTCTGCTCGGCGCCCGTTCCCGCCCAGAGGGTGATCGTGGCGTCCTGCGCGGCGCGGATCTTTGCGGCCCCGGTCTCGGTGCCGAGGTCGACGGCCGTGCCGGCGGTCACCTCGGCGCTCGATCCACGGTAGATGCTGAATGCACCGGCCTGCCCGGTGGTGGCGGACACGAGCTGCAGGCGGTACTGCACGGTGCCGGACGCGTCCACGCCGGACGCGACCTTGGTGGCGGTGATCCCGGCGCCGGCCGCGTTGATCGCGCTGACCACATCGTTGAGGTCGGCGGATGCCGCGGTGATTTCGTGTGCGGTGCCATCGCTTCCGACCACCGTCACCACCGGGGGTGTGGTCGGCCACGCCGTCAGGGGCGCGGTGACCTGGGTCTGTGCCTGCGCGAGCTGGGTGACGGTGATGTCGAGAGAACCTGCGCGCTCCGCGGTGGTGCTCGACACCGTCACGTTCGCGGCGGAGCTGATGGCCGAGAAGGTCTTGAGGGCGGTCGGAAGTGCGGCGGCGGTTGCGGCTTCGCCGAGGGACGCGACCTTGGTGTTGAGGGACTGCAGGTCGGTGAGCTTTGTCTGGGTCGCCGTGACCTGGTTCTTGAGGAGGTTCTGTGGAACTGCCTCCAGTGCCATGAGCTGGCTGATGAGGGCAGCGGTGTCGAGTCCGCTGGCGATGCCGTCGAGGGAGATTCCCACGGTGTGTGTCCTGCCGTCTCTGAGGTGGTCTGTGCCAGGAGAGCTAAGTGTCGTGCGGTCGGGCGGCTCGGCACCGAAGTGCTCGTGCCGGCCGACCGCACGACGTTGTCACGCGTGTCGCTGTTGCTCTGCCGCGGGTTAGCGGAGGAGCTGGAGAACGCCCTGGTTGGACTGGTTCGCCTGCGCGAGCATGGCGGTACCGGCCTGCGACAGGATGTTCGCGCGGGTGTAGTTGACCATCTCGGACGCCATGTCGGTGTCGCGGATGCGCGACTCGGCGGCGGTGAGGTTCTCCGCCGAGACGTTCAGGGTGTTGATCGTCGACTCGAAGCGGTTCTGCGCCGCACCGAGGTCGGCACGAGCGGTCGAAACCGCGGTGATCTTCGCGTCAAGCACCACGAGGGTTGCCTGTGCGTTGACCGCCGAGTCGAACTTGATTCCACCGGTGAGGGCGGTACCAGCGACGCCGCCCGCGAGACCGGCGCCCGCCGTGGCGTTGGACGCCGCGGCGAGGGTGCCACCGTTGAGTGAGCTGATGACGATGCCGTTGCCGGCTCCGTTGGCATCCTTGGTGACCGACACCGAGAAGTTCGCCGAGAAGTTGGCGTCGGCGCGCAGCTTGTCCGCGTAGCCCTCAACGCTCGTGAACGAACCGGCGGCACCGAGGTTGCCGGTGGTGATCGTCGTCGCAACGCCACCGTTGGTGGTGGTGAAGGTGGCGGCACCCGCGAGGGTTGCCACGGCGCCGATCGCGAAGCTCGTGCCCGTCGTCGCGAGGTTGCCACCGGCGAGGTCGGCAGCGATCTGCTTGACGTTGGCACCCGCGAGGCTGACCGAGATCTGGCTGCTGGCGTCACCGTCTGCACCAACCTGGAACTTCAGCGAGGACTGCGATCCATCCAGAAGCTGGATGCCGTTGAAGTTGGAGGACTCCGAGATGCGGGAGAGCTCCGACGTCAGCGCGGTTGCTTCCGTGGTGATCGCCTTACGTGAATCGGCGTTGTTCGAGTCGTTACCGGCCTGAACGGCGAGGTCACGCAGACGCTGCAGGATCGCGTGCGTCTCGGTCAGTCCACCTTCAGCGGTCTGGATGACGCTGATGCCATCCTGAGCGTTGCGGGCGGCAACCTTGAGGCCGCTGACCTGCGAACGCAGTCCCTCGGAGATTGCGAGGCCGGCCGCGTCATCAGCCGCGCGGTTGATGCGAAGTCCACTGGACAGCTTCTCCAGCGACTTGGACAGGTCGTTCTGGGTGTTGCTCAGGTTGCGGTACGAGTTGAGCGCCGCAACGTTGGTGTTGATCTGCATTCCCATGATGAATCTTCTTCCTTGATTGGGTTCCAGGCCCATCCGTGGACCAGTACTGAGAACAATCGGCAGGAAGTTCTATCGCGTTAGCGGGAAGCAGGAAAATATTTTGTGCGCTCCGCCAGCGACTACATCGCGGCTGCGGGAAAACCTGAACGCTGGGCCGACAGCAGGTTCGCAAAGTTCGCGAGGTAATTCGTCTGGCGGGCTCCGGTCGCGCTGTGACGCACGGGAGGCACGACGGTCTCCTCTTCGGCGTAGTAGTTGTTCAGACCATCGCGAAGCAGGCGAACCGCCTCCGCGCGCTGCTGCGATACCGCCGAATGCGTGACACCGAGTTCCGCCGCGACATCCCCCACCGACATGTCCTCGAAGTAAATTTTCGAGACGATCAGGTGCATGCGCTCCGGAAGGGCAGCGACAGCCGTGCGGAGGTACCGGAGTCGCTCCGCGACGAGCATCTCGTCTTCCGCCAGGGGCAGGTCGGCCGTCAGGAATTCGGCGGTCGTGCCATCCAGCGTCGACACCGTTCGCGTCGCGAAGCCAAGGCTTTCGGACGCGGTCGCGCGATCGACACCGAGCGCGCCGGCCAGTTCGTCGACCGTGGGAACCCGTCCGAGCTGCGCGGACAGGAAGTCCTGGGTGGAGAGGGTCTCTTTGATGGCCGTGCGGGTAGCTCGCTTTGCCCAGTCGTTTCCGCGCATCTCGTCTTTGAGCGCACCGATGATGCGCTCTCGCGCGTAGGCACCGAAGGGGATCCCGCGCTCGGCGTCGAATGAGTCGACGACCTTCACCAGCGCGAGAGACCCGGCCTGCGCGAGGTCGTCGCGTGAGAGATGGGTGGCGCCCGCCATCACCTTGGAGACCAGGTAGCCGACGAGTGGCAGGTTGTCGATCACCATCTGGTTGCGTTCCAACCGATTCATTTCTGTGTGCCCCCCGGCAGTCGAATTCTGGACGCTGCGGACGCGGTGGTGCTGCGGCAGAAATCGAGAAGTTACAAACGTTGCTGGTAGCGGAGCAAACCCTAGCTGCCCAATGGGTGTACCCCGATGAGGGGAACGACCAGCGGTAGCTTCTGTGCTGCTGTGAGTTACGGTAACGCACGTAGAACGGTCTGACTACTCAACTCGGCTCACAGCGCTCCCCCAGTTATGGGGGAGCGCATACTTGACTAATTCTCTGATATAAACACTACGAATTCGATACAACTCGTCACGTTTTTTGGAGATCCCGTGGGGATGTTGGGGGCTGACGGTAGCGGCAGATGGCGTGACAGAAGCGATGCCCGGCATCGATCTCGCGCTCAATTATGCTGGTCAGTCTTGGTTCTATTGTGACGTGGTCATCGCGTCATGCCGCTGGCCGAGCCCTATCACCGGTGACCGACGAGTGGAAGGAGATCGGCGAAATGTCGGCGCCGGCTACGCCTCGTGCACGAGCCGCCGGCCGTCAGTGGGTGGCGAGAAAATCTCGGCGCGAGCCACGTTCATGTTTCGGCTGTCGTGCGGCGCATCGTCCGATGGCGCCGCCGAGGCGGGGAATTTGTCCCCCGATGCGAAATGAGCCGTTCGCTAGCGACCATTTCTGCGTCGCTCGGGGCACATCAGGGACGGTCGCGCGAGCCGAACTTGTTTTCGGGATCCAGGGGAACCAGCAGCTTTGTCATGATGCGATCGAGGTCGGCGATGTCCCGGGCGTTGAGGGGATCAATCACGTTGTCGACGACGGTGGTCACGTGACCGGGTGCCGTGGCGACGACCTTGTCCCACCCCTGAGGGGTCAGGGTGGCATTGGTCGCGCGGCGGTCGTCGGGGCAGGGAGAGCGCTGGATATACCCACGCTTCTCGAGTCTGGTCGCCACGTGTGACAGGCGTGGAAGTGTCGCGTTGGTGATTGCCGCCAGAGCCGTCATGCGCAGGGTGTGCTCCGGTGCTTCCGAGAGCATCGCGAGAGTGAAATATTCGAAGTGGGTGAGTTCGGCGTCGCGCTGCAGCTGCGAATCGAGCACTCCGGGAAGCAATTCCACGACAGCAACCAACTTCTTCCAGGCCTGTAATTGATCTGGGGTGAGCCACCGGAAATCGTCCATGAAAGAAGCTTACATTAACTATTGACGCTACAACTAAAGAGCGTATTTCCGTTGTACCAACAACGGTAATGGCCTCCTGAACGAGCGGGTTCGCGCTGGCCGAGTGGGTGCGAACGACTACTGCTTGGTGGTCGTCAGGATTTCCATGACGAGGATGACCCGGTCGGCGCTGTCTGCCGGAGGCTGCTGCTCGGCGTTGCCGTAGCGCTTGCCCAGCCGAACATAGAACGCGCCGGTCGGGTCGGGCTCGACGGCGATGAGACGGCCGCGGGCTTCGAGGTAGCGGAACGGGTCATCCGGATCCATTACCGACAGGCTCATGGCCGGGTTGTGCTGCAGATTGCGGAACTTCGCCCGCTTCGTGGTGTGGGTAAAGCGCAAGACGTGGCCGTCGAACTCGAACCACATGGGGTTCACCTGCACCGTGTCATCCGGTCGTATCGTTCCCAGAGCCCCGTAGTTGGGCGCCTCGAGAAGGTGAACATAGTCCGCGGGAATCACTCCAGTCATAGCACCAAGTAAATCCCACGGGTGGCCGTCGTGGGTACTGGCGGGGAATACGACACGGTGGCATTGACTTGCATCAAGAGCCAGCGGTTCCGGCCGCCGACGATCATTCGTGCCGATCACACCGTCGTCTCAGCGCGCCAGCAACGATGACGAAGGCCAGATCAGTGAGTTCAGTGCGTGCAATCCCGACCACAACGACCGGCGATGCGGTCACTTCGTCCCGGCGCTGGGCGGGCACCGGTGGATTCGTCGTCGTTGCGCTCGCCCTGCTGGTGATCATCGCGCAGGCGGGTGCTCCGTCTCCCCTGTACCCGGTGTACCAGGCCGAGTGGAACCTCCAACCCATCGTCGTCACGAGCATCTTTGCCGTCTACGTCGTGGGGCTTCTCGTGACGCTGATCACCGTTGGCTCGCTGTCCGACCACATCGGGCGCCGTCCGGTGTTTCTCGCGGCCGCGGTGATCGCGGTCGTAGCCCTCATTGTCTTCGCCACGGCCACCAACGTGACGGAGCTGATCATCGCCCGCGCTCTGCAGGGAGCAAGCGTTGGAGCTGCCACCGGAGCGCTGGGGGCTGCCCTGATCGATCTGCAGCCCGCGGCCCGACCGCGCCTCGCCGCGGTGCTCAACGGGGTGATTCCCCCCATCGCGCTCACGGTGGGCGCCGTGAGCAGCGGGTTCCTCGTTCAGTTCGCGCCGGACCCGACGTCGACGGTGTTCCTCGTGTTTGGCATCCTCATCCTCGCCGCCGGGGTGCTTGTGCTGTTCATCGCGGAGAAGAACGAGCGTCGTCCCGGTGCGATACGGTCGCTCTCCCCCACCGTGTCGATTCCCCGCGAGGCCCGTCGCGTGTTCAGTGCTGTTGTGGGCTGCATGATCTCGAGCTGGGCCCTCGGTGGCCTCTATCTCGCCCTCGGTCCGACCATCGTGGTGTCGGTGCTGCACCTGCACAGCCACGTCGCCGGAGGCCTTGCCGTCGCCGCGCTCACCGGCGCCGGAGCGATCACCGGTCTCGCCATTCAGAAGACCGATGCGCTGAAGAGCATGATTGTGGGTGCCGTCGCCCTGATCGTGGGACCGGCACTGACCGTCGTCGCACTCGAAATGGGATCGACCTGGGGATTCTTTGCCAGCAGCCTCATCGCCGGGATTGGATTTGGTGCCGCCTTCCAGAGCGCACTGCGCCTGTTACTGGCCGTGGCTCCGGCGGAGGGCCGGGCAGGCCTGCTCTCGACGGTCTACCTCGTCAGCTACGCAGCGTTTGGTCTGCCCAGCATCATCGCGGGCCTTCTCGTCCCGAGCCTTGGCCTCATCACCGTCGTGCTCTGGTACGCGATTCTCGTCGCGGTTCTCGCCGTCATCGCTCTGGTGTTGCAGTTCGTGTTGCGTCGCACTCGCTCGGTGGAGAAAGCAGCCGATCGCCGGGAGTTTGCCCTGTAATCATCACGGGACCGTGTGGGCGCCCCCACGGTTGTACGCTCAGGCATATGACCCTCAACGACATCGCACTCACCACCATCAAGGGCGACGAGACCAGCTTCGGCGCCTACTCCGACAAGGTGATCCTCGTGGTCAACGTGGCATCCCGCTGCGGGCTCGCTCCCCAGTACGAAAAGCTCGAGCAGCTCCAGAAGACCTACGGCGACCGCGGATTCACCGTGCTGGGATTCCCCAGCAACCAGTTTCTCCAGGAGCTGAGCTCCGAAGAAAAAATTGCGGAATACTGCTCGGCGACGTGGGGCGTGACGTTCCCCATGTTCGAGAAGACCAAGGTCAACGGAAAGTCGGCGCACCCCCTCTACACCGAGCTGACAAAGACTCCGGATGCCTCCGGCAAGGCCGGCAAGGTGTCGTGGAACTTCGAGAAGTTTGTCATCACGCCGTCCGGCGAGGTGCACCGTTTCCGTCCGACGACGGAGCCCGACGCCCCCGAGATTGTCGGTCTGATCGAGTCATCCCTT
Source organism: Glaciihabitans sp. dw_435 (assembly GCF_018449675.1). GTDB lineage: Bacteria > Actinomycetota > Actinomycetes > Actinomycetales > Microbacteriaceae > Glaciihabitans. The sequence continues at coordinate 366,730 of NZ_JAAVUZ010000003.1, read as the reverse complement.
CCCGCCTAGCGAGAACGGTACCGACACCAGACATCGAACCGCGCCGAGCGGACGCCTCACGCTCGGCGCGGTCGGTCACCTCGTGTGGCGAGGTGGCATCGGTGATGTGATTATCCGAGCGATCTCCCTTCGTTGACGGACCGGGTGTGGGAAAAATTGTGATGGGTCAGGTCGCGAAGACGTCCACGACGTCGGTCGTCCAGCCGTTGCCGACCTTCTGTCCGTCCCGCCAGGCGAACTCGCCCGTCTCGAAGCCGGTGTGACGGTAGAGCATGAGGTCACCAGCGTTCGGGTTACCCGCGGAGACGCGTCCGTAAATGTAGCCCGCGCCGGTGGCAAGTAGCTTGTCGAAGGTGCCCCAGCCGGTGCCGACCTTGCGGGGTCCCTGCCAGATGGGGAAGCCGTGGTCGAATCCCATGTGGCGGTACCAGAGAAGGTCGCCGCTGGGCTGTACGCCGTAGACGGTACCCTCAGGCCCTGCAACGATGCGGACAAAGCCGTTCCATCCGGAGCCGACCTCGAACGGGCCATCCCATTCGAACGTGCCGTTTCGGCGGCCGCGGTGGCGGTACCAGTGCAGGGTTCCGTCGGGGCGCAGCCCATAGATGACTCCGCCGTCACCGGCGACGATGTCGGTGAAGCCGCTCCATCCCGTGCCGACCTGCAGTGGCCCCTCCCAGTCGAACGTTCCCTGGTTGCGACCGCGGTGGAAGTACCAGTGCAGGGTGCCGTCGGACTTGAGCGCATAGATCACGCCATCCCGCCCACCGATGACCTTGCTGAAGTGCTGCCACCCGGTGCCGACCTTCTTCGGCTCCTCCCAGACGTAGTTGAGGGCATCGCGCCCCGTGTGCTGGTACCAGGTCAGTGTGCCGTCCGTGCGGATGGTGTACAGATTGGCAGCGAGCCGCCCCGCCGCCGGCCACGACCGCCCACCCCAGTGCGTGACACCGCCGAAGACGCCGCGTTCGCGGGTGTGAACAAGCAGCTCGAAATGCTGGTCCGTGTTCGTCGGCCCGAAATCCACGTGGGCGTCGACCTTGTGGGTGATGCTTGCCGGATCGATCCAGGCCCGCTTGAGGGCGCCGTCGGCGGCCTGGCGGTACCAGGAATCGGTGCCGATGCGCAGGGTCCCGCGCCATCCATCGTGGTCCATCTCCCAGGTGCCGATCGATTGTGAGCGTTGGAAGGGTCCGCTTCCCGCGCCGGTCGTCACACCCCGGGACAGCGTCACCCCGAAGGGGATGCCGTTCCACCAGCACTGGCCCGACGCGAAGTAGGGATCTGCTCCGTGCAGGTAGAGCTCGAACCGCTGGTCGCCGATGTAGCAATTGAGTCCGCGTGCCTCGTCGACGAACCATCCGGTAACGGGGAGGACCCTGCCGTCCTCCCCGAACCACGTGCCGAGCCCGATCTGCGAGTTCTCTGTCGGCAGGGATCCGCTGCCCAGAAGATCGATGAACGAGCGGATGACCAGCCGCCCGCGCCATCCGTCATGATCGATCGCCCACCGTCCCACCCAGGCCGCCGCCGTTTGCGGCACGATCGGCGCGACCGCGGTGATGTAGTAGGCCTGGCTGTTGCGGAGAAGGAAATGCGGATCGTTCTGGTACTTCATCGTTTCGAAGCCGGGAAGGGACTGCGAGTTCTTGATCATGAAGGTGCCGAAGGTGTCGTCGTAGCCGTAGATAAGGATGACGTGGCCACCGTTGTTGATGATGTCCTCGACGTCGACGACCACCTCGTAGCCGAGTTCGAGGATCTTCTTGATGTTCTCGACCGTCGCGTCGACGCTCCCGTATTTCGCGACACGGTAGGCGGCACTCCAGCGGCCGGCGAGGGGCACGTGGCGCAGGTCGAACTCGAACCAGTCGGCCTGGTCGAGAGTGCCACTGCCCGGCGTGGCCGAGAGGGCACCACCCGTCTGCGGGATGCTGTTGGCCAGTGACTGCAGTGCGCCCTGGTCGGTGTACGGAACGAGCCGGGCCTCGGGTACTCCGTAGAACGAGAGGTGGTGCACGATGTCGGCGGACCCCTGGAAGCCGATCAGCGAGTGCACCCCTCCCCCGTCGTGCTGGTTCGCCCACGCCTTCGAGAGGTGGAAGGCGTACTGCTCGGACAGTTTCACCCGCACCCCCTGCCGTGCGTACGCGGCCTCCAGCGCCGCGATTCCGGCGAACGCCCAGCAGGAGCCGCGCGAACCCTGGGAGGTGAGAAAGTTGCTCTGCCAGGGTCGGCGATCCACCCGCTTGCCCAGCCTGATGGGTGTGAGATCGATGTACTCCGCCAGCGCTGACCGCAGCACCGTCGCTGTCTGTTCGCTGAGGTCGGCAACCGCCGGGCGGTCGGGATCGACGACGCGCAGGTCGATGGCGGGTGAACGGAAGACCGGCACGCCGCGGTGGGTTTCGGCCTCGAGCGGGATCTGCGGGTGCAGCAACAGGATGTTGTCGGGCATGACTCATTCACCTCGGGAGAATTGGGCGGCACTGTCGGTCCGGGTCAGCGAACCGGGATGCCTGAACGTTATGGGTACCCCCCGAATCGGGGCCATACGTAGTCCGGCGCCGCCGCCGCCCCGGCCTGCGTAGTGCGCCGACGATTGACACGGGGAACGATCAGCGGAACGATCGGAGCCAAGGATTGAGGTATCCGCCACCCCGATCATTTCGATGCAGTTGTGATAGAGCTGGTCAGCTTCCCGGATGACGGGTCAATGACGCGGCTCTGGGGGACGGAGAGCGGATGACCCCGCGGCAGGAGTTACCCCTGGTGGGGCGGCACGAATTGCTCGCAGAAGTTCTCGACGAGTTGGGCCTTCGCCCGCGGGTATTCGGCGGTGCCGCGGGGGTCGGAAAGACCCGGCTGTTGCACGCGGTGCGGGACGCCGCGACATCCGCCGGCCTGCACTGTGAGTTCCTGGTTGCCACCGAGGCGCTGGCGACCGTGCCGCTCGGAGTATTCGTGTCGCTGCTGCCGGGCGACATTCCCCGGACGCCCGCAGACCCGTCCGACATGCTCGTGTTTGCCGCCAGCGTGATTCGTGCGGAGATCCTTCGCCGGGGAATTCGTATGCTCGCGATCGACGATGTTCATGTGCTCGATCCGGCCTCCGCGGGCCTGTTGCACCAGATCGCGCTGTCCGGGGTTGCCGTCTACGCGACCGTGCGGACCGACCGTCCGGTGCACGACGCGATAACCGCGCTGTGGAAGGGCGGGCTCAGCCAGCTGATCGAGGTACCCGTGCTGACAGCGGGCGAGAGCGGCGAGCTTGTCGCGACCGAGCTGGGCGGCGCCGTTGACCGGAGGGTCAGCACCGACGTGTTTGCACGCACGGGTGGCAATGCCCTGTTTCTCCTCGAGGTGGTGCGTGTCGGCGTCGCCACCGGTGCCATCGTGCAGCGATCGGGTGTGTGGGTGCTCGCGCGATCGCTGCCCGTTGCCCAGGGCGTGCGGGCGGCGGTGACGGCCCGGGTGCGCACCCTGCCGTCCGTGGTGCGGGCGACGGCGGAACTCGTGGCGCTTGCCGAACCGCTCGACGCGGAGCTTCTGGCCGGCATCATCCATCCGGAGGCCGTGGATGAGGCGGAGAACGAGGGGGTGGTTTCCGTCGACCGGGCCGCCGGGTCCGTGCGTCTCGCGCACCCCCTGCAGGCGGAGGCCCTGCTCGGCAGCCTCACCGAGTCCCGGCGCCGGCGGCGGTCGCGCGAGCTGGTCGACGCCATCACCGCGCGTCGGCGGGAGCGGGACTCACCGTCCGACGCCGAACGGGTGCTGCTCGCCCGCTTGCACCTGCAACTGGACGATCCGATCGACGCGACGGAACTCGTCGACCTTGCCGAGATTGTTCACACCTCCGACCCGGCGCTGTGTGACAGGTTTCTGGTCGCGGCCCTGCGGCAGGCGGGCACCGTCGCCGTTCGGCTCCGCATCGCCACCCTGCTCGCCCACCAGCAGCGGATCACCGAGGCCGAACGCGTGCTCGATTCGCTCGATCCCGCCTCGCTCGGAGGCGACGAGCGGATCAGCGTGCTCATCACGCGGGCGTTTCTCTTCGCCATGCCCGCCAATCAGCCGGCGCGAGCGTTGGAAACAGTGGATGACGCTATCGCCACGTTTGGCCGCATCCCGATCCTCCTCGCGGTGCGCTCCACGGCACTCTGGCGTCTCGGAAGGGTGACCGCCGCGGTCACCGCCAGCGTGCCCCTCGCCATGGACGAGAGTCTGCCCGCGGAGACGGCGGCGCACGCCGCCCTCACCGCGACCTCCGCGCTGATGTACGCGGGCGATGCGGAAGGATTCGAGGCGATGCGAGCCCGGCTGTCGCCGCTTGCGCTCCGCACGCGGCACGAGCTCCCCGAAGCGGAGGAGTCGGCGATCCTGAACGATCACTACGCGGCGCTCTTCCTCCGCGAGGATCTCGACGAGGCACGAACGCGCGGCGAACGGGGGTACACCCAGGCGCTCCATCGGGGAGACGATGGAGTGCGGTCGCAGCATGCCCTGCTCCTGGGGTGGAATGCTGTGCTCCGGGGCCACCTACCCGCCGGACTCGGGTACCTCGGCGAGGCGCTGGCCGCGCGCGGAATTTGGTGTTCAACGACCCTCGCCTGGACGCGCTCCCTCTACGCCCAGACGCTTGCGCTGGCGGGCGACGTGCCCGGCGCGCGAAGCATGCTGGCGACGATCCACGGCAGTATCGTCGCCCCGATCTACGACCCGGACGTGTGCCTGGCCGACGCGGCGGTGCTCGCGTCATCCGGCGACCTGCAGGAGGCCGCACGCGTGGCAACGGCTGCGGCAAACCACGCCCACACGCTGGGGCAGCACGTTGCAGCAAACGCCCTCTGGTACGCGGCCACCCGGTACGGCGATGTGTCCGCCGCCTCCCGACTCCTCGCCTTCAGCATGCCCAGCTCCGCCGTCCTCACGGCCAAGCGCGCCCACGCCTCGGCTCTCGTGCGCTCCGACCCCGTCGGCATCGAGGCCGCGGCGGAGCAACTCGCCGACCACGACTTCACCTGGTTTGCGGCGGAGGCGCAGTCGCAGGCGGTTGCGCTGTACCGGGCGTCTGGGGCTACATACCGTTCCACGGCCGCCGCGGTGCGCCTGTCCGCCATGCTGGAGTCGACGGAGGGGCTGCACAGCCCGGTGGTCGCGGCCCTTCCCCACGTCGCAACGCTGACACCCCGGGAGTTCGAGATCGCCCGGTTCGCGTCATCCGGCCTCACCGACCGCGCCATCTCGGAGTCTCTCGGCATCACGCTGCGCACCGTGCAGACCCACCTCAGCCGGGTCTACAACAAGCTCGGTGCGCGCAGCCGCAGCGAGCTGCGCGCCTGGCTGCCGGGGCAGGACCGCTGAGCGGCCTGCCTAGTCGTCGTTCTCCGGGGAGGACAGGCGCAGTTCCTCCAGATCGATGCGCGCGTTGACCCGCCGGAGGATGACGTCGTCGATGCGTCGCGCGTGCCGCAGTTCGAACAGTGCCTGGCGCTTGGCTGGGAGCAGCCCCAGCCGCAGCGCGGCCTCGTGGTCGGATTCGTCCCCGTCGCGGCGGGCGACCTGCGGGTTTCCGTCCTCCCGGTGAATCCTGTCCAGGCGCTCCTGGTATTCCTTCCGCACCGCGTCGCGGGACTCGGTGGATGCCCCGACCCGGTCTGCCACCTCGGGAAGGATCGACAGCGCGGCCCGCGTAGCCGCCTGCTCGGCCAGAAGCTCCTCGTCGAGTTCCGTCGGATCGTTGGGAAGGTTTGCCCACCGCACGATCGCCGGCATGGACAGTCCCTGCACGAGCAGGGTGATGAGGATGACGATGAACGTCACGGCGATCACCGTGTCGCGCCCCGGAAGCGGATCTCCGCTGGCCGTCTCGGTCGGCAACGCGAGCGCGGCGGCCAGCGACACCGCGCCCCGGAAGCCAGCCCAGGGCGGGAAGCGCTGGCGGAATCCCACCCGCCGGGTGCGTTACTGAGGGCGCCGGTCGAGCGCGCGGATCAGGTACGGCGTGGTGTTGATCCACGCGAGTCGCGTGAGGATGACGGCGGCCGCCGCGGCAAGTCCCAGGCCCACCGTCGTCTCCCACCCGTCGCCAAGACCCTCGGTCACGCGATGCAACTCAAGCCCGATGAGCACAAAGAGCGCCCCGTTCAGCAGGTAGGTGGCGAGCTGCCAGAAGCCGAAGCTCTGCGAGCGTTGGCTCGCCGTGATGATGCGGGGACCCAGCTGGCTGACGAAGAGCCCGCACGCCACCACGGCCACGACACCGGAGACGCCGAGCAACTCGGCCGGGAGGTAGGCGAGAAAGGGGGTCAGCACACTGAGTGTGTTGGCCCGCAGCCGGGTGGTCAGCACGTGCCGGAGGCCAATGACGGCCAGCCCGACGAGCAGTCCGATGATCACGCCAAGCCCGTACGAGGCACCGAACCGCAGCGCGGTGTTCCCGAGCGTGATGGCGTCGCCGGACACCGCGGCGGCCACCGCGACCGCGTAGAGCACGAGGGCGGTTCCGTCATTGATGAGGCTCTCGGCCCGAAGAATCGTGAGGGTGCGGCGCGGGAGACGACCCGCGACTGCTGCAACTGCCGTGGCATCCGTCGGCGCAAGAATGGCGCCGAGTGCGATGGAAATTGGCCAGGTGAGTCCAAGCGCGTGACCCACAAGGGCGACGATCGCCGCCGTGGCGAACACGAGTCCGATGGCCAGCAGGCTGATCACCCGGATGTTGGCGAGAATCTCCCGCAGGGACGTGTTGAGGGAATCCCAGTAGAGCAGGGCCGGCAGGAACAACAGGAGCACGAGTTCTGGCGGCAGCTCGACATCGCCGAGCAGCGGGATGAATCCAAGCAACGAGCCGATGACCAGCAGAACCAGGGGTGTGGCAACCTTCAGCCGCGGGGCGATGATGGCGCCCGCGAGAATGGTCGCGCCCAGGATCACGACGAGGATGAGTCCGTCCACGGTGTGCTCCTTCCTGGGGCTGCGAAGCCTCCAATGTACTGGCTGCCCCACCGGGCCGTCACGGGCCGTCGGGCCTGCCATAATGCTTGTCCCCGACGGCGAGCGGGCGTAGGTTTGCGCTCAATACGTGGGCGGTCCCCGTAGAGCGCGGGGGCCGACGTGCGAGACAACGGAGCTGTTGTGCGGTGGACCATCGCTGCCCGGGTTTCTGCCGGAGTGATCGCCATCGCGCTGGTCGCGGCAGTCGCGCCGGCGAGTGATGACCCGCGGGCACAGCTCGCCGTTCCGGTCGCCAGCGTGGTCGCACCGGCGGCGTCCGGGGTGGATCCCGGCACCCGCGCGCGGGCGCTGGGAGCGACGGAGTGTGCGGATGCCTCGGGCGCCCTGTGTGGCGTGCTGCGCGTGCCCCACGACTGGCGGGTGGCCGACACACCCACCCTGCTTCTCGCGTTCAAGTTCTACCGGCACACGCGAGGGTCGACCCCCGCCTCGGCGGCGACGACGCTCTTTCTCGGGCAGGACATCGGTGATCCGATGATCGCCGACGGCGACCCAATTCCCCACCGGATTCTCGGGCGCACGTTCGGTGATCGCGACGTGCTGGTGATCGACCGCCGCGGCAGCGGTCTGTCCGAGGCCATCGACTGCCCTGCCATGCAACACGGCTCGGTCGATATCGCGTCGTCCACCTTCTCGTGCGCACTTCACCTCGGCAATGCCCTCGATGACTACGGCGCCGCCTACAGCGCGCGAGACGCCAACGCCCTGCGCCTCGAACTCGGAATACCGCAGGTCGACATCATCGCCCTCGGGTATGGCGGCATGGACGCCATGGCCTACACCGCTCGGTTCGGTGCCAGCGTACGGTCGGTCGTCTTTGCCTCCAGCATCGGTCCCGCGAGCTTCAACTTTCTGTCGAGCCTGCACGCAGTCTCCGCGTTAACCCGCCGCACCATCATCGGGCTGTGCTCCGGTTCCGCCGAGTGCCGCGACCGGCCGGGATCGCCCCTCGATGACCTCGCGTGGGCCGCCCGATCCGTGACCGAGAACCCCCTCCGCGGCGTCGCGGTGGACGACGAGGGCGAGGCGCGCGATGTAAAGGTGACCCAGGCAACCCTCGTGTACGCATCCCACTTCGAACACGGGCCTGCGCTGCCCGCGTGGCTCGCCGCCGCCGCGTCCGCCTACCGGGCGGGAGATCCCGTGCCGCTGCTGCGGATCGGCGCCGAGGTGCAGGCGCAGAACGCGCGCGGCAGCTCCGGCGCGGCGGAAGTCCACTCGGCCGCGGCCTTCTTCGCCGCCACCTGTGCCGACAATGCGACACCGCCCTGGTCGCCGGGATTGCTGGACTGGGAACGGTCCATCACCGCCGAGCGCGTCGCACGGGGCATCCCTCCCCTCACTCTCTGGCCGTGGTCGATGCGTGCCATGCTCCCCCGCACCGAGCGCGCGTGGGAGACCGAACTGTCGCTCTGCTCGCTGTGGCCGGATGTCCCGGACGCCGAGGTGCCGCTCGAGCCACACACCACGCTTCCCGATGTTCCGGTACTTGCCGTCGTCGGGACCTTTGACGCCGACGCGCCCGCAGAGAACACCATCAGGGATGCCCAGCAATTCCGAAACAGTCACGTGTTGCGGATCGACCAGGTTCCCCACAACGCGGCACAGCTGTCCTGCGGCCCGCTCCGCATCCAACAGTTCATGACCGAACTCGGCGATGTCCAGCCGTGCGCCTGGGCCGTGCACTGGTACGTGCAACCGTCGTTTCCGGTCGCCGCCGCTGACATCAGCACGGACTACCTGACACGGTCATCGAGAGACGAATCCACCACGTTCGACCGCCGGGTCGCCGCATCCGTCTGGCGCACCGTTCTCGACTCCTGGATCCAGACCACCGACCGCGACTTCGGGCGCTACTACGGACTGCGGGGTGGCACGGTCGTCACCACGCAGACGCTGGCCGGATACTCCATGGAATTCGACAACTATCGCTTCGTGGAGGACGTCGCGGTCACCGGGCGCTTACTCGCTCCCTTTGGCTCGGACCCGGTGTCCGTGACCGTGCGAGTCACCGGACCCCGGGGACCGGTGGGGATACTGACGCTGCTCGGACGCCTCGGCACCAACCGGGACGGCGAGATGAGCATCGCGGGAACGCTGGCGGGCCACGTGATTTCTCTGACCACCAGCACCCTGTAGTTCCCGCTTCCACCAGACCTCGCTAGCTCGTCTCGTAGACCTCGTCGATGACGCTGTAACCGTGGGGAGTGACCGAGATCCGCAGGTGAGCGGGGATCTGCTCCTTCATCACGTCCACGTGACTGATCAGCCCGATGGTCCTGCCCCCGGCGCGCAGGCTGTCCAGGGTGCCCATGGCGATGTCGAGGGTATCCGCGTCGAGGGAGCCGAAGCCCTCGTCAACGAACAGGGTGTCGAGGGTGAGTCCACCAGTCTGGTTGGTCACGACTTCGGCGAGCCCGAGTGCGAGGGCAAGGGATGCCAGGAAGGTTTCTCCTCCGGACAGCGAATGGGTGGGCCGCGCCCGCCCGGTGTGTTCGTCGCGGATGGCGAGACCGAGTCCCGAGCTGGACTTGCGGTATTGGAGTCCGTCATCGTGCTCGAGTGCGTACCGCCCGCTGGTCATCGTGTGAAGCCGGGCATTAGCCGCGGCAACGATGTCTTCCAGCTGAGCCGCGAGAACGAAGGTCTCGAGGTTCATCCGCTTCGTGTTGGGATCTTTGCCCTGCACGGCATTTGCGAGAGCGTCGAGTTGGGCGAACTCGTCCCGTCGGGCACCGGACAGCGCAATGTGATTCGTCGCGGTGATGACGAGCTGTGTGAGCTGATCGAGGCGCTCCCGCACGGTGCTGCGGGCTCCGACGGCGGCATCGCGTTCGCGAGCACGCGCTTCGCGCGCCTCTCGAGCTGACTCCACCTGGGAATCGTCGACGGGGTCGGTCACATCGGCGGTGTCATCGATGGTGGTTCGCACTGTGGTCATTGCGTGTTCGTGCGCACGAATGCGGTTGTCGATGGCGGTGACGTCCGCGTCCGAGAGCCGCGCCACCATTGCTTCGTTGACGTCGGCGAACCCCTGGGTCACACACTGCAACTCGAGCGCAGAGAGGGCATGGGCGTGGGCGTCACGGCGGGCGTCGTGGGTCGCAATTGCCTCCCGAACCTCCCGGGCGGCATTACGGTGGGCGCTCAGCGCAGAGACGCGTTCCGCGACGCTGCCAAATCCATCGCTGTGCTTCTTCTGCCGAGCTTCGATGGCATTTCGCGTGGACCGTTGTTCGGCGACCCGCACGGCGAGAGTCTCCAGTTGTGCCCGGAGGTCGTCCATGGTGATGGTGGCGCGATCGCGTTCGGACAGCAGCTTGTCGCGGTCACGCTCGAGACGGCGCACCTCCGCTGCCGCCGCGATCGCGCCCGAGGTGGCCTCCCGGGCGGAGTCCAACGCGTCGTGGAGTTCGGTTGCCGAGCGACCACCGGTGCGGGCGCGGGCGTCTGCGAGCGTGGTGGCAATCTCTGTCGCCGCCTCGGCCGCCTCTCTGGCGCTCCGCCATTGCCGGTCTACGTCGACGCGGGCGGCTGCGATGTCTGCTTCCGTGACGGGTTCGACGTCGGCTACCGCCGGAGCGGGATGGGACAGGGACCCGCAGACCGCACACGCCACTCCATCGACCAGAGCGACGGCCAGCTCTGCGGCGTGACCGGAAAGCCTCCGTTCCAACAACGAATCGAGCCGACCAGCAGCTGCGAGATGCGCTCCGCTTGCCGCTTTCTCGGACACGCGAGCAGCGGCCAGACGCGTGTCGAGCGCTGCCGCGTCATCCGCCGCCGCCAGTGCCGCGGCGACCCGAGTCGTGCGCTCTTCGGCCTCGGACAGCCGGGAGGACGCGATTGTCGCGGTGGTGATCTGCTCCGTCAACGCCCTGAGTGCCTCAGGAATGAGTTGGCTGAGTTCGCGGGCGGTCTCCAGGGACGTGGTCGCCCTCAGGACATCCGCTTCGCTGCGTTCAAGGTCGGCGACGATCCCGGGAAGTCGCTTTTCATCGTCGAGCGTCTCCGCGAGGGTTCCCAGGAGGGACGTCAGCGCATCCGCGACAGTCGTAACCTGATCGGCATCGATCACGTCGGACTTGGCGTCATATTCGGAATACGCGAGTCGGGCAGCTACCTCGGCTGCGGCGGCGGAGTCCCGGTGACGCGCCGCCGTTTCGAGCGCGCCGACCAGGGGCCAGACAGGAGCCGCCCGGTGGGCCGCGGCGAGAGCACGGCGGTCACCCTCGATCTGGCGGTGGTTCTCTTCCAGCATCGCGAGCTCACGCAGGGCGACGACGCGGCGCTGATGTTGCTTCTGCGCCTCGAGGATCGCGCGGAATGCGGCATCCGCTTCATCGAAGGCGGCACCGGCGGCCGACGCCTGCGCATCGGCGGCATCACCGCGCGCCGTGAGACTTGCGAACTGCGCCTGGAACCAATCCGTGTCGGGGTGCGACGGGACCTCGTCGGTTCCCATCAGCGCGGCCACGTCGTGCGCGCGTTGGGCGAGGGCGTCCGTGGACGCTGCGAGTTCGGCGGCCATGATCTTGCGACGCTCGTCGAGCGTCGCCTCGACCTGCTCGAAGCGTCGCGTGCCAAACAGGGTGCGCAGCACCGCCTGCCGGTCGTCATTCTTTGACTGGAGGAAGGTCTGGAACCGGTTTTGCGCGAGCAGGATCACCTGGAGGAACTGGTCTTTGGTCAGCGTCAGGATTTCGGCCAGCTCACGGCCGACATCGACCGGGCGTGCGCCGATGCCCTGCCACGTGTCGCCGTTGCGGCGCTCGAGAGCCGCCTCGTGCGCCTTCCGGGTGACACCGAGGCCGTTCTTCTTCGGACGGTCGTAATCGGGTGAGCGACGCACGCGGTACTCGTCGGCGCCGACGGCGAACTCGAGTTCGACGTACGTCGGGTCATCGGGCTCGCAGTAGTCGCTTCGCAGCTGGGGCTGCGTGCCCTCGTATCGCGCAACGCTGCCGTACAGAGCAAACGTGATGGCGTCGAGAATGCTCGACTTGCCGGCCCCCGTCTTGCCGGTGATGAGGAAGATGCCGTCGGCGTCGAACCGCTGGAAGTCGACGAGCTGTTCGTCTTTGTAGGGTCCGAACCCCGCGATGCGCAGACTCAGAATTTTCATTCGGATGCCTCCTTCACGCGTTGCTCGGCGAACACATCGTTCACGATGTCGGTCTCAAATTCTGAGGGTCCGACGCCATTGCGGACGTGCTCGAGGAATCCCGCGACGATCTCACGGTCCGTCTTCTGTTTGACGCGCTCTCCGTAGGTGGTTGCCGAGGACTCGACAACGACGGAGGGGCGATGCTCGAGCATTGCGCAAAATGGAAAGCGCCGCTGCAGCCTGCGCATGGCGTCGACCGGGCGCACACGGTCGGTGAGGATGGCGCATACCCAGTCGCTCTCGGCCGACGCATAGGTGGCGTCGGACAGCAGCGCTTCGAGGTCGTCGGTCAGGACGCTGAGCCGTCTCGGTACGGGGAAATCGATCCAGGTGACCTCGTCCAATCCGCCCGCGTCGAGGGTCACGAGCCATCCCCCGCGAGGCTTGGCGGCCTCACCGAATGAATAGTGCAACGGAGCCCCGGAGTACCGGACACGCTCGGTGATGGTGGTGCGTCCGTGGATGTGGCCGAGGGCGACATAGTCAGGCCCGTCGAATGCGGCGGCGGGAACGAGATTTAGCCCGCCCGCCGTGATGTCTCGTTCGACATCCGTGGCCTCAGAACTGGCGGCGACGTCGGAGACAAAACAGTGCGACAGAACAACGGACCGTGCGTCGCTGCGTGCAATGTCGGCACGGATACCGTCCATGGCGAAGGTCAGCACCTGTTCATGAGTTTTGAGTTCGTGCGATGGGTAGTGGTGTCGGATGAGGGATGGCTCGAGGTACGGGATCCCGTAGAAATTGACCGGCCCGTACTCGTCCTCGATGATGATCGGTCGCAGGTACTGGTCGAAGCCTGTGATGACGTGGATGCCGGCGAGCCCCGCCCATTCGGACTGGAAACCGAGACGGGTGGCGGAATCGTGGTTGCCGCTCGTCATGACGACGGATGCCCCCGCGGCCTTGATGTCACGCAGGACTGTCGACAGCACGGTGAAATTCTCGGCGGATGGCATGGAGGAATCGAAGATGTCACCGGACACGACGACCACGTCGACGTCGTTCTGCTTCACGATCTCGACCATTGCGCCGAACACCTGGCGGAGGTGGTCGAGGGTCGACTGACCGTGGAACGTTCGACCGATGTGCCAGTCAGACGTGTGGAGAATCTTCATGTCTGAACGGTAACTCGCACCTCCGACGCTGCCGGCGAGAAGCGCCGCTGAGTGGGGATAACCGCCCAACAATGAGCCAACGGGTTGCTTTCGACCCAGCACGCGAAAGATGTTCGGCGCCGCTGGTACGATCAGACACGCACACCAGTGCTGTAGCTGCAATCAGGGGATCACGCATGCCAGCACTTCAACGTTTCATCAGCACTGTCTCCGAGGGTGTGCGCGGCAGTCTGCTGGTATTCGTGCAGATTCCGATGCTCATCGGCGTGGGATATGTCGTCGTCATTTCCAGCCAGCTCGTGCTGTACGGCCAGTACTCGGACGTCGTTGATCTGGGGATCGCGCTGGCCCTCGTGTCGATCGCGGCGGCATTCGTACCGTGGCACCGCATTGACGCCCGGTGGCAGATCACCCTGGCCGTCGCGGATGTGGTGATCATCGCGCTGCTGCGAGGCATCCTCTTCCAGCAGCTCACGGGTCTGAACGTGCTCGTGTTGATCCCCGTCATCTGGCTGGCGTTTTCGTTTCGTGCGCCTGCCGTTGTGCTCGCGGCGGTCGCCACCTTTGTGGTCGCGTTTTACCCCTTTCTTCAGGTTGGCAACTGGCCCGCGTCATCGGCCAGCTGGGGTGCGGCTTTTCTGTTCCCCGTCACGCTCACGGCAGTGGCCATCGCGGTACAAATCGTCGCGTCGCGCGGCCGCCGTCAGCGCATTGACCTGCTGAACGCAAACGAAGAGTTGCGGGTGGCCCTCGCCCAGGGCGTTGAGAGCACTGAAGCGCTCCGGCTCTCTGTCGCGGAGGGCATCGAGGGCGCCGAGAAACTTCGCGTCGCGGTTGCCCGTGGGATCGCCGGCGCCGAGCGACTGCGGGTGTCGGTCGCCCAGGGCGTGGACAACCGGGAGCGGTTGCGCGTCTCGATGGCCGAGGGAGTCGACGGCGCCGAGGCTCTCCGCGTGTCGGTCGCCGAGGGTGTCGATAGCGCCGAGGCACTGCGGGTCTCGGTCGCGGAGGGTGTCGACGACCGGGAACGGCTGCGGGTGTCTGTCGCCGAGGGCGTCGATGACCGGGAACGGTTGCGCGTGTCCGTGGCGCTGGGGCTTGAGGGAGCTGAGGCCCTGCGTGTGTCCGTCGCCGAAGGCATCGAGGGTGCCGAGGCGCTCCGTGTTTCGGTGGCCGAGGGTCTCGAGGGTGCCGAGGCGCTCCGGGTGTCCGTGGCCGAGGGTATCGAGGGCGCTGAAGCGCTGCGGGTGTCCGTTGCCGAGGGCGTGGATGACAGGGAACGACTGCGGGTATCGGTTGCCGAGGGTCTGGACGGTGCCGAGGCGCTCCGGGTGTCCGTCGCGGAAGGTGCCGACAGCGCTGAAGCGCTTCGAGTCTCCGTTGCCGAGGGAATCGTGGGTGCCGAGGCCCTCCGGGTCTCGGTCGCGGAAGGAATCGAAGGCGCTGAAGCTTTGCGGGTGTCTGTGGCCGAGGGCGTGGATGACCGGGAGAAGCTCCGGGTATCTGTCGCCGAGGGCGTCGACGACAAGGAAAAACTGCGCGTCTCGCTGGCCGAGGGCATCGAGGGGGCTGAGGCACTTCGGGTGTCCGTGGCCGAGGGTGTCGAGGGCGCCGAAGCCTTGCGGCAGTCCGTCGCACGCGGTCTCGTCGGCGCCGAGGCGCTGCGCGTGTCGGTTGCCGAGGGCATCTTCAGCTCCGAGGCCCTGCGGGTGTCGGTTGCATCGGGCCTGGACGCGGCATCCACTGCCCTCGCGGTTGTTGACACCGTCGACGCGGGCATCACGTTCTATGATCCCGACGGCGTCATCCTGCTGACAAACGACACCGCGCGGGCGCTTGCGGTGTCGGGAAACCCCACTCCGTCGCATCCATCCCAGGCTCCGCTTGTCTTCGAAGACGACCGCATCACGCCCATCGCCGCGATCGACCAGGTCTTTCAGCGGGCTGCACGCGGAGAACTCGTGTCGCGCCGCTCGTACTGGGTCGGCGTTGGCAAGGAGCAGCGGGCGATGATGGCTACGTCTCAGTACGTCCGCCGGGCCTCCGGAGAACTCATCGGGACGGTGGTCGCGACCCACGACGTGACTCCCCTTGCCGAGGCGATCCGGTCTCGCGACCAGTTCCTCACCACGGTCAGCCACGACCTGCGGACGCCGCTGACATCGGTAATCGGGTACCTCGAACTCATTGAGGACACGATCGACATTGCTGTCACCGGTATCGACCACGAGTTCGGTGTGGTGCAGCGCAACTCGAAGCGTCTCCTCGAGCTCATCAATGACCTGCTGACCACCGCAGAAGGGCAGGCATCGCTCGAACGTCGCCCGTTCAACATCGCGGAGCTTGCCGACCACTCCCTCAACGCCATTCGTCCTGGGGCTGCCGCCGTGGGCATCACCGTGCGCGTACCGATTCTGCCGTCGATCATGGCGGAAGTGGATGCCAGTCGCATCGGTGATGTGCTCGACAAACTGCTCTCCAACGCGGTCAAATTCAACAAACCCGGTGGCGAGGTGACCCTGACAGCCGTGACCGTGGGCGATGAAGTCGTCATCCGCATCAGCGACACCGGCACCGGGATCAACGCGGAAGACCAGACCCACATCTTCGAGCGGTTCTTCCGTAGTCCGTCCGCCCGTTTCGGCGAAATCGCCGGCACTGGCCTCGGGCTGTCGACCGCGAAGATCATCGTCGACGCCCACCGTGGATCGCTGTCCGTGGAAAGCACGGTCGGACAGGGAACGACGATGGAGCTGCGTCTGCCGCTACGGGTGGCAGGCACCACGCGGGCGAAGCCGGCGGCAACCTCGATCTTCTAGGCGACGACGGGAACGGCGGTCTTCTCGTCGAGGAATGCGACAGTCGTTTCGAACGCGTCTCGGGAATCCGCGAAGTCCAGATGGAACTGGTACTCGTGCGGCAGATTGCGTTCGTATGCCTTTGCCCAGAACAGCTCGGTGACGTCCACTCCGAGCTCCGTCAGCCGTCGCGCCATCGGCTGCGATTGCGACGACGTGAGGAGGTCGGCATTGCCTCCGGAGATGAACGTGGGAGGGAAGTGCTCCGTCACGTGTGTGATGGTCGACATGGCCTGGGCCTCGGGCGTCGGTTCCCAGTCCTTGACGCCCAGGTACGCCCACAACGATGCCCGGAAACCCCAGTTGAGAATTCCCGGCATCTCGGCCACGGCGTCGAGGTCGAAAATTCCGCAGTGCAGCACGGTGGCGGCCACCTGCTCGGGCGCGACGCGGGGGTACAGCTTCACCGCGCGGGCATAGTCGGGTGAGGTGATCGCGGTGGCGAGCTGGCTCGCCAGCTGTGCGCCCGCGGAATCCCCGGCGAGGATGAGACGCGTGGGGTCGATGCGCAGCTCGGCGGCGTGATCAACGAAGTAGCCGAGCGCGGCATTGAGCTCAACGAGTGTTGCGGGATACCGATGCTCGGGCGCGAGCGGATAGTCAACACCGATGACCGTGTATCCGCGCCCGGCGAGCTTCCGCAGGTAGGGCCGGAGGTCGTTCTTATTGCCCGACAGCCACGATCCTCCGTGGATCCATACGATGGTGGCGAGCGGTTCCTGCCCTCCGGTGGGAGTGAAAACGTCAAAGTGCGTGTTCGGCCGGCCCCCGCCGTAGCTCAGGTTCAGCCCCGCGTCGATGCCCGAGGTGGGCGCGTAAGGCTCCATTTCCCGGCTGGTGGCCTGCGCCCCGCGCGTGAAAACTCCACGAATGGCCATGGCCGACGCCCACGGGCTGCTGAGCGCGAAGGCCGCCGCACCGGCGGCGCCGAGGATGCCGATCGTTCCGGCCACTCCGCGGCCCGTCGTGACAAATTTGAGAGTTTTTTCGTTGGATGCCATGACGAAACCCTAGCCAGCGCGCCCTCCTAAATCTCTGGTACCGCCGAGACTCCCCGGAACCCGTCAGGGTGGGGCGGATGACCCACCCCACCCCATCTCGCTAGCGCCAGCCGATCTGCGGGGCGATCAGCGTCACGACGCTCTCCAGCAGATGCGCGTTGTAATCGACGCCAAGCTGATTGGGCACGGTGATGAGCAGGGTGTCCGCTTCCGCGATCGCCGCGTCGTTCGCCAACTCCTCGGCGAGCTTGTCGGGCTCCCCCACGTACGTCTTGCCAAAGCGCGCGAGTCCACCGTCCAGATGACCCACCTGATCCTTGCTCTCGACCTGCCCCTTAAGCCCAAAGTAGTAGCGGTCCTGATCGTTCACGATCGGAAGGATGCTCCGGCTCACGGATACCCGCGGCTTCGTCGCCCAACCAGCCTCCGCCCACGCTTCGCGATAGATGCGGATCTGTTCGGCCTGCAGTTCGTCGAACGGCACACCGGTGTCTTCGGTCAGGAGTGTCGAGCTCATGAGGTTCATGCCCTGCTCCCCCGCCCACTTCGCGGTCTGACGCGAGCCGGAACCCCACCAGATGCGGTCGGCCAGCCCCGGGGACTGCGGTTCGATGGACAGCAGTCCCGCCTCGCGCGACATCTGCGGGTTCGCGCGCACAACGCCGGCACCCTCGATCGCCGCGCGGAAGATCTCAGTCTTCGCGCGCGCGTCATCCGCGTCGCTGCGTCCCTCCCCGGGAACGTAGCCGAAGGATTCGTACCCGCGCAGTGCGGTCTCGGGTGATCCCCGGCTGATGCCGAGCTGCAGTCGCCCGTCGCTGATGAGGTCGGCCGCGGCGGCTTCCTCGGCCATGTACAGGGGGTTTTCGTAGCGCATGTCGATGATGCCGGTGCCGAGTTCGATGGTGCTCGTCCGGGCGGCCATGGCGGCCAGTAGCGGGAACGGCGACGCCAACTGCGTAGCGAAGTGATGCACGCGCACATACGCGCCATCCACGCCGATCTCCTCCGCGGCGACAGCGAGCTCGATGCTCTGCATGAGCGCGTCGCGGGCGGAGCGGACGAGCGAGCCCTCCACCGCCTGGTAGTGACCGAAGGATAGGAACCCGATGTTCTTCATAGTGACCACAGCGTTCGGGACTCGCCGGCTATTCCGCGTTTCGGAAAATTAGATGCATTTGTATGGATGCCTCGGGCTGTGTCTGTCTCAGCGCAGGAGTGCCGAGAACAGATCTCGAATTGGACCAGCCAGGTCATCCCTGCTCGCGGACGACAGCGGCTCGAGGCCGCTCGTCGATCGCAGGAGCGTAATCCCGAGCGATGCGCAGATGGCAACCTCGGCCCGGAGCAGCAGCGCGTCCCCATCCACCGCGTCGGGGGTCCACCCGGCGAGGGCAGCCATGCGTTCCGCGAAGTTGCGGAGGGTTCGCCGGCGGATCGCGTCTGCCCGTTCGTCGCCCGAGGTGCGCAGCAGGAGCATCATGTGGAACGAGTCCTCGCTCCCGTGTTCGACAGTGACCCGATCGACGACTACCTGCACGGCACGGTCCAGGGACGGGACCGTCGGTTGGTCGAACTGCTCTGCGGCATGCGCGAGGCACGCCTCGAACAGCCCCTCCTTCGACTCAAAGTAACGGTTGATGAGGGCGACGTTGACCCCGGCATCGCGGGCAATATCGCGCACGGTTGTCGAGCCGTAGCCCTCGAGCGCGAAACGACGCCGCGCGGACTGCAGAAGCAGGCTTCGCGTTGCATCGGCATCGCGGCCCCGCGGCGCCCTGCTGGAGTGGTCCTGGTCATCGTCGATGATGGCCGGAGTGCCGTTTGTCATGAAAATCCTTCTGTTCCCCACCACCATACAGTCCAGAACGAAGATGTAAACGATAGTTGACTTGGTGCTACATTTACATGTCAGCACTTGTTTACAAACTCTCGGAGACTCATGACCCAGATCGTTGGGGAACCCACCACGGGCTCTCTTCCCCAGATTTCCCCGCACAAGCCGAATACCACCCTGCTTGTCATTTACCTGGCCCTCGCCGGTCTCTCGTTCGCGGTGCTCCAGTCTCTGGTTGCCCCCGCTTTGTCAACGATTGCGACGGATCTCGACGTCTCGACGTCGGCCGTGAGCTGGATCATCACGGCGTACCTGCTGTCCGCGTCCGTGCTGACACCGATCTTTGCGAAGCTCGGTGATATGCAGGGCAAGCGACGCATCCTCATCGTGGTCGTCAGCCTCCTGCTGGTGGGCACGATCATCGCGGCTCTCGCGACGAGCCTGCCGGTCATGATCATCGGACGCATCTTCCAGGGTGCGGCCGGAGCGGTGCTGCCGCTGTCCATCGGCATCGTCCGGGACGAACTACCCAAAGACAAGGTCAGTGTCACCATCGGAATCCTGTCGGGAATCTTCGGCATCGGAGCGGGCGTCGGAATCGTCGCCGCCGGTCCGATCGTGGAGAACCTCGACTACCACTTCCTGTTCTGGATCCCGATGGTGCTCATCGTGATCGCCCTCATCGGCATCATTTTCGGCATGAAGGAATCCCCCATCAAGACGCCGGGACGCCTCGACTACCTCGGAACCGTGGTTCTCACGGTCGCCCTGCTGTCGCTGCTTCTGGCCATCAGTGAGGGAGAGACCTGGGGCTGGGGCGACGGCAAGACCATCGGACTGATCATTCTCGGCGTGGTTGCCCTCGTCGCCTTCGTGCTCGTCGAGCTGCGCGTGTCCTCGCCCCTCATCGACGTTCGCCTGTTCAAGATCCGTGGCGTGTGGACGGCCCACGTCATCGCCCTGGTATTCGGTTTCGCCATGTACGGCACCTTTGTACTCATGCCGACCCTTCTGCAGCTGCCGTCCTTCACTGGCTACGGCTTCGGCAAGACAGCGTCGGAGTCTGGCCTGTACCTCCTCCCCACCGTGATCATGCTCGTGATCGTGTCCGCGTTGTCCGGCGCCGTCGTGCGTCGGTACGGCCCGAAGCCGTCACTGGTCATCGGTGGAGTGCTGCTGACCGCGGCGTACGTGCTGCCGGGCATCTCGCACTCCAGCATCTGGATGGTTCTGGCATCCGGAATCCTCACCGGTGCGGGCATCGGCTTCGGTCTCGCGGCCGCGTCCAACGCGATCATCGAGAGCGTTCCCGCCCTGCAGACGGGTGAGGCGATCAGTGCGAACACCATCGCACGCACGATCGGTTCCAGCATCGGCACCGCGGTTATAGCGGCTGTCATTTCCTCCAAGACAACCGCGTTCGCACTTCCGACGGGAACGATCAACCTTCCCGCCGACAGCGTGTTCAACACCGTCTTCTGGGTGTGCGCCGCGGTCAGTGTCGTCGCCATCATCGTGGCCCTGCTGGCTCCGTCGATGAGCAAGCGCCGCGAGCAGGCTCTCGCTCTCGGCGTCACTGACCTCGACGGCGTCGTCACCGAGAAGTAGCGGGCTCACCCGACCGCAGTGCACTCACGGCACCGCCAGCACAACACAGAGGCACCGGCCAACAGGTCGGTGCCTCTGGTGTTGTACCGCAAGTTTCTCTGGGCTATCGGCCGCGAACGCCGTAGGGTCGCCGCATGGCCAAACCCGTGGACGTGTCCGGCACCCTCGATGAGCTCGACCATCCGCTCCGGGCGGATATCGATGAGGTGAGAGCCCTCGTCATGGGCATCAATCCCGACATTTCCGAGCAGTGGAAGTGGAACGCCCCGACCTTCAGCTACGGCGGCGACTACCTCTTCACGTTCCACCTGCGCCCGACCGACTATCTCCACCTCGTCGTTCATCATCCCGATGCGCCGTCGGTCGCGAGCGAGCTGCTGGAGGGGGACTACAAGGACGGACGGCGGATGATCTTCCTCCGCGGTCACGACGATGTGCAGGCACGACGTGACGAACTCGAGCGGGTCATCCGTGAGCTCGTGCGCCGCACGCGGGAGCGTTAGTCCTCCTCGGGCTCCACGAGCCGGATGAAGGCGCTCAGCTGCGCGATGGTGCGGGCGTTGGTGGGCAGGTATTCGGTGAGCGCCGGCGAGTAGACCAGATAGGCGGCCCACTGGGCCCGCGAAATGGCGACGTTCAACCGGTTGGCGAGCAACAGGAACTCGAGGCCCCGGGGCACTTCGTCCGCCGAGGACGCCGCGAGCGAGACGATCGCCACCGCCGCTTCGCGGCCCTGGAACTTGTCCACGGTCCCGACCGAGACGGCGCGCAGTCCGGCTTCCGCCAGACGCACCCGGAGCAGCTCGACCTGGGCGTTGTACGGCGCGACCACGATGAGGTCGTCCTCCGTCGTGAGCCGGGTCTCCCCCTTGTCCGTCCATTCCCGCCCGAGAAGCGCGTGGGCGATCTCGACGACACGCTCCGCCTCCTGCTCCGACGAGGTGGAGTTCAGCCGGTGATCGACCGGGACGGGGTGCAGGCCCGGAACGATCCCCTCCAGCAGGCGGTCCCCCGCCCGCGACTCGAGCTTTCCCTCGTACGACAGCAGCGATACCGGGCGGCAGACCGCCGGGTGCATCCGCCAACTCTTGGCCAGGAAATACCCGAACTCGGGCGGGAGCACGTCGTGGCCCTCCGAGAGCCAGCCGAGCGCAGAGACATCCACCGGTTCTGGATGCGAACCCTGGCTTACCTGGGGCAGCTGCTGCGGGTCGCCGAGCAATAACAGGCGCTGTGCCGCAACGGCAGCGGCAATCGTGCTCGCGAGCGAGTACTGGCCCGCCTCGTCGATGACGAGCAGATCGAGGGACCCGGGATCGATGCGGGTAGCGCTGCTGAAGTCCCATGCCGTTCCGCCGAGCACGAGGCCGCCGGACTGCGCCATGAACTCGCCGAAGGAGGACGCCTTGTCGGTGAGGGCTGTCCAGACGGTGTCGCGGGTCTCCTCCCCCTTGCGCACGCGTTTGCCCACGCGGGCGGGATCGAGTTTCGCTTTCTCCACGACGGCGCTCAGCATGTTCTCGACGGTGGCGTGGGACTGGGCGACCACGCCGATGCGCCAGCCGTGCTTCTCGACGAGCTCGGCGATGACGTGGGATCCGATGTGGGTCTTGCCCGTGCCGGGAGGTCCCTGCACCGCCAGATACGACCTGTCGATCGCCGTGAGGTCGGCGACGATGGACTCGACCGATACCGCGGCGTTGTCCCCGGGGGTCGTCCGTCCGCGCGGCGGCTGCCGACGCAGGATGTCGAGGGCGGCGTCGGGCAGCATCTGCGGAAGGGCGTCGAGTACGCGCTGACCCCACCCGGCGATCGCCTCGACCTGGGCGCCGGGTGGTGGCGGCTTGCCCGGGGCGAAGGCCATGGGAACCTCGTCGTACGCGTCGGTGTTGCTGCTGAGCTTCTCGGTGACGTAGTACGCGCCATCGGCGACGTCGGTGATCTCCGCGCGGTCGTGGGCGTACCGGGTGCCGGGTTCCCGGGGCTTTTCGTAGTCGCCGCCCGCAAAGGTCTCGTCGTACAGCAGGTAGGGCTTGTGCCCGATCTTGAGGGAACTGCCGGGCGCGACATCCCCCTCGATCCTTAGGACGCGGGACTCATTGCGGTCCCGGCCAACCTTGCTCCAGTCGCGGTCGATGGCGACATCGGTGACGACGAGCACGTCCCGCGTGTCCGCCCACTCATCGACGGGGTTGCGCAGTCGGTCGAAGTGCTCCTGCCAGAACTTCTTGCCCTCCCGGCGGTGGTAGTCGATCGCCGCGGAGGCAAGCGCGATGGCCGTCTGGTCGGCCGTGCGCTCCCCCGGGGGAACATCGGCGGTGTGTGCGGCGAGGGCGAGGTACACGGGGCTGGGTTCGCGGGCTCCCGGGATCTCGAGCTCGAGGTCGCGCGGGGCCGCGAGGCTTTCCCCGAACTCGGCGGAGCGCGCCAGCAGCCAGTCACGCAGGCGAAGCGTCGACACGCAGTCGTATTCGTTGTACTCGGCGATGGCATCGAGCTTCGCCTGGCCGTCGGATGGATGACCCTCGGCGATGAGTTGGCGCGCGTCGGCGTACTCGGTGATGGAGTCGGCCGCGTTGTCCACGCCGACCCGGTGCTCGGCGCCCATGTACAGCGGTTCCAGCTTCTTGATGGAGTAGCTGCGCGACCCGACCCGGAGGCTCTTCTTGACCACCGGGTAGAGGTCGACGAGCACGTTATCGCGCAGCAGGTCGTCCACCTCGTTCTCGCACACCCCGTGGCGGGCGGCGAGCGAGAGCAGATGGGTGCGCTCGTACGAGGCGTAGTGGTAGATGTGCATCGCCGGGAATGTGCGCCTGCGGTCCCCCACGTACGCCATGAAGTCGATGAGGGCCTGGCGTTCCTCGGCATAGCTGTGCGCCCAGAACGGGCGGAACGTGCCGTCGTTCTCGATCAGTCCGAACAGGTAGTCGAGTCCCCACTCCGGTCCGTCGTCCTCGCTGTACAGCGGGTCTCCCTCGAAGTCGAAGAAGATGTCGCCGGCGTTGGGCTCGGGGATGGCACGGAGCGCCGAGGGATTGAACACGTCGTAGGCGGGAGCCGAGCCCGGGATGGTGCGGACCTGCAGGGCCGCCTGCGCGCGGAGACCTGCGAGCGTGGCATCCGCCATTCCGTCCACCGGTCCGGTCGACGCGGCCAGCTGATCGACGGAGGCAATGCCGGCGTCGGCGAGACGCTTGCGCTGGGTGAGCCTCATTCCCGCGACGAGCAGCACGTCGCGGTGCAGCTCGATCTGCTCGGCGCAGGCGGAGCATCGTCCACAGGCGGCGTAGCGCGGGTCGCCCCACTCGGTCGCCGTCGGCGAGGCGACACGCGCATCGATGAGCCGCTGTAGGCGCGCGCGTCGCTTGCGGTAGACGGGAAGGATGTCGCGAACGCGGTGGGTGCTCAGTCGAAGATCACCCAGGATCAGGTGAACCTCGTCGCCGATCGGGATACCGAGGCGCTGCAGCTGGTCGCTGTACGCGGCAAGCTGCAGCAGCGCGGTGATCTTCTCGTGGCGCGCGAGCTTGGTGTCGTACACCTCGTACACGCCGGCGTCGTTGAGCTGGATGAAGTCTGCGAAGCCCAGAAAACGACCGTCGAAAAAGGTGGCCTGGAAGAGGACATCGGCGCGGGCGATAAAGGCCGCCTCGGTAGCGGATGCCGCGGCGACGAGCTCCTCGAGTGCGATGCCCGGCCGGGGAAACTCCACGACGCTCCGGGTGCGCCGCAGCTCTTCGAGCACGCGCAGCTCGTGGGCGTCGCCCAGCTTGCCGGCGCGGGCGAGCATGGCGTCGGGCTCGTCGACGAACGCGGGGATGCGCCCCAGCTTGCCGTCGAGTTTGCGCATGAGCGCCCACTCGCAGGTGGCAGCCATCGTCAGGTCGCTGGCGCTGTACACGACGGTCGGGAGTGTCGAGGCGCCCGTGGTGCTGGTGTCGAGCAGGAACACGCGCGGCCTCCGTTCGGATCGGGTTATCCGAGGCTAACGGAGGCCGGCGACATCCCTGGTGCTACGCGGTGGGGCTGGGCTCCGGGGCAACGTGTGCTCCGACGTGCGGCGCCGTGGCAACGTGGGTGCCCTCGTGGTGGTGAGCCACCTCCGCCGCCTCGGCCTCGGCCAGCGCGGTGTGGGTCGCAGCGCCCGCAGACCGGAAGTGACCGGCGATCGACAACAGGAGTCCGAGAAGAGCCCAGCCACCGAGCACGAGCCACGGGAACATCATGTTCGAGTCGGGGAAGTAGGAGTGCTCGCGCAGCAGGGTCGCTGCCGCTCCCGGCGGAAGGAACTGACCGATGGCACCCCACGGCTGCGCGAGGAACTCCACCGGCTGGGCCGCCGACGACAGCGGATTGGCGATGAGGAGGAACAGCACCGGACCGACGGCGACGCCGGCGCGTCCGAGCAGGGCGACCGCACCGACGATGACGCCGGTGATCGACGCGATGCCCAGCGCGATGATGGCGACGTTGACGAGGTAATCGCTCTGCAGCGCGCCGAACCAGAACTGCAGGATGGCCGCCAGCGAGAAGCCGGCGATCACGGCGAAGATTCCCGCGACCGCGGCACGACGCCACACGCCGACAACGAGAAGCGACGTGATGATTCCGCCGAGCATGCCGCCGAGGACGAGCGGGAACGAGGATGCCACAAGGGCGGTGCCGCGCGCATCGGTCGATGCCAGCGGAACAACATCGGTGAGTACCACGACCGGCGCCGCAGCGCCCGTAACCGCATTCTGTGCCGCGGCACCGGCGGTCACCTGTGCCTGCAGTACGGGGGCGAGGGCGGATACCATCTGGCTGGCCACGGGGCTCGCGGCCGATGCTGTGAGCACCTCCGGCGCGTCACCGAGAACGATGGCTCCGTAGACATCGCGGGACTTGATGAGGTCGACCGCGGCATCCCGTGTACCAACGACGGTCACCGAGAAGGTGCCGGGCGCCTTCTTCTCGAGCGCCGCCGTGACCTGGTCGACGGCCTGCGAGTTACCCGCGACGGCAATGGGCACATCGTGCACGGACGACGTGATGGTCGGCCAGAGGAACGCCACCACGATGATGCTGACCACCACTCCGAGAATGACGCTGACCAGACCGACGCGGGGCCAGGGAGTGTGTGGACGCATGACAAATTCCTTTGCTACAAGACGAATGTTCGTTCTTTATTGTGAAGTGTCCGTAAACGGTTGTCAAGAATGATCATTCGTTTTTATACTGGAGGCATGCCAAAGGTGACCGATGAATACCGCTCTGCCCGCCGCGCCGAGATCGCGGAGGCGGCCCAGGCGGCGTTCCGGCGCAAGGGTTTTCAGGCAACATCGATGGCGGAGATCATGGCCGAGTCGGGCCTGTCGGCCGGCGCGATCTACAACCAGTACAAGGGCAAGGCCGACATTGTGCACGATGTCGCGAACCGCATCTCGCGGCAGCGGCTCGACGAACTGGACGAGCTGAAAGCGCAGAATCCCCTTCCCGCGCCCAGTGCGGTGGTGCGCGCGCTCATCACGGC
The DNA here is from genome assembly GCF_018449675.1 of Glaciihabitans sp. dw_435. Classification (GTDB taxonomy): domain Bacteria; phylum Actinomycetota; class Actinomycetes; order Actinomycetales; family Microbacteriaceae; genus Glaciihabitans. The sequence goes on along the minus strand of NZ_JAAVUZ010000003.1, from coordinate 340,609 downwards.
GATGGCGAGCGATCTGACCGCGCCAGCGCAACTGCTGCAGGTGTGGGGCGAGGCCGCCACCGATCCCGACCTCGCCGAGATGTGCGGCAAGGTGTATCTGACCATGCGACAGGCGCACATCGAGTACATCTCGCTGTGGCACCAGCGCGAGCACGGACTCTCCCCCGAGGAGGCGGACGCGGTCGGCGTCGCCCAGGCGCCGCTGTTCCTCAGTGCGGTGCACGGGTACGTGGTGCAGAGCACCATCGTGCCCGACTTCGATGGCGCCGCATATCTCGACGCCATGGAGGCGCTGCTCCCCCGCTAGAACGATCCCGTGCGCGCGATTGATCGCCGACTTAGGCTGGAGACATGGCCCACGAACTCGCACATGAACCGGATGCCTCGCGCTACACGCTCACCATCGATGGCGAGCTTGCCGCGGTCGCCGACTACCGTCTGAACGGTAACCAGATCTCCTTCAACCACACCTACACGGCGCCGTCGAGGCGCGGACAGGGTCTTGCTGGCGAGGTGGTGACCTTCGCCATCGATGACGTCGAGGCCAACAGCACCCGCAAGGTGATTCCGATGTGCTGGTACGTCGGCGAGTGGTTCGACAAGCACCCGGAGCGCGCCGGGCTCCTCACCCGCGGCGAGTAGCCCGGCACCGTCTGCCGCTACGCCTGATGCGTCGGCCGGATCACGATCTCGCCGACGGCAATGCGGCGATGGTTGCTGACGATGTACGAGACGGCCTCCGCGATGTCGTCGGCCAGCAACACATCGCCGAGGGCAGCCTGCTCCGCGTACCAGGCGCGGGAGAACTCCTGCTCGTTGGCGATCTCCGTCGACACGGCTCCCGGCTCGATGGCGGAGAAACGCACCCCGCGGGTCGCGTACTCCTGGCGCCATGCCTCGGACGCCGCGGTCACCGCAAACTTGGTGGCGTTGTAAATCGCCGCGTACGGGTTGGCGACCCGGCCCGCCGTTGAACTGATCGTCACCACGTCGGTCACCCCGCGGTCGCTGGAGGTGACACCGTCGATCAGGTACGGAAGGGCGGCCTTGGTCAGGTACATGACGCCCTTGAGGTTCACGTCGACCATGCGGTTCCAGTGTTCCGTCGGCGAGCTCACGGAGTCCCCGATGAGCATCACCCCGGCCGCGTTGACCAGGGTGTCCAGCCGGCGGAGGGCGGCGATTGTGCGGGTGACGACAGCCGTGGCATCCGCTTCGCTCGAGACGTCCGCGTCGATGGCGAGGGCTCGTCCGCCTGCCGACTCGATGGTGGTGACGAGAGCGTCGAGGCGGTCGCGCCGGCGGGCGACAGCGACGACCGTCGCGCCGCGACTGGCGAGGGTGAGGGCGGTGGCGTGGCCGATGCCGCTGGATGCTCCGGTGACGATGGCGACGGTTCCGTCGAGGCGGTCTGACATGGTGATGCTTCTTTCGCTTGGGTGATTCTCACGCTAAGCGCGGCACCATCCCGGCGGCAGGGCGGCCTCATCCCCCGGTCTGCTGGACCCCCTCAGACGTAGACGGCGCCGGACAGACGGATGCCCCCGCCTCAGCTGATTGCTGGGGCGGGGGCATCCACTCGTCCTATCGGGCCGGAGCCGGTGAGCTCGCTACGACTTGGAGATCAGATCGTCGCGGTCACTGGTGTCGGGGTCGGACTTGGCGGTCGCGACCGGGGTGCCACGCTGCGCACTCTCGAGCGCCTCGGCCTCGTCGCCACCGATCGCCTCGCCGCGGGCAACGAGCCCGGCAACGTCGGAGAGCGGAATCTGCTTGAGGAGCAGCGACAGCACGAACGCGATCGCGATGAACGGCAGCAGGTACCAGAACACGGGAGCGAGGGCATCGGCGTACGCCGTCACCACTCCGTCACGCACCGCCGCGGGCAGCTGGGCCAGCGTCTGCGGGTCGAGCGATGACGTGGAGCTCGCGGCATCCCCCGCACTCGCACCGGCGCCGGTGAAGACATCGGTGAGGTTCGAGGTCAGGCGTGAGGTGAAGATGGTGCCGAACACTGCCACGCCGAGGGACGCTCCCACTTCGCGGAAGTAGTTGTTCGTGCTGGTTGCGGTACCGATCATCGACGGGTTCACCGAGTTCTGGGCGACGAGAACGCCGACCTGAAGGATCAGACCGAGGCCCGCGCCGAACACGAACAGGAAGACGCAGATGAGCCAGATCGGGGTGTCCGCGGTGAGGGTGGTCATGGCGACCATGGCGGCGGCCGTCAGCAGCGTTCCGATGATCGGGAACTGCTTGTAGCGACCGGTGCGCGTGATGAGGATTCCCGAGACGATCGAGGTGCCGATCAGGCCGACCATCATCGGGAGCATCAGGAGACCGGATGCCGCGGCCGAGGTTCCGGACGACATCTGCAGGAACGTGGGAACGAAGCCGATCGCCGAGAACATGCCGAGGCCGAGGGTGAGCCCGATCAGGGTCGCGTTGATGAACGTGCGGTTCTTGAACAGCGCGAGCGGGATGATCGGGTCCTTCGCCCGTGCTTCGACCATTACGAAGAGGATCGCTGCCAGCACCATGCCGACGCCGAACATCCACGTCTCGACGGCACCCCAGCCGTGGTCCGTGCTGCCGCCGAAGTCGGTAAAGAAGATGAGGCAGGTGGTGAACGCGGACAGAAGCAGAACGCCGAGGATGTCGATCGGCTGGGTCGCGCGCTTGTTGGGCAGCTTCAGGGTGAACCAGGCGATACCGAAGGCGATGATGCCGACCGGGATGTTGATGTAGAACGCCCACTGCCAGGTGAGGTGGTCAACGAAGAATCCGCCGAGGAGCGGTCCACCGACGGCAGACAGTCCGAAGATCGCGCCGAGGGGGCCGAGGTACTTTCCGCGCTGGGATGCGGGCACGATGTCCGCGATGATCGCCTGCGACAGGATCATCAGGCCACCGCCACCGAGACCCTGGAGGGCGCGGAAGACGATGAGCTGGGTGAAGTCACCGGCGAAGGCACAGCCGACGGAGGCGAGGGTGAACAGCGCGATCGCGATGAGGAACAGCCGACGTCGACCGAGCACGTCACCGAACTTGCCGTACACCGGCATGACGATCGTGGTAGCGAGCAGGTAGGCCGTGGTCAGCCAGACCTGGTGCTCGACGCCGCCCAGCTGTCCGACGATGGTGGGCATCGCGGTCGACACGATGGTCTGGTCGAGGCTGGACAGCAGCATGCCCGCGATGAGAGCGGCGAAGATGATCCAAATTCGCCGCTGGGTGAGGAGCAGTGGCCCCTCGGTTTTCGCCGTCGTCGTCGTTGTCACGGTGTTCCCTTTCGAGGAGCGGATGGGGCCAGCACTGCGCGCATCGCAGCAAGGCGGTCGTGAATAAGGGTGGAAAATTCCTGGGTGTTGTGGGGAGTCAGATAACGCTCGCCCACCGACTTGAGAAGGGCCGTGAGGATTTCAACGGATGCCTCGGCCCGGGGGTCATCGATCGGCACGTTCTCCCGGCGGGCCACCAGAGCGATCACCTGCTTGTCGCGCTCCCGGGACACGCCGATGAGGCGCAGCAGGAGCTTCGGTTCGCGCTCGAGGGCCGCCGCAAGTTCCGCGTGCCCCGTGGCATCCAGTCCCGCCGACTCGAAATGCTCGATGACGAGGTCGATCAGGTCGTCCATGACGGCGGTCCACGTGGAGGAGCCGCGTTCGAGGAATGCGCTTTCGATGCGCTCGAGGTCTTCGTCGGGGTGGGCGCCGATGATGGCGTCTTCCTTGGACGGATAGTAGTTGAAGAAGGTGCGCCGCGAAACGTTGACCTCGCTGCACACCTCTTCGACCGTGAAGCCGTTGAGGCCGCGCTCGGTGGTGAGGCGCCGCGACACGGACGTGAGTCGCGCCGCGGTTTGCTGCATCTTCCTCGACCTGTGGGTCTCAGAGATTGCACTAATTGTCATGAGTGCAATTATGCACGCAAATCCACAAGGTGCAAAATAGCTGAGCGTTGCTCGCCGAGAGCGCTAGTTCGTGCCGATCTCCACGAAGACCCGCGGTAGCTCCGGCAGGAGTTCGGACGCCAGGTATCCCAGCGGACCCACCGCGACCGAGAGCCGGTCTCCCGCTGCCGCGTGCGCGTGTGTGGCCCAGACGGCCGCCTGTGAGGGGGTCGCACCGCGGGCACAGAGACCGGCGATCGCGCCGGCAAGAACGTCGCCGCTGCCGGAGGTTGCGAGGCCGCTCCGGCCGGTCGCGATCTGCCAGGAGCCGCCGCCGGGTTCGCAGATCGTCCCCTGACAGCTGACGGTAGCCCCGTAGGTGTCGGCGATCTGGGCGATGTCGGACTCGCCAGCGAAGTCGTGACCGAGGAGGCGTGAGGCCTCGGTGGTGTTCGGGGTGAGCACGAGCCTGCCGCTCAGGGCGGCCGCGACATCCGCTTCCTCGGCAAGTACTCCGAGCGCATAGGCGTCCAGCACGACCACCGTGCGTGGCTCCAGCAAATCGGGCAGCGCGCGAAGGAGGTCGGCAGCCTCAGGCGCGTCGTCGAGGCCGGGGCCGACCACAACGACGTCGGCAGAACGCAGATCGCTCTCGGCAAATCGAATGCTCGACCCGAGCACGTGACGTTCGCTCGTCTCATCGAGGAAGACAACACCGCTCTCCGGGAGCGCGACGGCCACCTGTCCGGCGATCGACGAACCGACCGCGAGGGTGAGACGACCTGCACCGACGCGAAGCGAGGCGATACCCGCCAGCATCGCAGCGCCGGGCGACCGCGGGGCCCCTCCGACGACGACGACCTGTCCGCGGCCATATTTCGAATCGGCCACAGGGGGCAGGGGCCAGTCCCGCAGCAGCTCCGGCGTGACGGGCAGGCCCAGGGGTGCGTTGTCAGTGGCTTTTGTCATCGTCATCTCCCGAGTGTTCGGTTACCGGCGCCTCACTCGCCCGGACGTGGGCGTCATCGGAGAAGACGCCGAGCTGCCACGGTCCCTCGCCGCTGGGCCGTACCAGCCGGGTCACCGAGGCGTTCGTGACCGTATGAGTGAGCGCGAAGTCGAGAAGCTCGCGCTCCGACAGGCGGTTGCAGACGTAGAGGAAGATCATGATGACTGCGTCATGTGCCGCCACCAGCACTGTGCCCGGTTCGTCGTAGAGGTCGATATCCCGCAGGAATGAGCGCAGACGCAGGGCGACATCCGCCCACGACTCTCCCCCGGGCGGGCGGTAATAGAACTTGCCGAGCCAGGCACGGCGGGCCGCCTCCTCGGGGTAACGGTTTTTCACGCCGTCGCTGGTGAGGAGGTCGAGAATTCCGAGCTCCCTGTCGCGAAGCCGGTCATCCACTCGTAGCGGCAAGTCCAGGCCCGCGCGCTGCATCGCCAGGATCACCGTCTGCTGGGCACGCATATACGAGGACGACCACACCGCTCCGGGCCGCGCGTCGGTGGTATTCTCCGCCAGCCAGTCGCCGAGCGCCAGGGCCTGCCTTTCGCCCACCGGCGACAGCACCACGTCCGCGTCGCGCTGGTCGACCTCGATCACGTCCTCGCCCCGGGCCGCCGCCGCAGCGGCAGCCACGTTGGCCACGCTCTCTCCGTGTCGAACCAGCCACAACTCCGTTGCTCCCATGCCAACACGCTAATGAGCGTGTATCCGGTCTGCGGGCGGCTTGCTTCGATGGGCCTGGTGAGGTAGACCGTCGTACCACGTACTGACAGGGCCCCTCTCGGCCGTGCGTTCGGACGTAGCCTGACGGTATGACAGATTTCCTCACTCTCAACAACGGCGTGCAGATGCCCGCGCTCGGCCTCGGCGTCTTCCAAAGTTCGAAGGACGACACGGCGTCCGCCGTCGAGTCGGCCCTGCGCACCGGATACCGCCACATCGACACCGCTGCCGCCTATTACAACGAGCGTGAGGTCGGCGAGGGCATCCGCGCGTCGGGTGTCGACCGGGACGAGATCTTCATCGAGACCAAGGTGTGGATCAGTCAGTACGGCTACGACGAGACTCTTCACGCGTTCGATGTGTCAGCGGCGAAGCTCGGCGTTGATCGCATCGACCTGCTGATTTTGCACCAGCCGGCACCCTGGCAGTTCGAAATCACCCTCGAGGCCTACCGCGCGCTCGAGACCCTCCTGGCGGACGGCAAGGTGCGGTCCATCGGCGTCAGCAACTTCCGGCCCGTACACCTCGATCACCTGTTCGAAAACAGCACTGTGGTGCCTGCGGTCAACCAGATCGAGCTGCACCCCTACTTCACCCAGAAAGAGACGCAGCGAGCGGATGCCTCGCACGGCATCATCACGCAGGCATGGTCTCCCATCGGTGGAATCAACGTGTTCCCCGGCTACAACAACGAGGGTGCGAAGAACCCGTTGCACGACCCGACGATTGAGGCGATCGCGACGGCTCACGGAAAGAGCGCGGCCCAGGTGATGATTCGGTGGCACCTGCAGCAGGGCCGCAGCGCCATCCCGAAGTCAGTGCGTCCCGAGCGCATCGCCGAGAACTTCGCGGTCTTCGACTTCGAGCTGAGCGACGCCGAGCTCGAGGCCATCGACGGCCTGGACGTGGGCATCCGTCGCGGACCCGACCCCGACGAGGTGCGTCCGCCGTCGCGCTCGTTCGTCATTCCCGAGAGTTAGTGCGCGGAGGCTGTCGTGACGTCTGCGAGGGTCGCGCGGGCGGATGACTCGGGCGCATGCATTGACGCCAGCAGGCGCATCCGCTCCTCCGACACCGACCCGGGCTCTGCGCTGTAGACGCACAGTCGCTGCTCGTTGTCGCCGGGAAAGACCAGCGCCTCGTAGTTGAGGATCATCTCGCCGACCTGCGGGTGATTGCACGACTTGGTGCCGAAGGCGCGCGACCGCACGTCGTGCGCGGCCCAGAAGTGCACGAACTCGGGGCTCCTCAGCGAGAGATCGCCCACCAGGCGGCTCAGCTCCGGGTCGTCGGGGTGGCCGCCGGCGTAGAGCCGCAGCATGGCGACGGTCTCCTCGGCCACGGCGGACCACTCCGTGTGGATGTCCCGTGCCGACGGGTCGAGAAAGATAAACCGGGCGAGGTTTCGCTCGTTGGCTGGCACGTCCATGAACCCACCCATGAGGTCGTGGGCGATCGAGTTGATGGCGAGCACATCCATCCTGTCGCCCATGACGAAAGCCGGCTGCAGGTCCAGCGCGTCGAGCAGCATGGCAACCGCGGGGCGCACGCGTTGCCTGCGCGGGGATGCCCTGCGCTTCAGCGGTGCGGGCTGCGCCAAGTCAATGAGGTGCTGGCGCTCCGCCTCATCCAGTTGCAACGCCCGCGCGACCGCGTCGAGAACAGACAGCGACACGTTGCCGCCACGCCCCTGTTCGAGCCGCACGTAATAGTCGACGCTCACGCCCGCCAGCAGCGCGATTTCCTCGCGGCGAAGCCCGGGAACGCGACGGGATGCCCCGTCTGGCAGTCCCACGTCCGCCGGCTGCAATCGCGCCCGCCGCGTGCGCAGGTAATCGCGGAGCTCTTCTTTGGCGGGCATGTTCCCATTGTCCGGGAGTCCGCGTCAGCGCGGGAGGTCCTGTCACACCCCCGCAGACGCTGTGAGCGAAGCGGATGCCTCAGGCGGCTCCTTTCCCGAAGTCCCCGCACGGTCGTACCCTGAGGCATGACCACTCTTGATGACATCACCGACCTGCGCCCCGAGGGCATCGACTACGAGTTCGAGGGGCACACCATCACGATCATGCCGTCCGGCACCTCCCGCCGGCTGGGCATGGGCGAGCCGGACGTAGCGCTCGACTGGGACGTACTCTCCGACGGCTACACGGTGGGTTACCTCGAGCGCGGGCAGGACGAGCTGCTCGCGTGGAAGCCCACCCAGCTCGACGACGGAACCCCGGCCACCACGAACAACGTCGACGACGCCGTGCGCTTTCTCGTCGGAGACGTGCCCAAGCCGCAGCACCACCATGGCAAAAAGGGCCATCACTAGGCTCGAACCATGACTACTGCAGTTCAACGTCGAATGAGAGTAGAGCAGGAGCGCTCCTGGGCACCGTGGTTGATCATCTTCGGGGCCGTCTACTCCGCTCTGTGGATCGTCTTTCTGATCACCGAGAGATTCACCTGGTGGCGCGTCGCCTCCGTCGTGGTCGGGCTTGCTTTCATCGCCCGCGGTATCTACGGCTACGTGCGGGCACGCCGGTACTACGCGGAGGAAGACGCCCGCGTGGCACACGAGTCCGGGACATCCGCCCCGCAATAAATAAAGGGGACAGTGGATGACCCGGGCGGCGCCCACGACGGATGTGGGATGGTTGCTCGTGCTCTCGAATCGAATCTGGGTGATGCCGCAGCGCGACCGCGCGGCCGATCCCGCGGCCAGCGATGTTCTCTACCGGTGCGGAAGCCAGGCAGGAAAGGTTGCCGTGCAGTTGCCTGTGGACACCTCCGAACACGACTTTGACGCAGCGACGGCGGGTTTCGTCACGGCCCAGGTAGCCGAATACCGTGCGATGCGCCGGTCGAAGCAGAAGAATCCCGCACGGCTGCTGAAGAAGTATTTCGATCGTGAGCAGATCCAGCTGATTGACGATGGTCTCGACGCCCGTTCCGACGAGGAACTGGCCGCGTCACTGGTCTAACGCGGCCAGTCGCTCTGGTGCTGCCGCGCGGCGCGGCGGCTACCTCGTCGACACGTGGGTGACCTTCACTACCTCTCCGCCGAGGGTGACGATGTAGGCGGTGTCCCGCACGAAATCGACCGAGGTGGGAAGGTTCAGCCCGCTCGCGACGACGCTGAACGTGCCGTTGTGGGTGACCTTCAGCAGCTCACCGCTGGTGGGTAGCGCCGGCGATCCCGCGGGAACCTCACCCGGAGAATCTCCCTGCGACAGGGCGTACAACCCTCCCGGTCCGAACTCCACATCCACCAGCAGACTGTATCCGGCCGCGACGGTGCGGGCGGACGACGGGTGCTTCGCGGCGAAGGCGATGACCTTGCCGTCCGCGGGTGCGTGGGGAACGGGTCCGGCCTCGGCCAGGTACACCGTGCCGTTCCTGACGTCCAATCCCGTCGGCACAGTGTTGCCGAACGCAATCAGCTCGCTGATGACACCGCTCCGCGTTACGTGGAGAACCCGGTTGTGGTGGCCGTCCGTCACGAGAAATCCGCCGCGAACGGGCTGGAATGCGAACTGCACGCCGCGATCGAGGAAGAAATCGGTAGCAGGAGGATGGGTCCGGCTCCATTCACCCAGGTCCGCAACGAGGGTCGCGCTGTCCGGGTCATCCACCCGGTAAATTCCGTCGACGGCGGTGCCGCCGGCGTCCGGGCCAACGACGGAGACCAGGGCGTAGGCAGCTTTGCCGACGAACGCGACGTCGATGGCGCCAGCGATGTCGGCGACCCGGGTGGGCAGACCCGTGGTGAACGTGGTCTTCTCGCCGGTGGTCGTGTCGACGCGCGTGATGGAGCCGGTGATCGCCTCCGTCACGTACAGGGCGCCGTCGGGTCCTATCGTTCCGCCCGTGGCGCCCTGCAGTCCCGTTGTCAGAACGGTGGTGTGGCTGCCATGGCCCCGACCCGGATGGCCGCCGTGCGCTATGGCGGCGGAGGGAACGAGAAGCGCGGTCGCAACGAGAGCGGTTGTCGCCGTCGCGCTGAGCAGTAATTTTCTGAGTTTCATGACGAGATGTTCCTTTCGAATGACGTAACCGCGGCGGGAGGATCTCGCCGCAGGGGGTGCTGCACGTCGTCGGGTAACGGGTCGTCGTTAATCCGGTGGTTTGCGGCCATGTTTCTCTGCGTATTCGCGTGCGGTCAACCCGGAACACTACGTATTGCGCCGGGCGCCGGGGGCGAGGACTCTCCCTTGTGTCCGCCCGGACCCGGGCGGCTTACCCACTCGATGAGGAGTACGAAATGCGTAAATCACTGGTGATTTCCGTCGTTGTCTCGAGCCTCGTGGTGGTCCTTGGCGGAGTAGGTGCTTCGGCTGCCTCCGCGTCCGAGCACCCCACGACGGCCCACCATTCCGCTGGCCATGCCAGCTATCTCGCCTGGACCCGATTCGACGACTTCGAGACGGGTACCGCCCGCATCGTCGTGTCAGATCCCGCAGGGAAGCATGTTGTCCCGATCAGCCACCCACCGGCTGGCGTGCAGGACATCGACCCACGCATCTCCCCCGATGGACGACGCATTCTTTTCGAGCGTGACTTTCCCACCCGGTCGGCGGCGTTCATGATCAATGCCGATGGAACGGGTGAGCACGAGATCAATCTCGGTTGCACCGATCCCTGTGGCGGAACGAACACTCCGACATGGACGCCGGATGGAAAACACCTCCTCTATGACCGAGTGACGGGTCCGTTCGACGAGAACGGCAACGCCGTGTCGGCGCTTCTGTGGAAGTCGACGCTCGACGGCAGCCGCCAGGTGCGGTTCTCGGAGCCGGGCATCGATTCCCTGTACGAAGAGACGAATGCGAGTTTCTCACCGCACGGCTACGTGATTGTCACGCGGGTCAAGGCCGACGGCAGCGGGGTGGCAGTGTTCCGGCTCGATCTTTCGGGGCGCAACGCCCGGCAGCTGACACCGTGGTCGCTGCGGGCGGACCTTCCTGACATCTCTCCGGCAACGTCCGGGCCGTCGAGTGATCTGGTGGTCTTCGAGACGACCGAGCGCCAGGGGGCGGATGTCTCGCAGCCGGGTGCGGCGATCGCCACGGTGCCGGCTACCTGCCGGTCGCTCGCGGACTGCGCCTCGAAGGTGCGCTTCCTCACAGCACGATACTCGGCGACCGAGCACTTCAACCCCGCGTGGTCCCCGGACGGACGCAGGGTTGTCTACACCCAATTTGTCGCGGGAACCGAGACCTCGCTGCCGACGGGAGACATCTGGACGGCGCGCTACGACGGACGTCACCCGGTGGCGGTGTCGACTGACCCGCGATTCGAGTTCCGTCCGGATTGGGGTAGGCAGCGCCGTTAGCGCGGAGGGTTACAAGTCCAGTAGTCGGGTGAGCCACGCTTCGTCAACAACTGGAATCCCGTAGTCTCGCGCCTTTTTGGCTTTGCCGGAAAGCGAGTCTGGATCTGCTGCAGCAACGACCTTGACCTTCTTCGTGACGGCTCCCCAAGGCACGTATCCCCCAGCAATCAGGTGAACATGCCATTCATCCCGATTGCGATGCATGTCTCCCGTAAGAACGATGAGGTCCCCAGGCGCAAATGTGAACTGGTGAGCCGGGGGCGCCGACACCAAGGTCGCTGCTCGTGGCTCGAGTGCCACGGCGGCCACGGCATCGGGAATGCTGAGCAGCGCCGCCACTGCTTGGAGATCAGCTGCTTCGTGGGGGCTAAGAATTCCGTCTTCCCACGCCACGGCAGCGATCTCTTCGAAGTATCGAAGGTGAAGTGTTTCGCAAGTGTCTCTACTGATGCCGAGGTCTTCCGCCAGAGAAACAAGTGACGTTGCTTCATGAACGGACAACTGTCGATCAAGCAAACAGCGATCGAGCAAGGCGAGGTAGTCGAGCTGCTCGGTAGGGCCGCTGAACTCAGGGAGCTTGACAGTAATACGTTCCAAGAACGATTGGGCCTGGTGGAATCCTTCCTGCCGCGGCATCCAGGTGACAGCTGGTGCAACGAAACTCTGCCAAATCGGCGGTTCGCTGTACTTGAGCCATCCCGTCCAATTGGGCGAGTTGAGCAGATACGCCTCAAGCAGTCTTGCGGTCGCCATTGCGTCGGCAGCCGCTCGATGAGCGCCATCGATCTCAATGTCGAACGCAGCACAGCAGTCCGCCAGGGAACGTCCGGACCCGGGCAAGAGTTGCGACGCGATCTGCATAGTGCACAGCGCGGCAATGCCTTCCCACCTCTCGTACCCGGCTCGAGCAAGTTCCGCCACGAGAAACCGCACGTCAAAGCTTGCATTGTGCGCGACTATCGTGCGCCCGGAGAGAAGTTCGACTAGGCGAGATGCGATTTCAGGGAATGTCGGGGCGGCCAGAATCTCAGAGGAACGTATTCCGTGAATGTGTTGAGGTCCCAGGTCGCGTTGTGGATTGACGAGGGTGTCCCATGCGCCCTCGACCATGCCAGTTTCATCGACGTGAACCACCGCAAGTTCCACGACTCTGTCATGTCGACCGGGAAACAGTCCGGTAGTTTCAAAATCGATAACGGCGTACCCGCCCATGTGAGCCTCCTACAGAACAATTAGGCCAACGGTAGCAATCACTCGAGCAATCGTTGAATGAATCTCGATTTCTGGAGAGAGCGCTGCCGCTACTCTGATGCGATGCAGACGCCACCGACCGATACATCGCCAGCCGGCGTCTGGAGGCAGGTGTTCGCGGGCGCCGGGTACCTGGGCAAGGGGTTCGGCATGTGGATTACCTCGCCGCGGCTGATGTTCCTCGGCGCGCTGCCCGCACTCATCGTGGGGATCGTCTACGTCGCTGCGCTGGTGCTGCTCGCGGTTAACCTCGACTCGGTGGCGGTGTGGGCGACGCCGTTCGCGAACGACGTGAACGAGACATCCCGAACCGTCATCCGGGTCGCGGCGGGTATCGCCATCGTCATCACCGGCATTTTTCTCGCGGTCTACACCTATGCCGCCGTCACACTCGTGGTCGGCGATCCGTTCTACGAGCGCATCTGGCTGCGCGTCGAGCGCCAGCTGGGCGACGCCCCCGCGGAACGCGACCTCGGGGTGTGGCGGTCCATCCTGCGCGGCATCGGCGACGGGATCCGGCTGGTCATTCCGGCCGTCGGGGTTGGCATCCTGGTGTTCGCGTGTGGACTGATCCCGGTGGTCGGAACAGTGCTCGCGCCCGTGGTGGGTGCCCTGTTCGGAGGACGCCTCCTGGCCGTCGAACTGACCGGGCTGGCTTTTGACGCCCGCGGTTACACGGTGCGGCAGCGCCGGGCTGTGCTCCACCAACGCCGGGCCCTGACCGCCGGCTTCGGGACCCTCACCTACCTGCTGTTCCTCGTGCCGGTGCTTGCGGTGGTCGTGATGCCATCGGCGGTGGCGGGTGCGGCAATGCTCAGTCGCGATGTCCTGACGACCGCGAAGGCGCCACAGGTCTCCTGACGCTGCGCTGCGGCGTTATGGCTGCGCGAGCATCGCGTCGAGGTGTGCGCCAACCCACCGGTTTTGCCAGTCGAGGACTGCCTCGGTCTGCTCATTTGTGGACAACGGGATGAGCACCGTTGCGCAGAACGGCCGCTGGGTGGTCGTGTGTAGCTCGGCGAAGGCCGCGTCGACCCCCGCGGTGAGGTGCTTCACCAGGTCCGTCGCGAGCGTGCTGGTGAGGAACACGTCGAGGATGTCCGCGTCATCGTCCGGCTCGGCACCGGAAACGACCGCGGCCGAGGTGACGATCTTCCCCGCCGTCCAGATGGAGAGGATGACGCGCCCGCCCCTGGCCGTGGCATCCAGCGTGTATTCGTCCGTGCCAATCGTGAACGTCTCGTGGATCTTGCCCTGCGCGCCCACTCCGACAAGCGACGCGTCGGCGACGCCAACGCGTCCGTCGAAGATAATCGCACCGTCGGGGAAGAACACCGTCGAGTGAAATCCGCCGACAATGGGTGGCGCGGCCGGAGCCTCGGCAGCGGGCGCTGAACGCGTGGATTTCCGCCTGAAGATCGCCATGACTCCCCCATTTCGGTTGCTGAACACGCTAGCAGCGGGATGCCTCGCGGCGATGCGACCCCGCACCCGAAGGCCCCGTCGATGGTGCAGCCGTGCCGACGATTGTGCCGCACGCTCTAACTTTTTCACGCCGAAAGTGCTTACGATTCGTGGATGACCCCCGCCGAAGCCGCCTCGATTCTGCGCGTGTCTCCCGATGCCAGCGCAGCGGAGATCGAACACGCCTATCGCGTTCGGGCCCGGCAGTGTCATCCCGATCGCATCCCCAACGCGTCCCGGGCCGAGGCGTCTGCGGCGACCGCGGAATTCATCCGCGTCGCCGACGCCCGTGAGGTGCTCAGTCATCCGCATGACTACGCGGCGGCCGGGCCGGGCCGTGTGCCGTTCACCGCTGGCCCTGCTGCCGCGCGCCCCACCTCGTCGGCGCCGCCGTACGAGCCGTACTACTTTCCGCCGCCGCGCTGGTTCGCCATCGTCGCGTGGTCGGCGATCCTTCCACTCGCGATCGCCCTGTCGTTCACCGGTGGGCCGCTGCCGTATTCGGCCCTCGACCTGCTCCTCCGGCTGGTGCCTCTCGGGGTGGTGTCGGTCGCGTTCGCGATCACCGGGCGTCGCGGTCTGTTCTTCGTGCTCGCGTTTCTTGTCGCCGTGAGCGCCATTGTCACCTTCGTCGGCGCGTCGTTCGGCACGCTTCTCGTACTGGAACTGCTGCTCGTTCCCGTGATTGGGCTCGCGCTCATCGGTCGCCGCAAGGGGCGTCGGGCCACACCGGCCCGGTGACCGCGAAGGATGCGGGCGCGTGCGCCGTCGCTACAGTCCGGGCACGTGGCGGATGTTGGACCGCAGCATCTGCACTGCCTCGCCCACTCCACCGTTGAGCACGAGCTTGGAGACACCGAGCGCGAAGCCCTTCACCTGCTCGGCCGTGATGGACGCGGGAAGCGAGAGCGCGTTGGGGTCGGTGACGATGTCCACGAGCGCGGGACCCTCGTGTGCGAAAGCGGACGAGAGCGCACCCGCGAGCTCGCGGGGATCCTCGACGCGCTGCCCGAAGATGCCGAGGGCGTTGGCGACGGCGGCATAGTCGACCATCGGGACATCCACTCCAAAGTCCGGAATCCCGCCGACGAACATCTCGAGCTTCACGAGTCCCAGGGTGGAGTTGTTGAACACCACGATCTTGACCGGAAGCTTGTAGGCGGCGATGGTGACGAGCTCACCCATGAGCATGGAGAGCCCACCGTCGCCCGACATCGAGACGACCTGGCGTCCCGGATAGGCGATCTGGGCTCCCACGGCGTGCGGCATGGCGTTGGCCATCGACCCGTGAAGGTAGGAGCCGATCAGTCGGCGGCGACCGTTGGGCGTGATGTACCGGGCCTGCCAGACGTTGCTCATGCCGGTGTCGGCAGTGACGATCGCGTCGTCCGCCAGCGCCTCGTCGAGGACAGTCGCGGCGAACTCGGGGTGGATCGGCGTCATCCTGTCGACGTCCGTGTACGTGCCAACGACAGAAGTGAGCAGGTGTTCGTGGTGCTTGAGCGTCTTCTCGAGGAAGTGCCGGTTCGTCTTGCGCTCGACGAGAGAGGTCAGCGCCGCCAGCGTCGGCAGCACGTCGCCGTGGATCGGGTGAGCGACATTGGCGCGGCGACCCAGGTGGGATGCGTCGGAATCGACCTGCGCGATAACGACCTTGTCGTCCTCCGGAAGGAACTGCTCGTAGGGGAAGTCGGTGCCGAGCAGGATGAGCAGATCGGCATCGTGGATGCCCGCGTGCGCGGCGCCGTATCCGAGGAGCCCAGTCATTCCCACGTCGAATGGGTTGTCGTACTGGATCCACTGCTTGCCCCGCAGAGAGTGTCCGACGGGAGCGGCAATGAGGTCCGCGAAGGCGATGACCTCGTCGTGGGCACCCTCGACCCCCGCACCCGCGAAAATCGCGACGGTCTTCGCGGCATTGATCGCCTCGGCGAGGGACGTGAGGTCCGAGGCATCCGGCACCAGCGTCGCCCGCGATGGCACGACGAACGCGGGAGTTTCGCCGACGGCGTCGAGCTCGGCAATGTCGCCCGGGATGGTGATGACCGCGACCCCGCCAAGGCCGAGCGCGTGGCGCATGGCGGAATTGATCACGCGCGGGGCCTGCACGGGGGTCGAGATCAGCTCCGCGTAGTTCGAGCACTCGACGAAGAGACGGTCGGGGTGCGTCTCCTGGAAGTAGCTGCTGCCGATCTCCTTGCTGGGGATGTGGCTGGCGATGGCGAGCACCGGCGCACCGGAGCGGTGTGCGTCGTACAACCCGTTGATGAGGTGGAGGTTTCCCGGTCCGCACGAGCCCGCGCACACGGCGAGCTCGCCGGTCAGCTGGGCTTCCCCGCTGGCGGCGAAGGCGGCGGCTTCCTCGTTGCGCACGTGGATCCAGTCGATCCCGCCCTTGGCCGACCCGCCCGAGCGGCGCACCGAGTCGACGATGGGATTGAGGCTGTCGCCGACGATCCCGTAGATGCGGCGTACTCCCGCTTCGATGAGTTGGGCGATGAGCTGGTCTGCAACGGTCTTTGCCATGACTTCAGTAAACCTCCTCGCGACGCAGAGCGATACGAAAGGCGAGCCGTGATCGGTTTCATTGCGCGGATCCTCATAAACTTTGCACCACGCACTCAGCTTTGTGAGAAGAGCGCCGAGAGGATGACCCGTCCGTGACCGACTGGACCGCAGCAGACATTCCCGACCAGCGCGGGCGCGTGATCGTCGTCACCGGAGCCAGCAGCGGGCTCGGCCAGATCGCCGCACGCGAGCTCGCGGCCCACGGCGCCACAGTGATTCTCGCCTGCCGTGACATCCGCAAGGGACAGGACGTCGCCGCCGCGATGACCGGAGACGTCAGCGTTCGCCTCCTCGACCTGGCCGACCTGGCGTCCATCCGCGCCTTCGCTGACGGCACCGGTGACATCGACGTGCTCATCAACAACGCCGGGGTGATGGCAACGCCGCAAGCAACGACCGTCGATGGATTCGAACTGCAGCTGGGTACCAACTTCCTTGGCCCCTTTGCGCTGACGGGTCTGTTGCTGCCCCGCATTCGTCAGCGCGTCGTAGCCCTCGGATCCGTTGCTCACCGGGCCGGACACATCGATCTCGACGACCTCAACTGGCGACGCCGCCGGTACCGGCCGTGGGGCGCCTACGGCCAGTCCAAGCTCGCGGACGTAATGTTCGCCTACGAGCTCGACAGGCGCCTGGTGGCGGCGGGCTCCCCCGTGCTGTCGGTGGCAGCCCACCCCGGGTACTCGTTTACCCAGTTGCATACCCACATGGCCTCCGGCACCAACCCCGTTGTCACGGCTGCCATCAGGCTGACCGCGCAGAGTAGTGAGGTGGGGGCGTTGTCGGTTCTCTACGCGGCGACAGCTCCCGACGTGGTGGGTGGGGCGTACTACGGGCCGGGCGGGCTCGGAGGGCTTCGCGGGCACCCGCGCCGCGTGGCATCCACCTCCGCATCCCGCGACGACAAGGTTGCCAGCCGCCTGTGGGACAGCGCCAGCGAACTGACGGGCGTCGTGTTCCCCCTGCCGCCGCGGTAGTTCGCGGGATCGGCAGCGCCGGTCGCGCTTGGGCCGTTGGTACCCTGTAGTACCAATCAGTGTGTACTGGGACTTGGTTGCGACCGAATGAGGAGCGCCGCGTGTCACCAGCAACCCCGCACGTGAGCAAGTTCTGGGTCGCGCATCGTGCGAGCCTCTTGTTGTACGTGCAGGTGCCGATGATCGGCAGCATTGCCATCGTCATCACCATCGCGACCGCAACAAGCTCGGCCAGGGCCGTGAGCGACGCGTTCGTCGCCGCCGTCGTGTTGCTCGCCGTCTCGGTGATCGCGCTCATGGTCGGGTGGCGCGTCAATCACAACTGGTTGATCCTCGTTGCCGTTGCGGACATCCTCGTCATCACGTTCCTGCGCGGCGCGCTCACCGGCGAACAGCCGGGGCTGTCGGTGCTCGTGCTGATTCCCATGCTGTGGCTGTCGTATTCCTTCGGGGTGTGGGCGCTGTTTCTCGGTCTCGTCAGTCCCTTTTTTGTGGCGCTGTTTCCGTTCATTGTGGGGGGCGGATGGCCCGACAGCCCGACTGACTGGGGCAACGCCACGCTGCTTCCGGCCATTCTCAACGTCGTTGCCCTTGCCGTGTTCGCGGCCGCGCGCCAGCAACGCAGGGATCGCACGGCCCTGACGGTGTCGAACGAGCTGCTGCGCATCTCGGAGGCGCAGGGCCTCGACACCACCGCGACCACACTCGCCGTGGTCGACACCGTCGACGCGGGAATTACCTACTACAACACCCAGGGTGAGATCCTCATCAGCAATGCGGCGGCGCAGTCGGCCGCGGGAACTGGCGGAAGCCCCTCGCTCACGAACCTCGCCCCGTGGTCGATGGTGTTCGAGGCCGACCGGGTCACCCCGGTGCCGCGGGAAGACCAGACCGTCGCGCGCGCCGCCCGCGGTGAACTGACCACCCGCCACCTGTACTGGATTGGCGAGGCTGCCGACCAGCGGGCGATGCTGGTGACGTCCCGATTCGTGCGGCGAGCGTCCGGCGAGATTATCGGGACGGTGGTCGCCAGCAGCGACGTGACGTCGTTGGCCGAGGCCATTCGAGCCCGGGACCAGTTCCTCACCACGATCAGCCACGAACTGCGCACCCCGCTGACATCGATGATCGGCTATCTCGAACTCATCGAAGACGAGCTTGACCTCACCGGCCTCGGGGTCGATCGCGAATTTGCCGTTGTGCAACGCAACAGCCAGCGACTGCTGGCGCTCATCACGGACCTGCTGATGTCCGCCGGCGAACAGGCGTTGTCCCTCCGCATCCGGGTTGACCTGGGCGCTACAGTCCGCACCGCGCTCGACGCCGTCCGTGCGGGGGCTGCGGCCCGGGGCATCCGCATCATTGATCCCGCACTGCCCGAGCTCCATGTCGAGGGCGATGCAGACCTGTTGGCGTCGGCGTTCGACAAGGTGCTGTCCAACGCCGTGAAGTTCAGCCGATCGGGCGGGACGGTATCGGCCACGGGCGGTATCGAGGGACAGGACGTTGTCATCCGCATCACCGACACGGGAATCGGCATTGCGGAGGCGGACCAGCCCCACATTTTCGAGAGGTTCTACCGCGCGCCCTCGGTGCGGGACGACGAGATCCCGGGCACGGGGCTCGGCCTGTCGATCGTGAAAACCGTGGTCGAGGCGCACCGCGGCACCGCCTCCGTCAGCAGCGAGCTGGGAGTCGGCACCGTCATCGAGGTTCGTATCCCCCGACCGGTGGCCTCAACCGGAGTATGACGCGCGTGTGCAACCCCCGATGTGGGTCGGTGGCGAGCGCTACGCTCGACGGAGTCATCCGCCTTATAGATAAAGGACTACTCCATTGGCGACTCTCGCACTCCTCGGATATAACGACGAACCGTCCGCGCGTGCGGCCTTTGAGCGCATCCTGCACCTGCATTCGGTTGCACTGCTGACACTTGAGGGCGCGGCCCTGCTGGAGCGCATGCCCGGTGGCTCGCTCGAAATTGCCGACACCCCGCCCGAGACCGTGGGGCTTGAGCGCGTGGACTCGACCGAGCTCTTCGATGAGGTAATCAAGAACCTGACGCAGGATGTTCCGGTCGACGCGATCGCGGGCACCATCCTGGTCTCCCTCCGCCTGCCGGTAGCCGATCACCCCGCTGAGCTGGCGAACCTGACCGACGCTCTTGGATCGACCTGGGTCATCGCGAATCTGGCGGACGACGTCGCCGAGGCAGCCGTGGCGAAGCAGTTGGAAGACCTCGATGGCACCAGCGCTCTCATCAACTTCACCAGCGTGGCGGACGAGACGCCCATGTCGAAGGGCTGACCAGCCCCTGTGGCTATGCCGCGTCGTAGGCGCGGCGCAGCCAGTCGAGGACGTCGGCGTCGATCTGTGTGGGATCACTGATTCGCACGCGGTGGGTAACCATGGAGTTCCATGGTCCGGATGCCTCGAACCGCTCGATCGGTTCGACGCCCTTGAGCTTGATACCGATGTCGAGGCGGTCGGCGGTGACGGCAACAATCGCGAACTTCGCGGTGCCCTTGAGCAGGCTGATGTAGGTGTTCGTGGGCGCAATGTCGACGTGGCCGTTCTCGGCGAGTTTGAGGAGCAGGTCGTCGTACGTCGCGCGCCAGTGGGCTTTCGCGCCGGTGAACTGCTTATCGACCACATCAACGGGGTCGCGCCCACCGGCGCGGCTCTCACGGAACGTCGCCACGAGCGCCATCGCGTGGCCGCGTCCGAGGCCGTAGTCGTCGGCGAGCCAGGCGACGATCTGTGCCGGCTTTACGTCGTCGGCGAGGAGTCCCTTTTCGGCCGCGATGGCGCGAAAGTCACCCGGTCCGAGGCCGGTCTTTTCCTTGATGGTGTCGAGGTACGCCTGGAAACTCATGGCACGACTTTAGTCCTTGGCGGCGAGTTCCTTGTTGACGATATCGACCCATTCGCTGATGTCTCCGGCGCCGCACGCTCCCTGACCCTCGAGGTACATTGCGTTGTCGGAGAGGCCGAACGTCAGGGTGTTTTCCGGATCCGACGGGGACGTGGCGATGACCAGCCGGTAGGGGGCGACATCGTCTTTCATCCTGGTGGTGAACCCCATTCCTTCCCAGAGGGAAGCAACCTGTGCACGCATCTCTTCGGCGACGACGTCGTTCGACCCACGGTTTCCCGTAAACGTGACGCCGGAGCTGGAGCCGGCCGTGCATTCCATCGGACTCGGGTCATCCGCGTTGTCCCACGCGCCGCCCAGGAGAGCCTGAGCCTTGTCGAGCTGTTTGTAGAGGTCGGTTCGGACCTGAGCGGGATCCGCGATTGCGGTCTCCTGTGAGTTGCTCGACGAGGTGGTCGGCTGCGCAGCGCAGCCCGCGAGAACGACAAGCAGACTGATCACTGTCGCAACTCCGGCGATCGGGATCGCGGTGCGGCGCATGTCTGACTCCATCGTTGCTGGATATGAGCCGGCAGCTGACGGCGTCGGGCTAGGGCGAGGACTAGTCCTTCGCCGCGAGTTCCTTGTTGACGATATCGACCCATTCGCTGAGATCTCCATCGCCGCACGCGCCCTGGCCCTCGAGGTACATCGCCTTGTCAGCGAGCCCGAAGGTCAGAGTATTTTCGGGATCGACTTTCGACGTGGCGATGATCAGGCGGTAGGGCGCAACGTCGTCTTTGGTTTCCGTGGTGAACCCCATGCTTTCCCAGAGGGCGGCGACCTTCGCCCGGGTCTCTTCGGGCACCGTGTCGTTCGACCGGCGGGTGCCAGTGAACGTCACACCGGTGGTGGATCCGACGGTGCAATCCGTGGGACTCGGGTCGTCCGCGTTGTCCCACGTGCCGCCGATGAGCTCCTGTGCTTTGTCGAGCTGAGAATAAAGGTCCGTGCGGACCTGTGCTGGATCTGCCATTGCGGTCTCCTGAGTGACGCTTCCGGATGGACGGGGGGACGACGAGGTCGCGCACCCCGCGACGGCCGACACCAGGGTGAGGGCTAGCGCCACCATGGCGGACCGGGGCGATATGCGAATCACAGTGCTCCATCGTTGGGTGAAGAACCCAGTGGTCCCGGCGCGAGTGCCGGTCCCACGGGGGTGGAAATGAGTTCTGGCTTCCCGATCGTGACTGCTGCCATGTTGTGCAGCGACGCGGTGTCTTTGACCATGTAACCAGAGTGGGTGTGGGCGCTCTCCACATACTCCAGCTTGTGCGTGGAGGGGTTTTCCCAATAACCGGACTGGGAGTCCAGCGACTGCGAGGACGGATCCAGTGCCGGGGAAGGACGCCCGCCGGTGATCTGTCCTATCTTTGCCCACGGATCATCGGGTGATTCCGTCTGATACCACCCGTCGTTCAGCTCGGGGTGCGACCCAATGATCTCTCCCGCGGAACCGTAGGTCACGAGGGTGTCCACGTCCATGTCCTTCGACAGTGCCGCCATTGCGGTCGTAGACCCATAGGAGTGGGCGACCACTCCGAGAGTTCCGGACGGGTTGTGGATGTCTCGCTGCGCTGTAGTGCCCTCGATGGACGCCTGCAGCTTCTCAGCTCCGATGATTGCCTGAATGGGAGATCCAACGGTGAGCGGGTTGGGTGTGTCGTAACCAATCCAGGACACCACGGCGACCTGCTTCTGCGCCTCTGCCGCGTCCATTCCGTCGGCGATGAGGAGATTGACCTGCTCGTCGTAGAACCGCTTGGAGTCTTTTCCCCAGTTGGTCATGGAGTCATGAACGTTCGTGTTCATTCCGGGAACGTTGTACGAGGCATGGTCGGCGTTGTCGAGATCGCCGTACACCACGGAGGCCAGCACCTGGCCGCTGGTGTCGAGCGAGTGCAGGGAACGCGGCGGCTTCGCAGTCATTCCGGCTCCCAGGGAATCGACGATGTTGTTCAACGTCTCCAGCCGGGTTCGGAATCTCTCCTTATCCGCGGGAGTAGTGGCCGAGTCCAATCCGCGCTGTGCGCTTGCAAGTTCCCTGTCGAGCACAATCTTGTTGGCGATCCCCCGGTCGAACGACGACGCGCCCTCGAGGTTGCCGACAACGTCGGGATGGTCCTTGGCGACCTCGGTACCGCCCGCGCCCAGCGAGGTCCACAACTTCGCAATCGCGTCCGCGTTGTCCGGGTTGCCGTCGGCGAGGGCGTTCAGCAAGT
The DNA here is from genome assembly GCF_018449675.1 of Glaciihabitans sp. dw_435. Lineage (GTDB taxonomy): Bacteria > Actinomycetota > Actinomycetes > Actinomycetales > Microbacteriaceae > Glaciihabitans. The sequence goes on along the minus strand of NZ_JAAVUZ010000003.1, from coordinate 318,272 downwards.
CCGGATGACTGTTCAGATACAGGGTGGCCTCGGTGGGAGACATCCCGTCCAACAAGTCAAGGATCTCCTTCTGGGAGAGCCCATCGCTGGATTCGACAGTGCTGAAGGGTCCGCGGGCCTCGCTCGATGAGAGCGCATCGGCGCAGGTCTTGTCGGCTGCGGCGCGGTCGGCGACCAGCGCCTCCAGCGCGGCCTTGGCGGTGGCCATCGTCGCCTCCGCCTCGTCGATATATCCATCGAGGGCAACGGCGCGTTCCCAGTCGGCCTCCTCGTACAGGCCGGGAGGAGCACCGATGATGGGCGTGTACTCGCGCGGAGTGGGGTAGCCCACCTCGATGTAGTCACGCTGACTTCGCCAACCCACGATGTCATCCGAGGCGGACGTGTACGCGGCCGCCTGGGGAGCCGCCGCATCTCGAATGCGTTCCACCTCGGTGGCGTAGGTGGTGAGCGCCTCCGCGTGCTTCTCGTACGACGCCTTGAGCACTGTCAGGTCCGGCACGAGTGCCTGGGTCGCGTTGAGATTCATTGAGGCGGCGTACCCGGTCCAGTGTGACGGCAGGTCCCCGGTGATGGTGGATATCAGCGCGATCGCGTCGCCGACACGACCGGCGTTGGTGGTGCGGGACGTGGCGATGGCCCGCAGATGGGCGGTGTCGCCCTTGCCCGGATCGGGGACATCGTATCCGAGGGTGAACGGAGACGGATTGACGATCGTCACTTGTCTCCCGCCGCCTTGGCGAGGCTGGCGTCGAGCGCCGCAATTTCCACGCTCGTCGTTCCCGCGTGCTCGCTGAGCGCCATGGCGTTGAGCGAGGCGATCGATGCGCGGGACAGCTGCAGCGTTGCCGTCTGGTTGCCGGCCGTCGCGACGAGGTCGGAACCGCACGAGCTGTGATCCACAGCCGCATCGTCCTCGGTCGAGGTGAACGCCGCGAGAGCGGTGAATTGGGAGCGCAGTGAGTCGAGGTACTCCCCCGAGATCGATAGATCAGCCATTCGAGCCCCCTTGATGGTCTGTACCCCCACCCTAGGGGGTAGTGAGGAAATATCGTGAGGATTTTAGCCAAAGTGTTACCAAGAGCTGACGAGGGGGTGCCGCCGGACGCGCAGGGTGACGGAGGCCGCACACGGGGCACCCCCGTGTCATCCGCTCGTGGGACGATTGACCAATGTCCGCTGACGCTTACCCCCTCGTGGACTTCGGCGACATGGTGAGCCTTGTCGGTCCGGGCACCTACCAACGGGCGCGGGAGTATTCCCGCAGCGGGGCCGTGACCGCCGTCACGTGGGACGACTCCACCGGCATGCTCAGCGCTTCCGTGCAGGGATCAGCCGCGTGGCCCTACAACTGCAGCGTCAAGCTGGCGCCGGCCGTGGGCGAACACCGCAAGCCCATCAGCAGCTTCTGCACCTGTCCGGTCGGTGCCAATTGCAAGCACGTTGCGGCCGCGCTGCTCGAGAGCAACGCACTCCACATGGCCCGCCTCGGTGGCAATGACTTTTTCGGCGGCATCGGGGTGGGCAAGGCAAGTGGGCTCACCAAGGACGGCATCGCCACGGGCAGTCGGTCGGGTGGGGCACGGGGCGGGATGTCCCAGCCCGCCGTTCCCGAGCTGCCGGCGCAGCCCAGCTGGAAGACCGCGTTCTCCGGGTTGACTGCGCAGCCCGGGTCATCCGCTTCCGATGGGCGTCGTTTTCCCGGCAGCCCTCCCCCGACGGCGGGCACGCACACGCCGATGGCGCTGCTCTTCGAGCTCCGCGAGCAGACGCCGCGCAGCAGGGACCGCTGGCGGGGGCCGACGGCGAAACCCGCGGGACGTTCCACCGGCAGCGATGGTGAGCTCCGGCTCGGGGTGCGCCCGGCGCTGCTGAGCGCCACCGGCAACTGGGTGCGCGGCAACATCACGTGGAACTCGATGGCCTTCCAGTCGAATCGCCTCAGCCTCAGGCCCGATCAGCAGCGTTGGTTCGCGCAGTTTGCGGCGCTGCACAAGGCGACGCGCGTGCCGCACGGCGTGCAGGAGGCCGACTGGCTGTATCTCGATGACTTCCACAGCCCGCTGCTGTGGCGGTTGCTCGAGGACGCCCACACACTCGACATCCCGCTGGTCGGGGCGAAGAAGGGGTCCACGGTGGAAATCGCCGGCGAGGCACGGGTCAGTATCGACCTCACGTCCGATGACGAGCGTGGCCTGCTGCTGACGACGTTGCTCGCCATCGACGGCGAGGAGCGGCCCGTGGCATCCGCGTCCACCATCGGCGAGCACGGAATCTATGCCTGGCGCATGACCCCGCTCGCGCAATTCACGATTGCGCCCACGGCCGGGCCACTGACCCAAGAGCACAAGCGCCTGCTCGCCCAGGACCCCGTCGCGGTGCCCGCGGAGGACGCCGACGAGTTCATGGGCGAGTACTTCCCGCGCCTGCGGCGCACGGTGACGGTGACCAATTCGGATGACTCGGTGTCGATCCCCGACGTGGTGCCGCCGCAGCTCGTGCTGACCTGTACGTTCACGCCGAAGCAGAGCGTCAAGCTCGTGTGGGAGTGGGAGTACTCCGAGGGTGGCGCCGCCGAACGAAAGCGCCTGTGGATCGGTGACAACGCGGACGGTGACCGCGATCCGGCGCTCGAAGCGGCCGTCATCGCGAGCGTCGAGCGCGTGCTCGAGAGCGGTCCCCTGCAGTCGCAGACCACGCTGCAGGGGCTCGGGGCCGCCGAATTCACCGACAAGGTGCTTCCCGTCGTGCAGCAGCTCGCGAGTGTGCGGGTGGACATCATCGGCGAGAAGCCCGAGTACACGGAGCTCACGGAAGCACCCACCCTCGTCTTCACGACCGTCGAGACCGACCAGCGCGACTGGTTCGACCTCGGCGTGCTCGTGAGCATCGAGGGGCGCAAGGTTCCGTTCGCGCCGCTGTTCAAGGCGCTGACCAAGGGCGCAAAGAAGCTCCTGCTCGTCGACAACTCCTACCTGTCGCTGGATCACCCCGCGTTCGAACAGCTCAAGGACCTCATCGAGGAGGCGTCGGCGCTCTCCGAGTGGGAGACCGGGCTGCGCATCAGTCGCTACCAGGCGAGCCTCTGGGCAGAGTTCGAGGATCTCGCCGACGAGACCGAACAGGCGGTGTCCTGGCGCGCGGCCGTGCAGGGACTCCTCGAGCTCGAGCGCGTCAATCCGACTCCCCTGCCCGCCGGTCTCAACGCGACTCTGCGTCCCTACCAGCAGGATGGCTTCGACTGGCTCGCGTTCCTCTGGGCGCACGGGCTCGGCGGCGTTCTCGCCGACGACATGGGCCTCGGAAAGACGCTGCAGACGCTGGCGCTGATTGCTCACGCGGTCCAACAGCAAGACACCGCAGTACAGCACGACGCCGCAGTACAGCACGACGCGGCCCAGCAGGTTCCGGATGCCCCGGCCCGGGCTCCCTTCCTGGTGGTGGCTCCCACGTCCGTCGTTGGCAACTGGCTGGCCGAGGCCGAACGGTTCACCCCGTCGCTCGTGGTGCGAGGGATCACCACAACCGAGGGAAAGAGCGCCGGCTCCCTGCACCACGACATCGCGGGGGCCGACATCGTGGTGACCTCATATGCGCTGTTCCGCCTCGACGCCGCGGTGTACCAGGCCGAGTCGTGGTCGGGACTGATCCTCGATGAGGCGCAGTTCGTCAAGAACCCCGCGTCGAAGGCCCACGAGGTCGCCGTCGAGCTCGAGGCGCCGTTCAAGCTCGCCATCACCGGCACTCCGATGGAAAACAGCCTCACCGACCTGTGGTCCCTCTTCAAGATCGTGGCGCCGGGCCTGTTCCCCTCGCTGCGCAAATTCACCGAGGAGTACGTACGGCCCATCGCCCGCAACGTTGACGAGAAGAACAGCGCCCAGTTGGTGTCACGTCTGCGCAGGCGCATCCGCCCCCTCATGATGCGCCGCACGAAAGACCTGGTCGCCACCGAGCTGCCCGACAAGCAGGAGCAGGTGCTGCGCATCGACCTGTCGCCGCGGCACAAGAAGCTCTACGACGCGTACCTGCAGAAGGAGCGGCAGAAGCTGCTCGGGCTCATCGATGACATGGACAAGAACCGGTTCATCGTCTTCCGGTCGCTCACCCTGTTGCGCATGCTCGCGCTCGACGCGTCGCTGGTCGACGAGAAGTACTCCGACATCCCGTCGTCCAAGCTCGATGCGCTGTTCGAGCAGCTCGAAGACGTCGTGGCCGAGGGGCACCGGGCGCTCATCTTCAGCCAGTTCACCTCGTTCCTGAAGATCGCGGCAACCCGCCTCGACCTGGAGGGCGTCGAATACGAGTACCTGGACGGGTCGACGCTGCACCGCCCCGAGGTCATCAAACGCTTCAAGCAGGGGGATGCCCCGGTGTTCCTGATCTCCCTGAAGGCGGGTGGCTTCGGTCTGAACCTCACCGAGGCCGACTACGTGTTTATGCTCGATCCGTGGTGGAACCCGGCCAGCGAGGCGCAGGCGGTCGACCGCACGCACCGCATCGGGCAGACCAAGAACGTGTTGGTCTACCGCATGGTCGCGCGCGGCACGATCGAGGAGAAGGTGATGACGCTCAAGGAGCAGAAGTCAAAGCTCTTTGACGCGGTGATGGACGACGATGCCGTGTTCAGCAGTGCGTTGACCGCCGAGGACATTCGCGGGCTGCTCGAGGGCTGAGCGAGCCGTTACAGCTAGGCGGGCAGTCCGGCCGGGCGCCGCAGCAGGAAGTGCGTCTCGGTCTCGCCGGCAGGCTCGTAGCCCAGGCGCTCGTACAGACGTTTCGCTGCCGGGTTGAGCTTGTGTACCTGCAGGACCGTGCCGCGGCCTTCGCGCTGCGAATACTCGGCGACCCAGTTCAGAACGGATGTTCCGAGCCCCTGCCCCTGCTGACCTGGAGTGATTTCGACCAGCGCCACGAAGGTGTCCTCGTCGCGGGTGCCGAGGTACAGCGATCCGATGGGCTGGCCCGCGGATTCGACCACGTACGCGTCGTAGTCCGTGATCAGCGCCGCGAAGAAGTCACTTTGCTGCGCGTCATCCCAGGGTCCATACGCCTCCTCGACGAGCGCGCGGTGGGCGAGTTCGTGCAGCGTGTACAACCACTCGTGGTCGTTGTCGTCGGCGAGGCGGATGTCGGTCGCTGTCGTCATGCCGTCCACGGTACGGCACCTCCGAGACCCGCTGCCCGGCGCGTCGGTGCCGGACGGTACCCTCGATAGGTGAACCACGACTACCAGCACGCTCCCATTGACCCCCAGTCCGCCGCACTGCTCGCCACGCAGGGACTCGAATTCCGTGTCGTCGACTCGACGAACCGCGAGGAATTCGCGAACTGGGTACAGGCCGAGGCACGTGGGTTCCACGACGGCGTCGAGCCGGAAGACACCATTGCCGCGCAGTTCGAAGGACTCACCTACCGTCGGTCGACGGGAGTGTGGGATGCCACGGCCGCGGAGCCTCACATGCCGGTGGCCTCGGTCAGCTCGTTCCCCACGGACATCACCGTTCCCGGACGCCGCGCCGTCAACGCGTGGGCGATCTCCGCCGTGACCGTCTCCCCCACCCACCGCCGCAAGGGAATCGCGCGCGCGATGCTTGAGTCCGAGCTGCGCACCGCGGTGAGCCTCGGTCACTCCATTGCCGCGCTCACCGTGTCGGAAGCGACCATCTACGGCCGCTTCGGGTTCTCCCCCGCCGCGCTGGCCGCGAACTATTCGATCGACTCGCGCCGGGTGAGCTGGACCGGCGCCGAGGCATCCGGTCGCGTGCATTTTGTGTCTCTCGAGGAGATCCGTCGCACCGGCCCCGCGCTCATGGAGCAGACCCGGCTGGACACCCCCGGTGAGATCGCGCCGTGGCCCCTGCTCTGGGACCGCTGGCTCGGCGTCTTCGGCGACCCGGCCGTCGCCAAGAAGCTGCGCGCGGTGCGCTATGACGACGCCGATGGCGTGACCCAGGGCTTCGCCATCTACTCGATGCTTGAGTCCGAGACCGTGCCGTTCGGGTACTCCCTCGACCTCAAGTACCTGTCGGCGATCACGCCCGACGCGTACGCGGGCCTCTGGCAGTTCCTGCTCGCGATCGACCTCGTCAGCGAGATCCGCGCGCCGCTCCGCTCGACCGACGAGGCGTTCCGCTGGCAGGTTTCCGACTTCCGCGGCGTCGCCAAGACCCGGGAAACGGATCACCTGTGGACCCGCATCCTCGACGTACCCGCCGCCCTCACGGCGCGGGCCTACGCTGCGCCCGGCACGCTCGTGCTCCGGGTGTCCGACCCGCTCGGCTTTGCCGAGGGCGACTTCGTTGTGACCGTCGGTGCGGACGGCGAGGCGACGTCGGAGTCGCTGTCGGGCGACGTTCCGGATGACGCGGCGGTCGTATCCCTCTCGGTCAACGATCTCAGCTCGCTGTACCTCGGCGGTGTCTCCGCGGTGACGCTGGTGCGCGCGGGACGCATGACCGAGGAGACCCCCGGTGCCGCCGTCGCGGTGGATGCGGCGTTCCACTCCCCCGTCACGCCCTGGCTGAGCATCTGGTTCTAGGCCGGGTCCGGCTCTCGCAGCAGATTCAGCCCAGCCCGAAGCCCACGGCCGTCATGAGCGCCGGCGCGGCAGCCGCCACCAGGATGGCGAACCCGAACGCCCACAGTCGTGCCGACCGCGTGCGGGGAATCACGAAGATGATGAGCGTCGCGAACAGCACGTCGACGATGGCCTGCACCGGATGCATGGGGAAATCCGCGGGCAGTCCCCCGTTGATCAGCAGCCAGAACTGCCAGATGGGACCCTCCCCGAGGATCGCGCCCGCCATCGTTCCGAGCACGAGGCCGGCGAGCACACCGCGGCGACGGATCGCCTGCCAGGCGAGAGCCGTGAGCGCGGGACACAGGGTCACGGCGAGCAGGCCCCACGCGAACACATACAGCGTCGGGTCATACCCGAGCACCAGTACCGACCAGCCGTAGTACGCGACCACCATGGGCACGAAGAACGCGACCGCCCCCAGCGCGGCATCCGTCAGGGTGGATGCCACGAGCCCGACGACCGCCATCACCAGGATCCACAGGGCGGGGTAGGTGCCGAGGTCGCTCGCCCACCGCTCGCCCCAGTTGTCTGCCGCCTTGGCGAGGACGCCGAACAGGAAACCGACGACACCGACCGAGAACAGCCAGGCGGGAAGTGGCCGGCGTTCGGTGACGGCGAGGGCGGTCACGCCGATTCCCCCGGGAGTGCGGGTGTGTCCGGCAGGGCGGAAGTCTCCAGCAGCGCGGGTGTCTCTGGCAGGGCGATAACGAAGGCCGGATGATCGGATGCCGCGACCGTCGCCAGGTCTTCGCCGAACTCGAACGTGGCCGTCACATACCGTGACTCGAGCGCGTCGTGAAGCCAGTACTGCGCGTCATCCCACATCCGCTCGACGGGGACCGCCGACACCGGAAACCACTCGGGCACGAGTTCGTCCGACTCGACGGGCTCACCGGTCCAGGCACGCGTGAGGAACACCCAGGACTTCTGCGTCCACGCGGGCTTGAACGGGAAAGGATACGTGAGCTCCCCCACGAGGCGCAGGTCGGCCGGGGCTACGACGACGCCCGTCTCTTCCTCCACCTCGCGCACGATTGCCTGCAGCGGCGTCTCACCGGGCTCGAGCTTGCCGCCGGGACCGACGAGATTGCCCTCGCCCAGCCCGAACTTCTTGCGGCCGAGCAGAACTTCGTCGCCTGAGTCGCCCGACCTGATCAGGTAACAGACACAGACCTCGGGCATCGACATCCGACCAGCCTAGGGCGGGGCGCGTGTAACAATTCATCCCATGGAAAACCCCGGCGCGGCAGAGCAGGTTGTGGACGACGCGATCGAGGCAGACGGCGCCACGGGAACCATCACCTCGGTCAGTCGTAGCGCGACACACGACTTCAGCAAGGCGCCCGTGGCATCCATTCGTCTCATCACTGGATGGGGCATCGAGGGCGACGCGCACGCGGGCCACACCGCCCAGCACGTCTACATCGCGAAGAAGGATCCAACGCGGGCCAACCTCACCCAGGTGCACCTGCTGCCCGAGGAAGTCTTTGCTGAGGTCGCGGCCCTCGGTCACGACGTCACGGCGGGCGGTCTCGGCGAGAACGTGACAACGCGCGGTCTCGTGCTGCGCACGCTGCCGCTCGGCACACGCCTGCACCTGGGGGCCGACGCCATCGTCGAGGTCACCGGGCTGCGCAGCCCGTGCAGCCAGATAAACCGCTTTCAGAAAGGCCTGATGAAGGCCCTCATTGCGAAGGATGCCGCGGACAGGGTGATCCGCAAGGCGGGAATCATGTCCGTGGTTGTTGCCGACGGGGTGGTCTATCCCGACGACGAGGTGCGCGTGGAATTACCGGCGGGCGAGTTCATCCCGCTCGGCACGGTCTGACCGCACGCGCCCGAGGTGTCTACTCGTCGTCGTTCTCGACGCGGTGGAACCATGGCGGGTACACGGCCACCTTCGGGGTGTGCCAGTAGTCGCGCAGCAGCGGACGAACGACGTCGCGCGCCTTGTCGTTGGCGACGCCGATGAGGGTCACGAGTTCGATCGGGAAGGTGTCCTTGACGAGGAACTCGGCCTCGAGGATGGCGGGCGACTCGGAGTCCGCCCGCAGCCGACGCACGATGCGCTCGTAGTCCTCGCGGGTGGCGCCGAACGACGTCGTCGTGGCGGCGGCGTCCGCGTTCGTGGCGACGATTGCCGCGGGGTGGGCTTCCTCGGCGGCGGCGATGGCGTCGACGGCCTTCTTGATGGTGCTGACGAGCATGACGTAGTCGGCGGGGATGGCTCCCCGGACCGCGACCGAGAGGCGCGGGTCATCCGCTCCGCTCAGGATTCCGTCCCACACGCTCGCGTTCGGCGACAGGAAGAACGGCACGTAGGAGGCGACGGCCCCGTCAGCGGTGTCCGAGCCCTCGATGGTGCGGCTTCGGCGGGTTTCGCGGGTCTCGGCCGACGAGATGTCGACGGCGGGAGGCGCCGTGCGGCTCTCGCTGAGGTCGGCCAGGAGGGCGCCGGACTCGAGGATCGCCGCGAGGTTGTCGACGTGGGTGAGGTGGTAGATCCGCTGTTCGCCGATATCGGCGACGGGGCGGCGCAAAGAGCCGGTTGACGCGGCGCGAGTCGCGGCCGCGCGTGAGGAGGAAGCACGCATCGGTGCCACCTTAGTGGACAGACGTGACGCCGCGACCTTGCGGGCGGCAGGCACCTTGGGCGCGATCACGGGAGCGGGCTTCGGGCTGCAGGAATCGCAACGCGATAGTTCCAATCCGTGGATGCATTCGACGGCCAAGTCTGAACCTTTCGTTACGCGGCATCGCAGTCCATGAGCTCGAGTGCTCGGATGCCACCTGCCCACGTTACGTTGTTTTGGCCAGCCACATCGCTGTTGCACAACTTTGCAGTAGATAGTCGCGATACTGGAAGGAGTCGCTCACGAGGCGGCGCAACCGGAGGGAACTTCTCACCATGTCCGTAGGAGTGTTTGACCTCTTTTCCATTGGCATCGGGCCGTCGAGCTCGCATACCGTCGGTCCCATGCGTGCCGCGGCCGCCTTCGCCGACGAACTGAACGCCCGCGGTGACCTGGATGCGGTGCGGGGGCTCCGCGTCGACCTCTACGGTTCACTCGCGGCGACCGGACGTGGGCACGGCACCATGACCGCGATCCTGCTCGGTCTCGAGGGCCGTCACCCCGAACTCGTGCTTCCCGACGAGGTGGACGAGCGCCTCGCGGCCATTGCCACGTCGGGCATTGTCCAGCTCGGGGGCAGTGTGCCCGTGGCCTACGGGGTGAACGAGATGGTGCTGCACCCGCTCACGGTGCTCGCCCACCACACGAACGGCATGACCTTCGGTGCAGTGGATGCCTCGGGCGCCGTGCTGCACGAGGTAACCTTCTTTTCCGTGGGCGGTGGGTTCGTGGAGCGCCAGAGCGATGAACCGGGTCACGACGTGCTGCCGGCGACCGGGTCATCCGCCCCGCTCCCCCTGCCCTTCCGCACGGCCGCGGAGCTCTTGCAACACTGCTCAGAGCAGAACCTGGACTTCAGCGGCGTGATGCTGCGCAACGAGCTGGCGAGCCGGCCCGAGGCGGAGGTAGTTTCCGGCCTGCTGCACATCCGCGATGTGATGGACGCGTGCAAGGACTCCGGCGTCCGTCGCACGGGTGTGCTGCCCGGTGGCCTCAGCGTCAAGCGGCGGGCGCCCGCCTGGTACGCGCGGCTGCTCGCGGAAGACGTCACGCGCGATCCCGGCTACTGGCAGGAGTGGGTGAACCTCGTGGCCCTCGCGGTGAACGAAGAGAACGCGTCCGGTGGGCGGGTCGTCACGGCGCCGACGAATGGCGCGGCGGGCATCATCCCCGCGGTGCTGTTCTATGCGATGCACTATGCCCCGTCGATGATCGGCGCGACGGCGGAACAGAAGGATGCCGCGACGGTGCGCTTTCTGCTGGCCGCGGGTGCGGTCGGGGTGCTCTACAAGGAGCAGGCGTCCATCTCGGGTGCCGAGGTCGGGTGCCAGGGTGAGGTCGGATCGGCGTCGTCCATGGCGGCGGCCGGACTGGCTGAAATTCTCGGCGGAACCCCCGAGCAGGTCGAGAACGCGGCCGAGATCGCGATGGAGCACAACCTCGGACTGACGTGCGACCCGATCGGCGGGCTCGTGCAGATCCCGTGCATCGAACGCAACGCCATAGGTGCGGCCAAAGCCGTCAACGCGGCGAAAATGGCGCTGTGGGGCGACGGTACGCACCGGGTGTCGCTGGACGAGGTCATCCTGACGATGGCGGAGACCGGACGCGACATGAGCTCCAAGTACAAGGAGACCTCGATGGGCGGCCTCGCGGTGAACGTGGTGGAGTGCTGACGTGACGCGTGCTGACGTGCCGCGCAGCGCGTTGATGGCTGCCCGCCAGCCGAGTGTGGTTGAGTTCTGAGATGCCGTTCACTCGCCGCAACCTGATCGTCGGAGGTGGCGCCGGCCTGTCGCTGCTGGTGTTGAGCGCGTGCACGAGCCCCACTCCCGCTCCGACGAAGTCCGCGTCGGCCACGCCCACGGTGACGCCGACCGGCACGCCGACGCCCACCGGGGTTCCCACCCCGATCGCGATGCAGCGCAGCGAGTGGTCGAAGGATCCGTTCGCCCGCGGATCCCACAGCTTCATGGCGAATGGCTCGACCCCCGATCATCGCGCAGCCCTGCGCACACCGGTGCTCGACCGCGTGATCTTCGCCGGCGAAGCCACCGCCGTCGATAACGTCGGCACCGTTCTCGGTGCCCGCCAGTCGGGTGCCAGGGCCGCCGCGGCGATCACGGCGATCTCCTCCCCGGGTGAGCGTGTCGCCGTCATCGGTGCGGGCATCGCCGGTGCGGAAGCCGCCCGCTTGCTGGGCGACTTCGGCGCCGAGGTCATGGTGATCGAGGCACGCGACCGCGTCGGTGGACGCATCCACACGATCTCGGCCGACAACTTCAACGGACGGGTCGAGCTCGGTGCCTGGCGCCAGGGCACGAAGACCGACAAGGTCATCCTCGACGAGCTGCTGGAGCTGCACGTGACGACCTCGCCCCTCGCCACGACCGAGCTGCGTGCGTCCACCGGCACAACAAGCGCGACCGCGAGCAGAAATCGCACGGGCGCAGAAGCCCTCGCGTCGGCCACGTCGTGGGCGGCGAAGCAACTCACCGACAGCTCGCTGGAGGATTCACTTTCGGGTTCGGGTGCGACAAAGTCCGCGGCATCCGCCACCCAGGACGGCATCGCCGGCGACCAGCTCCTGGCCGCCGAGCTCGCCGCAGTGGCGACCATCGCCGGAGCCGATGCCGGGGCGATCTCGAGCTGGTACGGGGTGCCGGACCCGGCCGCCGCCACCAGTGTCGTGACCGGCGGCTTCAGCGAGCTGGTGACGAGCACCCTCAAGGGAACGAAGACCTTCCTGTCGACCACCGTCGTCGGGATCACGTACACCTCCACGGGCGTGAGCCTGCGCCTCGGAACCGGCGAATCGCTGAGCGTCGATCGCGTGATCCTGACGGTACCGCTCGGCGTGCTTCAGGACGGCAGCATCGAGTTCTCCCCCCTGTTGCCGTTCGAGCACCGCACCGCGATCGCCGAGCTCGGCTTCGGCGCCATCGAGACGGTCTGGCTCAAGTTCGACACCCATTTTTGGGGAACGGATGCCTCGCGCTGGCAGGTGGTCGGAACCGACGATCTCATCACCAACTGGATCAACCTCTCCCCCCTCACCGGAGAGAACGTGTTGGTCGGGCTCGTCGGCGGAGATGACGCCACGGCGTTCGCCGCGCTGGATGACGACGCGCTCGTGCAGTCCGCGATGGCGAGCCTCGCGCCGTTCGTCAGTGGTGCCGTCTAGCGCTGTGGTCTAGCTGACGCTTCGACCCGCGCCTGGATCCGGGTCGCGAGCGGTGTGGTGCGGCTGACCCCGACCACGCCGGAACACACGGCGCTGAACGTGGTCAGGGCGATGCCCGAGTACAGGGCGAACTGCGCGAAGCTGCCCACCTGCTGCGGGTCGAGGAAGAAGTATGGGTACCACCCGACGATCGATCCGCGGATCAGCGTGAAGACTCCCCACAGAACCGTGTAGGCGATGACGATGAGGATGATCCGCCACGGAACCCGGTGGCGCCCCGGTGCCGCGTACCACTCGAGCAGCGAGAACGCGGTCAGCCAGAAATGCAGGATCTGGTCGGACCACGGCACGTCGATGCGGAAGCCGCGCGCACCCGCCTGCTGGATGAGGAACCCGAAGACGACGCCGGCCGACAGGGTCATGCTGAGCACCGTTGCACGCGAGATGGACAGCCACCGCGGGTCATCCGCCGTCCGAAACGCCACGACGGCGGCGATCAGCGTGACGATCAGATACGCGATGTTGCTCTGGATCGTCAGGTACGAGAAGAAGTTCTCGGGCGTCGCCGTCACCGACCCGAGGCCCCAGCGCAGCCGGAAGACGAGGGAGACGGCGCACACGGCCGCAAAGATGATTCGGGCGATGCCGAAGGCTCTGCGGACCGTCACAGCGCGCTTCACCTCCGACGCGACGTGCACACGGGTGGGATGCGCGGCGCTGTAGGGAAGTCTACGAACGGTTCCTATGATCCGTCCGCTCCGGGTGCGCGCGGCGCGAATGGCGGCGCCGTCACCGCTGGCCCACAACACCGCATCCGCCATGCACGACGCCGGCCCCGTCCCGCGGTCCTGTCTCACCACCGCATGGGCTGGGCCCGTCCCACCCCGCGCATGGGCTGGCCCTGTCCCACCCCGCGGTATCGTGCTCGGATGGTAGACATCCTCACCCCGCGCATCGTTCTCCACCCGATCCGCCCCGCGGAGGCCGCCCGCATCATCGCGCGCGAACCGCTGCCCGACGACGCGTGGGCACCCGGCTACCCTTTCGAGGACGAGCTCGACGTCCTCCGCCCGCTCGCGGCATCGCCCGCGACCGCCGGTGCCGGGCCGTTCGCCACCTACATGATTCGTGAGCGGGAATCCGGGCTCGCGATCGGCGGTCTCGGGTTCGTTGGGGAACCGGATGCCACGGGCGCCGTCGAGATCGGATATGGCCTGATACCCGGCGCCCGGGGTCACGGTTTCGCGACCGAGGCCGTGCGCGGCGCGGTCGAACTCGCCCGGATGGCGGGCGCAACGTCGGTGACGGCCGACACCGCGGTGGACAACGGTGCCTCGCAGCGCGTGATGCAGCGCGCAGGTTTCAGTGAAACCGCGCGGGACGAGAAGCTCGTCTACTGGGCGATCCTGCTCGAGAGCTGATCCGCGGCTTCGGTCGTCTGCTCGGGCGTGCGTCCCGTTGGCTCGGCCACGGGGTGATCCTCGGTTCCCACCGGAAGCTCGGTGCCGTCGGGAAGGATGAGGGGAAGTTCCGAGGTGTGCAGCTGCGGGCGCGGCACCCAGTAAATGCCCGTGGGCGGGAGGTTGGGCCAGCGGGAGTCATCCGCTCGCTCTAATGCAGCCCGCCAGTCGTCGCAGCCGGGGTCCGCTGCGATGCACGTCGTCAGGATCCGCGCCGCGACCCAGGCGTTGGCGGCAGCGCGGTCCGTCGAGCCGAGGTCGATGCCGAAGGTGGCTGCGGACTGCGAAATGGTGCGTCCGGTGCCCGGAAGGTAGCGCTCGGTGAGGGCAATCGTGGACAGCCAGTGGTGCGGGATGCCGAGCTGGGGTTCGGTCATGCGGGCGAACTCGGCGCCGAGGAATCCGCGGTCGAAAGTCGCGCTATGGGCGACGACGGCTCGTCCCTCGAGGAGGCCGCACAGCTCGGGTGCGATCTGTTCGAAGGTGGGAGCGAGGCGCACATCCTGGGGGCGGATGCCGTGTGTTGGTTGCGCGCCGAGATCGCGTTCGGGGTTGACCAGCGTGGTCCAGTTGCCCGTGATCGTGCCTGCGGGATCGACGTGCACAACGGCGAGTTCGACGATTCTGTCGGCGCCAGCGGCGAACAATCCCGTCGTGACGAAGTCAACGACGGCGTACCCTCTGGCCACTGCTCCCCCGTCGATCGTGAATGAGATTTCATCACACTCTGGGCCGCGCGCCTACACCCCCGATCGGGAGGTACGCGTGGCTGTGCCAAGCGGAGTGCCCGTCGGGTGTGCCGGTCGCTGTGCCCGGCGCTGTGCCGGTCGCTGCGCCCGTCGTCGTGCCCGGCGGCGTGCCGGTCGCTGTGCCCGTCGTCGTACCCGGCGCGGTACCCGGCGCTGTGTTCGGCGGCGATGCGCCTTCGTGAAATTCCCTCGCTAGGCTCGGTGCATGGGACTGTTCTCTCGCGGACTCGGAAAAGACAAAGACGCCAACTCCACCTCGCCTGCCGAGGCGACCGGGCCGGTTGCTGCCGAGGCTGCGCCCGCTGCGGAGCCGGCACCGCCGAGCCGTCCGGCGCCGGAGAGTTATCTCGCACAGCGCCCACAGGCACCCGAGGTACCGCTGGCTGCTGATGTGACCGCCGCCCCGGGGCATCCACTCGTCGACAACACGGAGGTGGCCGAAGCTCTGCAGCGAATGGCTGAGGATCCGAGTGCCCATTCGTTCTACGACATCATGCGACGGTGTGCGACGGGCGAGTTGCTGTTCGACATCACCGCGTCGACGCTGAACCTCGATGGCGGCAGCATTCAGGCGGGCTCGACCTTGGCGCTGCGCACCCACCAGGTCGACGATGGCCGGGAGTTCCTGCTGGTGTTTACGTCCAACGCCGAAATCATAAAGGCGAACCCGCCCGGAACCGAGATCGCGTCGTTGGCGCAGCCCGCCCTCGACTCGCTGCGGATGGGGGCCGACAAGCCGTACGACGGCGTCATCTTCAACGCGGCTGCTGGGCCGGCCAGCTGCATCGTGGAGGCTGCCGAGATCTGGCGCGGGCTCCCAGCGGTTCCAGGTTCGAACGAAGGCTTCAAGACTCTGCTCGCTGCTCCCAGGGACGAAGAGTGGTCGAATGCTGCGCTGGCGGCCTTCGTCAATGCGCCGGTCGTGTACATCCCGATGGATCACCACACGACGGACACCGGCGAGGATGCGGGCGTTTCCGTGCCCGGTGCGCGGGGGCCCGACGGGCGTGCCTTCGCGGTGGCGTTCACGTCGCCGGCGGAAGCCTGGGCGTGGTCGGAGGGCAGTGAGGCGTATCCCACGGGTGCGTCGAACGTGATCTCGGTGACGCTCGATAATCCTGATCAGGCGGGAATCATCATCAACCCGATGGGGCCGTCACTGATCATCCCGCGGGAGCTGCTTGCGGTTATTGCTCCGGGCGCTCCGGGTGCTACGGATACAACTGCCTGAGTTGCGCGGCTGCGGACGCGGATGCCGCGTCTACAGTTCCAGTGACCGGGAGTGCTCGTAGGCACGCTCGACGTACTCGGCCCAGCGATGAGCTTCGTTTGAGTCGAATGGCACGAGCAGCCAGTCTGCCGATACGTGAGCTCCGCTGGAGTGATACGGGAGCCCATCCCCCACGATGATGGCCGCATCGACCGCGTCGCGTCCGAGCTTCACGACGAGGCCGTCGTCCGAGAAAAGCGCGAAGATGCTGCCGTGGAACGCGAGAGCGGGACTCTTCAATGAACGTCGAAGGTCGACGCCCTCTCGGGCGAGATAGCGCTCCTCGATGGAGGAGTAGTAGACGTCGGGAGTTTCGTGACTGGTCATCGGGCACCTTCCTCCTTCGGAGAGTATCAGCGGCACAAGTTACTGAACGGCATTGCACTCGTGGGTTGACGACTGACGATTTTCATCCCGTGTTCGGCGGGGAGGGCGGATGATCTGCCTCAGGTGGGACGGTGGGAGGATCGATGGTTGCGTCGCTGGGAGGATCGCAGAAGCTGTTGGATTCGTCGGGGGTACCGAACTCGGTGGGCCGTTGGGGTGTCGTTGGCTCGGCTGTTCCGTTCGGTCCATCTGCGCTTGGTTCATCTGCGCTCGGTCCATCTGGCCGAACTCCCCCGCGCGGTGCTTCGGGCGTCGGGCCCTGCTGCTCGGGTCCTTCCGCTCCGCTGGGCTCATCAGGCCAGGTGAAGGGCGTCGGCTCGATGAAGCTGTTGGGTTCGGTGATGTAGGAACGTCCGCTGGGCGAGGTCCATTCGAGGCGGCCGTCGGCGAGATGGCGATACGTCCACTCCGTGAACTGCTTGAAATTGTGGTGGCTCTGGCAGAGGTGAGCCAGATTCTCGGCGTCGGTTTCGCCACCGTACTGCCAGTCGACAGTGTGGTCGACGTCGCAGCGCTCGGCGATTGTGGCGCAACCTGGTCCACGACAGGTTCCGTCTCGCAGCTGGAGCCACCGACGCAAGTCCGCGGGCACCCGGTAGGTCTTTCGGCCGAGCGAGAGCACCGCACCGGTGTCGGGATCAGTGAGGATGCGCTGAAAACTGGGTGCCGTCGCGGCCAGCCTGCGCGCCGTCTCGGGATCGATGGGGCCGTAGCCCTGCATCATTCCGGGTTCGGCTCCCGTACCCATGGCAGTGAGCACGGGTACCGCAATCAGCACGGTGGGTTTCACGCCCTTGTCGTAGTCATCGCTCGGCTTGCCGTTCAAACCGAGGTCGGCGAGTGCGTCTGCCCTCAACTGGGGAAGGGTGCGGTTCTCTTTGGGGCCTTGTAGGAGGCGAGCCGTCTTATCAATCCGGTTGTAGATGGGTACGACCTTGTCCGCACCATCTGTGTACGTGAGAGTGGCCATGCCGTCGGGCGCAATATCGAGGATGACGCTCCGTTCTTTGAGGGCGTGCTGGTGGCGCTCTTCCAGTGGGACGGGGTGGAGCCTTTCCCGAATCTTCTTGATCCGCTCGCGGAACCGGGGCGGGGTCTTGGTCATCGCCTCGGGGACCACAGCCTCCTCGAACTCGGGGCGAATCGAATCAGGCAGGAACCAGACCTCATGCGTGATGGTTTGGGCGTTCTGATAGCTGATGTCTCCGTTGGCGAGAGCCGCGTGGGTGGCAGGGAGATCGTGGACCAGCGTCAGTGCCTGATCGATCATGATTCCGGCGGCCTTCTCGCTGATCTTCAGCGCGCAGGAGATTTCCATGGCGGTGTCGCGCTTTGCGCGAGTCGCCTGGTCCCACCTGTCGCCGTCCTTCGGGCGCAGGAGCCGGTAACGCTGGAGGACCAGCTGGCTCAGCTGGTCGATTCGATCAGCGCGCCGGGCAGCGATCCAGCGGGTGAGACGCTCGTCATCGACGATTTCGTCGACAAGGGAACCAACGCGCATGTCGATCTCTTCGACCTGGGCCATCCGTGCCCGAGCTGCGGGATCGCTGGACTCGCCGGCGTCACCGGTGGGCTCCACGGGGTCCTGGTCGAAGGTCATATGACTATTCAACGCCGCCCCGAAATGCCGGGACGGGTGTTCGACACATCTGTGGAACTGGGGATGAATCTGGCGCCTGTGGAGGGGAAGACGCGTTGCCACGTTCGACTACGACGAGTCTGCCCAGCGGTGTGGACGCGGGCACGCTGCGACGTCGTTAACGAGAAAGCGCCGCCGGATCCCCAGGGGGTAAGAATACGGCGGCGCTTGTCGGAGGGACGCTGCTCTAACCCAGCGTCCGTCTCGCGGAGCTATCCGATCACTCGGGTGGACCCAGTTCAGGAAAACTTCTGACGTTGCTGCGTTCGCAACCTCATGTCACTAACAATGCGCCCCGAACTTCGGAGCCAGCTAGCCAAGCGATGCACGTTCCATGCGAGCCAGCTATGAGACTGCCGAGGACGGCAGACAAACGCCGCCGGTCACGGGGAAGATGACCGACGGCGTTCGGGGTGGTGCGGACCGGTCCGCTAAATAATGGCGGACCTGTCGATGATGAGGGCGGATGCACCGTGCGGAGCGATGTCGATGATCCGCGCATCCCGGCGGAGCGACGAACGGTTCGCAATCATTGCCTCTGGAGTGATGATCTCGATCATGAGTTTCTCTTTTCCTTCGGTGGCATCTGCTCGGTGCGCGATGCCATGTCTCAAGGATCGGTTCGCTCCGTAGCAGCAGGCCATGACCGCGGTCCACGAACACCGCGAAGTGGGTGTGAGGACGCTATGGATGATCGAATGAGCGAATCAGCGAACGGGTGGCAGCCGAGAAATGCGCGGCGTTCGGGCGGGGCGGCCGTCAGGTGCGTGGCGTCCGGGCGGAGCGGCCGTCAGGTGACGTCTGCGTCCGGTGAGGCGGGCGCAGAGGCATCCACTTCCACCGACCCTGTCGTACCGGGCGCGACTCTGGGAACCCGCGACGGGAAGGTCACCGACCTCTGGTGCACTGCAGAGACGATCATGTTCGCCCAGTGCGAGTAAGTGTGCCGGGTCCAGTAGCTGTTGCGGTGCCGAGGCGTACTGCGATCAGAACGTTCCTCGATGGTTCGCGAGATGGGCGCGTAGACGACGCCACAGTGAAGGGCAGCGACCGCATGGGATGCCTCGTTGAGCGCGAGCGCGTGACGGTTGGCCAGCTGCGACAGAACTTCCGGAAAGGCGGTGATCGCCTGCATGGGCGGAACCGAGATCAGGATCGTGACGAACCCCTTCGGTTTCTTGCGGTCCACGTAGTCGAGCAGCGCCGTCAGTTTCTTGCGCCAAGCCCGGAGGGACGACAGTCGGTGTGCCTCGTTCAGGCCGATCGCGAGCACGAGCGCGTCGAAGTCACTCAGCCGCACCCGCTCCACGAGGCGCAGCGCTCCCTGGGCCGTCATGTCGGGGTCGGTGAGGATGTCGATCTGCACGCCCCGCCCAGTCTCCGACGACAGCTGCCGCGCGATGTGGCCGGCGAGCGAGAGGTCGTGGGTGAGCACGCCGTACCCCATGGCAACGCCGTACCCGATGAGAAGCACGCGCAGCGGATCCGGGCCCGGTGCGGTGGCGTGCGGGCTGTCCAGCGGCTGCGGAATCCGTCGCCACGATGGTGCCCGGTATCGCACCCAGAAACTGGCAAACGGGCGCATCGAGGCAGTAAACAGATTTACTCCCACAGCGGCCTCCTGACCAGGTGGCGCGAACTGCGGGGTCTGGGCAGGTCAGCTTCCTACGAGAATTCTATGCGGTCCCCGAGGGTTACGCCACGAGCGGCATTCGTCCCCAGCACAGCGACCGGTGATGCCCCGGCGATACCCTGAACGCATGACTCTGCTACCCCCGGTCGCCGCACAAATCCCCAGCACACGAACCCACCACGGAGATGTTGTCATCGACAACTACGAGTGGCTTCGCGAGAAGGAGAGTCCGGCGGTCGTCGCCCATCTCGAGGCGGAAAACGCCTACACCGATCAGCAGACCGACGATCTCGAGCTCCTGCGCGAGCAGCTGTTCGAAGAGATCAAGGGACACACCCTCGAGACCGATCTGTCGGTGCCCGTGCGCCAGGGCGAGTGGTGGTACTATTCCCGCACCGTCGAGGGCCAGCAGTACGCCATTCACTGCCGCGTGCCGATTTCCGGAGCGGATGACTGGACGCCGCCGGTCCTCGGAGACGCCGGGGCAGCCCTTCCAGGCGAAGAGATCGTGCTCGATGACAACGTCGAAGCGGAGGGCACGGAGTTCTTCTCCCTGGGCAGCTTCGACATCAACGGCGACGGCACCCAGCTGCTGTACGCCGTCGACACCATCGGGGACGAGCGCTACACCCTGCGCATCCGCGACATCGCGACGGGAGAGGACCTCGCCGATGAGGTATCCAACACCTCGGGTGGCGCACTGTTCGATGCCACGGGCCAGTTCGCTTTTTACACAACGGTGGATGACTCGTGGCGACCCGACACCGTCTGGCGCCACGAGATCGGCACCCCCTCGACGGACGACGTGACGGTCTTCCACGAACCCGATGAGGCGTTCTGGACCGGAATCGGACTCACCCGCAGCCGCCGGTACCTCGTCATCGAGGCCGGTTCCAGCGTCACGAGCGAGGCGTGGATTCTCGACGCCGCAACACCGACCCAGGAATTCCGCGTGGTCTGGCCGCGTCGCGATGGCATCGAGTACTCGATCGAGCACGCGGTTCTCGGCGGCGAGGACCGTCTGCTCATCGTTCACAACTACAACGCGATCGATTTTGAGATAGCGGATGTCCCGGCCGACGACCCCACGTCCGACCCCCGCGTGCTCGTGCCGCACAACCCCGGCACGCGCATCGAGAGCGTCGACGCGTTCGCGAACCACCTGGTGCTGGCGTATCGCCGCGACGCGCTCTCGCGGGTGGCGGTAGCGAAGGTGGACGGCTCGGCGGAACCCGTGTTCGAGGAGGTCCACTTCGAGGAGGAGCTGTTCTCCGTGGGCGCCGGCGGTAACCCCGAGTGGACGCAGCCGACCGTGCGCATGTACTACGGAAGCTTCGTGACCCCGTCGACCGTGTTCGACTACTCCGTGGCATCCGCGTCCCTGACGCTTCTCAAGCAGCAGCCGGTGCTCGGTCACTACGACCCGGCTCTGCTGTCGCAGCGCCGCGAGTGGGCAACGGCCGAGGACGGCACCCGCATCCCGATCTCGCTCGTCTACCGCCACGATCTCGTCGTGCCCGGAGAGGTCGCGCCGACGCTGCTCTATGGCTACGGGTCGTACGAGCACAGCATCGATCCTGGGTTCTCCATCGCGCGCATCAGCCTGCTCGATCGCGGGGTCGTCTTCGCCGTCGCTCACGTGCGCGGAGGCGGGGAGCTCGGCCGGGCCTGGTACGAGAACGGCAAGACACTCACCAAGAAGAACACCTTCACCGACTTCGTTGCCGTCGCACGTCACCTGATTGACGAGGGCTGGACCACCCCCGAGCGTCTCGTCGCCGAGGGCGGCAGCGCCGGCGGACTGCTGATGGGCGCCGTTGCCAACCTCGCGCCCGATACGTTCGCGGGGATTCTCGCCGCGGTGCCGTTCGTCGACCCGCTGACGAGCATTCTCGATCCGTCGCTGCCGCTGACGGTCATCGAGTGGGACGAGTGGGGTGACCCGCTGCACGACCCCGAGGTGTACGCGCTGATGAAGTCGTACTCGCCCTACGAGAACGTGGCCGAGGTTGCGTATCCGCAGATCCTGGCGGTGACCAGCATCAACGACACTCGCGTGCTGTACGTCGAGCCGGCGAAGTGGGTCGCGCGTCTGCGGGAAGTGGGCGCTCCAGTGCTCCTGCGCACCGAGATGAGTGCCGGGCACGGCGGCGTCAGCGGTCGCTACGAGGCGTGGCGCAAGAAGGCCTTCGAGTACGCCTGGGTGCTCCGGGTGCTCGGACTGCACTGGTCGCCCACCGACGTCTGAGCTGCGCCGAGTTCAGATGCGCGGAGTTCGGGTGCGGGCAGCCGGCGATAGCGTACGTCGGCTCCCCGGCCCCGGCCAGCCCTTGCCGGGCGGCGGTGGCCGTCGTTGAGTGGGACGAGCGCGAACGGCCCCGTTCGCGACCGAGTCTCGAGCACTGTTCTTCAGGAGGGCACCCCATGAGCGACACAACACCCGCATCGACACCCAGCTTTGATGAAGTACCGGCCGTTCAGACCGACGACGGGTTGGGCGACGAGTCAGCGCTGCCCGAAAACTACGAAGACGCCAGGGTGGTGGATGACCCGGGCGCCGATGCCGACCCGGACGTCGAACCCACCCTCAGACCCTGATCCATCGGCCCTGCACACGCTCGGTGACCGCCCAGGTGTCGACCCGCGCGAGTGAGGCGGTGACGGAGGTGACGTGTTCGCCGATCTGAAGCGCCAGCTCCGGGTCATCCGCCATGAATCGCACCGTCAGACGGGCCGCGCCGGCCACTACCGCGACGTCTGACGCCTCGACGATGGTGAATTCCGCGGCGGCAGCAGCAGCGGCGGGGAGGACCACGGCTGGAGACACTCCCGGACGCATGGCGCCGACGGTCATCATCACGCGGTACGAGGGCACCCCTCCAGCGTAGGGTCTGGGGTCGGCGTGTCCGAAATCATTGTGAGCGCCACTCACGCAAAACCTCCTACGCTGGCCACATGCGAATTGCTGTGCTATTTGGTGGGGAGTCCGAAGAGCGGGATGTCTCCATCGCAAGTGCCGCCCAGGTGACGCCCGCGTTGCGGTCCCTCGGCCACGACGTCGTGCTGGTCGATGCGGCCCGCGGTGTTGTGCTTGCAGATCGCGAAGAACGCATCCTGGGCGCGAGCGTGAGCATTGCGCCGCCCACCGAGCTCGAGCTGGTGACGATCCGCGGCACGTCCCGCATCATGGACCTGTCGGCGAGCCTCGTCGATTTTGACGTCGTGTTCATGGCCCTGCACGGCGGGCGGGGTGAAAACGGACGGGTGCAATCCCTCCTCGAGATCGCCGGCATTCCGTACACCGGGTCTGGTCCGCTCGGCAGTGCTCTCGCCATGGACAAGGACATCTCCAAGAGGCTGTTTCGCGTGGCGGGCATTCCCACCCCGCACTGGATCATGGGATCCCCCGATGCCGAGACCGTGGAGACCCACCTCGGCATTCCGGTGATCGTGAAGCCGGCCTCCCAGGGGTCGACGGTGGGACTGACCCTCGTGCGCAATAGCGCGGATCTCGCCGCCGCCTACGCCGTCGCCGGACAGTACGGCGAGGTCATTGTCGAGCGGTACATCGCCGGACGGGAAATCACCGTCGGTGTTCTCGATGGCGGCGCTTTGGCCGTCGGGGAGATCCTGCTCGGAGGCGATGAGCCCTTCTCCTACGAGGACAAGTACCTCCCGGGTACCGTGCATGAGGTTTTTCCGGCCGATCTGCCGAGCGAGGTGGCCGAGGAGGCCCGCCGGATCGCGGTCGCCGCCCATCGCACCCTCAAGCTCGATTCCTACAGCAGGTCGGACTTTCGACTGGATGACTCGGGGCAGCTGTGGCTCATCGAGGTCAACACCCTGCCGGGCATGACCGCCACGAGCCTACTCCCCCAGTCGGCGGCCGCCGTGGGCGTGGATTTCCCCGCCCTGTGCCAGCGCATCTGCGAACTCGCGCTCCGGGGACACCGCTAGCACCCCAAGCTTGGACTTCTCCTCAATTAAGGTTAGGCTAACCTCACCTGCTCCTGTGAGTCCCCCAATGACCGGCGCCCGCGCCACCTGTCATACACGCGGCGTGGACCGGTGCATCCAACCGCCCGGCGGTGCTTTTTGCGCGCCCGGACGCGGCTCATCCATCCCCCGGAGAACCAGTGAAATCACGTTTCATCCCGCGTATCGTCGCCACGGCGTCGGTCACCGCGGTCATCGCAGCAGGACTGCTTGCCGCAGCCCCGACGTACGCGGCGGACTCGCCCGCCTATGCGATCGGCGGCACGACGCCCGCGGGCGCGCTCGTCCGCAGCCAGGCCCTCGACGGTGCCGCCAACCGGCTGTACTTCCCGTTCGACCGCGGCTCGTCGAAGACCGGCGCCATCGGCTGGATGAACACCGAGACCGGCGAAGTCTCCCCCACTACCATCGAGCTGGCCGACTCCGAGCCCGCACTGCTCGCGGTGAGTTCCGCGGCTCACGAGCTCTACGTGCTCGGCTACCGCTCCGGTGATCTCACGGTGATCAACACCCAGACCAACGCGGTGAAGAAGGTCATCGAGGGCGCTCCGACGCTTGCCGGTCGCATGAACCTCGACACCGACACCGGTGAGCTCTACGTCACCGACGCCGGCATCACCACCATCGATCCCGCTGCCGGCACCGTTTCCGCCGAGGTGAGCATCACCACGGAGACCTACCCGCTCATCAAGGACACGGTCTACGACTCGAAGAACCGCATGCTGTGGATCGCGGAGGGCCGCGCCGGCGTCATCACCGGGTACAACACCGTGACCAACTCGTGGATGTCGAGCATCGCCACCCCGATCACGACCTTCAAGGTCGATGGCGTCGCCTCGAGCGGTCGCCCGACGAACCTCGCCGTGGACGAAAGCCTCGGTCACCTCTACGTGGGCGTCGCCCCGAAGCTCGCCGACACCTGGGTCAACACCAAGCTCATGGTGCTCGACACCGCCACCATGCTGCACGTGGGTACCCCGATCGAATTGGGAAGCACCACGCGCGAGCTGTCGGTAAACCCCGTCACCCACGAGATCTACGCGGGCAACGGATTCTCCATCACGCTCTCGGTCGTGAGCCCCGCCACCTGGACTGTCAGCACCACGATCGACTTTTCCGCGGCGGGCGTCACCAGCGGAACCGGCACCGCCAACGCGAACGTCTGGGCCGTGACAGCGGATGACTCGGGCACGCGCGTCTTCGTCAGCCACCCCTACAACACCGCGCGCATCAGCTACATCGACCGCACCGGTGCGATTGCCGCTCCCACGACGCTTCCGGTCGCCCCGGGACAGACGGTGACCGAGCCTGAGGTTCCCCCGACCACACCGTGGGTGGGACCTGCCACGAAGGCCGTCGCCGCAGCTCCGGCCGGCGCTGTCGCGACATCCGCCACCACCCTGCGCTGGTCGGTATCCAACTACGCGAAGGAGTGGACGCGCGACCTGTTCGGCGCCGTCACGCTCGATGCGACGAAGCAGTTCGTCTTCGCCAACGGCACGGGCTGGACGGATCCGGCCACCGGCGAGACCCAGGTCTCGTGGGCCGACGGCTTCCGCCTGCGTCCGTACCCGGGACTGGCTCCCGACGTGCAGATGACCTTCGGTAACCCGTACCTGACGGTCTCCGCCGCCGGTGCTGGCACCCTGAGCTTCGATGTTTCATGGGGACTGAGCTCCACCTCCACGAGCGCGGGTTACACGCGGGTCGTTGTTGCGACCTTCGGCAAGGGCGCCGCACAGGACGTCGACGGCGTGCGCACACTGACCTGGACGCCCGACTACACGGGCCGGGCGTACACCCTGCCGAACGACGGTCGCACGATGCCGGACTCCTTCCCCGCCGAGTACATCGACTACCTCGACTCCGGCATCCGCGCCTGGTGGTACTCGAGCGGATCGACCCTCGACCCGACGAAGAAGCCGAACCCGGTGAGCGTCTCCTACTCGCTCGCCGCGACGGGAGCTGCGACGAACGAGCCCACGCCACCGCCCACGAGCGTGCCGACCGAGACGCCGACTCCGGTCGCGACGGATGACCCGGCAGCGCCCGTCATCGCCCTGTCGACCGACACCGTCGAGGCCGGTTCCACCGTGAGCATGCACGCGACAGGGTTCGCTCCCGGCGAGACGGGCGAGATCTGGCTGCACTCGACTCCCCTGTTGCTCGACAGCGCCCTCGCGGACGCCGCAGGAACCGTCGACTCAGTCGTCACGATCCCGGACGGCACAACGGCCGGTGCCCACCGCATCGAGCTGCGCATGGCCGAGTCGGGTTCCGTCTTTGCTGACATCACCGTCGCGGCGGCTGGCGACGGCACCGACGAAACCGGAACCGGTGCTGACGACGACGCCGCGGGATCAGGCGACCTCGCCTCGACCGGAGTCGCGGTCGCCGTACCGCTCGGAATCGCGCTGACGGTGCTGCTCGCCGGTGCGGTCCTCGTGATCGCGCGTCGTCGCCGGGCGGCCCAGCACTAGCGCCAGGCACTGATTGCACTCCGAAACCCCCGGTGGCCACACGGCTGCCGGGGGTTTCGCACGCGTCAGACGAAGCGGATGGTCTTCTGCAGCCGCTCGCGGTAGTCGAAGATTCTCGTGGCGGTCAACTGCGCCTTCTCGCTGACTCCCGTGCGAATGAGGTCGAGCAGTGCAGAGCGGCGCACAAGAAGAATCGGGATGCCCCGGGACTTGCCGATCAGTGTGACCGGTTCGGGATATGCCTCATCCTCGATCACCATCAGATACGCCCCGAAGTCGACCTTGGAGGCACGGGAGATCCACCGCGCGCGACGGGTCAGCGAGTGCACGGGACGCTCCCCCACGCCGAGTCCGACGCCGGTGAGTTCACCCTTGCGGATCTCGACGGGACGTCCCCAGTCCTCGGACAGCAGGGCGAAGAGACCGGATGGACCCAGCACGATGTGGTCAAGCTTTTTCTCGGGACCCGGCTCCGAGACATCCGTCGCGACATCGTGCCAGAGCGTATAGGTGATCCCGAGCGTCGACAGCGCCTTCGCGGTCTCCTCCTCGGCGACGGCGTCGGCAAGCAGGTGGCGGATCTCCCGCGGCGCCGCGCGCACCATCGCCCCATCGAACGGGTTGTCGAGGGGGGACCCGCGTCCCATCCACTCACGCATGAGCAGGAAGTACTGTTCGCGATACCACCCACCCGGATGTCCGTAGGCGCGCGCCGGCGCCGGACCCGTGCGGTTGACGTGCGGCGCGGGCTCGGGCTCGGGAAAACGCGCCGACCCGGTGGGAGGAGGCGGGGCGGATGACCCGGAGCGGGCTTCCTCGCGCGGTGCACCGGTCGCGCTCCCGGTGGCTCCCGCCGCCCGGGTTCCGGTCGGGAACGTTCCCCCGGCCGACGCCCCCGGCGCCGAAGAGCCCGCGGCGGCGGCGGACGGAGCTCCGGCCTCCGGCGAGGCATAGCTCGTGCGGAACTTCTCGAATGGTGTGCGCTGGTTGTCGTAGCTCGCGCGATCTTCGGGGGTCCCGACCCGCTGCCATGCCAGCTGCACGGCGTGGAACTCGACGGCGAGACCGCCCGTATCGGGGTGGGTCTCGCGCAGGCGCTTGCGATAGGCGCGGCGGAGTTCGTCCATTGTGGAGGTGGGACTCACACCGAGCACGTCGTACGGCGAGGCCGGGGCAGGACTGTCGGGCATCCGGTCGCTTTCGTCATGGACAAGTGAGATGAAGAATACTGGATCACCGTAAGAGGAACCTTCACGCGGGCCAGCGGCGCGGCACGGGGAATAAATCACGGTGTTTCGGGGTCAGTACTGGTGTGAACTCGTCGACCTACACGCCAGAAGCTGGATCCGTTGTGATGTTCAGCACCAGTTGGTGCGGCTATTGCCGGAATCTGAAGGGTCAGCTGGATCGCGCCGGCGTTCCGTACACCGAGGTCAATATCGAAGAGGTCGAGGGCACCGCGGAGCTCGTCGCGCGGGTCAACGGTGGCAACCAGACGGTGCCGACCCTGATCTTCCCCGACGGCAGCACGGCAACAAACCCCTCTCTCGCCGAAGTGCAGCGCCGCCTGGCCTAACAGGGGTTGTGGGCGTGATCAGACCGTTACTCCACACATGAGTTTTTAACGACAGTTGTGACGTAGTCTGCGAAAGCGGCCACGGCTATCGACCACCTCGGGATCCCCGTCGCATCATTTCTGCCCCTGATCCCAAGGAGTCCCCGCTTGTCCACGAACCCTCGCGCGCGAAAGCTCGCCCCGTTCCTCACCGTCGCCACGGTCGCGGCCCTTCTCGTGGGTGGCCTCGCCACCCCCGCGTTCGCGTCGCCCGTTGTCCCGGTGGATCCCACCTCCGCGGTCCCGAGCAGTGACCCGACGGTCACCGCCGACCCGACAGAGTCCCCGGCGCCGATCCCCTCGACGGAACCCACCACTGCGCCGGTGCCGACCGTTGAGCCGACGCTCACTCCGGACCCGACTGCCTCCCCCGCGCCCACCGTCGCTCCGGATCCCGCCGTCACGACCGCGCCGACCACGGTCCCCGACCCGGCAGTGACGAGCGACCCGACCGTCGTTCCCGACCCCGCCGTAACTACAGCGCCGCCAGTTGTGCCCGCGCCGACGAACTCGGTCGACCCGACTCCGACCCCCACTCCCGAGCCCACCTCCACCTCAGTGCCGGTGCCGCCCGTGACCGCGCTGACCGGGCTGACGCTGAAGGCGTCCACCTCGGTCTTCCCGTCGCGCGACGGCTACCGCGACACCGCGACCGTCGTGGTGACCCCCTCCACCGAGAAGGGCGCCAAGATCGCGATCACCGGTGACGTCGTCATCTCGACGCAGACCAAGAAGACGGTTGCCACCTGGCCCCTGACCAGTTCCTCGCCCCGCACCATCGGGTGGAGCGGACTCGTCGGCGGCAAGATCGTGCCCGGCAAGTACATCGTCACCGTCGCGGCCAAGGGTACGACCGGAAAGTCCTTCGTCCGCAGCGCCGTCATCGTCGTGTCCAAGCAGAAGCTCGTCGCCAAGGTCTGGTCCAAGTGGGTCGACGCGAACGCGGTAGTCACCGAAGCCTTTAGCTTCGACGACAAGACCCACTGCTCGTTCTCGGGCAACGTCGTCTGCTCGGCCGACACGACGGCCAACCTGTTGCAGTTGGGCACCATTCTTGGTGGCTATGTCCCGCTGCCCAAGGCGATCGTCGAAAGCGCGGCCTTCACCCTGCCGTCCGTCCGCGTGACCATGGACGTCGACAAGTTCACCCGTGGTGCATCGCTGAACATGTGGACCATCTCTGGGGACAGCGACGACCTCGCACTTGCTGCCCTGAAGAAGGGAAACACCCGCCTCGGCTGGACGATGTTTGACCCCCGCGACCCCGATCTCGGAATCCCGGCAGTATCCGCGATCCTGGGAGTTGGTTCGTCCATCACCATCGACCGGTTCCTCGTGGAGTACAGCTACAAGGCGCTCTCGTAATTCGGAAACAGGCAGCCGCACCCGGCTGTTTCGGGCCGCACGCAGCAATTGCGTGCGGCCCTTTCTCATTTCACTGCCCGCTGCGGCAAGCTGGATCCATGATCCGCAGACGAGCAGTCATCACCGGACGCGTCCAGGGAGTCGGCTTCCGGTACAGCACCGCCCAGCGCGCGGCAGATCTCGGTCTCACGGGATACGCCCGCAACCTCTTCGACGGCTCGGTCGAGGTGGAGGTCGAGGGCGATGAGGCCTCCGTCTCCGAGATGCTGCAGTGGCTGGCATCCGGTCCTCCCACCGCGGCAGTGAAGACGGTGGATGTCACGGACAGCACGCCTCGCGGAGAATCCGCGTTTCGCGTGCTGTAGCGCCCGGTCGCCGAGACCCCGCGCGATTAGTCCTCGTCGATCTGGTCGAGCAGCGCTCCGACCGCGTCGCGAATGTCACCGTGATTGTTTTGCGCGGCGCGCGATTCGATCGCGATGATGGCGCAGCGGTGAACCCGTGCGAAGTCGCCGTACGGAAAGCTATAGCGCCCCTTTGTCTCCTCGGACTTCTCCTCGTCAATCCCGAGGTGCCACAGCGCGTAGTCGCCGAAGCCGTGCTTCTCGATGAACGAATTCTCGTCGTCCGCCGACGGGGCGTGCTCGCTCCAGTCGTCGCGGGAGTCGTGGGTGTCCTTGCCCTCCCGGATCAGCGAGCGGGCGTGCGCGAGAGCCTTCGGGTTGAGTTTCACAGTCATGACGACAGCACAGCAGCACCGCGGCAACACGGCCACCCGTTGCATCCGCCAGAATATTGTTCATGACCCGCCCCACCCTCATTTTGCAGCACGTGCCGTACGAACGTCCCGCCCTGCTGGGCGACATCCTCAGCGAGAACGACGTGCCATGGCGCCTGGACAACATCGTGTCGGCAATCTCCTCGGCGGTACTTCCTCCGCTGGAGGAGCTGGGCGGCATCGCCATCCTCGGCGGCCCCATGGGCGCACTCGACTTCGATATTCACGCCGGCCTCGCGGTGGAAGCCGATCTCGTCCGCCGCGCCGTGGACGCGGGCGTCCCGCTGCTCGGTATCTGCCTCGGACACCAGATCATTGCGACAGCCCTCGGCGCCACACTGCACTCGGGCGTCGCGGCCGAGTTCGGCATCGGCACCATTGAGGTTGTAGCGGATGACCCGGTGTATGGTCCCCGCGGAACCCTTCAGCCAGTCCTGAACTGGCACGGCGACGTGGTCGAAGCTCCCGCGGGCGCGACGATCCTCGCCAGCACCCCGCAGACACCCAACCAGTCCTTCCGGATCGGTGATGCCGTCTTCACTACGCAGTTCCACCTGGAGACCGATCGCCGCATGCTCAACGAGTGGCTGGCGGTGCCCGAGATGGAGAGCGACCTCAGCCCCGACATCCGCTCCCGCATCGAGGCAGATTTTGACGCGGCCGAGCCCCACATGCGGGCCCTCGCCGATACCGCATTCGGTGCCTTCGCCCGGTCTGTGCAGGCCCGCGGCTAACCGCGCAACTGTGCCCGGCGTCGCAGCGCCCGCGCCGGATACGCGGTGGGATGAGTAACGCGTAAGACTGCGTTCGTTCGGCGTGAGCGATCCGTTAGGGGCCACGAATCCGCCCTGGTGCCGGCGTAGACATGCTGTGTGAATCAACCTGAACAGTCGAGTGTGACTCGATGACCCTCACCCACATCCTGCCCTCCCTTCGCCGCAGTCTGCCGGATCCGATGAACCGGGATCGCTGGCCTGAATTCACCGTAGTGAGCACCACCGACGTCACGGTGGCCGGGGTATCAATGCTTCGCCTGGTGGATTGGTGTTCCACACCGTGTGTCCACACAGCGGCGGCCGTGATCGCCGGAACCCATGGGCGCCCGTCCGACACCGAGCTTGCATCGGTGGTCGTGGTGCGTGTCGTCGCCGTGGGTAGATCGGACATGGGCGGACTCACGATGGCGGTGGATGGCGAGCTGCGCAGGTGTCACCCGGTATGGGGCGAGATCCGCCTGATCGGTCGCGCGTCGACGGCACATGACGTGCCGGTCACGCTCGGCGTGAGCGGTGCTGACAGCGAGGCGCGGGACGTAACCCTGCCGTCCGACGTGCGCGTGGGCGACCTGCTGGCAGTTCCCTGCCCGGGCGCGACGACGCTGCACGACGTTCGCGTGCCAACGACGTAGTCGCCGGTCGGTCAGGCGCGCAGGGACTTCCGGAGCGCGTCGAGGGCAACACCCAGTCGGCCGTAGGCCGCCGCGGCATTGCGTCGTTCGAGTTCGGCGAGGACACCGTATCCGGCGGTGTTCTCGCCCGCTTCGTGTGCCTCGTGGGTAGTCGTGCCGAGGTAGTCGAGAAAGAGGAGCGCGTCTCGGTGTTCGCCGATCGCATCCTGTACGGCCTTGGCAGCAGACCCGATCGCGCGGGTCTTCTTCCCCAGGATCGCGGCGGGAGGCCGGGTGACGGCCTCGGAGATGTAGCGCAGCCGGCGCGCGGCCTTGCGGGACGAGTGCAGGGCGGTCGGGTCATCCGCGTCCACGGTCTTGAGCCGGCGACGGGTGCGCCGACCCTGGTCGTGGATCTCCGCTCGGAATTCATCCCGCGCGGGCAGAAGCGCTCCCTCGAGAACCGGTGGTCGGGCGACCAGTGTCTCGAGATCGTCCAGCAGGGTCAGATACTCGTCGCTGTTGAGGTAGGCGAGCACATCGATGCGACGGGAGCCGTACTCGCCCTGGGTGTCGTCCACGAGGCGACGGCGCAGGTCGGCATTCGGCAGCAGCGGGTCATCCGCATCCGCACCACTCCGTCGCTGATCGAGCGGAAGGGCATCCCGGTGACGACCGGTGCTCTCGAACCTGTCGCCGAGCAAATCCAGCGCACGCTCGCGGCGAACCTCGACGTGGCGCGCGGCACCAAGCACGGCGCCGAGCTGTCGCAGGCGGTCGCGGATCTCGTCCGTCACCTCCCTGTCCAGCACCGTTCGAGCGGAGGCAAGGACGCCACGGATCCGTCGCGCTACTGTGCGCATGTGGTGGACGGAGTTGGATTCGTCGGTGCGAACGCGCGGATCGGCCACCACCAGGTCGTCCACGAGACCGGAGAGGATCGCCGACACCGTCTGGAGCGCGGTGCTCGAGCGATCGACCTCGGTGTCGGTGCGGGGCGGGGCAAGCGAGTCCCGGCCGAGCGCCCGGGCGAGCTTGGACGCGCTGGTTGCCGGTGCGGCACCGGCGGCGAGAAGAACGCCTTCGACGGCATCCAGGAGGGCCGCGCGGTCACCTGCGCCCGTGGGCGCGGCCTCCAGCAGTTCCACTTCCCACTCGCGCCAGATTCGCAGGATGCCCGTGTGCACATCCGTTGCGGAGACGAGGTCATCGGCCACTTCGACAACCGCGCGGCCGCCATCGTCGAGCACGTGCACTGTCGTCCGCTCAGTGGTGAGGAGGGCGACCGGGACGAGCTCGCGGCGCCGGATGATCGACCGGATGAGGTCGAGAAGGTCGGACGGCGGCGCCTCGTCTTCGTGCTCGCCGAGGGGGGAATGAAACTCGGTGCGACCGCCGATGGATGGGGTCTTCAGGTGCCACCCTTCGTCCCCGCCACCGGTGCGACGACGGAACGTGTACAGCCGTGCCCCGAGGTCGGCGTCCGCCGTGTCGTAGTACGTCGCCCGAAGGGTAACGGTGGGGCGGGTGGCAACGGTGCCGAGTTCCGACAGATCGGGAACGACGGTCGACTCGTCGACGTCGTACTTACGCTCGGTCTCGGTCATAGAGGTGACGGCCATGGGTATCCCTTGGTGGCTTGGCGGTTTCTTCCACGATTACGCGACCGAAGGTTATCGCGAAAGCCCCTTGCCCGCGCGCCGTCCCCGGCGCAGGGCGCCCTCCCGGCCGTTCAGAGAGGGTGCTGAACGCCCAGTGGATGCGGCGGGAGATTCCAGGAAGCGTCTCGAACGGTCGCGCGGACACCCCGACGAGTAGGCGTGGGTCATAAATCACCGTGGCGTCGGCGCCCATGTGGATACTCAGATCGAGGTCATCATGCACCTCGCGCACGTTGCTGTGCACCGTCCCGCGCACCCGCTGCCACACCTCGCGGTGCATGGCGAAGTTGGATCCGAACACCGGAGGGTGTCCGAGCAAGATCGTCATCGACCAGAAGAATCCGCCGATGTAGAGGTAGCGACCCAACCAGCGGATCAGGGGCCCAGAACCGTAGAAGATTCCCGGGCCGGTGATCGCTGCGGGACCGTTCGCGAGGACGTCCACATCGGTCAGGGCCAGCTCGACGCGCTCCAGCCAGTCGATTGGCGGAACCGAGTCGGCGTCGAGCCGCGCAATGATGTCGCCGGATGCCCCGTCGAAGCCCATCGCAGTCGCCGGGAAGATCCCCCGCAGCGGCTGCGTCAGCACCGTGGCGCCCGCGGCGAGAGCGACGGCCGCGGTGGTGTCGGTGCTGCCGTTGTCGACCACGATGATCTCATCGGCGGGACGGGTCTGGTCTGCCAGCGCCGCAAGACATACCGCGAGAAAGTCGGCATCGTTGAGGGCCGGGATTACTACCGAGATGGATGCCATGTTGACTTAACAGTACGCTGCCGAAAATACTGCCACGGTCACCCACATTCAGTAGATCCAATGCTTCGGGTCGTACGGTGCGTGCATGCCGTTTCCGACACTGGCTCCCTCCCGCGTTCCCGTCTGGGTATGGCGCGCGCTGATGTCGCGCTTGGCTCCGGGAGAGGCGAAACGCTTCAACGCCGAGCCGGTCGATGATGTCGAGTACACCCTCGATATCGACTATGTGGGCGACGGGATTCGTGCGCATCGACTGGATGTCCTCGTGCCCTCCCCGCAGTCACATCCCGGCGGTGCTCTGCCGATCTACGTCTACTTCCACGGGGGTGGCTGGACCTCTGGCGACAAGGCGCCGCTGACGAAGTACTGCGCGAGCCAGGCGGCGTCCGGGATGGTCGTCGTCAACGTCAATTACCGCATGGCAACCCGCTTCCAGATGGGCCACATGCTGGCGGACGCAAACGCCGCGCTGCGGTGGGTGGTCGAGCACGCCGCGGAATTTGGCGGGGATGCATCGCGTATCGTGCTCGGCGGTGACTCCGCCGGTGGTCAGATCTCCGCACTGTTGGCTGCCAGCCTGAGTCATCCGGAACTGCGCCAGCACTATCGCCTCGCGCCTATCCCCGCTCCCGGCGTCTGTGGCGTGGTGCAACACTGCAGCGCCGTGGACTTCTCTGTGGTGTTCGAACGCGGGTTCGTTCTCGGCCTCGGATTCGTGAAGATACTTCTGCCCAACCGCGGCGTCGGAACGGTGCTGACGACCGCGGCGCGCTTTCTCTCCCCGATCGAGTGGCTCGACCCGTCCTTCCCGCCGGTGCTCGTGACCACCTCGGAGCAGGACTACTTTTACCGGGCAAACCTCAACTTCATCAGGGCGTTGCAGCGCCACGGAGTTCGCGTCGAAACCCTGATCTACGGCAGGAGCGTGCGCAACGCCCGGCACACCTGGCAGCAGGATTCGAGGTATCCCGAGTCCCAGGCCGTGTACCGCAAGCTGCAGGCGTTTGTGCGTTCGGTGACGCGCGTTCGCCAACTGCAGGGATAGCCCATGTCGGGCGCTCTCGCTGGCTAAGGTTGGTGGAGTGACACATCCCGATGCACACGAAGCGACGGCCGACAGCCCGGACGAGTTCGGCAGTGGTCTCTACGACAATGCCGCGCAGCTCGATGACGCTCTTCCCGACATCGACTGGACGATCCTGCCGGAGGGATGCTTCCCTGTCACCTTCACTGCCCCGAGCGGGCAGCTCGCCGGGATCGCCGCCGGAGATCCCACCGCGCCCCGGGTTCTTCTCGTGCCGGGAGTAACGGGCTCCAAAGAGGACTTCATCCTGATGTTCCCGCTGCTCGTGCGCGCCGGATACCGCGTGGAGAGCTACGACCTCGCAGGCCAGTACCAATCGGCCGACGCAGGACCGGAGAATCTCCGGCCTCCCCGCCAGAGCTACGACCATGACCTCTTTGTTGACGACATGATCGCCGTGCTCGAATCCGGCACGACCCCCGCCCATGTGCTCGGCTACTCCTTCGCCGCGACGGTCGCGCAGCTTGCACTGGTCGCACGTCCCGACCTGTTCGCCAGCATCGCCCTGCTCAGTGCCCCGCCGCAGTCGGGACAGGGGTTCCGCGGCATCAAGCGCATCGGCAAACTGAGCAATCTCGCCACCGGAAAAGTGGGCGCCGCGTTGATGGTGTGGGGTGTTACCCGCAACCTCAACGGCGCGCCGCACGGACGAACCGTGCTCGTCCACGAGCGGTTCCGCTTCACGCGGCGCGCGAGCGTCACGGACATCATGGGCCTCATGATGCACGCGCCCGAGCTGCGAGCCCCGCTCGCCTCCAGCAGCGTGCCGAAACTGGTCGCCGTGGGTGAACACGACCTCTGGCCGCTTGACCTGCACAGCGCGTTCGCGCGGGACATCGGCGCGACGATAGCCGTCTACCGCACTGGGCACAGCCCCTGCGAAACATCCCCTCACCAGCTTGTTCGCGACCTTTTGTCGCTCTACGAGAAGTCGGATTATTCGTAACTGGCCCACGATGTCAAGCCTCAACGGGGTCCACACGTGGCCACGCAGACTGGATGCATGACCGATCAATACACCTTTGATAACCCCGTCACCCGTTACTCGAAAGACATTCCGTCACAGCAGCACCAGTCGGAGCCCGGCCTCGAGACCGAGCTGACCCCGACGCCCGATCTGGGTGAGTCCACCTACCGCGGAACGGGGCGCCTCACCGGTCGCCGCGCGCTGATCACCGGTGGGGACTCCGGCATCGGAGCGGCCGTCGCCATCGCCTTCGCTCGCGAGGGGGCGGATGTCGCGGTGTCCTACCTTCCCGAAGAGGAACCCGATGCCCGCCGCATCGTCGCTCTCATTGAGGAGGCAGGCCGCACCGCCGTCGCCCTTCCCGCCGACCTGACGACCGCAGAGGCCTGCCGGGCGGTTGTCGCCGACGCCGTGGACAAGCTGGGCGGTCTGGACATCATCGTCAACAACGCCGGCAAGCAGATCTACGTGGAGAAGCTCGAAGACCTCACGGACGAGCAGTTCGACCAGACGCTGAAGACCAACGTCTACGCGATGTTCTGGCTGACCAAGGCGGCACTCCCGCACCTGGGCGCCGGCTCGTCGATCATCAACACGACGTCGATTCAGGCGTACGCGCCATCCGCCATCCTCGTGGACTACGCGACGACGAAGGCGAGCATCAACACGTTTACGAAGGCGCTCTCGCAGCAGCTTGCCGAGCGTGGAATCCGCGTCAACGCTGTCGCGCCCGGCCCGATCTGGACCGCACTGCAGGTGTCGGATGGACAGCCGCAGGACGCACTGGATGAGTTCGGCCAGATGACGCCGCTCGGTCGCGCCGGTCAGCCCGCCGAGCTGGCTCCCGCCTATGTGTTCCTCGCCTCGGCGGAGTCGAGCTATGTGGTGGGCGAGACGCTCAACGTCAACGGAGGAATGCCCACCCCGTAACGAAAAAATCGCGGGTCGACAGCTGTGATGTCGAGGCGACCCAGTGAAAGCCGATGGTCACTTCGGCAGTCTCGGGATGTCCGGCTTCGCATGCTGTCGGCCTGCGATAGCAACAGTTAAGCCCGGTCCACTGCCGATTTCGCGTACTTGCGTAGTGCGAAATCCGGGTGTATACGGGCGGGGCGCTACTTTGCTTCGCGCTCGCGCAGTTCTTCTCGCTCGGCGTTGCGGGCGCGAATGCGCTTCTGCTCTTCCCGCACGGCTGCCTGTGTTGCCCGCTCGCGGACCAGCCACTCGGGCGGTGCGGCAAGCAGTTCCTGAATCTCTGCGGTGGTCAGCGGATCGACGACTCCCCCGCGCGCGAGGCCCGAGGTGGACACGCCGAGCTTGCTCGACACGATCTGGCGGGGGTGCGGGCCGGTGAGGCGCAACTGCACCAACCACTCGGGAGGAGTGGCGAGAAGTTCGTTCAACTGCTCCCGCGTGACATCCGCATTCTGGAACTCTTCTGGTGCTGCGGGGAGGTAAATCCCGAGTTTTTGTGCGGCGGTCGCCGGCTTCATGGTCTGCGGCGAACGTTCCTGGCTCATGGTGACAGCGTAGCCTGTGGCTGTGACCGTGGCTCGCGCGGTCCTCAGTGGAGGGATAACCGTGGACGTCACGTTGCTGAAGCATTTCGCCCAGGTCGCAGAAGAATTGCACTTCAGCCGTGCTGCCAAGACGTTGAACATCTCGCGCCAGGCGCTCAGCAAGTCGGTCAAGCAGCTCGAGGCGGAGCTCGGCGTTGAGCTGTTCGACCGGTCGGCGGACACGACGCAGTTGACGGACGCAGGCCGCGCCCTCCTGGCCGATGCCCGCGCCGGTATTGCCGAAGAGCGGCTGCGTGTCGAGGCCGTTGCCGAGGCGGAAGCGGCCCCCTCGTCGCTGGCGATCGCCTTCGTCCCGGGCGTCACGGTCGGAAAGTGGACCCTCGCGTGGGAGAAGCGTCACCCCACCGTCGCCCTGCGCTTCGCCCCGGGCACCGAGGACGACGCCGTGTCCGTGCTGTGGGACGGCATCGCCGACCTGAGTTTCGTGCGGCTCCCCGTTGTCCGTAAGGGACTGAGCGTCATTCCCCTCTACGAAGAGACGACCGTGGTTGTCGCTCCCAAGGATCATCCGATCGCCGCGTTCGACAGCCTCACCCTCGCCGATCTTGCCGACGAGTCCATTGCCCGCGACCCCGAGTCGGTTCCGGATGCCGTGGAACTGGTCGCCGCCGGCGTCGGTGTGCTTCTTCTCCCGCAATCGGTGGCCCGCCTGCACACCCGCAAGGACGTCGTCGCGCGTCCCGTGACGGACGCACCCACCACCGAGATCGCCATCGCCTGGATCGAAGACGACCTCACGGCGCCGATGGAAGAGTTCGTCGGCATTGTTCGCGGTCGTACCGTCGCCAGTTCACGGGCGTCCGGGACAGTGGATGCCCCGGCCCGCGCTCAGAAGGAGACGTCGGGTTCGTCCGCTCAGAACAAGGAGCAGAAGAAGGACCCGAAGAAGAAGCCCGCGGCGAAAAACACTGCCGCGGCGATCCGCAGCGGTATCGTCCGTCCTGCGCCGCACGTGCGCCGCGCGGAAAAGGCCAAGAAGAAGCGCGGTATCCGCTAGCTTCGCCCGGCCTGGCGGGCTACAGGCTGTGGGTCGAGTGCCGGCGGCCGATGACCGCGGGAGATTCCTCGGCGGGATGTTCCGGGCTCGAGCCGCGGACCGGGCCGAGGGTCAACAACCACACCATGGTCGCTGCCAGCCAGAAGATGGCGGTCAGCGCGGGAACGGCGTTGGATGCGACAAAGGCCACTCCGCCGACGATGAGCAGAATGACGAAGCTCTCGATGAGAGCGGTGCTGAATTTGGTGATGCCGAAGTTCATGGAAGATCTTCTCCACTGAAGAGGTGTCGGCTGTCATCATTGCCAGCGCGTGCCCCGAGCGTACGCCTTCGGTCACCGATCCGACACGCCCCGTTCGGGGGTTCTTCACCCAAATAACTACTGGGATTGTGTGGCGAAGAGCAGTTCCGGTGTCAGGGCATCGATGGCGTTGTGCCACTCGCGTGGCGTCATTCGCGATGGGGAGCTCGGCCCGGACTCGGCGAGGAAATCGATGAGGGAACGAATCTCCTCCTCGCTGAACTGCGGCACCTCCCTCGGATCGAGAGCGTCGATCCACCGGTCACGACGTGCCCGCCATTCCGCGGCACTTCCCGCTCCGCTGCTGGGGTGATCGGCCCGTCGAAGCGTGGTTCGCACGCGGCCAGCCAGTTGATCGGAGAGCGTTGGTGCCATGACTACGAGAGTATTGCCTCCCGGCGGCCGGCGTCGTTTCGCCGACGGCCAGCACCGGGTGATACGGTGCAGAAATGACTCAGAGAACGATCATTATTACCGGCGCGAGCGATGGGATCGGTGCTGCTGCGGCACGGGACATCAGCAATGCCGGAGACAGGGTCGTTCTCGTTGGACGCTCCCCCGAGAAGACCGCGGCCATCGCCGCCGAACTCGGAGCGGATTTCTTCATCACGGACTTCTCCCGCCTGGACGAGGTGCGTACCCTCGCCGCGGCCCTGCTGGAGCGCTACCCGCGCATCGACGTGCTGGCGAACAATGCCGGTGGAATCATGGGCGATCGCGACATCACGGTCGACGGTTTCGAGAAGACGTTCCAGGTGAACTATCTCGCGCCGTTCCTCCTGACGAACCTGCTCATGGACCGCCTCAGTCAGAGCAGCGCAAGTGTGATCAACACGTCCAGTGCGGCCAACAAGATCTTCGGCAAGATCGACATCAACGACCTCCAGAACGAGCGCGCCTACTCCCCCAATAAGGCATACGGCGACGCCAAGCTCGCAAACATCCTCTTCACCAAGGAACTGAACCGTCGGGCCGGTGCGCGCGGCATTTCGACGGCCGCGTTCCACCCCGGCGTCGTCGCGACCAGCTTCGGCGCAGGGTCATCCAGTCTCATGCGTTTTATGTATGAGGTCCCGCTGGTCAGTCGCTTCCTGCTGACGCCCGCCAAGGGTGCCGACACCCTCGTGTGGCTTGCAACTACTGCTCCCGGCGCCGAATGGGTGCGCGGCGGGTACTACGAGAAGCGCAAGCAGATCCGGGCAAACAAGCAGGCGTCGAACGCCGACCTCGCCTGGCAGTTGTGGGAAAAGAGCGTCGCTCTGCTCGCTCCCCGCTAGGAGGACCGCGCTCACCCGCCCGCACTTCTGACCCGCCGGGAGAATGTCGGCGGCAATTGACAGCATCGAACATATGTTCGATTATGAGGGGATGACCCCGGCAGCCGCAACCCTCGAGACCGCTAATCCCGCGGCCGATACGGTGCGGGAGCTGCAGGCGCGCATCCGTTCGATGCAGGCCACCACGCTCGACAGCCGGGCGCTCCCCACGCACCCCGCCCTTGCCGCGTTGCTCCCCGGCGGAGCGCTGCAGCAGGGTGCCGCATACTCCGTCGAGCGGTCGGCGACACTGCTGATGGCATTGCTGGCCGGACCGTCTGCGGCGGGTTCCTGGTGCGGCATTGTTGGCGTTCCCGAGTTTGGAATCGAAGCGGCCTCGCGGTTCGGCATCGATCTCGATCGTCTCGTCCTCGTGCCTCATCCCGGCGACCAGTGGCTTGCCGTAACGGCGGCCATCGCCGATGTCATGGGCGTTGTCGTCACCCGTCCGCCCAAGCGCGCAAGCGATTCCAGCGTTGCCCGCCTCGCCGCCCGGCTGCGCCAGCGCGGGTCGACCCTCATTGTTCTCGGCCCCTGGCCGCAGAGCGAAGCCATGCTCACCCTGTCGCAGAGCGACTGGGGAGGGATCGGCGAGGGCAGCGGTCACCTCACCGAGCGGCAGGTGACAGTCACCGTCACCAATCGCGTTACCGGTCGCCCCCGGAGTGCCCGTATGTGGCTGCCCGATCGACAGGAGCACTTTGGTGCGGTCGCGAGCGCGGTGGACGAGCGGATGGCCGAGCGGCAACTGCGCACGGCCGTCTAGCGGGTTCCGGGTGTGCCGACACTCCCGGCTGGTTTTCGACACGCCGCGGGAATGTCGGGGGCAATTGACACAATCGAACGTATGTTCGAACATGGAGGAGTGACTTCCACCGCTCCCATCACTCGCACCATGGTGTTGTGGGCGCCCGATTGGCCGATCACCGCGGCTCTGCGCACCTCCCGGGTGTCTCTTTCGTCCCCCATCGCGCTCATCGATCGGGGCATGGTGTTCGCCTGTTCGCCTGCTGCCCGTGCCGAGGGCGTCAAGCGGGGCCTCCGGGTGCGGGAGGCGCAGGCGCGCTGTCCCGAGCTGGTGGTGCTCCCCTACGATCCGGTCGTCGATTCCCGCACCTTCGATACCGTGGTGACCGGCATCGAAGAGCTGATGCCGGGTGTGCAGCTCATCCGTCCGGGAATGTGTGCCATCCGCGTCCGGGGTCCCGCCCGCTTTTACGGTGGCGAGAAGCCCGCCGGTATTGCTCTGGTTGCGCTCCTTGCCGACCTGGGGGTCACCGGGGCACGCGTGGGAATCGCCGACGGTCCCTTCACCGCCGAACAGGCCGCCCGTTCCCTGCACTCCCGTCCGGGCGGGTCGCCGGTGCGGATCGTTCCGCAGGGCGCCTCCGCCGAATTCCTTGCACCCCTGTCAATCGCGTTGCTGGATCAGCCCGATCTGGTGACACTCCTGCGGCGCCTCGGCGTCACCACCCTCGCCGACTTCGCGGCTCTTGCCGCGGATGACGTGCGGGGCCGGTTCGGGGAGGGCGGTGCCCACCTGCACGCCCTGGCCAGCGGGTTGGATAGCCGTCCCGTCATCGCCCGGGTTCCGCCCGAGGAGCTCGACGTGGCAATTTCCTTCGAGCCACCGCTCGACCGGGTCGACCAGGTGACCTTTGGGTTCCGGTCATCCGCCGACCGCTTCATCCAGGGGCTGGTAGCCGCACAGCTCGTGTGCACTGCCCTGCGCATCGAGCTGGACACCGATGCCGGTGAGTTCTCGGAACGCAGCTGGTTGCATCCCCGGTCGTTCACCGCGGCCGACGTTGTCGACCGGGTGCGCTGGCAGTTGCAGGGCAGCGGAGTGGTCGATGCGGGGCTGAGCTCGGGGATTACCCGGGTGCGGGTCATCCCCGAAGGAGTCGATGCCATCGGTAATCACGAGGTCGGACTCTTTGGCTCCGGGCACGACGAGCGTATTCACCACGGGCTCTCCCGGGTGCAGAGCATGCTCGGCCACGGAGCGGTGCTCACCGCTGTGGTGAGCGGGGGGCGCACCCTCGCCGACCGGCAGACCACCGTGGCGTGGGGCGACCGTGCCCTGCTGACCCGGTCCCCACAGCAACCGTGGCCCGGGCAGCTTCCTCCACCGGCTCCCGCGACGGTGTTCCCGGTGCCGCATCCGGTGCACGTGCTCGATGCGGCGGGTGGTGCGATCACTGTCGACGACCGCGGTGCCCTGTCGTCGGCGCCCGCGCAATTCTCTGCGTCCGCGACCGGGCGCGACATGCGCACCATTACGGCGTGGGCGGGGCCGTGGCCGATCGATGAGCGGTGGTGGGACGCCGACACCCATCGCCGTGCACACCGGTTCCAGGTGGTCGACGCCGGCGGCACCGCCTGGCTGCTGGTTCTGGAAGAGAACCTCACCGCGTCCGGCGCAGCACACGGCCCGGGTTCGTGGTGGGCAGAAGCGAGATACGACTAATGAGGCGTGAACACTAATGGGCTACAGCAACCCACCCATTTCCTGGTCGGAGTTTGAACGAAAGCTCTCCGGCCGCAGTCGCCCCGGCGCGCCTCCCCTCGGCGCCGACGGCGGGGACAGCCCCGCCTGGTCGACAAAACGGCAACCGTATGTGCCACAGCCGATTCCGGATGCCACGACCGCCGCTATCCCCTATGCCGAGTTGCACACCCACTCCAACTTCAGTTTCCTCGACGGTGCCTCCTCCCCCGAAGCGTTGCTCGAGGAGTCGCAGCGGCTGGGGTTGCACGCTCTCGCGCTGACGGATCACGACGGTTTGTACGGCATCGTGCGGATGGCCGAAGCGGCGGAGAACTATGACATCAAGACTGTCTACGGCGCGGAGCTCTCCTTTGGCCTGACCAAGCCTCAGAACGGTGCTGCAGATCCCGAGGGCAGCCATCTCGTGGTGCTCGCGCGCAAGCAGGAGGGATACCACCGGCTGGCCGGCGCCCTCACGTCCG
The DNA here is from genome assembly GCF_018449675.1 of Glaciihabitans sp. dw_435. Classification (GTDB taxonomy): domain Bacteria; phylum Actinomycetota; class Actinomycetes; order Actinomycetales; family Microbacteriaceae; genus Glaciihabitans. The sequence goes on along the minus strand of NZ_JAAVUZ010000003.1, from coordinate 275,480 downwards.
CGCAACTGGCGGGAGAGGAGAAGGGGCGACCGGTCTACGATCTCGGTGAACTCTCCGATCGCGCCGGTGGCGCCTGGACGATTCTGACCGGGTGCCGCAAGGGACGGGTGCGGCAGGCTCTCGTGGGTGCTGGCGACAGCGGTGATGCCGAACGCGCAGCGGCCCGGGAGGTCGATCGTCTCGTTGACCTGTTCGGCCGCGACAACGTGTTGGTCGAGCTCTTCGACACGGGAAGTCCCCTCGACAGCGCGCACAATGATGCGCTCGCCCAGATTGCCGCCCGCGCGAGGTTATCCGTCGTTGCCACCGGCAATGTCCACTACGCCACGCCGAAGCAGCACCGTCTGGCTACCGCCCTCGCGGCCGTGCGGGCACGGAGAAGCCTCGACGACATGGACGGTTGGCTCCCGGCATCCGCTGGATCCCACCTGCGCAGCGGCGCCGAAATGATGGCACGGTTCTCGCGCTACCCCGGGGCGATCGAACGCACGGTGGAGGTCGCCGATGACCTGAGCTTTGAGCTGCGTCGGGCAAAGCCCGGGCTTCCCCAGCAGGAGGTTCCCGAGGGGCACACGCCCATGAGCTGGCTGCGCAAGCTGGTGTGGGATGGCGCGGCGGAGCGGTATCCGAACATGCCCGAGAAAGATCGTGCCCGCATCGAACGCGAGCTGGGGGTGATCGAGACGAAGGACTTTCCCGGCTACTTCCTGATCGTGTACGACATCGTGCGGTTTGCCCGCAGCCAGGGAATCCTCTGCCAGGGTCGGGGTTCCGCCGCCAACTCTGCCGTGTGTTACCTGCTCAAGATCACGGCCGTCGACCCCATCTTCTATGACCTGCCGTTCGAGCGCTTTCTTTCGAGCATGCGCGATGAGGAGCCCGACATCGACGTGGACTTCGACTCCGACCGGCGTGAGGAGGTCATCCAGTACGTCTACACCAAGTACGGCAGGCACAATGCGGCGCAGGTGGCTAACGTCATCCAGTACCGCCCCAAGTTTGCGGTGCGGGACATGGCCAAGGCGCTCGGACACAGCCCGGGGCAGCAGGACGCGTGGTCGAAGCAGGTCGAACGGTGGGGTGCCCTCGTGTCGAGCGAAGACCACGACATTCCCGATGCGGTGGTCTCCCTCGCGCAGGATGTGCTGACCTTCCCCCGGCACATGGGGATTCACTCGGGCGGCATGGTGCTCACCGACCGGCCGGTGGGTGAGGTCTGCCCGATCGAACACGGACGGATGGACGGCCGCACGGTGCTGCAGTGGGATAAGGATGACTGTGCCTGGATGGGTCTGGTCAAGTTCGACCTGCTCGGGCTCGGCATGCTCGCCGCCCTCCAGCACAACTTCGATCTGGTGCGTGAGCACCTCGGTGAAGAACTGACGCTCGACAACATTCCCAAGGAAGAGCCCGGGGTCTACGACATGCTGTGCCGGGCGGACTCGATTGGTGTGTTCCAGGTGGAGTCCCGCGCGCAGATGGGGCTGCTCCCCCGCCTCCAACCGCGGCGCTTCTATGACCTGGTCGTCGAAATTGCCATGGTGCGCCCCGGCCCGATTCAGGGCGGAGCGGTACATCCGTTCGTCCGCCGCAAGCTGGGTCTCGAAGAGGTCACCTACATGCATCCGAGTCTCAAAGAGCCGCTCGAGCGCACCCTCGGTGTGCCCGTGTTCCAGGAGCAGCTCATGCAGATGGCGATGGCGGTGGGCGGCTGTACTGGGGAAGACGCCGATCAGCTCCGCCGCGCCATGGGCTCCAAGCGCGGCATCGAACGGATCGAGACGCTGCGCGACAAGCTCTACGCCGGCATGGAATCCAACGGCATCACCGGCAGCGACGCCGATGAGATCTATTCCAAGATCCAGGCCTTCGCCAACTTCGGGTTCGCCGAAAGTCACAGCCTGAGCTTCGCCCTTCTCGTCTACGCCAGCTCCTGGATGCGCCTGCACTACCCGGCGGCGTTCCTCGCCGCCCTCCTGCGGTCCCAGCCCATGGGGTTCTACTCTCCGCAGACCCTCGTCGCCGATGCCCGCCGTCATGGCGTGCAGGTGCTTCGTCCGGACATCAACAGCTCGGGTGTCAGCGCGGGACTGGAAGGTATCGACGAGCCGGGGCCGCTCGGCGTTGACTCGTGTTTCGGGCCGCAGCCTCCCGTGGGGGAATTCGACCGCACCGTGCCCTTTGATTCCGATGACCACCGCCGGGATGGGGCATTCGCCGTACGCCTCGGCCTCGACGAGGTCACCGGTATCGGCGCACCCCTGGCCACCCGCATCATCGAGGAGCGCGAGCGGGCCGGCAACTATCGCGACATGCACGATCTGGTGCGTCGGGTGGGGCTGAACACCGCGCAGTTGGAGACGCTTGCCGCCTCGGGAGCCTTCGATGTGTTCGGGATGACTCGGCGCGAGGCCATGTGGAACGCCGGAAACGCAGCCCAGGACCGCGCCGAATTCCTGCCCAACACCGTGGTGGCCGTGCAGCCTCCCCTGTTCTCGATGCCCTCCGAGGTGGACGAGATGATTTCCGACCTGTGGGCAACGGGGCTGTCGACGGACAATCACCCCATCCGGCACCTGAGGGATGCGCTGTCCCGGCGCGGAGTGCTTTCCTCGGCCCAGCTGAAAACGGCTGAGAGCGGCCGTCGGGTGGAGGTCGCGGGCGTAGTGACCCACCGTCAACGGCCTGCGACGGCCAGCGGTATTACGTTCGTGAACCTGGAAGACGAGATGGGGCTGGTCAACGTGATCTGCGGGGTGGGTGTCTGGAACCGCTATCGCCGTATCGCGCGGGATGCCCCGGCCATGATCATTCGCGGCATCCTCGAACGATCAACGGAGGGGGTGACCAACCTTGTCGCCGACCGGTTTGAACTGCTGACCATGAGCCCCCAGACCAAATCACGCGACTTCCGCTGAGGAAGCCGCGTGATTCAGAAGAGGCTGGTGACGGGCGGCGGTGCTAGCGGACCACCCGCACCGGCCCGCGCGTGATCTGCGCGACGGACGAGAACCGGGCATCGCCGGAGACGATTACCTGGATGTAATAACTGCCGGTCGCCCTGATCTGCGGCTTGGCCACATACACGCCGTTCTTCGCTGTGGTGGTGCTCGTCAGCTTGACGAATCCGCGCGTTTTACTCTTGCTGTAGTAGACGGACACCTTCGCCCCGGCCCGGGCAACGCCGATGCTGCCCTTCACGACGAACCTCGCATTGACGTGCACGGCGGCGGGCGCCGTGACGCTGACCGACGACAACACGATGCCCACCCGGACGACCGGGAGTACCGACTTTCCGGCATTTACCCCGGACGTCACGGTCACTCTGAGCCCATACATGCCGGCGCGGGAGGGAGCAGTGAGGACGAACCGCTTGCTGCCCGTAAAGCGATACGACTTGCCACCAAACGTGGCGATGGCGGTCGCTCCCGCATTCACCCGGCTCACTGTCACCGTGAATTTCTTGCCCGCGGCCAGGGACGTCGCCGACAGGGTGACGGCGGGAGCGGCGACGGTCGACGATGGAGGCGATACGACCGGCGGCGCAGATGCGGGGTACGCGGCAAACACCTGGCTGTAGTAGCGCTGGCCATTCGCCTCGTAGAAGCCCGTGCCCATGTCGGTGTAGTTGCCGATCAGATTCGCGTAGTGCGGCTTCGAGTTGCGCCAGGCGCCCACCACCTCGGTGTACGCGTAGCCATTGGCCACGTTCTCTCCGGCCGCCGACCAACCCGCGGGGATCTGCGTCGAGTAGTTGGGGTTGTGACTCATCGCACCGTTCAGATACTGCTGGGCAGCCCATTTTTGGGCGACGGCGTCGAGTGCCGTGTTGCGCTTCAGGGCGGGCTTTCCCGCCGCTGCCCGAACCGCGTTGGTGTCCGCGAGAATTCTGACGACTGCCGGCTCGGTGGGAGAAGCGCTGGCGGCAGCGGGCGTCGAGGCTGACGCGGGTGTCGCCACCGCGACCGCGCTGACGCCGCCGATGATCAGGGCAGGCGCGAGCATGAGCGATACGAGTCTGGATGAATTCACAATGTCCCCCAATGAATGACCCCCATAGTAGGCACACGCGATGTGATACCACTGGATTCGAGCCGGCGGATGTGAATGTACGCGTGCATCCCAGTACATAGGAACTGCATAACCTGCGCCAAGCTCCTGAACAGGGGCGACCGAGAGGCTTCTATCAACGAAACTCTCGAAGGGTAACAATATGACCGCGCACACCGTGCCCGCCACCGACCGCTTGACGAGCGGGCGACGCGGCATTCTCACGCGCCTCTTTCTTGGAGAGCGCGCCGATCCCGTCTGGGCACGACCAACGCTGTGGGGCTTGCTCGTTGTCACGGGAATTCTCTATCTATGGAACCTGGCCGCGAGTGGAAATGCCAACACCTTCTACGCCGCGGCAGTCCAGGCAGGATCCGAAGACTGGAAAGCGCTGTTCTTCGGCTCGCTTGACTCATCCAACTTCATCACCGTCGACAAGCCTCCGGCATCGCTGTGGGTCATGGGGCTGTCCGCCCGAATCTTCGGATTCTCGGCGTGGAGCGTGCTCGCTCCGCAGGCACTTATGGGCGTGGCATCCGTCGCCCTCCTCTTCGGAGCTGTCCGCCGAAGCTTGCTGACGTTCGGTGCTGTGCTGAGCAACATCGGCGGGCTCATCGCCGGTCTGGTCCTCGCATTCACTCCGGCCGCGGCCCTGATGTTCCGCTTCGACAACCCGGATGCTCTCCTGGTGCTGCTGATGACCGCCGCCGCGTACTTCGTCGTGCGGTCGCTGCCGAAGGCTGCCTGGAGGTGGCTCGCGCTGGCCGGCGTCGCTCTCGGCTTCGCATTCCTCACCAAGATGCTGCAGGGCCTTCTGGTGCTGCCGGCGTTCGGCCTCGTGTACCTGCTCGCGGCACCCACCACGATCTGGCGCCGCCTTGTGCACCTGTTGATCGCGGCCGGCTCTCTCATCGTCGGAGCGGGGTGGTGGCTCGTCATCGTTGCCCTGTTCCCCGCAGACGCCCGTCCCTACATCGGAGGATCCACGGACAACACCGTGCTCGACCTCGTGTTCGGATACAACGGATTTGGCCGGATCTTCGGCAGTTCCGCCGGTGGCGGTGGTGGCGCGGGTGGCGGTACGGGAACGGCCGGCTCCAGTTTCGGCGGAGCGACAGGACTGAACCGGTTGTTCAGCAGCGAGATGGGGCTCGAGATCTCCTGGCTGCTTCCCGCGGCGTTGATCGCCCTCGTACTCGGACTCATCGTCACGCTGCGCCGTGGCCGCTCGGACGCGCTGCGGTCAGGCTTCGTCATCTGGGGCGGATGGCTCGTCGTGACCGGGCTGCTGTTCAGTTTCATGAGCGGCACGATCCACCCGTATTACACCGTGGCACTCGCCCCGGCGATCGCGGGACTCGTGGCCATGGGTGGAATCACCCTGTGGACCATGCGAACGACGTGGGTTGGCCGTCTCGGTCTTGCGGCAATGATCCTCGTCTCGGGCGGGTGGGCATTCCACTTGCTTGCCACCAACGCGGACTGGCTCCCCTGGCTGCGCTGGGTTCTTCTGGCAGGGTCCGTGCTGTCGGCCCTCGCCATCCTCATCGGCTCGCTCCTCGAACTGAACCGGGTGATGACCGTCGCGGTTCTCGCCGGAACGCTCTTTAGTGTGGGGGGTTCAGCCGCCTACGCGATTGCTACCGCATCGGTGACGCACAGCGGTTCGATCCCGTCCGTGGGCCCCGCATCCACGTCTGGTGGAGGCATGGGCGGCGGTGGATTCGGCGGAGGCACCGGCGGTGCTCCCACGGGTGACGGTGGAGGATTCGGCGGTGGAACGCCCCCGTCGGGTGACGGCGGCGGAACTCCCCCGTCGGACGAAACCGGCACGGCTCCGGACGGAACGACCGGCACGGGGACGACCGACACGGGGACCGACGGCGGCACCACCACCGACGGCACCGCAACGACGGACGGAGGCGCAGACTCCACATCGTCGGCCGACCTGGACGCGCTCCTGCAGGCGACTACGAGTCGGTGGGCGGCGGCCGTCAATGGATCGCAGTCCGCGGCGGGACTCGAGCTATCCAGCGATACGGCCGTCATGGCGATCGGCGGCTGGAGCGGAGACCCGACCCCGACACTGGCTCAGTTCAAGGCATACGTCGCAGCGGGTGATGTGAGCTACTACATCGCCAGCGGACAGGGCGGCGGAGGCGGAGGCAGTGCGGGCGGCTCCAGCTCGGCAAGCGACATCTCGACCTGGGTCGCTGCTACCTTCACCGCGACGACCGTGGGCGGCTCCACCGTGTACGACCTGACGGGGTACACCGGCTAACACGTCGAGCTGCACGAAAGGCGCCGGACATTCAGTCCGGCGCCTTTCGTTGGTGTACTGGCTATCGCGTGAGCCCGCGACGCAGGTAATCGATGCGCGCCTGGAGCTGGGTGACAGAGGCCTGACCTACCGCGGGCCCGCCGCACACCCGCCGCAGTTCCGCATGAACGATTCCGTGCGGCTCGTTGTTCAGCTTTGCGCGCATGCCCACGAGACTGTTCAGCAGAGTGCGTTGTTCCTTGAGCGTGCGGTAGAGCGGGGCGGGCTCAGTGTCCTTGGGCGGCGGGTTGGCGGCGGTGTGTCGCGCCTGCCGGGCCTGCCGCTGCTGCAGCAGTTCGCGCACCTGTTCGGGTTCGAGGATGCCGGGAAGGCCGATGAAGTCGAGCTCCTCGTCACTCCCCATCCCTGCAGCAAAGCCGAACTCGTCACCCTCGTAGAGCACCCGGTCGAAGTTTGCGTCCGACTCCAGTGCCTTCCACTCGAACTCGTCCGGCACCGTCTCCGACGCTTTCTCGGTGCGGTTGGCGGCGTCCATGGCGTCTTCGTCGAGAAGCTCATCGTCTGCGGTGTCGCGGTCGAGGGCATGGTCGCGTTCCAGCTCGAGGCTCGAGGCCAGGGCAATGAGCGTCGGGACGCTCGGCACGAAGATGGAGGCGATCTCGCCCCGGCGGCGCGCCCGCACGAAACGGCCGATTGCCTGGGCGAAGTACAGCGGAGTCGAGGCTGACGTGGCGTACACGCCCACGGACAGGCGGGGAACGTCGACGCCTTCCGACACCATGCGCACGGCGACCATCCAGCGGGACTCGCTCTTCGAGAACGCGTCGATCCGGTCCGACGCTTCCTTCTCGTCCGACAGGACAATGGTCGGGGCGTGACCGGTGAGGCCGGTGAGCACATCGGCATAGGCACGCGCGGTCGTCTGATCGGTCGCGATCACCAGCCCACCCGCGTCGGGGATGGAATGCCGCACCTCGGTCAGGCGACGATCGGCCGCGGCGAGCACCGCGGGGATCCACTCCCCCTGCGGGTCGAGTGCTGTACGCCACGCCTGGGCGGTCACGTCTTTGGTGTCGCCCTGACCGAGTCGGGCTTCCATCTCCTCGCCCATTTTGGTGCGCCAGCGCATCTTGCCCGCATACGCCATGAAGATCACGGGCCGGACGACGCCGTCGGCGAGAGCTCTGCCGTACCCGTAGTTGTAGTCGGTCTGCGAGAGCCGGATGCCCTTTTCGTCCCTGACGTAGGAGACAAAGGGGATCGGTGCCGTGTCGGAGCGGAACGGCGTGCCGGTCAGCGAAAGGCGGCGCGTAGCGGGCTCGAATGCCTCGCGGATCGCGTCGCCCCAACTCAGCGCGTCTCCGCCGTGATGCACCTCGTCGAGGATGACGAGCGTGCGGGCAGATACCGTCAGCGCGCGATGGTGTTCCGGGCGCATGGCGACCTGGGCGTACGTGACAGCGACCCCGTGGAAGCGTCGTCCGCCAAAGCCGTGGCTGTTTTTAAATTCGGGGTTGAGCCTGATTCCCACGCGGTGAGCGGCGTCAGCCCACTGCTTTTTGAGGTGCTCGGTGGGGGCGACGACGGTGACCTGGTCGACGACGCGGCGGGCAATCAGTTCCGTTGCCAGCCGGAGAGCGAACGTGGTCTTACCGGCGCCCGGTGTAGCGGCGGCGAGGAAGTCCCGAGGCTCCTTCTCGAAGTAGATATCGAGGGCCTCTGCCTGCCAGGCACGAAGCTTGTCTGCCGTACCGCGGGCCGCACGTTCCGGATACGAGGGAGAGAGGTGTTCCGCCGCAAAGGTACCGACTGTGGGGCCGGGGAGAGGTGGAGTATTCACTTGATAAAACAATACCCGCCCGGTGTGACATCGCCTGTCCTGGGCGATGGCCCGCGCACAAAAAAGCAGGTCAGCGCCGGCTGGCGAGGTTCGAAGGGCCGGATACCGCGCGTGTCGCCGACGGCCGCAGTCTGGGCGCTACACCCTCGCGATGTCTGTCGCCGAGCGCGACGACGGACTCGTGGATGAATTTAGCGGGCGGATGACTCGTGCGGCGGTTTCTGCGGAGCTTCGGGCTTCCGCACCAGGGTCGCAGGGCGCACGAGTCCGCTGCCGAATCGGGCGGTGACGGCGTCCATCGCCTGCTCCGCCTCACGCCATCCCTCGTTGGTTTCCCACAGCCCGGGTGCGCCGCTGCCGGCCGGGGCGAGCTGCTCCATGCGAACACCGACGAGCCGGATCCGCGAGTGCTGCTTGCCGAGGGCTTCGTAGACGTCAGTGACTTCCGAGTAAATGCTGCGTGCCAGATCGGTGGGCTCCGTGAGCGTGCGGGACCTCGTGATCGTGGTGAAGTCACCGAACCGGAGCTTCAGCACTACCGTTCGACCGACCATTCCCGCGCTCCGCAGCCGCACAGCAACCTTGTCGCTCATACGTAACAGTTCGCGCCGGATGATCTGCGGATCGGTGATGTCGTGCTCGAAGGTCACCTCGTGGCCGACGCTCTTCTCCTCGCTGTGGAGAGTGACGGACCGGGAGTCGCGCGCCCAGGAGAGCTCATGCATCTTGCGCCCACCGGCGTCGCCCAGCGTCTTTTGCAGCGTTGCCAGTGGGGTGGATGCCACGTCCCCGACGGTTCGGAGACCCAGCCGGGTCAGCTGCTCCCCCGTCTTCGCGCCCACACCCCACAGGGCTGTGATCGGCAGGGGGTGGAGAAACGCCAGGGTGTCCTCGAGCGGAATCACCAGCAGGCCATCGGGCTTGGAGAGCCCGGATGCGAGCTTCGCTATGAATTTGGTCGCAGCGACTCCTACGGAGCAGTGGAGCCCGGTTTCGGCGTAGACGCGGGACCGCAGGAGCGTGGCGATCTCGAAGGGCGAGCCGAGCAGCTTGCGCGCGCCCGTGACATCCAGGAACGCCTCGTCGATGCTGAGGGGTTCGACCAGCGGTGTCAGATCGTGGCAGATGGCCATAACGATTCTGGAAAAATGCGTGTAGCGCTCGAAGTGGGGTTCGAGAACCACGGCGTTGGGGCATTTGCGCAGCGCTATCGACATGGGCATCGCCGAGTTGACGCCGTACTTGCGTGCCTCGTAGGTGGCTGCGGTGACCACCGACCGGCCACCACGGTGGCCGACGATGACCGGCAAGCCCTTCAGGTCGGGTCGTTCGAGCAGTTCGACAGACGCAAAGAACGCGTCCATGTCGACGTGCATGATGTTCGCGGTGGTGTCGTCGGTGGGTGCGTCAGAGACCTGCCGCCCACTGCCGTCCTGCTTACTCACGCTCTCAGTCTGTCATCGCCCGCTGACATTGGTCGGAAGGATCGTGATGAGAATGACGAAGGGGGCGGTGCGCTCTCGCGCGCCGCCCCCTTCCGCGTACCGACTACGCGCGGCGGCTGCCGCGCGTGACGAGTCCGTAGATGAGCAACACGATGATCGCTCCACCGATGGCGAGGAGCCACGTGCGAAGGTCGAAGAATCCGCCGAGGTTGACGTTGAACAGGGCACCGCCGAGGAATCCGCCGAGGAGGGCTCCAACGACTCCGAGAATCAGAGTGATGATCCATCCGCCACCCTGCCGTCCTGGCAGGATCGCCTTTGCGATCGCTCCGGCCAGCAGACCGAGGATGATCCAGCCGATGATAGTCATGCAAAACTCCCGAGGGTTGTGTTCGTACCCGGGTCTCGGATACACCCCATAGTTAACCATCGTGGTGTTTTCGACAGCGAGGGTTGACGGGTGCCCCGTCGCGTTGGTAGTAGCCAAAACATAGCCTTGCTATGCAACGCAGGTAATAGCGAGTAGTTTTGATGCGGTAACCGGTGCCCCTTCTTCCGGTTCGTGCAGACTAAGGAACATGACAGTGCAACACCCCTGGTCCAGATATGTCGCCCTCGGAGACTCCTTCACCGAGGGGATCGGTGACCCAGAGCCCGAAAGCCCGGGCGGGTTCCGTGGATGGGCCGACCGGGTCGCAGAGGTACTCACCGAGAGCTCCCCCGATTTCGCCTACGCCAACCTCGCCGTGCGGGGCAGGCTGTTGCAGCAGATCATGGACGAGCAGGTGGACGCCGCCCTCGCGCTGCACCCCGACCTGATCACCATTTCCGGCGGCGGCAACGACATCATCCGCCCCGGCACCGATCCCGATGAGATTGCCTCCCGCCTGGAATCGGCGATCGTTCGGCTCAGGTCGGACGGCGCCACCGTTGTCATCTTCACCGGCCCGGACATCGGGATGACTCCGGTGCTCAACCGATCGCGCGGCAAGGTGGCGATCTTCAACGAGAATGTCCGCGCAATCGCGCTGCGCAACGACGCCATCGTTGCGGACATGTGGGCGCTGCGGGAGCTGCGGGACCCTCGGATGTGGGCACCCGACCGGCTGCACTTCTCGGCTGTCGGGCACCACACCATCGCCCGCATGGTGCTCGCGGCGCTGAACGTGGAGAACGACCTCGAGGCGTACGCGCCCGAACCGTTGCCGAAGACGTCCTGGCGTCACGCCCGCGTCGAGGACATGGGGTGGGCGCGGGAGCACCTGGTGCCGTGGGTGCTCCGCCGCATCCGGCATCAGTCCTCCGGAGACAATGTCACGGCGAAGCGTCCCGGTTTTCCCGAGTAACTGACCGCTGCCGGCCCAGCCGACACAGAAAAATGGCCCGGACTGAGTCCGGGCCATTTCTGTTGACTGTGTGTCGTTAGCGTCCGTATCGCGCGGCTGCCGGGCAGTCGAACGGATCGCGGGCGGTCAGGCCAACGCGGTTCAGGTAGGCGATGACGATTCCATACGACTCGAGGACGGATGCCTGTGTGTAGAGAATCCCCTTGGCTTCGCAGTATTCCCGCACAATCTCGCCGGCGCGCTTGAGGTGCGGGCGGGGCATGCTCGGGAACAGGTGGTGCTCGATCTGGTAGTTGAGTCCGCCCATGAACACGTTCATGCCGAAGCCTCCGCGAATGTTGCGGCTGGTGAGCACCTGCCGACGCAGGAAGTCGACCTTGCTGTCCTTGGGGATCTGCGGCATGCCCTTGTGGTTCGGGGCGAACGACGCTCCCATGTACACGCCGAAGACGGCGAGCTGCACGCCGACGAATGCGAATGCCATTCCCAGGGGAAGGAAGGTGAAGACAACGGCGAGGAACCCGATGTTGCGCACCAGGAGGAGCGTGATCTCGGTGCCGCGCTTGTCGACCTTGCCCTTGCTGAAGACCGTCTTGAACGCCTGCGCGTGGAGGTTGAGGCCTTCGGCCGTCAGCGCGGGGAAGAACAACCAGCCCTGGCGACGCGCAAGGAATGCCGAGATGCCGCCAAGAGCGCGTGCGTGCTGCTCCTGGAAGACGATGAAGTCCGGCTCGATGTCCGGGTCCTTGCCGACCGTGTTCGGGTTGGCATGATGACGCGTGTGCTTGGTCATCCACCAGGAGTAGCTGATGCCGACGAGAAGGTCAGCCACGATGCGACCGGCAAAGTCGTTGGCCTTGCCAGACTCAAAGACCTGGCGGTGTGCAGCCTCGTGCGCGGTGAAGGCGTACTGGGTGAACAACAGCCCCATGACACCGGCGATGATGAGCTGGTACCAGCTGTCGCCGAGGAGGGCGAAGCCGACCCAGGCCGCGCCCATGAGGGCGCTGATGATGGCGAAGTTGATGATGTAGAACGTTCGGGTGCGATGCAGCAGGCCCGCGTCGCGGACGGTGCTCAGCAGAGCCGAGAATTCGGAGACCGGGTTTGCGATACCACGCGGGCCCGTCTTGATAATGCGTGGCGTAGAAGCCGACGCGGCTGGAATCGTCACGATACCCCTGACCATTGGGTTGACTTCTCAGCCGTGAAACGAGCAATTGCTCCGTGCAGATATTGCGAGCATAGGGGCGATTACTGGGAAACCGTGGTTAGAACAGATCTCCGGGATTGGTGAGTCGCCACCAGGCGCCCGGGTCTTCCAGCGTTCCCTTGAGAATCAGGGGAACAGCAATCGTTTGTGCGCCGACCGTGAAGGTCACGGTGCCGACGGAGGTGCCGTCGGCGGCCGTCGTTACCTGCTGTGTGGCCACCTTCGCGGTGACGGGAGTGGTCGACCAGACAACGGCCGTGGCATCCTTCTGGGCGACTGCCTGTGCCTTTTCGCCCCAGTCCGTCGTGTAGGAACCGAAGCTGTCCCCCGCCTTGGCGAGGGTCACCTGTCTGAATCCCGCCTTCGCACTCTCGACGAGAGCCTTCACGCTCGCGTCGACGACGCCGTGGTTCGCGGCTCCGAGCACAACGCCCACGAGGGTAATCGGGGTGCCTCCCACGGTGATGTCGGACGAAAACAGAAGGTTGGAGCCTGCCGAGTCGAGGGTGCCGGTCTTGATGCCGTCAATGCCGTCGACACCCAGTAGCGAGTTGGTGTTGGTGTACGTGCCGACGTTGGGCACGGTGACCGTCTTCATCGCGATGATCTTGGCGATGGTGGGGTCCTTCAGGGCGAGTTTGCCGAGGGTGACGAGGTCACCGGGGGTACTGACGTTTTTCGGGTTCATCCCGGTGGCATCGGAAATGCTCGTGGACGTCATGCCGTGCTCGTCGAGCCAGGCGCGGGTGGTCCCGGCGTAGGCCTCTTCGGACCCGAAGGCCCAGTCGACGAGCGAGTGGGCATAGTTGTTGCCGGATGCCACGAGCATGAGCTCAATCACGTCGAGCTGACTGACCTTGAGCCCCACGTAGACGGGTAGCACGAGGCCGTTGTTGGCCACGTAGTCGTTGTACACGGCGATGTCTGCCTGGGTGAACGTGAGCGTTGCGCCCTCGGTTCCCGCGGCGATGGGGTGCTTCTCCAGCACGATCAGTGTCGTGATGATCTTGCTGATGGAGGCGATGGGCAATGCCTTGTCGGTCCCGCCCTTGGCGAGGAGCCCGCTCGTTCCCACGGCACCGATGCCGCTGGTTCCATAGGCCGGCACCGTGACGGCTGCGGCGGTCTGCGCGGGAGCCGTGTAGGGAACGGTCGTCGATGCGGCAGCGCCCAGCGGAGCCAGCAGCGTCATCGGAAGGTAAAAAGCAACAACGAGAAGTGCTGCAACCGAGCTGAATACGGTTATCCGCCGACGGCGGTAGATCTGCTGACGGGTTAGAGGCACTCGGTCATAGTAGTCACGGCGATGAATTAAAAGCTGAAGGGCGCGCGCACCGCGCACGCCCTTCAGCCGATCGTTCGGGTGTTACTGGTTGGCGAATCCCGTGAGCTTGGGATCGTGGTGGAACATGGGCCACGCTCCCTTGGTCTGCACGGTGGTGACCTTCGTCTTGACGCTGGCGCCGCCGACAACGAAGTGCGCGACGTAGCCGCGGGTCACCTGGTGACCATTGATGAGCGGGCGCTGTCCTTCGATCTGTCCGGCGATCGTGATGCCGATCTGGCCGCTCGGGTCAGCCGTCACCGTTGCGGAACTGCGCATGCGGATCGTGGGAGCGAGCTGCGTGACAACGCGGCCGTTGCGACCGTCCAGGATGAACAGGCCATGGCTCGTGGGAGCGAGGATGTACTGGAACTTGGCGTTCGGGGCAGCGAAGGTGGTGATTCCGCCGTCGGTCGCGTATCCGAGTGAACGCTTCCAGATTGCCTTGCCCGTTGCGCCATCCAGGGCGTACACGGTGCCCTTGGCCGAGATGGTGACGGCTTCGAGCTTGCCGTTGCCGTCGGCGTCTGCGAGAGCCGGGCTGGGCTTCGAACTGCCATCGATCTTCACGGCCCACACCTTCTTGCATGCGGTGTTGATCGCAATGATCTTGTTGCTGTCCGCGGCGCCCTTGTAGTAGGTGCCCGTTCCGCTGACGACGCCCAACGTGTTCTTGGCGAGGAAGCGCCCGACGGCCGGCGACGACTGCACGACCTGGTTGGTGTTGTACTGGCAGACGAGGCCACCGTTCTTCACACCGGTGCCCGCGTTACCCGTTGCCCGCAGGATGCGAATGTGGCCACCGTTCTTGTAGCGGTAGCCTCCCGCTGCCACACCAGCGGTGGAGTCGCCACCCTCGATGATGAAGTCGCGACCGGTGCCGCCGGAGATGCGCGCGACGGCAGGGGTGGAGAAGTTGGTGTCGGCCTGCAGCCACGGGAAGCCCTTGAGAGTGCTGCCGGTCTTGGCGTTAATGGCGAGCTGCATCTGTCCCATGGAGCCGCCGACGACATCGCTGCCGGTCTGCAGGTTACCGATGGAGAGCGAGGACATGACGCCGCGCTTCTCGCCGGTGCCGCTCGGGTACAGGTACGGGGTCTTCAGCCAGATCTTGTGGCCGGTCGCCGACAGGGCGAGGTAGCCACCCTTGGTGGGAGCGGATGACTCGCCGACGCCCACGAACACCCGGGCTGTCGACCCGACACCGAGCACGGAGGGCGTGGACTGCACGGGGACCTTCGCCTGGTAGGGCCAGCCGGGAACGACGGAGCCGTCAGTGGCGTGCAGCGCCCAGATCGTGCCGCCCTTGTCGCCGACGATGACGGAGACGCCCTTGTTGTCGAGGACGCCGACACCGGGAGAGCCGAACCAGACGGGCTTGTTGGAGTTGGAGAGCACCTTTTGCCAGGTGCGGGTGAAGGTGATGGATGCCGCGGCGGCTGGTGTTGCCGCAGGTGCAGTCGACACGGCCCCGGTGAGGGCTGCTGTCTCCGGCGCCGTTGCGGTCTCTGCGGTGGCCGATACGGCCGGAACGACGATGCAGCCAGCCAGGGCAACGGTGCCCAGGATGAACGAGGCCGCGGCCCGTCGTGCGCGATTGCCGCGCGTGGATGATGGTGTGTTCATGATTCCCCCTGAAAAGGTGTGCCCGAATCCCACACACCGTTCGCGTGCCCCCAATACGAGGGCTTCGTGCTCATCCTAAACGCGGGTGGGTGAACTCAGCGCGAATCCACAGGTGAATGCTAGGCGGATGGAGTGGCAGACCACGGCCGCGATGGACCGAGCGCATACAGCCCGACGGCGCTGGCCGAGGCGACGTTGAGGGAATCGACGCCGTGCAGCATCGGGATCGTCACGATCGTGTCGGCGACGCCCAGAGCTTCACGACTGAGGCCGTCACCTTCCGTGCCGAGCAACAGGGCCACCTTCTCGGGCGCCGCCGCGGCAAAGGTGTCGAGGTCGACGGCCGTATCGCTGAGGGCGAGTGCGGCGATGTGGAAGCCGAGGTCCTTCAACACCGTTGCTCCCTCGGGCCACTCGGGAAGCCGGGTCCACGGCACCTGCAGCACGGTGCCCATGCTCACGCGCACGCTGCGGCGGTAGAGGGGATCCGCGCAGCGCGGCGTGATCAGCACTGCATCGGCGCCGAGCCCCGCGACGGAGCGAAAGATCGCTCCCACATTGGTGTGGTCGACGATGTCCTCGAGAATGACGATGCGCCGGGCCCCGGCGACCGTGTCCGCGACGGACGGAAGCGGTGGCCTCTGCATGGAGGCAAGAGCACCGCGGTGCATCTGGAATCCGGTGAGCTTTTCGAGCAGCGCCGAGTCGCCCACGTAGATGGGGCCGTCGTAGGCGGCGACGAGGGGCTCGATCTCCGGCAGCCACTTCTCCTGCAGCAGGATGGAACGCGGCCGGTGGCCCGCGGCGAGGGCGCGCTCGATCACCTTTGCCGACTCCGCGATGTAGAGGCCGCCCTCGGGTTCTGACACCCTGCGCAGCGAGACATCCGTCAGCTTCGCGTAGTCCGCCAGTCCCCCGGCCTCGAGAGAATCGATGGGGACGAGGTGCATGACAGATCCAGACTTCCGGGAGCGCGAATGCGCTGGTGGCGTAACTGCCAGCAATCGGAAACATATCGGAAAACTGCGGTGTTTAAGATTGCGGAAGCGCCACCAACATTTTAGGAGGCCGGATGACCCTGCCAGCCGCATCCCCCACGGGAATGCTCACCGCTCCGCTCGAGCCCGCCGTCGAGCAGCAACTGGAAGCCGCAGTCGCCGCCCTTCGTGGTCGCCGCGTCGCAGTTCTCACCGGGGCCGGGGTCAGTACCGACTCGGGAATCCCCGACTACCGCGGCGCCGGCGCCCCGGTTCGAACTCCCATGACCTTCCAGATGTTCCTGTCGGACCTCGAGTACCGCAAGCGGTACTGGGCGGGGAGCCAGCTCGGCTGGAGCCGGTTTGACGCGGCGCGACCCAACGCCGGTCACCGTGCCCTCGTGGATCTGGAACTCGCCGGGGCCGTCAACGGCATCATCACCCAGAACGTGGACGGTCTGCACCTGCGCGCCGGATCCCAGCGCGTCGTCGACCTGCACGGCACCATGGACCGTGTGCGCTGCCTGACCTGTGGCCAGCTCTACGCCCGCACCGACATCTCCGACCGCATCGCCGCGGCCAACCCGTGGCTCACCGACCCCGATTCCCAGGAGCTGGGACCCGATGGCGACGTCGTCATCACGAACGTCTCCGACTTCGTCCTTCCCGAGTGCACGGTGTGCGGCGGAGCGCTCAAGCCCGACATCGTGTTCTTTGGTGAGTTCATTCCCAAGGTGAAGTTCTCCGAGGCGAGCGCGCTGGTGCAGGGCGCCGACGCGCTGCTGATCGCCGGGTCATCCCTCGTCGTCAATTCCGGCATTCGCCTTCTCGACCAGGCGATGCGTCGCAAGCTGCCGGTGGTGATTATCAACCGTGGGGTGACCAAGGGGGACGGTCGCGCTGCGGTTAAGATTGAGGCCGGAACGTCCGAGACACTCTCCGCGCTGCGGGAGCTGCTTACCTAGCTGTGCGGTTCGGCGTCCGCCCGACGAAGGAGCGCGCCATGACCCGCATCTATCTGGTTCGCCATGGCGAGACCGCGTGGAACGCGCAGCGCCGCATCCAGGGCAGCACCGACATCCCCCTCAACGACACCGGGCGGGAGCAGGCGGCCGTCACCGGAAGGCTCCTCGCCCGGCGGGAATGGGATGCGATTTACTCCAGCCCGCTGTCGCGCGCGTTCGAGACGGCGAGCATAATCGCCCGCGAGGTCGGACTGCCGGCACCTGCAACCCGGGACGCGCTGATGGAGCGCGCCTACGGCGAGGCCGAGGGGCTCGACTGGGAAGAGGTCGACCGCCGGTTCCCCGGTGACGATCCGGTTCCCGGCCGCGAAACCCGCGAGCAGGTCACCGATCGCGTCATACCCGCCCTCATCGACCTCGCCGAGGCACACCCCGGTGGGGACATCATCGTTGTCAGCCACGGCGGCGTCATTCGCTCCGTGCTCAACGAGGTCGACCCGGGCATGGAGCACGGTCCGATCAGCAACGGTTCCATTCACAGCATCCTGCACTCGGACGGGACGCTCGAGCTGCTGGTCTTCAACGACCCCATCGACGTCTTGTCCCTCGACTGCGCGACCGGCAGCATCGATGAGCAGAACGCCCTCGAGGGTCGCGACGCCGTCCACAGCTGAGCGCCGGACGGGTCACACTCGGTCGACCTAGGGGCGTGATGTGGGTTCCGTCCGGTTCTTCGCCGTCGACTCCTCGAAGTCACGCGTGAGCAGGTCGAGCAGGATCGCCGCCGAATTGTTCCAGCGGTAGGTTTCGGTGCGCTCCCGGGATTCGGCGGAGCGGGTCATCCACTCGTCCCCGTCTTCGAGGCGGCGCACGGTGTTCGCGAAGTCCTGCGGGTCGTCGACGTCGAAGAAGAGGGCGGACTCCCCCGCGATCTCGCGGAACACGGGAATGTCACTGGCAACCACGGGTGTGCCCGTCACCATCGACTCGAGCAACGGCAGGCCAAAGCCCTCGTTGCGTGACGCCGTGACGACGGCGAACGCCTCTGACAGGAGGCGGCCATACTCCTCGTCGCTCGCGCCGTCGTGGAAGGTCATCGATCCGACGGGTGCGAGACGCTCCAGGCGCCGCTTGTCTTCCGCGGAGGCGCGGCTGAGCAGGTGCAGGTGGTACCCGGGCAACAGGTGCATGGCGGTCGCCAGCAGCTCGACATTCTTGTACGGCATGAACGAGCCCATGTAGAGCAGGTCCCGTCCGGTCGGAACGCTGTCGCGCTGCACCAGGGGATCTTCGACGGCGTTGGGCACCACAACGATGGGGTGCGGGGTGAGGTCTTTGCTCAGCATGAGTTGCTTGGTCGTCTCGGAGACCGACACGTGCGCGTCCGCCTTGCGCAGCAGCGCACGCTGGGGCGCCCACGACAGGTGGTAGAGACGCCAGACGACCCGCACCGGCCAGATGAGATTCCGCGGCGGAGTGCGGTTGCTGTAGTAAATGAGGTCGTGCACCGTGGTCACGAGCCGGAAGCGACGGCCCCACGGGCCCATGGTCTGCATGGGCGTGTAGACAACATCGGGCTCAAACTTGTTGAAATAGAGGGATGCCGCGGGCTCGGTGATGGCCGTCGGCGACGGGCCAAGCACCCAGGGCAGGTCCGGGAGCATGCTCAGCTGGCGCTCGTCGCTGATGACCATGGTGACCGGGTGCAGCCGCCCGAGCGCGGTGACGAGGCCAGCAGAGAAGCGGCTGATGCCGTCGTGGCGCGGGTATTTGATGTAGCGGCAATCGAAGAGGATCTTCACGGCTGGGCCTCCGCCACGCTGCCAACGCCGAGGAAGTCGACGATCGCGCGTGCGGCCTCACGGGGACGCTCGTAGTGAATTAGATGCCCCACACCCTCGAGCATAACGAGGGAGGAGTTCGGGAAAATCTCTTCGAGGCGGTGCAGTGCCTTCACGCTGGTGATCGGGTCCCGGTCGGCGGCGATGAGCAACGTGGGAACGGAGATGGCGGGGGCTGCCGTGCTGACATCGCTCGTGATCGACGCCTGGAAGCCGGCGAGCACCGTGCGGCGGTCGGAGTACCGGCTGAAATAGGTGTCGTGCTGGTCGTGGATCCACCGACGCAGCGCCGGGTCCTTCGTCGTGACCATCGCGAGGCTGGTGAAGCGCACGATGGCGGGATTGCCGAGCAGGGCGAGCCCGGCACGCTCGGGCAGGGCGGCACTCGCGCGGTAGTACTGCACCGTCAGCCACGTGAGGAATGCTTTGGGGCCGGAGAGAGCGGGGGCGGCGATCGGGTTGATGAGAACGAGCCGGGGCGTCTGCAGGCCAGCAGCGACCGCGTGGGAGGTGACGATGGACCCGAAGGAGTGTCCGAGGATGATCGCCTCCCCCGTCAGCCCCAGCTGCCCGACGAACCCGGTGAGCCACGCCGAGTAGCCCTCGATGGAGGTGTCCACCTCGGTCAGCGGTGTGGATTCCCCGAAGCCGGGAAGGTCGGGGCTGATCACGCGAACACCGGACAGGTGTGCGACGACCGGATCGAGACCGTGGTGCTCGCCACGGAAACCATGCACCGCCACGATCGTCAGCGGCGCGTCATCCGCCCCGTACGTCCAGTACCTGGTGGAGCTGCCCAACACCGACACCTCGGACTCCGTCACGGGAACGGCATCGAGCAGGGCTGCGTACGGCGATTCAATGGGCATTTGGTTCAAGTCTATGGAGCGGCGACTGCGCAAACGCTTCCGGCCTCCACCTAGACTCAATACCACTTGCTCAGAAGCCGGCATCGCAGCCGGAATGCGCGCTCGAAAGGAGCGAAGTGACCTTCACCGCCCCCATCCAGATGCCTGGTCTTGCCCTGGATCCGCAGTGGTACAGACGCGCTGTCTTCTACGAAGTCATGGTGCGCAGTTTCGTCGACAGCAATGGCGACGGCGCGGGCGACCTGAGCGGGCTGATTTCCCGCCTCGACTACCTGCAGTGGCTGGGTGTGGACGCTCTCTGGCTCCCGCCGTTCTACCAGTCGCCCCTGCGCGATGGCGGATACGACGTCTCTGACTTCCACGCGATCCTGCCGGAGTTCGGCACGCTGGAAGAATTCCGTGACCTCGTCACCAAGGCGCACGAGCGCAACATGCGCATCGTCATCGACTACCCGTTGAACCACACCTCGGATGCCCACGACTGGTTCCAGCAGTCGCGCGAAGACCCCGAGGGTCCCTACGGCGACTTCTACGTCTGGCGCGACACGGACGAAGAGTACAAGAACATCCGCATCATCTTCGTCGACACCGAGGAGTCCAACTGGACCTTCGACCCGGTGCGCCGCCAGTTCTTCTTCCACCGCTTCTTCTCGCACCAGCCCGACCTCAACTTCGAGAACCCGGCCGTGCGCGAGGCGGTCTTCGACACCGTCCGTTTCTGGATGGATCTGGGTGTCGACGGAATCCGTCTTGACGCGATCCCGTACCTCTTCGAGACCGAAGAGGGCAACGGTGAGGGCGAGCCGGAGACCCACCAGTTCATTCGCGACCTGCGCACCATGATCGACCGGGACTACCCCGGACGAATCCTGATCGCCGAGGCGAACCAGTGGCCGCAGGAGGTCGTGCAGTTCTTCGGTACCGAGGAAGAGCCCGAGTGCCACATGGCTTTCGACTTCCCCGTCATGCCCCGCATCTTCTACTCCCTTCGTTCCCAGCAGGCCGGCGAGCTGATCCGCATTCTCTCGGAGGCCACCGACGTTCCGAGCGGAGCTGGCTGGGGTGTCTTCCTTCGCAACCACGACGAGCTCACCCTCGAGATGGTGTCCGAGGAATACCGCCAGGCGATGTACGGCTGGTACGCGTACGACCCCCGCATGCGATCAAACATCGGTATCCGACGCCGTCTGGCGCCGCTTCTGGACAACTCCCGCGCAGAGCTCGAGCTCGCCCACGCACTCTTGTTCTCGCTCAAGGGCAGTCCGTTCCTCTACTACGGGGACGAGATTGGCATGGGCGACAACATCTGGCTCCCCGACCGCGACAGCTCGCGCACGCCCATGCAGTGGACGCCGGACCGCAACGCCGGCTTCTCCACCGCGGACCCGGGCAAGCTGTACCTGCCCGTCGTTCAGTCGCTCGTCTACAACTACAACCTGGTCAATGTCGAATCCCAGCTGGCGCAGTCACGGTCACTGCTGCACTGGGTGCGCAACGTGATCCACGTGCGCAAGGCTCATCCCACGTTCGGGCTCGGCGAGCTGCGCATGCTGCAGACGGATCACGAGTCTGTGCTTGCGTTTGTGCGCGAATATGAGGGGTCTGGATCGCAGTTTGGGGATGCCCCGGAGAAGATCCTGTGCGTGTTCAGCTTCGCCCACAACCCGGTGTCGGTCACCATTCAGATGGATGAACTGGGCGGATCCAGCCTGTACGACCTGTTCGGTGGTGGGCAGTTCCCCACAATCAACGAGGACGGATCCGTCACGCTGACCCTCGGCACGCAGAGCTTCTACTGGCTGCACGTCGGCGAATCGCACTTTGCGGGCGGGCGTTCGTAGCCGGGTCCCGATCGAATTATTCACACCCCGTAGCGGCAGCCGAGTAGTGTCACTGGCTGCCGCTACGGTGTGTGCATGACAGCTTCAACAACGAACGGCCAGTGGTTCGACACTCTTGGGGTTTTTGACCTCGAGACCACGGGAATCGACATCGAAACCAGCCGCATCGTGTCGGCCCATGTGGGTGTCCTCGACTCGACAGGCGCGCTCGTCGAGCGCTACGACTGGCTGGCAGATCCCGGGGTGGAGATCCCCGAGCAGGCGACGGCCGTGCACGGCATCACCACCGAACGCGCCCGTGCGGAGGGCCGTCCGGCGGCGCTGGTGGTCGCCGAGATCGTCGACACTCTTCGTTCCCTGTTCGAACGTGGCATCGCCGTCACCATCTATAACGCGGCCTACGATCTCAGCCTGCTCAACCGCGAGGCCGTGCGCTATGGCATCGCACCCCTGGTCGGTCCCTCGCCCGTCATCGATCCGCTCGTACTGGATAAGGCGGTGGACAAGTACCGCAAGGGAAAGCGCACCCTGGAGGCCGCCGCGCTCTTCTACGGTGTGGACCTCGTAGGTGCCCACGACGCCGCTGCCGACGCTGTCGCTGCGGGGCGTGTCGCCCAGGCGATGGTCCGCGCGTATGGCGCCGAACTCGACATCGACGCGATAGAGCTGCACTCGCAGCAGGTCGGCTGGTGCGAGGAGCAGTCCGCGAGTTTCCAGGACTACATGCGCCGCACGCACAACCCCGACTTCACCACGTCGGGCGCGTGGCCCGAGCGCTAACCGCGCCTCGCGTCATCCGCCCACGACAAAGGCGACCAACGTTATCGTTGGTCGCCTTTGTCGTAATGCTGGGGGAAAGAGTTACTTTCCGAAACCCGCGTAGCGCGAGTTGAACTTCTCGACGCGTCCCGCAGAGTCCATGATGCGCTGCTTGCCCGTGTAGAACGGGTGCGACTCGGACGAGATTTCCACGTCGATGACCGGGTAGGTCTCGCCGTCGAGCTCGATGGTCTTCTGGCTGGTCACGGTGGAGCGCGTCAGGAACGTCGCACCAGAGGCCAGGTCGCGGAACACGATCGGCGCGTACGTGGGGTGAGTATCAGACTTCATGGTGGATCCTTGGCTTGTTGTTATCAGGATGGGGAAAGATTGTGGTGGTCTGCGCGACGAAGCGCGCCGAACCGACTTCTCAGAGTACCAGACTTGATCTCCGCGACGAAGCTTCCTCGGAAATACCCGCCGAGCGTGTCGCGGTCGACCGAGGCCGGATAGCTAGACCGCCCGGGCGGTGAACCGTCCATTGTCGGATGTCACGGCCAGTTGCAGCCCGAACGCACTGCTGAGGACATCCACTGTGATGACGTCGCCGATGGGGCCTGCCGCGTGGATGGCACCGTTGGTCAGCAAGAGCGCGTGGGTGAATCCCACGGGAATCTCCTCGACGTGGTGTGTCACCATCACGATGCCCGGCGCCTCCGGAGCGCTGGCGTAGCCACCGAGGAGCTGCAGCAACTCCTCACGCGAGCCAAGGTCGAGGCTGGCCGCGGGCTCGTCCAACAGCAGGAGCTCGGGGTCGGTCATGACCGCGCGGGCAATCTGCACCCGCTTCTGTTCGCCGTCACTGAGGAGACCAAAGCGGCGACCCGACAGGTGGTCGAGCTTCCATTCGGCGAGCACCCGTTCCGCGCGACGCACGTCGATGTCTTCGTAGACCTCGTTCCAGCGTCCGGTTACCGACCAGGCCGCCGTCAGCACGACGTTCAGCACGGTCTCGGTCGCGGGAATGCGCTTGGCCATCGCCGAGGAGGCGAAGCCGATGCGCGGGCGCAGCTCGAAAACGTCGACAGCTCCGAGCGTGTCATCCAGGATCTGCGCCGTGCCGGAACTGGGATGCACCAGCGCCGCCGCAACCTGGAGGAGGGTAGTTTTGCCCGCGCCGTTGGGTCCGAGAATCACCCACCGTTCGGAACTGTCCACGGTCCACGAGACGTGGTCGAGGATAGTTGTACCGTCGCGAATGATGGAGACGTCAGTGAGCTGGAGAACGCTTGCCATGATCGTCTCAGCCTAGAGCAGAGAAGCGTAGATCTCTCGCGTTCGCAGCGCGATGCGGTCCCAGCTGAAGTGGGTTTCCGCGCGCCGGCGCCCGGCCTCGCCCATCGTCCGCGCCGTCTCTGGATCGCTTACCACCTCGGTGAGGATCCGGGCGAGATCAGCGATGAACTTTTCGGGGTCGATGGGCGTGCCGGTGCCGTCCTGGAGTTGCTCGATCGGCACAAGACGCCCGGTGACGCCGTCCTCGACGACCTCGGGGATTCCTCCGGTCGCTGTCCCCACGACGGGGGCGCCGCAGGCCATTGCCTCAAGATTGACGATCCCCAGCGGCTCATAGACAGACGGGCATACGAACGTGGTCGCCGCGGTGAGCACGGCGGAGAGCTCGGGCTGGCTGAGCAGACGATCGATCCAGACCACACCGGTGCGCTCCTGCTGGAGGGCTGCGACGCCCGCTTCGACCTCCGCGAGAATCTCCGGGGTGTCGGGCGCGCCGGCACACAGCACGAGTTGCACCTCGGGCGGGAGGAGCGCCGCAGCACGGAGAAGGTAGGGCAGTCCCTTTTGCCGGGTGATGCGACCCACGAAGACGACCGAGGGGCGGTCGGGGTCGATCCCGAGGCCACGGACCACGTCGGCATCATCGATGGGCTTCCACCGGGTGAGGTCGATGCCGTTGTGCACGGTCACGACCTTCTCCTCGTCGAGGAACGGGTAGGAACGCAGGATGTCGCGGCGCATGCCATCACTGACGGCAATGACGGCGGCGGCTCCGGCGAAGGCGGTGGATTCGATCCAACTCGACACGCGGTATCCCCCGCCGAGTTGCTCGGCCTTCCACGGGCGCAGCGGTTCGAGGCTGTGAGCCGTGACCACATGGGGAATTCCGTGCAGCATGGAGGCCAAATGACCGGCCGCGTTGGCATACCAGGTGTGCGAATGCACTACGTCGGCGCCGACTACATCGTTAGCGATCTGCAGGTCAACCCCCAAGGTCGCCAGGGCGGGATTTGCGCCGGCTAATTCGGCCGGCACGGGATAGTTGAATACCCCCGGTTCGTCGCGGGGTCCGCCGAAGCAACGGACGACGACATCAACGTCGTCGCGCATTGCGCGGACCAATTCGGCTACGTGCACTCCGGCTCCGCCATATACCTCGGGCGGATATTCGCGGCTTATCAGGTCTACTCGCATGCTCTAGACGCTAGTACAGCAGCGGCTGGACGCAATACTCTGTAGCCATGGCATCGAAGAAGATATTTGGCATTGTCCTTGCTGGTGGAGAGGGCAAGCGTTTGATGCCCCTGACCGCAGACCGTGCGAAGCCCGCAGTTCCCTTTGGGGGCGGATACCGACTGATCGACTTTGCACTCAGCAACCTGATCAACTCGGGCCTGAGCCAAATTGTCGTACTGACCCAGTACAAGTCCCACAGTCTTGACCGTCATGTATCCCAGACCTGGCATATGAGCGGTCTCCTGAACGCGTACATCGCGTCGGTCCCGGCTCAGCAGCGTCTCGGCAAGCGATGGTTCAGCGGATCCGCCGACGCCATCCTTCAAAGTCTCAACCTCTTGCGCGATGAAAAGCCCGACATCGTCGTTGTGGTCGGAGCCGATCACGTCTACCGCATGGACTTCGCCCAGATGATCGAGGCGCACATCGCGTCCGGCGCCGGGGTGACGGTCGCGGCGATCCGCCAGCCCATCTCCCTCGCCGACCAGTTCGGCGTGATCGAACTGGACAAGGACGACCCCACCCGCATTAAGGCGTTCCTCGAGAAGCCCAAGGACGCCGTTGGCCTCGAGGAGTCGCCCGGCGAAGTGCTCGCCTCTATGGGTAATTACGTGTTCAACGCGGACATCCTGATGGAAGCGGTGATCCGCGATGGGGAGAACACCGAGTCGAATCACGACATGGGTGGTGACATCGTTCCTGACTTCGTTTCGCGTGGCGAGGCGGGCGTCTACGACCTCAACCACAACGATGTTCCCGGCTCCACCGACCGGGACAAGTACTACTGGCGTGACGTGGGAACGATCGAATCGTTCTTCGATGCGCACCAGGACCTCATCTCGGCGCTGCCGATCTTCAACCTCTACAACCGCGAATGGCCGATCTACAGCCAGCAGCTCAACTCCCCGCCGGCAAAGTTCGTGCGCGACGCCAAGGGGAACCTTGGCACCACGATCGACTCGATCGTTTCGCTGGGAACGGTGATCTCCGGGGCGCACTTGGAACGCAGCGTTCTCGGGCCGTGGTGCGTGGTGGGTTCGGGCGCCACCGTCGTCGATTCTGTCGTGTTCGAGCGGGTGGTTATCGGCGCGAATGCGGTCGTTCGTCGAGCGATCCTCGACAAGGATGTGGTCATCGACGAAGGCGCTACGGTTGGTGTTGACGCGGACGCGGATCGCGCCAGGGGCTTCACCGTGACGGAAACGGGCATCACCGTTGTCGGCAAGGGAGTTCACGTATCTTGATGTAACTCGCCCGAAAGGCTCACCTCGGACATGGCCCGGTTTCTCGTAGTTCTCGATGTCGATTCAACCCTCATCGAGAACGAGGTGATCGAGCTCCTGGCGAGCGAGGCGGGGTCGCTCGACGCTGTGGCGAGGATCACGGCCCAGGCGATGAATGGCGAGTTGGACTTCGAGCAGAGCCTCCGCTCCCGTGTCGCCACACTCGCGGGGCTTCCCGAGAGTGTCTTTGCCGCCGTGGGTCAGCACGTGGAGATCACGGCCGGGGCGCAGGATATGGTGCGCGGTGTTCAGGCCGCCGGCGGGCGCGTTGGCGTCGTGTCCGGTGGCTTTCACGAGGTCGTGGACCCGGTGGCGGAGGCGCTCGGTCTCAACTACTGGCGCGCGAACCGGCTCGAGGTGGTCGACGGCGTTCTCACCGGCGGGCTGATCGGTCCGATCATCGACGCCGAAGCAAAGGCATCCACCTTGCGCGAGTGGGCGGACGACTTCGACGTGCCGCTGGCCCGAACGGTGGCCGTAGGCGACGGGGCGAACGATCTGCACATGATGGCGATCACGGGCCTGTCCGTCGGATTCGACGCCAAGGCGCCCGTGCGTGACGAAGCCGACCTGCTGCTCGACGTCCGTGATTTGTCGGCGCTGCTGCCCCTCCTTGGGCTGCGCGGCTGATCTGAGGTCTAGTGGCCCATTCCGAGGCCACCGTCGACCGGGATGACGGCTCCCGAGATGTAGCCCGCGTCGTCGCCTGCCACCCAGGCGATGACCTTCGCCACTTCTTCCGGAGTCGCGAAGCGTCCGGCGGGAATTGACTTCTTGTAGTCGGCGAGGGTGGCTTCGGGCAGCTCCGCCGTCATGTCCGTGTCGATCAGACCCGGCGCAACAACGTTGGCGGTGATTCCCCGCGAGCCGAGCTCCCGCGTCAGCGACCGTGCCATACCGATCAGTGCACTCTTGGACGCCGAGTAGTTGACCTGTCCGGCGGCCCCAAGCATGCCGGACACGCTCGAAATGAGGATGATCCGGCCGAACCGTGCCTTGATCATGCCCTTGGAGGCACGTTTGACGACACGGAACGATCCGTTGAGGTTCGTATCGATGACGGAGGTGAAATCGTCCTCGGTCATGCGCATCAACAGCATGTCGCGGGTCACTCCGGCATTGGCGACGACAACCTCGACCGGCCCGAGGGCCGCCTCTACCTCGGTGAACGCGGTGTCGATGGACGCGGCATCCGTCACGTCCGCCCGTACCGTGAGCGTGCCCGCGGGGCCCTCTCCCGATCGCGCGGTGACGGCAACTCGGTGGCCACGGGCCACGAACTCTTGGGCGATGGCGAAGCCGATGCCGCGATTGCCGCCGGTGATCAAAACGGTACGGGGAGTAGTCATGGTCGACAAGCCTAATGTCCCGGCGTAACCGACGTAGGCTTGGTATGCCGATGAAAAAGCCACAGCAGTCGATCACCTCTCTTCCGGCGTCCCCGGACGACGAGCGTCGCGCCCGAATTCGCAAATATTCGATCACCATGACGATCCGTCTGGTCTGTTTCGCTCTTGTCTTTGTGCTGCCCGGATGGTGGCAGCTCGTCGCCATCGTTGGTGCGGTCATCCTTCCCTACATCGCCGTCGTCGTCGCGAACACGGGTAGCTCCCGCGCGGGTGACGTGACGGTCATGCGCCCGGGCGCCATTGTTCCCGTCCGACCCACCGTGCCGACGGAACACGACACGTGATCGGATTCGGAGCCGACCCCGACGAGCCGCAGTGCTCGCGCGCGGGCTGCGAATCTCCCGCGACTGTTGCGGTGAACTGGCGTAACCCCAAGATCCACACCCGCGACCGGGTTAAAGTGTGGCTGGCGTGCGACGAGCACCGCGACTACCTGCGTGACTTCCTCGAGGCACGCAACTTCCCGGTGCTGGTCTCCGCAATGGACGAACCCGTGTCGTTCGTCCCCGATGGTGCAGGTGAGGCTCGATGAATGGCTGGCGGTTCGCGCTACAACGGCGCTGGTTTGGCTACCTGGGCGCCGCAATCATCTTCGCCATTGCCTGCATTCTTCTGTCGATGTGGCAGGTGGGTCGCCGCGACGAAGCCGTCGACGCGATCAACCTGATCAACCGCAACTACGACTCGCAGACACAGCCCATCGACGACGTGCTGAAGACACCCACCGCATTCAGTCCGTCCCAGACGTGGAAGCCGGTCCTCGTGACCGGCACCTACCTCGTCGATCGGCAATTGCTCGTACGGAACCGCCCGTACAACGGCGATGCCGGCTTCGAAATCCTCACGCCCCTGCAGCGCGCCGATGGCAGCATCTTTATCGTCGACCGCGGGTGGGTCGTCGGGGGCGCGGAACAGGACCTTCCCGATACCGTTCCCACTCCCCCGTCGGGCACCGTGAGTGTGGTCGTTCACCTTAAGCCCGGTGAGCCAAATCTGCCCGGAAGGTCCGCGCCCGCCGGACAGGTCGCCACCATCAACCTGCCGACCGTCGCCGGAAAGCTGGACGCGACGACGTACACGGGCGCCTATGGCCTGCTGATAACCGAGACACCGGCGGCCGCGGGGCAGATGCCCTCCCCCGCCGTCAAGCCGGAGCTCGACGAAGGACCCCACCTGTCGTATGCGATCCAGTGGGTGGTGTTCGCGGTCTTCGGGTTCTTTGGCCTGGGCTACGCACTGCGCACCGAGTACAGGATTAGGAACGCGGATGACCCGGAGGAACGCGAACGCGCCCGGGAACGCGACCGCAAGGCGCGCGAGAAGTCCGAGCGCGCTCCGAGTGACAGCGAGGTCGAAGACGCCATGATCGAATCGGCCGCCCGGCGCTAAGCACGGACGGCCGGTCAACCAAGGCGTCTTGGGGTTACTCGAGACCGATGAGGTCCGCGTAGTCCTTGTTCCAGTGGTCTTCGACACCGTCGGGGAGAATGAGCACACGGTCGGGGTTGAGAGCCTCGACAGCTCCCTCATCGTGACTGACGAGAACTACGGCGCCGGTGTACGTGGCCAGAGCCCCGAGGATCTCTTCGCGGCTTGCCGGGTCGAGGTTGTTGGTGGGCTCATCCAGCAGCAAGACGTTGGCGCCGGAGACGACGATCATGGCGAGGGCTAGCCGCGTCTTCTCTCCACCGGAGAGAACGCCTGCGAGCTTCGCCCCGTCGTCGCCCGTGAACAGGAACGAGCCGAGCACACGCCGGGCTTCCATCTCCGAAATACTCGGTGACGAGGACACCATGTTTTCCACGACGGTGCGCTTGACGTCGATCGTCTCGTGCTCCTGCGCGTAGTAGCCGATCCGCAGGCCGTGGCCGGGCTCGATCTGGCCGGTGTCGGGCTTGTCGACGCCCGCGAGCATGCGCAGCAGCGTGGTCTTTCCCGCGCCGTTGAACCCGAGAATTACGACCTTGGAACCGCGGTCGATCGCGAGGTCCACTGCCGTGAAGATCTCGAGCGACCCATAGCTCTTGCTGAGATTTGTCGCCATAAGAGGCGTGCGACCGCAGGGGGCAGGTTCGGGGAACCGCAGTTTCGCGACGCGCTCGACGGTGCGAACCTCGTCGAGTCCGGCCAGGAGCTTCTCCGCCCGGGCGACCATCTGGTGAGCGGCGGCCGCCTTGGACGCCTTGGCGCCAAACTTGGCAGCCTGGGTGGTGAGGACCCCGGCCTTCTTCTCGGCGTTGGCGCGTTCTTTCTTGCGACGCTCCTCGTCCGCGGCGCGCTGCTTGTGGTAGTTCTTCCAGCCCATGTTGTACTGGTCGATCGTCTGGCGGTTGGCGTCCAGGTAGAAGACCTTGTTGACGGTCTCCTCTACGAGGTCCACATCGTGAGTGATCACGATCAGGCCGCCCGAGAAGTTCTTGAGGAACTCACGCAGCCAGACGACGGAGTCGGCGTCGAGGTGGTTGGTCGGTTCGTCGAGCAGCATGGTGTCGGCACCGCTGAAAAGGATGCGCGCCAACTCGATGCGGCGACGCTGTCCACCGGACAGCGTCGACAGAGGCTGGTCCAGAATGCGGTCGGGCAGGCTGAGGTTGCTGGCGATGGAGGCCGCTTCGGCTTCCGCCGCGTACCCGCCGAGTGCGACAAAGCGTTCCTCGAGATCGCCGTAGACCTTCATCGCCTTCGCGCTGACGGCGGCGTCCGGGCTTGCCATGTCCTGGGTGGACTGCTCCATACCCAACAACAGCTGGCCGAGGCCCCGGGCGTCAAGGATGCGGGTGCGCGCCAAATCTTCCGGGTTGCCCGAACGCGGGTCCTGCGGGAGGTAGCCGATCTCACCGCTGCGCTCGATCGAGCCGCCCGACGGGGCGAGTTCGCCGGCGAGTGTCTTGGTCAGCGTGGTCTTGCCCGCGCCATTGCGCCCCACAAGGCCGATCTTGTCGCCACGGTCTACGCGGAAACTGACGTCGTCCATGAGAAGGCGTGCCCCGACTCTCAGCTCGAGGTCTTGCACGTTCAGCACAGGCGTAGTCCAGTTCTTTAGGCGTGTTGATGCAACACAGGAGTAAGGGGGTCAGCCAGTCAGTCTACTTCTGATGGGGGCGCCGGCCCGCGTCGTCCGCTTGCAGCGATACCGTGTGCGGCTGTGCAGCAGTATTTCCGCACTGCGGGAGTTCTGCGCATTCCCATGGGGCTGTCGGATTTGTGATCCCCCTTGCGCCATAATTAGCGGAGCGGTCCTTTGGCCGCTTGCCGTGGTGAAGCTTGTTGGGGCGCTTCAATCGGCGGCGTCGGGAAGAACTCCGCGGCGTTACCCGGACCCGCTGGCGCGTCCTCCCAGTTCACACCTTGAGATTCGGCGGAGACCACATGGCACAGGCGAAATCCCGGCCGAAACCCATTTTGGCGATTGTTTTAGGTTCCGTACTCGTACTCGGGCTGTTGGCCTGGCTAGCGTTTGGTGTGGTGATTCCCTTGATCGGTCAGGCGAATCCGTTGGTGGGTAAGTCGTTGTACGTCTACCCCGAGTCATCCGCTGCCGTTGCCGTGCGCACGCAGCAGGCGGCCGGTACGGACACCACCGCGATTCAGAAGATTGCGGATACCCCCACCGCGATCTGGCTCGTGCCCGAGAAGTACCCCACCAATGAGATCGCCGGGTTTGTCGACGGTGTCGCCAGTGCCGCGGCCGCGGACAACAAGATCGCCACCTTCGTCATCTATGGGATTCCAAACCGCGACTGCAACAACCTGTCCGCTGGTGGGCTGAGCGAAGCCGACTATCCCGCGTGGATTTCCGCCATCGCCGCGGGACTCGCGAACCACGAGAGCGTCGTGATCGTGGAGCCCGATGCGCTCACCCTGACGCAGAGCTGCGGAGACGTCGACAAGCGCACCGCGCAAATCAAGGATGACGTCGACAAGCTGTCCGCCCCCAGCGTGCTGCTGTCCGCTCCGGAGACGACGATCTACCTCGATGGCGGGCACTCCAACTGGATCACCCCCGCCGCCATGGCCGATCTGCTCAACAAGGCAGGCATCTCCAAGGTGCGGGGATTTGCCACCAACGTCTCCAACTTCAACACCACGGCCGACGAGCACGCCTACGGCGAGGCCGTCAGCAAGCTCACCGGGGGCGCACACTACGTGATCGATACGGGCCGCAATGGCAACGGGTCGAATGGCGAGTGGTGCAACCCGGCGGGTCGTGCGCTCGGTGAGGCTCCCGGCATCGTCAGCGATGGTGCACAGGATGCCAACCTCTGGATCAAGAATCCCGGCGAAAGCGACGGTGCCTGCAACGGTGCTCCCGCGGCCGGTGCCTGGTGGAATGACGGCGCACTCGCACTAGCGAACGCTTCCAAATAATGACGGATCCGGCGCACGCCGCCCAAGGAAAGGTTGTTGGTACCATCGACCCCATGGAAAGCTCGATCGATAAGCGCGTCGCAGTCATTATTGAGGACGACGACGACATTCGTAATCTGCTCGAAGCGGTGCTGACGCAGGCCGGATTCGACGTTGTCGCAACCGCCAACGGCCCCGACGGAATCGAAGCCGTACGCACGCACGATCCCATCGTCACCACCCTCGACGTGAACATGCCGGGTATGGACGGGTTTGAGACCGCCCGGCGTCTCCGGGCATTCAGCACGACGTACATCGTGATGCTCACGGCTCTCAGCGAAGAAATCGACACCCTCCAGGGACTCGACGCCGGTGCTGATGACTACATCAACAAGCCGTTCCGACCGCGCGAACTTCGCGCCCGCATCGAAGCAATGCTCCGTCGACCACGCGCGGTCATCGCTGCGGATGGGTCGACGCTCTCTCCCGTGGGCGAACCCGCCCCGGCGGCTGCTGCACCGGTTGCGGCGCCTGCGGTCGCCGTTGCCGCCGCTCCCCTGCCGGTGGCTCAGCCCGAGCCCGTGGCATACGTGGCTCCCGTCGCCGCACCCGTCGCGCCTGCTGCTCCGGTCGCTCCCGTTGCCGAGCCCGCCCCGGTGTACGCCGCGCCTCCCGCCCCGGTGTACGCCGCGCCGGTCGTGGCGGAGCTGGTGACCGAGCCAGCAGCGCTGGTTCCGGTCGCCGCCCCCGCGCCCCAGGCGTCCGGCGGAGGATGGCTGGAACACAACAGCCTCTGGTTGAACATTGAAACCCGTGTTGTGCAGATCGACACCACCGAGATCGACCTGACGCGCAGCGAGTTCGACCTGCTTGCCGCCCTGATGGAGTCGACCCGCCGCGTTCGTACCAAGGCTGACCTTGTGCTGTTGCTGCGTGGCGAGAGCTACGTGACCAGCCACTTCATCAGCGAGTCCGACAAGCGCGCGATCGAGGTACACATGGCTAACCTGCGCAAGAAGCTCTCCGACAACACTGCCTCGCCCCGATGGATCGAAACCGTCCGGGGCGTCGGCTACCGCCTCACAGCAACGGAGGGTTCTTAACCTCTCGCGGTTTCCCCGCGAACAACACAGGGCCCGGCTCCCATCGATGATCTCGATGAGGGCCGGGCCCTTCGTTGTGGCCGCAGGGCCGTCCTGGCGCTAGACCTTGTAGCCGCGGTGACGCTGGAAGAGCTTGCTCATCATGGTGAGCGTCTGGATACCTGTGATGACGCCGAGGATGGGCCATCCGATCCACAGGATGGTCGACTGCGTGATGACGTCAAGCTGGAACCAGGCGAAGACGATGAGCGCCAGCACCAGAACTGCGATGAGCATCGGAGCGAGGTAGCCGTTACCCGAGCCACGCTCGGCCTTTGCCTGAGCAGCCCAGTTGTCGACCTGCTTGCGGCTGAGGAACTTCGTCCACGCACGGAAGAAGTGACCGAGGCGAACGATCATGTAGATCTCGGCGGGGAACAGCAGGAGCGCGAAGAGGATGTCCTTGCTGTTGCGCTTCTTCATCGACATCGCGATGCGCAGGTTCAGCCCGATGGCGGCCAGCGGCGGAATCAGCCAGATCGGACTGAAGACGAACGCGCCAATGGACAGCGAGGACACGAGCAGCACGAGGAACATCAGGCGGGTGAAGCCGTTGACGAGCATGGAGAAGTTTTCCAGCCACCGCAGACGAAGGTTGGGGTGGAAGGGCTGGCCCTTCGTGTCACCACGCTGGCCCGGCCACATCAGTTCGATGGCGCCGAAGTTCCACTTCACCTGCTGGGCGTCGAGACCGCGCAGGGTGGTCATACCTCCCACGTCGGCGCGGGCCTGTGCGCTGATCTTGGTCAGGAAGCCCGCGCTCTTGATCTGCAGGGAGAGCAGGGAGTCTTCGACCTCGCTGTCCTTCACCCACGGAGTGGACTGGTGGTTGTCTTCCATGGCCTTGCGCAGTGCCTTGACAGCGAAGATGGAGAACTGGCCCCCGAGGACCGCCATGTTGCGCCCGCGAAGCATGTTCTGCATGTTGAATGCGGCGAACTGGGTGCGCTGGCCGGTGATCAGGAACTGCGGAATGAGGCCGCTGATGACGGTGTCATCGATGCTGAAGATGGCGGAGATGCCGCCGATGCGGGTGTCCGAGTTGATCTCGGCCTCGAGGTACTCGACTGCCGTGGCATCCGCCGTCGTGTCCCCGTCGACGCCCAGAAGGTAGTCGCAGCCCTCGACGAGCGTGTAGCCGTAGTTGAGTGCACCGACCTTCTTGTCGCGGTTCTTGCCGATGTCGTGAACGTAGATCTCGGTGAACTGTTCCTCGCCATTGATCTCGCGGATGTGGGGGCCGGCAAATTCGCTGGCGATCTTGACGGTGTCATCGGTCGTGTTGTTCACGACAACGTGGATGATGTCGGGGAGGCGGGTCTGCGCCAGCAGGGATTCGAGCACCTGCGCGATGGATTCCGCTTCGTTGTAGGCCGGGATGACGCAACCAATGGTCGGGCGGTATTCCGGGAGCGACTCGACGGATGCGATGAAGTCGCTGGTGAGCTGGTCGAGCTCACTTCCAACCGGAGCCGAGTTGACGTACCTGTCGTCCGTATTGGTCATGTGATTCCCCCTGATTTGTTTCTGAGATTACGCTTTCGCGGTTCGTGGAAGCCCTGCGAGCTTGTTAGTGTCAGTCTGCAACACGCAGCGCAGTTTTGTACTCGCTTGGGTGCAAGATTGGCTCAGGATTAGCTCAAGACTTACGCGCGGTTTTCTCGGGGCAGTCGCGAACAGAACAAATTAGGGGGACTCATGGCCATTTCGAAGCGGTCACGAGCGGTCGCAGGCGCGGCATTGCTGGCAACTTTCACTATCGGCACTCTCTCAGGGTGCGGAACCGCTCCCTGGCTTGCGGCCGAGGGCGACAACACATCGGCGCCGACATCGTCGTCGACGGCGACTTCCGTTCCGACGACGACCCCCACTCAGCCGGCTCCGATCGTCTCGATCAAGAACGAGCTCGCGAGCGGATCGACGATGCGGACGGTCAAGGCCGGCAACATCACCATGACGATCAACTACTGGTCAACGCTGACCATGGATAAGTGGACGGCCGCGGCGAACAAGCCGATCAGCTTCTCGCTGTCGGGCAAGCTCGCGGGCGGGTCATCCAAGCAGAAGTTCTACCTCTCGAAGGTGACGCTCTCCACCGCAGTCACCGGTCCACTCGGCGCGCTTCCTGCTCCGGCGGCGTCCAGCGATTCGGCGACGGTCACCCCCGGCTACCTCATCAAGGCGCCGTACACCTACAGCCAGACCTTTGTGCTGCCGGCGCTTGACTCCACCGCCACGTCGGTCACGCTGTCGTTCGCGTACGAGATCCTCCTGCAGACGACGCCGACCTCCAAGGAGTACGCGAAGCAGACGGGAACCGATTCCCTCACCATCGCGCTGGCATCAACAACGCCGTAGCCGGCAAGCGCGTCAGCCGACGCGCCTAGCGTTCCGGGAGAGCGACGGCAATCGATCCTGATCCGTGCGCGCGAGCCGTGATAATCGCGGCATTGGCCGCCCTGATCAATGCGCCGAAGTCGTAGCCGTAGTCGTCGGTGGTGGCGAGCCCGCAGGTCGAAATCGCCCGAACTCCCTCGACCGGGTCGATCGGCGTTTCCACCAGGGCCGTGTGAATGTGTTCCGCCACCGTGATGGGCGATCCCACGGACGGCACCGTGGTCAGCACGGCGAACTGACGCGCGCCGTCATGCCCGATGAGGGCCGCGGATGGTGACTGCTCGCAGGCGATGCGGCCCACCCTATAAATCGCGCGGTCGCCGAAGTCGCGGCCGAACGCGGTATTCATATCGGTGAGGTTGTCGACGTCGAGAAGTATGAGTGCGAGAGCGTCACGGTCCCGCTTGGCCCGGGACAGCCAGTCCTTCGCGAGCTGATCGAATAGCGCGTGATTGACGATGCCCGGAATGTTCGACAGGCCCGTGCCGAGTGACGTCTGGCCGGCGCGGACCGTACGCCCCGAGGTGAGTATCGACATCGAGATCGACGCCAGAATCACCAGCATGATGGTCACGAACGTTGTCGTGTTGGTTCCAAACCACGTGGTGAACAGCGTGCCGTCCTCCCCGTCGACGAGGAACACGACAATGCGGGCGACATAGTACCCACCGACGCCCAAGAAGACCACGGTGAGAATCCGTGCGTTCACGCTGCGCTGCATCCGTGCCCGCAGGGTCTCAGCGCCCGCCAGGACGGAGAAAGCGGCTATCCCCAGGAACATCTCCACGCCGCCCGCCCAGTCGCCCCCGTCGGGCCCACGGACGATGACGGCCAACCCCACGATGACGGCGGCCACCATCGGAACCTGAATGAGCGATCGTCGGAGGTTGTATTGCCTGCACCCCGCCCACATGGCGCCCAGCGAGAGCACGAGAGCCGCATTGCCGAAGGCGATTGCCCACCATGCCCCGGGAACGAAGCCCCACACTGCGTACGAGAACGTCGCCAGGATTCCGCACACGAACGCGATGCTCCACGACCGTCCCACGTCGTCGTTGCGGCGGAGGATCGTGTTCAGGATGAAGGAGAACCCCGCGATGGTGACGACGGCGCCGCTGGCCAGAAGGAGGGTCTGGGAGTCAATGATCATGGCGTACCTCGAGTGCGCGTCGTATTAGGGAGATTCGGGCAGGCCGGGCAACGTCATAACGAAGGTGCTCCCCACGCCACGCTCGCTCTGAACGGTGAGCTCCCCGCCGTGCTGGCGAACGATGTCCCGGGTGATGCCCATTCCGAGGCCGGTGCCCTGCGTCGATGAAGCGCGTGCCGACTCCGTGCGATAGAACCGGTCGAACAGATGCGACTGTTCTTCGGGCGTCAGGCCCACGCCCGTGTCGGCGACGTTGACGATCACATCATCGACGCCGGAGGACGCCGACACCACGACACGTCCCCCGTCGCGGTTGTACTTGATCGCGTTGCTCAGCAGATTGTCGACGACCTGCCGAATCCGCAGCGGATCCGCACTGGTGATCGTTGTCTCCTCCGCAACGGCGGTCAGCGTGATGCCGCGGTTTGCCGCGACCGGACGCTGGTCGTCCACTGCCTGCCGGACGATGGTGGCAATGTCACAGGTTTCAAATTTCAGAGGCATCCGCTTGTCCGCGTCGCTGGCTGCCGTCAGCAGGTCCGTGACCAGCGACAGCAGACGCTCGGAGTTGCGGTGCGCGATGTCCACCATG
The DNA here is from genome assembly GCF_018449675.1 of Glaciihabitans sp. dw_435. Lineage (GTDB taxonomy): Bacteria > Actinomycetota > Actinomycetes > Actinomycetales > Microbacteriaceae > Glaciihabitans. The sequence goes on along the minus strand of NZ_JAAVUZ010000003.1, from coordinate 238,251 downwards.
CGGTGCGTGTCCGGCTGCAGCTCGTCATCGTCGAGTGCCAGTTCCAGATAGCCAAGGATGGATGTCAGTGGGGTACGCAACTCGTGCGACACCGATGCCACCAGATCATCGCGGGCCTGAATTGCCTCGAGCTCCGCGGTGACATCCCGCAGCACGATGACGCCGCCGTCTGGCTCCCCCGACTGGGTTGTCAGGCTTCGGGATGTCACGGAGAACGCCACCTGGCGGGTTCCGGGCTCCCCCACCCAGATGGTGAGATTCTCGAACGACTGACCGTTCAGCGCCCGGGAGAACGGCCGACTGGACTCGGGAAACGGGGTGATCCGGTCGGACTGGTACGCGGTGGGGTGGACGATCGCCGCGCGGGGTGCTCCAAATTCGACCAGGGAAGCCCGGTGGGCATCGTTGATGAGGGTGACAGAGCCCTGTCGGTTGAAGGCGATGACTCCGAACTCCACGGCATTGAGGATTTCGTCGAGCGAACGTTCCTGGCGTCGCGCGCGGGCGAAGGCGGCTTCGGTCAGCGACGCCTGTTGGCGGAGAAGAACGCGTTGTCCCGTGGTGCGCCGGGACGTTGCGTAGATGGTTGTCGCGATGAAGCTCAGGGTGAGCGGCAGGAGAACGAGGCTGGAGAAATCCGTGATGGCGAGCGTTGAGTCGCTGAAGGCCCAGGTTGTCCAGAGCAGCGCGGTCGCGAGGAGAACTCCGCCAACGGCGCCGCTGAGACGGAAGTTGCGGGACATCCAAATGATCGGAAACACCAGGAAGAGACCAGCACCCAGCTGGGTCTCGCCCTCGCGCACGCCAATGATGGCGAAAATGTCGAGGATGGGCAGAATAATCGCCCAGCGCTTATTCGCTTCCGTCCATGGCACGAGCACGGCAAGACCGGTGACAACGAAGGCGAGGGCAATACCGCCGAAGAATGCGGGGCGCGACAGGGACTCCGGCGTGACGACAAGTGAAAACGCCGCCAACAGCAGCAATGCCGCCGAAGTGAGTAACTGATTTTGCGCGATCGAACGAACTAGCCGATCGCGTTGCCGCGTGACCGGAGCCACTGATCCCCCCGTGTCTGGATCCATGACACGAGGCTAACAGCCTCGGGCACCTTCGCCCGAACGCACCGAATTCTTTGGTGCGGTGCGAGTATTACATGGAGAAGCCGAGAGCTCGCATCATGTCGCGACCATCATCGGTGATCTTCTCGGGACCCCACGGCGGCATCCAGACCCAGTTGATGCGGAACGCCTCAACGATTCCGTCCAGGGACTGCGCGGTCTGTTCCTCGAGCACGTCGGTCAGCGGGCAGCCGGCCGATGTCAGCGTCATGCTGATGACGAGGGCATTGTGCTCTTCGTCCCAGGAGAGGTCGTAGATGAGGCCGAGATCGACGATGTTGACGCCGAGCTCCGGGTCCATAACATCCTTCAGCGCCTCTTCGACCTGATCGAAGAGCGCCGGTGCAAGCGCTGTAGCCATGGGGTTAGCCTACGCTCGTGCCCGTGAGGTAGCGGTCGTAGCCCTCGTTTTCGAGACGATCGGCCAGCTCGGGGCCGCCCTCCTCCGCGACGCGGCCGTCCACGAACACGTGCACGAAGTCGGGGTGGATGTACCGCAGAATGCGCGTGTAGTGGGTGATGAGGAGCACACCGAGACCAGTCTTGGAGTGAGCGCGGTTGACGCCCTCGGACACGATCTTCAGTGCATCCACGTCGAGGCCGGAGTCGGTCTCGTCGAGCACGGCGAACTTCGGCTTGAGCAGCTCGAGCTGAAGGATTTCGTGGCGCTTCTTCTCGCCACCGGAGAATCCCTCGTTGACGTTGCGCTCGGCGAACGCCTTGTCCATGCGCAGGGCGTCCATGGACTCGCGAATTTCCTTGACCCAGCCACGCAGAGCGGGGGCCTCGCCGTCGATGGCGGTCTTGGCCGTGCGAAGGAAGTTGGAGACGGTGACGCCGGGGATTTCGACCGGGTACTGCATGGCGAGGAAGAGGCCGGCGCGGGCGCGGGCATCCACCGTCATGGTCAGGACCTCTTCGCCGTCGAGCTTCACGGAGCCGCTCTCGACGTGATACTTGGGGTGACCGGCAATGGTGTACGCAAGGGTCGACTTGCCGGAGCCATTGGGGCCCATGATCGCGTGGATCGAGCCCTGCTCCAGCGTCAGGTCGACACCCTTGAGGATGTGCTTGGTGCCCTGGTCGGTCTCCACACTGACGTGCAGATCACTGATTTCGAGAGTAGACATTGCGTGTTTCCTTCGGTCGTTGCTAAAAGTAGGGGGCCGCGTGGATCAGACGGCGACGGTGCTGCTCGGGTCGATGTAGACATCGCCATCGATGATGGTGACGACGTAGACCGGAACCGGTTCGTACGCGGGAAGGGTGAGCGGCTTTCCCGTGGTCAGGGAAAACTTGGACCCGTGCGCCCAGCACTCGAGCGTGTCGTCCTCGACGAAACCCTCCGACAGAGAGATGTCACCGTGGGTGCAGGTGTCGCCGAGCGCGTAGATGTCTCCGGCGGAGTCCTTGACCACGGCGATCGCAACGCCGTCGACGACGACCTTGAGTGCCGAGTCAGCCTCCAGTTCGGCGGCCGAACACACCCGGGTGGCCTCGCTCACGCGATTCGTCCGAGTTCGGCCTCGACTGCCTGGAGCAGACGGGTCTCCAGGTCTCCCTTGCCGATCTTCTGAATGACCTCGGTGAGGAATCCAAGAACAACAAGACGACGGGCTTCCTTTTCGGGGATGCCTCGTGCCTGGAGGTAGAACAGGTGCTCGTCGTCAAACCGGCCCGTCGCGCTGGCGTGCCCGGCCCCGGCGATATCTCCGGTCTGGATTTCCAGGTTCGGGATGGAATCTGCGCGCGTGCCCTCGCTGAGCACGAGGTTGCGGTTCTGCTCGTAGCTGTCGGTGCCCGAGGCGGCGGGTCCGATGAGGACATCGCCGACCCAGACGGTGTGAGCGCCGACACCGTTGAGCGCGCCCTTGTAGTTGACGCGGCCCTTGGTGTGAGCGCCCTCGTGGAACATGTAGACGCGCTGCTCGAGGTGCTGGCCGGCGTCGGCGAAGTACACGCCAAACAGTTCGCCATCCGCGCCTTCGCCCGCGAGCGCCACCGACGGGTTGACCCGGACGACCTTGCCGCCGAGAGAGACGACGATGTGCTTGAGGTAGGCGTCACGGCCAACGCGTGCGAACTGGCTCGAGAGGTGAATTCCCTCGTCGTCCCATTCCTGCACACTGATCAGGGTCAGGCGAGCGCCGTCTTCGACGATGACCTCGACGTTTTCGCTGAGCAGGGCGCCGCCGGAGTTCTGCAGCACGATCGTGCCGACACTGTTGGCCTTCGCGACGATCACGGTGTGACCCGCGCGCGCCGTTGAACCAAGACCCGAACGGGAGATCGTGACCTCAGCGGATGACTCGCCGGTCAGCGTGACCGACAGTGCCTTGTCAAATGATGCCCACGCATTGGCGGACGCCTTCTCCTCGGGAGATCCGACGCTGCCGATACGGGAATCAGTGCGGTCGATCCATTCGACGGCCACGCCTTCGCTCTCAGTCGAGAGGTAGGCGTAGGGCGAGCCATCCAGCTCTCCATCGATCAGTGGGCGGATCAGGGCGACGGGGCTGAGCTTCCACTCTGCCTCGAGTCCGGTGACCGCGGCAAAGTCGGCGGGGTTCGTCGACGTGAAGCGCGCGGACCGGGTCTGAACGGGGACGTAACCCTTTTCGTTCGAGTCCCATCCCCCATCGCTGTGGGCCTTGGCGCCGTGCTGATCGGTAGGAGCGGCTGCAGAAACTGCCGGTGTAGCGGTAGTCATTTAGCCGACTGACCCTTCCATGCTCATCTCGATGAGCTTGTTCAATTCGAGTGCGTATTCCATGGGCAGTTCACGGGCGATGGGCTCGATGAATCCACGCACGATCATTGCCATTGCTTCGTCTTCGGGCATGCCACGCGACATCAGGTAGAAGAGCTGCTCTTCACTGACGCGGGACACCGTCGCCTCGTGACCGAGCTGTACGTCATCAACCCGGATGTCGATTGCGGGGTACGTGTCCGACCGGGAAATGGTGTCAACCAGAAGCGCGTCACACCTCACCGTATTGGCGGAGTGGTGTGCCTTTTCGTCGACGCGCACCTCACCGCGGTAACCGGCACGACCACCACCGCGGGCGATGGATTTCGAGACGATTGACGACGTCGTATACGGCGCCATGTGGATCATCTTGGCGCCCGCGTCCTGGTGCTGGCCGGGACCCGCGAAGGCAACGGACAGCGTCTCACCCTTGGCGTGCTCGCCGACGAGGTAGATGGACGGGTACTTCATCGTCACCTTGGAGCCGATGTTGCCATCGATCCACTCCATCGTGGCGCCCTCGTGGGCGATCGCACGCTTGGTGACGAGGTTGTAGACGTTGTTGGACCAGTTCTGAATCGTCGTGTAGCGAACGCGGGCGTTCTTCTTGACGATGATCTCAACGACGGCGGAGTGGAGCGAGTCGCTCTTGTAGATCGGAGCCGTGCAGCCCTCGATGTAGTGAACGTAGGAACCCTCGTCCGCGATGATCAGTGTGCGCTCGAACTGACCCATGTTTTCCGTGTTGATGCGGAAGTAGGCCTGCAGCGGAATCTCGACGTGCACTCCCGGAGGAACGTACACGAACGATCCGCCCGACCACACGGCAGTGTTCAGGGCTGCGAACTTATTGTCGCCGGCCGGGATGACGGTACCGAAGTACTCGTCGAAGAATTCGGGGTGCTCCTTGAGCGCCGTGTCGGTGTCCATGAAGATCACGCCCTGAGCCTCAAGCTCGGCGTTGATCGAGTGGAACACGACCTCGGACTCATACTGCGCGGCCACGCCGGAGACGAGGCGCTTGCGCTCGGCCTCCGGGATGCCCAGCTTTTCGTACGTGTTACGGATGTCTTCCGGGAGGTCTTCCCAGGTCTGCGCCTGCTTTTCGGTAGAGCGCACAAAGTACTTGATGTTGTCGAAGTCGATGCCGGAGAGGTCTGCTCCCCAAGTGGGCATGGGCTTCTTGCGGAAGAGCGACAAACCCTTGAGCCGGTTCTTCAGCATCGAGGCGGGTTCGCTCTTCAGGGCCGAGATGTCGGTGACAACCTGCTCGTTGATCCCGCGTTTCGCGGAGGCTCCGGCAGCGTCCGAGTCGGACCAGCCAAACTCGTACTGTCCGAGGGTGTTGAGCTCGGGGCGATCGATGAGAACGTCAGACATGTATTACCTCTTTCCTACCGCGTACAACCGGAGTGGCTACGGCGGCATTCCCTCACACAACAAGCCGGGGAAGTTTTGGATGTGCCGGGATGCCCAGCTGGTCTGCCTAAACTGAAGCAGAACACCGGCGATTTACCCGCCGTCAACGCTGACTCCCTGGCATGGGGTTGTGTTCGATGAACCTGTTAACAGTACAGGGACTAGGCCCTAATAACAGGAGGATGTGCTGTGAAACGCGCGATCTCGGCGATTTCCGTTCTTTGGTCGAGGTTCTACCTCTGGCTCCCCGATCGAATCGATCGCCGGGTGCGCGTGCTCGCGTGGTTGTCTCTCGTCATTCAGGTCGTTCTCGTCGGCACCGGTGGCGCCGTGCGCCTGACCGGATCCGGGCTCGGGTGCCCCACCTGGCCCCGCTGCACTGCCGACTCCTTCGTCAATACCCAGGAAATGGGCATCCACGGCGTCATCGAGTTCACAAACCGCATGCTGACCTTCGTCCTGGTCATCATCGCCATCGCCGTGTTCGTTGCCATCCTCCGGCTGCGCCGCAGCCGACCGGAGCTGTTCGTGCTCACCCTCCTGCAGGGACTGAGCATTCCGTTCCAGGCCGTCCTCGGGGGCATCACCGTCCTCACGGGCCTGAACCCCTACATCGTGGGCGCTCACTTCATCGTGTCGATTCTGTTGGTCGTCATCACCGCGATGCTGGTGTACCGGGTATACAACGGCCCCCGCGGTACGGTTCGCTCCGCGTCATCCTGGTTCCTGATCGTCACGCACGTGACCTCGTTGCTCGTGGCCATCACCGTCGTGGTCGGCATTCTCACCACCGGTTCCGGCCCCCACGCCGGAGACGCGAAGACGCCGCGCAACGGTCTGGACAGCGAGTTCCTGCAGCACCTGCACAGCTGGCCCGCCTACACCCTGTTTGGCGCGACCATCCTGCTCGTGATTGCCGCCGTGGTCGGTCGCGGATTCTCTTCCCCCGAGGCACTGGGGAAGGTGCGGCGGCACAGTGTGCTGCTGCTGGCCATCGAGATCGTTCAGATCATCGTGGGTATCTCGCAGGCGCGCCTCGGGCTTCCCGAGATTCTGGTGGGCATTCATATGGTGCTTGCCGCGATGCTGGTCGCCGCAATGACGGCTTTTGTGCTCACTCTTCGCTCTCCCGTCGAGCTATCCGTCGCTCCGCCGTCGCGCGGACGTCCCGTCGCTGCGGCCCGCATTCTCTGATCCGCTCAGAGCGGCGCGCCAACGAACGCACTGCGGCGCGGTGGAGCCCCAGGGCTCGGTGTCCCCTGCGCAGATCAGACAGTACGACTTCGGGCGCGCCGCCGGTGAATCCGGCGGACTGACACTCGGTGGCCGGCGGAGTTACGGTTGGAGAAATCGCGGGTGCCCGGGCCGGTTATGGCTGACGGCGGGCTACCCGTCGTCCAGCGGACCCGGGTCCGTTGCGTGGGCGAGACATGACCACCCGCACCGACTCGCTGCAGGACGGCACGAGAAGGAGTGCCCCGCTGTGGAGACCGCCAGCGTCTGGCTGGAGAGCTGCAGCTCCCAAAGGCGACCGCGTTAGAAGGGCAGCAGCGGGTCGATGCCCACCGCGAGGAATACCAGCGTCAGGTAGGTGATGGAGCTGTGGAACACGCGCATCGGCTTTGCGTCGTCGTCATGACGAATCGCCCGGCCGTACAGGCGGTGGGATTCGTAGATGAACCAGGCGCCAGCACCCGCGGCGACCGAGACGTACAGGATCCCCATGTTGGCGACGGGAATGAGCAGGAGCGAGCAGGCAACGGTCGCCCACGCGTACAGGATGACCTGGAGGCCGACGACGGTGCGACCGCGGACGACCGCGAGCATCGGCACAGACGCGTTCTGGTACTCATCGCGGTACTTCATCGAGAGCGGCCAGTAGTGCGGCGGGGTCCAGAGGAAGATCACGGCGAAGAGAATGATCGGTGCCCAGGTGAGGGAGCCGGTGACGGCGGCCCAGCCGATGACGACCGGGAAGCAGCCGGCCAGTCCACCCCAGATGATGTTCTGTTCGGTGCGGCGCTTGAGCCAGATCGTGTAGACGAAGACATAGACGAGGATTGCGAGAAGCGAGAGACCGGCGGCGAGCCAGTTGGTGGTGAATCCGAGCCAGAGAATGGATGCCACGCCGATAACCCAGGCGAAAACCAGGGCTTCCCTGTCCGACAGCGCGCCGGTGACGAGCGGACGGTTCTGGGTGCGCTTCATCAGGCGGTCGATATCGCGGTCGATGTAGCAGTTGAATGCGCTGGCGGAACCGGCGCTCAGCGAGCCGCCGATCAGGGTGGCCAGCACGAGCCACAAACTGGGCAGACCGTTCTGCGCGAGGATCATCACCGGAGCGGTGGTGACCAGAAGCAACTCAAGCACGCGAGGCTTCGTCAGGGCGACGTACGCCTTGGCCTTGCGCGCGATTCGGTTGCCGTCCCACCGGACGGGGGTCTCTACCGCTACGTCCATGGCTCCTCTATCAATACTCATCCCGCGTTAGATACTAGGCGATCCCATGCGAGAGCACGTTCGTCAACCCGTGTTTCGGTAACCAGCAGAAGCGCGTCACAGCTGTTCAGGTTTCTCTATACTTAGAAGTGCTTGCCAGTCGCTGGCCTCACGCACAATCCTCATCTTCTTGGTGGGATTGGGCTGCCCGCGTCCGCGCCGATGACGACCACGGCAGGTATCACCGCTCAGTACCGATGGCGATCACGCCACGTTACGTCGCTTGAAGAAAGGTCATCCACCTCGTGTCAAACCTCCAGTGGGATCCCATTGACGAAAAAGCCGTCGATACCGTTCGTATCTTGGCGGCGGATGCCGTGGAGAAGGTCGGCAACGGTCACCCCGGAACGGCAATGAGCCTTGCCCCCGCCGCATACCTGCTCTTCCAGAAGGTCATGCGTCGTGACCCCAGCGACAACGAGTGGATCGGTCGCGACCGTTTCATCCTGTCCGTTGGACACAGCTCGCTTACCCAGTACATCCAGCTCTACATGGGCGGATACGGCCTCGAGCTCGACGACCTGAAGAAGCTTCGTACGTGGGGCTCCCTCACGCCCGGTCACCCCGAGTACGGACACACCGATGGTGTCGAGATCACCACGGGTCCCCTCGGCCAGGGCCTCGCCTCCGCCGTCGGCTTCGCCTACGCGGCCCGCTTCGAGCGTGGACTGTTCGACCCCGACACCGAAGCCGGCAAGAGCCCCTTCGACCACTTCGTGTACGTCATCGCTGGCGATGGCGACCTGCAGGAGGGTGTCACCAGTGAGGCATCGTCGCTCGCCGGCCACCAGGAACTCGGCAACCTTGTCGTCATTTACGACTCCAACCAGATTTCCATCGAGGATGACACGAACATTGCTTTCACCGAGGATGTCGCAGCCCGTTACGAGGCATACGGCTGGCAGGTCCAGACCGTTGACTGGAAGAAGACCGGCGAGTACATCGAGGACGTCGCCGAGCTGAACGCCGCCATCGAGGCCGCCAAGGGCGAGACCTCGAAGCCCTCGATCATCATCCTCAAGACCATCATCGGATGGCCGTCGCCCAAGAAGCAGAACAGTGGAAAGATCCACGGTTCCGCCCTCGGTGCCGAAGAGCTCGCCGGAGTCAAGGAAGTTCTCGGCTTCGACCCGGAGCAGACCTTCCAGGTCGACCCCGAGGTCATCGAGCACACCCGCAAGGCACTTGACCGCGGAAAGGTCGCTCACGAAGAGTGGCTCGTCGGCTTCAACGCCTGGGCTGACGCCAACCCGGACAAGAAGGAACTTCTCGACCGCGTCCTTACGGGCGAGCTCCCCGCCGGCATCGAGGAGGCGCTTCCCGTCTTCCCCGCCGGCAAAGAGGTCTCGACTCGCGCCGCATCGGGCAAGGTCATCAACGCCCTCGCCGCCGTCGTCCCCGAGTTCTGGGGCGGATCTGCCGACCTGGCAGAGTCCAACCTCACCACGATCGAGGGCGCTGGATCATTCGTCCCCGAGAAGTGGTCGACCCACGAGTGGAAGTCCAGCCCCACGGGCCGCGTTCTTCACTTCGGTATTCGTGAGCACGCGATGGGATCGATCCTCAACGGCATCGTTCTCCACGGAAACACCCGCCCCTTCGGCGGCACGTTCCTGATCTTCAGCGACTACATGCGCCCCGCAGTGCGCCTCGCCGCACTCATGAAGGCGCCCGCCATCTACGTCTGGACCCACGACTCCGTGGCGCTCGGTGAAGACGGCCCCACGCATCAGCCGATCGAGCAGATCGCTACTCTCCGTGCCATCCCGGGACTCGACATGGTGCGCCCCGGCGACGCCAACGAGACCGCATGGGCCTGGAAGACGATCCTCGAGCGTCGCAACGGACCGGCCGGTCTCGCCCTCACCCGCCAGAACATTCCGGTGTTCGAGCGTGGAGAAGACGTTGCCTCCGGCGAGACCTTCGCTGCAGCGAAGTACGTCGCCAAGGGTGCATACGTTCTCGCGGAAGCGCCGAACGGCACGCCTGACGTGATCTTCATCGCGACCGGCTCCGAACTGCAGCTGGCCGTAGAGGCTCGCGAGGTTCTCAAGGGCGAGGGCATCAACGCCCGCGTCGTCTCGGCTCCGAGCCTCGAGTGGTTCGAAGAGCAGAGCGCCGAGTACAAGGAATCGGTACTGCCCGCGGCCATTACTGCCCGCGTGTCGATCGAGGCCGGCATTGCGCTGACCTGGGACCGTTACGTCGGCACCAAGGGCCGCAGCGTTTCGATCGAGCACTTCGGTGCGTCGGCCGACTACAAGACCCTGTTCCGTGAGTTTGGAATCACCACCGAGGCCGCCGTGGCCGCTGCCAAGGATTCGCTGGCCGCCAACTAGGCGCCGGCAGAGGAGAGAAGAAACACAATGAGCACCGAAACCACCCCCACCGCCGAACTTTCCGCGGTCGGCGTCAGCATCTGGCTCGATGACCTTTCCCGTGAGCGCATCAACTCTGGCGGAATCCAGAAGCTGATCGCCGAGCGCAACGTCGTCGGTATCACCACCAACCCGACGATCTTCGCGGCAGCTCTCGCCAAGGGCGAGGCGTATGACGCACAGGTCGCCGAGCTGGCCAAGGCCGGCAAGACCGTGACCGAGGCTGTCTTCGAGATCACGACCGACGACGTTGCTGCAGCCAGCGACATCTTCCGTCCGATCTACGACTCCACCGGCGGATTCGACGGCCGCGTCTCGATCGAGGTCGAGCCCGGCTTTGCCCACGACGCTGCCGCCACGTCGCAGCAGGCACTCGAGCTGTGGGCAAAGGTCAACCGACCGAACGCCATGATTAAGATCCCGGCCACGATCGAGGGTCTCGAAGCCATCACCGCGACGATCGGCGCCGGCATCAGCGTCAACGTCACGCTGATCTTCAGCCTTGAGCGCTACCGTGCAGTGATCAACGCCTACCTCACGGGACTCGAGCAGGCCAAGGCCGCCGGACACGACCTGTCGACGATTCACTCCGTCGCGTCGTTCTTCGTCTCCCGCGTCGACACCGAGATCAACAACCAGCTCGATGCCATCGGCACCGACGAGGCCGTTGCTCTCAAGAGCAAGGCCGGCGTTGCGAACGCGCAGCTTGCGTACGAGGTCTTCGAGCAGGCGTACACCACCGAGCGTGCGGCCGGACTTCTCGCCGCTGGTGCCAACAAGCAGCGTCCGCTGTGGGCTTCGACCGGCGTCAAGGACCCGACGCTTCCCGACACGCTCTACGTCACGCAGCTTGCGGTTGCCGACGTCGTGAACACCATGCCGGAGAAGACCCTCGAGGCGACCTTCGACCACGGAATCATCGAGGGTGACCAGGTCACCGGCAGCTACGCCGCGGCAAACGCCGTGCTGGATGCCGTCGCTGCGCTCGGCATCTCCTACGACGACGTCACCGCGTTGCTTGAGAAGGAGGGCGTCGAGAAGTTCATCGTGTCCTGGAACGAACTCCTTGACACAGTGACGGCGGCGCTCGAGGCAGCTAAGTGACAATAAGGATCGCCGTATCCGGCGCAGCCGCCGAGGCCGTAGAGCGCGTTGTTCCCCAGTTGGTTGCCGACCTTGTCGCCAGCCGTCTGACGGGACTCGACGCGAGTCTGTGGGGCCCCGACGCAGAGGAAGAGTCCGACAAGCGTCTGGGCTGGACCGAATCCGTTGTCATCTCCGAGCCGTTGGTTCCGGACATCCTTGCCCTGCGCGACAAGCTGCGGAGCGAGGGTGTCAACCACATCGTCCTCGGCGGCATGGGCGGTTCCTCGCTGGCACCGGAGGTGATCACCCGTACCTACGGCGTTGAGCTGACGGTCCTGGACTCGACCGATCCCGGGCAGGTTCTGTCCGCGCTCAACGACCGGCTTGCTACTACTGCTGTAGTTATCTCGTCGAAGTCGGGCGGAACGGTCGAGACGGCGAGCCAGAAGCGCACGTACGAGAAGGCTTTCCGCGACATTGGAATCGACCCGCTCGAGCGCATCGTTGTCGTGACCGATCCCGGTTCGCCGCTGGACGTCTCGGCTCGTGCTGACGGCTACCGCGTGTTCAACGCCGATCCCAACGTGGGCGGTCGTTATTCGGCGCTAACCGCGTTCGGCCTCGTGCCGTCCGGCCTCGCCGGTGTCGACATCGCCGGACTGCTGAGCGAGGCCGAGTCGGTCTCGCTTGAGCTCGCCCTCGACACGGTCGAAAACCCCGGACTCGTGCTTGCCGCGGCGATCGCGGGAACGCGACCGTTGAAGGACAAGCTCGGAATCGTCGCTGACGGAACGCACATCGTCGGATTCGCTGACTGGGCAGAACAGCTCATCGCGGAGTCGACGGGAAAGATCGGCAAGGGATTGCTGCCCGTCGTTCTCGGCACCGACGCGCCGGAGCTCGTCGAGAACCTTCCCGACCTGCAGATCGTCCGCCTCGTTGGTGACTTCCACGACACCAAGGTGGTTGCCGAGGGCGAGATTGAGATCACCGGAACCCTGGGCGCGCAGCTTCTCGTGTGGGAGTACGCCACGGCCATCGCCGGTCGCCTGCTCGGCATCAACCCGTTCGACCAGCCAGACGTCGAGTCGGCGAAGGTCGCAACGCGCGCGTTGCTCGATTCACGTCCCGCGCCCGTCGCCCCGGCCTTTGTGCAGGGTGGCATCGAGGTGCGCGGTACCGAAAACGTCGTCGCCGGCGTCACGGACGTTCGTGGCGCAGTCGACGCTTTGCTGGCGTTGCTGCCGGAAGACGGATACCTGTCGGTTCAGGCGTACGTCGACCGACTCGCGTACCCGGAGCTCGAAGAGCTCCGCAACACGCTGGCTGCTCGTGCGGGTCGTCCGGTCACGTTTGGATGGGGACCTCGTTTCCTCCACTCGACCGGTCAATTCCACAAGGGCGGACCCGCGGTGGGAGTGTTCCTGCAGATCACCGCGACCGCCCCCATCGACCTGGAGATCCCTGACAGCCCGTTCACCTTTGGGCAGCTCATTCAGTCACAGGCCGCGGGCGATGCCAGCGTACTTGCTGAGCACGGTCGTCCTGTTCTTACCCTCACCCTGACTGAAACCGCCTCGAGCGCCACCGTGCTCGCTGGCGCGCTGCGCTAGCACGCATAACTAACTTAGGAGTCGTATGTCCCCCGTGGATATCACGCCCGAGTTCAACCCACTGCGGTTGCCCTCGGACCGTCGTTTGAACCGAATCGCAGGCCCCAGCAGCCTCATCATCTTCGGTGTGACTGGAGACCTGTCACGCAAGAAGCTGATGCCGGCTGTGTACGACCTGGCCAACCGTGGCCTTCTGCCGCCCGGCTTCTCCCTCGTCGGGTTCGCCCGTCGCGACTGGGAAGACCAGGACTTCGAGAAGGTGGTGTACGAAGCCGTCAAGCAGTACGCCCGTACCCCCTTCGATGAGGATGTCTGGAAGCAGCTGAGCCAGGGAATTCGCTTCGTCCAGGGCGAGTTCGACGACGATGCTGCCTTCGCTCGTCTGAAGGAGACCATCGACGAGCTCGACGAGCACCGCGGGACCATGGGCAACCACGCGTTCTACCTGTCGATCCCGCCGAAGGCGTTCCCGCTCGTCACCGAGCAGCTGCGCCGCTCCGGTCTAGCCGAGCAGAAGGAGGGCGAGTGGCGACGGGTCGTCATCGAGAAGCCCTTCGGTAGCGACCTCAAGACCGCCCGCGAGCTCAACGCCGTTGTCGAGTCGGTATTCCCGCCCGACAGCGTGTTCCGCATCGACCACTACCTCGGTAAGGAGACGGTGCAGAACATCCTGGCGCTGCGCTTCGCCAACGAGATGTACGAGCCGATCTGGAACGCCAACTACGTCGACCACGTGCAGATCACCATGGCCGAGGACATCGGTGTCGGCGGTCGCGCCGGCTACTACGACGGAATCGGCGCCGCGCGCGACGTCATCCAGAACCACCTCCTGCAGTTGCTTGCTCTGACGGCCATGGAGGAGCCCGTCTCCTTCGACGCCGCTGACCTGCGCGCCGAGAAGGAGAAGGTTCTTTCCGCCGTCCGCTCCCCCAAGGACCTCTCGAAGTCGACCGCCCGCGGTCAGTACTCCGGTGGTTGGCAGGGTGGCGAGAAGGTCATCGGCTTCCTCGACGAGGACGGAATGAACCCGCAGTCGCTGACCGAGACGTTCGCCGCGATCAAGCTCGAGATCGGTACCCGCCGGTGGGCGGGCGTTCCGTTCTACCTGCGTGCAGGCAAGCGCCTCGGTCGCCGCGTAACCGAAATCGCCGTGGTCTTCAAGCGCGCGCCCCAGAACCTCTTCGCCGAAAGCCAGACGGGTGTCCTCGGACAGAACGCACTGGTCATCCGCGTGCAGCCGGACGAGGGAGTGACCCTGCGCTTCGGCTCCAAGGTTCCCGGCGCCGGCATGCAGGTTCGCGACGTGACCATGGACTTCGGCTACGGCCACGCCTTCACCGAAGCGAGTCCCGAAGCATACGAGCGTCTGATCCTGGACGTGCTGCTCGGCGACCCGCCCCTCTTCCCGCGTCACGAGGAAGTAGAACTGAGCTGGAAGATTCTCGACCCGATCGAGGAATTCTGGGCTACCCAGGGCCAGCCGGACCAGTACCGTCCCGGTACCTGGGGTCCGGATTCCGCCGATGAACTACTGGCCCGCGACGGCCGAACCTGGAGGCGACCATGATCGTCGATCTGCCCGATACCACCACAAGCAAGGTCACCAAGGCCCTGGTCAGAATTCGCGAAGAGGGCGGCGCTGTTGCCCTCGGTCGCGTCCTGACGCTCATCATCTCCACCCGCCTGGGTGAAGAAGAAGAGGCCATCGAAGCGGCAAACGACGCTTCGCGCGAGCACCCGATGCGCGTCATCGTGGTCTCCACGAGTGGCAACCCCGACGACCACAGTGACGCACGTCTCGACGCGCAGATCCGCGTCGGCGGCGACGCAGGCGCCAGCGAGGTCATCATCGTCCGTGCCTACGGCGACACCGCGAGCGACAAGGAGGGACTGGTCACCGGCCTGCTCCTCCCCGATGCTCCCGTGGTTGTCTGGTGGCCAGGCGATGCCCCGAACAGTGCGTCGCAGTCGGCCCTGGGCCGCATTGCGCAGCGCAGGATCACGGATGCCGCGGCGGCGTCGAACCCGCTCGCAGCCCTCGACCACCTGTCCGAGACGTACGCCCCCGGCGACACTGACTTCGCATGGACTCGTCTGACCCTGTGGCGCGCCCAGCTCGCCGCCGTTCTGGACCAGCCGCCGTACGAGCAGATCACCGACATCGAGGTCCTCGGCGCTGCCGACTCCCCCTCGACGGCCCTGCTCGCCGCGTGGCTTCAGCTTCAGCTTCAAGTTGAGGTGCGTCTCCAGGTCACGAGCCCCTCCACCGGTTCGAGCGGAATCCAAGGTGTTCGCCTGTACCGCGCTTCCGGGGTTGTTGAGCTTGAGCGAAGCATCCCGAACATCGCGACGCTCAGCCAGCCCGGCCAGCCCACGCACGACATTTCGCTGCCACGACGCAACCTCCGTGACTGCCTCGCCGAGGAGCTGCGTCGTCTCGACCCGGATTCCCTCTTCGGAGAAGTGATCCAGAATGGTCTTGCACAGCTGAACAAGCCTGCACGACTGCAGCCGAACGGGTCGCGCTAAGGCGCGAGAGTCGAAGACGAGAAGGTCTGAACCAGTGACGAACGAAAGACGAGTGCTCGTACACCCCGACAAGGCATCCCTTGCCGGGTCCGTGGCCGCGCGCTTCATCACGAAGGTAATCGACGTTATCGAGGACCGCGGCGAGGCGACGGTAGTGCTCACGGGTGGAACCATGGGCATTGCCATCCTCGCGGCGATCAACGATTCGGCGGCGCGTGACAGTGTCGACTGGAAGCGGGTCAACTTCTGGTGGGGCGACGAGCGGTGGCTTCCTGAGGGAGACGCCGAGCGCAACGACCACCAGGCACGCGAGGCCCTGCTCGACCACATCGACATCGATGAGTCGCGCGTTCACCCGTTCCTGTCGTCAGACAAGGGCGTTGAGCTGGATGACGCGGCGTCGCTGTATGCCGCAGAACTCAGCGACAACGCTCCCGAAGGCCACGACGGGTTGCCCCACTTCGACATCACGTTTCTCGGAGTAGGTCCCGATGGTCACATCGCGTCGCTGTTCCCGGAGCGCGGGGGAATCCGTGAGAAGGACCTCAACGTCATCTCCGTTCGCAACGCCCCGAAGCCTCCCCCGGAGCGACTGAGCCTCACCCTTCCGGTGATCAACTCGTCGCAGCGGGTCTGGCTCGTGCTTGCTGGCCCCGACAAGGCCGGCGCGCTGGGATTGACCCTTGCGGGCGCGAGCAGCATCGAGGTGCCCGCAGCGGGCGTCGAGGGACGTCGACGGACGCTGTTCTTCGTTGACAACGAGGCGGCCGCGGAGGTTCCCGAGAACCTGACGACGCCGGGCCTGTTCTGGACCGGCGAGGACGCCTAACCAATCGCACCGCGGCACTCGACCTGCCGATTACACAGGCCCGCTCTCCGTCACGGAGAGCGGGCCTTGTTCGTTTGTGCCTCGTGCGATGCAGACCGGGCGCACCGCGGGACGGTCGTGACGGCTCGGCTCGGCGCAACGGCAAAGGCCGGACTGCCCACGTGCGTGGGCAGTCCGGCCTTCGTGCGTCCGGCAGTAACCGGTTGGTTAGGTGGTGACGCGTCCGCGACGGGCACGCAGCTGCTGCAACGCCTCGTCGAGCAGCTCCGCCGCTTCGGCCTCGGTGCGGCGTTCCTTCACGTAGGCAAGGTGAGTCTTGTACGGCTCAAGCTTGGCCACCGACGGTGGGTTGTTCTTATCGCGCCCGGCCGGGAGACCCGTGGGGGGCGAATCGATGATGTCGGGGATCTCTTCTTCGGGCAGGCTCGCCGCGAAGTATCGGACGGTCTCGTTGCCGAGCTCGTCCCAGTAGGAGACCTGAATGCGATCGGCGTGGTATCCACGATCCTGCTCGCCCATGGGGCCTGCGCCAACGCGCGAACCCCGAATTGCACTTCCGCCAGAAGCCATGATTCCTCTTTTCGAGAGACTAGATGCCGGTGTCGAACTTGGTAATCAGACCAAGAACGACAATGCTGCTGATCCACACAACGCCGAGAATGACGGTGATGCGGTTGAGGTTTCGCTCTGCAACTCCAGAGGCACCCAGGTTGGACGTGACACCGCCACCGAACATGTCGGAGAGGCCTCCGCCGCGACCGCGGTGCAACAGGATGAGCAGCGTCAGCAGGAGCGATGTGAGGCCAAGAATGACCTGCAATACAACCTGGAGAAATTCCACGGGTTACCTTTCGAACGGTTGTGAACCGCTAAGTAGTATAGCTGCGCGCCGACTACGTGCCGACGTGCTTCAGGAACTGCGCGATGCTCGCGAACTCGGGGATGTCGAGACTCGCGCCTCCGACAAGTGCGCCGTCGACGTTCGGCATGCGCATGAATCCCGCGATGTTCGATGACTTGACGGATCCTCCATACAGAATACGCGTCGCGTCGGCAACGTCGGAACCGAGAATCTCGGTCAGCGTGGCCCGCAACTGCGCGGCTACCTGTTCTGCCTGCTCGGGAGTCGCCGCCTGGCCGGATCCAATCGCCCACACGGGCTCGTACGCCACGACGATGTCGGTCAGTCCGGGTTCGCGTTCGAATTTTGCCTGCGACAATGCGGCGCGCAGTTGCGCGACCGGGATGGCGCTCGGGCCGTGCAGCTCGAGATCCTCGGCCGTCTCGCCCACACAAATCACCGGGACGATGCCGTGCTTGACGGCGGAAGCGACCTTTGCGGCGACTTCCTCGTCGGACTCGGAGTGCAGGGTGCGGCGCTCCGAGTGTCCGATGATCACGTAGGGAGTGTCGAGCGTCTTGAGGAAGGCCGCAGAAATCTCACCGGTGTACGCACCTGACTCGTGTGCAGAGACATCCTGAGCTCCGAACCGCAGGTGAAGCTTGTCGGCGGAGATCAGGGTCTGCACCGAGCGAAGGTCGGTAAACGGCGGGAATACGGCGACCTCGGTCTTCGCGAAGTCGTGGCGTGCGTCTTTAAGGCTCCAGGCGAGCTTCTGGACGAAGGCGATGGCCTGGAGGTGATCCAGGTTCATCTTCCAGTTGCCCGCGATCAGCGGGACGCGGGAGCTGCCTACGCTTGCCATCCGAGAACCTCCAGGCCGGGAAGGTGCTTGCCCTCCAGGAACTCGAGGCTGGCACCTCCACCCGTTGAGATGTGACCGAACTGGTCGTCGGTGAAGCCAAGAGCACGCACCGCGGCGGCCGAATCTCCGCCGCCGACGACACCGAGACCATCGATGGTGGTGAGAGCGGATGCCACGGCCTTGGTGCCTGCGGCGAAGGGAGCCAACTCGAACACGCCCATCGGGCCGTTCCAGAAGACGGTCTTCGACGCAGAGATGACCTCGGCGAATCGGGCGGATGTGTCCGGCCCGATGTCGAGGCCGAGACCCGAGGCGCCGAAGGCGGTGTCCTCGATTGCGTCGGCCGGCGTGGTGACGTACTCGGCATCGGCACCGAACTTGGATGCCACAACGATGTCGGTGGGCAGGACGATCTCGACGCCCAGCTTCTCCGCCTCGGCGAGGTAGCCCTTCACGTTGTCGATCTGGTCAACCTCAAGCAGGCTCGCGCCGACCTTGTAGCCCTGGGCCGCGAGGAAGGTGAAGAGCATTCCACCGCCGATGAGGAGGGTGTTTACCTTGGGAAGCAAAGCGCCGATGACCGCGAGCTTGTCGGAGACCTTGGAACCGCCCAGAACCACCGTGTACGGCTGCTCCGGCGTGTTCGTGAGCCGTTCCAGAACTTCCAGCTCGGCCTGGATGAGCAATCCGGCGGCGCTGGGGATGATTCCGGCGATCTCGTAGACGCTCGCCTGCTTGCGGTGGACGACTCCGAAGCCGTCCGAAACGAATGAGTCAACGAGCTTGGAGAGCTGGAACGCGAAGTCTGCGCGCTCCTTGGAGTCCTTGCTCGTCTCCCCCGGGTTGAAGCGGAGGTTTTCCAGCAGAGCGACGTCGCCATCCTCGAGGGAGGAGACGGCGTCTTCCGCGGCGGAACCGACCGTGTCGCTGGCGAATGCCACCGGCTTGCCAAGAAGCTCGCTGAGGCGCTGGGCCACGGGCGCGAGGCTGTACTTGGCTTCCGGTGCGCCGTCGGGTCGCCCGAGGTGGGAGATCACGACGACGCGGGCGCCGGCATTGATGAGTGCGTTCAGCGTGGGTAGCGAGGCACGAATGCGCCCGTCGTCCGTGATCTCGCCGTCTTTCAACGGGACGTTCAGATCACAGCGAACGAGTACCTTCTTGCCGCTCAGTTCGCCGAGGCTGTCAATGGTGCGAAGCGACACGGTCAGTTCCTTTGGGTTATGCGGTGATGCTAGAGGCGGTCGGCGACGTACTCGGTGATGTCAACGAGACGGTTGGAGTAGCCCCACTCGTTGTCGTACCACGACGCGACCTTGACCTGGTTGCCGATGACCTTCGTGAGGCCGGCATCGAAGATCGAGGAGTGCGGGTCGCCCTGGATGTCGCTGGAGACGATCGGGTCCTCGGTGTAGCTGAGGATGCCCTTGAGGGGGCCCTCCGCCGCGTTCTTGTATGCCTCGTTGACCTCGGCAACGGTGACGGGACGCGAAGTCTCGATCGTCAGGTCCGTGATGGAGCCGGTGATGACGGGAACGCGAAGGGCGTAGCCGTCGAGCTTGCCGACCAGCTCGGGGATGACGAGGCCGAGAGCCTTGGCGGCGCCCGTCGACGTCGGGATGATGTTGGCGGCGGCAGCGCGTGCGCGGCGGAGGTCGCTGTGCGGGCCGTCCTGCAGGTTCTGGTCGGCGGTGTAGGCGTGAATCGTGGTCATCAGACCACGCTCGATGCCGAAGTTGTCCATGAACACCTTGGCGAGCGGGGCCAGGCAGTTCGTGGTGCAGGAGGCGTTCGAGATGATGTCGTGGATCGACGCGTCGTAGGTTCCCTCGTTGACGCCGAGCACGAGCGTGGCAACGTCGTCGCCGGTCGCGGGCGCGGAAACGATGACCTTCTTGGCGCCGGCTTCGATGTGCTTGCGCGCATCGGCGGACTTCGTGAAACGGCCGGTCGACTCGATGACTACATCGACGCCCAGCTCGCCCCAGGGCAGCAGCGCGGGGTCGCGCTCGGCGAGAACCTTGATCGGCTTGCCGTTGACGATGATGGTGTCTCCGTCAACCTCAACGGTTGCGTTCAGACGACCGCTGACGGTGTCGTACTTCAGGAGGTGGGCGAGAGCCTTCGGGTCGGTGAGGTCGTTGACCGCGACGATCTCGAGCTCACTCCCCTTGGCAAGAGCCGCTCGGAAGAAGTTACGGCCGATACGGCCGAAGCCGTTAATACCGATCTTGACGCTCAATGGAACTCCAGGTGATCAGGCGTCACACGACGCACAACTAGTGGTGGATTTTGTGAAGCAAACGTGCGGGTGATGCGTGTGTGGCCGGGATCGAGATCCCGGCCACAAATTCGCTATGACAGTAGCAGCAGGCTGCTGGAGTTATCGCGGGCTGCTGCGAAGCGAGCCGCAACGTTCTCCCAGTTAACGATGTTCCAGAATGCCTTGACGTAGTCGGCCTTCAGGTTGACGTAGTCGAGGTAGAAAGCGTGCTCCCACATGTCCAGCTGCAGGATCGGGATGGTGCCGAGGGCGGTGTTGCCCTGCTGATCGAACATCTGCTGAACAATGAGCTGCTTGCCGATGGCGTCCCAGGAGAGGACCGCCCATCCGGAGCCCTGAAGGCTCGTGGCCGCGGCGGAGAAGTGTCCAACGAACTTGTCGTAGGAGCCGAAGAAGTCATCGATGGCCGAGGCGAGCTCGCCGGTCGGCTTGTCGCCACCGTCCGGAGACAGGTTGGTCCAGAAGATGGAGTGGTTGATGTGTCCGCCGAGGTGGAACGCGAGGTCCTTCTCGAGCTTCGGGACGCTGGTGAAATCACCGGACTCGCGTACCTCGGCGAGCTTGGCGAGGGCGGTGTTGGCTCCCGCGACATAGACGGCGTGGTGCTTGTCGTGGTGCAGCTCCATGATGCGCGCACTGATGTGCGGCTCGAGCGCGGCGTAGTCGTACGGGAGGTCGGGAAGGGTGTACTCAGCCATCAATATTTCTCCTAGCGAATAGGTCCCGGGGCACTCACAGTGGTGCCTCGGGCGAACTTTTCCAGTCTAATCATGAGAACACGGTCGGCTTCCAGAAGCTTCCCAGCCAGCGCCGATTTACAGGTCGTCCATATCTGGCGGGAGGTTGGCGTCGGTGCCGGGGATGCCCAGATCGGTGGCCCGCTTGTCGGCCATGGCCAGCAGCCGGCGGATGCGCCCGGCAACGGCGTCCTTGGTCATGGGAGGGTCCGCGTGGTGGCCGAGTTCGTCGAGGCTTGAGTCACGGAACCGGAGGCGCAGTTCACCGGCGTATCGCAGGTGCTCGGGAATCTGGCCATCGAGAATCTCGAGGGCACGTTCAACGCGGGAGCAGGCGGCCACTGCCGCCTGGGCGGAACGACGGAGGTTGGCATCGTCGAAGTTCACGAGGCGGTTGGCGGTGGCCCGAACCTCCCGGCGCTGGCGCATCTCTTCCCAGGCGACGACGCTGTTGACGGCGCCCATCGTGACGAGCATCGCGCCGATGGCTTCGCCGTCACGGATAACGACGCGGTGGACACCGCGAACCTCACGGGCCTTGGCAGAGACCTTGAGCCGACCCGCGGCTCCAACGAGGGCCATGGCTGCCTCGTTGCCGGGGCAGATAATCTCCAGCGCGGCGGAGCGGCCTGGATCCGTCAGGGTGCCAGAGGCGAGAAACGCGCCCCGCCACACCGCGGCGAGCTCGTCGCGGGAGCCGGTGGTGAGCTTGTTCGGGAGACCACGGATAGGGCGACGACGAGCGTCGAGCAGTCCGGTCTGGCGCGCGAGGGTCTCGCCGCCTTCCAGGACACGAACCATGTAGTGGTTCGTGCGGCGGGTGCCCGATGCCGCAACCACGGAGATCTCACTACGCACGCCGTACAACTCCGCGAGGTCCTTCCGCACCCGGCGACCCAGAAGGGCCGTGTCGAGTTCCGCCTCAATGGCGATGCGGTTGGAGATCAGGTGAAGCCCGCCGGCGAAGCGAAGGATGGTTGCCACTTCGGCTGCCCGAACGGTGGTCTTGCTCACCTCAACCTTGGTGAGTTCGTCCTTGACGTCAGCGGTAAGTGCCACAGGTTGGTTCCTTGTCTAAAAATGTGATGGGACGCTGCGGGAAAGGGCTATTCGCGGCCTAAGTCACGGTGTTTGACGCTCACAGCGACACCGGGAAGCCCTCGAATGAGCGTTGCCAGTTGTTCGGCCACCGCCACGGAGCGGTGCTTGCCGCCCGTACATCCAATGGCGATCGTAGCGTGTCTCTTGTTCTCACGCTGATAGCCGGCGAGCACGGGGGCCAGCGCCCGGGCATAGTTTTCGAGGAATTCCGTGGCACCCGGGGCTCCCAAAACGTACTGGGAAACGTCCGGGTCGAGCCCGGTGTGGGCCTTCAGATCCGGACGCCAGAACGGATTCGGCAGGAACCGCATATCGGCGACGGAGTCGGCGTCCGCGGGCAGTCCGTACTTGAATCCGAAGCTCAGCAGCATGACGCGAACGCCGGGAGTGTCTTCCTCAGAGAATTTTTCCGCAACGCTGGTTGCCAATTGATGGATGTTGAGCTCGGACGTGTCCATCACGATGTCGCTGCCGGCGCGCAACTCCTGCATGCGGGTTCGCTCCGTCGCAATGCCATCGAGGAGGGTGCCGTTACCCTGCAGCGGGTGGGGACGACGAACCTGCTCAAATCGGCGAACGAGGGCCGCGTCGGTGGCTTCGAGGAACAGCACCCGTACGTTGGCGTTTTCCCGCAGCCACTGCACCTCCTGCTGCACCGCGGCGAAGAGCTTGCCCCCGCGGACGTCCACGATGGCGGCGACCTTCGGCAGGGACGTGCCGGCGTGCTTGGCCAGGTCCACGAGGGGACGAAGCATCTGCGGTGGCAGGTTGTGCACCACGTACCAGCCCAGGTCTTCCAGCGCGTTGCCGACGGTCGATCGGCCTGCGCCGGACATGCCCGTGACGATCAGCAGTTCCTGCCGTTCGGTTTCCGCGGTCATAACGCCTCAGGCCTTCGATCGTCGCGATGGAGATGACCCCAGTTTAGCCAGTCGCTCCCGACGGCTTCGGCGGCCGAGATCACCCGCGCAGGCTCTGGTAAATCTGCGTCGCCAGCGTCGACCCGATGCCCTTCACCTCGGCGATGGCCGCGGCATCTGCCGCACGCAGCTTCGTGACCGATCCAAAATGCTTGAGCAGTGCCTTGACCCGGGAATCCCCCAGCCCGGGAATCTCCGAGAGTGACGAGGTGATCTCGCTGGAGCGCCGCTGCCGCTGATACGTGATCGCGAAGCGGTGGGCCTCGTCTCGGATCCGCTGGAACAGGAACAGCGCATCGCTGTTGCGTGGGAGGATCACGGGGTAATCGGAGTTCGGCAGCCAGATTTCTTCGAGACGCTTGGCGATGCCGCACAGGGCGATCCCGGTGACTCCGGCGTCGTCGAGGGCTCGCTGCGCCGCGGCAACCTGGGGCTGCCCACCGTCGATGATGAGCAGGTTGGGTCGGTACGCGAAGCGGTTCTTGGGTGCTTCTGTGCCGCCAACCTCGCCTTCCTGTAACGCCAGCTCCGCGGCATCCCGAACGTTCGCTCGCGCCGAGTCGCTCTCCAGATGCGCCAGACGCCTGCTGAGAGTCTGGTAAATGGAGTCGGTGTCGTCGGTGGTCTCGGGAATGCTGAACCGCCGGTACTGGTCTTTGCGGGGCAGCCCGTCCTCGAACACCACCATCGACGAGACGACGTTGGTGCCACCGAGATGGGACGCGTCGTAACACTCCATGCGCAGGGGCGCGTCCGACATGCCCAACGCCTCCTGGATGTCGGCAAGCGCCTGCGACCGGGCGACGAAGTCACCACTGCGGCGGGTCTTGTAGAGCATCAGGGCGTTCTTTGCGTTGGTGGCGACAGTCTGGGCCAGCGCGGCTTTATCGCCCCGCTGAGCGACGCGCAGCGTCACCCGTCCACCCGCCCGCGTACCAGTTCCGTCGATGTCGACACCGCGGATGTCGGTGCCGCGCACGAAGTTTCCACGCCGGTCGACGTTGCCCTGCGCGTTATTGGTCTGCTCCGCGACGCGGCCGGTGTCGTCGTCGGTCACGGCGGTATCGTCGTCCGCGTCCGCGGCGGTGAGGACCGCGGCGCCATTGGTGATGCCGGAGGTGCGGCCGCGACCACTGCGTATGGACGTCAGCAGTTCCTCGAGCTCCGCGGAGTCCTCCGGCAGCTCCGGCACGATGATTTCGCGCGGGGGCTGCATGTCGTCCTCGTAGGCGTTTTGCAGGACGATTTCGACGAGCTCGCCCAGCGGGACATCCAGTTCTTTGTCTACCACCCAGCTGCGCACACCGCGGATACGTCCGCCGCGGACGATGAACTGCTGGACGGCGGCGGCGAGCTCGTCGTGGGCGATGCCGAAGATGTCGGCGTCGATGTCATCTGCCAGCACGATCGCGCTCTTGGAGAGGGCCGTCTGCATGGCACCGAGCTGGTCCCTGTACCGCGCGGCGGACTCGTAGTCGAAGTCGGCCGCCGCGGCCTGCATTTTCTTCGTGATGGCCGCGGTGTAACTGGTGTCGTTGCCGGCCATGAACGAGGCGAAGTCGAGCGCGATCGACTTGTGTTCCTCCTTCGTCACCCGCCCCACACACGGTGCCGCGCACTTGCCGATGTCCCCGAGCAGGCACGGTCGCCCTGTCTGGGCCGCACGCTTGTAGGTGGAGTCGGAGCAGCTGCGCATGGGGAAGGCCTTGAGCATCACGTCGACGGTGTCGCGGATCGCCCAGACCTTTGTGTACGGACCGAAGTATCGCGCGCCCTTCATCGACCTGTTGCGGGTCACCAGAACGCGGGGCACATCCTCCTGCAGCGTGATGGCCAGGTACGGGTACGACTTGTCGTCCCGGAACTGCACGTTGAAGGGCGGATTGAACTCTTTGATCCAGGTAAATTCCAGCTGAAGGGCTTCGAACTCCGTGCCAACGACTGTCCACTCGACGGAGGACGCCGAGGTGACCATGCGGCGGGTGCGCTCGTGCAGGCTCCGCAGGGGCTGGAAGTAGTTACTCAGCCGTGAGCGGAGGTTTTTGGCCTTGCCCACGTACAGCACCCGGCCCGTGGCATCCCGAAATCGATAGACGCCTGCCGAGGTAGGGATCTCCCCCGCTTTGGGTCGGTAGCTGACCGTTTCGGACATACCCATCTCTAGCCCGCCGCGAGGATTTCCTTGAGGAATCCCGCCGTGTGGCTCTTCTTGGAGCGCGCGACCTTCTCGGGTGTGCCGGTAACCAGCACCTGGCCGCCCCCGGCACCGCCCTCGGGCCCGATGTCGATGAGCCAGTCGGCGCTCTTGATCACGTCGAGATTGTGTTCGATGACGACCACGGTGTTGCCCTTGTCGACCAGGCCGTTGAGCACCAGCAGGAGCTTGCGGACGTCCTCGAAGTGCAGACCCGTGGTCGGCTCGTCGAGAACATAGATGCTGCGACCCATGGAACGCTTCTGCAACTCGGTGGCGAGCTTGACGCGCTGCGCCTCGCCGCCGGAGAGGGTCGTCGCGCTCTGTCCGAGACGCACGTAGCCGAGGCCCACCTCGACGAGGGTCTTGAGGAAGCGGTGGATGGCGGTGATGGCCTCGAAGAAGTCGGCGGCTTCGCTGATCGGCATGTCGAGCACTTCGGCGATGTTCTTGCCCTTGTAGTGCACGGAGAGCGTCTCGCGGTTGTAGCGAGCTCCCCCACACACCTCGCACGCCACGTACACGTCGGGAAGGAAGTTCATCTCGATCTTGATCGTGCCGTCACCGGAGCAGTTCTCGCAGCGGCCGCCCTTGACGTTGAAGCTGAATCGTCCGGGAAGGTAGCCCCGGGCCTTCGCCTCGGCGGTGTCGGAGAACAGCGTGCGGATACGGTCGAATACACCGGTGTAGGTCGCCGGGTTGGAGCGAGGCGTGCGTCCGATGGGGTTCTGGTCGACGTGCACGACCTTGTCGAGGTTGTCGAGACCGGTGACGCGGGTGTGCTTGCCGGGAATCTGGCGAGCACCATTGAGCTCGTTCGCGAGTACCCGGTACAGGATGTCGTTGACGAGCGATGACTTACCGGACCCGCTGACTCCGGTAACCGCGGTGAAGACGCCCAGCGGGAAGTCGACGGTGACGTTCTGGAGGTTGTTCGCCTTGGCGCCGACCACCGTCACCTTGCGGTTGTCGTCGACGGGACGGCGGGTCTTCGGAACGGCGATGGCCTTGCGACCCGACAGGTAGTCGCCCGTGAGCGACTCCTCATTGGCAAGGAGATCTTCGTACGACCCGGAATGCACGACCTCTCCGCCGTGCTCTCCTGCGCCCGGTCCGATGTCGACGACCCAGTCCGCCGTACGGATGGTGTCTTCGTCGTGCTCGACGACGATGAGCGTGTTGCCGAGGTTCTTGAGCTTCACCAGCGTCTCAATGAGACGACGGTTGTCCCGCTGGTGCAGGCCGATGCTGGGTTCGTCGAGAACGTACAGCACGCCGGTGAGTCCGGAGCCGATCTGCGTTGCCAGGCGGATGCGCTGCGCCTCTCCGCCGCTGAGGGTGGCGGCGGCGCGGGACAGGTCGAGATAGCTGAGGCCCACCTCGATGAGGAACTCGAGGCGCAGGCGGATCTCGCGCAGCACCTGGGCGGCGATCTTCGCCTCGCGCGGGGTTAGCTCGAGCGAGTCCATGAAGACGTGCGAGTTCACGAGGCTGAGCTCGCAGATGTCGGAGATGCTGTTGCCGTTGACGGTCACGGCGAGTACCTCGGGCTTCAGGCGCTTGCCGTCGCAGACCGGACAGTTCACCTCGCGCAGGTAGCTGGAGAAACGCTGGCGCTGGACGTCGGTCTCGGCCTCGAGGAACTTGCGCTCGATGTAGGGCATCACGCCCTCGAATCCGGTCGAGTACTTCATCTCGCGGCCGTAGCGGTTCTTCCACTTGACCGTGACCTCGAAGTTATTTCCCTGCAGCACCGCGTTCTGTACCTCGTCGGACAGCTCGCCCCACGGGGTGTCGAGGGAGAAGTTCATGTCTTGTGAGAGGCCAAGCAGCAGCTTCTCGAAGTAGTTGAAGAGGCCCTTGCCCGAGTTCGTCCACGGCAGGATCACGCCATCCGCGAGGCTGACGGAGGGATCGGCGATGAGGAGGTCGGCATCGACAGACATCCGCGTTCCGAGGCCGGAGCACTCGGGGCACGCGCCAAAGGGCGCGTTGAACGAGAACGTGCGCGGCTCGATCTCCGTGAGCTGCACCGGGTGCCCATTCGGGCACGACAGCTTCTCGGAGAAGGTGCGCCAGGCGGCGGGTCCGGTCTCGTCGACATAGTTGACCGACACCAGACCGTCGGTGAGGCGGAGAGCAGTCTCGAGCGAGTCGGTCAGGCGGGTAAGGATGTCATCGGCGGCGACCAGGCGGTCGACGACGACGGAGATGTCGTGTTTGACCTGCTTCTTGAGCGTGGGTGGATCGCTCAGCTGGATCTGCTCGCCATCGACGATGGCACGGGAGTAGCCGCCGGCGGCAAGCTCCCGGAAGAGGTCGACGAACTCGCCCTTCTTCTGCGAGATCACGGGGCTGACGATCTGGTAGCGAACGCCCGTCTCCAGCGTCATCAGCTGGTCGGCGATCTGCTGGACTGTCTGACGCTCGATCTTCTCGCCGCAGATCGCGCAGTGCGGGATGCCGATGCGTGCCCAGAGCAGGCGCATGTAGTCGTAAATCTCGGTGATCGTGCCGACAGTGGACCGCGGGTTGCGGTTCGTGGACTTCTGGTCGATCGAGACGGCGGGGCTCAGTCCCTCGATGAAGTCGACGTCGGGGCGGTCGACCTGACCGAGAAACTGGCGCGCGTAGGCGGAGAGTGACTCGACATAGCGACGCTGGCCTTCGGCGAAGATCGTGTCGAATGCGAGCGACGACTTGCCCGATCCTGACAACCCCGTAAACACCACAAGCGAGTCGCGTGGAATTTCGAGGTCGATGTTCTTGAGGTTATGGACGCGGGCGCCCTGGACGCTGAGCTTCGAGGAGCCAGTTACGGGAGAAATCGACACTCTTAACAGTCTACGGAAGCCACCGACATTGGACGTGCGTCGGGCACCGTCCGGGCTGCGCCGTCAGCGCAATCTGCGCAATCTGCGCGGGCCGGGCGGTCGCGCTGCCTCACCAACCGCACGCGGCGGCGACGAAGGACAGGTACTGGTTGCGCAGCGCCGTCGACACGGGCAGGCCAAACTCCCCCGCCGGGTACTCCGGTGTGCTCACGCGAAACGGCAGGATGGTTCCCACCTTGTCCTCGGCCACGACGTGCGGGTCACACCGGGTGGGGATTGCCCGGATCGAGACAGTGCGCGCGCTCGAGGCCGCCGTCATGGTGAGCGGTAGGTCCGGGGACGCCGCCACGTCAAGCAGGATCGTGCCGTCAATCGAGCGGAGGGTGACGCTGCCCGCGGCGCCGGTGGGAACCAGGCGCACGTCCAGGACCGCGGACACTGAGCCATCCGCTGCCCGCTCCGTGCGTAGGGTGCTGCCGGGCACGATGCGCACGACCCGTTCGAACGAGGACCTGCTGCAGTCGCTGGAATGCACGACCTCGAGCGAATCGAAGGGCTGGGTCGGGATGACCCGGGCGGTGTGTTTCTCGCCGGCATCGACGAACGACGCCTCGACCTCCGGATTCGCTGCCGTCGCATCACAGTTCGCCGGGGTGAGCACGGCGGGGAAATTGATGGTGGTGCTGGCCATGACGGTGTACGGCATGTCCGGTGCGACGACCGGCTCGGTGAGGTAGTCGGTGCGGAGTGTGAGGTCCGTGACCTCCACGGCGACGGCGGACGCGTTCTTCACGGCCAGCTGCACCCGCCGTGGCCCGTAGTCGGATCGCTGTTGCAACAGGGAGATGGAGATCCCGTCGGGCAGCGCCGTCGCGGAGGGCGTCGGGTCCGGCGACGGCAGGGGCGACGCCGTGCAGCCCGCGAGGGTCGCGATGACGGCGACGCACAGTGCGGCGGAGGCTCGGGTCATCCACATGGCACCGCATTCTACGGAACGCGCGCGGACGGATAATGGACCAATGCGCATTGTGCACGTCGCCGGCTTTTACGGCCCACCCTCCGAAGGACTTCGAACGACGCTGCGCCAGCTGGGAGCCGGGTATCGACGGGCAGGTCACGAGTTCGTGGTCATCGTGCCTGGATCGCGTCACTCTCGCGTGGAAACCGCGTATGGAACGCGCATCACCGTGCCGTCACTGCCCGTCATCGGCGCCGCGCTCGTCGAGCACGCGGTGCGCCGGACACTGATCGAACTGCAGCCCGACCGCCTGGAAGTGTCAGACCGGCTCACCCTGCGAAGGCTCGGCGTGTGGGCACGGCGGCACGGGATTCCCGCGGTCATGTTCTCCGACGGGGCGCCGAGCGGCTGGGTGCTGCGGATGGCGACGCCGCACGCCGACCGGCCACGCCCATCACTCGCCAACTACGACCGGATTGTCTGCACCACCGCCGCAGCGGCCGTCACGTTCGACACCCTTCTTCCGGGCAGGGTCACCGAGGTTCCCCTCGGAGTCGACCTCGAGGTGTTCACTCCCCTGCGATGGTCGGCGGAACAACGACACACGTACACGAACGTCGACGGAGTCCTCCTCGTCGCCGTCGGACGGTTGTCGCCCGAGAAGGCACCCGAACGGGCGCTCGACACCCTGCGTGAACTGATCGGGCGCGGAATCCCGGCGAGCCTGGTCTTCGTCGGTGACGGACCCCTCCGCGAGAGGCTCGAACGCGCGAGCGACGGGTTGCCGGTGGGTTTCGCCGGGTTCGTCGAGGATCGCCGGGAACTGGCGACCCTGCTGGCGAGTGCCGACGTAGCCCTGGCTCTCGGCACGACCGAGACCTTCAGCGTCGGCGCACTCGAAACCCTCGCCAGTGGAACGCCGGTGGTGGCCGCCGCGGGGTCGTCTCTTGCCGAGCTTCTCACCGACGGCGCAGGAGAGCTCGCGGATCCGACGCCCGCCGGGTTCGCGGACGCCGTGGAGCGCCTTCTTGACATCCCTGTCGAGAATCGCCGCACATCCGCGCGGCTGCGCGCGAGCCTGTTCCCGTGGAGTCGCACCGTCACGGCGATGCTCGCCGTTCACGGCGGAACGGTGCCGCCGGAGACGGTACCGGTTGCCCCGGCCACCGTCCCCGCGGGCTGAAAACCCGCCACTCGCGCCGAACTAGCGCAGGTGCCCGGCCGACTCCATCTGGCGCAGTTCCTTCTTCAGATCGGACACCTCATCGCGCAGTCGCGCGGCGAGCTCGAACTTGAGTTCCCCGGCCGCAGCCAGCATCTGCTCGTTGAGGTCCGCGATGATGACCTCAAGGCTGTTGCCG
Source organism: Glaciihabitans sp. dw_435 (assembly GCF_018449675.1). Lineage (GTDB taxonomy): Bacteria > Actinomycetota > Actinomycetes > Actinomycetales > Microbacteriaceae > Glaciihabitans. Next base: position 207,933 of record NZ_JAAVUZ010000003.1, on the reverse strand, counting down.
CCGGCAGCGGCGAGTCCTTCGCGACGGAGGTTGGGCGTGGGAGACCGCTTCTTGCCATTGCCGCGACCGGCCAGCAGTTCGGCGGTGTCAGCACCCTCGCGGATGAGGGAGTCGGTGATGTCCGCGATCTTCTTGCGCAGCGGCTGCGGGTCGACCCCGCGTTCGAGGTTGTACGCCACCTGCTTTTCGCGGCGACGGTTGGTCTCCTCGATCGCCTGCGTCATCGACCGCGTCATGACGTCGGCGTACATGTGCACCTCGCCGGACACGTTGCGGGCCGCGCGACCGATCGTCTGGATGAGGGACGTGGATGACCGGAGGAAGCCTTCTTTGTCCGCATCGAGGATCGCCACCAACGACACCTCCGGCAGGTCGAGACCCTCCCGCAGCAGGTTGATGCCGACGAGAACGTCGTAGACGCCCTGCCGCAGCTCGGACAGCAGTTCCACGCGACGGAGGGTGTCGACGTCGGAGTGCAGGTAGCGAACGCGAACCCCGGCCTCCCCGAGGAAGTCGGTGAGTTCTTCCGCCATCTTCTTGGTCAGTGTGGTCACCAGGACGCGCTCGTTCTTGTCGACGCGAATGCGGATCTGCTCGAGCAGGTCGTCGATCTGGCCCTTGGACGGCTTGACGACGATCTCGGGGTCGATGAGTCCGGTCGGGCGGATGATCTGCTCAACCACGGAGTCGGTGATTCCCATCTCGTACTTGCCCGGGGTCGCCGACAGGTACACCTTCTGGCCCACGCGGTTCAGAAACTCTTCCCACTTGAGCGGGCGGTTGTCGAGTGCGCTCGGCAGGCGGAACCCGTGTTCGACGAGCGTGCGCTTGCGCGAGGCATCCCCCTCGTACATGGCACCAATCTGCGGCACCGTCACGTGCGACTCGTCGATGACGACGAGCAGGTCTTCGGGGAAGTAGTCGATGAGGCAGGTGGGAGCCTCGCCGGGGTTGCGGCCGTCGATGTGCCGCGAGTAGTTCTCAATGCCGTTGCAGAATCCGATCTGCTCCATCATTTCGATGTCGAAGGTCGTGCGCATGCGCAGGCGCTGGGCTTCGAGGAGCTTGCCCTGGCGCTCCAGTTCCGCGAGACGGATCGCCAACTCTTCTTTGATAGTGACGATGGCGCGCTTCATCGAGTCGGGGCTGGCGGCATAGTGTGTCGCCGGGAAGACCGACACCGCCTCCATCTTCGTGATGATGTCGCCGGTGAGCGGGTGCAGCGAGTAGATGGCTTCGATCTCGTCGCCGAACATCTCGATGCGAATGGCGTTCTCTTCGTACACGGGAATGATCTCGATGGTGTCCCCCCGGACGCGGAACTTGCCGCGCGAGAAGTCCACATCATTGCGGTCGTACTGCATCCCGACGAACTTGCGAATGAGGGCTTCCCGGGGAATGCGGTCGCCCACCTGCAACGCGACGGTTGCCTCGAGGTACTCGTCGACGGCGCCGAGGCCGTATATGCACGACACCGTGGACACCACGATGACGTCGCGCCGACTGAGCAGCGAGTTGGTGGTGGAGTGGCGAAGTCTCTCGACCTCGGCGTTGACCGAGCTGTCTTTCTCGATGAACGTGTCTGTCTGGGGAACGTATGCCTCTGGCTGGTAGTAGTCGTAGTAGGACACGAAGTACTCGACGGCGTTGTTGGGCATCAGCTCGCGGAACTCGTTCGCCAGCTGGGCAGCCAGCGTCTTGTTGTGCGCGAGAACGAGAGTGGGACGCTGCACCTGCTCGACGAGCCATGCGGTGGTCGCCGACTTACCGGTACCGGTGGCGCCCAAGAGCACGATGTCGGTTTCGCCGGCATTGATGCGATGCGTGAGCTCTGCGATCGCCGCCGGCTGGTCACCACTGGGTGTGTATTCGCTGATGACCTCAAAGGGGTGAACAGAGCGTGTCGGTTCCATACCGCAAGTTTACGGACGGCCACCGACATCCCCCCGGCTGTTCGCTGTGAGAGAGAACCGAGCGACGCCGGCGGGATTCGACAGCGGTGTTACAGCGGCGAGAACGCGTCGACACCTGTCAGCCGCGCAGACAGCTGCCAGAGCCGCTCCGCCGAATCGCTGTCCACGGCATACGTCTCCACCCCACGAACACGGGCGTCCGGACCGTCGGGGACCGAGAACTCGGCGATGTCGCAGTCCTCGCAGTACACGCCACCCTTACCCTCGAGCTGGGGCGACGTCGCCGCCCACACCGCGGTTGCCGCACCCTGGGTGGTCGACTTGAACCGTTCGTTGACAACGCCGTCCTCGGTCATCCATCCGGACGCAACCATCTCTTCCCGTGACAGGTGGCGTTGCAGCGGAGTCATGATGCCGCCGGGGTGCACCGCAAACGCACGGACGCCGAAGGGCGCGCCCAGCTCGTCGAGACGAACGGCAAACAGCGCATCGGCGGTCTTGGCCTGCCCGTACGCCTTCCATTTCTCGTAGCCCTCGGTGAACTGTGGGTCGTCCCACCGAATGTCGCTGAGCTTGTGGCCCGACGACGAGACGGCGATCACGCGAGCTCCGCCGTCCCGCACCAGGGCAGGCCACAACAGGTTGGCCAGCACGTAGTGCCCCAGGTGGTTGGTGGCGAACTGCGCCTCCCACCCATCTCCTACGCGGGTTTCGGGTGCCGCCATGATGGCCGCGTTGTCAATCAAAATGTCGATGCTGCGGTCGGTGTCGAGAAAGTCGAACGCGAACGCGCGCACGCTGTCGAGGCTCGCGAGGTCGAGCCAGGCGACCTCCGCGGTACCCGGAGAGAAATCGATAGCATGCAGCACCTCGGCGGCATGGGCGGGACGCCGGGCGGGAACGATGACGGTCGCTCCCGCATGCGCGAGACTGCGCACAGTCTCGAGACCGAGGCCGGAGTAGCCACCGGTGACGATGGCGAGCTTGCCGGTCAGATCGATTCCCGCGATGACGTCGTCCGCGGTGCTCTGTGCACCGAAACCCGAACCGAGGGGATGCTGTTCCGTCTTAACGTAGTTTGTCTCAGAACTCATGCACCGAGCCTACGCTCGTGCGCTCACCCGCTCCCACAGGGCGTCCGCCTGCTCGAGCGTGCGTTCGAGTGTGCCGTTGCTGTCGATCAGCACGTCGGCCATAGCACGGCGTTCGGCGTCGGGCGCCTGCGACATGATGCGGCGGGTGGCGTCTTCCCGGGTCATCCCGCGCAGTGTCACCAACCGCTCGACGCGCGTATCGGCATCCGCATCGACCACAACGATGAGATCAAACCTCATCGGACGGTCGGCGGCGGCTTCGGCCAGCAGCGGAACGTCGTAGACAACGACGGCGTCGGGATCGGTGGATGTCGCGGAGTCGAACAATTCCCTGGCGCGACGCCAGATCGCGGGGTGGGTGATGGCATTCAACTCGCCTCGCTTGTCGGCGTCGGAGAAGATGATGGAGCCGAGCTCGGGACGATTGAGGGAGCCGTCATCGGAGATGACCGCGGGTCCGAAGGTGTCGGCAATCTGGGTCAGAGCGGGAGTGCCGGGTTCGACAACCTCGCGCGCGAGCAGATCGGCATCGACAACGACTGCGCCACGCTCGCCCAGACGCCGGGACACCACGGATTTTCCGGACGCGATGCCGCCGGTGAGGCCAATCAGATACATAACCTCAGCCTAGTGATGGCATGCAAACGGCCGGCCACCCGAAGGTGACCGGCCGTAAGCGGTACTGACTGCTAGTTACCCAGCAATTAGTTGTTGGAGCTCAGCTTCTCGCGAAGAGCAGCAAGCGACTCGTCGTCGGCAAGCGTGCCGGCTCCGGTCGACTCGCTCGAGAAGGAGGAACCGGACGGCGCGGAGGACGACGGGCTGTCTTCCTCGAGCGCTGCGGCGGCAACCTGCTTCTTGTGCGATTCCCAACGAGCCTGGGCTGCAGCGTAGTCCTGCTCCCACTTCTCGCGCTGGGTCTCGAAGCCTTCGCGCCACTCGTTGGTTTCCGGGTCGAAGCCCTCGGGGTACTTGTAGTTGCCCTCGGCGTCGTACTCGGTGAGCATTCCGTAGAGTGCCGGGTCGAACTCGGTGCCCTCGGGGTCAACGCCCTCGTTCGCCTGCTTCAGCGAGAGGGAGATACGACGACGCTCGAGGTCGATGTCGATGACCTTGACGAACACCTCGTCGCCGACCGAAACAACCTGCTCGGCGAGCTCAACGTGCTTGCCCGACAGCTCGGAGATGTGCACGAGGCCCTCGATGCCCTCTGCAACGCGAACAAACGCGCCGAAGGGGACGAGCTTCGTGACCTTTCCGGGTGCAACCTGGCCGATTGCGTGCGTGCGGGCAAATACCTGCCACGGGTCTTCCTGCGTCGCCTTGAGCGACAGGGAAACGCGCTCGCGCTCGAGGTCGACCTCGAGGATCTCGACGGTGACCTCCTGGCCAACCTCGACAACCTCAGAAGCGTGCTCGATGTGCTTCCACGACAGCTCGGAAACGTGGACGAGTCCGTCAACGCCACCGAGGTCAACGAACGCACCGAAGTTAACGATCGAGGACACGACGCCCTTACGGACCTGGCCCTTGTGGAGGTTGTTGAGGAACGTGGTGCGGCTCTCGCTCTGCGTCTGCTCAAGCAGGGCGCGGCGGGAAAGCACAACGTTGTTGCGGTTCTTGTCGAGCTCGAGGATCTTCGCTTCGATCTCCTGGCCGAGGTACGGCGTCAGGTCGCGAACGCGGCGAAGCTCGATGAGCGACGCGGGAAGGAATCCACGCAGTCCGATGTCAACGATGAGTCCACCCTTGACGACCTCGATCACGGAACCGGTGACAACGCCATCGGCTTCCTTGATCTTCTCAACGTCGCCCCATGCACGCTCGTACTGAGCGCGCTTCTTGGACAGGATGAGACGGCCTTCCTTGTCCTCCTTCTGGAGAACGAGGGCCTCAACGCTGTCGCCGACCTGAACAACTTCGCTCGGGTCAACGTCATGCTTGATGGAAAGTTCGCGAGAGGGGATGACACCCTCGGTCTTGTAACCAACGTCGAGGAGAACCTCGTCGCGGTCGATCTTTACAACGATGCCCTCAATGAGGTCTCCGTCGTTGAAGAACTTCAGAGTCTTTTCGACCGCGGCGAGAAAGTCTTCGGCAGATCCGATGTCATTGATCGCGACCTGCTTGGGCGCCTTGGCGGCCGTTACGATTGTCATGTAGTTAGTGCTCCAGTATGGACATAAATCGGGCCACTGACGAGATGGTGCGGATGATTCGCCAATGGCAGACGAGTAGATCGTCGCAGAAATGCGACTCTCAAGCTTAGCGTGACTGGCGGTGTCGATCAACAGCACGACATGCCCGGATCCGCATCACTTCAGGAGCGCCGCCTTCAGTGTGTCGAGACCGACTCCCCCGAGGTCCAGCGCCTTCCTGTGGAAGTCCTTGATGCTGAAGTTTTCCCCTTCGCGACGCTTGTACTCGTCGCGGATCTGCTCCCAGATGCGCTGACCGACCTTGTAGGACGGCGCCTGTCCCGGCCATCCCAGGTACCGGTTGACCTCGAACTTCACGAAGGCATCGTTCATGTTGACGTTACGGCCCATGAAGTCGAAGGCGTAGTCCGCGGTCCACGTGCCGGTGCCGTCGGGCAGCGGCTTGCCCAGGTGCACGCCGATGTCGAGCACCACGCGGGCCGCTCGCATGCGCTGACCGTCGAGCATTCCGAGCCGGTCGGCCGGGTCATCCAGATATCCGAGGTCCTGCATCAGGCGCTCGGCATACAGGGCCCATCCCTCGGCGTGACCCGACGTACCGGCGAGTTGCCGGCGCCACGTGTTCAGTTTTGCGCGGTTGTAGACGGCCTGGCCGAGCTGGAGGTGATGGCCCGGAACTCCCTCGTGGTAGACCGTGGTCTTCTCGCGCCAGCTGTCGAATTCGGTGACTCCTTCGGGCACCGACCACCACATGCGGCCGGGGCGGGAGAAGTCGTCACTTGGACTCGTGTAGTAGATGCCACCCTCCTTGGTGGGAGCGATCATGCACTCGAGTCGTTTCACCGGGTCGGGGATGTCGAACTGCGTGCGGGACAACTCCTCCACAGCCTGGTCGCTGGTGGCCTGCATCCACTGTTGCAGCGCCTCGGTCCCACGAAGCTTGCGACTCTCGTCACCATCGAGGAATGCAATCGCCTCGAGCACGCTCGCCCCCGGCTTGATCTCGCGAGCGACGGCCTCCTGTTCCTCGACCATGCGGGCGAGTTCCTCGATGCCCCACTCGTAGGTCTCATCCAGGTCGATCTTGGCGCCGAGGAAGTGGCGCGACTGCAGTTCGTAGAGCTCGCGTCCGACACCGTCCTGCTCTGTCGCTTGCGGCTCCAGTTCGGTGGCGAGGAATTCCGCCAGTTTTCCGTAGGCGGCGGCAGACTGCTCGGCGCCCCTGCGCAGGTCGGCCTTGAGCGTTTCCGGCAGGTCTCCCCCGTCTTCGAGGGCGGCATCGCCGGTGAACTCGAAGAAGAAGCCCTGTGCGGCAGCGTGCTTTGCCACCTGCTCGCTGACCTCGCGGACCTGGCGGCGTGCCGCGGTGACTCCCTCGCTGGCGCCGAGGCGAAGCGTCTCGATGTAGCCGTCGATTGCGCCGGGAAGATTCCCCAGCTTTCCGGCGATCGTCTCCCAGTCGTCGGTCGTCGCGTGCGGCATGAGGTCGAAGGTCTCACGTATGCCCTGGGCGGGCGAGGCGATGACGTTGAGATCGCGCTTCCAGAGGCCTGCGTCGGATGACTCGACGGTGAGGGACAGTTCGCTGCGCAGGTCCGTCTTAGTCACCCAGTCGACGTCGTCCTGGGGCTCGGTGGCATCGAGCTTCGCGATGACCGTCGTGACTTCCGAAAGGTAGCGCTCGTGTCCCGCGGGAGACAGGTCGCCGTACTCGCTGAGCCGTCCGGGAAGCCCGATCCAGATGGCGACGTCGGGGTCGAGATCGGCCAGAGTGGTGACCCACTCCTCGGCGATCGCGTCAATGGCGGTGGGCTGGCGGGCGGCGGTGCCGTCGGTTGGAGCAGTCATGCTCCGAGCCTAGAGCCACGGGGACGCCGCGCACAGGAGTGCCGGGACCGTGGCGCGAGCGATCGTGCCGCGTGCGGTCAGGCGGCGTCGAACACCGCGTACACGTCGTCGGCGGTGATGGCAGCGCGCAGCGCAGCAGCCCGGTCGGCATCGAGGAGCACCGCGGCGAGCTGGCTGATCAGGGCGATGTACCGCCGTCCGCGTGCGGCTATCGCAATGACGATCGAGACCTCATCGCCGTTCCAATCGATCGGATCGGCGAGGAGCATCAGCGCGAGGCCTTCTGCCTCCACGTCGTCCTTGGCGGTGAGGGTGCCGTGCGGCATGGCGATGCCATCCCCGACGAAGGTCGAGACCGATGCCTCACGCTCGAGCATCGCGTCGACGTAGTGCGGAGCGACGGCATTCGCGGACACCAGGACGGCTCCCGTCTGGCGGATCGCGTCGTCCGCGTCGACGGCCGTGGCTGCGAACACGATCGAACTCGGCGGCAGCAGGTCACGGAGGCGGTCGGAGCTGAGCGCGGCCATCAGTGGGCCGCCTGGTCCCAGTTGGATCCGATGCCGACCTGCACGCTCAGCGGCACCCGCAGGTCTGCGGCGCCGCCCATCCGCGTGCGCACGATCTCGGTGAGGCGATCGAGCTCCCCGTCGGCAACCTCGAAAACCAATTCGTCGTGAACCTGCATGAGCATCCTCGACTCAAGCTTCTCGCGTCGCAGGTCATCGTCGACACCCAGCATGGCGATCTTGAGGATGTCGGCGGCAGACCCCTGGATGGGAGCGTTCAGCGCCGCGCGTTCCGCGTTTTCCCGCAGCACCCTGTTTTTGGACGCGAGGTCGCCGAAGGGGCGACGACGCCCGAAGATTGTCTCGGTGTAGCCGTCGACCCGCGCCTGCTCCACGACGTTGCGCAGGTACTCGCGTACCGCGCCGAAGCGGGCGAAGTAGTCGGTCATCAGCTGCTTGGCCTCGGCCGTGTCAATCCGCAGTTGCTTGCTCAGCCCGAACGCGCTGAGGCCGTAGGCAAGCCCATACGACATTGCCTTGACCTTTGTGCGCATGATCGGGCTGACCTCGGCGGGCTCCACGTGGAAGATGCGGGCGCCAACGAACCGGTGCAGGTCTTCGCCGCCGTTGAACGCCTCGATGAGCCCCTCGTCACCGGAGAGGTGGGCCATGATCCGCATCTCGATCTGCGAGTAGTCCGCCGTCAGCAGTGTGCTGAACTGGGGACCCTTTTCGAAGGACGAGCGGATGCGCCGCCCGATCTCCGTCTTGACGGGGATGTTCTGCAGGTTCGGGTCGTTCGAGGAAATGCGGCCCGTGCTTGTGCCGGTCTGGTCGTACGTCGTGTGGATGCGGTTGTCAGCGGCGATGCCACGTTCAAGGGTTTCGATAATCTGCTTGAGCTTCGAGGCATCCCGATGCTGGAGAAGCAGCCCGAGGAACGGGTGGGGCGCCGAATCCTGCAGGTCCGCGAGCGACGCCGCGTCGGTGGAGAAGCCCGTCTTGTTGGCACGCGTCTTGGGCATGCCGAGTTCTTCGAACAGCACCTGCTGCAGCTGCTTGGGTGACCCGAGGTTGACCTCATGCCCGATTTCGGCATAGGCGCGACTCGCCAGTTCGCTGGCGGACTCGGTCAGCTCGGTGTTGATGGACGAGAGCACCTGCGCGTTGACCGAGATGCCTGTGGCCTCCATCGCCTCGAGAACCGGCACGAGGGGAAGCTCGATGGTGTCGAGAACCTGGCGCGAGCCGTCATCGAGGCGCTCTGCGAGGTAGTCAGCGAGGCGCAGCACATACCAGGCTTCTGTCGCGGGACTGAGTGGCTCCACGTCGGGCACGAGCTGGTTCGGGTCGGCTTGGCTGAGCGTTTCGCCGAGGTAGGAGTAGACCTGTGCGGCGAGATCCTCGCCCTTGCCCCCGGGCTTGAGCAGCCACGCCGCGAGCGTGGTGTCGAAGGCGATGCCGTTCATCGGTAGTCCGGCCTGGCGGAGCGCCTTGAGTTCGCGCTTGGAGTGATGGAGGTACTTGGGCGAGTCGCCCGCGAGCCACGTTTCGAGCGCGGTGTAATCGGGGCGGCCGGACGTCCAGGGCACGTAGGCCGATTCGGTCGCGCTGGCGATGCCGAGTCCGACAACGTCGCCGTCACTGAGCTCGACGCGAAGCCCGAGGGGTAGGGTGCCGTCGGCGGAGACGGTGGCCAGCCACTTGGCGAGTTCCTCGTCGACGAGGGTGCGCACCACGGGTACCTCGTCGTCGAGCTGGAGGCTCGACTCCGTGTCATCCGCTTCAATGACATCGCCGGTGGACGCCCACTCGGCGCCGCTGGCACCGTCGGCGGCGGCGATCTTGATGACGCGCTCGAGGAGCGTGCGGAACTGCAGCTTGTCGAACACCTCGCGCACGGCGGGAATGTTGATGGGCTTACGGGCGAGGTCGCCGGGGCCGTAGGGCAGTTCTACGTCCGTGAGCAGGTGGTTGAGCTTGCGGTTGCGGATCGCGCGGTCGCTCTGCTCGCGCAGCTTCTCGCCGACGACGCCCTTGATCTCGTGGGAGTGCGCGAGCACCTCGTCGAGGCTGCCGTACTGCACGATCCACTTGACCGCGGTCTTCTCGCCGACCTTGTCGATGCCGATCAGGTTGTCGCTGGTCTCGCCAACCAGGGCGGCGATATCGGGATACTGGTGCGGCTCGATGCCGTACCGCTCGTGCACGGTGTCGCGGTCGTACCGCTTGAGCTCGGAGACGCCCCGGGCGTTCGGGTAGAGCAGGGTGACGTTGTCGTCGATCATCTGGATGGCATCGCGATCGCCGGAGACCACGTAGACGTTGTAGCCGTCGGCGGAGCCCTGGGAGGCGAGCGTCGCGAGGATGTCGTCGGCCTCGTAGTCCTCCTTGCTGATCGTCGGGATGTTCATGGCTTTGAGGGCCTCTTCGAGCAGCGGAATCTGGCCGACGAACTCGGGTGGCGTCTCACCGCGGGTGCCCTTGTACTCGGGGTATTCGCGGGTGCGGAACGAGTAGCGCGAGATGTCGAACGCCACGGCGAGGTGCGTGGGCTTCTCGTTGGAGAGCAGGTTGATCAGCATCGCGATGAACCCGTGGATCGCGTTCGTGTGCTGTCCCTCGCGGTTGACGAAGCTGTCGACGGGGAGTGCGTAAAAGGCCCGGAAGGCCAGGGAATGGCCGTCAATGACCATGAGAGTAGGCTTTTCGTTGTCCGTCACAGTGCCAAGCCTAGCTGCGGCGGCCGACACTCCGGTGGCCCGGTCGTGGGCCGCGACGCTCCACACAGAGGATGCCCATGACCACCTTTCCGCAGGATCTTGACCCGTCGCTCGTGGAGCGTCTCATCTCCACGGAGGGCGGCGCGCTCGCCCGCAAAATGGGCATCACCTTCGTCGAGTTGTCTGCTGACCACTCCGTTGCGACGATGCCGGTCGAGGGCAACACGCAGGTGGTGGGCATTTTGCACGGCGGGGCTCACGTGGTGCTGGGCGAGTCACTCGGCTCCGTGTCATCCGCTATCCATGCCGGTCCCGGACGCATCGCCGTGGGCATCGAGATCAACGCGTCGCACAGCAGGTCGGTGTCGTCCGGCATCGTGACCGCCACCTGCACAGCAGTCAATCTGGGCCGCACCCTCGCTACCCACGAGATTGTGGTGCGGGATGACGCGGGGCGTCGGCTCTCGACGATCCGGATGACCAACTTCCTCAAGGACCAGTAAGCCTGCACATCCCCGGGCACGCCGGCGGTGTCGGCTCAGCGCGCCGCGTATTCCTCGTAGAAGCTGACGAGCGTGGATCTTGACCCCTTGGTGAGGGCGGCGAATGGCCGGCCCGCGGGATCGCAGACCTCACCGGACGGCAACGTCACGACCATGGGGAGCGGGGCCAGCTTCTCCAGTGGTGTGCCTAGCGAGCTCACCCAGGATCCGCCGGTGGCGCGCACGACCGCTTCGCCCAGGTAGCACCCGAAGCCCAGCAGGACTTCCGCGACCTGCTCGACGGTGACGGACTGCGCACGCAGCGACGTGATCACCGAATCGAAGTAGCCGATGCTGTCGGCCGAATAGTCGAGGTTGATGCCCCGCTCGCGCCCCTGCACGGCGATCTCCTCGGCGAACAGGGGTGCATTCCGGGGAATGAGCTCGTAGGTCAGCTGGAGCTGGAGTTGCAGTGCTCCGGGACCCGACACCACTGGCGTTACTTCTTGGCGGACAGCTGCTCGATGATCGCCTGCGCGACGTCGTGCATTGTCAGACGGCGGTCCATGGACGCCTTCTGGATCCAGCGGAACGCCTCGGGCTCGGTGAGTCCCATCTTCTCATTGAGCAGGCCCTTGGCCCGGTCGACGAGCTTGCGGGTTTCGAAGCGCTCGACCAGGTCGGCAACCTCGGCCTCGAGGGTGATGATCTGGGCGTAGCGGCTGAGGGCGATCTCGATGGCAGGCAGCAGGTCGTTCGGCGTGAACGGCTTGACGACGTACGCGAGGGCGCCCGCCTCGCTCGCGCGCTCGACCAGTTCCTTCTGGCTGAACGCGGTCAGCAGAACGACGGGAGCGATGTGGTTCTTGGTCAGACGCTCGGCCGCGGAAATTCCGTCGAGCTGCGGCATCTTGACATCCATGATGACCAGGTCGGGACGCAACTCGGTCGCCAGTGCCACCGCGGTCTCGCCGTCACCGGCTTCGCCAACGACTTCAAAGCCGTTGTCACGAAGGGTCTCGACGATGTCGAGACGGATCAGTGACTCGTCTTCGGCGACAACAACACGACGGGGTGCGGACGGGGGGATCTCTTGCTCACTCACGGGTCAACCCTACGGTATTGTTTCAACGTTGTTGCCAGCCGGATTGGCGGAATGGTAGACGCGGAGCACTCAAAATGCTTTGTTCGAAAGGACGTGTGGGTTCGAGTCCCACATCCGGCACCAACATTCGGCGGGCAAATTTGCACGGGAACATTTGCCCGCCCGCCCCGCAAACGGCCGTTATGCCTCGAGATTGCGACGTTTTTGCCATCGCATGATGGCTTTTCGGCGGCGACCCCGCCGGTGTCGCCGGGCGGGATCTCCCACCCTGCTGGGCCCACACGCGCGACATGTCCGAACCGCCCGGCCAGCCGCGTCTCCAAAAATATCTATCTGTAACGACAGGTAATCGGCGGTCACGGCGTAGGACGAGCGGATGTCGCGAGCCCCGCAAGCCCTTGTCCCGGGTCTGCCGGGGCCGTTCACTGGAAGTAAGCCAGCGGTCCATTCCGCTCGGCGGTGCCGTGTGGCTTCTGGCCACCGGCGGCGGCGTTCCCGCCGCGGCGGATGCGGTCGGGAACGCCGTCAGCCAGCGGAGCGGGACGAGTGCAGTTCGGTGTCCGCGGTGGCGGCCCGGGACGAGACATCCGCTCGCATTCGCCGTACGGCTCCCCAGCCGAAACCGACAGCGCCGCACACAACCGCGACCACGATCGACAGCGCGGCGGTCGGGTGTCCGGCGAGCAGCTCGCGCCCCATGGCCCGTGGCAGCATGACCGCGACGAATCTCCCCTCAAACCGGAGGGCACCGCCGTAGACCGCGCGATCGAGGAGGGCGGAGCGTGTCATCCCCACGGCGAAGAAACTGGACGCCAGGCGTGACCACCGCATTCCGTCCCCGTCGACGCGGTGGGTGACACGGCTCGACGGCTCGAAGACCACCTGGCTCCGGGGATCGCTTGCCCGCAACCGCGACCAGACCGCGAGTTCATCGGCACGGCGGGAGACGAGGGTGCTGGTGGAACGCCCATCGGCGAAGCCGCCCACCGCGATCAGCGCGCTCCGGCGGAAGCTCACCGAGCAATCGACGACGCTGCTGAGAGCCGCCTGTTCCGCCGGGGAGTACACCCAGGTGCATCCGACCGCACAGAGAAGCTCGGGCGGCAGCCGCACCGGCGCCACCGGCGTCGGCCACACCGGACGGGCGCTGCCCCCAACAGCCACGACCTTGTCGTCGGAGTAGTGCGTCAGCATCTGGGCGAGCCATCCGGGCTCCGCAGCTGCGTCATCGTCCAGGAAGGCGATCACGTCGCCGCTCGCGATGCCCAGAGCGGTGTTACGTGCCCCTGCAAGGCCACGAGGGCCCACATTGGACACCACCGTGGTGAGACTCCCCCACCGTTCGCTGGTGCGCCGCAGGAGGGCATCGTCGTGGTCGACGACCACGATGACTTCCCGTGCTTCCGGCTGGCGGGCGGCCGACGCAATTGCGGCGTTCAGATCGATCCACCCGCTGCCCGCGTGGGCGCAGATGACGACGGTCACAGTGAGTACTGTCGAAGTCGGAGTCGGGAAGGCAGGTCGCAACTTCGCGGCGCTGCCCGGAACGTACGGATCGTCGAGAAAAATTCGTCGCATGGTCGATGCTCGTCCTCACAGGTATCGGGGTCCTGAATGGGTATGCGACCCGGCGGCGATGACGGTGTCGCGACGGATCCGTGAGGGGGTAAGCGCCTCGCGAACCGTGTGCTCACACCGTAGGCAGCAGCACTCCGGTTCAACAAGTGTCGAAGAGCGGGCTTGTGAGAACCGTTGCAATATGCGTTCCCAGGCGAAATGTACCCCCCGTATGGGGTACGCGGACGACGGATGCCCCGGGGCACGCGCCACCCGCCGTGCGAGGTGTACCCCACCGGCCCCAGCGGTGTGCCGGAAGCCTTCGGCGCCCCAATTGCGCCCGGAATCGCACCTGACGGTTGATCCCAGTCGTTAACCGCCGACGGGCGCCTCATCCGTGTGGATGGGGCGCCCGTTGGCTGGCGTGATGCGGAGTGCTAGCTCTCCCAGACGGGAGCTGCAGCGTTCTTCGAATCTCCGACGCGGTGTACGCGAAGGTCGTTCGTTCCGCCGGAGATTCCGGGAGGGGAACCGGAGATAACGACGACGCGGTCGCCGACCTCGGCCAGACCCTCGCGCAGCAGCACCTCATCGACCTGGACGTACATGGCGTCCGTGTGGGTCACGCGGGGAACGATGTACGACTCGATGCCCCAGATCAATGCCATGCGGTCGCGGATCGCTGCATCGGGCGTGAACGCCTTCATCGGGATCTTGAAACGCAGGCGCGACATACGACGGGCGGAGTCGCCCGACTCGGTGAAGACGCAGACGTACTTGGCGTCGACGAACGTTGCCACCTCGGCGGCAGCCAGGGTGATGGCACCTCCGAGAGTGCGCGGCTTGGTGCCGAGTTCGGGAATGCGCTCGAGCCCGTGCTCTTCGGTGGATGTCACGATGCGGGCCATGGTCTGCACGGTGATGACGGGGTACTCGCCCACGCTGGTCTCGCCGGAGAGCATGACAGCGTCCGCGCCATCCAACACGGCGTTGGCGACGTCGGATGTCTCGGCACGTGTCGGTACCGGGCTCGAGATCATCGACTCGAGCATCTGCGTGGCGACGATCACGGGCTTGGCCATGCGGCGCGAAAGCTCGATGGCGCGCTTCTGCACGATCGGCACGGCCTCGAGGGGAAGCTCGACGCCGAGGTCGCCGCGGGCGACCATGATCGAGTCAAACGCATCGATGATCGCTTCGAGGTTGTCGACGGCCTGCGGCTTCTCGATCTTGGCGATGACGGGGACCTTGCGGCCCTCCTCCGCCATGATCTCGTGCACGCGGGTGATGTCGGAGGCATCCCGCACGAAGGAGAGCGCGATGAGGTCGCAGCCGAGGCGGAGGCCCCAGCGGAGGTCGTCCTCGTCCTTTTCCGACAGCGCCGGAACGTTGACCGCGACACCCGGCAGGTTGATGCCCTTGTTGTTGGAGACGTTGCCGGCGACGATGACCGTCGTGGACACGACGGGTCCGTCCACGGACGTTACCTGAACCTTGACCTTGCCATCGTCGATGAGAAGGAAATCTCCGGGACTGACGTCCTGCGGCAAGCCCTTGAAGGTGGTGCCCGACAGCTCGCGGGTGCCGACGACGTCCTCGGTGGTGATCTTGAAGACGTCACCGACGTTGAGCATGTACGGACCACCCTCGAACTTGCCGAGGCGGATCTTGGGGCCCTGCAGGTCAACCATCACCGCTACCGCGCGGCCCGAGTCCTCTGCTGCCTTGCGGACGTTCGCGTAGACCCCCTCGTGCACGGCGTACGAGCCGTGGCTGAGGTTCATACGAGCAACATCGACACCTGCATCGATGATTGCCCTGATGTTTTCGTAGCTCGACGTAGCTGGGCCTAGCGTCGCGACGATCTTGGCGCGTCTCATGAATTCCTTCTGTGGTGTGGTGGAGCGTGGTGGTAGTGAGCTGAGATCTAGATGGCGATCGCGTGGTCGGTCGGCTTCACGGGGAACGGCAGCTGCGTTGTTCCCTCAAGGAAGCGGTCGACCGCCGATGCCGCTGCGCGACCCTCTGCGATTGCCCACACGATCAGCGACTGTCCGCGACCGGCATCTCCGGCCACGAAGACACCGGACTCGGAGGTCTGGTAGTCGCCGTCACGTTCGACGTTACCCCTGTTGTCGAAGGGAACGCGAAGCTGGTCGTCGAGCTGGCGTGATTCCGGGCCCGTGAATCCGAGGGCGAGCAGCACCAGATCCGCGGGGATCTCGCGCTCCGTGCCCGCCTTCGGCACGCGTCGTCCGTCGAGATATTCGGTCTCGGCAACGCGAATCGCGCGCACCTCGCCGGCATCATTCGACAGGAACTCGATGGTGGAAGCAAGGAACATCCGCTCGCCGCCCTCTTCGTGTGCGCTGGACACTTCGAAGAGCGTCGGCGTCGTCGGCCAGGGCTGGTTCGCCTGGCGCTCCGTCGGCGGCTGCTTGCCGATCGCGAGGTTCGTCACGCTGAGGGCGTGCTGGCGGTGCGCCGTGCCGATGCAGTCAGCTCCGGTGTCGCCTCCGCCGAGAACAACGACGTGCTTGCCTTCCGCGACGATCTGCTCAGCGACCTTGTCGCCGGCGCCGACCTTGTTCTGCTGAACGAGGTAGTCCATGGCGAAGTGCACTCCGAGGAGGTCACGTCCGGGGATCGGCAGATCACGCGGAACTGTTGCACCGGTCGCGACGATCACTGCGTCGTAGCGCGCTTTGAGGTCACTCCACTGGATGTCGACACCGATCTCGACACCGGCGCGGAAACGGGTTCCCTCCGCCTGCATCTGCGCAATGCGCGTCTCGATGTGCTTCTTCTCCATCTTGAAGTCCGGGATGCCGTAGCGCAGCAGACCGCCGATGCGGTCATCGCGCTCGTACACGGCGACGGTGTGGCCGGCGCGCGTGAGCTGCTGCGCCGCGGCGAGGCCCGCGGGGCCCGATCCGACAACGGCAACGGTCTTGCCGGTCAGACGCTCCGGCGGATGCGGCTGCACCCAGCCGTTCGCGAATGCCTGGTCGACGATCGACACCTCGACCTGCTTGATGGTCACGGGCGGCTGGTTGATACCGAGGACACAGGATGACTCGCACGGAGCGGGGCACAGACGACCCGTGAATTCCGGGAAGTTGTTGGTCGCGTGCAGGCGTTCGGAGGCCTGACGGCCCTCGTCGCGCCAGGTGAGGTCATTCCACTCGGGAATCAGGTTGCCCAGCGGGCAGCCCTGGTGACAGAACGGAATACCGCAGTCCATGCAGCGACCCGCCTGCTTACGCACGGTCGCGGCATCGCCCTGCTCGTAGACCTCTTTCCAGTCCATGAGCCGCAGCGCCACGGGGCGGCGGGCGGGTGTTTCACGTTCCGGTACCTTCAGGAATCCCTTGGGATCAGCCACCGGTCACCTCCAAGATTCGGGTCCAAACTTCGTCGCTGTCGGGGTCGAGACCCTCATCGAGCGCGGTCTGGCGGGTTTCAAGTACGGCGGCGTAGTCACGCGGCAGCACCTTGACGAAACGAGCGATCGTGTCATCCATGTTGGCAAGCATCTTGGCGGCGACGGCAGAATCCGTCTCCGCAAGATGACGAGTGAGCAGGTCGGTGAGGATTTCGACATCCGCACTTCCCAGGGGCTGCAGCAGCAGTTCGCCGGTGGCGAGGGCGTCACGGTTCACGCGTTCGGCACGCAGGTCGTAGACATACGCGGTTCCACCGGACATGCCGGCGCCAAGGTTGCGGCCGGTCACGCCGAGGATTACCGCGAGGCCACCGGTCATGTACTCGAGCGCGTGGTCGCCCACGCCCTCGGCAACGGCCGTCGCGCCGGAGTTGCGCACGAGGAACCGCTCGCCCACGATGCCGCGGATGAACATGGAACCGCGGGTTGCGCCGTAGCCGATGACGTTGCCGGCGATGACGTTCTGCTCCGCGGGGAAGACGCTGTGGCGGTCGGGGCGCACGATGATCTCGCCACCGCACAGTCCCTTCCCGACGTAGTCGTTCGAGTCACCCTCGAGGCGCAGCGTGATGCCGCTCGGCATGAAGGCACCGAAGGACTGGCCGGCCGAGCCACGCAGCGTGACATCGATCGAGCCGGACGGGAGTCCGTGTTCGCCGTGCCGAAGCGTCACTTCGTGACCGAGCATCGTGCCCACCGCGCGCTCCGTGTTGCGGATCGTGCGCTCGATGGAGATGGTGCCTCCGTTGTCGAGAACATCGCGGCTCTCGCGGATGAGCCCCACGTCGAAGTGCTTCTCCAGCTCGTGCTCCTGGCCGCGCTTGTTGCTGCGCGGCTCGTCGTCGGAGAACTTCGGGCCGATGAGGATAGGCGACAGGTCAAGACCAGACGCCTTCCAGTGGTCGATGGCACCGTCGAGGTCGAGGACCTCGTGGTGGCCGACGGCCTCCTCGATGCTGCGGAAGCCCAGGGTGGCGAGGTACTCGCGTACCTCCTGCGCCAGGAACTCGAAGAAGTTGACGACGAACTCGGGCTTGCCGCTGAAGCGCTCACGCAGAACCGGGTTCTGGGTTGCAACTCCCACGGGGCAGGTGTCGAGGTGGCAGACGCGCATGAGGATGCAGCCGGAGACCACGAGGGGTGCGGTCGCGAAACCGAACTCCTCCGCACCCAGCAGCGCGCCGACGATGACGTCACGCCCCGTCTTCATCTGTCCGTCGACCTGCACGACGACGCGGTCCCGCATGCCGTTGAGCATGAGGGTCTGCTGCGTCTCAGCGAGACCGATCTCCCACGGAGTTCCGGCGTGCTTGAGCGAGTTGAGCGGGCTTGCACCCGTTCCCCCGTCGTGTCCGGAAACGAGCACAACGTCGGCGAGAGCCTTTGTCACCCCCGCCGCGACGGCGCCGATTCCGGCCTGGCTGACCAGCTTGACGTGGACGCGGGCCTTGGGGTTGGCACGCTTGACGTCGAAGATGAGCTGCTTGAGGTCCTCGATCGAGTAAATGTCGTGGTGAGGAGGCGGCGAGATGAGTCCGACGCCAGGCGTGCCATTGCGGGTACGCGCGATCCACGGGTACACCTTGCCGGCGGGCAGCTGGCCGCCCTCACCGGGCTTTGCGCCCTGGGCCATCTTGAGCTGGATGTCCGTCGCGTTCGTCAGGTACAGGCTCGTCACGCCGAAACGTCCGGACGCGACCTGCTTGATGGCGCTGCGACGGGTCGGGTCGAGCAGTCGCTCCACGTCCTCGCCGCCCTCGCCGGTGTTCGACTTGGCGCCGATGCTGTTCATGGCGATCGCCAGCGTCTCGTGCGCTTCCTTCGAGATGGAGCCGTAGCTCATCGCTCCCGTCGAGAAACGCTTGACGATGGATGACACGGGCTCAACCTCATCGATCGGCACGGGTGTTCTCGTGCCGTGCTTGAACTTGAAGAGACCGCGGATCGTCATCAGGTCTTCCGCCTGATCGTCGACGAGCTTGGTGTACTCGCGGAAGATGTCGTAGCGACGCTCGCGGGTGGAGTGCTGCAGACGGAACACCGTGTCCGGGTTGAACAGGTGAGGCGGTCCCTCGCGGCGCCACTGGTACTCGCCGCCGGTGCCGAGACGCTCGTGTGCGATGACGGCACCGTCTTCGGGGTACGCGTCCGCGTGACGGGCAGCGCTCTCCGCGGCAATGACCTCCATACCGACGCCGCCGAGCAAGCTCGACGTTCCGGTGAAGTACTCGTCCACGAACTCCTGGCCGAGACCCACTGCCTCAAACGCCTGGGCTCCCGCGTAGGAACCCACGACCGAAATGCCCATCTTCGACATGATCTTCAGCACGCCCTTGCCGAGCGCCTTGATGAGGTTCTTGACAGCCTTTTCGCTGGTCAGACCGTCGATCATTCCGCTGCGGACGAGCTCTTCCGCGCTTTCCATCGCCAGGTACGGGTTGATCGCCGAGGCGCCGTAGCCGATCAGGAGGGCCACGTGGTGGACCTCGCGAACGTCTCCGGCCTCGACGATGATTCCGACCTTCATCCGCGTTTCCTTGCGGATGAGGTGGTGGTGCACGGCGGCGAGCATCAGCAGGGACGGCACGGGTGCCATGTCCCTGTTCGAGTCGCGATCGGACAGCACGAGGAAGGCAGCGCCGTTTTCGATGGCCTCGTCGGCTTCACGGCACATCGCCGCGATCCGCTTTTCCATGGCCTTCTTACCCTTGTCGACGCGGTACAGACCCTTGATGGTCGTCGTCAGCTGGCTGCCGGGTGTCGGATCGATGTGCTGGATCTTCGCCAGCTCGTCGTTGTCGATCACCGGGAAGTCCAGAACGACCTGGCGCGCGTGCTCGGGGGTGGCCGCCAGCAGGTTGCGCTCCGGGCCAAGGCCGAGGCGCATCGAGGTGACGACCTCTTCGCGGATGGAGTCAAGCGGCGGGTTCGTTACCTGGGCGAACTGCTGGGCGAAGTAGTCGAACAGCAACCGGGGGCGCTGCGACAGCACCGCGATCGGGGTGTCCGACCCCATGGCGCCGAGCGGCTCGGCACCGGCCTTCGCCATCGGCATGATGAGGATTCGCACCTCTTCTTCGGTGTAGCCGAAGGTGCGCTGGCGACGGGTGACCGAGGCCGGCGTGTGCACGATGTGTTCGCGGTCGGGAAGGTCGGAGAGGTTGATCCGCTCCGCTTCCAGCCACTCGCCCCACGGCTGCGAACCGGCGAGCTCACTCTTGATCTCGTCGTCCTCGATCAGGCGTCCGGCGACGGTGTCGACGAGGAACATCTTGCCGGGACGCAGACGTCCCTTGCGC
The DNA here is from genome assembly GCF_018449675.1 of Glaciihabitans sp. dw_435. GTDB lineage: Bacteria > Actinomycetota > Actinomycetes > Actinomycetales > Microbacteriaceae > Glaciihabitans. The sequence goes on along the minus strand of NZ_JAAVUZ010000003.1, from coordinate 187,799 downwards.
ACGACGCGGCTCGGCTCGATGTCGAGAACACCGATCTCACTGGCGAGCACCACGAGGCCGTCATCGGTGACCAGGTAGCGACCCGGACGCAGTCCGTTGCGGTCGAGCGTTGCACCCACGAGAGATCCGTCGGTGAAGACGAGGGCGGCGGGGCCGTCCCACGGCTCCATGAGCATCGAGTGGTACTCATAGAAGTTCTTGCGAACCGGGTCGATGTCGACCTGGTTCTCCCACGCCTCCGGAACCATCATCATGATCGAGTGCGGAAGCGAGCGTCCGGTGAGCGACAGCAGCTCAACGACCTCATCGAAGGAGGCCGAATCGCTTGCGCCGGGCGAGACGATGGGAAGGACGGGGCGGATGTCTCCGATCAGCTCAGACTCGAGCTGTGACTGCCGCGCCCGCATCCAGTTGCGGTTTCCCTGCACCGTGTTGATCTCGCCGTTGTGCGCGATCATCCGGAACGGCTGCGCAAGCGGCCACGACGGGAAGGTGTTGGTGGAGTACCGCGAGTGCACGAGGGCGAGCTTCGACGCGAAACGCTCGTCGGAGAGGTCCGGGTAGAACGGCTCCAGCTGGAGCGTCGTCACCATGCCCTTGTAGACAAGGGTGCGGCTGGACAGCGACGGGAAGTAGGCGCCAAGTTCACGTTCGGCACGCTTGCGCAGGCGGAACGTCTGGCGGTCGAGGGCGATACCCGCGTTAGGGGCACCGTTCTCCCCCGTCAGGGTCGACTCGACGAAGAGCTGCTCGAACGCCGGCATGGCGTCGCGGGCGAGGTTACCCAGTTGCTCCGGGTTGACCGGCACAACGCGCCATCCAAGAACATTCAGGTTCTCCTGGTCGGCAATCGCCTCGATCCCGCGCTGCAGGGTCTCGCGCTCGGCCTTGTCGGTCGGGAGGAACCCCATACCAACGGCATAACGTCCGACGGGGGGAAGCTCAAAGCCGCTGACCGCACGCAGGAACGCGTCAGGGATCTGCGTGATGATGCCCGCTCCGTCACCGGTTCCCGCGTCGGAGCCGATGGCCCCGCGGTGTTCCAGGTTTCGCAGCGCGTTCAGCGCCAGATCGATGATGTCGTGCCCGGCAGTGCCGCGCAGCGTGGCGACCATGGCAAGGCCACAGGCGTCCCGCTCGCGGCCCGGGTCATAGAGACCCTGGGCAGCGGGAAATGAGTTGAAGCTCGAGAAAGGTGGCGTGAGAGCCATCAAGTACCGTCCTCACGATGACGCGATACATTCTGGGACGCCAGCGGCCCATCGAATAGTGGAAGTGCCCCGTTATGTGTATAGGACTTAGGAGCCTGATCCGCTTGTGGCGGCCGTTTCGGGAGCGTGCGTGGCGCCGGTGCCAGAGTCGTCACTATCCGAATAGGTCTCTTCAGATTCTACCCCAGAAGAGGTCGCAGGCCACTCGCGACCCGGCACCCACGGTCCCGGTTCGATACCGGGATGACGGCGCGTCTGCACGATGAGGATGACGAGGCCGATAATGATCGCCGCGAAAGCCGCCCAGACGTTGGTGCGGATTCCGAGGAAGACTTCGCTCGGGTCGATGCGAATCGTCTCGAACCACGAGCGACCAACGCCGTACCAGATCAGGTACAGCCCGAGCATCTTGCCCCAGCGCAGGCGCAGGTTTCGCTCGATCAGCAGCAGGATGACCACGCCGAAGAGGTTCCAGATGATCTCGTAGGCAAACGTCGGGTGGAAGAGTGTTCCGTCCGGAAGCCCGATCGGGAAGGCGGAGTTCGTCGACTCGATCTCGAGGCCCCACGGGAGGTCCGTCGGCTGGCCGAAGAGTTCGTGGTTGAAGTAGTTGCCCAGGCGCCCGAAGGCCTGCGCGACAAGGAGGCCGGGAACAAGGGCGTCCGCGAAGCTCCAGAAACGAATGCCCGCGAAGCGGCAGCCGATCCATACACCGACGGCACCGAGGATGAGCGCACCGAAGATGGCGAGCCCGCCTTCCCAGATGGCGAAGACGTGCCAGAAGGCCTTGCCCTCGCCGAAGTAGTCGTTGGGGTGAGTCAGCACGTGGAAGATTCGTCCACCGATGATGCCGAGCGGCACCGCCCACAGCGCGATGTCGAGGACGATTCCGGGCTCAGCGCCGCGCTTCGTCAGGCGATGCGAGGTGATCCAGATGGCCGCGATGATGCCGATGAGGATGCAGATCGCGTAGGCATGGATGCCGAGAACCGTCGACTCCGGAACGCCGATCCAGTGGAACCACTGGCCGATCGGGACGTTCCAGACACGCCAAGCTTCGTCGGGACTGGGGATGCTGAGTGGGGCGAACAATTAACTTGTCACCTTTCGGGTCGGAACCAAAGGTAAGACTACTTGCCCGTGGCGAGGAGGGAAGCAGCCTTCGCCACCGCCTCCACACCGCCATCGGCAAGAGCCTTGACGAGAAGTGAACCGACAATGGCGCCGTCGGCGTACTCAAGAACTTCGCGCACCTGTTCTGGAGTGGAGATACCCACCCCAACACAGGTGCTCGTGGCACCGGCATCCCGCAGACGCCGAACAAGCGACCGGGCCGCCTGATCGAGGTCGGCGCGGGCGCCTGTGATTCCCATGGTCGAAACGGCGTAGACGAATCCACGACTGATCTCCACGGCACGGGCGAGGCGGGCGTCCGAGGAGGACGGCGCCGCGAGAAAGACACGGTCGAGACCGGCACGGTCGGATGCCGCGAGCCAGAGCTGCGCTTCATCCGGAATGAGATCGGGCGTGATCAATCCGGCACCACCGGCAGCGGCCAGTTCGTCGGCGAAACGATCAACGCCGTACTGCAGCACCGGGTTCCAGTAAGTCATGACGAGAACGGGAGCGTCGACGCGCGCGGTGATGGCGGCAACGGCGGTCATCGTGTCACGAAGGCGGAAGCCGTTGGCGAGAGCGGTCTGGGTCGCCAGCTGGATGACCGGCCCGTCCATCACGGGATCGGAGTACGGAACCCCGAGCTCCAGGATGTCGATCCCGTTCTCGACGAGGGCAACGGCGGCCTCAATGCTGGTCTCCAGGTCGGGGAACCCGACGGGCAGGTAGCCGACGAGAACACCGGAACCGGCGGCCTTGCGCTCGGCGATCAGCGCCTCGACGGAGATTCGTGCTGTCGCGGTCACCGTTCGACTCCCCCGTCGGTCGTGCCGAGGTCTTCGGAGACGACGGGGGCCAGGTCCTCTTCGGCAAGCGCGGCGGCATCGAGGATGTCGAAGTACTTGCCGGCGGTCTCCATGTCCTTGTCGCCACGGCCGCTGAGATTGACGAGGATGACGGACTCCGGTCCGAGCTCCTTGCCGAGCTTGATAACTCCGGCCAGCGCGTGCGCGGACTCGATGGCGGGGATAATGCCCTCGGTGAGGCTCAGCAGGCGCAGCGCCTGCATTGCCTCGTCATCGGTGATCGGCAGGTACGTCGCGCGGCCGAGGTCGTGGAGCCAGGAGTGCTCGGGACCCACACCGGGGTAGTCAAGTCCCGCGGAGATAGAGTGCGACTCGATGGTCTGTCCGTCCTCGTCCTGCAGGAGGTAGCTGCGGGCGCCGTGAAGCACGCCGGGGCGACCCCGGGTGAATGTCGCGGCGTGACGCTCGGTGAGATGTCCTTCCCCGGACGCTTCATAGCCGTACAACGCGACATCCGGATCATCAAGGAAGGCGTGGAAGATGCCGATGGCGTTGCTGCCACCGCCGATGCAGGCGGCGACGGCGTCGGGGAGCTTGCCGGTGAGGTCGAGGACCTGCTGGCGAGCCTCCTCACCGATGATCTTCTGGAAGTCGCGCACCATCGCGGGGAACGGGTGCGGGCCTGCAACGGTGCCGAAGATGTAGTTGGTGGTGTCGACACTCTGCACCCACTCGCGGTACGCCTCGTTGATGGCGTCCTTGAGCGTGCGGGAACCGGTCTTGACCGAGACGACTTCCGCGCCCAGCAGGCGCATGCGCGCGACGTTGAGGGCCTGGCGGTCCGTGTCGACCTCGCCCATGTAGATGACGCACTCGAGGCCGAACAGAGCCGCCGCGGTCGCGGTTGCCACGCCGTGCTGGCCGGCACCGGTTTCGGCGATGACGCGCGTCTTGCCGATGCGCTTCGTCAGCAGCGCCTGTCCGAGCACGTTGTTGATCTTGTGGGACCCCGTGTGGTTCAGGTCCTCGCGCTTGAGGATGATGCGGGCTCCACCGGCGTGCTCCGCAAAGCGCGGAACCTCGGTGATGATCGAGGGGCGTCCCGTGTAGGTCTTGTGCAGGGCCGTCAGCTCGGCGGCAAACGTCAGGTCTGTCTTGGTTGCCTCGTAGGCAGCGCTCAGATCATCGAGGGCCGCGACCAGGGACTCGGGGACGAAGCGCCCGCCGAATTCTCCGAAGTAGGGGCCGACTTCGTCACGAAGAGCCATGGGTCAGGACCTCAGGAATCCGCTAAGGGTGGCAACGGGGTCGCCGTGAACAACGAGCGCTTCACCGACGAGCACAACGTCGGCGCCGGCAGCGCGGTAGTGCGCGACATCGGCGGCGGACTTGACCGCGGACTCGGCCACACGGATGACGCCGGAGGGAATCGAATCGGCCAGAGACCCGAAGAGATTCTGGTCGAGCTCGAAGGTGCTCAGGTTGCGGGCATTGACGCCGACGAGGTGGGCACCGATGTCGAGCGCGCGGGTGACCTCGTCGGCGCTGTGCGTCTCCACGAGGGCAGTCATGCCGAGCTGGCCGATCAGGTCGAAGAGCTCCTGCAGCAGTGGCTGCTCCAGCGCTGCGACGATCAACAGAACGAGGTCTGCGCCGGCGGCGCGAGCTTCGAACACCTGGTACGGATCGGCGATGAAGTCCTTGCGCAGTACCGGCAGTGACACCGCAGACCGGACGGCCTCGAGATCGGACAGCGAGCCTCCGAAGCGACGTCCCTCCGTGAGCACGCTGATCGCGCTCGCTCCCCCGGTCTCGTAGGACACGGCGAGGGCTGCAGGATCGACGATGTCGGCAAGCGCACCACGGGACGGGCTCGACCGCTTGATCTCGGCGATGATTTTGACCCGGTCTGACGGGGCGAGGAACGCCAGCGCATCGAGAGCCGCCGGGCGTGCGAGAGCCGCCGACTCGACGCGAGCCAGGTCCAGGGCGCTACGACGATCCGAAGCGTCCTGCAGGGCTCCGGCTACGAGATCCGAGAGCACGCTACGAGTGCGCTTTGTGGGTGGTCTTGGCGCCGTTGACGCCGTACCCGGCGCGAGCCATCATCCAGCCGACGATCGGGCCGATCGCGAGGATGATCACGGACAGCCACACGATGATCGGCTTGTCGAACCAGAAGGCGAAGGTGCCAATGGTGAACGCGAGCAGCATGATGAAGACAGCCGTCCACGCGGCGGGCGACTTACCCTCGTGGTCTTCTACTTCTTCTGACACGATTCTCCTTCAAGGTGATGCTGGTGGGATCTGAAATAACTCTAGCGTGAGCCGGGTTGGTCGCTTGTCGGGTCATCCCCGCCGCTCAGCGCGTCCCAGTCTCCGACCGAGTCCCGCGGGGCGCTCGGATCGTCGAGACGGACGGCCTGGTACTTGCGGGACGCCATCGGCCAGCGACGGAAACTCACGAGGATGAACAGACCAACGAGGATCGTGAGCACCGCGGAGACGATGGCGAGCCAGGGCCACCACGTGAAGTCGACGCTCTCTACGAGGGCCGCCACGGACTTGTCGCCGGCGACACCCGTCGATGCGGTGATCAGCGACGACGAGGCATCCGCTGGGGAAGAAATCGAGGTGAGGGAGCTGAAGAGTGCCGTGGCGCCGAGCACGATCTCGAGGACGCCGAGGATGATGCGAAACACCGGTCCGGCGATCGTGAGTGCCGCGGCGAGGGCGAAGCTCGACAGCGCGAGGGCCGCCAGGGCCGGGGCGGCGGCGGTACCCACGACGTCGAGCGCCTTGGTCGGCACGTGGATGGTCCACCACTTCTGCGTCGTCGCCAGGAGCGTCAGGGCACCCAACACGATGATGAGCAGAATCGTACGCAGCCTCAGGCGACGGGACGCCGCCGAAGGCTTGGTCGGGACGACATCGGTCATTTAGAGCACTCTCCGCATTGCATTGGCAACCGCGACGGCGCGAAGCGGCGCTGCAGCCTTGTTCTGGGACTCGATGTGCTCGGTTGCGGGATCGGAATCCGCGACGAGTCCGGCACCGGCCTGTACCCGGGCCATTCCGCCCACGATGGTGGTCGTGCGGATCGCGATCGCGAGGTCGGCATCCCCGGCGAAGTCGAAGTATCCGACCACTCCTCCGTACACGCCGCGCTGGGCGGGCTCAAGAGCGTCGATGATCTCGAGGGCGCGCGGTTTCGGCGCGCCGCTGAGGGTTCCGGCGGGGAACGTCGCCCGGAAGACGTCGACCGAGCTCGCGGTGGGCAGCAGGTCGCCCTCCACCGTCGACACCAGGTGCATGATGTGGCTGAACCGTTCGACCTGCATGAACTCGGTCACCTCGACAGTGCCAGGGACGCAGACCTTGAGCAGGTCGTTGCGGGCGAGGTCGACGAGCATGAGGTGCTCGGCCTGCTCCTTCTCATCGGCGAGGAGATCCTCTGCCAACGTGATGTCGTGCTCGGGCGTGTCGCCGCGGGGGCGGGATCCAGCGATCGGATGCATCGTGACGCGACGGCGTTCCACCTTGACGAGGGCCTCAGGGGATGACCCGACAATCGTGTACGGCTCCCCCGCGGTGTCCACGAGCGTCAGCAGGTACATGTACGGCGACGGGTTCAGCGTGCGCAGCACCCGGTATACGTCGATCGGATGCGCGGTGATCTCGTGATCGAATCGCTGCGAGATGACGACCTGGAAGACGTCCCCGTCACGGATGTACTGCTTGGAGCGCTCGATCGCCTCGAAGAACTCCTCCTTCGCCACACGCGGAATCGGGGTAGGGGCCACCGTCAGGTCGACCTCGGCGAGCCAGGCCTCCGAGGGTACGGCGAGCTGGGTCTGCATGGCGTCGAGACGGCGCTGCGCGTCATCCCACAGGTCCTCGTCGGACTCTGTGCCGTCGCCGAGCGCCGCGGCGATCAGCAGCACGGATCCGGTGCGGTGGTCGAGCACAACGAGTTCCGCGACAAAGCTCATCGCCTGTCCGGGGACACTGAAGTCCGCGGGGGGAATGTTGGGCAGGTGTTCGATCTGCCGGATCGCTTCCCAGCCGATGAAACCGACGAGGCCGCCGGTCAGCGGCGGGTGTCCCTCGACGTGGGGCGTCGCCCATCGCTCGTAGAGATGACGGACCGCCTCGAGGGGCGCGTCCGGCGCGTCGGTTCCGAGCGCTCGATCGGCGGTGAGGCCGTAGTCCAGCCACACGGCGGAGTCGCCAAGCTGGGTGAGCACGCCAAAGGACCGCACGCCCACAAAGGAGTAACGCGACCAGATGCCGCCCTGCTCGGCGGATTCGAGCAGGAACGTTCCCGGCTTTCCCTCGCCCAGCTTGCGGTAGATGCCCACGGGCGTCTCGCCGTCGGCGAAGAGTTCGCGGATGACGGGGATCACCCGATGGCCGGCGGCGAGGCGTCCGGCGAAGTCGGCGCGGGTGGTGGTTCCGCGCATGCCCGTTCCTCCGGGCTCAGTCATCGGAGTGACCGAGGTGCGGCGTCAGCGGGTCCACGTCGAAGCAGGCGTGCGCGCCGGTGTGGCAGGCGGGCCCGTGCTGCTCGACGGTGAGCAGGAGCGTGTCGGCATCGCAGTCCAGTGCGGCGCCGCGCACGTACTGACGATTGCCGCTCGTGTCGCCCTTGCGCCAGTACTCCTCGCGGCTCCGGGACCAGAAGGTGACCCGGCCCTCGGTGAGGGTGCGACGGAGCGCTTCCTCGTTCATGTAGCCGAGCATCAGGACCTCGAGGGACCCCTCCTGCTGGATGATGGCGGGCAACAGCCCCTTGTCGTCGAACTTCACGCGCGACAGAACGGCACCGACGGTCTCGTCGGTCAGTTCGGTCTGCAGTTTCTCGATCATCTCGTCACCATTCCCGCGTCGGCCAACGCGTGCTTCACGTCGCCGACGGTCAATTCTCCATTGTGGAACACGGATGCCGCGAGAACCGCATCGGCACCGGCCTGGATCGCCGGCGCAAAGTGCTCGACTGCGCCCGCTCCCCCGCTCGCGATGACGGGCACGCTGCTGATCTCCCGCATCGCGGTGATCAACTCGAGATCGAATCCCGCCTTGGTGCCGTCCGCGTCGATCGAGTTGACGAGCAGCTCGCCGGCGCCCCGCTCGATGGCTTCCTGTGCCCACGCGAGGGCGTCCAGGGTGGTCTGGGTGCGCCCACCGTGCGTCGTGACGACAAAGCCGCTCGGCATGGCGGCGTTCCGCGTGATGTCGAGGCTCAGCACGATCACCTGGGCGCCGAAGCGATCCGCGATCTCGCCGATCACGGCCGGGCGCGCGATCGCGCCGCTGTTGATGCCCACCTTGTCGGCACCGCTGGCGAGCAGGCGTGCCACGTCGTCGGGCTTGCGCACGCCGCCGCCGACGGTCAGCGGGATGAAGACCTGTTCAGCAGTCGCCCGCACGACGTCGTACATCGTGTCGCGCTCGTCAACGGTGGCGGTGACGTCAAGAAAGGTGATCTCGTCGGCACCCTGCTCGTAGTACCTGCGCGCGAGTTCGATGGGGTCGCCCGCATCGCGCAGATTGAGGAAGTTGACGCCCTTGACCACGCGACCAGCGGCGACGTCGAGACAGGGAATGACTCTCACGGCCAGTGACATGACTAGATCCGTGCTGCGTGAATGGAGCTGACCAGGATGGCGCGGGCTCCGAGTTCGTAGAGCCTGTCCATCACGTGGTTCGTCTCGGTGCGGGGAACCATGGCGCGCACCGCGACCCACTCGGGATCGTGCAGCGGCGAGACGGTCGGTGACTCGATGCCGGGGGTGACCTGGGTCGCCACATCGAGCAGCGCGACGGGCACGTCGTAGTCGATGAGTACGTACTGTCGTGCGACGAGCACTCCCTGCAGGCGACGCTGCAGCGTGGTGATTCCCGGCAGGTCGGAGCGGGCGCTTATGAGCACGGCCGTCGATTCGAGGATCACCGGGCCGAAGATCTCCAGGCCCTGTGCGCGCAGCGTCGAGCCGGTCGAGACGACGTCGGCGACGGCATCCGCTACTCCCAGCTTGACGGCCGATTCGACCGCCCCATCCAGGGAAACGAGCGTGGAGGTCACGCCATTGGCCGCGAGGAACTGCCCGACGAGGCCGGGGTAACTTGTCGCGACGCGCACGCCCTGCAGGTCGGCGAGGTCGGTGAACTTGCCGGGGGCGGCGGCGAAGCGGAAGGTGGACTGCCCGAAATCGAGACTGGAAATTTCTGTGGCGGATGACCCGGAGTCCAGCAGCAGGTCACGACCGGTGATCCCGACATCGAGGGCGCCCGATCCGACATAGGTGGCGATGTCCCGCGGGCGGAGGTAGAAGAACTCGACGTCGTTACGGGGATCGGCGACATTGAGGGCGCGGGGATCACGACGCCCGGAGTACCCGGCCTCGTAGAGCATCTCTGCGGCGGTCTCACTCAGTGAGCCCTTATTGGGCACGGCAACTTTCAGCATGGGGAGGCGTGTCTTTCAGGTCGAAGAAGAAGGGGAAGGGGTCTGCTGACGTGGCTTACAGATGTCGGTAGACATCGGCGAGAGTCAGGCCCTTCGCGACCATCATGACCTGCACGTGATAGAGCAGCTGCGACATTTCCTCTGCCGTCTCGACGTCCGACTGGAATTCGGCGGCCATCCAGACCTCTGCGGCCTCTTCGACAATCTTCTTGCCGATGGCGTGCACGCCGCCGTCGAGCTCCGCGACCGTCTCGGAGCCGGCAGGCCGGGACACGGCCTTCTCGCTCAGCTCTGCAAAAAGGTCGTCGAACGTCTTCATACCTCCAAGGGTACCGGTCCGGAGTCGGTGTCCGTGTCCGCGAGGCGGGCGGGTTCGAGCCGGACGATCACCGCCTTGGATACCGGTGTATTGCTGCGCTCCGACGCGCTGGACAGCGGCACGAGCACGTTGGCCTCCGGGTAGTAGGCGGCGGCGCATCCCTTGGCGGTGTCGTAGGACACCACCCGGTAGTTGCGGAGCACCCGGTCGGGCTCATCTCGCCACTCGCTGAAGATGTCGACCCGCTGGCCGTCCTCGAGCCCGAGTTCGGTGATGTCGTCCGGATTGACGAAGATCACGTCCCGTCCGTTGCGAATGCCGCGGTACCTGTCGTTGTTGCTGTAAATCGTGGTGTTGAACTGATCGTGCGCCCGCAGCGTCTGCAGGATGAGCCTGCCTGCCGGCCGCTCCACGTGCACGAGCTCGTTGACGGTCAGCATTGCCTTACCGGTCTTAGTGTTGAACGTGCGGGAGTCGCGCGGACCGTTCGGCAGGATGAATCCCGCCTTCTGCCGGATCTGCTCGTTGAAGCGCTCGAAGCCCGGCACCACCCGGCTGATCGAGTCACGGATGACGTCGTAGTCCGCTTCGAACGCGGCCCAGTCCACGGGGACCTTGTCGCCGAGAACCGCGGAGGCGAGGCGGGTGACGATCGATACCTCGGACAGCAACCGCGGATCGACGGGCGGAACCCGGCCGTGGGTCGCGTGCACTGCACACACGCTGTCTTCGACAGACAGGAACTGGGCACCCGACACCTGCAGGTCGACCTCGGTGCGGCCCATGGTCGGCAAAATGAGCGCCTCATCGCCGATCACGACGTGGGAACGGTTGAGCTTGGTCGAGACCTGCACCGTCATCTCGGCCCCGCGCATGGCTGCCTCCGCCACCGCGGTGTCGGAAATGGCCGACACCAGGTTGCCGCCCACCGCGAACCAGACCTTGATCTCACCGCGCTGCAGTGCCTCGATGGCCTTCAGCGAATCGGCGCCGTGTTCGCGCGGCGGCGAGAAGTGGAATTCCTTCTCGATCGCGTCGAGGAACGTGTCGGGCATCTGCTCCCAGATGCCCATCGTGCGGTCGCCCTGCACGTTGCTGTGGCCGCGGATCGGGGATGCCCCGGCTCCGGGTTTGCCGATATTGCCGCGCAACAACAGCAGGTTGATCACCTCGTGAAGGGTGTCGACGGCCTTGGTGTGCTGCGTGAGCCCCATCGCCCAGGTGATGATGACGCGGTCCGCGCTCATGTAGCGGGCGGCGAACTCGTCGATCTCCTCGGAGGTGAGGCCGGTCGCAAGCAGAACCTCCGCCTCGTCGAGGTTCGCGAGGTGCGCCCGCAGATCATCGAGGCCGAGGGTGTAGGTGTCCAGGAACTCGTGGTCGAGCACGGTGCCGGGCGCCTTCGCCTCGGCGTCGAGCACGCGCTTGGAGACCGCCTGCATGAGGGCCATGTCGCCACCCGACCGGATCTGCAGAAACTGGTCGGCCAGCGGCGTTCCCCTGCCGATGAGCCCCTTGACCTTCTGCGGGTTCTTGTATCGCAGCAGTCCGGCCTCCGGCAGCGGGTTCACCGCGACGATCTTCGCGCCCTTTTCCTTGGCATCCTCGAGCGCCGTCAGCATGCGCGGGTGGTTGGTTCCCGGATTCTGCCCCATGATCACGACGAGGTCCGTCTTCTCGAAGTCGTCATAGGCGATCGTCGACTTGCCGATCCCGATGGTCTCGCCGAGCGCTGTGCCGGTGGACTCGTGACACATGTTCGAACAGTCGGGGAGGTTATTGGTGCCGAAGGCCCGCACGAAGAGCTGGTAGACGAAGGCGGTCTCGTTTGCCGTGCGTCCGCTCGTGTAAAACGCCGCCTGGTCGGGTGAGTCGAGGCCGTTGAGCTCGTCGGCGACGATCGCGAACGCCTTCTCCCAGCTGATCGGCTCGTAGTGGTCCTTACCCTTCGGCTTGTAGACGGGTTCGACGAGCCGTCCCTGCAATCCCAGCCAGTATTCGGTCTGCTCGTTCAGCTCCGCGATCGAATGCTCCGCCCAGAAACTGGTGGGAATCGTGACCGGGGTCGCCTCCCACACGACGGCCCGTGCACCGTTCTCACAAAACTCGAGCGCCTTGCGGTTGTCCGGGTCGGGCCAGGCGCAACTCATGCAGTCGAAGCCGTCTTTTTGGTTGATCGCGGTCAGCAGCTTGGCGGTGCGGGCGGGCCCCATGTCCAGCAGCGCCGGCCGCATGGAACTCAGGATCGCGGGCAGTCCCACCGCCCACTTCTCGCGTTCGCCGACCTCGAGGTCCGGGTAGTCGTCGCTGGCAGGCTCGTTCACGGCCTTGCCACCGGTGTGACGAATCCGGGACGTGTCGCTCTTCGGTTCCGATTCCGTGGTCATCGTGCACCCGCCTTCTGTCGCTCCGGCTCGGTCACCGCCGATGCGGTTCCCGCCGTTCCGTCGGGGTCGGGACCGGATGTCACGCGCTGCTCCCCCGCGTACACGACCATGGAATTTCCGCGCAGGAAGCCGACCACCGTCAGACCGATCTCCGACGCGAGCTCGACGGCGAGTGATGATGGCGCCGACACGGCCGCGAGCATCGGAATGCCCGCCATGGACGCCTTCTGTGTCAGCTCGAAGCTTGCCCGCCCCGACACCATCAGCACCGTGCCCGTCAGGGGCAGGAGGTTTTCCTTGACGGCCCAGCCGATCACCTTGTCGACGGCGTTGTGCCGGCCGACGTCTTCCCGCAGCACGAGCATGCGTCCGGTGGTGCCATCGAACAGCGCTGCCGCGTGCAGGCCACCGGTCTTCTCGAAGACGTCCTGCCCGGCACGGAGGGCATCGGGGAAGGTCGCCAGCAGCGAGGAATCGATTCGCAGCGGGTCATCCGCCACCGCATAGTGGGAGAGAGTTCGCACGGCATCGATGCTGGCCTTGCCGCACAGACCGCAGGAGCTCGTGGTGTAGAAGTTGCGTTCGAGGCTCGGGTCGGGGGCCGGAACTCCGTAGGCGAGGGTGACGTCGAGCACGTTGTAAGTGTTCTCGCCGTCGACGGTGGCGCCCGCGCAGTAGCGGGCGGCGCCGAAGTCGTCGCCGTGGGCGATGACGCCCTCCGAGACCAGGAAGCCCGCCGCGAGGTCAAAGTCGTGGCCCGGAGTGCGCATGGTGATGGCAAGCGCTGTGCCACCCACCCGGATTTCGAGGGGTTCCTCGACCGCCAGGAAGTCCTCCCGGCGGCTCGGGGTGTTACCCACGGTGATTCTCGTGACGCGCCTGCGTGCGGTGATTCGTCCCATGCCTCCATGCCTAACACCGTCGGTCGGCGATAACAACGTGCACTGCCCACACGCGCAGGATAATTGCGGGAATGACCGCGACGGGCGGCACCGCGCAACATAGAGTGAAGCCATGACCTACGACGCCGTTGTGCTGGCCGGCGGCCGCTCGTCGCGACTGGGCGCCGGGCCGAAGGCGGCACTGGTGTACGACGGGGAAACGCTGCTCGCCCGCACTCTCGGGTCCGTGGCATCCGCCCGTCGCATCGTGATCGTGGGAGAGGTGTCCTCCCCCGCCGAATTGCCCGCGGGGGTTGGCCTCACGCGGGAGGAACCCGCCTTCTCTGGCCCCGCCGCCGCGATCGCCGCGGGCGTGAGCTATCTGGCAGACACGGGCGATGTTCCCTCGGAGTTCACCGTCGTGCTCGCGTGCGACATGCCGCTCGTGGCCGGGGCGGTGGAGGCACTGCTCGCGCCGGGCGTGCGTGCGGAGCTGACGGACGGTGTGGTGGATGGCTCTGTCGCGATCGATCGCGGCGGCCGCCACCAGCAACTCGCGGGAATCTACGCAACGGCAGCCCTGCGGCGTGCAGTCTCCGACAACGCGGGCGCTCTCGAGAACCTCCCGGTGCGGACGCTGTTTGCCCGGCTGCGGTTATCGGGCATCCCTGCGCCCGACGGCACCACCGACGACATCGACACCCCCGCGCACGCACGGGCGTTCGGGATTGCCCTGCCCGACGGTCCGCCGACGCACCCCACCACGACCACCCCCGACCCGAGCGCACCACCCGAGAGCAACGGAGCACCGATGAGTCACGACAGCACACCCCTGACCGACGACGAGAAGACCGCAGTGCTTGCCGCCTGGTCGCAGAAGCTCACCGCGGAGCTGGGCATTCGCGGTGTCGCCGCCACCATCGACATCGACGCGGTCCTCGGGCTGGCGGGGGTCGCCGCCCACGCGGTGCTGCGCCCCGCCGCACCCCTCACCACCTACATCGTCGGGTACGCGGCCGGACTCGCGGCCGCGCGCGGAGAGATCTCCGCCACCGAGGCGTTCGACGACGCCGTCGCCATCGCGAAGACCCTTGCCCGCGCCGAGCAAGACGATGACCCACAGGCCGGCGCCGGCCAGACCGAGACCGAACACAGCGAGGCCGGCACCGCGTGACCGCGGGCCACACGACGCAGCACCCGCTGGCGGGGCATCCCCGCAGCCTGTCCTGGTCCTCGGCCGTCGCGGCAAGCTATGCCGCTGCATCGCCCCTTGGCCGGCAGCTAGTCGCCCTGCCCGACGCGGTCGGCCGGGTGCTGGCGGCCGACGTGCGCGCGCTGCACGACGTGCCCCACTACGCGTCTTCCGCCATGGACGGCTGGGCCGTGTGCGCTGACGAGCCGTGGACGATCGTCCCGGCCGGGCAGCTTGTCCCGGGACAGGCGTCGCGCGTTGTTACGGGCGGGCTGATTCCCCCGGGCGCCACGGCCGTGCTGCGCAGTGAGCTCGAGAGCGTCGCGGGCTCCGAGCTGCGGACCGTCGCGGGAGGCCACCCGCCGCGGCCCGGCCAGCACATCCGGCCATCGGGCGAGGAAGCCCGCCGGGGTGAGACAGTGCTACGCGCCGGCGAGGTGCTCAACCCGGCGTCTGTCGCACTGGCGGCGGGCTGTGGACTCGACGGCGTCGACGTTACGGCGATCCCGCGGGTTGGCCTGGTGTTCACCGGCGACGAGGTCGTTCTCTCCGGTATCCCGGCACCCGGCCGCGTGCGCGACAGCTTCGGTCCGCAGCTTCCCGCGTTCGTGACCAGCCTCGGCGGCGGGGTCGCGTCGGCATCCCGGGCGAGTGACAGCCTCGCCTCGACGATCGCGGCGATCGATGGAAGTGGGACGGATGACACGGACGTCGTCATCACGACCGGCGGCACCGGTCACTCCCCCGTCGATTTCCTCCGCACCGCCCTCGCGGCGCTGCACGCCGACCTCCTCATCGACGGAATCGCCATGCGTCCGGGAGGCCCGACCCTGCTCGCGCGTCTGCCCGACGGGCGGTTCGTGGTGTGCCTGCCCGGAAACCCCCTTGCCGCGATGATGGGCATGCTCACCGTGGTGCACCCGCTCCTCGCCGCGCTGTCCGGTCGCCCGGCGCCGGCGCGCACGCGGGTGACTGTCGCATCGCCGGTCGAGGGTCGCGATGAGACAACGTTGCTGGTGCCGTTCCGTCTCAGTGACGGGCTCGCCGTACCAAATCCCTGGCGGGGCTCGGGAATGATGCGCGGCCTCGCCTCCGCCAGCGGGGTGCTCGTGGTCCCCGCAGAGGGATTAACCGAAAACGGGAGCGCCGAAGCGCTCCCGTTGCCGTGGGTAGGTGTGACGGCGGTCTGAACCGACGCCACACCCACCGGTGTTGCTTATCGTTACTTGACGCCCAGCAGGTCGATCACGAAGATCAGCGTGCGGCCGGAGAGGCGGTGACCTCCGCCGGCGGGGCCGTAGGCAAGGTGCGGGGGCGTGATGAGCTGGCGGCGTCCACCGACCTTCATGCCGGGGATGCCCTCCTGCCAACCCTTGATGAGTCCCTGCAGCGGGAAGGTGATCGACTGGCCGCGTCCCCAGCTGGAGTCGAACTCCTCGCCGGACTCGAAGTCGACTCCGAGGTAGTGCACGTCAACGGTGGCTCCGGGCGCGGCTTCCTCGCCCGTTCCCTCTTCGATGTCAATGATGACGAGCTCGGTGGGCTCTTCGCCCTCGTAGAACTCGATCTCTGGCTTGGTCTTGGGTGAATCAGTCATGGGACTATCCAAGCACTAGTGACCGGCGCGTGTGGCCAATTCACGTGCTGCCCTGGTCGCGGCCGCGGCAACCGTTGGCTCATCGACGCGGGTGAGCTCGCCGTTCTCCACGACCGTGCGGCCGTGCACGAGGAGGCGGGTCAACGGAGGCTGGGCGCCCAGGGTGAGCGCGGCAACCGGATCCGCGATTCCCGCGTGCTCCACGCCGTCGACCTTCCACAGGGCGATGTCGGCGAGTTTGCCGACCTCGATGGAACCGATCTCGCCGTCGCGACCGAGTACGCGGGCGCCGCCCATCGTCGCGATGTAGAGGCCCTGGCGCCCGGTCATCCCGTCCGCGCCCGCACGGAGTCGGTTCATGAGCACCGCCTGCCGGATCTCGCTGCCGAGCTGGCCCGACTCGTTGGACGCGGAGCCGTCGACTCCGAGACCCACCGGAACGCCCGCGGCCAACAACTGCGGCACGGGGGCGATGCCGGCCGCCAGTCGGGCGTTGGACGACGGGCAGTGCGCGACGCCGGTGCCCGTTGCCGCGAAACGCCCGATTGCCTCGTCGTCGAGGTGCACACAGTGCGCCATCCACACGTCGTCGCCCAGCCAGCCGAGATCCTCGAGGTACTGGGTCGGGGTCTTGCCAAACTTCTCGAGGCAGAACGCGTCTTCCTCGACAGTCTCGGAGCCGTGCGTGTGCAGGCGCACGTTCTTCGAGCGGGCCAGCACGGCGGCTTCGCTGAGGAGATCGGATGTCACGGAGAACGGCGAGCACGGTGCGATGGCGATCTGCACCATCGCCTCCCGCGATGGGTCGTGGTAGAGGTCCACGGCGTCGGCGCTGGCCTGCAGTGCTGCGGAGGTCGTCTCGACGGCGAAGTCCGGCGGGAGTCCGCCCTGGGAGCGACCGAGGTCCATCGAGCCGCGGGTGCCGTGCAGGCGCACCCCCACGCGGGACGCCGCGGCCACGATGCCCCCGAGGATGTCGCCGGAGTCTTTCGGGAAGACGTAGTGGTGGTCGGCGACGGTGGAGCAGCCCGAACGGGCGAGCACCGAGATCGCTGCCTCCGCTCCCGCCTCCACGAGGTCGGCGTCGATCATCGACCACGCCGGGTACAGCGCCACGAGCCAGTCGAAGAGGATGTTGTCCTGCGCCCAGCCGCGCGTGAGCCACTGGTACAAGTGGTGATGGGTGTTGATCAGCCCGGGCGTCAGCAGGTGGCCCGTGCCATCGATGACCTCGATGTGCGGCGGGGTGGCGTAGACCTCGCCCGCGGCGCCTCCCCCACGCACCGCCCACTCCGGCGGAATTCCGGCGCCGACGGCGACGATCGTCGCGTCGTCAATTACCACGTAGCCGTCCGGATGCTCCGTGCCGAGGGCGTCCACGGTGGCGATGGTCGCCCCGGAAATGATGGTGCGTGCGGTGGGGTCGGTCATCGGGGGGCTCCTGACGTGCGGGTAGACGGGGACGGGCGCGGGACTCAGAGGGTGAGCAGCGCCGCGAGCAGGGTGGGGGCGAAGTCCTGCTCGAGGGAGAGCACCACGCGGCAGTGCGCGCCGGGTTGCTCGGGGAAGCCCACGAGATAACCGCGCAGGTCGCAGATCGTCTGGCCACGGCCGGGGCCATCGGTGTCGTCCACGAGAACACTCACGACCGGGGCGGACTTCAGCGCGATGTCGCCCACGGCGATGGCGGCGGCCAGCGGGTCGTGGAGGGCACTTGCCCGCTCCCCGTAGGTGCCGACGTAGAAGTCGAAGTAGAAGTCGAGCATCTGCCCGAGGGCGACGGGGACCGTTTGCTCCGACTCGACGAGCGCCCGCTGGTCGGACTCCTCGAAGCGGTGGCTGATGGTCACGTCAAGGGGCACGAGGGTGACGAACCAGTCAGCGGCGAGCACCTCCGCCGCGGCATCCGCATCGTTGCCAATGTTGGCCTCCGCGACCGGGGTGATGTTTCCGGGCGCCATGGCGGCGCCGCCCATGATGGTGACGGTCTTGACGAGGGTGGTGAGCTGCGGCTCGAGGCGCAGCGCTTCGGCGATGTTGGTGAGGGGCCCGATTGCTACGAGGTGCAGCTCGCCGGCGTACTCCCGTGCCATGCGCACGAGGAGCTCGGCCGCGGTCTCATCGACGACCGGTGTCGCGGATTCCGGCAGGAGCACGTCGCCGATTCCATTGGCGCCGTGCACGTGGAGGGCACCGCCGTCGAAGGTTCCGCGCTGCGGCTCGGCGTTACCGATCGCGACGGGGATATCCGCGCGGCCGGAGAGTTCCAGCAGGTCGAGGGTGTTGCGCGCGCCGCGTTCCGCGGACACGTTGCCGCTCACGGTGCCGATGCCGACCAGATCGACGGTGTCGCTGGCCAGCAGGTAGCCGAGCGCAAGGGCGTCATCGATTCCCGTGTCGCAGTCGAGGAAGAAGGGGCGGCGGGGTTCGAGGGATGCGCTCATGATGCTCCGGTGGTGAGGTGCGGCTAGTGCTGCAGTGCGGGGGTGAGAGGTGGTGCGTTAGCGGGCTGCGGCGACACCGGCGGCGACGCAGCGAGGGTGGGGCGAGGTGTCAGTGCGCGTGGACGTGCGCGCGCGCGGTTTCGCGCAGCAGGTCGATCTGGGCGGCCGGGTCATCCGCTTTAAAGACGCTGGAGCCGGCCACGAAGGTGTCGGCTCCCGCCTCGGCAGCGATGACGATGGTCTTCTCGGTGATGCCACCGTCGACCTGCAGCCAAACATCGAGACCGGTGGATGACACGGCCTCCCGCAGCAGGTGCAGTTTGGGCATCGTCGACTCGATGAAGCTCTGGCCACCGAAGCCCGGCTCGACGGTCATCACGAGCACCTGGTCGAACTCAGCAAGCAGTTCGAGGTAGGGCTCGACGGGCGTGCCGGGCTTCAGTGCAATGCCGGCGCGGGCCCCGATGTCACGGAGTTTGCGGGCGAGTGCGACCGCGTCCCGTGCGGCCTCGGCGTGGAAGGTGACCGAATAGGCGCCGAGTTCGGCGTAGCCGGGGGCCCAGCGGTCGGGGTCGTCGATCATCAGGTGAATGTCGAGCGGGATGGTGGCGAGCTCCTGCAGTCGCTCCGTCATCGCGGGTCCGAACGTGAGATTCGGAACGAAATGGTTGTCCATGATGTCGACGTGCACGAGGTCGGCGGACGCGATTCTGCCCAGCTCCCGCTCGAAGTTCGCGAAATCGGCGGCAAGAATACTGGGGTTGATACGCACAGACATGGTCTAGACCCTACCGAGTAGCTGGATGAACATGGCGTCGGTGCCGTGGCGGTGCGGCCACAGCTGCACGTGCTCGCTCTCGGGCAGGTCGAGGGGCTCGTTGGTGACGGCGCCGAGCACCTCCTGAGTGTTGATCTTCTCCATCGGGACGCCGGAGCGACGCAGGGCCGTCTGAACGATGACCTTCGTCTCGCCGAGGTGCGGTGAACAGGTCACGTAGGCGAGAATCCCACCGGGCTTGAGCGCCTTCATGGCCGACTCGATGAGCTTCTGCTGCACGTCGGCGAGCTGGGCGACGTCCTTCGGCTGCTTGCGCCAGCGGGCTTCCGGACGGCGACGGAGGGCGCCGAGGCCGGTGCACGGGGCATCCAGCAGAATGCGATCGAAGGTCTCGGGATACCTGTCGCCGATCGTGGTGCCGTCGAGCTCCCAGACCTCGGGCGCGGGGGTGAACACCGCAAGCGCCTTGCGCACCAGTTCGGCGCGGGCGGGCACGAGTTCGTTGGCGATGAGGGTCGCTCCCGCGGCGCGGGCTTCCGCCACCAGCAGGGCAGCCTTGCCGCCGGGGCCCGCACACAGATCGAGCCACACCTCGCCTTCGGTGGCCGGACGGGCACGGCTGAGGGCGAGGGCGGCGAGCTGAGAGCCCTCGTCCTGCACCCGGGCGGCGCCATGGCGCACAGCGTCGAGCTTCATGGGATCCCCGCCGTCGAGTGTCGCCCCGACCGGGGAGAACGGGCTCGGGTACGCGTCGAGCTCGGCGATCGTGGACTTGCCGGGTAGCGCGACGAGGCTGACGCGCGGCGGAACGTTGTCCGCCGACAGCAGCGAATACAGCTCTTCCTCGCGACCCTCGGCGGTCAGTGCCTGGCGGAATGCGCGGATGACCCACTGGGGGTGAGAGAACTCGAGGGACAACCGCTCGTCATCGCTCTTGGCGCTGTCGAGGACACGGACGCGCCAGTCATCCGCTTCCGTCCTCGTGATCGTGCGCAGCACGCCGTTGACGAAGCCTGTCGCCGAATTCGACCCGACCGTCTTGGCGAGCGAGACTGCCTCGTCGACGGCGGCGTGCTGGGCGACGCGCATCGAGAGCAGCTGGTGGCTGGCAAGGCGGAGCACGTCGAGGATGGCGGGGTCGATCTTGTCCGTCGAGCGCCCTGCGGCGAGCTCGATGACGCGGTCGTAGTAGCCGCGCATGCGCAGCGTGCCGTACGTCAGTTCGGTCGCGAAGCCGGCGTCGGCCTCGGAGAGCTTCGCGCGCTCGAGGCGCACGGGAAGCAGCAGGTTGGCGTACGCGTCGGATTCGCGCACCGCCATGATGACGTCGAGCGCGATGCGGCGCGCCGGCTGGATCTTCAGGTCGTTCATGAGGCTATTGATTCACTTCCCGCGGGTCGCCCGCGCCACCAGTCTGCGGCCGCCATGGCCTTCTTGCCCGCGGGATGAACCGTGAGCACGTGTATCGGATCGGTCGAGGTCCCGACGAGCAGGGCCTTTCCCGAGAGGGAGAATTCTCCGGGGGCAAGGCGCGGGGTGTCCCGCGCGATGGAGGCATCGAGGATCTTCAGTCGCGCGCCATCGAGTGTCGTGTACGCGCCCGGCTCCGGCGTCACGCCGCGGATGAGGTTGGTCACGGTGTGTGCGTCACGCGTCCAGTCGATGCGGCCGTCCTCGAGGGTGAGTTTGGGAGCGAGGGTGACGTCACCGACCTGCGGTTCCGCACGCGCAGTGCCATCCGCCATGGCGTCGACGACCCGCGTGAGCAGCTGGGCGCCGGAGTCGGCAAGCGACTCGAGCAGGTGACCGGCGGTCTCGAGCTTTCCAATGGACTGGGTCAGCTGGCCGAAGGAGTCGCCGGCATCCAGCTCCGGCACCAGCTGGAACACCGTGGCGCCCGTGAGGTCGTCGCCGGCCATGATGGACCGCTGCACGGGAGCGGCGCCTCGCCAGCGCGGCAGGAGCGAGAAGTGCAGGTTGATCCAACCCAGACGCGGGGCCGACAGCAGCGGTTCGCGCACCAGCCCGCCATAGGCGACGATGACGCCGAGGTCAGGGTTCAGGGCCGTGATGGCGTCGGTGGCCTCGCCGGCGAGGCGGTTGGCCTTGATGACGGGAAGTCCGAGCTCGTCGGCGGTGTCGGCCACGGGCGTCTGTGTGAGAATGGCGCGCCGACCCTGGGGCGAGTCTGCCCGGGTGAGTACGGCAAGCACCGTGTGCTCGCTGGCGGCGAGGGCGCGGAGGCTTGGCACTGCTGCCGAGGGGCTTCCAGCGAAGACGAGCGACAGGGGAGGCATCCGTCTATTCTCCCGCAGCGAAGTGTCGTCCGCGTGACACGGGGCGGAGCCGCCTACTCGCCGAACGGTTCGACGTCGTCAAACCGCACCCGCAGGCTCGGGGGCAGCGGCGGGCGGGGACCCTTGACCCCCGCGGATTTGCGCCGCGTGGTGGCGTTGCGGATGACCTCCGCCCGCAGTGTCGCCGCAACTTCGGCCCCATGGGAGTAGTCGAACCGCACGATGGTGCGTACCGATCCCGGGTCGGTGTCGACGGGCCCGAGAAGGTCTTCGCCGGCGACTGGGAGGGCGCCGAGCGCCGTGGTGACGGCGTCCAGGGGTCCGGTGACGGTCGCGACCCGCACGGCGGGCGGAAAGCGCAGGCGGCGGCGGTCGCCGAGTTCGGAGCGCGCATAGTCCGCGTGCCGCCAGGTGGCGAGGGTGGATGCCAGTGCGCCGCCGACACCGACGAGCACCGAGGGT
Source organism: Glaciihabitans sp. dw_435 (assembly GCF_018449675.1). Classification (GTDB taxonomy): domain Bacteria; phylum Actinomycetota; class Actinomycetes; order Actinomycetales; family Microbacteriaceae; genus Glaciihabitans. The sequence goes on along the minus strand of NZ_JAAVUZ010000003.1, from coordinate 165,840 downwards.
GCCCCGCGCCGGGCAAGAGCGATGGCATTGGACCACCAGCGCAGGCAGTCTTCTCCCACCCGCAGGCTCTCGCGGGCGACCATGCGTTCCCCGTCGAGCAGCAGGACTGCGTGGTACCCGCCCGCCGCGATGGGTTCGGCCCCGCGCGTGGCGATCACGAGAGCGGGCTCGGACCCCACGGTGAGGATCGGACGTTCCCCGTCGGCGATGATGATCCGCACCCCCGGGAATGCCCGACCGAGGTCTTCCGCCGTGCGGCTGGCTCCCGCGCCGACGAACCGGAGCTTCGTGCCATCGCAATTGGTGCAGTGCCAGTTGGCCGCCAGGGCCCCGCACCAAGTGCAGGCGGGAGTCGAGTGTTGGGTCTTCTGCCCGAGCGGCCCCTCGCAGATCATGCACCGGGCGGACTGGCGGCAGTCGGCGCAGGCCAGCCGCGGCGCATATCCGGGTCGGGCCACCTGCACGAGCACCGGACCGTGTTCGAGGGCCGCCCGCGCCTCGCGCCACGCGCTGGAGGGGATGCGTGCCTGGGCCGCGAGCCGGTCGGTCGACTGTTGCTGCGCGGTCGGGATGACCTTGGGACGATACGTGGGAACGGGAGACACGGATGTGAGCCAGCCGAGCTCCACGAGGCGCTCGACCTCGGTGCTGCGCGAGTGACCGAGAAAGATCAGCGAGGCGCCCTGCTGTTCCTGACGGAGAAGAGCTGCATCGCGGGTGTGCACATAGGGACTGAGGGGTTCGCTGTGCAGGGGGTCGCCGTCGTCCCACACCGCGATCAGGCCGAGTCGCGCGGCGGGGGCGTACATGACCGACCGGTTTCCGACGATCGCGAGCGGCACATCGCCGAGGCACCGCAGGAATGCGCGGTAGCGATCGGGATTGGACTGCTTGGCGTCCAGTCGCACAATACGGTCCGCGGGCAACACTGCCCGCAGGGCGGACATCAACTGCTCCTGGTCGCGGTAGTCGGGCACCGCGAGTATCGCCGACTTGCCTGCCTCCAGGCTCAGCGCGGCCGCGGAAGCCATGGTGACGGCCCAGGTGCCCACCCAGACGTCCGGTTCGACCTCGTGCACAAGCGGCACCGCGTCGAGCGCGAGCCGACCGCCGGTGAGCACCGCGTGTTCGACCACGCCCGTCTCGTAGTGTTCGACCGCGGCAGCGACGACGGGTTCCGGCAGGAAGGCGTCCGCCTCCGGCGCATCGTCCGCCGCGTCCTCGGTCGGTGGGGGGCTCGTCGCGGCCAGATACGCCTTCTCGACGCGCACCTGGCGCTTGGGGATGGCGAGACGCACGATGTCGGTGGCGGAGCCGGCGGCCCGGTCCGCGGCCTTGCGCGCGAGACGGGCGATCTCGGGCGTGAGAACGGGGATGGGTGACACCACCGAGTCGAGGTCGCTCAGGACGCCGGTGTAATCCCCCGCGTCGACGAGCTCGACCAGGTAGCCGTCAGCCACCCGGCCCGCCGAACGCAACGGTACCTTGACCCTGACGCCCGGCTGGGCCGCGTCACGAAGCTCGTCGGGGACACGGTAATCGAAGAGCCGGTCGAGCTGCGGCAGGGGGGAATCGACGAGCACCCGTGCGATGGATGCTGAATGCATGAGGGGGGCCGTGCCCGCTAGAGCCTGGCGGCGGTGCGCAGCGCCTCGACGCGGTCGAGCCGCTCCCACGTGAAGTCGGGAAGCTCCCGACCGAAGTGACCGTAGGTTGCCGTCTGCGCGTAGATGGGGCGCAAAAGATCGAGGTCGCGGATGATCGCGCCGGGGCGCAAATCAAACACGTCCTTGATGGCCGTGATGATCGTCTCATCGTCGGTGTGGCCGGTGCCAAAGCTTTCGACGTAGAGACCGACCGGCGATGCCTTGCCGATGGCGTAGGCGACCTGCACTTCGAGGCGGTCGGCGAGACCCGCGGCCACCGCGTTCTTCGCGACCCAGCGCATTGCGTACGCGGCGGACCTGTCTACCTTCGACGGGTCCTTACCGCTGAAGGCGCCACCACCGTGGCGGGAGGCTCCGCCGTAGGTGTCGACGATAATCTTGCGTCCGGTGAGACCGGCATCCCCCTGCGGTCCGCCGATGTGGAAGACACCCGTGGGGTTGATGAGAATGCGCGCGTCGTTGGAGTCGAGGCTCACGCGATCCAGGACCGGGCGGATGACAAGTTCTTCGATCTGGCGGCGCAGTTCGTCCGTCGAGATCGACGGGGAGTGCTGGGTGGAGACCACCACGGTCTCGATGGAGCGGGGAACCGCTCCCTCGTAGCCGACGGTGACCTGGGTCTTGCCGTCGGGACGCAGGTAGTCAACCAGTCCGCTCTTGCGGACCTCGGCGAGGCGTTCGGCCAGTCGGTGGGCAAGCCAGATCGGAACTGGCATGAGCTCCGGGGTCTCGGTCGTCGCGTACCCGAACATGATGCCCTGGTCGCCGGCGCCCTGAAGGTCATCCGCGTCGACGCTCGAACCCTCGCGGGTCTCGATGGCGTTGTCCACGCCCTGGGCGATGTCGGGCGACTGTCCCCCAATAGACACGGACACACCGCAAGAGCGGCCGTCGAACCAGACATCGGACGAGTTGTAGCCGATGTCGGAGATGCGCTTGCGCACGATCGAGGGGATGTCGACGTATCCGCTGGTGGTGACCTCACCGGCAACGTGCACGAGACCGGTTGTTACCAGCGTCTCGACGGCAACACGGGCGTGCGGGTCGACCTCCAGCAACGCGTCGAGGATGCTGTCGCTGATCTGGTCACAGATCTTGTCGGGATGACCTTCGGTCACCGACTCGGACGTGAACAGGCGCAACGGGGTACTCATGCGGTAACTCCAACGGGTATTTCGTGGTGGTGTGATGTGCCGGAACGCGGAGGGTTCACGACACCAGATCGAGAATACGGTCGGCCACCGACAGCTTGGACCCTGAGGCCTCGCCCACTATATCCCCGGCGCTATTGAGAACGACGACTGCGTTACCCTCTGTGGCAAAACCCACCGTCCAGCCCACCGTGTTGAGGACAAGATAATCGCTTCCCTTGCGCGCGATCTTGGTGCGACCAAGCTCCAGCAGCGCGTCGCGGTCACTCTCGGTCTCCGCGGCGAAACCAACGATTACCTGTCCGTCGGGACGCGTCAGCGCCAGGTCGTGCAGGATGTCGGGGTTCTTGACGAGCGAGAGCGTCATGCGGTCGCCCGTGGAGTCCTTCTTGATCTTGCTCTCCACCACCGTCTCGGGACGGAAGTCGGCTACTGCCGCCGCCATGATGACGAGATGGGCGGATGGCGCGGACGAGTGCACCGCGTCGGACAGCTCCAGTGCCGACCCCACGTGCACGACGGTAACGCCGGCCGGGGCATCCACTTCCAGATTGGCGCCGACCAGGGTGACGTCCGCGCCTCGTGCGGCGGCGGCCGCGGCAAGCGCCACGCCCTGCCTTCCACTGGAACGGTTGCCGATGAAGCGCACGGGGTCGAGTGGTTCGCGCGTGCCGCCGGCGGTGATCAGAACACGACGGCCTGCGAGGTCGCGCGTGCGGCCGGCGATAGCCAGGGCCGCGTCGACGATGGCGTCGGGCTCGGACATGCGGCCGATACCCGAGTCCTTGCCGGTGAGCTGACCGGATTCGGGTCCGACGAGGTGGATGCCGCGGGACCGCAGCAGGGCGACGTTGGCGACGGTCGCGGGGTTGCGCCACATCTCGGTGTGCATCGCGGGAGCAAGCACGATGGGCGCGGTGCTGGCGAGAATCGTGTTGCCCAGCAGGTCGTCGGCGATGCCGGCGGCGAGCTTCGCCATGAAGGAGGCGGTGGCGGGCGCAACGACAATGAGGTCCGCCTCCTGGCCCATGGCCACGTGGCGAACCTCAGAGACCCCCTCGTAGAGGTCTGTGTTGACGGGATTGCGGCTGATCGCCTCAAACGTCGGCTTGCCGACGAAGCGAAGAGCCGCGTCGGTGGCGATCACACGAACGGAGTGACCGGCGAGTACGAGGGAACGCACAACGCCCACTGCCTTATAGGCCGCGATTCCGCCGGTGACGCCAACGACGATGTTCAGTGACGGAACCGAACTACTCGGTTTCCATCAGCGACGTGATGACGAGCTTGTCGTCGTTGATCTCACGCAGCGCGACGGAGAGCGGCTTGTCGTCGATGGTCGAGTCGACCAGCGGTCCGACGTTGTCGAAGAGGCTTCCCTCGTGCAGGTCGGCGTAGTAATCGTTGATCTGGCGGGCACGCTTGGAGGCGAAGATCACCAGGGCGTACTTCGAGTCAACCTTGGTGAGGAGCTCGTCGATGGGCGGGTCGATGATTCCGGTCTGCTTGTCAGCCACGTAGGACTCCTTGCGATAGAGCGATGCGAAAAGAAAAAAGCGAAGATTGGGCGCCGGTTCAGCCGACGGCTGTGGGCACCGTCGTCAATTCTACGACTTCTTGAGCCGCAGTGGCGACGTCACTGTTCACAACCTTGTAATCGAACTCATCCTGCGCCGCCAATTCGACGCGAGCGGTCTCGAGTCTGCGGGTCTGTTCGGCGGCGGATTCGGTGCCACGACCGATGAGCCGGCGAACGAGTTCCTCCCAGGTCGGCGGCAGCAGGAAGACGAGAACTGCCTCCGGCATTGCCTGGCGCACGAGACGCGCGCCCTGCAAGTCGATCTCGAGCATGACGCGGCGACCGGCGGCAAGGGCCGCGTCGATCGGAGGACGGGGCGTTCCGTAGCGGTAGGAATTGTGAACGATAGCCCACTCGAGCAGCTCGTTCTGCTCGATCATGCGGTCGAACTCCTCGTCGGAGACGAAGTAGTAGTGCACACCGTCGATCTCCCCCGGGCGCGGCGACCGGGTGGTGGCCGACACACTGAGGTGAATGTCCGGGTAGTTCTCGCGAATGTACGCGGAGACCGTGCCCTTGCCGACGGCGGTGGGACCGGCAAGCACGACGAGCCGACGCTGTTCCACGCCACCCTCGCGCTGCACGAGGTAGCTGCGGAGCTTCGCGCGCTGACGCACGCCCAGGCCGCCGACCCGCTTGGACTCGGCGATGTCGAGTTGGGCCATCACGCGGGCGACGCGGGTGGGGCCGAGCGTCGGGACACTGGTCAGCAGCTCACGCACGCGCAGGCTCGCCTCGGGCGAGGCGGCATCCGCCCAGCCGACGGCGAGAACGTCGGATGCGGTGCGTTCCTTGCTGGCGACGGCGTTCTTGACGGCCGCGCGCGCCCGGCGGGCGGCGATGGCCGCCCGGGAGGCGGCAACGCGGTCGACCTCCGGAGGTGTTGGTCGGGGGCTCATGCGGCGAACACCGCCGCGAGCTCGCGCGCCTGCACAGTGACCTGGTCGGCGATCCCGTAGGGACCCGCCTCCAGGATGGCGCGCGAGGAGCTCACCACGACATTGCCGGCGGCGGAGCCGTAGACCCTGTGCAGCGCATCGAACCCGATGCCCTGGTGCCCGAATCCGGGAGCGAGAATCGGCGTCACCGCGAGGTCCTCGTCGGTGATTCCGTAGTCGGACAGCCGAACGGTCGCACCGATCACCACGCCGATCGATCCAAGGGGGGCGGCGTTCCAGCTGTTCACCCCAGTAACGATACCGGCGGAGACGGATGCTCCCGTCAGTTCTCCCCGGGTGATGGTCGCGGTCTGCAGCGCCACCGATTCGGGGTTGGAGGTCGCTGTCAGCACGAACAGGCCCTTTCCGACCCGGGCGGCGAGTTCCGCGGGCTGTGTGAGCGAGCCGACTCCCTGAAAGGCACTCACCGTCATGGCATCCGCCTCGAGCGGGCTGCCCGGCGTCAGCCAGGCCTGGCCGTACGCCTCGACGCTCGTGCCCAGGTCGCCGCGCTTCGCATCGGCGATCACGAGGAGGCCGGCTGCGCGAGCCTCCCTGAGCACGTCCTCCAGCGCCGCGAATCCCGCGGATCCGTGACGCTCGTAGAAGGCGACCTGCGGTTTGACAATCCCGGCACGGCCGGCGGTGGCTTCGACCACGCGGAGCCCGAACTCGCGGACACCGGCGGCCGAGTTATCCAGCCCCCAGTCCGTCAGGAGGTACGAGTGCGGGTCGATTCCGACACAGAGGTGCCCGGCGGACGCGAACGTCTGCTGCAGCCTCTGCCCAAAACTCGGCACCGCCACCGGCGAGCCGCTCACAGGCGTGCCGCCCGGTCGAGGGCGTAGTCCTGCAGGCTGCGGACGTCGAAGCCGTGCTGCGTCGCTTCGATGGATGCCACGGCCGCCGCCACCTGCGCGATGGTGGTGAACAGCGGCTTGTCCGCCGCGACCGTCGCCGTGCGGATCTCGAAGCCATCGGCGCGCGCGGAGCGGCCGGACGGGGTGTTGATCACGACGTCCACCTCGCCGGCGTTGATGAGGTCGACGATGGACGGCTCCCCCACCTCCGAGGTCTGGCCCTGGTCGTACTTACGCACGACGCGGGCGGCGATGCCATTGCGCCCGAGGATCTCGGCGGTTCCCTCGGTGGCGAGCAGGGTGAAGCCGAGCTGCTGGAGACGGAGCATGGGAAGGATGACCGCGCGCTTGTCGCGATCGGCGACCGAGACGAACACGGCGCCGGAGGACGGAAGCCCGCCGTAGGCAGCTTCCTGGCTCTTGGCAAAGGCGCGCGGGAAGTTGGAGTCGATGCCCATGACCTCGCCGGTGGACCGCATCTCCGGGCCGAGCACCGAGTCGACGACCTGCCCCTCCTTGGTGCGGAAACGCTTGAACGGGAGGACGGCTTCCTTGACCGCGACGGGCGAGTCGATCGGCACGACGGAGCCGTCCTGCACGGGCAGCAGGCCGCTGTCGATCAGGTCGCGGATGGAGCGGTGGACCATGATGAGCGACGCGGCCTTGGCCAGCGGGATTCCCAGTGCCTTGGAGACGAACGGCACCGTGCGGGAGGCGCGGGGGTTGGCCTCGAGCACGTAGAGCACGCCCTGGCCGATGGCGAACTGCACGTTGAGCAGTCCGCGCACACCGATGCCCTTCGCGATGCCGAGGGTGGCCTCGCGCACGCGGTTGATGACGTCGCGACCGAGGGTAACGGGCGGGAGCGTGCACGCAGAGTCACCCGAGTGAACGCCTGCCTCCTCGATGTGCTCCATGATGCCGCCGATGTAGAGGTCGGTGCCGTCGAAGAGCGCGTCGACGTCGATCTCGATGGCGTCATCGAGGAAACGGTCGACGAGCAGCGGGGAGCCGGGCGCGATGATCGCCTGGTCCTTGACGCGATCGAAGTAGTCGAGCATCGTCTCGGTGTCGTAGACGATCTCCATGCCGCGACCGCCGAGTACGTGCGACGGGCGCACGAGCACGGGGTAGCCGATGTCTTCCGCGATGGTGACGGCCTCGGAGACATCCGTCGCCGTCCCGTTCTTGGGCGCAAGCAGCCCGGCGTCCGCGAGGATCTTCGAGAACAGCCCGCGTTCCTCGGCGAGGTCGATGGCCTCGGGCGAGGTGCCGAGGATGGGGACCCCGGCGTCCTTCAGGCCCTGGGCGAGCCCGAGTGCCGTCTGGCCGCCGAGCTGCACGACGACGCCGACGAGCTCGCCGCTGCCGCTCTCGGCGTGGATGATCTCCAGCACGTCCTCGAGGGTGAGCGGCTCGAAGTACAGCCGGTCGCTGGTGTCGTAGTCGGTCGAGACCGTCTCCGGGTTGCAGTTGATCATGATGGTCTCGAAGCCGGCGTCGGACAGCGCGAAGGACGCGTGCACGCAGCTGTAGTCGAACTCGATGCCCTGGCCGATGCGGTTGGGGCCGGAGCCGAGGATGATCACCTTGCGGCGGTCGCTGGGGGCGACCTCGGTTTCGAGGTCGTAGCTCGAGTAGTGGTACGGGGTCAGCGCGGGGAATTCCCCGGCGCAGGTGTCGACGGTCTTGAACACCGGACGAACACCGGCGGCCCAGCGGATGCTCCGGACCTCCGCCTCGGGAAGCGACCGCAGTTCGCCGATCTGGGCGTCGCTGAAGCCGTGGTCCTTGGCGTACCGGAAGAGGTCCTCGTCGAGCGCGGGGGCCGCAGCGATCTCGGCGGCCACCTCGTTGATGAGGATGATCTGGTCGATAAACCAGGGATCGATCTTGGTCGACTCGAACACCTCTTCGTTCGTTGCCCCGGCGCGCAACGCCTGCTGGACGGTGACGATGCGGCCGTCGGTGGGCACCGACGCGATGGCGAGCAGCTCGGCCTTGTCGCCGACCTCGCCGTTCCAGTGGAAGCTGCTGCCGCGCTTCTCGAGCGAGCGGAGTGCCTTCTGCAGCGCGGTCGAGAAGTTGCGGCCGATAGCCATGGCCTCGCCGACGGACTTCATGGTCGTGGTCAGCGTCGCGTCTGCGGAGGGGAACTTCTCAAACGCGAAGCGGGGAACCTTGACGACCACGTAGTCGAGCGTCGGCTCGAAGCTCGCGGGAGTCACCTTGGTAATGTCGTTCGGAATCTCGTCGAGTCGGTAGCCGATGGCGAGCTTCGCGGCGATCTTCGCAATGGGGAATCCCGTTGCCTTCGACGCGAGGGCGGACGAACGCGAGACGCGCGGGTTCATCTCGATGACGATGACGCGACCGTCGGCCGGGTCGATCGCGAACTGGATGTTGCAGCCACCGGTGTCGACGCCGACGGCGCGGATGATGTCGATGCCGATGTCGCGCAGGTTCTGGTACTCGCGGTCGGTCAGCGTCAGCGCGGGCGCGACGGTGATCGAGTCACCCGTGTGCACGCCGACGGGGTCGACGTTTTCGATCGAACACACGACGACGGTGTTGTCGGCCGTGTCGCGCATGAGCTCGAGCTCGTATTCCTTCCACCCGAGGATTGACTCCTCGAGCAGCACCTCGGTGGTGGGGCTCTGGTGCAGGCCATCGGTGACGATGCGCACGAGCTCCTCCACGGTGTACGCGAATCCCGATCCGAGGCCGCCCATGGTGAAGGACGGGCGCACCACCAGCGGGTAGCCGAGGTCCTCGGCGTAGCTGATGGCCTCCTCGACGGTGTGGGCAATGTAGCTGCGGGCGACGCCGGCTCCGGCATCCAGCACCAACTGCTTGAAGATCTGGCGATCCTCGCCCTTGTTGATCGCCTCAAAGTTGGCGCCGATGAGCTCGACGTTGTACTTCTCGAGAATCCCGTGGTTGTGGAGGTCGATCGCGGCGTTGAGCGCGGTCTGGCCACCGAGGGTCGGCAAAATCGCGTCGGGCTTCTCCTTGGCGATGATGGTCTCGATGACCTGCCAGGTGATCGGCTCGATGTACGTGGCGTCCGCGAAGTCGGGGTCGGTCATGATCGTTGCCGGGTTCGAGTTGACGAGGATGACGCGCACGCCCTCCTCGCGCAGCACGCGGCAGGCCTGGGTACCTGAGTAGTCGAACTCGGCCGCCTGGCCGATCACGATCGGGCCCGATCCGATGACCAGAACGGAATTGATATCGTCGCGCTTCGGCATTACTTGCTGTCCTTGTCCGTGGTGCGTGCCTGGTTTGCGAGCACCATGTCGCGGAACCGGTCGAAGAGATAGTTGCTGTCGTGGGGTCCGGCCGCGGCCTCGGGGTGGTACTGCACCGAGAAGGCGGGGATGTCGAGGGCGTTCAGACCCTCCACGACGTTGTCGTTGAGGTTGACGTGGCTGACCTCGACGAGGCCGAACCCGGCGGGAGACTCGGTGGGCTCCCCCAGCGGTGCGTCGACGGCGAAACCGTGGTTGTGGCTGGTGATCTCGGTGCGTCCCGATGTCACGTCAACGACAGGCTGGTTGATGCCGCGGTGGCCGAACGGCAGCTTGTAGGTGCCGTAGCCGAGCGCGCGTCCGAGCAGCTGGTTGCCGAAGCAGATACCGAAGAACGGGAGACCCTCGCGCAGCACCGACTGCAACAGTTCGACATGGCGGTCGGATGCCCCGGGGTCGCCGGGTCCGTTCGAGAAGAACACCGCGCTGGGCTGGGTTGCCAGCAGTTCCTCGAAGGTGATGGTCTGCGGCACGACGTTGACGTCGAAGCCGCGGGCCGACAGGTAGTTGAGGGTGGAGTTCTTCACTCCGAGGTCGAGGACGGCAACGGAACCGATCCGGTCGCCCTCGGCGGGAATTGTGTAGGCGACGGCCGTGGACACGGTGCCGGAGAGGTTCTGTCCGGTCATCGTTGCGGAGTCACGGATGAGCGCCAGCTGGTCGGCCTCGGGCAGCGAGGCATCCGCCCCGGAGAAAATCCCCGCGCGCATCACGCCCGCGTCCCGCAGACGGCGGGTGACGGCACGCGTGTCGATTCCGCTGATGCCTACGATTCCGTCGGTGACCAGCTGGTCGTCGAGGCTCGCGGTGGCGCGGTAGTTGGAGACGACGCGGGAGGGATCGCGCACGACGTAGCCGGAGACCCAGATGCGGGCCGATTCCGGGTCTTCCTCGTTCACGCCCGTGTTGCCGATGTGTGGGGCTGTCTGCACCACAATCTGGCCGGCGTAGCTCGGGTCGGTGAGCGTCTCCTGGTATCCGGTCATGCCGGTGGCGAAGACCGCTTCGCCAAAGGTGCGTCCGCGGGCGCCATAGGCACGTCCCGTGTAGCGTGTGCCGTCCTCCAGCACCAGTACGGCGCGGGTATCAGCTGCAGTGTCGAGGGCCACTAGGCCTTCCTTCCATTCGTAACGGGCAACAGTGAGTTCAGCGCGGTGATCAGCGGCTGAGACTCGGCAAGGCGGAGGTAGCTGTCCACGGGCGTGTGCCCGAGGTTCCAGCCCACGCGCACGAGTCCTCCGGACTCGACGACGCGATCGATGGTGAGGTTCGCGGTTCCCACGGAGCGGAGGGCGTCCCGCGGGATGAAGACGTCGGCGCCACCGTCGAGGGACAGGACGACGCCGGTCTCGGCCACCGTGACGACGGCGGTGGCCCGGAAGCCGAGGCCGCGGACGGCGATGCGGTTGAGCGGTTCGTCGACCACGGTGGTGGAGACGTACAGCAGGTCGAAGGTGCCGAGCACCTCGCCGAGCTGGGCGGGAACGCTCTCCGGGGCGGCGATGGATGCCTGGCGTCGCTTGCGGGCGCGCCATCCGGTGTACATCAGGAGGAACAGCACCAGCAGGAAGACGATGACGATCGTCATGAGGGTGGGTCTATCCACGGTGCACCCGCGCGCTTTCCGCGACAGTCGGTGCGTCGAGGAGTTCTCCGTCGAGCACTGTCGCATATCCATTGTGAATCGTGGCCATGACGCGGCCCGGCAGGGTGCGCTCGAGGTAGGGCGAGTTGACGCCCTTGCCGTGCAGGTGTTCGGTGCCGAAGACGCGGCTGGCACTGGCGTCATACAGGGTAAAGTTCGCGGGGCTGCCCACGACGAAGGCCGCGTCGTAGCCCGACAGCCGTCCGATCTCGGCGGGCTTGGAGGACAGTACCCGGGCGACATCGGACCAGTCGAGCTGGCCGGACGCGACAACAGAGGCGTGCACGACGCTGAGGGCCGATTCGAGCCCGACCATGCCGTTGGCCGCCTCGTCCCAGGCGCACTCCTTTGCCTCGACCGGATGCGGCGCGTGATCGGTCGCGATGATGTCGATGGTGCCGTCCGCGAGACCCTCGCGCAGCGCCATCACATCCTCCGTGCGGCGCAGTGGCGGGTTTACCTTGTACCGGGAGTCGTAGGTACGCACGAGGTCCTCGGTGAGCAACAGGTGGTGCGGCGTGACCTCGGCGGTGACCGCGATGCCGCGTGCCTTGGCCCAGCGGATGACGTCCACCGAGCCGGCGGTCGACACGTGGCAGACGTGCAGGCGCGCACCGACATGCTGTGCGAGCAACACGTCGCGGGCGATGATGGATTCCTCGGCGACCGCGGGCCACCCGGCGAGCCCGAGTTCGCCGGACAACGCGCCCTCGTTCATCTGTGCGCCGAGGGTGAGGCGCGGGTCCTGGGCGTGCTGGGCGATGACGCCGTCGAAGGTCTTCACGTACTCGAGCGCCCGGCGCATGAGGAGCGAGTCGTGCACGCAGCTGCCGTCGTCCGAGAACACCCGCACCTGCGCGCGGGACTGGGCCATGGCGCCGATCTCGCTGAGCTGTTCACCCTTCAGGCCCATGGTGACGGCGCCGATGGGGCGCACAGTCACGTACCCGGCACGAACACCGAGGGACGCTACCTGCTCGACCACCCCGGCGGTATCGGAGACGGGAGACGTGTTGGCCATCGCGAAGACGGAGGTGAATCCGCCGATCGCGGCGGCGCGGGAGCCGGTCAGCACCGTTTCGCTCTGTTCGAACCCCGGTTCGCGCAGGTGCGTGTGCAGGTCGACGAGGCCGGGAAGAGCGGTGAGCCCCGCGGCGTCGATGACGGTGGCGCCGGACTGGGAGAGGGACGAGCCTGTCTCGGCGATCACGCCGTTGTCGACGAGCAGGTCGGTGGTGGTTCCGTCGGGAAGCGTTGCCCCGGTGATTAGGTACGTCATATCAATCCTCGCTGGAGTGCGTGCTCGCTCGTCTGGCCCTGGTGTGCGGTTCGTGTCCGCGTCATAGTTCTGCCGAGCCGGACAGCAGCAGGTACAGCACAGCCATCCGCACCGAGACCCCATTGGCGACCTGTTCGAGAACCGTCGACCGACTCGAATCCGCGGCGTTCGCCGAGATTTCCAGCCCGCGATTCATGGGTCCCGGGTGCATGACCATGGTATCCGGGCGCAGGCGGGCGAGGCGTTCGTCCCCGAGCCCCCACTGGCGTGAATACTCGCGCGCGTTCGGGAAGAATGCCGCGTGCATGCGCTCCGCCTGGATGCGCAACATCATCACCACATCGGGATCGGCATCGACCGCGTCATCCAGGTCGAATCCGGCGGTCACCGGCCAGGTGCTGATGTCTGCGGGCAGCAACGTTGCCGGAGCGACGAGGCGCACCGTCGCGCCGAGGGTGTCGAGCAGCCAGACATTGGAGCGGGCGACCCGGCTGTGCAGGATGTCGCCGACGATCGTGACCGTCAGTCCGTCGAGGCTCTTGCCGCGCGAGGCGGCACCGTGCAGACGTCGGCGCATCGTGAACGCGTCGAGCAGTGCCTGGGTGGGGTGTTCGTGCGTGCCATCTCCGGCGTTCAGCACGGCGGCATCGATCCAGCCGCTCGTCGCCAGCGTCTGGGGAGCACCGGATGACGCGTGCCGGATGACAACCGCGTCGGCTCCCACCGCCGCGAGGGTCTGCGCGGTGTCCTTGAGGCTCTCGCCCTTGGACACGCTCGATCCCTTCGCACTGAAGTTGACGAGGTCGGCGCTGAGGCGCTTCGCGGCGAGCTCGAACGACGTGCGCGTGCGCGTGGAGTCTTCGAAGAACAGGTTGATGACAGTCTTGCCGCGCAGGGTCGGCAGCTTCTTGACCTCGCGGTTCGCGACATCCGCCATGTCCTCGGCGACATCGAGAATCTGGATGGCCTCGTCCCGGCTCAGGTCACGGGTGGACAGCAGGTGTCTCATGATTCGATCGTCACCTCCTCGATGCCGTCGATCTCGGTCAGGCGCACGCGAATGCGCTCGTCGGCCGAGGTGGGGAGGTTCTTGCCGACGAAGTCCGCTCGGATTGGAAGTTCACGGTGGCCCCGGTCCACCAGGACCGCGAGGCGCACGGCACGCGGTCGCCCGTGGTCGCCGAGCGCGTCGAGGGCCGCGCGGATCGTGCGCCCCGAGTACAACACGTCATCGACCAGCACGACGGTGGTGCCGTCGATTCCGCCGGCGGGGATGTGGGTGCGTGCGGGTGCGCGCGTGGGCTGCCCGGCGAGGTCATCGCGGTACATGGTGACGTCGAGTTCGCCGACGCGGCCCGACCCCGGCTCGATTGACTCGAGGATGGCGCCGATGCGATGGGCAAGCGCTACCCCGCGGGTCGGGATGCCCAGGATGATGAGGTTTTCACCTCCGCGATTGGACTCCAGGATCTCATGGGAGATCCGAGTCAACGCTCGCGTGATGTCAGCGGGCTGCAAAACGGTGCGTGCAGTCAATCTGACCTCCTTCCCCGCCTCTCTGGACGGAATTTAAAGGATGCCTAAGTTAGGTACGGGGCAAGCTTAGCGTGCCGACGCTCCGGGAATGCCCGCTGGTCACCCGGCAATCCTGCACACGCTAACGTCACGGTATGAGTTTCCGTCGTGCCGGCCGCGTGGCCGGAGATTTCGCTGTCGATTCCGCCGGATACCGCTGGTGGCTCCTCCACCCGGCTCTCCCCGCGCCCCGCCTCGTCGAATCCGCCGGGGACACCGTGATTCACGCGCGCGACGAACGGGACGAATTCCGCGCCCTCGACCGGGCGGCCCAGCACGACCTGCTCGACCGGCTGTGGACGCGCGTCGTCGACTGGGCGGGAACGCAGGGTCTCAGCGGGGCGAGCGCCGAAGCGATGGACACCCCGGGCTTCGCGCGGCTCACGCAACTCGGGTTCGACCTGCGCGACGTACGCACGTACCCGGACGGCCCGTCGTTCCGCGCCGGCTCCCGGATGGTGGACGGGGATGCCACGTCCGCCGCACTCCGCGGCGCGTTCGACATCGACGCGGTCTATCTCTGCGCCTTCTCCGCCACGCGGGATCTCGTGGTCGTGTACGACTCGACGTGGGACGCGATCCTGGTCAGCGCGGTGGCAGCTCCGACCGAGCTGCTCTGACGCGGAGCATCCGCCCCTCACACACAACAATGGCCCCCACCGATCGGTGGGGGCCATTGCGCGTGAAAATGGTGCTAGGCGGAGATCTGCGCGATCCTGCCGAGGAGTCCGTTGACGAAGCCGGCGGAGTCCTCGGTGCTCAGCACTGTCGCTGACTCCACTGCCTCGGAAATCGCCACACCGTCGGGGATCTCCGGGTTGTGCAGGAGTTCCCAGATGCCGATGCGGATGATCGCGCGGTCGACGGCGGGCATACGGTCGAGCGTCCAGCCCTGCGCGTAGGTCTCGATCATTTCGTCGATCTCGTCGCCGTGGGCGACAACGCCCTCCACGATCTGCTTGGCATAGCTCCACGAGTTTTCGCGGCGCGGGTCCGCCAGGTGACGGTTCTCCTCCGCGAGCAGCACAACGTTGATCGCTTCGCCGCGCACGTCGGCGCCGTAAAGAACGTCGAGGGCGCGCTTACGCGCCTTGCTCCGGGCGCTCACTAGGAAACGCGGCCGAGGTAGCTGCCGTCACGGGTGTCGACCTTGACCTTGGTGCCCTGCTCGAGGAACAGGGGAACCTGGATCTGGTAGCCGGTCTCGACGGTGGCGGGCTTGGTGCCGCCGGTGGAGCGGTCGCCCTGCAGACCCGGCTCGGTGTAGGTGATCTCGAGGATCACGGACGCGGGAAGCTCGACGTACAGCGGGTCACCGTTGTGCAGCGCGAGGGTGACGTTCTGGTTCTCCAGCATGAAGTTTGCGGCATCGCCGACCTGCGCCTCGGTGAGGCTGATCTGGTCGTAGTCCGAGACGTTCATGAACACGTAGGCATCGAGGTCCTTGTACAGGTACTGGAACTCGCTGCGGTCAACGACCTCGGTCTCGATCTTGGCGCCAGCGTTGAACGTGCGGTCGACGACCTTGCCGGTCATGACGTTCTTGACCTTGGTGCGCACGAAAGCGCCACCCTTGCCGGGCTTCACGTGCTGGAAGTCGATGACGGTCCAGAGCTGGCCGTCCATGTTGAGAACGACGCCGTTCTTGATATCGCTGGTGGAGGCCATGCTATTCAGTTCCATTTCGTGGGGGTTTGCGAGCGCGATTGCGCGGCCCGTACTCAACAGGCACCGTCGAGTGTACTTGCCTACGGGGCGATGCGCCCAATAGCCCAGAGGGCGAGCACGTACGAGTCGAACCCAAAACCCGCGATAACTCCGGTAGCGATGCCCGAAATAACGCTCGTGTGGCGGAATTCCTCCCGGGCGTGTGGATTGGAGATATGCACCTCAATGAGCGTGCCGCCACTCTTGGTGACGAGCGCCGCGGCATCCCGAAGCGCGTACGAGTAGTGGGTGAACGCGGCGGGGTTCAGGATCACGGGAGTCGCGCTGTCGACAGCACCGTGCAGCCAGTGGATCATCTCGGCCTCGTCATCGGTCTGACGCAAATCGATGGTGTAGCCCTCGCCGGCCTCGGCCTGGAGCAGGGCGCGCAGGGCTGCCATGTCCTGATGGCCGTACACATCGGGTTCGCGGCTGCCAAGGCGGCCGAGGTTGGGTCCGTTCAAAACCAGCACTGTAGTCACAGTCGCCCAGCCTATAGATACAGATGCGTGAGGGACGACGGATGACCCGCCGTCAGGCGCCGTCGTGGGCGCGCTGCAGCCCGGCGATGTCCAGCTTGGTCATCTGCAGCATCGCCTGCATGGTGCGGCCGGCCTTCTCGGGGTCCGGATCGCTCATCAGCTCACCGAGGATCGGCGGCACGATCTGCCAGGACAGGCCGAACGGGTCCGTGAGCCAGCCGCACTGGCCGGGTTGCCCGCCATTCGCGGTGAGCTGTTCCCAGAGGGAGTCGATCTCGTCCTGGGTGTCCGCGCGGACGGACAGGGAGATCGCTTCGGTGAACGGGTGCCCAGGTCCCCCGTTCAGCAGGATGATCTCCTGCCCATCGATCTCGATGGTCGCGGTGAGGATCGAGCCGGGCGTCCCGGGGCCCGCCTCCCCGTAGTGCGCCACGTTGGTCACCCGGGCGGCGGGAAAGACCGCCGTGTACAGCTCGACCGCGTTCTCGACGTTGTCGTCGAACCAGAGGAATGGGGTGATCGTGTTCACGGGTGATCCCTTCGATCTGCGTCGTTGCAATCCGGTCAATCCACGCTACCCGCGCACCGGTGCGCGGCGAAAGCCGCACGGGCCGCACAGACCCGGCCCCGGCTCGCGACCGCGCGAGCTGGCCCGTCAGGCGTCAGTCGCCGATCTCCTGGTAGGCAAGGAAGAGCAGTGACTCGTCCGGACCGGTCAGCACCGATGGCTTGGCGATGTCATCCAGCACGATGAAGCGCAGCATGCCTGCCCTCGTCTTCTTGTCGCGCTGCATGGTGGCGAGCAGCGTCTTCCAGCGACCGACCGGGTAGGTGGTCGGCAGGGTGAGGGATTCGAGGATGCGTCGCTGCCGATCCACCGCGGCGT
Organism: Glaciihabitans sp. dw_435; assembly: GCF_018449675.1. Lineage (GTDB taxonomy): Bacteria > Actinomycetota > Actinomycetes > Actinomycetales > Microbacteriaceae > Glaciihabitans. Next base: position 148,760 of record NZ_JAAVUZ010000003.1, on the reverse strand, counting down.
CGCTGAGCGACCCCGTGAGTCGCGACAGTTCCGCGGCAAACATCATGCCGACGGACACCGCCGCTCCGTGGCGCCAGGAGTAGCGCTCCGCGTGCTCTATGGCGTGCCCGAGGGTGTGGCCGTAGTTGAGCATCTCGCGCAGGCCGGCCTCCTTGAAGTCCTCCCCCACGACCCGGGCCTTCATTGCGATGGCCAGTTCGATGAGGCGACGGAACTCGGGGGTCGTCGGATCGGTGGCGCGGTCGACGTCGGCCTCGTAGATGTCGAGGATCTCGGGCTCGGCGATGAAACCGGCCTTCACGATCTCGGCGGAGCCGGCGAGAATCTCGTTCTTGCCGAGGGAGTCGAGCATGTCGAGGTCAACGAGCACGGCGGAGGGCGCGTAGAAGGCACCCACGAGGTTCTTGCCCTCGGCGGTGTTGATGCCGGTCTTGCCTCCGATGGCCGCGTCAACCATTCCGAGTACGGTGGTGGGCACCTGCACGAGCGGTACTCCCCGCAGCCAGGTGGCTGCGACGAATCCCGCGAGGTCGGTGGTCGCTCCTCCGCCGAGACCGACGACGACGTCGGTGCGGGTGAAATCTGTCTGCCCCATGACCTGCCAGCAGAACGCGGCGACCTCGACGCGCTTTGCCGCTTCGGCGTCGGGGACCTCGGCCAGCAGCACCTCATACCGGTCGACGAGCGACTCGCGCATCGCGGCCGCCTGCGCGCCCAGGGTGGGCGCGTGCACGATCAACACCTTGGTCGCCTTCGTGCCGATCTGCTCCGCGATGCCGGCGACGAGACCGCGCCCGATGGTGATGTCGTACGGGTCCGCGCCGGTGACGGTGATGACGGTGTTCTCCGTCGCGCCCGGTGCTGTTGTCTCTGTCACTGCGCTGTTCCCGTTTCGTCTGATGTCGGTGCCGCACTGTCGGTGGCGTCGGTTTCGCGGACCCACTGCACGATCTCGTCGGCAATCTTGTCGAGTGGCCGGTGGGAGGTGTCGAAACTGCGGGTCGCCAGGGATTCGTAGATCGCCGTGCGGGCGCCAACCAGCGTCTTCCACGACTCGATACCGCTGACCAGCGGTCGCTTGCCGGAGTTGATCCGCGCCTCGACGGCCTCGGGTGTCACGGTCAACAGCACGACCCGGTGCCCGGCAAGGTCGCGCTGCGTGTCTGCATCGAGCACGGCGCCGCCGCCCAGGGCAACGACGGCAGTTTCCGTGAGTGCCTCGGCAACTGTCATCCGCTCGAGTGCCCGAAAGTGCGGTTCGCCGTGGTCGGCGAAGATCTCGGAGATGACGCCGTGGCGGGCAACAATGCGCTTGTCGGTATCGACGAACGGCGCCCCGAGGAGCTTGGCCACGCGCTTACCCAGACGGGTCTTGCCGGCTCCCGGTGCGCCGATCAGGACGATGACCGGACGCCCGTCAGCCACGGTCGTCGGCCGCCCGCGCCGTGGCGAGGTTGCTCGGAATGGCGGCGAGGTAGCCCGCGAGGTTGCGCGCGGTCTCCCCGATGGAGTCACCGCCGAACTTCTCGAGCACCGAGTTGGCGAGCACGAGGGCGACCATGGCTTCGGCGACGACCCCAGCTGCCGGCACGGCGCACACGTCGGAACGCTGGTGCTGGGCCTCGGCAGCCTCTCCGGTGGCGACGTTCACGGTACGCAACGCGTGGGGAACCGTCGCGATGGGCTTCATGCCCGCGCGCACGCGCAGAACGGTACCGGTGCTCATTCCACCCTCGGTACCGCCAGCCTTGTCGGACAGCCGTGAGATGGTCTCGCCGTCGGTCACGAGCTCGTCGTGTGCCTCGGATCCACGGCGGGTGGTGGTGAGGAAGCCGTCGCCGACCTCGACACCCTTGATCGCCTGGATGCCCATGAGCGCCGCGGCCAGCTGGGAGTCGAGGCGACGGTCCCAGTGCACGTACGACCCGAGTCCCGGGGGCACGCCGTAGGCGAGCACCTCAACGACACCGCCCAGGGTGTCGCCGTCCTCGTGAGCTTTGTCGACCTCGGCAACCATGAGGGCGGATGTCGCGGGGTCGAAGCAGCGCAGCGGGTCGGCGTCGAGGGTGTCCACGTCGCTCGGGGCGGGAAGGGTCGATCCCTCGGGAACCCGCACGGGGCCGATGGACAGGGTGTGACTGACCAGCGTGATCCCGAGCTCGCCGAGGAACGCCCGCGCGACGGCACCGAGGGCGACGCGCGCGGCGGTCTCGCGGGCGCTGGCGCGCTCGAGCACATTCCGCGACTCCTCGAAGTCATACTTCTGCATGCCGACGAGGTCGGCGTGGCCGGGGCGTGGACGGGTAAGGGCGGCGCCGCGACCCTTGGGAAGGGTCTCGAGGTCAACGGGCGATGCGCTCATGACATCGACCCAGCGGGGCCATTCGGTGTTGCCGATCCGCAGGGCGACCGGGCTCCCCATGGTGAGGCCGAAGCGCACACCACCGGAGATGTTCAATTCGTCTTCCTCGAACTTCATGCGTGCCCCGCGACCATAACCGAGCTTGCGGCGGGCGAGATCAGCGCGGATCTGATCGAGGCTCACGGGCACGCCCGCGGGCATCCCCTCAATGATGGCCACCAATTCGGGGCCGTGGGATTCACCTGCGGTCAACCAACGAAGCATGTTCAGAATTCTCCCACAGCGGTCACAGGCCGACGGCCGCGAACATCGCCGCGAGCACCACGGGCTCCTTGTCGAGCGCGGACGCGGGGTTACCGCCGACGAAGATCCGCACCTGGGCGAGCGCCTGCAGAACGAGCATGTCGAGACCCCCGATGACGGCTCCGCCCGCGGCATTCCACTCGCTCGCCAGTGCCGACGGCCACGGGTGGTAGGCCACATCGAGGAGCACGGCGGTCGAGCGGGTGTCCTCCGGGAAGACGATGCCTGTCTCGACGCCGTTGGGGATGGTGCTGATGACCGCGTCCGGACGCTTGGCGGCGGTCGGTGCATCCGCCAGCGAACCAATGATCACCGTGACACCGGCAGCCTTCCCGACATCGAGCAGTCCGGTCGCCTTGTCGGGGGTGCGCACCGACACGTGCACGGTGTGCGCGCCGAGCTGGCCGGCGGCGACGATCGCCGAGGCGGCGGTGGCGCCCCCACCGAGGATCTGCACGATCCCCAGCTTCGTGGTGCCCTGACGCCGGAACGCCTCGGTGATGCCGAAGACGTCGGTGTTGAAGCCGTGGAGGTAGCGCTTGTTGCCATCCCCACGGAAGAGCACGGTGTTGGCCGACCCTGTCGTCTGCACCAGCAGGTCGCGGCGGTCGAGCAGGGCAAGGATGTCGCGCTTGAGCGGCATCGTCAGGGACAGGCCGCGCCACGCGTCATCCCGCGACTCGACAAAGTCGGCGAGCGTGTCGTCGGTGACCTCGACGGCGCTGTACTGCCAGTCGAGACCGAGAACTCCGTAAGCCGCCAGCTGCAGGGCCGGGGATTTCGAGTGGGCGATAGGCGAACCCAGCACCGCAAGGCGCCTGGCGGGTGCGGAACTCAATTGTCGAAGTCCGGGTGGGCAGCGAGCCAACTCTGCCACTGCGCCACCGCCGCTTCATGCTGCGCGAGGGTTGTGGAGAACTTCGTCTCCCCGGTGTCGCCATTCACAAGCACGAAGTAGAGCCAATCTCCCGCTACGGGATGCAGTGCCGCGTCGATCGCGTCGTCGCCGGGAGCCGAGATCGGCCCCACCGGCAGTCCGAGGTGCACATAGGTGTTGTACGGGTTGGAGGCGTCCGCCCGTTCGGCGTCGGTGGTGCTGATGGAGGTACCGCCCGAGCCGTAGCTCACGGTGGCGTCCGACTGCAGCAGCATCTTCTGGTCGAGACGGTTCTGGAAGACGCGCGCCACCTTGTAGAAGTCCTTGGTGCTGCCGCCCTCCTTCTGGATGAGCGCGGCCATCGTCAGTACGCGCAGGCGGTCCTTCGGCGCGACGCCGGCCGCATCGAGTGACTCGTACATGCGGTCGACCATGCGCGTGAGGATCTGCTTCGCGGTCGAGCCGGGCTCGAAGGTGTACGTCGCCGGGAAGAGGAATCCCTCCGCGCTGGGGGCGTTGGCAGGAACCCCGAGCGAGACGTAATCCTTGGCAGCAGCGGTGAAGTCGGCAAGCGGCACACCCGTGCCCTTCGACAGGCGCTTGAGCGTATTGGTGATCGTGGTGCCCTCGGGGATGAGCACGTTAGAGACCACGAGGTTCTTGGGATCCAGAAGCGCGGTGAGGGCGGATGCCGCGCTCTGATGCTTCTGGAGCTTGTAGGTGCCCGGCTGGAAGACGGGCTGCTCACTCTTGGCGAGCAGGAGGTTGTAGAACGCCTCCTTCGTCATGGTGACACCCGCGGCGTGCAGGGACTCCGCGATGGTTTCGCCGACGTCTCCGGAGACGACGGTCACCGTGGTGTCCTGGCCGTTGCCGGTACCGGTGTAGTCGATCGGCAGTTCAATATTGAGAACCTTGCGGATCGGGCCTTCGAAGTTGGCCCAGGCATACGCCGCGGTTCCGCCGGCCGCACCGAAGACGACCAACAGCACCACGAGCCAGATCCAGCCGCGACGCCGGCGACGCTTCACGTCACCGCGGTCGCGCTTCGACGTTCTCGGAGGCTTCGGTGGTTTCGCGCTCCTGGTCGGCTTTGCGTTCTTGGGAGCAGCGACGTCGCGCACGGGCTCCTGACGGGCGGCCTGTTTCGGGATGCGTCCGGTCTCGGCGGCCGTGAGACGCGCTTCGCTCTCCCGCAACTGTCGGCGCGTGGGCTGCGCCGCAACCACGGGGGTAGCCGGAATCGGTGAAGCGTCGGTCACGGGCGCGGCGCTCGTGGGCAGGTCCGCGGGAACCGGGGCGGCCGGCTGCGTCGACGCTGCCGGAACGGCGTCCACCGGAGCGGCGGAGGCGTGTCCTGTCGGGGGCGGGGACGCCGCGGGCGTGGTGGCTGCGGTTGCCGCGGGAGTGATGGGGTCGTCAGCGGGCGGCGTCAGTGCCGAGGCGGGCGCGGGGGGCTGCCGCAGCGGCCAGACACCGTCATCGGTCGGCTTCGGCGCGACGGGACGCTGGGTCTCCCGGGGTGCTGGACGGGTGGCCTCGCCAAAGAGGTCTTCCCAGGTGGGCTCGTCTGCCACGATCTACTGTCCTTCGTCGGGATCAACGACAACGCCAGGGGGGCGGCCCGCTGTGCGCTCGAAGTCGAGGGCATGTTGCACGATTATAACGGCGGCAACCTGGTCAATCACAGATCGTGAGGATTTAACCGTGCGCCCCGAGGCACGCAGGGCCGCCTGTGCGGACACGGTCGACAGTCGCTCGTCAACCATCCGCACGGGCAACGGGGTCGCGTTCGCCAGCGCCTGAGCGAAACCCTGCGCGTCTTCGGTCGACGGTGTGCGTCCCCCGGACAACGACAGTGGAAGGCCCACGATCAGCTCCGTGGCATCCACTTCCGCAGCGATCGCGAGGATGCGTGCAACGTCGCCGCTGCCGCGGGGCACCGTCTCGACCGGCGTCGCCAGCATGCCGTGGAAGTCGGTGCGCGCAATGCCGATGCGCACCTTCCCCACGTCAACGCCGACGCGAACTCCCGATCGCACTATCCGGCGACGCTCGCGCTAATGGCGTCCAGCGCTGTCGGGATCGCGGCGAGGTCGGAACCGCCACCCTGGGCGAGGTCGTCCTTGCCGCCACCACCGCCACCGAGGATCCCGGCAGCAAGCTTGGCAAGCACGCCCGCGCGAACTCCCGTGGAGCGCGCGGCATCGTTCGTGGCGACGATCACGGCGGGCTTGCCCGCAACGTCCGCAGCCAGGGCGATGACCGCGGCGTCGGAACCAAGACGGTCACGAACAGTTGTCGCCAGGGAGCGCAGGTCATCGGGCGTGTTGACGCTGCCGACGTTCTGAACAACGAGGCGCACGTTTCCGACCCTGGACGCGGTCGCGACCAGCGCGGGCACGCGGTCGGCCAGTTCGGCCGCCTCGTACTGCGCAATGCGCTTCTCGGCAGACTTCAGGTTCGCAACCAGGTCCGCGATGCGGTCGGGCAGCTGCTCACGCGGGGTCTTCAGGGACGAGGTGAGCTGCGACACGATCGCGCGCTCCGTCGTGAGATCACGGAACGCGTCGAGACCCACGAGGGATTCGATGCGCCGCGCGGTCGACCCGATGGAGGATTCGCTCGTCAGGCTGATGAGCCCGATCTCCGCCGAGCGACGCACGTGGGTGCCGGCGCAGAGTTCGAGCGACCAGGGGCTGCCGATCTCCACGACACGAACGGTGTCGCCGTACTTCTCGCCGAACAGCGCCATTGCGCCGAGTGACTTCGCCTCCGCCAGCGGAAGAATGCGCGTGGTCACCTCGAGGTTGTCGCGCACCGCGTTGTTTGCGATGTTCTCGATCTCGCTGCGGGTCGCCGGAGACAGCGGCTGGTTCCAGTTGAAGTCGAGGCGCGCGTATCCCGCCTTGTTGTACGAGCCGGCCTGGTGCGCGTCATTGCCGAGCGTCTGGCGAAGTGCCGCGTGAATGAGGTGGGTCGCGGAGTGAGCCTGGGCAGCGGCGTGGCGCCACACGGGGTCGACAACGCTGGTGGCGTCATCCCCCACTCCCACTTCGCCGGACCGCACCTGCACGCGGTGGCTGACGAGTCCCTTGATGGGTCGCTGTACGTCGAGAACCTCGAGGTCGAAGCCCTTGCCGACGATGCTGCCGGAGTCTGCCTCCTGACCACCCGACTCGGGGTACAGGGCGGTCTCCGCGAGGATGATCTCGGCGATGTCGCCGACGACGGCGCGATCGACGGACGCCCCGTCCACGATGATTCCGAGGATGGTGCTGTCGGTGGTGAGCAGTTCGTAGCCCGTGAAGACCGTTTCGCCCTGCGCGCGGAAGTCGCCGTACACGGACATGTCCGCCAACGCCGTCTTCTTCGCCTTCGCGTCGGCCTTCGCCATTGCGCGCTGCTCGGACATGAGGCGGTCGAACGCGTCGCGGTCAACACTGAGTCCGGCCTCCTCCGCCATTTCGAGCGTGAGGTCGATCGGGAAGCCGAACGTGTCGTGCAGCTGGAACACCGTGTCGCCGGGAATCTCGGTCGCGCCGGAGTTCTGCGTGGACGCAACCGCGAGGTCGAGGATGCTCGTGCCGCTGGCCAGGGTACGCAGGAAGGTTTCTTCCTCGCCCAGCGCCAGTCGTGAGATGCGGTCGAAGTCGGTCTCGACCTCCGGGTACGCGGCCTTCATGGCATCGCGCGACGCGGGGAAGAGCGATCCGAAGGTGGGGTCTTCGACGCCGAGAAGACGCATGGAGCGGATGCTCCGGCGCAGGAGCCTGCGGAGGATGTACCCGCGGCCCTCGTTGCTGGGGCGAACACCATCGGACATCAACATCAGGGACGACCGGACGTGGTCCGCGATGACGCGCATCCGCACGTCGTCGTCGTGGTCGGCGCCGTACCGGCGGCCCGACAGCTCCGCGGCCATGTCGAGGACCGGGCGCACCTGGTCGATCTCGTACATGTTCTGTACGCCCTGCTTGAGGAACGCGACGCGCTCGAGTCCCATGCCGGTGTCGATGTTCTTCTTCGGCAGGTCGCCGAGGATGGGGAAGCTGTTCTTGGTTCCCTCGCCGCGCAGATACTGCATGAAGACCAGGTTCCAGATCTCCACGTAACGGTCGTCATCGGTTGCGGGACCGCCATCGACGCCGTACTCGGGTCCGCGGTCGAAGAAGATCTCCGAGCAGGGGCCGGCGGGGCCGGGCTGGCCGGTCGACCAGTAATTGGTGTCCATGTCGAGGCGCTGGATGCGCTCGTCGGGCAGTCCGGCGATCTCTTTCCAGAGCAGAGCAGCTTCGTCGTCGTCCTTGTAGACGGTGACCCAGAGGTCCTTTTCGTCGAATCCAAAGCCACCGGATGACTCGGATGACGTCAGCAGCTCCCACGCATACTCGATCGCCTCGCGCTTGAAGTAGTCGCCGAACGAGAAGTTACCGTTCATCTGGAAGAACGTGCCATGACGGGGCGTCTTGCCCACTTCTTCGATGTCGTTGGTGCGGATGCATTTCTGCACGCTGGTCGCCCGGGGGTACGGCGCGGGCACGAGACCCGTGAGGTACGGCACAAACGGCACCATGCCGGCGACGGTGAAGAGCAGGGTGGGGTCGTCGCTCACGAGTGAGGCCGATGGCACCACCGTGTGTCCGCGGTCGCCAAAGAAGTTGAGCCAGCGGCTCTGAATGTCTGCGGTCTGCATGAGTTCCCGATTGTGTTGCAGGTGGTACGGCCGTTCAGGCCGCAGGGTGTTTCGTCTCTCGGCGCGGAGCGCGGAGTTACTTGATCTTTTTTGCTGCCTTTGTGGCGGCGTCTTCGATGTCCGATACGGCGGAGCGCAGCTCGGCCTCGCGCTGCTTGTAGCCGTCAACGATCGCGGAGGCGAAGTCGTGGGACTTACCGTTCACGTCGTCGAAGAACTTCTTGCCACCGGGAGTCTTCGATACCTCGTGAGCCACGACGAATCCGACGGCAATTCCGACGATGAGCCAAAATACGTTCTTCATGACGTCTCCCTAACCTGTGGCGAGCAATTATCCGATCCAGCTTACTTGCTGGCACGCGCGCGCGATGTTGCCGGGCCATACGCAAAATGCGGGCCGCCCGAAGGCGACCCGCATTTTCCGTGCTGCGTGCTAGTGACTAGCGAGCTGCGTAGTACTCAACGACCAGCTGAACTTCACAGGTCACGGGGACCTCTGCGCGCAGCGGACGACGGATGAGACGAGCCTGCAGCTTGTCCAGCTCCACCTCGAGGTACGGCGGCAGCTTCGGAAGCAGGTCGACGTGACCGCCGGCAGCTGCAACCTGGAACGGCTCGAGGCCCTCGCTGGAAGCGTGAACGTGAACGAGCTGTCCCGGCTTGACGCGGAACGACGGGCGGTCAACGCGCTGTCCGTCAACAAGGATGTGACGGTGAACGATGAGCTGGCGAGCCTGAGCCGTGGTGCGGGCGATGGCGGAGCGAACGAGGATGGCGTCGAGACGCATCTCGAGCAGCTCAACCAGGTTCTCACCGGTCAGTCCCTGGGCGCGACGCGCTTCCTGGAAAGCGATCTTCAGCTGGGCCTCGCGAATGCCGTACTGGGCGCGCAGACGCTGCTTCTCACGCAGACGGACGGCGTAGTCGCTGTCCTGCTTGCGCTTGGTGCGGCCGTGCTCACCCGGAGCGTACGGACGCTTCTCGAGGTATTTGGCCGCCTTCGGCGTGAGGGCGATGCCCAGCGCGCGCGAAAGGCGGGTCTTGCTACGTGTACGTGACTTGGTAGACACAGTGTCCTTATTCTCTAAGTTAATGAATGGCAGCCCGGCCTCTCGCGCTCACGCATGAACGCGCAGCAGGATGCCCGGATTAATTCAGAGGGATTTGCCGCGGAACCTGGTCGGCTACAGACCTGAGTTTCCTTGACCGGATTCCCGCAGCAGCCGTGCGCGGTAAACCAGTGTTTGGCAGCGTCTAGGTTAGCACGACGAGGAACGGTTCCGGCCAACGATTTCTCCGCGGGTCGCCGCACCGCCGAGCGACCGATGACACCCATTACTTGCCGCGGATGATCCGGCGGAGCTTCTCCCACCGCGCCGACACATCCCGCTCGTTCCCGTGCTCGGTCGGACGGTAATAGGCGGTGTTGCGCAGCTCGGTGGGGAGGTACTGCTGTTCCACCACACCGAGGTCGGAGTCGTGGGAGTACTTGTATCCCTTGCCGTGACCGAGGCGCTTCGCCCCGGGATAGTGGGCATCGCGCAGCGGCTTGGGGACGCGACCGAAGTTTCCCGCGCGAACATCGGCGATCGCGGCATCCAGCGCCATATACGACGCATTCGACTTGGGAGCCGAGGCGAGGTAAACGACTGCCTCGGCGAGAGGAATCCGCCCCTCGGGCATCCCGATGAACTGCACCGCGTCGGCCGCGGCCACGGCGATCACGAGCGCTTGGGGATCGGCCATACCGATGTCCTCCGACGCACTGATGATGATCCGCCGAGCAATGAACCGCGGGTCTTCCCCCGCCTCGATCATGCGGGCGAGGTAGTGCAGGGCGGCATCCACGTCCGAGCCGCGCACCGACTTGATGAAGGCACTGATCACGTCGTAGTGCTCGTCCCCCTGGCGGTCGTACCGCAGGAGGGCCCTGTCCACCGCCAACGCCACCGTGTCGTCGGTAACGACCGGCTTGCCATCATCCGCCGTCGATGTGGCAGACAGCGCGGCTGCCTCCAGCGCGGTCAGCGCACGCCGGGCATCGCCCGAGGAGAGGCGAATGAGGGCGGCGCGGGCCTCGGGCGCCAGGGTGATCGCGCCCTTAAGTCCCCGCGGATCGGCGACCGCCCTGTCGATGACGATGCCCAGGTCGTCGTCGCTCAGCTGTTCCAGCGTGAGAAGAAGGGAGCGGGACAGCAGCGGCGAAATGATGGAGAACGAGGGATTTTCCGTTGTCGCTGCGATGAGAATGACCCAGCCGTTCTCCACGCCGGGCAAGAGCGCATCCTGCTGGGCCTTGCTGAAGCGGTGGATCTCGTCCAGGAACAGAACGGTCGTCGTGCCGTAGAGGTCACGGTTGGACAGCGCCTGCTCCATCACCTTGCGCACATCTGCAACGCCCGCGTTGACGGCGCTGAGTTCCACGAAGTTACGACCGGAACTGTGGGCGATCGCCTGGGCGAGCGTCGTCTTGCCCGTGCCGGGCGGCCCCCAGAGGATCACGGAGACCGAGCCCTGCTCCCCCGACTTATCGGAGGCGAGGCTCACCAGGGGGGAACCCGGGCCAAGGAGATGACGCTGGCCCGCGACCTCATCGAGTGACGTCGGGCGCATGCGGACCGCCAGCGGCGTCGCGCCACCGCGCAATCCCTGCCGCATCTCCATCCCGCAATGCTAACCGCGACCCACGACACCGCCGGGCACCCGGTCACGAAGCTCGTGCGCATTTGGCCCGCCTCACGGCGGCACCGTAAAGTTCATCAGGGCATCCCGCACCGCACTTACGGAGGACACGTGGCACCGAGCAAGAACACTGCACGCGAGGTACGCGAGGCGCGAGAGCGACTTCGTCGGTACAACGCGCGACAGGCCGTGCACACGCAGCAGGTGACGCGCCGCAAGCGCGACAACATCATCGCCGTCATCGGCGTCGTCGTCATTGTCGCGCTGGCCACCCTCACGCAGGTCTTCTACTTCACCGGTGGTCCCGGCAAGCCTCTGCCTCTGCCGTCCTCGTCGGCCTCGGCTACCCCGACGCCGACGGCGACCCCCACGCCAACGCCGACCGCCGACGCGAACGTGGGCGCCATTCCCTCCCCGTCCGTCGCGGAGAACCGCACGTGGACGGGTGACCTCACCCTCAACAAGGTGGCGCTCGGAATCTCGCTGGACGGCGCCGCTGCCCCGCAGGCAGTGGCATCCTTCGTCACCGACACCAAGTCGGGCTACTACACGGGCAAGACCTGCCACCGGCTGACAACCGGTGCCGGCCTCCTGGTGCTGCAGTGCGGTTCCCTGACCGGCGACGGCCAGGGTGATCCCAACTACAGCTACGGCCCCGTCGAGAACGCGCCGGCCGATGGCGTCTATCCCGTCGGAACCATCGCCCTGGCGCGGAGCGACTCGCAGTACTCGCAGGACCACCAGTTCTTCATCGTGTACGGCGACACCACGCTCCCCACGGACGGCGGCGGCTACACGGTCATCGGTAAGGTCACGAGCGGACTCGATGCGCTGCAGAGCCAGATCATTTCCAGCGGCGTGGCCGCATCCGCGACAACTCCCACCGATGGGCCTCCCGCCATCGCGACGACGATCACCGCCGTCAGCGTCAAGTAACTTTCCCAAGAACTCCTCTTTACCCAAATCGAACGAGCTCGCCGATTGCGGCGTGCAATAGGCTGGTGCCCGGTCGGTTAGAGGCAATCGGCCCGAGCAGCAAGGTGAAATTAACGTGGCTACAGACGATCAGACCCCATGGGGACGCGTCGACGAGACGGGAACCGTTTACGTCCGCGAGGCGACAGGCGAGCGTGCCGTCGGTCAATACCCCGACGGAACTCCCGAAGAGGCGCTTGCCTACTTCGAGCGCAAGTTTGTTGAATTGGCCGGACAGGTCACTCTTCTCGAGCAGCGCGCGAAACGTGGCGCACCCGCCAGCGACATCGCCAAGACGGTGGCGAGCCTCACGGCGACGCTGGCCGACGCTAACGCCGTTGGCAATCTCGCAGCGTTGCGAACGCGACTCGAGGCGCTGGGTGGCGCCGTCACCGAGTTGACGGAGAAGCAGACCGAAGAGGCCAAGGCGGCAGTCAGCGAGGCCCTCGCAGAGCGCGCGGCCCTCGTCGCGGAAGCTGAGGCGCTTGCGGCCCAGGACCCGGCGAAGGCTCAGTGGAAGCAAGTCACCGCCACACTCGATGACATCTTCGCCCGCTGGCAGAAGCACCAGCAGGAAGGCCCACGCCTTCCGAAGAACGAGAGCAACGAGCTGTGGAAGCGATTCCGTGCCGCGCGCAGCACGATCGATACGCACCGCAAGGCGTTCTTCGCCGAGCTGGACAGCACCCACAAGGACGCCCGCACCCGCAAGCAGGAGCTCGTCGCCAAGGCGGAGGCGCTCATTCCCAAGGGCGTCGACGGCATCCCCGGCTACCGGTCACTTCTGGACGACTGGAAGTTGGCGGGCCGCGCCGGAAAGAAGCTGGACGACGCCCTGTGGGCGAAGTTCAAGGCGGCGGGCGACGTTCTCTACTCGGCGAAGTCCGAGGTGGAGGCGATCGACAATGTTGAGTTCGAGGCGAACCTCGCCCTGAAGCTCGAACTCCTCACCGAGGCGGAGCCGCTCCTCACCGAGACCGATCGGGTCAAGGCGAAGGACACCCTCCTGTCGATCCAGCGCCGCTGGGACAAGATCGGCAAGGTTCCCCGCGACAAGGTCAAGCCCATCGAGGACCGCCTGCGCAAGGTCGAGACCGCGGTTCGCAAGCTCGACGAGGATCACTGGCAGAAGAGCAACCCCGAGAAGCAGGCGCGCAGCGAGGGACTGGCCAGCCAGCTCCACAACGCCATCGCCAAGCTCGAGGAAGAACTGGCGGAAGCCAAGGCCAGCGGCAACACCAAGAAGGTCAAGGACGCCCAGGAAGCACTGGACGCCCGCAAGATCTGGCTGGACGCCCTCGGCTCCTAGGTTCGCTCCCCCTCCACAGGGGGCCCGCGTCCACAAATAGCTGTTTCCCGCATCGGGGACGGTCGTGCTCGTCGCACAATTGCGACATGGCGCGGCTGTCCCCGATTTTGCGTACCGACGACTTTCCCTCGACAGAGCTCAGCGCCCTCCGTCTCGACGGGGTCGTTTACCCGCTCGGGGACAGCTACTGCGTGATCGACGAGGTATCCGATGTGCGTCTTCGCGCGACATCCCTCGTGCCCGTTCTGTCTACCCGTCTCATTGCCGCGCGGCTGTCGGCAGCGTGGGTGTGGGGCGCCATCGCGTCCGCGCCCGCTCGCCCGCAGGTGTGCGTTGCGGCGCACGCGCGTCGTCGTCCGGCGGCAACGGCCCGGGTCACCGTGCACGAGGCGGTGCTCACCGCGGCGGACGTAGTAACAGTCGCGGGAATCGGCATCACGACGCCGCGACGAACCGCGATCGACATCGCCCGATTTTCGCTCCGTTTCGGGACACCCGAGGCGACGTGCGGGGCACTGTTGATGAGACTTGCGGGGTTCTCCGCCGCCGAATGCATCGATGAGATGGAGCGCAACAGGAACCTGCCCAACAAGATCCGCGCGGCCAGGCGACTGCGGTCTGCCGAACAACTGCTTCTCGGTGACCTGCGGGAAGAGGAACTATCCGGAGCTGACGCGATACACGTCGTAGACCGCGTCAATCCGCCGTACGGCATTGAGCACACGGTCGAGGTGAGTGGTGTCGCCCATCTCGAAGACGAACCTGCTGAGCGCAAGGCGGTCGCTTGAGGTCGACACGGACGCGGAGAGGATGTTGACGTGAGACTCGCTGAGTACCCGGGTGACGTCCGACAGCAGTCCCGCACGGTCAAGCGCCTCGACCTGGATCTGGACGAGGAACACGCTCTTGGAGGAGGGCGCCCACTCCACGTCGATCATGCGTTCCGGCTCGGTGAGCAGGGATGCCACGTTGTGGCAGTCCGCGCGGTGCACCGAGACACCCGAGCCGCGGGTAACGAATCCGACGATCTGGTCTCCAGGAACGGGCGTGCAGCACTTGGCGAGTTTGACGAGGATGTCAGGAGCGCCGCGCACCAGCACACCGGAATCGCTGTGCCGAAGCTGGCGGCTCTGGCCCTTGGGAGTGAAGGGGATGTCAGCGTCTTCGGTGTCCGCTTCGGACTGCAGCGATGACACAACCTTTTCCAGCACGGACTGGGTGGACACGTGGCCCTCGCCGACCGCGGCATAGAGTGCGGATACGTCCTCGTAGCGCAGCTGGGCCGCGACCTCCGAGAAGGAGTCCTGACTCATCAGCTTCTGTAGCGGGAGGTTCTGCTTGCGCATCGCGCGGGCAATGGAGTCCTTGCCCTGCTCGATCGCCTCCTCGCGACGTTCCTTCGTGAACCACTGGCGAATCTTATTGCGGGCTCGCGGCGACTTGACGAAGTTCAGCCAGTCCTGGCTGGGGCCGGAGTCGGGGTTCTTCGAGGTAAACACCTCGACGGAGTCACCACTCTGCAGCTCGCTCTCCAGCGGCACGAGACGACCGTTGACCTTCGCGCCCATGGTGCGGTGGCCGACCTCGGTGTGCACCGCGTAGGCGAAGTCGACGGGCGTCGCGCCCGACGGCAGGCCAATCACCTTGCCCTGCGGCGTGAAGACGTAGACCTCTTTCGCGCCGATCTCGAAGCGGAGCGAGTCGAGGAACTCTGCGGGGTCGCTCGTGTCGGCTTCCCAGTCGGAGATGTGGGCTAGCCACGCCATGTCGGAGTCTTTTTGCGTAAACGAGTCGGCTCCCTTGCCGCCGTTGACACGCTGCTTGTACTTCCAGTGCGCGGCAACGCCGAACTCCGCACGCTGGTGCATCTCCGGTGTACGGATCTGGATCTCGACGGCGCGACCTTGGGGACCAATGACCGTCGTGTGCAACGACTGGTACAGGTTGAACTTCGGGGTGGCGATGTAGTCCTTGAAACGACCGGGAATCGGATTCCAGCGTGCGTGGATCGATCCCAGCACGGCGTAGCAATCGCGCACCGAGTTCACCAGCACTCGAATGCCGACCAGGTCGTAGATCTCGTCGAAGTCGCGACCTCGCACGATCATCTTCTGGTAGATCGAGTAATACTGCTTGGGACGTCCGACGACGGAGCCGCGGATCTTCGAGGACTTGAGGTCATCCTTGACCGCATCGATGACCTGCTGCACGAATTCTTCGCGCTGCGGGGTGCGCTGGCGAACCAGCGACTCGATCTCCACATACAGCTTCGGATAGAGAACCGAGAAGGACAGGTCTTCCAGCTCCCACTTGATGGTCTGGATACCCAGCCGGTGCGCGAGGGGCGCGTAGATCTCGAGGGTCTCCTGCGCCTTGCGCTCAGCATTGGCCGTGGGAACGAAGCCCCACGTGCGTGCGTTGTGCAGGCGGTCGGCGAGCTTGATCACCAGCACGCGGATGTCCTTCGACATCGCCACAACCATCTTGCGCACGGTCTCCGCCTGCGCGCTGTCGCCGTACTTCAGCTTGTCGAGTTTGGTGACGCCATCGACGAGCATGGCGACCTCGTCGCCGAAGTCCTTCCGCAGCATCTCGAGCGTGTAGTCGGTGTCCTCGACGGTGTCGTGGAGGAGTGCGGCGGCGAGGGTCTTAGAGCCGATGCCGAGGTCGGCGAGAATCTGGGCCACCGCAACCGGGTGCGTGATGTACGGCTCGCCACTCTTACGCTTCTGACCCCGGTGCGCCTTCTCGGCAGCGGCGTACGCACGCTCGATCAGGGCGATGTCGGCCTTGGGGTGGTGCAGCTTGACGGTCTTAATCAGACGATCGACGGCCCCGGCCGGCTGGGCCTTCGAGAAGATGCGAGGGATAAGAGTGCGCAGCGACGACGTGTTTTGCGTCGTCGTTTCCGTCATCTACAAACCCTTCCGAGTTCAGTCTAAACGAGAGCGGAGCCGGTGCCGTCGACGACGACTACGCCTCCAGCGGACTGCCACCCCATCATGCCGCCGGCGACGTTGACCACGTCGTATCCCTCCTGCGAGAGGAAGTCCACGACCCGGGCGGAGCGCGCGCCACTATGGCAGATGACCATTACCGGCTTGTCGGCAGGGATCTCGTCGACGCGGGACTGCAGCTCGGACATCGGGATCAGGTGCGCGGTGGGGGCATGGCCCCTGTCCCACTCATCCTGCTCACGTACGTCCAGCAGCCAGCCACCGTCGGCGGTGGCGGCGATCGCCTCCGCTGAAGTGAGCTCAGCGGAGGCGGACGCAGATGATTCGGCCACGGTGACTACTTGGCGATCGTCGCGGCGGAGCGAGCCGTGTTCAGTCGCAGAGCCTGCTTCTTGAACTGTGGCTCACCCTCGCGCAGCTGCGAGTAGAACGGCGCAGCGATGAAAATCGTCGAGTAAGTGCCGACAAGGATTCCGATGAACAGCGACAGCGAGATGTCAACAAGGGTGCCGGCTCCCAGCAGGGCTGCGCCGATGAACAGGATCGCGCCGACCGGGAGGGCGGCGACGATACCGGTGTTGATGGAGCGCACCAGTGTCTGGTTGACGGCGAGGTTGACCGATTCGGCGAACGTGCGACGCGACTCAGGCCCGTTCTCGGCGGTGTTCTCACGGATCTTGTCGAACACCACCACGGTGTCGTAGAGGGAGTAACCGAGGATGGTGAGGAATCCGATGACGGCGGCCGGCGTGATTTCCAGCCCCAGGATGCCGTACACACCCGCGGTAATGATCATGTCGTGGGCGAGTGACACGATGGCAGCCAGCGACATCTTCCAGGTACGGAAGTACAGGGCCATGACGATGGCGGCCAGGATCACGAACACCACGAGGGCACGGATCGCGGAACCGGTGATGTCCGCACCCCACGAGGGTCCGATGAACGACGCCGACACGTTGTCGTTGGAGACGTCAAAGGTCTTGGCGAGAGCCGATCGAACCGCGTCCGAGTCAGCCTCCGACAGCTGCGTGGTCTGGACACGCAGTCCGTTGCCACCAACGACGGACACGCGCGGGGACGCATCAGACACGGTCGCGTCAACGGCGTCGGACGCCTCGTTCTGGAACTTCGCGCTGTTATCCGCGAGATCTGCAATCTTGGAGACGTTGAATTCGGACCCACCACGGAACTCGATACCGAGGACAAACCCTCCGCGGGCGATCGGGATGATGATCGCCGCAGCAAGCATGATCGCCGCGATGATGTACCAGAGGCGGCGACGGCCGACGAAGTCGTAGGAGCGGGCTCCCGTGTAGAGGTCATTGCCGAACTTGGCGAAGCTAGCCATCAGGAGTCCTTCCCGTCAACGGTGGTATCGGAATTCGGCGCGGACTGGCCGGACGCCTTGCGCTCGGCGATGGTCTGGCGACGCGCAGCCTCGCGGCTTGCACCGGCCTTTGCACCCGCTGCCGGTGAACGGAACTGCGCGCGGCCGCGGTAGATAGCACCGAGGGCGTTCGGGTCAAGGCCACTCATCTTGTGACCGCTCGAGAAGTACTTCGTCGTCGCGAGAAGCTGCAGCACGGGGTGGGTGAAGAGCACCACAACAATGACGTCGATGATCGTGGTGAGACCAAGCGTCAGCGCGAAGCCGCGGACGTTGCCGATGGCGAGGATGAACAGCACCGCGGCCGACAGAAGGTTGACCGACTTGGCGGCGTAGATGGTGCGCAGTGCGCGCTTCCAGCCGGCTTCGACGGATGACACGAGGCCGCGCCCATCACGCAACTCATCGCGTATTCGCTCGAAGTAGACGATGAAGGAGTCGGCAGTAAATCCGATTGCCACGATCAGACCCGCGACACCGGCGAGGGAGAGACGATATCCCTCCCGCCACGACAGGATCCCGATGGCCAGGTAGGTGATGACCGCGGCGACCACGAGGGATGCCACCGTGACCAGGCCGAGCAGGCGGTACTGGAACAGGGAGTAGATCACGACGAGCAGCAGACCGATGAGGCCCGCGATCAGGCCGCTGGCGAGCTGCGTCTGGCCGAGTGTGGCGGAGATGACCTGCGAGCTCTGCACCTGGAAGCCGATCGGCAGCGCGCCGAACTTCAGCTGGTCGGCGAGGGTCTTCGACGACTGCTGCGTGAAACTACCGGTGATCTGCGGCTTACCGTCGGTGATGATCGCGTTGGTGGTCGGAGCGGAAATTACCGTGCCGTCGAGGACGATGGCGAACTGGTTCTGTGCTCCGGTCAGTCCGTGCAGTCGCGTGGTGACAGCGGCGAACTGCTTGGTTCCCTCGGAGTTGAAGACGATGTTGACGCCCCACTGGCCGGTGCTGACGCCCTGGCTGTTGGACACGAGCGAGTTGGTCGCGTCGCTGATGGTCGAACCGGCGACCTCAACGGGTCCGAGGATGTACTTGTACTGCACTCCCCCGGCGGCCGTGGTGTCACAGGTGACGAGGGGCTGGTCGGCGGGAGCGACGCTCGCGGCACCGTTCTCGACGTCTTTACAGTCGAAGTTCGTGTACTGGTAGGCCAGTGCGTCGGTGACGTAGTTCAGGTCGCTGGCGTCGGTCGGCTTTACCGTCGGCGTGGCATTCAGCGATGCCGTCGCAGTCGGCGTGGGAGTCGGGGTCGCGGTCGGCGAATCTCCGACGGCACTGGTCGCGGTCGCTTCGGTGACGAGCACCGGGCGGAACTCGAGCTTTGCCGAGGACTTGATGCGCGCGAGCGTCTCCGCATCGGGAACACCGGGGATCGAGACAACGATGGTCTCGTTCGCGCCGCTGCCCTGCGTGGTGATCTCCGGCTCGGAAACGCCGCTGGCGTCGATGCGCTGGCGGATGATCGTCACCGCCTGGCTGAGCTGCTCAGAGGAGACGGTCTGTCCGCTCTCGAGCTTCGGCTCGAGGACGATCTGCGTTCCACCCTCGAGGTCAAGAGCCAGTTTCGGCGCCCAGGTTGCGCCAGCCCACAGGACTCCGCCCCCCAGCAAAGCGGTCATGCCGACGATGATGACCAGTAGCCAGGTCAGTGACCGCCAGGCCTTCTTGACCGGAGTCGATTTTGCCAACTGCAAACTCAGCTTTCTATGAGCGTGCCTGCGCGGTCATCGCGCAGACACGGGAGAGCGGACCGACTTTCGCCGGGCCGCACACAAGGCTAGTGGTTACTCGTCAACCTTCTTGGCCTGCGTCGTGTCGGTGGGCTCGACGCGCTCACCGAATTCGGGCTCGTGCGAAGAGATCTCATCCTTCTTGGCCAGCGCCTCGCGCTCCGCTTCCTCGCGGTTGGCACGCTCGATGGCTTCCTCGACGGAGCGGGGAGCATCGCCTTCGATGTCGCTGCCGGTGACGACCTTCGAGATGGTCTGGCGGTGAACACGGATGATGTTGCCCGGCGACACCTCAACCTCGGCGACGTTGGAGGGCTCATCGATCGAGATCAGCTTTCCGAAGAGACCGAAGTTGGTCATGATCTCGGCGCCGGGAACGATCTGGGAGCGAAGCTCCTCCTGCTGTGCCTTGCGCTTGCGGCTGTTGCGGAACATGAAGAATACGAGAACTGCGAGTACTGCGATTAGCGCGATATTAGCGAAATCCATGGGAAAGCCTTCCGAAGAGAATGAGGGGCCGAATCAGTCGAGAGTGACTGCCTGTGCGGCCATAGGGAATTATAGGTCATCGCCGAACAGGCCACCTGTGGACTGTCTCGTCAAGCCGAAGTGCGCCCACGCCTCGCGGGTGGCGACGCGACCGCGGGGCGTCCTGATCAGCAACCCTATGCGCACGAGGAACGGCTCCACAACGGATTCGATGGTCTCGGCCTCTTCCCCGACGGACACCGCCAGGGTGTTGAGGCCAACGGGACCCCCGTCAAAGCGGGTGAGGATGATCATCATCACGGCACGGTCGAGACGGTCAAGACCGAGGGGGTCGACGTCATAGAGTTCGAGCGCCGCGTGCACTGCTTCGAGGCCGGCACGCGTGTTGTGCACGAGCGCGTAGTCGCGCACCCGGCGCAGCAGACGGTTGGCGATTCGGGGGGTTCCGCGGCACCGGCCGGCGATCTCGGCGAGGGCTTCCTTGTCAATGTCCAGCTCGAGCAGGGCGGCGGCGCGGTACAGCACCTGCTCCAGTTCGGGCTCGTCGTAGAACTCGAGGTGTGCGGTGAAACCGAAGCGATCCCGCAGGGGGTTGGGCAGCATTCCCGACCGGGTGGTCGCGCCCACGAGGGTAAATGGCGCCAGGTCGAGGGGGATGGATGTCGCGCCCGCTCCCTTCCCGACCATGATGTCGATCCGGAAGTCCTCCATCGCCAGGTAGAGCATTTCCTCCGCGGAGCGTGCCATGCGGTGGATCTCGTCGATGAACAAAACTTCACCAGGTGTTAAGGAAGACAGCAGCGCGGCAAGGTCTCCCGCGTGCTGAATAGCCGGTCCACTCGACATCCGCAGCGGCCTGTTGCTCTCATGGGCGATGATCATCGCGAGCGTCGTCTTGCCGAGTCCCGGAGGGCCGGCGAGCAGGATGTGGTCGGGGGTGCGGTTCTGGATGGCAGCGGCCTGCAGCAGCAGTTGCAGCTGCCCGCGCACCTTCGTCTGGCCCACGAACTCCGCGAGCGACTTGGGACGGAGCGCTCCCTCGAAGGCGAGTTCCGCCTCCGACTCCGGGATGGGGCTCAGGATCTCGTCGAGGGCGTCGTCGTTCGATGGCGTCACTGGTCGGATCCTCCGGATTGCTGTGCGGGACCGAGCTTGGTCAGGGCGAGGCGAAGCAGCGCGGGCACGGCCGCGAGTTCGGTCTCAGTGGCGCTGGATACCGCGTCTTCAACGGCGAGACCGGCGACCTTCTCGTTCCAGCCGAGGCCCACGAGCGCGACGAGCACGCTGTCGGCGACGGAGGCAGACTTCGATACCGGAGCGCGACGGGTCGCGGAAATACCGATGAGCTTTCCCGTCAGCGACAGGATGATCAGCTTGGCCGTCTTCGGACCGATACCGCTGACCTTGCGGAAGGCGGCGTCGTCCTCGAGCGCGACCGCCTGGGCGACCTGACCGGGATCGAGTGCCGCCAGAACGCCCATCGCGGACTTCGGGCCGACACCGGTGACACCGCGGAGAGCGTCGAACACAACGAGTTCGTCGGCGTCGGCAAAGCCGAACAAACTGAGATCGTCTTCGCGAACGATCAGCACGGTCAGCACGCGGGCTTCGCTGCCGACCCGCAGGCCGAGGGCGTGCTGTGGAGTCACCTGTACGGACAGGCCCACTCCCCCGACCTCGATAACGACCATGGTCCCCGCGGCAGAAAGCACGGTGCCCCGGACGGAAGAAATCACGAGCGGCGCCTTGAAGAAATCATTGGCCCAGCCTACGAGCGACCACTGACTTCTCGGCCTTGCGCCACGCCTCCTGCGCCGGGGTTAGACCCGACATGCTGGGTGCGGGCGCCGATGAGTCGACGGCGCGCATCGTTCCATTGGAGCGCCATGCGTGACACAGGGCGAGGGCGAGTGCGTCCGAGGCATCCGCGGGCGTTGGAGGCGCGTCCAGCCGCAGGATGCGCTGCACCATGGTGGCGATCTGCTTCTTGTCCGCGGAACCGTAGCCCGTGACCGCGGCCTTGACCTCGCTCGGCGTGTGCAGCCCGACGGACAGCCCACGGGCGGCGGCCGCGTGCATCGCAACACCACTGGCCTGCGCTGTGCCCATGACCGTGCGCACATTGTTTTGCGCGAAGACACGCTCGAGAGCGACGGCCGCGGGCTGGAACTCGTCCAGCAGCGCGGCGATTCCCTCGCCAATGGCGAGCAGTCGTCGTTCGAGGGGCATGTCGGTGGGCGTGCGGATGACGCTCACGTGCACGAGGACGGCGGAGCGGGATGCCTCGACGTCAACGATTCCGACACCGCACCGGGTGAGGCCGGGGTCGATCCCCAGCACCCGGAGCGACACGGACTACTACTCTTCTTCGTCGAGCGCGGCCTGCACGTCGGCGGGAATCTCGAAGTTGCCGTACACGTTCTGTACGTCGTCGTTGTCTTCGAGCGCGTCGATGAGGCGGAAGATCTTCTGCGCGGTCTCGAGGTCGACGGCGATGGTCACGCCGGGGACGAACTCGACATCGGCGGAGTCGTAGTCGATTCCCGACTCCTGCAGGGCTGTGCGCGCCGGCAGCATGTCGTGCGGTTCGGTGATGATCTCGAAGCCCTGGCCGCGGTCATTGACCTCTTCGGCACCCGCATCGAGCACGGCACCGAGAATGTCGTCTTCGGTGACACCGTCGGTCTTCGTGACCGAGATGACGCCCTTGCGGCTGAAGTTGTACGCGACACTTCCGGGGTCGCCCATCTGCCCGCCATTGCGGGTCATGATGGTGCGCACATCGGCGGCCGCGCGGTTGCGGTTGTCCGTGAGGCACTCGATCAGCAGGGCAACGCCGCCCGCCGCGTATCCCTCATACATGATGGTCTGGTAGTCGACGACTTCGCCGAGCTGACCGGAACCACGCTTGACGGCGCGGTCGATGTTCTCGTTCGGGACCGAGGTCTTCTTCGCCTTCTGGATGGCGTCGACGAGGGTCGGGTTACCCGAGAGGTCTGCACCACCGATCTTGGCTGCGACTTCGATGTTCTTGATGAGTTTGGCGAACGACTTGGCACGACGCGAGTCTTTGACTGCTTTTTGGTGCTTAGTGGTTGCCCATTTGGAGTGGCCTGACATGACTCACATTCTAGCGAGAGGTGCGCGGGGCTCCAGCCCCGCACGCGGGTGGGGGAAAATCCGTGCCGCGGTCAGCGCGAACGGATCTTCTCGAGGAAGTACTCGTGGAAACGGTAGTCGCGAGTCACCTCGGGATGGAAGGAGGTGCCGAGAAGGTTTCCCTGCTCGACCGCGACGATCCTGCCGTCGTCCAGGGTGGCAAGCGCCGTCACGGACTCGCCGATGTCCTCGACCACCGGTGCGCGGATGAAGACCGCGTGCATCGGCGGGTCTCCGAGCTCGGGGATGTCGAGGTCGGTCTCGAAGGAGTCGAGCTGCGACCCGAACGCGTTGCGGCGGACCGTGACATCCAGTCCCCCCAGCGTCTGCTGGCCATCGATCGCATCCCGCACGCGGTCGGCGAGCATGATGAGCCCCGCGCAGGTGCCGTACACGGGAAGTCCCGACGCGACCGCAGCCTTCAGCGGCTCCGCCAGGCCGAACAGGCGGCTGAGCTTGTCCATGACCGTCGACTCACCGCCGGGAATGACCAAGCCTGCCACGCGCTCCAGTTCTTCGGGGCGGCGAACGGGGATGGCGTCCGCTCCCAGGGCGCTCAGCACAGCAATGTGCTCGCGGAAATCGCCCTGGAGAGCGAGGACGCCGACGGGCGCGTGCTGTGCCGAGTGACTACCAGCCACGCTCGGAGAGGCGGTGGGGAGCCGCGAGGTCGGACACGTTGATGCCGACCATTGCCTCGCCGAGTCCGCGTGACGCATCGGCGATGACCGACGGGTCGTCGAAGAAGGTGGTCGCCTTGACGATGGCTGCCGCACGCTGCGCGGGGTTGCCCGACTTGAAGATTCCGGAACCGACGAAGACACCATCGGCACCCAGCTGCATCATTAGTGCTGCATCGGCGGGGGTTGCGACTCCGCCGGCGGTGAAGAGTACGACGGGCAGCTTGCCGGTGCGGGCGACCTCGACGACGAGGTCGTACGGTGCCTGCAGTTCCTTGGCGGCGACGTACAGCTCATCGGCCGTCTTGGCGGAGAGGGCAGCGATCTCGCCCTTGATGGTGCGGATGTGCTTGGTGGCCTCGGACACGTCGCCGGTTCCGGCCTCGCCCTTGGAGCGGATCATCGCTGCACCCTCGGTAACGCGGCGCAGCGCCTCGCCCAGGTTGGTGGCACCACAGACGAAGGGAACCGTGAACTTCCACTTGTCGATGTGGTTGATGTAGTCGGCCGGGCTCAGAACCTCGGACTCGTCGATGTAGTCGACACCGAGTGCCTGCAGCACCTGCGCCTCGACGAAATGACCGATGCGGGCCTTGGCCATGACGGGAATGGACACCGCGGCGATGATGCCGTCGATCAGGTCGGGGTCGCTCATGCGTGCGACGCCACCCTGCGAGCGGATGTCCGCGGGAACGCGCTCGAGCGCCATGACGGCTACGGCGCCGGCGTCCTCGGCGATCTTCGCCTGCTCGGCGTTGACGACGTCCATGATGACACCGCCCTTGAGCATCTCGGCGAGTCCACGCTTGACGCGGCTCGTGCCCAACTGTTCTGACGTAGTGGTGTCGCTCATGGTCCTAAATTCTACTTGTTTGGAAAATTTCTGGGGTGCGGGCGGATGACCCGCGCTGTCGCTATTTCGACCAGGCCGCGGCGACCTCGGCCCGAACCTCGCCGAGCAGGCGGGGAATCGCCTTGGTGCCGGCGATGATCGGGAAGAAGTTCGAGTCCTGGGCCCAGCGCGGCACGACGTGCTGGTGCAGGTGTTCCGCGATACCCGCACCGGCAATCCGGCCCTGGTTCATCCCGATGTTGAACCCGTGCGCTCCCGACGTTGCGGTGAGCACGCGCATTGCTTCCTGGGTGAGGCTGGCGATCTCGGCGACCTCCTCCGGCGTTGCGAGGTCGTAGGTCGACACGTGGCGGTACGGGCAGACAAGCAGGTGGCCGCTGTTGTACGGGAACAGGTTCAGCAACACGTAGGCGTGTGTTCCGCGGGCCACGATCAGCGCGGTCTCATCGTCCAGCGTGGGCGCGATGCAGAACGGGCAGACGTCCTCCCCCGGCGGCTGTCCGTTCTCGATGTAGACGTACCGGTGCGGCGTCCACAGGCGCTGGAAGGCATCGGGCACCGCGGCAAAGTCCGACGAGGATTCGACCTCGTAGACCTTGCCGTCGATATCGCGCTTCTCTTCCACGACTAGACCTGGGCCTTCGTGGCGATCGCTTCCAGAATGCGTTCGATCGCGACATCCACGGGGATGCCGTTCTCCTGGTGCCCGTCACGGAAACGGAAGGACACCGCTCCCGCGGCGCGGTCCTCTTCACCCGCGATGAGTTGGAAGGGGATCTTCTGCAGCGTGGCGTTGCGGATCTTCTTCGGCATGCGGTCGCTGGACAGGTCGATCTCGGCGCGGACGCCCTGCGTCTTGAGGCGGCCAACGATCTCGCCCAGGTAGTCGGCGTATTCCTCGGCGACGGGGATACCCATGACCTGTACGGGCGCGAGCCATACCGGGAACGCTCCCGCGTAGTGCTCAAGCAGGATCGCGAAGAACCGCTCGATCGAGCCGAGCAGCGCACGGTGAATCATGACGGGCTGCTGGCGCGTGCCGTCCTGGGCCGTGTACTCCAGCTCGAAACGCTCGGGCTGATTGAAGTCGAGCTGCACCGTCGAGAGCTGCCAGGTGCGTCCGATCGCATCGCGCGCCTGCACGGAGATCTTCGGACCATAGAAGGCAGCTCCGCCCGGGTCTGCGACAAGCTCGAGTCCGGATTCTTCTGCGACCTGACGCAGCGTCTCCGTGGCATCCGCCCACGTCTGATCGTCACCGACGTACTTCTCGGGGTCCTTGGTGGACAACTCGAGGTAGAAGTCGGTCAGACCGTATCCGCGAAGGGTCTCGAGAACGAACTCGAGCTGGCTCGCCACCTCGGCCTTGACCTGCTCCGGCGTGACATACACGTGGGCGTCGTCCTGGGTCAGACCGCGCACGCGGGTGAGTCCGGAGAGCTGACCGCTCTTCTCGTAGCGGTAGACGGTTCCGAACTCCGCGAGGCGCAGCGGAAGCTCACGGTAGCTGCGGCCGCGCGCCTTGAAGATGAGGTTGTGGAACGGGCAGTTCATGGGCTTCAGGTAGTAGTCCTGGCCCTGGCGCGTGATGTGGCCCTCGTCGTCGACTTCCTCATCGAGGTGCATCGCGGGGAACATGCCGTCCTTGTACCACTGGAGGTGACCGCTGGTCTCGAACAGCGTGCCCTTGGTGATGTGCGGCGAGTAGACGAGCTCGTACCCGTTCTTGAGGAGACGCTCCTGCATGTACCGCTCGATCTCCGCGCGCACGATTCCGCCCTTGGGGTGGAACACGGCGAGGCCGGAACCGATCTCATCCGGGAACGAGAAGAGGTCGAGGTCGTTGCCGAGCTTGCGGTGATCGCGCTTGGCGGCCTCCTCCAGACGGGTCTGGTGGGCACGCAGCTCGTCCTTGGTGGGCCAGGCGGTGCCGTAGATGCGCTGAAGCTGCTTGTTCTTCTCCGAGCCACGCCAGTAGGCGGCTGCCGAACGCGTCAGAGCGAAGCCGTTGCCGATCATGCGGGTGCTGGGCAGGTGGGGTCCACGGCAGAGGTCCTTCCAGATGACCTCGCCCGTCTTGGGATCAACGTTGTCGTAGATCGTCAGCTCGGCACCGCCGACCTCGACCGACTCGTTGTCGGAACCCAGCTCGAGGTTTTCCTCGTGGCTGGAGCCGACGCCGGGTGTCGTGTCGCTTTCTCCACCCTTGAGGCCGATGAGCTCGAGCTTGTAGGGCTCGCCAGCGAGTTCGGCGCGCGCCTCGTCGTCGCCGACGACGCGGCGGGTGAAACGCTGACCCTGCTTGATGATGCGCTCCATGGCCTTGTCGATGGCCTTGAGGTCTTCAGGGGTGAAGGGAGTCTCGACGTCGAAGTCATAGTAGAAGCCGTCGGTGATGGGCGGACCAATTCCGAGCTTCGCGTCGGGGTTGATCGACTGCACCGCCTGCGCCATCACGTGGGCGGCCGAGTGACGAAGAATGTTGAGGCCGTCGGGCGACGTGATGTCGACGCCCTCGACCGTGTCGGTATCAGCGACGGTGGCCGCCAGATCCTTCAGCTCTCCATTGACGCGCATGGCGACGATGCTTCGTTCTGTGAACAGGTCGAATCCGGTTTTCGGGGCACTCATTCCCCCAACTTTAGTGCCGCGGCGGCGGCGGCGTTGTGCCCTGCCTGAATGAGCGCTGAACACGTCCGGTTGGGTGTCCCCGGCGCGGGGCAAACAAAAAGGCCCCGGATTTCTCCGGGGCCTTTTCTCGTGTGAGCGATACTGGGATCGAACCAGCGACCTCTTCCGTGTCAGGGAAGCGCGCTACCGCTGCGCCAATCGCTCAAGCATTTTTTCTTATTATTCCGAGGTGGCGACGGGATTTGAACCCGTGTGGACGGCTTTGCAGGCCGCTGCCTCGCCTCTCGGCCACGCCACCATGGTGGTTGCCCACTGTGGTGAATCTTGCTTCGTATAACTTTCCTTCGAGCGGATGACGAGATTCGAACTCGCGACCCTCACCTTGGCAAGGTGATGCGCTACCACTGCGCCACATCCGCACTGCAAGCATTTCTGCGTGCTTGGAAACTGTAGCCCACGTGTGCCCACATAACCAATTCGACGCGCAAAACCATGCAACCCGGGCGTGTTCGACGGCACCGTATGCACGCAAACGTATGGCAGGATTGTCTTGTTGGGGCGATTGGCGCAGTTGGTAGCGCGCTTCGTTCACACCGAAGAGGTCATCGGTTCAAGTCCGGTATCGCCCACACGAAAAAGCCCCCGGGATCATCCCGGGGGCTTTTGTCGTTCGCGGCCTGTGCTACTTGCCGTCGAGGTATCCGTTGGGGTTCAGCACGTACTTGGTCGCTGCTCCCGCATCGAACTCGGCGTACCCGCGCGGGGCGTCCTCGAGCGAGATCGCCTTCGCGTTGACGTTGTTGGCGATGTGCACCTTGTCGTGAAGGATCGCCATCATCAGCCCACGGTTGTACTTCATCACGGGGCACTGACCGGTCGTGAAGGACAGCGACTTCGCCCATCCGGTGCCGAGACTGAGGCTCAGCGAGCCCTTCTGCGCCGCGGCGTCGATTCCACCCGGGTCACCGGTGACATACAGTCCCGGGATGCCGAGGGCTCCCCCGGCTGCCGTGATGTCCATCAGCGAGTTGAGCACCGTCGCGGGGGCCTCGTGGCCGGAGTCCGAGCCGTGGCCCTTTGCCTCGAATCCCACCGCATCGACAGCACAGTCAACCTCCGGCACTCCGAGGATTTGTTCGATCTGCTCGGCCGGGTCTCCCTTGCTGAGGTCGATCGTCTCCGCGCCAAAGCTGCGTGCCTGGGCCAGACGGTCGGCGTTCATGTCACCGACGATCACGGCAGCGGCGCCGAGGAGCATCGCGCCGGTCGCGGCGGCAAGGCCGACGGGCCCGGCACCGGCGACATAGACAGTTGAGCCGACGCCGACACCCGCCGTGACGGCACCGTGGAAGCCGGTCGGGAAGATGTCCGACAGCATCGCCAGGTCGAGAATCTTCTCAAGCGCCTGATCGCGATCCGGGAACTTCAGCAGGTTCCAGTCGGCGTAGGGAACGAGCACGTACTCGGCCTGGCCACCAACCCAGCCACCCATGTCGACATACCCGTAAGCGCTACCCGGGCGGTCCGGGTTGACGTTGAGGCACACGCCGGTCTTGCGCTCCTTGCAGTTACGACAGCGACCGCACGAGATATTGAACGGGACCGAGACGATGTCACCGACCTTGATGAACTCGACTCCGGGACCCACCTCGACGACTTCGCCGGTGATCTCGTGCCCGAGCACAAGGTCGGAGGGGGCAGTCGTCCTGCCCCGCACCATGTGTTGGTCAGAGCCGCAGATATTGGTGGCAACGGTGCGGAGAATGGCTCCGTGGGGCACCTTGCGACCCACGTTGGCCGGGTTGACGCCCGGACCGTCTTTCAATTCGAAGGTCGGATAGTCGATGTCAATGACCTCGACGACTCCTGGGCCTTTGTAGGCAACTGCTCTGTTTCCTGACACGTTGATCCTCCTCGATCACGTGGGCCCCCCGGCCTTACGGAAGGCCCGATTTCTTTCCAGCCTATGTCGGCAGCGCCCTGCGGCACACGGGTGGATTCCGGCGCCGAGGTGTGAGAGGGCAGAGCCTTACGGGCGGTGGAGACGATGGCGCCGGCGAAGGAACACCAGCACGAACTGCGACAGCACCGCCGAGACGAGAATCGACCATCCGCTCACCACGACGACGGTGGCAACCTGCGCGGACAGCACCCCCACCTGCCCGGTGAAGATGAACCCGGGTCCCGTTGCGAAGAAGCCCGCCAGCACGAGACCGATCGCGGCGGGAAGAAAATGCGTGCTGAACAGGAACCACGAGCGACGCAGCGGCGAACGAAGACGCGCCACCGTCAGGAGGCATCCGAACGCCCCCGCTGCCACGCCCGTGACTATCGCCCACGTTGGCTCCAGGAACCCCGCCGTCGGAGTCACGGCCACCAGCCCACAGACGAGCCCGCTCACCGCTCCCTGCAGGGACGTGGTGTGGGTGCGAATCCGCTGGATGACAAGCCAGGCGACAGTGGATGCCACGGGCGCAAGCACACTGTTCAGCACGATCTTGCCCGTGACCTCGTCAAACGCGAGCTCGAGCCCGACCAGCCCGCAGGTCCAGCCTGCCCACAGCAGAAGACCGAGGACCACCATTGCCCACGTCACGGGGCGCACGCGACGTTGCTCGGGCCTGTCCCCCTTGCGGGCCATGATGATCCACGCCGTGGCCGAGCTGCCCACGGCGATGTGCACGGGAATGGCGCCGCCGAGGTCCAGGGCGCGGTCACCCGGAGCCACGCCCACGACGGCCGGGTACAACACCACGAGGGCCACGGGCACGAACACGAGAATCGTCCAGGCCAGGCACCAGCCAACGGCGGCGCGAACGCTCCCGGTGCGGTCGCGCACGGGGAGGGTGCAGAGCACACCGGCCAACGCTGCCAGCGCCGCAGTCGGGAGCCAGAGGGCCGTGAGGCCCACCCCGGGAATGAAGCCCGTGGCGAGCAGCCACACGCCGGCGGAGACTGCCGCGACGGAGACGGTGAGTTCGACCGAGGCGCGGGAGCCCGGACGGCCGATGTATTCGCGGTACAGAAGTGCGAGGGCGGGGATGATCACCACGATCGCGAGAGACGACAGCACAGCCATCATGACGAAAGAGTCATCCCCCAGTCGGTATGCGACACGTGTCGTTACTAATTCATTCGATCACAGAATAAGGGGCGCCGTCCGATGGACGACGCCCCTTATCCGCAGAGCTGCTGTGTTTGTACTATGTCGTGCTTAGTTCACGTTTCCCGAACTAGCGGGCGTCGACGAGGACGTAGCCCTCTTCGCCGTGAACCGCGGAGTCGACACCGGCGACCTCGTCCTCGTTCTTGATGCGGAAGCCCATCGTCTTCTGGATGACGAAGGCGATGATGTACGCGAGAACGAAGGAGTAGACCATGACGGACAACGCTGCGATGGCCTGCACCAGGAGCTGCGTGAACTCACCGCTGTAGACGAGGCCGGTGTTGTTCGCGAAGAAGCCGAGGAACAGGGTTCCGATGACACCACCGATGAGGTGGATACCAACGACATCGAGCGAGTCATCGAAGCCAAGCTTGAACTTGAGGTCGATGGCAACGGCACAGACGGCTCCGGCGAGGAGGCCGAGGACGATGGCGTAGCCGGGGGTCAGCGAGCCACAGGCGGGGGTGATGGCAACGAGGCCGGCAACTGCACCTGACGCGGCGCCGACCGAGGTCGGCTTGCCGTCCTTGATCTTCTCAACGATGAGCCAGGCGAGCAGTGCTGCTGCCGGAGCGGCGATCGTGTTGATGAAGGCGAGGGAGGCGGTGCCGTCGGCGGCGAGCTCGGAACCAGCGTTGAAGCCGAACCAGCCGAACCAGAGGAGACCGGCGCCGAGCAGAACGAACGGCGGGTTGTGAGGAACCGTGAGGCCCTTGGCGAATCCGACGCGCTTTCCGAGGACGAGAGCCAGGGCGAGACCGGCCGCACCGGCGTTGATGTGAACGGCGGTTCCACCGGCGAAGTCGATCGTGCCGACGCCAAAGACGTCCTGCAGGCCGTGGGTGAGCCATCCGCCGTAGGCGAAGGATCCGTCATCAGCGAGGCCGAAGTTGAAGACCCAGCTCGCGACGGGGAAGTACACGACGGTCGCCCAGATGCCGGCGAAGACCATCCACGCACCGAACTTCGCGCGGTCGGCGATAGCACCGGACACGAGAGCGACGGTGATGATCGCGAACGTGGCCTGGAAGGCTGCGAAGGCGAGCGGCGGGTAGGACGCGTCCTCCGGAACGGCGACCAGGCTGTTCAGGCCGAGCTCGTTCCAGTCGATCGTCCACGGGGCGATGGTTCCGGTGGCCGCCGGGAACGCGATGGCGTATCCGTACAGAACCCACAGAACGCCAATGAGTCCCAATGCGCCAAAGCTCATCATCATCATGCTGATAACGCTCTTGGCCTTGACGAGTCCTCCGTAGAAGAACGCAAGGCCGGGAGTCATCAGCAGGACGAGAGCCGCGGCGAGAAGGAGGAAGGCTGTATTGCCCTGGTCCATGTGTAGTACCTCTCATACGTTTGCAAGGGATGCACCGCGAGGTCCACATACGTTGGGAGCAGGCGAATCGTCGGGTACGACAGCCAGTCTGGGAGACTGACGTTTCAGTACGTAGGTCAGCGTGTTTCACGGATGTTACGCAAATGGGCCGAATGTAAACATCATGTTTCGGGATGCCACTGAACCGCTGCACGATCGACGTGAATCGTCACCCCTAGGCTGGGGCACACGATGAGTATCTTCCGGTCCGAGCGATTTGCCGCGATTCTGCTCGTCGCCGCTGCCGCCGCGGGACTGGTTCTCGCCAACACCGCCGTCGGACCGGACCTGCTCGGCTTCGTCGACCTTCACCTCGGCATCCCCGGCCTGGGGTTCGACCTGACGCTCCGCCACTGGGTGACCGACGGCTTGCTCGCCGTCTTCTTCTTCATCGCGGCCATCGAGCTCAAGCACGAGCTGACCCACGGCGAACTCAACTCGGTGGGAAAGGCGCTGGTGCCCGCCATGGCCGCGGTCGGGGGCGTCGTTGCTCCTGCCCTCGTCTACCTCGTCGTCACCCGCGATCCCGCGCTCTCAATGGGGTGGCCGATTCCCACGGCGACGGATATCGCTTTCGCCCTCGGTGTGCTCGCCATCGTCGGCCGCGGACTCCCGTCCCGAGTACGGGCGCTGCTGCTCGCGCTGGCCGTCATCGACGACCTGATCGCCATCGTCATCATCGCCTTCTTCTTCACCGACGGGCTGAAGCCCCTCCCGCTGGTGGGTGCCGTCGTCGTGATCGCCGCCTTCGCCGTGCTGAGCCGCCGCGCCACCATCGGCCCATGGGTCATCACCGGTCTCGTCGCGCTCGGTGTTCTCGCCTGGGCCCTCGTCTACCTGTCCGGGGTGCATTCCACCATCGCGGGGGTCAGCCTCGGACTCGTCATGGCCGCGCGGCCGGCCGGACGCGCGCGGCACGGCCTCGAACCGTTCTCGAATGGCATCATCCTTCCCGTCTTCGCCTTCGTCGCGGCGCTGGTGCCCCTCCCGTCGGTTGGAATCACCAACCTCAGCCCGGCGTTCTGGGCCATCGTCATAGCCCTGCCCGTCGGCAAGCTCATCGGGATCACCGGAGGCGCGGCCCTCGCCGCACGATTCACCCGGGGCACACCGGCACTCCCCCTCGCGGACCTCGTCGCGATCGCCGGCCTCGGCGGCATCGGATTCACCGTGTCACTGCTGATGAATGAACTGGCCTGGGGCGAAAACGTGACGCTCGCGAACGAGGGAACCCTCGCCGTCATCACCGGGTCACTCATCGCGGCCGTCGTCGGCGCCGCGCTCATCGGCGCCCGCGCCCGGCACTACCGTCGAAGGGTTCCGGTCACCGACTGAGGCGGGTCAGAGCCCCACGCCCGAGGTCAGCGCGACGAGCCGCGATACCGCCCGCAGGTACTTCTTGCGGTAGCCGCCCGCCAGCATGTCATCGGGGAAGATCTGGTCGAGGGCGGTTCCTGTCGCGACCACTCGCACCTGCGCGTCATACAGGCGGTCGACGAACGCGACGAACCGCAGCGCGTCGGTCTGGCTGCTGAACGGTGCGACGTCGGTGAGCACGACGGCGTCGACGTCTTCGACGAGGCGCACATAACGGGACGGATGCACCGTGGCGAGGTGCTCGAGCACGGCGGCGAACTCGTCCCGGGTGACAGTTCCCTTGAGCCCCGCGATCACGCCGTCCAGCGACTCTGCGTCGGTGACGATCGCGTGGCCCTCGGAATCGCGCCGGCGGAAGTCGAGGCCGTCGATACGCAGTGTGTCGAACTGGGCGGAGAGGGCGTCGATTTCGCGGAGGAAGTCCTGCGCGGCAAACCGTCCCTCGCCCAGCGCGTTCGGAGGGGTATTCGACGTGGCGGCGATCCGGGTACCCGTGGCGGCCAGCTCGGTGAGCAGCCGGGACATGATGCGAGTGTCGCCCGGGTCATCCAGTTCAAACTCATCGATGCACAGCAGCGACGCGCCCTTCATCAACTGGGCCGTTGCCGCGTATCCGATTGCGCCCACCAGCGCCGTGTACTCGATGAAGGTGCCGAAGTACTTGCGACCGGGGGCAGCGTGCCAGAGCGCTGCCAGCAGGTGGGTCTTGCCCACGCCGAAACCGCCGTCGAGGTAGATTCCCGGCAGCACCGCGGGTGCCTTCTTGCGGGAAAAGATGCTGGCGCGCGGGGCCGTCCAGTTGGCAACGAAGTGCCGGATCGCTGCGACCGCGGCCCCCTGCGAGGGATAGTCGCGGTCGGGACGGTAGGTGTCCAGACTCGCGGTCTCGAACTGGCGGGGAGGAACGAGATGCGCGACGATCTGCTCGCCCGACAGCGTCGGGTTCCGGTCGACGAGAGACGCGACAGCGGGGGTCGATTCAGTGGTCATCAGCGAGCCTGTCGATTGTGTCGAACTCTTACGGGTGACCGGCAGGGCACGGCTCAGTCTCGTAGATTTCAATGAACGGATCTGGCATAAAGCCTAGACCGATGGACTTGTCCCTAGAGCCGCAGCAATTTTCGTGCGGCGCGCGATACTCCCGATCCACGACAACGAAAGCACTCCCATGACTGTTGAGAACGATCCCTCCCCGCGTTTCGCCGGCTACGCCCACCCCGAGCGGTTGGTGTCGACCGAGTGGCTGCAGGCGCACCTTGGCACCGATGGACTAGTAGTTGTGGAATCGGACGAGGACGTCCTCCTCTACGAAACGGGCCACATCCCCGGCGCCGTGAAGATCGACTGGCACACCGACCTCAATGACCCGGTGGAGCGCGACTACATCAACGGTGAGCAGTTCGCCGCTCTCGTCGGCTCCAAGGGCATCACACGGGACACGACCGTCGTCATCTACGGCGACAAGAGCAACTGGTGGGCCTCCTACGCTCTGTGGGTCTTCACCCTCTTCGGGCACACTGACGTGCGCCTGCTCGACGGAGGCAGGGCGAAGTGGGAAGCGGAGGGCCGCGAGTACACGACCGACCGCGAGAGTGCACCCACCGTCGAGTACCCGGTCGTCGAGCGCAACGACGCTCCGATCCGTGCGTACCAGTCGGACGTGCTCGACCACTTCGGCAGCCCGCTGATCGACGTGCGATCCCCCGAGGAATTCAGTGGTGAGCGCACCACAGCCGCCGCGTATCCCGAGGAGGGCGCGCTGCGCGCCGGACACATCCCGAGCGCGAAGAACGTGCCGTGGGCGGAGGCGGCTGCCGACGACGGAACCTTCCGCCCCCTCGATGAACTCAACGCCGTGTACCGCGACGGCGCTGGCCTGACCGACGGTGATAGCGTGATTGCCTACTGCCGTATCGGCGAGCGTTCCAGCCACACGTGGTTTGTGCTGACGCATCTTCTCGGCTTTGAAGGAGTACGAAACTATGACGGTTCTTGGACCGAATGGGGCAGCGCTGTGCGTGTCCCGATCGTCAAGGGCTCGGAGCCGGGCGCCGTTCCTTCGCGCCGCTGACACCGGCCGCGCCGGGGAGGGGTTCGGCAATGTCTGAACCCCTCCCCGCCGCGCTGCAGCAGATCAAGGACGACTTCCGCGACCTCGAGGTGCGCGACAGGCTGCAGCTGCTCCTCGAGTTCTCGCAGGAACTGCCGGAACTTCCCGAACGCTACAGCGAGCACCCCGATCTGTTTGAACAGGTCGTTGAGTGCCAGTCCCCCGTCTTCATCTTTGTCGAGGTGGATGACTCGGACATCGTGCACCTCTACGCGACGGCTCCCCGCGAAGCCCCAACCACCCGTGGCTTTGCCTCGATCCTCGCCCAGGGTCTCGCCGGCCTCACGGTCGCCGAGGTACTGGCCGTCCCGGACGACTACCCGTCGGACCTGGGACTGACCGAGGCCGTCAGCCCGCTGCGTATCCGCGGAATGACGGCTCTGCTCGGTCGGGCAAAGCGGCAGATCCGAGAGAAAACGGCGGCGTGATCCTCACCAGGATCTTCCCGACGGGCGACGACCCAATCGACCTGGACGCGGACGAATCACAGTCCGCCCTGGTCGAGCTGTACCGAATCCCCCGGCCCGACTGGGTACGGCTGAACCTCATCGGGAGCGTCTCGGGCAGCGCCGGCGGAACCGACGGCACGAGCGAGACCCTCAGCAGTCCGATCGACCGGCGCATCCTCAAGATCATTCGCGACCACGGGGATGTTGTGCTCGTCGGCGCCGCGAGCGTGCGGGTCGAGGGCTACTACCTTCCCCGCACCGCCGCCCTCGCCGTCGTCACATCGTCCGGTGATCTGTCCGGACACCGGATCGTGACGACCGGCCAGCGCGGCGCGCTGCTCGTGCTGTGTCCGGGATCCGCGGCCGACACCGTGCGCCGCACCCTGGGCGACGCGGTCGCGGAAGTGTTCATCGTTCCCGACGTCGACGGCCGACTCGCCCCCGCCGACATCCTCAGCACCCTGCAGGGCGCCGGATACCGGTCAGTCGTGGCCGAGGGCGGCCCCAGCCTCGCCGGTCAGCTGATCGACGCGGGACTCGTCAACGAACTGTGCCTGTCGACAAGCCCGAACCTCGGCGGCACGGCCATCCCCCTCTTTGGAACGCAAGAGATGACGGAGAAGGCGCTTACTCTGTCGCAGCTGCTGGCCGACGACGCGAGCGGCCTGTACGCGCGCTGGACTGTGGCAAACGCCTGAGCCAGCCCTCCACGGCGGCGGTCCACCGCTCGGGGTCGTAGTTCCACAGCTTGATGTGCCGGGCGACGGTGAACTCGTGATATTCGACGACATCCGGACGCGCCTCGGCCAGCGCGCGCGACGCCGTGGCCGGAATGAACCCGTCATCGACGCTGTGCATGAGCAACACCGGAACCGTCAGTTCGCCCGACCGCGCAACGAGGTTAAGCCGCACCAGGTCGATGGGCTCCTGGAGCCCGGTGACGGCCCGACCCCAGGTACTGCTGATGATCGCCAGCGACAGTCGCTGCAACGGCTCGATGAGCTTCATGCTCGTGCCCTGGTAACGCAAGGCCGTGATCCAGTCGATCACCGGCGAATCGAGAACGAGTCCGCGAATCACGCCGGCATTTTCCGAGCGGATGGCTGTCTGCAGAACTGTCGCGCCACCCATCGAGTAGCCCAGCAGAACCACGTCGGTTGCGCCCTGGGCAATCGCGTAGCTGAGCGCGGCATCCACGTCCTGCCATTCGGTGTCCCCGAGCCCGTAGCGCCCGTCATCGCTCGACGGCGCGTCGCCGTCGTTACGGTACGAGACGAGAAGGATCGAGTAGCCCGCGCGTCGGAACACGTCGACCGCACGCAGGGTCTCGGCCCGCCGCACGCCCCGGCCGTGCACGCCGATCACCCAGCGCCCGGTGTCCTCGTCGGCCGGGATGAGCCACGCGGGGGCCGGTCCGACGGGAGTAGGAACGAGCACATTGCTGTACGGCACATCGAGTTCGCGGGGGCTGAGATAGAACCAGCCTCCGAAGCGACCCCGCCGCGCGACATCCAGTCGCCCAAAATCGACGGAGAGAAGCTCGCGCGTGACGGACACCGGTGTCGATGACAGGATCTCGCCCAGCTTGGCGTGACCGGAACTCGCGGTGAACCAGAAGCCATACCGCCCGGGCAGCCGGGTGTCGGCCGTGGACGAGAGCGTGATCGTGTCCTCGGTGACCGCGAGCACCCGCACGTCATCGGTGTGCCTGCCGGAGGGAACGACAATCAGCCTGGCGACGGCCACGGAGGTGACGGCGGCCGCCGCCGTGCCGAAGGCCACGAGGGCGCCCACCCCGATGGCGGAGGTACCGATGACACGACGCGCGGAGAAATGCCGGGGATGGCGGGGGTTCATCGTATGCACTCCAGATCACAGGGCTCCACATCAAACGGCGAGCCTCACGCCCCAAAATAGCAACAAAGCCTAATCTTCACTCGTGCCCGAGACACCAGCAGGACCACCGGCCGCCTTCGTGGCCGCCGTCGAAGCGGTCCGCCGCGCCGCGACACGTCCGGAGCTGACCGTCACCGAGATCAGCGCGCCCGAGAACCTCGCCCCCTACGCCCTCGCTCTGGCAGCGGATGTCACGCCCGCACGTCATGGCAACGACTCCCTGTTGGGAACGGGCCGGTTCATCCTGCTCCACGACCCGTCCGCGCCGGACGCCTGGGGCGGAACCTTCCGCATCGTCTGCTTCGCACAGGCACCGCTCGAGCCGGAGATCGGCATCGACCCGTTCCTCGCGGAGGTGACCTGGTCGTGGTTGGTGGACGCCCTCGATGCCCGCGGTGCCAAGTACACCTCCGCCAGCGGCACGGCGACGAAGATTCTCTCCACGGGATTCGGTGAGCTCGCCTCCCAGGGAGACGGCGCGCAGATCGAATTACGGGCCTCCTGGACCCCCACCGACGCCGAAGCCACCGCGCATGTGGAAGGCTGGACTGAATTGTTGTGCATGCTGGCCGGGTTACCTCCGGCCATTGAAGGAGTGAGCCTGTTGTCAGCGCACCGAGCCGGACGTGAATAGCCCCGACGTAGTACCACCGCCCGCGCCCGAACAGGCACCCCATGTGGCGGTGACGGTCATCGACACGCGCGAGGGGTACCTCGAAGCCGTGGAGGCGATCGCGGCCGGTCACGGTCCCATTGCCATCGACGCGGAACGCGCCTCAGGCTTCCGCTACTCGCAGCGCGCCTACCTCATCCAGATCTTCCGTCGCGGATCCGGCACCTTCCTCTTCGACCCGCCCGCGATCGGCTCCTTCTCCGAACTCAACGACGTGATTAAGGACGAGGAATGGCTGCTGCACGCCGCAAGCCAGGACCTCACCTGCCTGCGTGAGGTCGGTCTCGACCCGACACGCCTGTTCGATACAGAGCTGGGCGCCCGCATTGCGGGTCTCCCGCGCGTGGGACTCGGCACCGTCGTCGAGGAACTTCTCGGCATCCACCTCGCCAAGGAGCACTCCGCTGCCGACTGGTCCACCCGTCCGCTCCCCCAGGCCTGGCTCGTCTACGCCGCCCTCGACGTGGAACTTCTCGTCGACGTGCGGGACGTCATGGGAAAGATGCTGGATGACGCGGGCAAGGCCGACATCGCCGCGCAGGAGTTCTCCGCGGTGCTTGCCCGTGATCTCAAGCCCGTCCGCGAGCAGCCGTGGCGGCGCCTCAGCGGGTTGCACTCCATCCGTGGCATCCGGAACCTCGCCGTGGCGCGGGAACTGTGGGAAGCGCGGGACGCCTACGCCCGCGAGATCGACACCGCTCCCGGACGCCTCGTGCCCGACTCGGCGCTGGTTGCAGCTGCCCGGGTGCTCCCCGAGACGAAGCGCGACCTGTCGGCGCTCAAGGAATTCACCGGTCGCGCCAGTCGCTCGCAGATCGACCGATGGTGGGATGCCATCCAGGCGGGTCTGGCCACCTCCGACCTTCCCGTGCTGCGTCCCCCGGGCGAGAACATTCCGCCGCCCCGCGCGTGGTCGGACAAGAACCCCGAGGCCGACAAGCGTCTGAAGGCCGCACGCGCCGCCGTCACCGAGGTCTCGACCGAGCTGAACATCCCCGTCGAAAACCTGTTGACGCCCGAGCTGCTGCGCCGGGTCAGCTGGAATCCGCCGGCCAGCACCGACGCGACGTCCATCGAATCGGCGCTTCTCGACATGGGTGCACGGCAGTGGCAGGTTGACGCAACCGCACAGGCAATCAGTCAGGCCTTTGTGGAGGCTATCCAAACGACCGAAGCACCTGCGGAAGCAGATTCGTAGAAACAAGCAACGGATACTGAGGTAACTTTCGGTCAGCCTAGGATTCAACGCAGTACCTATGTGTTGGAGGCAAAGTGGCCGAGAAAACTGAAGTCGTGTTCGTGGATGGGGTCCGTACCCCGTTCGGTCGGGCAGGCGAAAAGGGAATGTTCTGGGATACCAGGGCTGACGACCTCGTCGTGAAAGCCATGATCGGGCTCCTCGAGAGAAACCCGTCGCTTCCCAAGGACCGGATCGACGAAGTGGCAATTGCCGCGACGACGCAGACCGGTGACCAGGGCCTGACGCTTGGGCGTACGGCAGCCCTCCTGGCCGGCCTTCCGAAGTCGGTTCCCGGTTACGCGATCGACCGCATGTGCGCGGGCGCCATGACCGCGGTAACGGCGATCGCGGGCGGCATCGCGTTTGGTGCGTATGACATCGGCATCGCCGGCGGTGTCGAGCATATGGGACGGCACCCCATGGGGTTTGGGGCAGACCCCAACCCCCGCTTCCTCGCCGAGAAGCTCGTCAGCGGTGAGGCCCTAAACATGGGCAACACCGCCGAGCGGATCCACGACCGTTTTCCCGGCCTCACCAAGGAGCGATCCGACCGCTACGCGATGCGCAGCCAGCAGAAGACCGCCGCTGCCTACGACGCGGGCAAGCTCCAGCCCGACCTCATCCCCATTGCCACTCGCTCGGGCGCGGGCTGGGGGCTCGCCACGCGAGACGAGGCACTGCGTCCCGAGACCACCATGGAAGGACTCGCGGGCCTCAAGACGCCGTTCCGCCCGCACGGTCGGGTGACCGCGGGCAACTCCTCTGGCCTCAACGACGGCGCGACCGCGAGCATCATCGCCAGCGCCGACGCCGCCAAGGAATTCGGTCTCCCGGTGAAAATGCGCATGGTCAGCTTCGCGTTCGCCGGCGTCGAACCCGAAATCATGGGCATCGGGCCGGTGCCGTCGACCGAAAAGGCGCTCCGCAAGGCGGGGCTGTCGATCACCGACATCGGACTGTTCGAACTCAACGAGGCATTCGCCGTCCAAGTGCTGTCGCTGCTTGACCACTTCGGTATCGATGACGAGGATCCCCGCGTGAACCCGTGGGGCGGCGCCATCGCGATCGGTCACCCGCTCGCGTCATCCGGTGTCCGTCTCATGATCCAGCTAGCCCGCCAGTTCGAGGAGCACCCCGAGGTGCGGTTCGGCCTGACGGCCATGTGTGTTGGTCTCGGGCAGGGCGGCTCCGTCATCTGGGAGAACCCGCACTTCACGGGGAAGAAGGGCAAGAAATGACCGACGTAACCACCCAGTTTGATGAGCTGCAGGCGCTGTCGACCGATGAGGTCATCACCCATTCGTACGTTCGGGATGTCCCGTTGTCGGGTGGCCGCAGCCTTGCTCTCATCACCCTCGACAACGACCGCGATCACACCCGACCCTCGACACTCGGGCCGGCAACGATGCTCGAGCTCGGCGGAGTGCTCGACGCGCAACGCGACCGCGCCGCGCGCGGGGAGATCGCGGCCGTCGCCATTACGGGCAAGCCGTTCATTCTTGCCGCCGGCGCCGACCTGTCCGAGGTCAGTGACATTCCGAGCCGCGCCGTTGCCAAGCAGATGGCCCAGCTGGGTCACCACGTGCTCGGCAAGCTCTCGGACCTGGGCGTGCCGTCGTTCGTGTTCATCAACGGCCTCGCGCTCGGCGGCGGCGTCGAAATCGGTCTCAACGCCGACTACCGCACGATCGACAGCTCGATCGCGGCCCTCGCCCTTCCCGAGGTGTTCCTCGGGATCATTCCCGGCTGGGGTGGCGCCTGGCTACTGCCCAACCTCATCGGCATCGAGAACGCCCTCAAGGTCGTCATCGAGAACCCGTTGAAGAACAACCGCACGCTCAAGGGACAGGAAGCGTTCGACCTCGGCATCGCGGACGCCATCTTCTCCCCCGCGAACTTCCTCGAGGATTCCATTGCCTGGACCGACGGCGTGCTCACCGGGGCAATCCAGGTCGACCGCCCGAACGTGCCCGGCAAGCTGGAGCGCGCGTTCAAGTGGGATGTCGCCATCAACATCGCCCGCAAGTCGCTCGAGAGCAAGATCGGTACGGTGGCGAAGTCCCCCTACCGCGCACTCGAGCTGCTCAAGGCCGCGAAAAACACCGATCGCGCCACCGGCTTCGCCGCCGAAGACGATGCTCTCGCCGACCTGATCTCCGGCGACCAGTTCAAGGCGAGCATCTACGCCTTCAACCTCGTGCAGAAGCGCGCGAAGCGGCCAGCGGGAGCCCCGGATAAGGATCTCGCCCACAAGGTCACCAAAGTCGGCGTGATCGGCGCCGGACTGATGGCCAGCCAGTTCGCCCTGCTCTTCGTGCGCCGGCTGCAGGTGCCCGTTGTTATCACCGACCTCGACCAGGAGCGCGTGGACAAGGGCGTCGCGTACATTCACAACGAAATCGATGCCCTGCTGCAGAAGGGGCGCATCTCCCCCGACGAGTCGAACCGGCTCACGGCGCTGGTCAGCGGTACCACGAACAAGGCGGACTTCGCCGACTGTGACTGGGTGATTGAGGCGGTCTTCGAAGAACTCGGAGTGAAGCAGGACGTCTTCGCCGATGTCGAGCAGTACATCTCCCCGGAGGCAGTCCTGGCCACCAACACGTCATCGCTGTCGGTCGAACAGATTGGCGCGCGGCTGAGTCATCCCGAACGCCTCGTGGGGTTCCACTTCTTCAATCCCGTCGCGGTGATGCCGCTGATCGAGGTGGTGCGCACGCCGCTCACCAACGACGCAACGCTCTCGACCGCGATGGTCACGGCCGCGAAGCTCTACAAGAACGCGGTCATTACCCGCGACACCCCTGGGTTCGTGGTGAACCGCATCCTGGCGAAGGTGCTCGGTGAGTCGATGCACGCGGTGGATACGGGAACGCCGTTCGCGGTGGTGGATGCCTCGATCCAGCCGTTCGGGCTGCCGATGACGCCATTCGAGCTGCTCGAACTCGTCGGTCTCAAGGTGGGAGCCCACGTGCTCGACACCCACCACTCGGCATTCCCGGAGCGGTTCTTCGACAGCGCTAACCTGCACAAGCTGGCCGAGCTCGGTCACATCTTCGAGCGGGACTCCAAGGGCAAGGTGAAGGGCTACGACAAGCAGGCCGTTGCCATCGTCGCCGGTGGGACATCCCCGCAGACCAGCGAGCAGCTGCTGCGCCGGATCGAGGATGGCCTCGCCGACGAAGTGCACCGCATGCTCGAGGACGGCGTCGTCTCGGCACCCGAGGACATCGACCTCTGCCTCATCCTCGGCGCGGGCTACCCGTTCCAGATGGGCGGGCTCACTCCCTACCTCGACCGGGTGGGGGCCTCCGAGCGGGTCTTCGGCGGCACGTTCCACACCCCGCCGATCCGCGGCGTGGAGTAGCCACCAGAGATACCCGGGTGGCGAGAGAAACAGACGAGCGGCGGAAGTCATGACTCCCGCCGCTCGCATTCTTCTCCCGCCGAACCGTGCGATAACTCCCGCCGCCCCGAACTTGCGGGTGCGGCCGGTCGCGCGGCCGTGGCGGGGCGGCTATCGGCCCAGCGGGCTCATGTCGGCGTAGCGGTCGCCCACGGGAGCGGATACCGCGTCGAGGGTCGCAAGCTGCTCGGCGGAGAGCTCGATGGCGTCGGCCGCCACGTTCTCCTCCAGGTACTTAATCTGCTTGGTGCCGGGGATGGGAGCGATGTCGTCGCCCTGCGCCAGCAGCCATGCGAGGGCGACCTGGCCGGGCTTTGCGCCGAGCTCGGCGGCGACTGCATCCACCTGCTCCACGATGCTGATGTTCGCCTCGAGGTTGTCTCCCTCGAACCGCGGGTTGTTGCGGCGGAAGTCATCGGCATCCAGCTGGTCGAGCGACCTGATCGTCCCGGTAAGGAAACCGCGGCCCAGCGGCGAGTACGGCACGAGGCCGATGCCGAGCTCGCGGACGACCGGCAGGATGTCGGTGGCGATGTCACGGGACCACAGGGAATACTCCGACTGCAGCGCCGTCACCGGGTGAACGGCGTTGGCGCGACGCAACGTCTCGGGTCCGGCCTCGGACAGCCCGTAGTTGCGGATCTTCCCCTCGGCGATGAGCTCGGCAAGCGCACCGACGGTCTCCTCGATGGGCGTTCCCGGGTCCATGCGATGCTGGTAGTACAGGTCGATGTAGTCGGTTCCGAGGCGTGCAAGGGAGCCTTCGACCGACAGGCGCACGTTCTCGGCGCTGCCGTCGAGTCCGCGACTTCCATCGCCGCGGTGCAGGAGAGTGCCGAACTTGGTCGCGATGACGACCTCATCGCGACGGCCGGCGAAAGCACGTCCCAGCAGTTCCTCATTCAGGTACGGGCCATACATCTCCGCGGTATCGAAGAACGTGACCCCGAGGTCCATCGC
The DNA here is from genome assembly GCF_018449675.1 of Glaciihabitans sp. dw_435. GTDB lineage: Bacteria > Actinomycetota > Actinomycetes > Actinomycetales > Microbacteriaceae > Glaciihabitans. The sequence continues at coordinate 105,009 of NZ_JAAVUZ010000003.1, read as the reverse complement.
ACGGTGGATCGTGGCGATCGACCCCGTGTCATCCGTTCCCGCGCCGGTGTAGAACGCAGACATTCCCATGCAGCCGAGCCCGAGGCGGGACACCTCAAGCTTGTTGGTTCCCAGTGTGATCTTCTTCATGAACGGGTGATCCTTTCTTCGTACACCGCGATCTTCGTATCGATCGCGGCAAGACTGGTGGTGATGTCAGCGAGCAGACGGATGACCCGGAGCCGAGTCTCCCGCAGCAGCCGCGACCGCGCGCCCTCGGCCGCGTCGCCGTGACGGGCGAGCCCGCAATCGCGGCGGGTATGGGCCGACAGACCGGAGAGCTCGGTCACCTCACAGAGGGTGAGTTCCGGCTGCGTAATCGTCACTTTCTCAGCGTAGAACTTCGCGCGCGACAGACGTCACTCCCGGAGCATCCTGCCAGCGTTGTGCCTGTGGTTGAGGTTTGTGATCCGGCCGCACCAAATCGGCGGGGTGACCTACTCGTCGCGCTCGGTGGCGACGGAGTCGGTGCCGGCGCGCTCGTCCGCATCGCGGCCGTCGGCCGGAAGCGGACGGGCAACCGGAATCTTGCTGCCCAGCACCTGCGCGACGAGGTCACGGGCGATCTTTTGCGGGGTGAGCCCGACGGTCTCGAGGATCTGGTCGCGGGTGGCGTGATCGAGGAACTCGTCGGGAAGCCCGAGTTCGGTGACGGCGGTGTCGACCCCGGCCTCGCGCAGGTCCTGGCGGATGCGGGTACCGATGCCACCGACACGAATGCCGTCCTCGATGGATACGACGATGCGGTGGTCGCGTGCGAAGTCCACGACGCTTGCCGGCACGGGGACGACCCAGCGCGGATCGATAACCGTTGCGCCGATGCCCTGCGCCGCGAGACGCTCGGCTACCTGCAGCCCGAGAGAGGCCATCGGGCCCACCGTCACGATGAGCACGTCCTTGTGGGCCGCCTCCCGCAGGACGTCGACGCCATCGGAGGTCCGGCGTTCTGCCTCAAACTCGTTGCCGACGCTGCCCTTGGAGAAGCGCACGACGGTCGGGGCGTCCTCGACGACGACGGCCTCACGGAGTTCCTCGCGCAGGCGCGTTGCGTCGCGGGGGGCGGCGATGTGGATGTGCGGGATAACCTGCAGAATCGCGAGATCCCACATGCCGTGGTGGCTGGGGCCGTCGGGTCCTGTGACACCGGCACGGTCCAGCACGAAGGTCACGCCTGCCTTGTGCAGGGCGACATCCATCAGCACCTGGTCGAAGGCGCGGTTGATAAACGTCGCGTACAACGCCACGACCGGGTGCAGGCCGCCGAAGGCGAGGCCGGCCGCCGAGGTGGCCGCGTGCTGCTCGGCGATTCCCACGTCGAACACCCGCTGCGGGTATCGCTCGGCGAACTTGTGCAGACCGGTCGGCCGCAGCATGGCCGCCGTGATTCCGACGATGCGCGGGTTGGTGTCGGCGATGGACACGATCTCGTCGGCAAACACCGACGTCCACGACGGAGCGGAGGATGTTCCGACGGGCTCGCCGGTCTCCGGATCGATCTGGCCGACCGCGTGGAACTGGTCCGCTATGTCCGCGACGGCGGGCTCGTAGCCCTTGCCCTTCTGGGTGATCGCGTGAACGATCACGGGGGCGCCGTAGTTCTTTGCCTGCTCCAGCGCCTCGCGCATGGCATTCAGGTCGTGCCCGTGAATCGGGCCGATGTATTTGATGTCGAGGTTGGAGTACAGCGCCTCGTTGTTGGTGAAGCGGGAGAGGAAGCCGTGTGTGCCACCGCGGATGCCACGGTAGAGGGCGCGTCCCGGTCCGCCGAAGACGTTGAACAGCCGCTGGCTCGACTCATAAAGGTTGCGATAGGACCGACGCGTGCGCACATCGTTGAGGAACCGAGCCATGCCACCGATGGTCGGCGCGTAGGAACGACCGTTGTCGTTGACGACGATGATGAGCTTCCGTGCGTTGTCGTCACTGATGTTGTTGAGGGCTTCCCAGGTCATGCCACCGGTGAGGGCGCCATCGCCCACCACGGCGACGACGTGCCTGTCGTCCTGGCCGGTCATTGCGAACGCCCGCGAGATGCCATCGGCCCACGACAGCGAACTGGATGCGTGCGAGCTCTCGACGATGTCATGAATGGATTCGCTGCGCTGCGGATACCCGGCGAGTCCACCGCGCTGGCGCAGGTGAGAGAAGTCCTGGCGTCCCGTCAGCAACTTGTGCACATAGCTCTGGTGGCCGGTATCGAAGATCACGGCGTCGTGCGGTGAATCAAAGACCCGGTGGATGGCCAACGTCAGCTCGACAACACCAAGGTTGGGGCCGAGGTGACCGCCGGTCTTGGACACTTCCCTCACCAGGAACGCGCGAATCTCCGCTGCGAGCTGCTCCAGCTGGGCCGGCGAAAGGGCGTCCAGGTCACGCGGCCCGGAGATCGTCTCGAGAATTGTCACGCGGTCACCATCCGAAAACGAACTTGCGGGCACTGGACGAACATCCTGAAAGTCTACGCGAGGCCCACCGCGTCACCTTCGATAGTGCTTCGGAGCGCCGGGTGTGTTCGGTGGGAATTAAACGCAAAGACCCGGGCGAGTGGATGCCACACGCCCGGGTCTTCCCTGAGTCGATCAGTTGTCGCCCGCCCACGGGCGGATAACCACCGTTACACCAGCGACCGCAGTACGTACTGCAGGATGCCGCCGTTGCGGTAATAGTCAGCCTCGCCCGGGGTGTCGATGCGAAGGACCGCGTCGAACTCGATCGTCTCCTTGCCCGCCGGGGAGTTCTCCGTGGGGGCGGCGACCACGTGCAGCGTCTCCGGGGTGACGCCGTCGTTGAGCTCCTCGACACCGGTGATGGTGACTGACTCGGTACCGTCGAGGCCGAGGGACGCCCAGCTCTCGCCGGCGGGGAACTGCAGCGGCAGCACGCCCATTCCGATGAGGTTGGAGCGGTGAATGCGCTCGAAGCTCTCGACGATAACGGCCTTGACTCCGAGGAGGCTCGTGCCCTTCGCGGCCCAGTCACGGGATGACCCGGAACCGTACTCCTTGCCACCGAAGATGACGAGGGGAATGCCCGCTGCCTGGTAGTTCTGGCTGGCGTCGTAGATGAACGACTGCGGACCCTCGGGCTGCGTGAAGTCGCGGGTGTAGCCACCCTCGACGCCGTCCAGCAACTGGTTCTTGAGGCGGATGTTCGCGAAGGTTCCGCGAATCATGACCTCATGGTTACCGCGACGCGAACCGTAGGAGTTGTAGTCCTTGCGCTCGACACCGTGCTCGTCGAGGTAGCGTCCGGCCGGGCTGTCGCCCTTGATGTTTCCCGCGGGGCTGATGTGGTCCGTGGTCACGGAGTCACCCAGTTTGGCGAGTACACGGGCGCCGGTGAAGTTGACGACAGGGGTGGTCTCGATCGTCATGCCGTCGAAGTACGGGGGCTTGCGCACGTACGTGGACTCCTCGTCCCATTCGAACGTGGCGCCGGTCGGGGTGGGAAGCGAACGCCAGCGCTCGTCACCGTCGAAGACACCCGAGTACTCGTGGGTGAACATGTCGGTGTTGATGGACGTGTCGATCGTGGACTGAACTTCCGCGGCATCCGGCCAAATATCCTTGAGGTAGACATCCTCGCCGTCGCTGCCGACGCCCAGTGCGTCCTTTTCGAAGTCGAAGTTCATCGATCCGGCAAGGGCGTACGCGATGACCAGGGGCGGAGACGCGAGGTAGTTCATCTTGACGTCGGGGTTGATGCGACCCTCGAAGTTGCGGTTACCGGAGAGCACGGCGGTAACGGCGAGGTCATTGTCGTTGACCGCTGCGGAGATCTCGTCGAGGAGAGGACCGGAGTTACCGATGCAGGTGGTGCAGCCGTAGCCGACGGTGTAGAAGCCGAGGTCCTCGAGGTAGCCGGTCAGGCCAGCCTTCGCGTAGTAGTCGGTGACGACCTTCGACCCGGGAGCCAATGTGGTCTTGACCCAGGGCTTCGACTTGAGGCCCTTCATGCTGGCGTTGCGGGCGAGAAGGCCCGCAGCGAGCATCACGGACGGGTTGGAGGTGTTCGTGCACGAGGTGATCGCCGCGATGGCCACCGCTCCGTGGTCGAGCACAAAACCCTCACCGTTCTCGAGCACGACCTCGGTCGGGTTCGACAGTGCGCCGGGTGCGTGACTGGTGTGACGGTGGGGCGCCTGCGCGTGAGCCGTCTCCTCGTCCTGGGAGGTGAACCCAATCGGGTCGGACGCCGGGAAGGTTCCCTCCACCGCGTCGTCCACCATCGAGTGGCTGACCGAGGCATACGCATCGAGGTCGATCTCGAACTGGCTCTTCGCGCGGCTGAGCTCGACCCGGTCCTGCGGACGCTTCGGGCCGGCGATCGACGGCACGACGGTGCCGAGGTCGAGCTCGAGGTACTCGCTGAAGACGGGCTCGACGGCCGGGTCGTACCACAGCGTCTGCAGCTTGGCGTACGCCTCGACCAGGGCGACCTGCTCTTCGCTGCGACCCGTGAGGCGCAGGTAGTCGAGCGTGACGTCGTCGATGGGGAACATGGCGGCGGTCGAGCCGAACTCGGGGCTCATGTTGCCGATGGTTGCGCGGTTGGCCAGGGGCACCGACGCGACGCCTTCGCCGTAGAACTCGACGAACTTGCCGACGACGCCATGCTTGCGCAGCTGCTGCGTGATCGTGAGCACAACGTCGGTCGCGGTCACGCCCGTGGGAATGGTGCCGGACAGCTTGAAACCGACGACCTTGGGGATCAGCATGGACACGGGCTGGCCGAGCATGGCCGCCTCTGCCTCGATGCCGCCGACGCCCCAACCCAGAACACCCAGGCCGTTGACCATGGTGGTGTGGGAGTCGGTGCCGACGCAGGTGTCGGGGTAGGCCTGCAGAACGCCGCCCACCTCACGGGTGTAGGTGACCCGCGCCAAGTATTCAATGTTGACCTGGTGCACGATTCCGGTTCCCGGCGGCACCACCTTGAAGTCTTCGAATGCCGTCTGGCCCCAGCGGAGGAACTGGTAGCGCTCACCATTGCGCTCGTACTCGATCTCGACGTTGCGCTCGAGGGCGTCCTCGGAGCCGAAGAGGTCGGCGATGACCGAGTGGTCGATGACCATTTCCGCCGGTGACAGCGGGTTGATCTTGGTAGGGTCGCCGCCGAGCGCGGCAACTGCCTCCCGCATGGTGGCGAGGTCGACGATGCACGGAACTCCGGTGAAGTCCTGCATCACGACCCGGGCGGGCGTGAACTGGATCTCGGTGTCGGGCTCGGAGGTGGGCACCCACGACGCGAGCGCTTCGATCTGCGCCTTCGTGACGTTCTTGCCGTCCTCGGTGCGCAGCAGGTTCTCCAGGAGAACCTTGAGGCTGAAGGGCAGCTTGTCGTAGCCCGCAACCTTGTCTAGACGGAAGACCTCATAGTCGGTCGAACCGACTTTCAGAGTGTCCCTGGATCCAAAGCTATCTACTGCAGCCACTGTCGTCTCCCTTGCTGACCTAGCTCAATACTCGCCGCCAGCCGGACCATCTGCCAGCAAGGCAAGCCTAAGCCTGTGCCGGGCACCGCGAGAGGCGAGAGTGCGTCTGACGGAACCCGAAAAGTATCTTGATGTCGAGATAAATATACCACGGAGCGGATGCCCCGGCGCCGCCGTTATTCCGCGGACACGTCGGGTTTCGTCGTGACCGCCCGCACCAGCAGCCAGGTAACCCAGAGTGCGGCGATGTACAGCGGAATGCCGGTGAGGAGTTTGGTGGCCGCGAGCAGGTCCGCGCGGTGGGCGAGATACAGCGGCACCTGGACGGCAACCCGGATGACCGAGGGCAGCACCCACACCCAGGTGGCGATGGTGAAGGCGCGACGCTTAGCCGGATCGGCCCGCCAGTTGAGCTCGCCCAGCAGCAGACCTACCACCACACCAACGAGCGGCCATTTCACGGCGATGCTGATGATCAGGACGAGCAACACGATCACGTTGATGATGATGCCCGGCAAGAAGTTGTTCTCTGCCCTGTTGGTGGCGAGCGCAAGGAAAGCGGTGAGCGCGATCCCGATCGCACCGGAGACCGCGGGGGTGACGGGCGACCGGGTGATTGCCCGCACGATCACCAGGATGACCGCGATTACCACCGGGACGATGACGGACAGAGGCAGGTTCTTGGTGAACGTGTAGAGCAAGAGGAAGGCAAACCCGGGGGCCACCGACTCGACGATGCCTCGGACACCGCCAATGGCGCCCAGCATCGCACCGGCGGTCGGCGTCTCCCCCGGCTCGATCTTGCCGAAAGACGACTGGCGCGCGGCGGCCGAGAGTGATTCCGAGAAGGTCGGCGTGCGAGGCTCCTGCGGTTCGACGGGATCGGACATGGACTAGATAACCGTGGGGTCCAGCGGGTCTGCCCCGGGGTTGGCGGGCATGTGCAGCGGAATCAGGTCTCGCGGGGGCATCGGAGTGGTGCCACGCACAACCACGACACTGCGGAAGAGGTCCTCGATCTTGGCAGCGGCGTCGGCGTCGACGACGCCCTCGCCCGAGATGACACCGCGGAGGAACCAGCGGGGGCCGTCGACACCGACGAAGCGGGCGAGGCGCGCGCCGGCCTGGCCGCCCGTGCTCGCCGGAATTTCGGCGAGGATCTCGGGTCCAAAGGGGCCGACCGTGAGCTTCGTGGTACCGCCCTGCTTGTGAATCTGGTCCACGATCTGCTCGCGGATCTCATGCCAGAGACCACTCGACCGCGGGGCCGCGAACGGCTGAACCTGCAGGGTCGATCCGGCGAAGTCGAGACCGACCGCGACGACGCGCTGGCTCCCCTCTTCCACCTCGAGACGCAGGTGAAGGTCGGCGCGCGGCAGAATCTTCACGCCCCCCAGGTCAACGTAGGGACGAACAGCATTTGCTTCGCTGTCATCAAAGGGCCCGGCAGTCTCGCGATCCGCGGGACCCGACTTGCCCTGGTCGACCGCGCCGTCGATCGGTCCGTTGGCTGTGTCGCTCACGAGAGTTCTCCTGACTTGGGTGCGTTATATCCGGTGGAACCAAAGCCGGATTCTCCGCGCTGGCTGCCGGGCAGCGTATCAACGGGGATGAACCGGGCTCGGGTTACCGGCATAACAATGAGTTGTGCGATGCGATCGCCGACCGCCACAGAATAGGGCATCGATGCGTCTGTATTGAGGAGGGTGACGCGAATTTCACCGCGGTAGCCGGCATCCACTGTTCCGGGGCTATTGACGATGGTGATGCCGTGCTTTGCTGCCAATCCGCTGCGAGGCACGACGAAAGCCGCGTATCCATCGGGCAGCGCGATTGCCACACCGGTGCCGACGGTTACCCGCTGGCCGGGCGCCAATTCGGCGCTCTCGGCTGCACGAAGGTCGGCCCCCGCATCCCCCGGATGCGAATACCCCGGTTCGTATCCCGATGAAATCAATACCTCGACGCTATGTGCCACGTGTCGAGGCTAGTCCAGAAGTCTGATCGAATAGAGCCATGACGACTTACCGTGAACGCCTTCTGCCCGGGCCATGGCAGTACATCGCCTCCGCACTGATCATCCCCGCGGCCCTGCTGGTGTTTCTGCCGATCAATGCCGAGGTGGGAGTGTGGGCGGCCGCCATCCTGTTCGCTGCGTCCGTGCTCGTGTTGACCTTCACCTCCCCGGTGATTGAGGTGAGCGAGTCCGCCCTGATCGCCGGGCGTGCACGGCTGCCGATCGAGAACGTCGGGGCAATGAACGGTTTCACCAAGTCGGAGGCGACGCTCGAACGCGGCCAGCGTCTCGACGCCCGCGCGTGGCTTGTCATCCGCGGCTGGGTCGACCCCGTTGTGAAGGTCGAAATCCGTGACGAACGTGATCCCGCTCCGTACTGGCTGGTGTCAACCCGCCAGCCGGAGGCCCTCATGCGTGCTATCGATCAGGCGCGCGCCCGTCTCTGAGTGACGACGCTTGCCCGTTAACGCACAAAGCGCGCCGTGCTCACCGGGATTCCTGGTGAACGGCGCGTTTCGGGCGGAACGATGCCGACGGTGTCGGCGGTGCCCCGGAGGGTGCTGAAGCTTACGCTCCGCACTCAATGCAAATCGGACCCAGCTTGGTGTCGTGGTCCAGCTGCGAGCGGTGCTTCACGAGGAAACAGCTCACGCAGGTGAATTCATCTGCCTGGGGAGGCAGTACCACGACGTCGAGGTCGAGGTCTGACAGATCCTGTCCAGCGAGTTCGAAACTGCCGGGGTTGTCAGCGTCATCGACATCGACACTGCCCGACATCTTGTCCGGGACGCGTTCCTTCAGAGCCTCGATTGACTCGGTGTCATCGTCGGTCTTACGGGGTGCGTCGTAATCGGTTGCCATGCCCATCCACTTCTTATATAAGCCTTGAGTAAACCAAATCGGCGGCCATAGTTTGCATGAATACAAACCGAATAGCAAACCGCGAGATCGAGCTACTCATCTTGCTGGTGAAGTAACTTTCGGCACGCCCGTTCTATTCCCGCAATCCGCGAGTGTTCCGTGTCATCCTTGGCGGGAATCGCGACAGCCGGAGGGCTTTTAAGCATGCAAGACCTACGTGTAATCGGAGTTGAGAACGGCGCACTGCTCGTCGCCTCGGACGACGGAACCCGCTTCCGTATCCCCATCGACGAAGTGCTGCAGTCCAAACTGCGCCAGGCGGTGCCCGAACCGGGTGCCGGCCGCAAACTCGCACCCCGCGAGATCCAGGCACACATCCGCGGTGGCATGTCCGCCCAGGACGTGTCCTCGATCACCGGTGTGCCACTGGAGTACATCCAGAAATTCGAAGGCCCCGTCATGGCCGAGCGCGAGTTCGTGGTGGAGACGGCGCTCAGCGTCGCCGTACACACCGCCCTCGAGACCGACCCCATGGCACAGGGCTCGACCTTTGGCTCCGTAATCCGGGAACGGCTCTACGACCTCGGCGCCACTGGCGAACGATGGGCGAGCTGGAAAGAGACCGGGGTTGGCTGGGTCGTGAAGCTGTCCTTCACCGCCGACAGCATCGACCACGATGCCCGCTGGACCTTCGACCCGAAGAAGCTCGCGCTGTCTCCCCAGAACGGCGAGGCGGTGACGCTCTCCCAGCAGGGCGAGGCTGCCGGCGCGCTCATTCCCCGTCTCCGTGCCGTGGGCAACGACGAGTCCGACACCGGAGCCAGCCGCTTCGACAGCGGTGCCTTCGACCTGAGTGAGGCCGACAACTCCGAGCCGCGCCACGCCACGCAGCCCACCGGCGCCGTCGTGACCCCCGCCCGGCGCGAAGAAACTCCCGTCGATCACAACCAGACATCGGATCTTCTTGAGGCCCTGCGTCGTCGCAGGGGTGAGCGTGAGGCCGCGAGCTTCGAGGAGGAGCCGCCCGCTCCCACCTCGGGTGTGCCGTCGCCCATGCACCCCTCCACCGGGAGCATCCGCATTGTCGACATCCCGCTCGACCACTTTGACGATGAGGAAGAGGAGCCGGGGCGATCGACAGCTCCGCAACCCTTCCTTCCCTCGGGTGGTCCCCAGCAGGGAAACAAGGCAAACCGCAAGGGACGCCAGTCGATGCCCAGCTGGGACGAGATCGTCTTTGGTGCGCGCACGGACGACGACCTCGCCTGATCGGGCGTGACAGCAGCGATCGACCGGGTCGCCCTCGAGCTCTTTGGCTGGGGCGACCTGCGCACCGGACAGATCGAGGCGATCCGCAGCACGATCGGCGGAACTGACACCCTCGGAGTCATGCCCACCGGGTATGGCAAGTCGGCGATCTACCAGGTAGCCGGCGCCATGACCGGCGGCATCACGGTGGTTGTCTCCCCCTTGATCGCGCTCGAGGCCGATCAGATCAGCACGCTCGCCCAGCACCCGAATGCCCCGCGGGCCGTCGCGGTGAATTCCGCCCAGGGTGCGCGCGCCAACGCTGCGGCCTGACTCGCTGTCACGGACGGCACCGCGAAATACCTGCTGCTCTCTCCTGAACAGCTGGCACGCGCCGACGTGCTCGACCGACTCGCCGCCATTGGGGTCGGCCTGTTCGTCGTCGATGAAGCTCACTCGGTCGCCGCCTGGGGACACGATTTCCGGCCGGACTACCTGCGACTGGCGGACGCGATCGAGACACTCGGCCACCCGACGGTACTTGCCCTGACCGCAACGGGCTCACCACCCGTGCGCGACGAGATCGTGCGGCGGCTCGGAATGCGCGAGCCGCGGGTTCTCACCTTCGGCTTTGACCGTCCCAACCTCCGACTGGAGGTTGTGCGTCACGAGAACCCCCACGAAAAGCACGCGGCGGTGCTTGCGCAGGTGATCGCCACGGCAAAACCCGGACTCGTGTACGTGGCGACGCACCGTGACACCGAGGAGTTCACGGCGGAACTCACCGCGCGCGGCTTCCACGGCGTCGGGTACCACGCCGGACTGAGCACGGGCCTGCGCGCCGCCGCACAAGCCGACTTCCACAGCGGCGTCGCCGAGGTGGTGGTGGCCACCAGTGCGTTCGGTATGGGCATCGACAAACCCTATGTGCGGTTTGTCGTGCACGCCTCAATCCCTGACTCTCTCGACAGCTACTACCAGGAGGTCGGCCGCGCCGGCCGTGACGGGGAGCCGGCAACGGTAACCCTCAACTACCGCCCCGAGGACCTCGGACTGCTCAGCTTCTTCGCCGGCGGTGTGCCCCGGTCTGACGACCTCGCCCGGGTATTCACGGCACTGGTCGATGCCGGCGGACCAACACGGGTGGCCGACATCGCCCGGGCCGTTGCTCTTTCGGAGCAGGGAACCGCAAGACTCGTCAACCTCCTGGAGGAGGCGGGAGTCGTCGTCCACGACCATCTCGGGGTGACAGCCGACCCGGCGATCACCGCGGAGGACGCCGCGCTCCGCGGCGTCGCGGCAGGGCGCCAGCGCGAAAGGATTGAACACTCGCGAATCGCGATGATGCGCGCATACGCCGAAACGCGGCGGTGCAGGCGTCAGTTGCTGCTCGGGTACTTCGGCGAGGAACTGCCGGCACCCTGCGGAAACTGCGACACCTGTTCCTCTGGTTCCGCTTACGCACCCGAGTTCGCGGTACGCCAGGTGTCGGCCTTCCCCGAGGGAGCGACCGTGGTGCACGCCGCGTGGGGAACCGGCATCGTCATGAGCGAAGAAGGCGACAGCCTGACTGTCTTCTTCGACCGTGAGGGATACAAGGTGCTATCGCTGTCCGTCATCGGGCAACGCCACCTGCTCGCGCTCGCCTGAGGGCAGCCGGCACGTCAGGCGCGGGCGAACGCCCCGAACCGCAGGAGGGGAACGCGTACCTCTGCCGGTGAGAACGATCCGTGTTGGCCGATCATGGCCTGCCCGTGCGTGTCCCGGCTGCGTCCGTCGTAGTAAGCGATGTTCTTGCGGGCCGCGATCAGGAGATCACCAATGCGGGGTGCCACGTCGGGCGACACCTCGCCGAACCAGTTGGCGGCAATGGCCTCGGCACGGGTGGCGACCCACGCGCGGCTCCCCTCGGCGTCACGCCAGCGTTCGATGAGCGCGTCGCGCGCGTCATCCGCCAGTCCCGGCTCGAAGTGAAGCTGGAGGCACCGCGGGTCGCCGGCGACAAACCGCACCCCGTCGAGCAGTGCCGGTTCGGCGTCGATGAGCACGTGCGCGTGGTGCGGCACATCGACGACACCGTGATCCGCCGTGAGCAGGAGCCCGTCCGTCGGGGTCAGTGACGGCAGGAAGGCGCGCACCGCAGAGTCGAGTTCCTCGAGCTTGCGGATCCACACGTCCGACTCCCAGCCGTTCGCGTGGGCGGCGACGTCAAGTTCGGGAACGTAGACGTAGAGGATGCCGGGCTCCCCCACCTCGCGCAGCCACCCGGCCGCGCGCTGCATGCGCTCGGCGATGGATCCCGCATCGAGGTACTCGGCACCGCGCAGCACGGCACCGCTGAACCCCGAGTCGCGGTAGCGCAGCGGCCCGACGGCAGCGGCCCGGTAGCCCTGGGCCACGGCCGTCTCGAAGAGGGTGGGCACACGCTGCCAGGTGGCGGGGTCGAGCCTGTCGTCCCAGCCGGAGAGCTGGTTGACGACGCGGTCATTCGCCGGATCCAGCACCGTGTAGCCGACGAGACCGTGCTGCCCCGGGGCAACCCCGGTGGTCAGGGTGGCGAGGGCTGCGGCCGTCGTCGTCGGAAATCCCGAGTCGATGACGGATGACCCGGTGAGGGCTCCGAACAGGGTGCGGGCATGTCCCGACCGGGCCTTGAGCGCCTCGACTCCCAGCCCATCGACCAGCAGGACCACGGCCCTGGTGACGGGTGGGAGGTTCAGTCGATTGGATGACCCATCCAAGGCGGACAGGGAACTTGTCAACACATCGGCGAGGGTGATCCGGTCTGTTTTCGGCGCCGGTAGCATGGTGGCAATCCTATGACTACTCCCGAATCTCCCACCGCAGCCGCGGGCGAACGCATCGAAGATGTCGATCTCTCCGCCGAAATGCAGGGCTCGTTCCTCGAATATGCCTACTCCGTCATTTACTCGCGCGCTCTTCCGGACGCGCGGGACGGACTGAAGCCGGTACAGCGCCGCATTCTCTACCAGATGACCGAAATGGGACTGCGTCCCGACCGCGGTCACGTCAAGTCGGCCCGCGTCGTCGGCGACGTCATGGGAAAGCTCCACCCGCACGGCGACGCGTCCATCTACGACGCCATGGTGCGGCTCACGCAGGACTTCATCCTTCGCGTTCCGCTCATCGACGGCCACGGCAACTTCGGGTCCCTCGACGACGGTCCCGCCGCCCCCCGGTACACGGAGGCGCGCCTGGAAGCGGCCGCCCTTGCGATGACGGATGGCCTCGACGAAGACGTCGTGGACTTCGTTCCCAACTACGACAACCAGCTCACGCAGCCGGAGGTGCTCCCGGCGGCGTTCCCCAACCTGTTGGTCAATGGCGCGAGCGGCATCGCCGTCGGCATGGCCACGAACATGGCGCCACACAACCTCGTCGAGGTCGTCGGTGCCGCCCGTCACCTGCTGCACAACCCCGATGCATCCCTTGACGACCTCATGGCCTTCGTGCCCGGACCCGACCTGCCCACGGGCGGAACGATCATCGGTCTGGCCGGCATCAGGGATGCCTACGCCACCGGCCGCGGTGCCTTCAAGACCCGTGCCAAGGTCGCCGTCGAGTCGATTTCCGCCCGCAAGACCGGGCTTGTCGTCACGGAACTGCCATACATGGTCGGTGCCGAGAAGGTCATCGAGAAGATCAAGGACGGCGTCAACTCGAAGAAGCTCGTGGGCATCTCCGATGTGACCGACCTCACCGACCGCCGGCACGGCCTGCGCCTCGTCATCGGCATCAAGACCGGCTTCAGCCCCGACGCCGTGCTCGAGCAGCTCTACCGCTACACCCCGCTCGAAGACAGCTTCAACATCAACAACGTCGCGCTCGTTGGGGGCGGTCCGCGCACCCTCGGGCTGCGCGACCTGCTGCAGGTCTACGTCGACCACCGGCTGTCGGTCGTGCGCAGGCGCAGCCAGTTCCGCCTCGACCGCCGCCGGGAGCGCCTGCACCTCGTTGAGGGCCTCCTGGTCGCCATTGTCGATATCGACGAGGTCATCCAGGTCATCCGCACAAGCGACGACAGCGAGGAGGCGCGCACCCGCCTCATCGACGTCTTCGATCTCAGCCAGATTCAGGCCGAGTACATCCTCGAACTGCGCCTGCGCCGCCTCACCCGCTTCAGCCGCATCGAGCTGGAGGCAGAGCGTGACAAGCTCCGCGAGGAGATCGCCGAACTCGAGGCAATCCTGGCCGACCCCAAGCGCATTCGCCAGCTGGTCTCCGACGAGCTCGAGAACGTCGCCGAGAAGTTCGGCACCCCCCGCCGCACCCTCCTGACAGAGGCGCGCCCGTCCATCGCGACCGCGAGCAGCCGCAAGAACGCGCCCATCCTCGAGATCGCCGATACCGCCTGCCGCGTGTATCTCTCGACCACGGGCCGCGCCATCCGCGTCGACCTGGCTCCCCCGGCGGAGACGGAACCCACCCTGCTGGATGGTCTGGAGGGGGATGTCGCGGCGCCCGCGGCCGGCACGGGATCCGCCATCACCCGCCGACGCACGAAGCACGACGCCATCCGGTCGTCCGTCGTCACGACCAGCCGCACGGAGATCGGGGCGGTCACGTCCCTCGGTCGCCTCATCCGCTTCTCCCCCGTCGACCTGCCGAGCGTGCCAGAGAACTCAATCCAGCTCGGCGCCGGAGTCAAGATCACCGACTACATCGCGCTGGGAAACGCGAAGGAGCGCGTGGTGGGACTGGTCTCACTGACATCCACCGTTCCCATCGCCATCGGAACGAAGCAGGGCGTCGTCAAGCGCGTCACCGCGGGCAACTACCCGAACAAGCCCGACTTCGAGGTCATCGCGCTGAAGCCGGGTGACCAGGTTGTCGGTGTCGACCAGGCACCCGACGGAGCCGAGTTCGTCTTCGTCACCTCCGACGCGCGACTGCTGCGCTTCTCGGCCGGTACAGTGCGCCCGCAGGGGACGTCCGCTGGCGGTATGGCCGGCATCAACCTCGGCACCTCAGGAGAGGTCATCTTCTTCGGCGCCATCAACCCCATGGAGAATGTCGTGGTCGCTACCGTGTCCGGTTCAACCGAAACCATCCCGGGAACCGACTCCGGCCGGGCGAAGCTCTCCGAGGTGTTCGAGTTCCCCGCCAAGGGTCGCGCGACCGGCGGAGTGCGGGCCCACGCGTTCCTCAAGGGCGAAGACAGGCTGACCGTGGCGTGGGCGGGCACCGCTCCCGCACACGCGCTTGGGTCGGACGGCGCTGTGCGCAAGCTTCCGGACTCCGGATCGAAGCGGGATGCCTCGGGCACGCCGCTTGAGGGAATCGTTGCGACGATCGGGGCGAGCCTGTGAGCGCGTTCGGAACCGTCCGGGGAGAAAACGGCAGCCCGCTGAGGGTCCACTCCCGCGTGGTGGCAGTCGTGCGCCGGGATGACGATCTCCTCGTCACCGGAGGACACGACAACTCCATCAACGAGGATTACTTCCGCCCGATCGGCGGCGAGGTCGCGACCGGTGAGAATGCCGAATTGAGCCTGCGCCGGGTCATCCGCTCGCTGCTGGGTTCGGAAATCTCCGACATCGACCTGCTTGGCGAGATCGAAAGCACGCAGACAAGCTTCACGGAGGCCGTGCGCGAGGTGACGTTCGTGTACGAGTGCACGCTCGACCGCGAGCAGCTCTACTCCACGACCGAGATCGCGCTGAAGAACACCGACCGTGGCGCGACTGCCTCCTGGCAGCCGATAGCGCTGTTCGCCCAGGACGAGGCGCTGCTCTATCCGGACGGAATGCTCGAGCTGCTCGAAGACGAGTAGCCGTAGCGTTGCCCGTGCGGGCAACGCCGCCGTGCTACATGTCGATGCGGGCCCGGTCGAATCCGTCGCCGGCGATGATGAACTCCTTGCGGGGAGCAACATCGTTGCCCATGAGCAGCTCAAACACGCGCGCGGCGTCTTCCGCGTCGTCGACGCGCACGCGGCGCAGGGTGCGGTAGCGGCGGTCCATGGTGGTGGACGACAGCTGGTCCGCGTCCATCTCGCCGAGGCCCTTGTAGCGCTGGATCGGGTCCTGGTAGCGCTTGTTCTGTTTCTTGAGTCCGGCGAGCACGCCCTCCAGCTCCTTTTCGGAGTAGGTGTAGATCGTCTCGTTCGGCTTGGAACCCGGGTTCATGACGATCACGCGGTGCAGTGGCGGAACCGCGGCGAAGACGCGCCCCTCCTCGATCATGGGTCGCATGTAGCGGAAGAAGAGGGTGAGCAGGAGGGTGCGGATGTGCGCGCCGTCGACATCCGCGTCGCTCATGATGATGACCTTGCCGTAGCGCGCCTGCGTGATGTCGAACGACCGGCCAGAGCCGGCGCCAATCACCTGGATGATCGACGCGCACTCGGCGTTGCTCAGCATGTCACTGACCGAGGCCTTCTGCACGTTGAGGATCTTGCCGCGGATCGGAAGCAGCGCCTGGTACTCGCTGTCGCGCGCGAGTTTGGCCGTGCCGAGGGCGGAGTCGCCCTCGACGATCATCAGCTCGCTGTTGAGCACGTCGCTCGAGCGGCAGTCCACGAGCTTCGCCGGCAGCGAGGAGCTCTCGAGCGCGTTCTTGCGGCGCTGGGTCTCCTTGTGCGTGCGGGCGGAGATGCGCGACTTCATTTCGGCGACGATCTTGTCGAGCAACAGGGCCGACTGCGCCTTGTCATCGCGCTTGGGAGAGGCGAATCGTTCCGCCATGGTCTTGGCGATGACGGATGCCACGATCGCACGCACCGCGGGAGTGCCGAGGATTTCCTTGGTCTGCCCCTCGAACTGCGGCTCCGGCAGCCGCACCGTCAGCACCGCGGTCATGCCGGCGAGGATGTCGTCCTTGTCGAGCTTGTCGTTGCCGACCTTGAGGCGCCGGGCGTTCTTCTCGACCTCGGCGCGGAGGAACTTCATGAGGCCCTGTTCGAAACCGGCCTGGTGCGTGCCGCCCTTGGGCGTGGCGATGATGTTGACGAAGCTCTTGAGCACGGTCTCGTAGCCGGTTCCCCAGCGCAGCGCGATGTCGACCTCGCAGTCGCGGGTCAGTTCGGTCGGCACCATCGCCCCCGTGGGTTGCAGCACGGGAACCGTTTCGGTGAACGTGCCGGACCCCTGCATGCGCCACGTCTCGGTGAGTGGTGCGTCGGGACTCAGGTAGTCAACGAACTCGGAGATGCCGCCGGCAAAGCTGAAGGTCTCGCTCGTCGGTGTCTCGCCGCGGTTGTCGGCGATGTCAATCGACAGGCCGGGCACGAGGAATGCGGTCTGGCGTGCGCGGGAGAACAGCTCTTCCGTCTGGAAGTCAGCTCCCTTGGTGAAGATCTGGCGATCGGCCCAGTAACGGATGCGGGTACCGGTCTTGCCCTTGGCAACCTTGCCCACCACACGAAGCTCGCTGCCGGAAACGAACGGGGCGAACGGGGCATCCGGAGTCTTCTCGCCGCCCTTGTCGTCGAAATTGCCGGGCTCGCCGCGGTGGAAGGACATCGCGTAGGTCTTGCCGTCGCGGTCAACCTCGACGTCGAGGCGTTCGGACAAAGCGTTGACAACGGATGCACCGACCCCGTGTAATCCACCGGACGCGGCGTACGAGCCGGAGCCGAACTTGCCACCGGCGTGCAGCTTGGTGAAAACGACCTCGACGCCGGACAGACCCGTCTTCGGCTCGATGTCCACGGGGATGCCGCGGGCGCGGTCGTGCACCTCGACCGAGTCATCCGCGTGCAGAATCACGCTGATCTGCGAGCCGTGGCCGCCGAGGGCCTCATCGACCGAGTTGTCGATGATCTCCCACAGGCAGTGCATGAGTCCGCGCGCGTCGGTCGAACCGATGTACATGCCCGGGCGTTTGCGAACGGCCTCGAGGCCTTCGAGCACGGACAGGTGTCGAGCGGAGTAGTCGGAACTCGCCACGAAAACTCCTTAGAAACGTCAGATGGTGCAACCTTGCAAGAATACCGGTCACCCTCCGACACCCGTTGCAGCAACACCCAGGCCTATTCCCGCCGTACGCGTTCAGCGAAATACCCGGCAAATGTCGCACGGGCGAAACACGACCGTGCTTGTATATACACACGGGAATCACACCATCCGAGCCCGAAGGAGCAGCCCATGTCTCAGATCACCACCGAAGATAACATCGAGCTTGACGCTCACCAGTTGAGCGCGCTCGATCGCTGCGACAGCTGCGGAGCCCAGGCATACGTGCGAGTCACTATGTCCACCGGTCAGCTTTTCTTCTGCGCACACCACGGCGCACAGTTCAAGGAAAAGCTCTCCGCCACCGCTCTTGAGTGGCACGACGAGTCCAGCCGTCTGCTGGAGAACGTCAACAACTAAATCGTCGGCGACGGATTCTCAGCGAATCCGATCGTTATTCAGACTCAAGCTCGAGCCGCGTCGCAATCACATTGCGCGCGGCTCGAGCTATGTCGTCCACACGTCCGCTCATGACTGTGCGCGCGTCGTATTCCTCAATGACCTGGCCGAGCAGGTGGTCGGCGAGCGACGGGTTCTTGGCAAGCACGGGTCCGTGCAGGTGCGTTCCGATCACGGAACCCTGAATGAGGCCCTCGGATGTCCCGGTGGCGCCGTTACCGCGTCCGTAGACGACGGTTCCGAGCGGAGTGCTGCCGGAGGCCAGCTCCCAATTGCGGGCGTGGTTCTCAAACCCGATCAGTCGGCCGAATGCGGATGACACCACCAGGTCATTACTCACCCGGGCAGAGGCCGCGACGGCACGACCGTCCACCAACCCGAGGGCGGCTATGGTTCCCGCCGCTCCCCCGAGCTCGATGCTCGCGCCCAGGATTTCCCAGCCGGTTCCGATCGCGAGCACGGGAACACCGGAGGCGATCCAGCCCGCCAGCAACTCGCGGTGGGGCCGCAGCTCGGCGATTGCCGATGGAAGCGCGGCATCCGTGGTCGAGCCGATTACGACGATGCCGGGAGCGGCGGCCGGTACAGGCTCCCCGGGCTGCCAGCGCACGACATCGACGGAGTGACCCGACCACCGCGCGCGCTGCGCGAGCACCGCGGCATTTTCGGAGTCGCCATTGACGTTGAACGCCGACGGGAACACCGTCAGCACTGTCAGCGCGGAACTCATACGAGGCCGAGATGGGCGCGCGTGCGGCGCATGGAGTCTGCGGTGAAGATCACTGTCTTGATTCCCGTCTGGGGTTCCGGCAGGGCGAGGAAGGCATCGAGTGCCGTGGCGAGGTCGGGCGTGATCGAACCGATCTGAACGCCCTGGTAGGACAGCTGGAGGGCGATCTCGTGCGCCTTGGACCCGGTCACGGCCACGACGCTGCCGAGCGGCGACGAATCGACCGGCCAGAAGTAGGACGGGTCGCGCACGTCGGAACCGACGGCGACGAGCACCTGGTCGAGACCGCGCTGCAGGCTGTCCACGTTGAGCTGGAAGCTCGCGGGGTTCTGCACGAGCACAAACTCAATCTTCTTACCGCGGACCGTCACTATCTCGCCGCGCCCGAACACGGGAGCGACGGCGCTCAGCGTCGCTGTGGCGAGGGCGGGATCAAAGTCGGAGCCCAGCACCGACGCGGCAGCGCTGAGCGCCCCAGCGGCATCTACGGCGTAGTGGGTGCCGCGTGCGGGGAGGGAGATGGGCCACTCGGTGCCGGCGAGTGTCACGGTGGCGTGACGTCCGTCCACGTGCGTAATGACCGTGCCGGCGTCGGAGGACAGGCGTTCGGTTGCCTCGCGGGTGTAGCCGAGTCCCCGGGGGTTGTTGGCAAGCACCTCTGCGCTCACGCCGTAGCGAACGAGCTCCGCGGTGGAATCCACGTCACAGGCAAGTTCCAGCAGCATCGCGTCATCCGCATTGATAATGAGTTCTTTGCTCGCCCGTTGCGCAATTCGTTTCAGCATGGCGGCGACCTTCTCCGAGTCGTGGAACCGGTCGATCTGGTCCGTCATCACGTTGGTCAGGAGAACGACCGTGGGATTGAGCGAGGGCGCGATCTGGGCGCCGTGGCCCTCGTCCATTTCGAGGACGGCGATCTCGGCATCGATACGGCCGGCCAGGTTGACGCGCTCCAGCAGCGCGCTGGTGAGTCCCTGCGCGATGTTGGCGGTCGACGGATTGGTGAAGATGGACTTGCCGTGGGCCTCGAGGATCGCGACGAGCATCTTGGTGCTCGTTGACTTGCCACTCGACCCGGAGACAATCACGAATCCCCCGGCAAAGCCGTCGAGCACGCTCGCCAGGAAGCCCGGCGCGATGCGATTGACGACGAGCCCGGGCACGGCAGAGCCGCCCCCACGCTTGCGCATGCGGGCGGCTATCCGAACGAGACGTCCGGCGATGATGGCCGGTGCGTACCGCACCGGCGCAGCAGTCACGTGTTTACTCGAGGTAGTCGCGCAGCGACTGTGACCGGGACGGGTGACGAAGCTTCGCCATGGTCTTCGACTCGATCTGGCGGATGCGCTCGCGCGTCACGCCGAAGGTGTCTCCGATCTGGTCGAGCGTCTTCGGCATGCCGTCGCCGAGGCCAAAGCGCATGCGGATCACTCCTGCTTCGCGCTCGGACAGGGAGTCGAGCAGGCTCTCGAGCTGCTTCTGCAGCATCGTGAACCCGACGGCGTCGGCGGGAACGACGGCCTCGGTGTCCTCGATGAGGTCACCGAATTCACTGTCGCCGTCTTCACCGAGCGGGGTGTGCAGGGAGATGGGCTCGCGGCCGTACTTCTGTACCTCGATGACCTTCTCGGGGGTCATGTCGAGCTCGCGGCTCAGTTCCTCGGGGGTGGGTTCGCGACCAAGGTCCTGCAGCATCTGGCGCTGAACGCGGGCGAGCTTGTTGATGACCTCGACCATGTGCACGGGGATGCGGATGGTACGGGCCTGGTCCGCCATCGCACGGGTGATCGCCTGACGGATCCACCAGGTGGCGTACGTCGAGAACTTGAAGCCCTTGGTGTAGTCGAACTTCTCGACCGCGCGAATGAGGCCGAGGTTGCCCTCCTGGATCAGGTCAAGGAACTGCATGCCGCGACCGGTGTACCGCTTGGCGAGCGAGACGACGAGTCGGAGGTTGGCGCCGAGAAGGTGGCTCTTGGCACGCTGGCCGTCCTTGGAAACCCACTGCAGTTCGCGTCCGAGTGGCGTCTTCTTCTCGACATCGCTCATCTCGGACAGCTTGTCCTCAGCGAACAGGCCCGCCTCGATACGCATTGCGAGTTCGACCTCTTCGGCCGCGTTCAGCAGGGCGACCTTTCCGATCTGCTTCAGGTAGTCCTTGACCGGGTCGGCGGTCGCACCGGTGATGGCGGACGAGTACACGGGGACCTCGTCCTCGTCGTCGACCATCGACAGCACGAGGGCGCCGCTGGGCAGAACCTCGTCCGTCTTCTTCTTGTCGTCGTCGTCGTCCGTATCGGTCGCGCCTTCTTTTGCGACCTCTTCGGTGTCGGCCTCGACGTCAACGATCACCACTTCTGGTTCGTCGTCTTCGCCATCGGCGTCGGGACCGTCGGCCTCATCGGTGCCGGTTGCCTTTGTTGCACGCTTCTTTGCCGGGGCCTTGGCGGGAGCCTTGGTTCCGGCGGCCTCTGCGGCTTCGGCGGCCGCAGCCTTCGCGAGGGCAGCCTTCGTCGGGGCCTTGGCCTTTGTCGCGGTCGTCTTTGTAGCTGTCTTGGCGGCGGCCTTCACAGGCGCCACAACCGTCGGGTCGACGTTGACCTCGTCAGTGGTAGTGGGCGCTTCAGCCGTTGCAGTCTTGGTTCGGGTTGCCATTCGAACACCTTTCCGGGGTTTTTGGGCAGTACTAAGACCCATGTCAAGTCGTGGGCGACAGCACGACAAACGTGCTGCTTTCCTGGTACGACGTGACCGGGTCTCGATGTTAATTATTGCACGGTTTGACGGTTATCCTCGCCACCAGCGCCGGATGCGCTAGCGATGCCTCTTGCGCCACGCCCGCATTAATGCAACCCAAACAGGGGCTACCTGTATTCCCTCTTGCTCGTGTAAACGCTGACGGGTTTGTTTTCGCGCGCGCAGCAACATGATCACGCCGCCACCGACGACCACGTACTGCACGAGAAACGCGATGCGGAACGAGTCGAGCGAGTAGAGCGTCGACGGATCTCCCGAGCCTCCGTGAGCGGTGTCAAGCGCATCGAGCACAACACCGATGATGAACATCATGATGAAGGAGGCGAGGAACCCACCCACATTCACGATGCCGGTGGCAGAGCCAAGATTGCGCATGGGGTTGAAGGTCCGTGCAAAGTCGAAGCCGATCACGGATCCCGGGCCGCCCACGGCAATCACCACGAGCAGAAGAATCACCGTCCAGAACGGCGGTTGGCCCGGCCACGCCAAAACGATCGTCCAGGCGATTGCCATCGCAACGACGACACCGAGCACCACGTTGCTCCGGCGCATCGGATAGCGGGCAGTAATCAGACCGAGGATGGGCCCCATCACGCCACCGCTGATAACGATGAGCGTGAGCAACAGCGACGCGGTCGCGGGACCGTACCCGAGCCCCACCGAGAGGAACGGGAAGCCCCACAACAGGCTGAACACGTTGCCGGACGACTGCGTGACGAAGTGCGACCAGAAGCCGAGGCGGGTTCCTGGCCGCGACAGGCTCTCCTTCAGTTGCGTCATCACCCTTATCGGTCCGACGGGAATCGATCCCGTGTGCACCGGAGTTCCGTTGCGAACGAAGATGGCCACGAGGATGAACGCCAGCAGCGACGCCGATGCGGCCGAGAGGAATGCGGGTTCCCACCCCGCCTGGTGGAGGAGGATCGACAGCGGTATTGCCGACAAGATCTGTCCGGTTTGCCCGATGGTGCCGACCCACTGGGAGACGATCGGCAGCTTTCGTCCGGAGAACCAGTTGTTGAGCAACCGCAGTACGGAAATGAAGGTCATGGCGTCGCCTGCACCAACGAGGATGCGCCCGGCGATCGCGATGCCGATCCCCGGGGCGAGCGCGAGGGTCGTCTGACCGACGACCATGAGCGCGGCGCCCGAGAGGATCAGCACGCGCGGGCCAACCCGGTCCAGCAGCAGCCCGACGGGAATTTGCAGGCCCGCGTAGACGATCAGTTGGACGACGGCAAGGCTTGACAGCATGGCCGCGGAGATGGAGAACCGGTCCGTGGCATCCACACCTGCCACACCAAGGGATGTGCGTTGCAGGATGGCGATCGCGTACGCGCCACACGCGACGGCAAAAATTATCCAGGACCGTCGCGAATTCACGTTTCAACTCTAGCGACGGCCGAGAGCCACCCCTTCGCGGTCGCCGTCACCGCTGTCTGACCAGCGGGACGGCCGACGTGGGTTCGTTAGGACGACGAGGAGTCGTCGTCCCGGCGGAACGCGAGGAAGTTCTCCAACTCGGCGGCGATGGCGTCGGCCGTGGGAAGTTCACCGTCGACATCGGTCAGCGGGGAGCGCATCGGGTTGTCGAGCATGTAGCTGTCGTGACGCTCCTCGAGCGTGCCGACGAGACGGGCAAGCTCGGGATTGCTTTCGACCTGGTCATCGATCTTCGATACGAATTCGCGTCCGTCTTCCCGGAGGCGATCGGTCGGGAAGATGAGCCCGGTCGCGGCACTGACGCTTTCCAGCGCGGTCACGGCGGCCGACGGGAATTCGGTGTCCGCGAGGTAGTGAGGAATGAGGAGAACAAATCCCGCGACGGGGTGCGCCAGTTCCTGGAGCCGGTACTCGAGCAGGTGCAACGCGGTCGCCGGCACCTGGGTGGTGGGGCGCCAGATGGACATGGTCTCGATCAGTTCGCTGCGGTTGCCGCTCACCGTGACGCCAAGCGGGCGCGTGTGCGGCACCGGCATGGGGATGGCGTGAACCCAGGTGGTCGTCTTGACCTGGAACTTCTCGATGAGGCCAAGGACGGCAGCGGTGAAACGCTCCCACTGGAAGTCGGGCTCGTACCCGGTAAGAAGCAGGAACGGCTGTCCGAGCTCGTCGTTGGCCAGGTACAGGTTCAGCTGTGCAGGACGGTAATCGGTGAGGTGATCACCGTCGAAGTGGATGATGGGGCGGCGCGCACGGTAGTCCAGCAGGGAGTCGTCATCGAACTCGACAATCGTCTCGTTGTCGAGAGTCTCGAGCAGATATTCGCTGAGCTGGGAGACGGCGCCGCCGGCGTCGGTGAAACCGGTAAGGGCCGCCACCAGGGGCAGTCCCGCCGGGACCTCTGAGACGTCTGTCTGAAGGTCGTATAAGCCTGCTGGGTCTCGCATGCGTCAACTCTAATCGCGTGCACCCGCCCGACGCCGGTCTGCGCGCGCCTTCCAGCAATGCCCACAGCGAACACGCCGGGATCACCTCGGTACCATTGCGGAATGACAGTTGCACACCTTTCCATCACGTCCGAATCCCCCCTCGATATCGAGACTGATGTTCTGGTGGTGGGTGTGCAGAAGACCGATGGCGGTCCCGTTCTGCTCCACGCGGGGATCGACGACGACGCGCTGACCAGCCTCGCGTCCGACCTTGGCACCATCGGCGTCAGCGGATCTGTTGACGAACTGCGCCGCCTGCCGTGGTCCGGTGTTGCCGGCTGCATCGTGCTCATCGGCCTCGGGTCATCCGCAACCGTCAGCGACCTGCGCTACGCAGCCGGGTCCGTCGCGCGCCAGCTGCGCGGCGTCGACTCCATCCTTTTCGCTCTCCCCGTTGAAACAGCGGATGACACTCTCGCCGTTCTCGAGGGTGCGGCCATCGGCGCCTACTCCTACACCGACTACCGCTCGAGCACCCTCGCCTCGACCAAGGCTCCCGCCGCGCACATCACCGTCGTCTCCCCCGTCGCCACCGGTGGTGAGGACATCATTGCCCGCGCCACGAGCATTGCCGAGGCAATGAACACCGTGCGCGATCTGGTGAACGCTCCCCCGCTCGACCTCTACCCGGAGACCTTCGCCGACGCCGCCGTCGAGTTGTCCGCCGGACTCCCCGTCGAGGTGACTGTCCTCGATGAGGCAGCACTCGCCGAGGGCGGCTTCGGCGGCATCCTCGGGGTGGGCCAGGGGTCTACTCGCGGGCCGCGCCTTGTCAAGGTGAGCTACTCGCCCGCCGGTGCATCCCGTCATCTTGCCCTCGTCGGCAAGGGCATCACGTTTGACTCCGGCGGACTTTCGCTGAAGCCGCCGACGGGCATGATCGGCATGAAGTACGACATGACCGGTGCTGCGACCGTGCTCGCGGTCACGCTCGCTGCCGCACGCCTCGACCTGGGCGTGCGCGTCACCGCCTGGCTCTGCCTGGCCGAGAACCTGCCCTCGGGATCGGCCATCCGCCCGAATGACGTGCTGCGCATCCGTGGAGGCAAGACCGTCGAGGTGCTGAACACCGACGCGGAGGGTCGCCTGGTGTTGGCAGACGGACTCGTCGCTGCCGGCGAGGAGGAGCCGGACGCGATCATTGACGTCGCGACGCTGACCGGCGCGGCAGTCACGGCGCTCGGCAACCGCTACACCGGCGCCATGGGCGACGAAACCCTCGTTGCCCAGGTCGTTGCCGCCGCCACCCGCGTGGGCGAGCCGCTCTGGCCGATGCCCATCGCGTCCGAGCTGCGCCCGCTGCTGAATTCGGACATCGCCGACATCGCCAACATCAAGCCGGGCAACACCGCCGGCGGGATGATGATCGCCGCGGCGTTCCTTCAGGACTTCATCGGCTCGACCGGTGACGGTGACTCCAAGAAGACGATCCCGTGGGCCCACCTCGACATCGCCGGCCCCGCGAACAACGGCGGCGGCGGATACGGCTTTGTGGGCAAGGGTCCGACCGGAGTGACGGTACGTGCGTTGATCGCACTGGCCGAGGAAATTTCGGTCGCGTAGTAAGGTTTTATGGCGAGCAAGTCTCGCCCTCCGACCGCTGACAGATCCCGTTGGCTGGTCGCACAATCCTGATGCACAAGGGAGTTGCTGGGTGTCGGAACAGAATTTTGACCTGGTAGTACTTGGCGCAGGCAGCGGTGGATATGCCGCCGCTCTGCGGGCAAGCCAGTTGGGCCTCACGGTAGGCCTCATCGAAAAGGGCAAGGTCGGTGGCACCTGCCTCCACGTCGGGTGTATCCCGACGAAGGCCCTGCTGCACTCGGCGGAGGTCGCTGACGTGACCCGCGAGTCGTCCAAGTACGGGGTCACCGCCTCGTTCGAGGGCATCGACATGGCTGCCGTCACCACGTACCGCGAGGGAATCGTCTCGAGCAAGTACAAGGGACTCCAGGGACTCATCAAGGCCCGTGGCATCACGACGATCGAGGGTGCTGGTCGACTGACCTCCCCCACGACCGTTCAGGTCGGCGACATCACGGTGACCGGCAAGAACGTGATCCTCGCGACGGGTTCCTACTCCCGCTCGCTTCCCGGCCTCGAAATCGGCGGCCGCGTCATCACCTCCGAGCAGGCGCTCGAACTCGACTTCATCCCGAAGAAGGTCGCCGTTCTCGGTGGCGGTGTCATCGGTGTCGAGTTCTCCAGCGTCTGGAAGTCGTGGGGGGCGGATGTCTCGATCATCGAGGCTCTTCCACACCTCGTGCCCAACGAGGACGAGGCGATCAGCAAGCAGTTCGAGCGTGCGTTCCGCAAGCGCGGCATTAACTTCTCACTCGGCGTGCGCTTCCAGAGCGTGACGCAGGACGAGAACGGCGTCGTTGTGACGCTGGAGAACGGCGAGACCATCGAGGCCGAGCTGCTGCTCGTCGCCGTCGGTCGTGGACCGTCGACCGCAAACCTCGGCTTCGAAGAAGTCGGTGTCACCATGGACCGCGGCTTCGTCATCACCAACGACCGTCTCGAGACGAGCATCCCCGGCCTCTACGCTGTCGGCGACATCGTTCCCGGACTGCAGCTTGCTCACCGCGGATTCCAGCAGGGAATCTTCGTCGCCGAAGAGCTCGCCGGACTCAAGCCCGTCATCATCGAAGACGTGAACATCCCCAAGGTCACCTACAGCGACCCCGAGGTTGCCTCGGTCGGTCTCTCGGAGGCCAAGGCCGCCGAGCGCTACGGTGCCGACTCGATCACGTCGTACGACTACAACCTCGCCGGCAATGGCAAGAGCCACATCATCGGAACCTCGGGAATCGTCAAGGTCGTCCGAGTCAACGATGGTCCCATCGTCGGAGTTCACATGATCGGCGCCCGCGTCGGTGAGCTCATCGGTGAGGCGCAGCTTGCCGTCAACTGGGAGGCGTACCCCGAAGACATCGCTCCGTTGATTCACGCGCACCCCACCCAGAACGAAGCTCTCGGAGAGGCATTCCTCGCACTCGCGGGTAAGCCACTCCACGCAATGTAACTAACGCGCTTCGCGCACAGCCAGAACTAAGCTAGACAGGCAGAACCTGTGAATAAGGAGCAACACTGATGAGCGAATCCGTCAACCTTCCGGCACTCGGAGAGAGTGTCACCGAGGGTACGGTTACCCGCTGGTTGAAGAACGTGGGAGATCGGGTCGAGGTTGACGAGCCTCTGCTCGAAGTATCGACCGACAAGGTCGATACAGAGATCCCCTCGCCTATCGCCGGCGTGATCGAAGCGATCCTGGTCGCCGAGGATGAGACCGTCGAGGTGGGCACTCCTCTCGTGACGATCGGTGACGGAAGCGGAAGCGGCGACGCTCCGGCTCCCGCCGCCGACGAGGCTCCGGCGGAGACGCCCGCCAACGAGACTCCCAACGAGCCCGTCGCCGAAGTTCCGTCGACCGAGGCACCCGAGCCGGAGGAAGCAGCACCCGCCGCTCCCGCCGCACCGGAGCCCGCTCCCGTCGACCCCGCTCCGGCAGCAGCTCCCGCACCGGTTGCAGCAGCGCCCGTTGCCGCCGCCCCTGCACCCGTCGCAGCGCCCGAGCCCGCCGCAGCACCGGCGCCCGTTGCAGCAGCACCGGCTCCGGCTCCGGCTGCGCCCGTTGCCGAGGCACCCGCCGATGACTCCAACGCTGGCTACGTGACGCCGATTGTGCGCAAGCTTGCGCACGACAGTGGCATCGACCTGGCGACCGTCACCGGCACCGGCGTTGGTGGACGCATCCGCAAGCAGGACGTTCTCGCCGCCATTCCGGCTCCGGCGCCCGAGGCTGCCGCCGAGGTATCCGCGGCTCCCGCCGCCGAGCTCGAGGTCTCCGCTCTCCGCGGAACCACCGTCCCGATGTCCCGCTTGCGTAAGGTCGTCGCCGAGCGCGCCGTCATCTCCATGCAGACCTCGGCCCAGCTGACGTCGGTCATTGAAGTGGATGTCACGCTTGTCGCCGCATTCCGCGACAAGGTGAAGAACCAGTTCCTCGAGAAGACGGGCAACAAGCTCTCCTTCCTTCCGTTCTTTGCCCTCGCCGCGGTCGAAGCGCTGAAGACCTACCCGATCATCAACGCGACCATCGATGGCGACACCATCGTGTACCCGGACCACGAGAACCTGAGCATCGCCGTGGACACCGAGCGTGGCCTGCTGACTCCCGTCGTTCGCAACGCGAGTGACCTCGACCTTGCCGGCCTCGCCGCGCAGATCGCGGATCTCGCCGCCCGCACCCGCGCCAACAAGCTGAAGCCCGACGAGCTCGCCGGGGGTACCTTCACCCTGACGAACACCGGCTCACGCGGCGCGCTGTTCGACACCCCGATCGTCTTCCTTCCGCAGGTCGCGATCCTCGGCACCGGAATCGTTGCCAAGAAGCCCGTCGTCATCAGCGCGGGTGGCTCGGACGCCATCGCGATCCGCTCCACGGTGTACCTGGCCCTGTCGTACGATCACCGCATCGTCGACGGTGCCGACGCCGCCGGATTCCTCGTCGCGGTCAAGAAGCGTCTCGAAGCGGGCGACTTCGCTCGTAACCTCGGCATCTAGGGCGTTACCCACTCCCTGAAGCGCCAGCCGGCGTCCGTCCTGATCATGAGGACGGACGCCGGCTGTGTGCTTTTCCCGCCAGGCCCCAGTGCCACCAGGGCTGAATCCCCCAACCTCTCGACGAGCACGGGCTTCGGAGCCGCCGGCAGCACGCCGGGAGGGACTTCACCGCCGGCGAGGATCTGCCTGATCGCGGCGCGGTCGTCACCGAGTGCGCTTGAGCCCGCGTGGTCGGCGTCGTCGAGGCAGAGCACGGATAGGTCGTGAAAGCAGCGCTCCCGCGCGGCCAGCAACACCGGCAGGGCCAGGAGCGGATCTGGGCCCGCCACGGCGTCCTCGTCGCCGTCGGACGGTGACGGCGGCGCGCCCGTGGAGGCCGGCGCGCCCGTGGAGGCCGGCGCGCCCGTGGACGCCGGCGCGCCCGTGGACGGAGCCACCGGCCGAGCTGTCGACCCCGGCTGCACCGCCGGGCTGGGCGGCGCCGGCGACGAGGACGGAATCGTGGCAGGTGGCGGCGCCCGGGTTAAGTCGCCGTACGGGCCCCGACCGGCCGTCGGCGCACCCGCCGGGATGAACATCACGGCCGCGGTGAGCGCGATCAGGACACCCCCGAAGATTGCCCAGACGGGTCGGCGAACGCGGCGCAGTGACGCGAGAGCGCGGGCGCGCGTGGTGGCGATGGCCGATGCCACCGCTGACAGTGGCACAGCGGGCAGAGGGACGCCCGACGGTGACCGTGCGAATACGCGGCCTGCAGGAGCATCCGCCCGAGCATCCGCCCGCGCCGGACTCAATCCTGCGAAGACGGCGGCACCCACGCGGGACGGCACTTCTGGGCGCTCCCCGCGGGCGAATTCGACAGGCTGCGCCGGGGCGAGGGCGAACAGTCGCTCTTCGAGCGCGGCGGCAAAGAGCGGATCGGCGGCAGCACCATTCGAAGTCCAGGCGAGAAGCCTCTGCACACCCGCGTTCGCATCCAGCTCCCGCACTCGACACAACACGAGCTCGGTGAGGTGCGCGAGACGCTGATGATCGGCAGCAATCTCGGAGAGAGATTCGCGATACGCAGGCGACGATCCGGCGGGAAAGACCACCGCGTGGCCAAAGCCCACCACGATGGGCTCGCCGGCGGCGCCGAAGTGCACGGTAGTGGCGCTGACCCGCGAGTGCGCGACACCGGCCGCGTGGAGTCCGCGGATGCACTGTGCCAGCGGGGCGAGAATGGTGACGGCTTCGCCCGCCTCCAACGACACCCGGTCGTGCAGGAGCTGCGCGACGCTCCCGCGGGGAGCCCGGGAGAGAACGAGTGTCGGGGGCGCCGCCGCAGTGGTCGCGAGATCCAGCAGCCGTACACAGTGCTGCGAGGCTGGGGCCGGAATCATCGAGGCCGCTTCGAGCGCGCGGATCTCGTTCGCAACGCTGTCTGCCGAAGCCGCGGTGAAGACCTTGATCGCGACAGGTGTCGGTGCCTCCGGCTGTGGCGAATCCTCATCCGACGGTGTCGGCCGCTCCCCCGGCGTGCCCAGGTAGACGGTGGCGCGGGAGCCAACGCCGAGCGTGCGGATGACGCGATACCCGGCGAGCATCGGGGGGATGTCGGCAGTGGGCATAGGAAAATCATCGGCGCAGGGACATCCGCTTTCCGGTCCCTCACAGCATCTGTGGGAACCGCCCGCGATCCGGCCACAGTGGAGGAGTCGGTGGCATGCCACGCGGGGTCCGCGGTGGCCGTATCCTTATCGCATGGCACGCACCAAAAAAGACCCCAATAAAGAGCCCGGCCGCATCAAACAGATGTACGACGTGTTCAACATGACACGTCGCTACGACTCGATGGCGGTGTGGTACCTGCTGCTCGGATTCCTCCTGCCGATCATCGTGGCAGTCGGACTCGGCGTTCTGCTGTCCAGCGACAGCGTTGTCGGACTCATCCTGTACATCGTCGCCGGTGTGCTCGGTGGCGTACTGGCATTCCTCATCATTCTCGGCCGTCGCGCTGAGAAGGCTGCCTACTCGCAGATCGCCGGCCAGCCCGGCGCCGTCGGTGCGGTGCTGAAGAGTTCGCTGCGCCGTGGATGGCAGGCAAGCGAGATGCCCATCAACGTCAGCCCCCGCACCCAGGACGCGATCTACCGCGCCGTTGGTCGGGGTGGAGTCGCACTCATCGGCGAGGGGCCCCAGTCGCGCACCCAGCGCATGCTGGAGGAGGAGCGCCGCAACATCACGCGCATCCTTCCGAACGTGCCCGTGAGCTTCCTCTACGTCGGTCCCGACGCGGAGTCCGTGCCGCTGCACAAGCTCGCCGGTCGTCTGCGCAAGATCAAGCCGGTTCTGCGCAAGCAGGAGATCATCGCCGTGAGCAACCGCCTCAGCTCGCTGAGCAAGGGCAAGGGCGGCCTGCCCATTCCTAAGGGCGTCGACCCGTTCAAGGCCCGCGCGCCCCGTCCCCGCTAGTTCTCTGCGGCGCACGACTGCTGTCGAAACCTGCGCGCCACGCTTCATCCGAATCCCCGGTCGATCCTCGGCCGGGGATTCGTGCGTTGCCCGCGACGGGACTCCGCGCCGCCTTTCGGTCGGGCTCGCGGCCGGGGCGTCCGGGAGATGCTGCCAACCCCTAGCGAAGAACGAGGGCCGTGCTGAGCAGACGGTCGTGCATACCGCGCTGGTCGCGGTCCCAAATGACGGCCGGGATGACGATGGCGATCAGGATGGCGCGGACGAACGGTCGCCAGACACCCACGTATCCCCCGCCCTCGATACGGACCACACGCAGCCCGAGCAGGAGATGACCGATGCTGCCACTCAGCGTCAGGACGAATACCACCTGGATCACCACGAAGACGAGCAGCGTGGCGAAGGGGTCGTAATGGAAGAACGCGGTCGAAATGAGCACGCTCAGCGCCCAGTCGATGGCAAGCGCGAGAATTCTTCGCCCAATTCTGGCAATCGACCGGGAACCGGTCATCGGAAGGCCGAGCCGTTTTCCGGGCCAGACAGTGGGAACGGGGCGCGATTCGGGCATTGGGCCAGTGTAGCGATGTAGCTACCCGTAACATGCCGGAAACAATGGCGTCACCCTCGCGAAACTCCTTACCCGTAGCCTCGACTACTGAGGCTGCGCTCGCAGCCCCTCAGTACCAAGCTCATTGGAGTCCATTCCATGTTCAGTGATTCTTCCGAGGTGCTCAAGTTCATCAAGGACACCGACGTTAAGTTCCTTGATATTCGCTTCACCGACCTTCCCGGTGTACAGCAGCACTTCAACATCCCTGCATCCACGGTCGACGAAGACTTCTTCGCCGTTGGCCAGTTGTTCGACGGCTCTTCGATCCGTGGGTTCGCTTCGATCCACGAGTCGGACATGCAGCTCATCCCGGACGTGACGACGGCGTATGTTGACCCGTTCCGCACCGAGCGCACACTCATCATGATCTTCGACATCTACAACCCGCGCAACGGCGAGATTTACGCCCGCGACCCGCGCCAGGTTGCCAAGAAGGCGGAGAAGTACCTCGCGTCCACCGGCATCGCCGACACCGCGTACTTCGCCCCCGAGGCCGAGTTCTACATCTTCGACGACGTGCGCTACGAAGTGAAGCAGAACACCAGCTTCTACTCCGTCGACTCCGATGAGGGAGCCTGGAACTCGGGCCGCGTCGAAGAAGGCGGAAACCTCGGCAACAAGACGCCGTTCAAGGGTGGCTACTTCCCCGTGAGCCCCGTCGACAAGCAGGCTGACCTGCGCGACGACATGAGCCTCAAGCTCATCGAAGCCGGCCTGATCCTCGAGCGTGCCCACCACGAAGTGGGAACGGGTGGCCAGGCGGAGATCAACTACCGCTTCGACACCATGGTCCACGCGGCGGACGACCTGCTCAAGTTCAAGTACATCATCAAGAACACCGCCGAGCAGTGGGGCAAGACGGCAACGTTCATGCCCAAGCCGCTCTTCGGCGACAACGGTTCCGGTATGCACACTCACCAGTCGCTCTGGAACGGCAGCACCCCGCTGTTCTACGACGAAAGCGGATACGGCGGACTGTCCGACCTCGCCCGCTGGTACATCGGTGGTCTGCTCAAGCACGCGCCGGCGATCCTCGCGTTCACCAACCCGACGCTGAACTCCTACCGTCGTCTCATCCCCGGGTTCGAAGCCCCGGTCAACCTGGTCTACTCGGCCGGTAACCGTTCGGCCTCGATCCGCATTCCGATCACGGGTACCAACCCGAAGGCAAAGCGTATTGAGTTCCGCGCCCCCGACGCCTCTGGTAACCCGTACCTCGCGTTCGCTGCCCAGATGATGGCCGGCCTCGACGGAATCAAGAACAAGATCGAGCCGCACGAGCCGGTCGACAAGGACCTGTACGAGCTTCCTCCCGAGGAAGCCAAGAACATCCCTCAGGTTCCCGGCTCGCTCGAGGAGGCCCTCCAGGCTCTCGAAGCCGACCACGAGTTCCTCACCGCTGGCGGTGTCTTCACCGAAGACCTCATCCAGACGTGGGTCGCCTACAAGCGCGAGAAGGAAATCATCCCGGCCGCACAGCGCCCGACCCCGTTCGAGTACGAGCTGTACTTCGGGGTATAGCCCACTAGCCCTGATCACGGGGATCTAGCGGCTTTGGTCCGCAACGAGTCCGCACGAGCAGCCAAGGAATTGGCAGTTCGTGCGGACTCGTCTTTGTCTGGACATAAATGGCTTCAGGCATCCAGCGTCGTCATAGCGGATACATGACGAATCCACGCCTTTTCGACCCGAACGGTTCTAGGGTGGAGCACATGGATCCAATATCCGCGCTGGCTTTGAACGTCGTTGTTATCGCCATAGCCCTCTACGCCCTGTATTTCGTCATTCGCTCAGCCGTTCGGGACGGGATTCGCCTGTCCAGAACTTCTGACGCGGCCGATACATCAGCATCCAGGAAGTCCATGGATCACGCCGATCGTCCCAACTGAGGTGTCACTCGCGTGACGGCTGCGACGCTCGCAGACTATAGAATCCGTGCACGCCGACAGACATCGACCGCCGGTGAACGCGAACTGCACTTTGGGTCTCAGCACCGCACCGCTCGATAGAAGGGCCGAACTCCCGTGGGAGTGCGGCCCGTTTTCGTTGTCGCACCTATGCGGGAGATGAGATTTAGTCGATACTGGACGTCAGACCACCCGAGCTGTAACGGAGACGGTCATGTCTGTCGATCCACGAGTCGCCCGGCGAGGTGTTGCTCTCCTCTGTGTCACCATCCTGACGGCGGGACTCGTTGCCGGCGCGAACGCGGCGGCCGCGGCGACAGAGAATGCGCCGGGCGGGACCGCTCCAATTCCACGTCTGGTCGCTGCTCCAGTTGCCGTGCGGGCCCTCGCTCCCCCGCCTCCGGCCCGAGCGGAAGACACCGGTACCTCGTTTGGCCCGATCGAGCCGTTCAACGCGGCCGAGCCGTACCTCAACACCCGCGCCGAGATCACGGCCGGTGCTGTCTCGGTCTCTGTTAACGATCCGTCCCTGGACGGCTCGCGACTCTCCGAGCACCAGATCGCGACCATCGTCTCGATTGCCGCCCCACGACGTACCGCGCCGTTGGCGCTATCGACCCCGCCAGCGCATCTGATCCACGGATAAGACCGGATCGCCCGGTATGGGCCGTGACCGTCCATTCCCCCACGAGGTCAGAATCGACGCTCTACGGGACAACGGACACGCTCGTGCCTGTGTACTCGATCCTGTACGACGGACCAACGGGAGAAGTCATCACCCTTGCATTTGGTGTTGACTACCAACGCCTCGGTCTCCCATCGGCGTAGGAGAGCGACCGCCGCGCGCCTGCTGAGACAACACAAGGGCCGCCTCCCCCGTATGAGAGGGGATGCGGCCCTTGCCGTTATCCGGACGGTACGTGCCTTGCAATCACGAACCGCTGCTGTGACCACCCGCGCGGAGGGCTATCCTCCCCGCGCGACGGATGGCGGCCCAGCGCTAGGCTGCCGGTACCAACTCGCCCACGACCGACGACGTTCCGAGCACGGATGCTCCGGAGTCGGCGGCTACGCCTGCGGGGCGTCCGAGGGAGCGCAGGGTCCATCCCGCGCCCGTCCAGGAGGCCGCGTCGAGGCAGTTGCGGGCGTCGATGATTGCCGGGTTGGCGGCAAGCGCAAACAGCGCGGCGGGGTCGCTGTTCACGAACTCCGGCCATTCCGTCAGCACGAGAACGGCGTCGGAGCCGGTGACGGCCTCCTCCATCGTCTCGGCGTAGCTCAGCGTCGGGAAGCTGCGCTTGGCAGTCTCGTTCGCCTCCGGGTCGAACACGATGACCTGGGCACCACGGAGGTGCAGCGCCGCGGCGACGTTCAACGCCGGCGAGTCGCGTACGTCGTCGGTGTCCGGCTTGAATGCGGCTCCGAGTACCCCGATGCGTCGATTGAGTACCGATCCACCGACGGCCTCCAGGGTGAGGTCAATGACCCGCTGGCGCTGGCTCATGTTGATCTCGTCGACCTGCTGAAGCAGGGACGCCGCGGAGTAGGCCCCGAGCTCGGATGAGCGGTGCATGAGTGCGCGGATGTCCTTGGGAAGGCAGCCTCCACCAAAGCCGAGTCCGGCGTTGAGGAACTGGCGTCCGATCCGCACGTCGTGGCCGAGCGCGTCGGCGAGCACCTTCACGTCCGCTCCCGCTGCCTCACAGATCTCCGCGATCGCGTTGATGAACGAGATCTTTGTCGCGAGGAAGGCGTTGGCGCTGACCTTGACAAGCTCTGCCGTCGGTAGGTCGCACACGATCATCGGGGTGCCCGTGGCCAGGGGCATCGCGTAGACCTCACGCATCAGCGCTTCGGCCTTGGGCGACGCTCCACCGATCACGAGGCGGTCCGGGGTCAGGGTGTCGGCGACGGCCTTGCCCTCGCGCAGGAACTCCGGGTTCCAGATCAGCTCTGCGGTCAGTCCTTCCGGGATGTTCTCCCGAACGATGCTGCGCAGCTTGGCTCCTGTGCCGACCGGAACTGTCGACTTTCCCACGATCAGACCGTCGTGCGACAGGTTCTTGACGACCGCGAGGGTTGCCGCCTCCACGTATGCCGTGTTGGCCGCGTTGCTCCCCCGCTGCTGCGGCGTACCGACGCAGATGAAGTGAACGTCGGACATCGCGGTGGCTTCGGCGATGTCGGTGGTGAAACGCAGGCGGCCGGACGAGACGTGCTTGATCAGCAGCTCGGGGAGGCCGGGTTCGAAGAACGGCACCTGGCCAGCGGCCAGGGCCGCGACCTTGGCCGGGTCGGTGTCAACACCGATGACTTCGAATCCCATTTCTGCCATTGCGGCAGCATGGGTGGCTCCGAGGTATCCGGTGCCGATGACGCTAATGCGCGGCTGGGTGGACTGCTTCTTGTTAGACATGTGCTTTCTTCCGTTCATGGTTGTCATGCTGCTGAGTTATGGCTTGGCAATGGGTGTGAGGTCGTACCCGTTGCCCGGTGTGGTGATCCCCGCGACGAACGCTGCGAGGGTGTCCGACCTGGAGTCGATCCGCCAGTCGTTTGTGGCCCGTACACCTTCGACGTAACTGGTGACGGCGAGGTTGAACCAGGAGAAGCCGATGATGTCGCTGTTCTCCGGCTTTGCCAGCCCGTCGAACAAGCTCGTGATCCACTTGGCCTTGTGTCCTCCGGTCTCGGATGCACCGATCTCCGCGAGGAAGATGGGCTTTTTCGTCAGTGCCCGCAGCTGCGTGAGACTCGACCCGAAGGTGAAGTCAAACGTGTAGGGGTTATCCACGTACGGCGGACGCAGGTAGCCGGACAGCCCGACCCAGTCGACGTAGTCGTCTCCGGGGTACAGCGAGGCGAGGTACTCGGCCGTCTTGTGCGTCTTGGGCAGGTTGTTCACGATGTTGGGAGCCCAAATCCACGCGACGAGCTTGTTGGCACCCTCCTGCTCGAAGATGTCGTGGACGTACTTCCAGACCTTCACGTAATCGCCCGGGTTGTTACCGTTCAGCGACTTGCCGGAGCCGTCCGACTCGGCCCACGGGTACCAGATGCCGTTCATTTCGTGATCAAACCGGATGCCCATGGGCAGTCCCGTAGCCACGATGTCCTTGGCGTACTGGTGCAGGTAGGTGTCGAAGGCACCCGACAGGATCGTCGGCAGCTCGTATCCCGGTTCCACGATCTTGTCGTTGCCCGAACCGATCGGGCGCGACTCCCACGTGAGTACCGGCATGGTGTCGCGCTTCCACGCGGCCTGGACCGCCGCGGGGCGGAACGCCTCGTCCCATCCACCGAAGTACCCGACCACGTTCGGCGTCTCGCCGACCTTGGTCGCGGTGTCGTCGAAGGTCGCGAAGTTGAACGGCGCCTGCTGGGTGTACATACCGAACAGCTTCGACGTGGGGTTGATCAGGCTCGCCAGGCTCGGCGCGGTGATCGGTGTGGACGTAGCCGGAGGCTTGGGAGTCGAGGTCGGCTTGCCCGTGGGCTTGGTGGTCGGCTTGCTGGTTGGCTTCGTCGTCGGCTTGGACGTCGTCACCGGGGCCGGCTGGGATTGGGGGGCGGATGACCCGTTGTCGCCCGATCCCTTACTGGCGAGTTCCGCGGCCGTCTTGTCCCGCGCACTGGCTGCGGCATCTGCCGCACCCTGGGCTGCGGCTACCTGATCACGGAGGTCCTGGATGGTCGCATCGGCCGAGGCCGACTTGCCCGTGGCATCCTTCAGCGCAGCTTCACGGTTGGCGAGCTTCGTCTCCAGTGCCTTGACGTCTGCTTCGAGGTTCGCCTTCTTGGCTTCGAGGTGGTTTTCCAGCGCCGTCTTCTGGGAGGCCGACGTCAGTTGTGCCGCGGGAGCCAGGGGGCTGCCGGGAGAGTTCCAGACGTAGAAGCTGGCGAGGGCGAGGCACAGGCCGATGGCCGTTGCTCCGATCGCTGTCCTACGGGCGTTCGCCGCTGTGGGCGCCCACCATGTGCGATTTGGCTTAGACAATGAACAATGCCTCCACGATGAAGATGGCGATACCGATGGCGTAGGGCCAGGCTGCCTTGGGGTTGAGTCGGCGACGTGTCGCCGTGGGCTGCGGGACCGCGATGGTCGCGTGTGCTGCCCGGGAACGGGTGTCTACGAGTACAGCGCTGTGCTGCTCGGAGGTGGACGGTTCGCCGAAGAGGGTCTCGAGCTCGGAAACGCTGTCCGCGCTCCAGCTCTCGCGGGGCTCCGCGGTCGCGGACAGCGGGACGGGATTGTCGAGGCCCTGCATGACCGCGTCATTGCTCGCACCACCGGCGTACGCACCCGCACGGGTACCCCAGCCACTGGCGTGGCCCATTCGGAAGAATCCGATCAGACGGATCGGCATCAGGAACGCGGTCGAGACGAGGATGAAGATCGGCAGGCGGAAGAAGTCAGACGGCTTCTCCGAGAGGTGCCGCATCTGACGGATGGCCATGCTCAGCACCGACGAGAGGACCATGAGCCCGATCACGACGATCAAACCGCTCGAGACGCCGTACTCCTTGAGGATTCCCTCGTAGAAGTTGTAGCCCTGACCGCTGAATGCGCGGTAGATCCATCCGGCGATGACGCCGGCGAGGATGAACGGAAGCACGATGTCCATCACGAAGAAGAACGCGAGCAGCGGCGCGTGGCCGAGCATCCAGGGAAGCATGCGCAGCGTGTTGTACTGGCTGCCGCGTGCCCACCGGAGCTGCTGCTTGTAGAGCTTCTTGACCTTGAGCGGGGCATCCGTGTACACGAGGCTTGTGTGCTGGTAGACGGTGCGGTAGCCCTCTTTGAGGGTGAGGTTGGTCAGCGTGCGGTCGTCGGACACCTCGAGGAACACGCCCATGAATTTCTCGGTCATGAACTTCTCCATGACACGCACCATGATCGAGCGGCGGAAGGCGATCGTGCGGCCCGGAAGGCACCCAACCTGGCCGACGACGCTCTGCATGGGCATCGAGTACAGGGCACGGGAG
The DNA here is from genome assembly GCF_018449675.1 of Glaciihabitans sp. dw_435. Taxonomy (GTDB): domain Bacteria; phylum Actinomycetota; class Actinomycetes; order Actinomycetales; family Microbacteriaceae; genus Glaciihabitans. The sequence goes on along the minus strand of NZ_JAAVUZ010000003.1, from coordinate 66,590 downwards.
TTCTCGAGCCAATCGGCCCATCGCGTGATCCAGCTGCGCTCGGGTTCGAGGATGCGCTGACGGGTGGTCACTCCACCGACGCGCTCATCCGCGAAGGGCTTGACCAGTTCGGACAGCGTGTTCTCTGTCCACACGGTGTCCGAGTCGACCAGCACGGTGATGTCACCGGTCGAGAGTTCGGTTCCGATCATCACGGCATTGCGCTTACCCGGGATGGGGGTGTGAACCCAGCGGGCCAGAGGAGCGAACTCCTCGGTGATGCGCTCAAGCAGCGGGTTGGGCTTCCCGTTGATGACCACGATGATTTCGCCCGGCTTCTGTTCGACCATGCGTGCAAGAACATCGCGGAACAGGTCTTCCGGTTCGTCCAGCACGGGAACGATGACGCTCGTCGTGCCGGTGAACTCGCCGGTGAAGGGGCGGTAGCGGTTGGACACCACTACCTTGATGATCCACATGACCCAGATGAGGGCCGAGTAGAACGCGAACAGGTAGAGCTCTTCATGACCTTCGGCCATGTGACGAATCTGGAGGATGAAAATAAACAAGGTTGTCCCCTCGCGGATTGAAAGGTGGTGAGATCCGCGGCGCTGGGGATTTCGATGGATAGCTTCGGGGTGCTTGATTATGGGCACGTCTGAATCAGGCCCGCAACCAGCACAAAACGGGCTCGGGCGTGTCGAAATCGGCGTCTGGACAACGCGCGTCCCGCAAAATGACGACACGTGTCGGGACCCCAAAATCATCACAATTGGTGTCCACCCTTGTGCGGACGAGCGGATGACACGGCGTCAGCAAAATCGCTGCTCATGGCCCCCTTTTGGGGTAGACGCACCGGTCTGTACCACCCGGATGGGGGACAGTTTTTCCGCTGGCACGCGAGAAAAACATAGCCAAGTCGGGGTACAAACAGCCCTCAAACGGGGGACAGAAAAACGGGGTGTAAAAAAGATTCCTCAGGCAGAGAGTTAACGCTGCCGAAACCTTACGGGTGTCGTTTGGACACGAACGGGTCGAATTCGGCGGCCGGAGAAGTCCCGTCAGCGGGCCCCATCAGCGGGTGCCGTCAGCGGGTCTCTTCCATGGCACCAGGAGGGGCGCGCGGGCGGAGGTGGGCCGAATCAGCCCGTGGGTGTCGGACCCTTGGCTACGCCGTAGAAGCGGCGCTCGAACACCTGGCGGGCATGGCGGGTGATGCGGAGGTAATCCTCCTCCAGTGCCGTCGCGGACCCGGGTGGGTACTCGAGCAGCCGGGCGACGCCCTCCAGCTGCTGTCGGTCGGTGGGCAGAACGTCCGCCGTTTTCGAGGTCCACAGGGTCATGGCCGAGCGGGCACGAGACGCGATGATCCACGCATCGTGCAGCCGGGCGGCGTCCGGACCATCGATGAGGCCAGCGTCGGTTGCGGCAGAGAGAGCGCGCAACGTTGACGGCGTCCGGAGCCCCGGCACCGTCGCCGCGTGCTGGAGCTGCAACAGCTGGACAAACCATTCGACGTCGCTGAGCGATCCGCGCCCCAGTTTCAGGTGTCGCGACGGATCAGCACCCTGTGGCAGACGCTCTGACTCCACGCGCGCTTTGATTCGCTTCACTTCGCGCACGTTCTGCTCGCTGATGTGGTCGGGATAGCGCACCTCATCGGCGAGGGCCTCGAAGTCACGCAGGAGCGCGTCATCCCCCACCGCGCCCCGCGCGCGCAGCAGGGCCTGCGCCTCCCAGGTGAGCGACCAGCGCGCGTAATAGGCGCGGTAGCTGTCGAGGGACCGCACGGTCGCGCCGTTGCGGCCCTCCGGACGCAGCCCAATGTCGAGGTCAAGCGGCAGGCGCAGGTCTTCGGTGAGCCGGACGATGGTGTGGATGATTCGCTCCGACGTCGCCTGCGCCTCGGCCCCGGGTACATCGAGCGCGCGGTACACGTACATGATGTCGGCGTCGGACCCGAACCCGAGTTCCTCGCCGCCATAGCGACCCATGGCGATGATTCCGAACTCGATGCCGTCGGGCGTTGGCCTGGCCAACGACACGACGCCCGTGAGGATGGCGGTGTTGATGTCGCTCAGTCCCACGCCCAGCTCTTCGATCGTGATGAAGCCCAGGATGCCGGCGATAGCCAGCCGCAGCACCTCACGGCGGCGTGCCGTGCGTAACGCCAGCGCCGCGGCATCCACATCATCCCTGTGGCGGGCGATCGTCGCACGCGTTTCGTCGAGGAGTTCAGCGAGCGGTCGCGGGCGAAGCTCTTCCTCGTTCTCGAGCCACGCGGCGCCCTCGGGAATACGTTCGAGCAGATCGCCGACGAACTTCGAACTGGCGAGCACGTGGGTCAGCCGCTGGGCGGCTCCCGACGAGTCGCGCAGCATGCGGAGGAACCAGTACGCCTCGCCGAGGTGGTCGCTCAGCAGGCGGAACGCGAGCAGTCCGTGGTCGGGGTCTGCCCCTTCGGAGAACCACTGCAGCATCACCGGCAGCAGCGTGCGCTGGATCGTCGCGCGACGCGAAACCCCGCCGGTGAGAGCGGCGATGTGGTGCAGGGCGCCTCGGGGGTCGCGGAAGCCGATCGCGGCAAGCCGGGCGGCCGCCTGATCGCTGGACAGCGTGAGCTCGTCTCCCGGCAGCGACGCGACGGCGGACAGCAGCGGGCGGTAGAAGAGACGCTCGTGGAGCGAGCGCACCGCCTGCTTGGTGCGTTGCCAGCTTGCGGTGAAGTCGGACCCGTTCGCGTACAGCCCCGTCGACCGCGCGAGCACGCGCACCGCCTCGGGGTCCCGCGGCATCATGTGCGTGCGGATGAGCCGGGTCAGCTGCAGGCGGTGCTCGATGAGGCGGAGGAAGCGGTAGTCACGGGAGAATTCGGCGGCCTCGACCCGCCCGATGTAGCCCTGGGCCGCCAGCGCCACGAGGGCAGGCAGGGTCGCCGCCTGCCGCACCTGGTCGTCGTGCTGTCCATGCACGAGCTGGAGCAGCTGGATGGTGAACTCGATGTCCCGCAGCCCGCCGGGTCCCAGCTTCACCTGGATGTCGCGGTCTTCGGGTGGGATGTTCTCGGTGACGCGCTCCCGCATCTTCTGCACCGATTCGACGAAGCCGGCGCGGGATGCGCTCGTCCACACGAGCGGGGAGACACCTGCCACGTAGCGCTCCCCGAGTTCCAGGTCGCCGGCGAGCGGTCGCGCCTTCAACAGCGCCTGAAACTCCCACCCGCGTGCCCACCGGTCGTAGTAGGCGAGGTGGGACTCCAGGGTGCGCACGAGAGCGCCGTCCTTGCCCTCGGGACGCAGGTTGGCGTCGACCTCCCACAGGGCAGGCTCGACCGTCAGCTCCTGAATGCCCCGCGCCGTCTGCATGGCAAGCCGGGTGGCGATTTCCATCGCGCGGTCGGTGCTGAGTCCATCGGCCGCCTCACCCACGAAAATCACGTCCACGTCGCTGACGTAGTTCAGTTCGCGGGCGCCGGCCTTGCCCATTCCGATGATCGACAGGCGCGTTCGCGCGACATCGTCGGCGGGGAACCGCACGCACCGGCGGGCGACGTCCAGCGAGGCATCCAGAGCGGCACCGGCGAGGTCGGACAGCATGGCGGTGACGGATGACACGGCCATGAGCGGGTCCGTGTTCTCCAGGTCCCACGCGGCGATGCGCGCGAGGTGACGCCGGTACCGCACCCGCAGCGCGACGAACGCCTCGTCATCCCGTAACCCCTGGACCGACTCCACCAGGTCCGCCCGGAAGTCGTCCGGCGAGGGAAGCGGCCAGAGCGGGGTGCCAAGGGCCGCCAGTTCCTCAGGATGACGATGAAAGAAGTCGCCGAGCCCTTCGGATGCCCCAAGCAGGCGAATCAGTCGCGCCGATGTCGCTTCGTTGCGCAGCACCGCGCCCACCTCGGACGGCGCGCTCTCCCGCAGGCGGGTGAGCAGGCGCAGCGCCTGGTCGGGGTCCGCCGCGTTCGCGAAGTGGGCGACCAACTCGGCGGGGATGTCATCAAGCAACTCCCGCGTCGACCCCAGCTCGGTGAACCCGAGCCGGGCCAACTCAGTCAGCGTCGTCTGATTGCGGTACATGGTGCCAGCTAGAGGATCTCTAGGTTGCTCTCCAGCTCGTACGGCGTGACCTGGGCGCGGTAGTCCTTCCAGTCACGGCGCTTGTTGGACAGCACGTAGTTGAAGACCTGCTCGCCCAGCGTCTCCGCGACGAGCTCGGAGTCCTCCATCAGCGAGAGTGCGTGGTCGAGGCTCGCGGGAAGCTGGCTGTAGCCGAGCGCGCGGCGCTCCGCGTCACTGAGCGACCAAACGTTATCCTCGGCCTCGGGCGGCAGCTCGTACTCCTCCTCGATTCCCTTGAGGCCGGCGGCCAGCAGGAGCGAGTAGGCGAGGTACGGGTTGGCGGCGGAGTCGATCGCGCGGTACTCAACGCGAGCACTCTGACCCTTGTTGGGCTTGTACAGCGGTACACGCACGAGAGCCGACCGGTTGTTGTGTCCCCAGGTCACGAAGCTCGGAGCCTCGTCGCCACCCCAGAGGCGCTTGTAGGAGTTGACGAACTGGTTGGTCACCGCGGTGATTTCAGGTGCGTGACGCAGCAGGCCCGCGGCGAACTGGCGGCCAATCTTGGAGAGCTGGTACTGCCCGGCCGGGTCGAAGAATGCGTTCGCGTCGCCCTCAAAGAGAGAGAGGTGCGTGTGCATGCCGGATCCGGGATGACCCGACAGCGGCTTCGGCATGAAAGTCGCATACACGCCCTGCTCGATGGCCACCTCCTTGATCACGGTGCGGAACGTCATGATGTTGTCCGCGGTGGTCAGGGCGTCGGCGTAGCGGAGGTCAATCTCGTTCTGCCCGGGACCGGCTTCGTGGTGACTGAACTCCACCGAGATGCCGAGGTCCTCGAGCATGCGCACCGAACGGCGACGGAAGTCGTGGGCGGTGCCACCGGGAACGTTGTCGAAGTAGCCGGCGGAGTCAACGGGCTCGGGGCCGCCGTTCTTGAACTTGCTCGACTTCAGCAGGTAGAACTCGACCTCGGGGTGCGTGTAGAACGTGAAGCCGCGGTCGGCGGCACGGGCAAGGGCACGCTTGAGCACATTGCGGGGGTCCGCCACGGCGGGCTGGCCGTCGGGGGTGGTGATGTCGCAGAACATGCGGGCGGTCGGATCGATCTCGCCGCGCCACGGAAGAATCTGGAACGTGGTGGGGTCCGGGTGCGCCAGGACGTCGGCCTCGTACGACCGGGTCAGACCCTGGATCGCGGAACCGTCGAAGCCGAGACCCTCGGCGAAAGCGCCCTCCACCTCGGCCGGCGCGATCGCGACCGACTTCAGGGTGCCGACAACATCGGTGAACCAGAGGCGAATGAACTTAATGCCTCGCTCTTCAATGGTGCGAAGAACGAAGTCACGCTGCTTGTCCATCAAGCTCCTCTAGGACTGGAAGAAAACGGGGCCTTCCCCGCGCGCTATTAGGCTACTGGCTATGCCCCGTCTTCGCTTGGCGCTCGCCCAGACCAACCCCGTAGTCGGCGATCTGGTAGGTAATTCCGCCCAGATTCTCGATGCCGCCCGGCGCGCCGCTGAGCGCGGCGCCGATCTGTTGGCGGTCGGTGAGATGGCCATCAGCGGGTACCCGATCGAGGACCTCGCCTCGAGACCCAGTTTTCTTGCGCAGTCGCGTGAGGCCGTGGCATCCCTCGCCAAATCCCTGCAGGACGAGGGTCTCGGCGAACTCGTCGTGATCGTCGGACACCCGGATGGACCGTTCGAGCCGCGGCTGCTCGGCACGAGCAATGCGCCCACCGCCATCGCCCAAAACTGTGCGAGCGTGCTTCACCACGGCCACGTCAAAGCCCGCTACGCCAAGCATCACCTTCCGAACTACTCCGTCTTCGACGAGTACCGCATCTTCATTCCGGGCGACGAACTGCTCGTGTTGCGCCTCAAGGGCGTCGACGTGGCAATCCTCGTCTGCGAGGACCTGTGGCGTGACGGCGGTCCGGTTGGACGGGTGCTGCAGGCCGACGCCGGAGTGCTCGTCGTCATCAACGCCTCGCCCTTCGAACGTGACAAGGATGAGGTGCGCCTCCCCCTCGTCACCCGCAGGGCGACCGAGACCGACACGATCGTTGCCTACGTCAACATCGTCGGCGGCCAGGACGACCTCGTCTTCGACGGAGACAGCGTTGTGGTGGATGGCTCGGGCACGATCCTTGCCCGCGCGCCGCAGTTTGTGGAGCACCTGCTTGTTCTCGATGTCGACGCGGAACCGGCGACGGACGTGCAGCTGCCGGACGCCGTAGCCCGGGTGACTCTCGACGGAGTGCCCCACGACCTCCCCGGCCTCGAGCCTGACATCGCGGTGCTGCCCGACGACCGGGAGCAGCTCTGGAACGCGCTCGTGCTCGGACTGCGCGATTACGTGCAGAAGAACGGCTTCCCCTCGGTGATTCTTGGGGTGTCCGGCGGCATTGACTCCGCCGTGTGTGCCGCCATCGCGGCAGATGCCATCGGTGCCGACCGCGTGTGGGGCGTGAGCATGCCCAGCCGCTACAGCTCGGAACACTCCCGGTCGGACGCCGACGTTCTCGCGGACAACATCGGGTTCCACTACTCCACCGAAGCGATCGCCGACCTCGTGCTGCCGGTCGAGACCCAGCTGAAGCTCACCGGGACCGCCGCAGAGAACGTGCAGGCGCGCATCCGCGGCATCATCCTCATGGGGCTGTCGAACATGGACAACCACCTGGTGCTCACCACCGGCAACAAGACCGAGCTGTCGGTGGGCTACTCCACCATTTACGGCGACTCGGCGGGTGGATTTGCCCCGATCAAGGACGTACCAAAGCTGCTGGTCTGGGAACTCGCGCGGTGGCGCAACGAGTACGCCGCCTCGCGCGGCGAGGTCGGCCCCATCCCGGTGAACTCGATCGAGAAGCCCCCGAGTGCTGAGCTGCGCGAGGACCAGACCGACCAGGACACCCTGCCGCCCTACGAGGTACTGGATGCCCTGCTGGACGCGTATGTCACGCGCGCGCTTGGGCGCGAGGATGTCATCGCTCTCGGCTTCGACGAGGACACCGTCGACTTCATCACGAAGCTCGTCGACCGCTCCGAGTGGAAGCGTCGTCAGGGAGCTATCGGACCCAAGATCAGCGGAATGGCGTTCGGCCGCGACCGCCGGCTGCCGATCACGTACCGTCCGACCCGTTAGACACCGGGCGGCGACTCACCCGCACACACGATCCACAAGAACTCTTGTGCAATGACTCTTGTCGTTATACGGTCGGGTTATGGCCGAGTTCCGCAGCACCAATTCCTCCACCGACGTTAAGCGCATGCGCGTGCTCGCGCATCCCCAGCGGTTGCGGTTGCTCGGCGAGCTGCGGGTGCGCGGCCCCCAGACGGTCGGTCTGCTGAGCGAGATAGTGGATAACGCGCCGGGATCGGTCAGCTACCACCTGGGCAAGCTCGCCGAATTCGGTTTCGTGGTCGAGGCACCGGAGTTGGCCCGGGACAAGCGGGAACGATGGTGGCGCGCCGCCCACGACGTCACGCACATCGACGCGGCCGACAGCACAAGCACCCCCGACGTCGCACTCGCCCAGACCGCGCTTCGCCTGACGATCTATGACTCGTACCACCGCGCGATGATCGCCGCGCTCGAACGGGAAGCCACCCTCAGCGACGAGTGGATCGGCGCAACCTCCACCGACGACATCGTGACGTTCCTCACGGCGGACGACGTGCGCCAGATGACCGCCGAGGTGCACGCACTGATGCAGCGGTGGTCGGACCGCAGTGCGCCCGAGGCAGACGGGGCCGAGGCGGTGGTGCTTCTCGCGAGCAGCTTCCGGCGGGGGTGATTCCGGTGCAGCAGACCCGTGCACGAGGTCCCCGCCTCCCCCTGGCGGGGCTGCTCAGCGCGCAGGGAATGTCGATGGCCGGCAATGCGATCACGGCGGTGGCGATTCCGCTCTACGTGCTGCTGGACACGGGGTCCGCGGGGCTTGCGGGAATCGCCGGAGCGTTCGCGACGGCGCCCCAGATCATCGGCGGAGCCTTCGGCGGTGTTCTTGTGGACCGCATCGGTTACCGCGTGTCGGCGATCACCGCCGATATCGCCAGCGGCCTAACGGTGCTTGCCATCCCGATTCTTGCCTCCACCGTCGGACTGCCGTTCCCCGCCCTGCTCGCCCTCGTCTTCCTCAGCGGGCTGCTGGATGTGCCGGGCGACACGGCGAAGGAGGTGTTGCTGCCCGAGATGGCCGAGATCGGGGGCACTCCCCTGGCGCGTGCGGCCGGAATCCAGGGAGCGGTGCAGCGCGGTGCCCAGCTGGTTGGGGCCGCGACCGCCGCGGCGCTCATCGCTGGTCTGGGATCGCTCGGGGCGCTCTACGTGGACGCGGCGACTTTCGGGGCATCCGCTGTCCTCATGCTCCTCACCGTCCCCCGCCCGTCCCGGCCCGCCACGATTGCCCACACCGAACGCAAGTCCGGGTACTGGGCCGACTTTGCGGAGGGGCTCCGGAGCGTCTGGAAGACTCCCGTGATCCGGTCGGTCGTGCTCCTCGTCGTCGTCACGAACGGATTGGATGCCGCGATGATGCTGGTTCTGCGTCCGGTGTACGCCACCTCAATCAGCGAGCATGGGGCGATCCTGGGCGTGCTGTCGGGAACGTTTGCGGCCGGCGCGCTGACCGGTGCCGCCCTGTTTGGCGTGTTTGGGCACCGCCTGCCCCGCCGGTGGACGTTCGCCGTCTGCTTCCTGCTCGCCGGGGCTCCGCCCGCGTTCGCCATGGCCACGGGCGCACCGCTGTTCGTCGTCCTGGGCGTGATCGCCCTGTCGGGACTGGCGGCGGGACCCATCAACCCGATTCTTACCACCGTGCTCTACGAGCACATCGGGGTGGGAAAGCGGGCGCGGGTGCTCGGTGTCATCTCGACCGCGGTCGCCGCCGCCATGCCGATCGGCAGCCTCCTGGGCGGTGCCAGCGTTGCCGTGCTTGGCCTGTCCGTAGCGCTCGCGAGCGTTGGCACGATCTACCTGCTGGCGACGCTCACACCGTTTGTCGGGCGATCATGGTCGGCCATGGACCCGCACTAGGGTGGGAGCCATGGCAGAGCAGTCGGCCGCCCCCGCGGCGCCCAAGAAAGTCCGTACCCGTCACTTCCAGAACGCAAAGCGTGACGGCATCAAGATCACGGGGCTGACGTGCTACGACGCACTGACCGCCAAGGTGTTCGACGACGCCGGCATCGACTTCATGCTCGTGGGCGATTCCGCGGGCAACACCGTCTTCGGGTATGAGACCACGCTGCCCGTCACCGTCGACGAGCTGATCCCGCTCACGCGCGCTGTCGCCTCCGCTACCAAGCGCGCGTTCGTGATCGCCGACATGCCGTTCGGTTCCTATGAGGCGGGCGCCGACCAGGCACTCCACACCGCGTTCCGCTTCATGAAGGAGACCGGCGCCCACGCCGTCAAGCTCGAGGGCGGCGTGCGCAGCGCTGAGCAGATCCGTCGCGTGGTGTCCGCGGGTATCCCCGTTATGGCGCACATCGGATTCACGCCGCAGAGCGAACACGGCCTGGGCGGGCACGTCATCCAGGGCCGCGGAGACCAGCTCGAGCAGCTGCTCGCTGACGCACACGCGGTCGAGGACGCTGGCGCGTTCGCGGTGGTGCTCGAAATGGTGCCTGCGGAAGCAGCACGACGCGTCACCGCGGAGCTCAGCATCCCGACGATCAGCGTCGGGGCGGGGCCGCACGCTGACGGACAGCTGCTCGTGTGGACGGACTGGGCGGGAATGACGACCGGGCGCATCCCGAAGTTCGTGAAGCAGTATGCAAACCTCGCCGCGATCCTGACGGATGCGGTCACGGAGTTCCGTGCCGACGTTGCCTCCGGCGTCTATCCGGGTCCCGAGAACTCGTACGACGACTAGAGCGGACGTCGGTTAACGCGAGAGACCGCCGGGATCCCCTGGACCCCGGCGGTCTGTCGCTCCGGCACCATTAGCGGTTTTCGGCCTCTTCCGCCGCCCACTTCCGGGCCCGCTCGGCGATGATCTCGGGCGCGCGGGCTGCTGCCTCACGGGAATCGAAGGGACCGTCGCGGTCCGACCCGAGCGACTGTGCGCCCTCTTCGACTTCACCGGTCTTGTTGTTGAACCACCACTGAGTCATTTGCTCTCCCTCGACGAAACTAGAGTTAACCCTATGCCCCGCGATTCGAACGGTCACCTCACTCCCGGACGTATCTCGCCGGCTCGCCCGGTGCCGGCCAGCATTCCGCGTCCCGAGTACGTCGGAAAGCCCGGCCCCCGTGAATTCACCGGATCCGATGTCTACACCCCCGAGGCAGTCGAGCGCATCCGCGAGTCGGGGCGCATCGCCGCCGGCGCAGTCGAGGCCGCGGGGGCCGCCGCCGTGCCCGGCATCACCACCGACGAACTCGATGCCATCGCCCACGAGTACATGGTCAGCCGGGGCGCCTACCCCTCCACGCTGGGATACCGCGGTTTTCCGAAGTCCAGCTGCACCTCGCTCAACGAAGTGATCTGTCACGGGATTCCGGATGACACGGTGCTGGTCGAGGGCGACATCCTGAACATCGACGTGACCGCCTACAAGAACGGCGTGCACGGGGACCTCAACAAGACGTTTGTGGTCGGGGCTGCGTCCCAGGAAGCGATCGACCTCGTCGACCGCACTCGCGAAGCGCTAAACCGCGGCATCAAGGCGGTTGCGCCCGGTCGCCAGATCAACGTGATCGGCCGCGCCATCGAGTCCTACGCCAAACGCTTCGGTTACGGCGTGGTGCGGGACTTCACCGGCCACGGTGTCGGCGATGCCTTCCACACCGGCCTGATCATCCCGCACTACGACGCCGCACCCCGCTTCGACGACATCATCGAGGTCGGCATGGTGTTCACCATCGAACCCATGCTCACCCTCGGTGCGTACACCTGGGATCAATGGGCGGATGACTGGACAGTCACCACCTCGGACAAGAGCCTCACCGCGCAGTTCGAACACACCATGGTTGTCACCGAACGCGGCACCGAAATTCTCACTCTCCCGTAACACCGCTTCACTCATACCCACCACCCCTCAGGCAAGGATCAACGAATGACCACTGCAGTAGGTATCGACATCGGCGGAACCGGAATCAAGGGCGCCATCGTCGACCTTGAATCCGGCAAACTGCTCAGCGACCGCATCAAGCTTCCGACCCCGACGGGCGGCGAGCCCGACGACATCGTGGCGACGGTCGTCGAGATCATCACCCAGCTGGGCGTCGAGCCCGGCGTTCCCGTCGGGGTCTGCTTTCCCGCGGTAGTTCTCCACGGAACAACGATGTCCGCGGCGAACGTCTCGCAGAAGTGGATCGGTCTCGAGGCAGAGGCGCTGTTCGAGAAGGCGCTTGGCCGGGACATCCACTTTGTCAACGACGCCGACGCCGCCGGTTACGCGGAGGTCCGCTACGGCGCGGCGAAGGGCGTCGACGGCCTCGTGATCCTCACGACGCTCGGCACCGGCATCGGAAGCGCGATCATCTACAACGGTGTGCTCGTGCCCAACTCCGAACTTGGTCACCTCGAGATCGACGGCAAGGACGCCGAGAAGAAGGCCTCGTTCGCGGCCAAGGAACGCAGTCGTCTCAGTTACGAACGCTGGGCAAAACGCCTGCAGAAGTATTACAGCCACGTCGAGGCCCTGTTCTCCCCGGACCTGCTCATCGTTGGCGGCGGCGTCTCGAAGAGCTACGAGGAGTTTCTTCCGCTGTTGAGCCTGCGCGCCCCGATCGTGCCGGCCGTGCTGCGCAACAATGCGGGCATCCTCGGAGCCGCGGCCCTCGCGGTGCCGCAGGGCGACAAGTCGGTCACCGTGCCGCAGGCAAGCGTCGCCGTCGACTCCCCCGGGACGAAGCCGAAGGCAGCCCTCTAGACCCGTCTCCCCTGACGCCCGTCCGCCCGGATCTTTCGGGAGGACGGGCGTTTTTTGGTGTGCCCGCCCGTTCGAATGCGAGGCGACCGTAAGGGTTTGCGACGGGGGCGTTAGGGATTCGTTAGGGCCCGAACATCGCGGGTCCCGGCGGAGTTGACTCCATCAGTGGCCTTGAGCCACCCCTGCCCGCTGTCCGCGTGCAGGACCGTTCCCGGATGGAGTTTCCTGTGCTCGACATTGTTTATGTCGCTGGCATCCTCGCGCTGATGGCGCTGGTTGCCCTGGTTGGCAAGGGGGTCGAGAAGCTGTGATCGTCTTCGAAATTCTTGCCGCCGTACTCGCTGTTGCTGCGATCGGCTACCTCGTAGTCGCCCTGGTGAAGCCGGAGCGATTCTGATGACCGCGAACGTCTGGCTGTTTATCGCCCAACTCGCCACCATCGCCGTGATTCTCGTGCTCGTCTACCGCCCCCTCGGCGATTACATGGCCATGGTCTTCACGAGTCCCAAGAACCTGCGCGTCGAGCGCGGCTTCTATCGCCTGATCGGCGTCAACGCCGCGTCGGAGCAGAGCTGGCCGGCATACCTGAGGTCGATCCTCGCGTTCTCGGCGGTCGGCATTCTGGTGGTCTACGCCATGCAGCGGGTGCAGGAGATTTTGCCCTACTCGCTCGGACTGCCGGCGACGAGCGAGCACCTGTCGTTCAACACCGCGATCTCGTTCGTCACCAACACCAACTGGCAGTCATACTCCCCCGATGTCACCCTCGGGTACACGGTGCAGTTCGCCGGTCTCGCGGTGCAGAACTTCGTCTCGGCCGCGGTCGGCATCGCCGTCGCTGTCGCCTTGGTGCGCGGCTTCGCGTACAAGCGCTCGGGCACGATCGGTAACTTCTGGGTCGACATGACCCGCAGCACCCTGCGGATCCTGCTGCCGTTCTCGGTGCTTGCCGCGATCATCCTCCTCGCTGGCGGAGTCATCCAGAACTTCTCCGGGTTCCAGGACGTCTCGACCATCGCCGGCGGCTCCGCCACCATCCCCGGCGGTCCCGTCGCCTCGCAGGAGGCGATCAAGTTGCTCGGCACAAACGGCGGAGGCTTCTTCAACGCCAACTCCGCCCACCCCTTCGAGAACCCGACGCCGTGGACGAACATGGTGCAGATCCTGCTCATGCTGGTCATTCCCTTCGCTCTTCCGCGGACCTTCGGCCGGATGGTCGGCGACAACCGCCAGGGACTGGCGATCGCCGGCACCATGGCGACGCTGTTCGCCGTCTCCGTGTCCCTCATGACGTGGGCCGAGCTTCACGGCGCGGGTACCGCTCCGCAGCTCGCGGGCGCGGCCATGGAGGGTAAGGAGGATCGCTTCGGGATTATCGGTTCCACGATCTTCGGAACAACGAGCACCATCACGTCCACCGGCGCCGTCAACTCGATGCACGACAGCTTCACGTCGCTGGGAGGCGGGATGGCGATGCTCAACATCATGCTCGGCGAACTCGCCCCGGGTGGTGTCGGCTCTGGCCTCTACGGCATTCTCATGATCGCGATCATCGCGGTGTTCGTCGCCGGCCTCATGGTCGGTCGCACCCCCGAGTACCTGGGCAAGAAGATCGGTGCCCGCGAGATGAAGCTTGCGAGCCTGTACATCCTCGCCACGCCGACGCTCGTGCTGGCAGGGACCGCGCTCAGTTTCGCGATCCCGGCGGTGCGTTCGGACGTGACATCCACCTCCATCTGGAATCCGGGCCTCCATGGCTTCACCGAGGTGCTGTACGCCTTCACCTCGGCCGCCAACAACAACGGGTCCGCGTTTGCCGGCCTTACCGCCAACACCCCGTGGTTCAACACCGCCCTCGGTGTCGCGATGCTGCTCGGCCGGTTCCTGCCGATCGTGTTCGTGCTGGCCCTTGCCGGTTCCCTCGCCAAGCAGGACAGGGTTCCCGTCACGAATGGCACGCTGCCGACCCACCGTCCGCAGTTCGTTGTTCTCCTCCTCGGAGTGATCGTCATCGTCACTGCGCTCACCTATTTCCCCGTTCTCGCGCTGGGTCCCCTGGCGGAAGGGCTGTTGTAAACCATGTCAACCACCACCGAAACACCCCGCATCACTCCAACGCCCGACGACGGCACAGGCCCCGGCCAGCGCCCCTCCACCAAAGCCTCGAGCAGCGCGTTCTCCTTCGCGCAGCTTGTCGCCGCGCTCCCCGGAGCATTCCGCAAGCTCGACCCGCGCCAGATGGTGCGCAACCCCGTGATGTTCATCGTCGAGGTGGGCGCGGCACTGACCACGCTTATCGCGATCGCCGAACCCTTCATCGGGCGGGCCGACTCCGCGGGCCAGCCGCTCGCGCCGAGCTTCACCGTCGGCATCGCGATCTGGCTCTGGATCACCGTGCTGTTCGCCAACCTCGCCGAATCGGTCGCAGAGGGCCGCGGCAAGGCGCAGGCACAGAGCCTGCGCGCCACCCGCACGAGCACGCTCGCGCGCAGGGTCATCCAGTATTCGCAGACGGATGCCTCGGCGGAAGCTACCGCGATCGAGGAAGTCTCCTCGGCGGACCTCACCCTCGGCGACGTCGTCGTCGTGGTGGCGGGAGAGGTGATCCCCGGCGACGGCGACATCATCTTCGGCATCGCGTCCGTCGACGAGTCGGCCATCACCGGTGAGTCGGCGCCCGTAGTCCGCGAGTTTGGCGGCGACCGCAGCGCCGTCACCGGCGGCACACGTGTGCTGAGCGACCGCGTCGTCATCCGGATCACCAGCAAGCCCGGTGAGACGTTCGTCGACCGGATGATTCGTCTCGTCGAGGGTGCGTCCCGCCAGAAGACACCCAACGAGATCGCTCTCAACATCCTGCTCGCGAGCCTGTCGATTGTCTTCCTGGTCGTCGTGCTCACGCTGAACCCGATGGCGAGCTACGCCGGTGGCGTCAACAGCATTCCCGTGTTGATCGCGCTGCTTGTCTGCCTCATCCCGACGACCATCGGTGCGCTGCTCAGCGCCATCGGCATCGCCGGCATGGACCGCCTCGTGCAGCACAACGTGCTCGCCATGTCGGGCCGTGCGGTCGAGGCCGCAGGAGACGTCACCACGCTCCTGCTCGACAAGACCGGAACCATCACCTACGGAAACCGTCGCGCGACCGAGTTCGTGACCGTCGGAGGTGCAACCCTCACCCAGCTGGTGTCGGTTGCCCGCCTGTCGTCGCTGAGCGACCCCACTCCGGAGGGCTCGTCGGTCGTCACGCTCGCCGAGCAGATGGGACACACCGAGGAGTCTGTCGCCGGAGCGGTGATCGTGCCGTTCACGGCGCAGACCCGCATGAGCGGACTCGACCTGCCGGACGGCAGTCAGTTGCGCAAGGGTGCCGGCTCGTCGGTGGCATCCTGGGTCGGATCCGTCAGCCCCGCGCTGCTGGCGGAGCTGACGAGCGTGGAGACCCGCATCTCCCAGTCGGGCGGTACCCCGCTGGTCGTCGCCACGCGTGACTCCACGGGCAAGGCACGTGTGCTCGGGGTCATCCACCTCAAGGACGTCGTGAAGGAAGGACTGCGCGAGCGGTTCGCCGACCTGCGCGCCATGGGGATCCGCACCGTCATGATCACCGGTGACAACCCGCTGACGGCGAAGGCGATCGCGGCCGAGGCCGGCGTGGACGACTTCCTTGCCGAGGCGACGCCCGAGGACAAGATGGAGCT
This sequence comes from Glaciihabitans sp. dw_435, assembly GCF_018449675.1. GTDB lineage: Bacteria > Actinomycetota > Actinomycetes > Actinomycetales > Microbacteriaceae > Glaciihabitans. The sequence goes on along the minus strand of NZ_JAAVUZ010000003.1, from coordinate 50,954 downwards.
GATCAAGAAGGAGCAGGCAGGCGGCAACCTCGTCGCGATGACCGGTGACGGCACCAACGACGCGCCCGCGCTCGCGCAGGCCGATGTCGGAGTCGCCATGAACACGGGCACCTCCGCAGCCAAGGAGGCCGGCAACATGGTCGACCTCGACTCGGATCCGACCAAGCTCATCGACATCGTGCGCATCGGCAAGCAGCTGCTCATCACGCGCGGCTCGCTGACGACGTTCTCGATCGCGAACGACGTTGCCAAGTACTTCGCGATCATCCCCGCGATGTTCGCCGGGGTATTCCCGGGGCTCGCGGTGCTCAACATCATGGGACTGCACTCCCCCGCGTCAGCGATCCTCTCCGCGATCATCTTCAACGCACTGGTGATCATCGCCCTGATCCCGCTGGCATTGAAGGGCGTGAAGTATCGCGCCGTGTCCGCTAGTTCCGTACTCAGCCGCAACCTGCTGGTGTACGGACTCGGCGGAATCATCGTTCCGTTCATCGGCATCAAGCTCATCGACCTCATCGTGAGCCTCATCCCCGGTTTCTAGCTTCTCTTCCCCCTCGATTCATCGCTCAAAGGAGCACCCCTCATGTCAACAATCAGTGGACAATTCCGCCACACCTGGACCGCGATACGCGCCCTGGCAATTCTCACGGTCGTGCTGGGAATCATCTTCCCGCTCGCCATCACGGCGATCGGACAGGTCGCCTTCCCCGCGCAAGCCAATGGATCGCTGGTGAAGGTCGATGGAAAGGTCGTCGGATCCAGTCTCATTGGCCAGTCGTGGGTCGACGCGGACGGCAACGCCCTTCCCGAGTGGTTCCAGTCCCGCCCCTCCGCCGCCGGAGACGGCTACGACGGCGGCGCCTCCAGCGGGTCGAACTATGGTCCGGAAAACCCGGATCTGATCCAGGCGATCAAGGACCGCCAGGCCGCCATCTCCGCGTCGGACGGCGTATCCGTAGCGCAGATACCGGCGGACGCCGTTACCGCGTCAGGCTCGGGCCTCGACCCGCACATCAGCCCCGCGTACGCGCTGCTGCAGGTCGACCGGGTCGCGAAGGCTCGTGGACTCGATGCGGCCGACGTGAAATCGCTCGTGGAGTCTAAGATTCAGGGACGTGACCTCGGATACCTCGGTGAACCGACGGTCAACGTTCTCCAGCTCAACATCGCCCTGTCGACCCTCAAGTAATCCGGACGAATCTCAGTGACCGATCACAATGGCTAGGGGCACGCTGCGCGTAATGCTCGGCGCTGCCCCTGGCGTCGGCAAGACGTACGCGATGCTCGAGGAGGGCCGCCGCCTGCGGGATGCCGGCCGGGATGTGGTCGTCGCCGTCGTGGAAACCCACGGCCGCGCGGCCACGTCCGCGTTGGTGGACGGCCTCGAGGTAGTGCCGCGCAGAACCGTCGACCACCTCGGTGTGTCGCTCGATGAGATGGACCTCGAGGCCCTGCTCGCGAGGCATCCCGACGTCGCCCTCGTCGATGAGCTCGCCCACACCAATGCCCCCGGCGGGATCAATGGCAAGCGGTGGCAGGATGTCGACGCGATCCTGGAGGCGGGCATCGACGTCATGTCGACCGTCAACATCCAGCACATCGAGTCGCTCAACGACGTGGTCCGCCAGATCACGGGAGTCCCCCAACGGGAGACCATTCCGGATGCGGTACTGCGCCGCGCCAATCAGATCGAGCTGGTTGACCTCGCGCCGCAGACCCTCCGCGACCGGCTGAACGAGGGAGTCGTCTACCCGGCGGCACGGGTCGATGCGGCGCTCAGCAACTATTTCCGTCTCGGCAACCTCACGGCGCTGCGCGAACTTGCCCTGCTCTGGCTGGCGGACGAGGTGGATGTCGCGTTGCAGGCGTATCGCGCCGAGCACAACATCCAGGCACCGTGGGAAGCCCGGGAACGCATCGTGGTCGCCCTCACCGGCGGGCGCGAGGGCGACACCCTGCTGCGCCGCGGAGCTCGGATCGCCGCGCGCACCAGCGGTGGACAGCTGTTCGCCGTGCACGTCACGAGTTCGGACGGGCTCGCCGTCCTTGACCCCGCGACTCTCGCCGCCCAGCGGCAACTCGTCGAGACCCTCGGCGGGACGTTCCACCAGGTCGTCGCGGAGCAGGTGCCGACCGCGCTCGTGGAATTCGCGCGCAGCGTGAACGCGACCCAGCTCGTCATCGGTGTGAGTCGCCGCGGCCGGCTGCAGCGACTCTTCGGTGGCGCCGGAAGCGGGGCGAGCGTCATCCGTCTCGCCGGGGATATCGACGTGCACATCGTCGCCCACGCGCAGGCGGGACGCGTGCGGCTGCCGAGCGTTGGCGGAGCGCTGTCGGTGCGCCGTCGTCTCATTGGGCTCGTCGTCGCGATACTGGGGCTCCCCCTTCTCACCCTGCTCCTCACCACCCTGCGCAGTGACGACAGCCTCACCAGCGATGTGCTCGGCTACCAACTCTTCGTCGTCATCGTGGCGCTGGTCGGCGGCATCTGGCCCGCGCTGTTCGCCGCCGCGGCTGCGGGGCTGCTGCTCGACTTCTTCTTCGTCAAACCCTTCTACACGGTGACGATCGACAGTCCCCTGCACCTGACGGCGCTGGCGATCTTCCTCGTGGTGGCTGCGCTCGTCAGCACCGTCGTCGACCAGGCAGCCCGGCGATCCCGCGCCGCTACTCGCTCGGCCGCGGAGGCAGAGGTTCTCGTGTCGATCGCCGGAAGCGTGCTGGGTGGCGCCGACGCCCTCGAGGCGCTCGTATCGCGGCTGCGCGAGGCGTTTGGCATGGCCAGCGTCGTCCTCACCGAGGGCGGCACCCCGATGTACGTCTCCACGGACCCGACCGCCCTTGATGATGCGGATGACGAGACGACCGTGCCGGTCGGTGAGGACGCACTCCTGCTCTTGCGCGGCAAGCGGCTCGACGCATCCGATCGAAAGATTCTCGGAGCGTTCGCCGCACAAATCGAATCGGCCCTCACGCAGCGGCGACTCACCCGCGAGGCCGAGGGAATGCGTCCCCTCGCGGCGGCGGACCGGATGCGCAGCGCTCTGCTCGCGGCCGTCGGACACGACCTGCGGCGACCTCTTGCCTCGGCCACCGCGGCGGTCACATCGCTGCGGTCGACCGACGTGGACCTGTCGGCATCCGATCGTTCGGAACTCCTGGAGACGGCGGAGGAGAGCCTCGACGCGCTGACGGGACTCGTGATCGATCTGCTGGACGTCAGCCGGCTGCAGGCAGGCGCGCTGGGGGTGACACTCGCCCCCGTCGCGCTGGATGACGTCGTGATGATGTCGCTCGATGAGCTCGGGCTGAACCCCGGAGACGTGACCCTCGACCTAACCTCGGTGCCCGCGGTGGTCGCCGACAGCGGTCTGCTGCAACGGGTCGTTGTCAACCTGCTCGCGAACGCGCTGCGCTTCTCGCCCGAGGGAACTGCCCCGGTGCTCGCGACCAGTGAATTCGTCGGTCGAGTGCAGTTACGCATCATCGACGCCGGGCCGGGCATTCCCGAAGAGCGTCGCGAAGAGGTGTTCGTGCCGTTCCAGCGGCTGGGAGATACCGACAACACCACCGGCGTCGGGCTCGGCCTCGCCCTCGCGAAGGGCTTTGTCGAGGGTATGGGCGGCACACTCGATGCGGAAGACACCCCCGGCGGAGGCCTCACAATGGTCGTAGAGCTTGAGGCGGCCCCATGAAGATCCTGATCGCGGACGATGACCCGCAGATCGTGCGCGCCCTGCGGATCACGCTGACAGCCCGCGGCTACGACGTCATCACCGCTGCAGACGGCCGCGCGGCGCTCAACGCCGCGATTGAGCACCACCCCGATGTTGTCGTGCTGGATCTCGGGATGCCTGGGCTGTCGGGCATCGAGGTGATCGAGGGTCTCCGGGGCTGGTCGACAGTTCCCATTCTGGTCGTCTCGGGTCGCAGCGAGTCATGGGACAAGGTCGAAGCGCTCGACGCGGGCGCGGATGACTACGTAACGAAGCCCTTCGCCGCCGATGAGCTCCTCGCCCGCATCCGCGCGCTTGGACGGCGCACGCCGGCGGCCACCGATGAACCGACCATCGCGTTCGGCGATGTCGTGGTCGACCTGTCCGCGCGGCTGGTGACGAAGGCGGGCGTGGCAGTGCGCCTGACGCCCACCGAGTGGCGCCTGCTCGAAGTGCTGCTGCGCAATCACGACCGCCTCGTTTCACGCGAAACGCTGCTGACGGAGGTGTGGGGGCCGCAGTACACGACGGACACCGGGTACCTCCGCCTCTACCTCGCCCAATTGCGCAAGAAGCTCGAGCCGGAGCCGTCGAAGCCCCGCTACCTCCTGACCGAGGCCGGTATGGGGTACCGCTTCACATCGGATGGCGCGTGACTACTCCGTGCGTGTCCGACGCGATCTGGTTAGGGTGATTCTGTGAGAAACATGAGGGTTGTCACCGAGTCCCACCAGCTCGCCATCATCATCAATCGTCGTGCCGCCGACGTGTACGCGTATGCGTCGGACCCGGGTCATCTGCCCGAATGGGCTGCGGGTCTCGCGGGTTCGATCGACTTTGTCGACGGACAGTGGATCGCCGACACATCCATGGGACGCATCTTCGTTGTCATGGTCGGTCAGAACGAGTTCGGCGTCCTCGACCACTTCGTCACACTGCCCGACGGTCACATGGTCTACAACCCGATGCGGGTCACCTCCATCGGAGAGAGCAGCGAGGTCGTATTCTCGCTTCGCCGTGAGACCGGGATGTCAGACGACGTGTTTGCTGCCGATGTCGCCGCCGTTCGCAGTGATCTGGTCTCCCTCAAGACGATTCTCGAGCGCCAGGCCCACAACTAGCGCCCGCGCACCACCATCGGCCCAGCTTAGGTGTGGCTCAGCATGGTGGAACCAGCTCCCACACCGTGGTTGGCTGGCGCTATGTCCTCCGCGGTACCACCCCTCCCCCTTCCCCACCTCCACGAGCCGCATCGCGAGGGTCTCGCCAGCAGACTCAACTGGCTTCGCGCCGGAGTGCTCGGTGCCAACGACGGAATCGTCTCCGTCGCCGCCGTCGTCGTCGGTGTTGCCGGGGCCACCAGCGATCTCGCGCCCATCGTCACTGCGGGTGTCGCAAGTCTCGTTGGTGGCGCTATTTCCATGGCCCTCGGAGAGTACGTCTCCGTCAGCAGCCAGAGCGACAGCCAGCGCGCGCTCATCGAACTGGAAAAGCGGGAGCTGCGGGATGACCCGGAGGCCGAGCTCGACGAACTCGCCGGGCTTTACCGCGAGCAGGGTCTTTCGGAGGCGACAGCCCGGCAGGTGGCGACCGAGCTCACCGCCCACGACGCCCTGCGCGCCCACCTTGCCGCGGAGCTCGGGATCAATCAGAAGGACGTTGCCAGCGCGTGGCAGGCTGCGGGAGCGTCCGCTGTTGCATTCACCATCGGGGCGGTACTCCCGATGCTGGCAATACTGTTGCCGCCGGAACATGCCCGTATCCCGGTGACATTTGTCGCGGTCCTGCTCGCCCTCGCCATCACAGGGGCGACGAGCGCGCGGATCGGCGGCAGCCGATTGCTCCCCGCCGTCCTGCGGGTCGTCGTCGGCGGCGCGATCGCGCTCGGGGCGACCTTCGCCATCGGATCCCTACTCGGCACCACGGGCATCGTATGGCCGGGGCGGATGTGTGCAAACGGGCCGACCGTACGCCGGGTTCTGTCCCGGTGCGGTGAACCGAAGTCCCCGCACCCTCGACGGCCATCTATCTACGATGTACGTTGCCGCACACCTCTAGCGGTCTACCCGGGAACTAGGCGAGCAGCCTTAAGCATTCCCTGTCTGACCTTGCTCCGGGCGAGGTTTACATAGCGAGCCCGGTCACCCGGGCCCCTGGTGGTCTCTTACTCCACCGTTTCACCCTTACCTCACGCTTGCACGTGAGGCGGTCTACTCTCTGTTGCACTGTCTCGCGGATTACTCCGGGTGGGTGTTACCCACCGCCCTGCTCTGCGGAGCCCGGACGTTCCTCGTGCACCACTCCACCTCGCGGTAGGAGCAGCGCACGCGACCGTCTCGTCGACCCGTTTGCTATATCCAAGGTAGCGTCTCTTCCCGCTTCACCCGCTCCCCCGTCCGTTCATCCCGTCCCCTCATCCCGTCCCCTCCTCCCTTCTTCCCCTGCACACCCACCTCCGCTGCGCCCATTTCCACCGTTTCACGACCCCGCCGCCACCGTGCTCTCCATGTTGAAACCATTGATGCATGCCTGCAGCATCCTCTCCTCGCCGCGAAACGCAGCCCGATGACCTCGTCGCTGCCGCCGTAGCATTGGCGCAGCTTGGCTCGTCGTCGGCGGACTTCGAGGCGATGGATGACTCGCAGATCCGGTCCGCACTCGCCACGGCAACCGAGCTACAACGGCACTCCGATCTCTATAAGTCGTGGATTGCCGGCTCGATAGCGCGGCGCTCGAGCCCTGAACTCGGCAACGCGGGGCTGGCGCAGCGCGAGGGGCATCGCACCCCCGAAGCCCTCGTCCAACTGATCACCGGCGGATCCCGCGCAGAAGCAGTGAAGCTGGTGAAAGTGGGGACGCTCCTCACGACTGTTGACACTGCAGACTCCCTCGCCGAGTCTGATCCGGAGGCCGCCCGGCTATTCCAGAGCAAGCTCGCCTGGCAGTCTCCGCTCGCGCACGCCGTGAACGCGGGCGACATCTCCATCGATGCGGCCGATGCAATCCGCCGCGGACTGGGATCACCCGACGACGCGGTGACCGCCAATCACCTGGAAGCTGCGATCCGCACACTCATCGTCGAGGCCAGCGGCACTCTAACCGCGGGACTAAGGCCGACACCCGATCAACTCTTCGGAGCAGCGCGCAACCTCCGTGACGAACTGGACGTGCACGCAATCGAGCTGAGGGAAAAGACCCAGAACGATATCCAGTACGTCCGCGCCCATCGTCGTCCCGATGGGATGGTGGCGGGAACCTTCCTCCTCGCGCCAGAAAATGGCGACCTGGTGCTGGAAACATTGGATCAGGGCACCAATCCCCGCCGAGGCGGCCCGCGATTCACCTCCGAACCAGGCAAGACGTGGGCCAAGGCCGTTGTTGACGATCCGCGGAGCAACGACCGCATCAACGTCGAAACGTTGATGGGTGCGCTCCAGGCTGCAGCCGCGGCGGATAAGAGTCGGTTGCCCGGCCGTCGGCCCGCCGTTCGCGTCATCACGGTCGAGGACCCCGCGACCGGCGGGTTCAGCGATGGGCGTCTCGAAGGCAGCCACAGCGCAGTCTCCGTCGCAACGGTGGAGCGCAACGCCTGTGACGGCGGCACTGTCCGGGTGGTTATCGACCAGCAGGGCCAGGTGATGGAGATCGGCAAGGAACAGCGGCTCTTCTCCCCGCAGCAGCGCACCGCGCTGGCCGTCAGGGACGGCGGATGCATGGTGCCGGGGTGCCACCGTCCGCCCGCGTGGTGCGAGGCACATCACGTCCTCTGGTTCAGACGAGACCGAGGCAAGACCGAGATCAAGAACGGGATATTACTGTGCCGACATCACCACATGCTTGTCCACAACAACGGATGGGACATAGTTCTCCGTGACGGTTCCTACTGGCTGATTCCGCCCGTATCGGTTGACCCCCAGCGAGTGCCCCGACCCATGCGAAGCAACAACGACCTGATCGAGAAGATCCGGCGAGCCCACTCGGCGGACTCCGCGGCTGCTACAGACCAGACTCCGAGGTCCGAACCAGAATCGCGCTCGAGTCCGGGCACAGGATGACGTCATCGAGAGCGGCACTGCGGATCGAGACCATGTCTGACTCGTGCAGCTTCACGCCGCTGGCACCGGACACGCCACCACGAAGCAGCGATGCACCCAGGCCATAGCGGGCACGCTGGTGGTCGTACAGGGCGAGTAGGTCAGCCGGAATCTTCTCCGCGATGGCAGACCGGTTGGCTTCCGCATTCGTCCGGTCTTCGTCGATGGACACCATCGCAGCATCGCGCTCGGCTTCCGCTTCGGCGACCCGCCCGTCCAATGCGTCGACGAGCACCTTCGTGGCGTCGTATGCCGTGGTCGCCTCCTCGAGCTTTTCCATGACGACGAGTTCAATCTCCTCGAGATCGAACTGGCGCTTCTTCAACGCCACCAGTTCGAGTTCGAGAGCCTGCACGTCCTTCACCGACGACGTCACCTGAAGGCGCTCGTCATCCCGCTTGATCCGGGCTTCAACCACCGACACATCCGATTCGATGCGCTTGAGCTCGGTCGTGACGTCCTCGACGGCGCCACCCTGCTCTGCCAACACCGCGCCCAGGGTCATCCGCTCCGCCGCAAGGGACTGCAATGCCGCGTGCTGCGGCAGGCTCTTGGCGCGGTAATTGATCTGAGCGAGGCGGGTGTCCAACTCCTGCAGATCGAGGAGCAATGCCTGGTCGGCGGGGTTAGCTTTCAAAGCCATGAGGCAGTTACCTGTTCTTCTTTACTGGACAACGACGAAGTCCCACGGGTCGGTGCGAAGTTCGCTGACGGTGACGGTAACGCCGTTGAGCGCATCACGAAGCTCCTGCGCGGCACCATCCAGCCACAGCCATTCGCTTGCCCAGTGGGAAATATCTATGAGAGCCGGTCCTCCGGTAAGTTTCGCGTTTTCGCGGAACTCAGAGGCCGGATGATGGCGAAGGTCGGATGTCACGTACACATCTGACCCAAGAACGGCGGTTTCCCGCAAGAGGGAATCACCGGCACCGCCGCATACGGCGATCGAGGTGACGGCGGCGTCAAACTCACCCGAGACGCGCACCCCGCCGGCAGTCGCGGGAAGAAGTTCGGCGAGCTCGCGTGCAAGACGACCGAGAGTGGTGGGGATGTTCAGATTGCCGTAGCGTCCGATACCTCGCGACGGCGAGGCCCCGGCGACGATGGGTGCCATCTCCGTGAGTCCGAGCCGCTGCGCCAGCACGGCCGACGTTCCGGTCTCGACAATGTCCGCATTGGTGTGAGCGGCGATCAGAGCACAACCACCACGGATCAGGCGCGCCAGCGCGGCACCCTTGTACCTGTCTTCGGCGATGCTCGTTACCCCACGGAGCAACAGCGGGTGATGCACCAGGAGCAGGTCAGCGCCAAGGTCGATGGCCTCATCCACGGTATCCAGCACCGCATCGACGGCGAGATGGATGTGCGAAACGGATGCCCGGGGGTCGCCCGACAACAGACCGGGAGCGTCCCACGATTCGGCCCCTGCCAACGGCCAGAGTGCTTCCGCGACGGCGTTGACTTCTGCGACAGTGGTGGGCACGCCCTCATTCTACGGGGGTCAGGACCGCACGATCTCCTGTCGGCGGACGGCCCGAACTCCCGAGACGAGAGGAGTGACGACGCCGATAAACAGCGCAATCAACACGCCGACATCGGTACCCGCGACGGGAGAATCCGCGGCAACGCCCAGCAGCTCGAAGAAGTAGCCTTCCCATCCGAGCCATCCGACAGTCGCGCTGGTGAAGCCGAGCCCGACGACGCTTGCAATCACCAGCATCGACACGTTGACCCAGCGGAAGTCGTCATACACACCTCCGCGACGCAACAGCGATGCCGTGTCGTAGCGGCGGTTGCGGATCATCGTGTCCGAGGCGAAGATTCCCGCCCATGCTGCAACCGGCACCGCGAGCGTCGTGGCGAAGTCACGGAAGACCGACTCAAATCCGCTCGCCGTCAACGCCAGAGCCCCGGCGATCACGGCAAGCACGACGCCGAGGAGCACGACGAACAACGGGCGCGATCCGCGAATTCGAGTGGCCTGCAGCGCAAACGCCGAGGAGTACAGCGCAATGGCCACACCCGACAGAAGACTGAGCGCCGTGGCGGCCACGAGGGGAATCGGGTACCAGGACGGCAGCAGGTCACCCATGGCGTCGAACGGAGAGGTGACAAGACCCGCAGCGACCGCGGGAGAGGACGCCGCGAGCAACGTGCCGTACGCGATCAGCACGAAACTCGGCAGCGCTGTACCGAAGGTTGCCCACAGCATGGACCCGCCGCTGGACGTCGACGACCGCTGGTAGCGGGCGAGGTCGCCGCTGCTGTTTGCCCAGACCAGTCCGACAAAGCTGAACACGAGGACCGCGCCCGTCAGGAGCAATGACCAGGAGCCATCCGGCACGGTGAGGGCAACGCTGACGTGCAGGGCGCCAGCGGTGAGGGCGATGAACCCCACAATCAGGACGGCGGACACTACGCTCAGCACCAGCTGCACGCGAGCGAGGATGTGGTACCCGAAGAAGGCGATCACGAGGGCAATCAGGAATCCGATCGCCATGGTCAGCAGGGTGACCTGCTCCACGGAGAAGTTCCCCGCCAGATCGGCTCCGACGAGAATGCTCGCGGTGCCCGCACTGAGGATCCAGAGCAGCGCTGCGCCCCAGAACAAGCGACTTATCAGCGCGATCACCGCCGGAAGAATATTTCCCACCACGCCAAAGGTTGCCCGGGACACCACCATCGTGGGCTGACCACTTCGCTTGCTCGCGAGCGTTCCGAGTCCCAGCGGCAGGAACGACAGCGCGACACCAGCGAGGATCGACACGATCGCCTGGCGCAGGCTCATCCCGAGGGAAAAGATGATCGCGCCGAACGCGACACTCACCAGCGAAGAATTTGCTGCAAACCACAACCAGAACAGACGTGCTGCGCGCCCAACGCGCAGCTCACGCGGTGTCGGTTCTTCGCCCACTTCCTCCGCCTCGAACGGAGATCGTCGGGCGGATGCCCCGGGCCGGGCAACCGCGGACACGGCTCCCACGCCGGCCGCAGTTTCAGCCGCCACGTCTGTGGTGGCTGAAACCGGACCTGACGAGGTCGGTGTCGGTGCGGACGGTGTTGGTGCGACTGGGTTCGGTGCGGCCGGGTTCGGTGCGACCGAGTTCGGTGCGGAGGCAGGTGATGCGAAGGGATCCTGCACAGGAGACGTACCGGGGACGTCGGCGGGCGCAGGAGCCTCGAGGACCGCAGTTTCACGAGTGTCGGTGTGGTCTGGAACTACGACGGCCGTCGGCCCTGAGGACACCGCGACGGGCACCTCTGCCGTGTCGGAGCTGCCGGTTTCCGCCGGCATATCCACGACTTCCGGTCCCATCGCCATCACCGCACCGAAGAGTGCGTCCATATCAGTAAGGTCGTCATCGATCAGATCGTCATCATCGCTCGCGTCGCTCGCGCTGGCGACAACGAGCTCATCGTCCATCGCGAGATCTTCCTCGACCTCGAGGACGTCCTCACCCCCGGGGGTCGGTGCAGTTTCTGCAGCGACGACGCTCGTCTCAACGGACGCAGCTTCGGTCTCGGCGTTCTCGACTGACGCAACCGAATCAACGTCTTCAGCGGCATCGACATCAGCATCAGTCTCGACGCCGTCACCCTTAATTCCTGTCTCGGAGTCAGCTGCGTCATCGGGCGAGTCCGCAGCTCCGTCCGACAGGACGTTGTCTGCGTCAGCGGGCGAGTCCGTACCTTCGTCCGGCAGGACGTTGTCTGCGTCAGCGGCCGAGTCAACGGCCTCAACATCGGACGCCGAGACTGCAGCGTCGGGCGTGCCTGGAAGCACGGTCGGCGCGACCGGCTCGGCTACATCCCTCGCGAAAAGCCACACCGGAGGCGCCACTTCGGGCGACGCTTGCTTGGGTGCGGACGGTTCCGCGAGGAGCGCATCGAATGCCGACACGAAGTCATTTGGCGCGACCTGGTCAGTAGACGATGCCTGGTCGTCTGGCGAAGCAGGCAAGTCCTGCGACGGAACCGAGGCCTCGGTGGAGGCTTCGACCGGGGCCTCATCGGCAACCGCTACGGTCTGGCCATCCGACGGCGCGGCGGTGTCCGAATCGGCGAGCGGAGCCGCGGCCTCGGCTGGCGCAACCGCTGCTGTGGCCGCAGCTGCGGCGGCCGTCTGCTCGCGGGAGTGACGCCTCGGACGCTTGTAGGCGGCATCGTCGAAGTCGATGGGAGTAGTGGTGGTTTGCTCCGGGGCGAAGCGGGATGGCGCTGCGGTCGCGACGGCGGTGACGTCCGGCTCTGCATCGCTGCCGGTGGACGGGACTTCGGAGATGAGGTCGTCCGAAGCTAACGCATCGTCTGAGGCCCGCTCCGCGATGTGGGCGGGCGCCGCGTGCTCGACAGAGGGTTCGACCGCGTGGGTCGGTGCCGCATCCTCACCGGAGGGCTCGGCCGCATGGGTCGGTGCCGCATCCTTACCGGAGGGCTCGGCCGCATGGGACGGTGCAGGGTGCTCGGCGGCGGGCTCCGCGTCGTCAGCGAGTGGACCCGTCGGCGACGTGAGTGCAGCGTCCGGGGTAGACGCGTCCTCGGCGACATGAGACCCGGCGTGGTGCTCCGGCGCTTCGGGCGCGGCGCGGTGCTCCACAGCCTCGGGCTCGGGGGCCAACTCTGCAGCACCCTGAGACGCGTCCCCGAGAGCGGGCGGCGCCTCGGGAACATCTGCCGGCGGGGTGGGCGACGGCGAAGGCGCATCCACTGGCGCACCCGGACTCCGGTGACGCGATGCCGCAGCCGCAGCCTTCGAGGGCCCAAACTGCTCGGCTAGGGCCTCGGCCAGATCGTCGTCGCTGAACACGTTTGCGGCATTGCGCAGCATCGCCTCATCGTTCTTGGGAGCCGTGTAGGTCGAGCGCCGAGGGCCCGGAGGGGCAAACAGCTCCGTCTGCTCGTCTTCACGAGGATCGTCGTCTGCCATAGGAAAATCCTATTGGCGCGACGAGGGCTTGGCTGACGGACGAGCCGTAACCAGCACGGATATTCCACCGAAGATCACCAGAATTGCGATCCAGCCGAGCACCGTCAGCCGCTCCCCGACCACAACGACGGCCAGAAGAGTCGCAACCAGCGGTTCCAGAAGGGTGATCGTCGTCACCGCGCTGCTGCGCAACGTGCCGAGGCCCCTGCCGAACAAAACGTAGGCGATGAACATGGGTCCGATGGCGAGATATGCCGCGATTGCGATGTTGGATGCCGAACCGAGAATGGGCGCTCCGGTAACGATGAGCACCGGAGTAAGCCCAATCGCCCCAATCCCGAAGGTCGCTCCCATCGCCGCGCTACCCGAGTGCCCGAGGCGGATGACCCGGCCGGAGCAATACGTGTACAGCGCGTACGCCATGCCGGCGCACAGACCGAGAACTACCCCCGCGCCAACGTTGCCGCCGCCGACGCCGCCCTGCGGGTGCCCCACCAGGCCGAGGATGACGACGCCGAGCACAGCAATCGCCATGGACACCGTTCCACGCACCGACAACCGCTGACGCTCCCAGAGGAATTCGAAGAGTGCGGCAAAGACAGGACCGGAACCCAAGGCGACAACGTTTCCGACCGCGACGCCGGCCAGACTCATGCCGCTGTAGAAGGCGAGCGGGTACACCACAACTCCCACCGCTCCGAGCAACAGCCAGGGCAGAGCCGAACGATCTCGCAGGGCGGTCACCGACGAACGCCAGGCCACGGCGAACAGCAGTACTCCCCCGATTGCCATGGTGCTCGCACCAATGGCGATGGGACTCACGTCATCACTGAGGAAGCTGGCCGCGGTTCCCGTCGTGCCCCACAAAATGGATGCCACAACGAGTGCGACCACTGCGGGATTGACCGGGCGGCGCAACGGTGCGGTCGAATTCACGTCACCAGTCTCCCGCACTCCCCAGCGAACTCCCGCGTGCTGACCGCGACAGGGTTGCTGCTGTGTTCGCAACAGGCGTTCCATGCACACGTCACACGAGGTGCCCCGATGCCAACCAATCGCCAGCGAGATCGGCGACCGACCGTAAGAACGGCCGCCGATCTCACTCCACTGCTAGAGGATGAAGAGCATCTCCTGGTAGGTCGGGAGCGGCCAGAGGTCGTCCGCGACGATCTCTTCGAGGGCGTCGGCGGCGGCACGGACGTCGCTCATCGCGGGGAGCAGAACACCCTGCGCGTGCTCCGCTTCCGCCAATGCCGTCTCCCCCGCGTCGCCGGCAACTGCCGCCCGCAGGGTCGCCAGCGCGGAACGAAGCGCACCGATCGGGGCACTGACCTCGTCGAGAGCCGTCGAGTCCGCGTCGACGCCGGCCGCGGTGAGCGCTCCGATGTTGATGGCAAGCTCGGTCTGGTACCGAACGGCCGCCGGGAGAATGATCGTCGCGCCCATTTCGAGCGTCAGGCGCGCCTCGACCTCGATGGTGCGGGCGTACTGTTCAAGCCCGATCTCGTAGCGGCTGTGCATCTCGCGGTGGTTGAAGACCCCGTACCGTTCGAACAGGTCCATGGCCTCCTCGGTGATGAGTTCCGGCAGCGCGTCGAGCGTCGTCTTCAGGTTCTTCAGCCCACGCTTCTCTGCCTCGATCGGCCAGGCGTCGGAGTAGCCGTCGCCGTTGAACACGACGGCCCCGTGCTCGGTGATGATCTCGGTGAGCAATGCCTGCACTGCTTCGTCAAAGTCGGTGCCGGATGCCACGGACGCTTCGAGCTTCGTCGCGATGTAGTCGAGCGAATCGGCCATGATCGTGTTGATCGTGACCATCGGAGCGGCAACGGTCTGGAGCGAACCGGGCGCCCGGAACTCAAAGCGGTTCCCGGTGAAGGCGAACGGACTCGTGCGGTTGCGGTCCCCCGGGTCGGTCGGCAGAACCGGAAGCGTGTCGACACCGATGTGCATCGAACCGCGCGACTTCGACGAGCTCAGCGAGCTGGTCGCGATCTGGTCAAAAATGTCCGCGAGCTGGTCGCCGAGGAAGATCGAAATGATGGCCGGCGGCGCCTCGTTGGCTCCCAGACGGTGGTCGTTCGATGCGGATGCCACGGACGCGCGGAGCAGCCCTCCGAACTTGTGTACGGCCCGGATCGTGGCGGCACAGAACACGAGGAACTGCGCGTTGTCGTGGGGGTTGTCACCGGGCACAAACAAGCTTCCGAGCTCGTTGTTGCCGAGCGAGAAGTTGACGTGCTTGCCCGACCCGTTGACACCCTGGAACGGCTTCTCATGGAACAGGATCTCCATCCCGTGCTTCTTCGCCACGGACTTGAAGGTGGTCATGAGCTGCTGCTGGTGGTCGGATGCCACGTTGCCGCGCTCGAACATCGGCGCAATCTCAAACTGCCCGGGAGCGACCTCGTTGTGACGGGTCTTCGCCGGAATTCCGAGCTTGAATAGCTCGCGCTCGGTGTCCATCATGAATCCGAGGACCCTCTCAGGGATCGCTCCGAAGTAGTGGTCGTCAAACTCCTGGCCCTTGGGCGGCTTCGCACCGAAGAGCGTGCGTCCGGCGTTCAGCAGGTCGGGACGTGCAAGGAAGAAGTGACGATCGACCAGGAAGTACTCCTGCTCGGGACCGCAGAACGCAACAACGTTGTTGAGGTCCTTGTGGCCGAACAGCTCGAGGATGCGGGTGGCGTGCTCTCCCATGGCCTGCTGCGATCGCAGCAGCGGGGTCTTGTGGTCAAGCGCTTCGCCGGTCATCGAGACGAAGACCGTGGGGATGCACAGGGTGTTGCCGTTGGGGTTTTCGAGCACGTACGCCGGGCTCGTGACATCCCATCCCGTGTATCCGCGTGCCTCAAACGTGTTGCGCAACCCACCGTTCGGGAAGCTCGACGCGTCGGGCTCGCCCTGCACGAGCGTCTTGCCGGCGAACTCGGCCAGTGCCGTGCCGTCGCCGTTCGGCTCGAAGAAGCTGTCGTGCTTTTCGGCGGTAAGACCGGTCAGCGGGTAAAAGACGTGGGCGTAGTGGGTTGCGCCCTTCTCCAGTGCCCAGTCCTTCATGGCGGATGCCACGGCGTCGGCCACCAGTGGATCGAGCTTTTCACCGTGCTCGATCGTTGCAATGACGGACTTGTAGACAGACTTGGGAAGGCGTTTCTGCATCACCACCTTGCTGAAGACGTTCTCGCCGAAGATCTCTCCCGGTGCCTCCGAATGATCGAAGCTCACCGTGGGGGGCACATAGGCCTCCACATCGCTGATTGCCTGAAGCCTGACGTTGTTTCCGCTCATTGCAGTTCCCTCGGGTAGGGGACGGCCCCGCTCCGATGGCGGCGTCCTGTGGCCCCAGAGTAGGGATCGCATATAGCGAAGATGTTTCGGATACGTGTCGTGCGCTAACCGACATCACAGAACAGCGGCCGAACCTACGAGGAGACGAGCTCCTGGGGGTACCAGAAGACGGGACTATCAACCACCGTGTTCCCCGCAGCGTCGTGGTCCACTTCGATCTGACCGACATAACTCGTGCCGTCGAGCCGGGTCCCCCTGATCGAGAGGAACTGGGAGCCGGTGCCGTTGGTCAGGAAGGCGACTGTCGGTCGTCCCGGACCGGGGAAGGCGAGATGTTCGCTCGCGACCGTGGCCAGCGTGTCGTCGCACATGTACCCGAACTCCGCGTACGTCCTGCAGTAGCCCGAGAGATCCCCGGTGGGGCCGGTGGCAAGAGCCGCGTCGATCATGGCGTCGACAACGGGACGGGCTTCGGCCTTCGTCACGGGAACGTTCGACCAGTCATAGGGTGCGGCGGCGCATCCGGTGAGACCGACCAGCGCACCGGTGACGAGGACGACGAAGACGGAGGCGGTACGCATGGTCGGTACGCTACAGCGCCAAACGACCTGCGACCGGTTGCCGGGAACGGCGCGCTCGCCGCGGCGCATGCATCAATTACAGGGAAAACGACGAAAGCCCCCGGTTTCCCGGGGGCTTTCACTGTGGGCCCTACCGGGCTCGAACCGATGACATCCACGGTGTAAACGTGGCGCTCTACCAACTGAGCTAAAGGCCCGTTTCTTCGTACACTCCGAAGCAACGAAGACCTATGTTACATGCGCTTACACTTCACGAGTGGCCACCTCTGCGAAATCGATCAGCGCTCCGGAACACCGATGGCCCGAGATCACCGCGATCCTGTTGATTCTCGCGCTCTACACGTTTCTGCCCGGCACCATCCAGATTTTCCCGGTGTGGCTAGTTCCGGCGATCGGGCTTGCCGCCGCGCTTCCGCTCGTTATGCTCAACCCCCATCGTCTGACCAAAGAGACGCGCTGGTCCCGCTGGTTGTCGATCGGGCTGGCTATCGTCCTCACCCTGATCAACCAGGTCTACGTCGTCATGATCATTCGCGAGCTGCTCCACGGAAACGCTAACGGCCCCGCCGTTCTGCTGACGGTCCTGCAGGTATGGGTGAGCAACGTGATCGCCTTCGCCCTGGTCAACTGGCAGCTCGACAAGGGCGGTCCCATCCAGCGTCGGGTTGAGGGAAGCCACGATCGGGCAACCATCGACTTCCGTTTCCCCCAGGACGGAGACGACACCAAGCCAGCCTGGCAGCCGTCGTACTTCGACTACGCCTATTTCTCGCTGTCCAACATGATGGCGTTCAGCCCGACGGACGTGATGCCGCTGACCCTCCGCGCCAAAGCGATCATGGGGTACCAGGCGTTGACGGGCTTCGTGCTGTTGGCGCTCGTCATCTCCCGCGCGGTGAACATCCTCACCTAACGGCTCACACTCGTACACTTCGATCCATGAGCACTGATGGACTTCGCACGCCTCCCGCACTAAAGAACTGGCATTCCGCACACACCGACGCCCTCACCTTCGGTGAGCGCTCGGCGGACCGGCTCCGCAACTTCATGGGCAGTTGGGGGTTCGTGGGCGGGTTCATTCTGGTCATGGCGCTGTGGGCCTTCGCCAACAGTGTGACGAAGGGCTGGGATCCGTATCCATTCATCCTGCTGAACCTCTTCCTCAGCATGCTCGCGGGCCTGCAGGGAGCGATACTCCTCATCTCCGCAAAGCGGCAGGACTCGATCGCCGCCGCTCTCGCCCAACACGACTACGACACCAACGTCTCCGCCAAGAAAGACATCGAACAGCTCGTCAAACTCAACGAGCAGCAGTGCCGGATGATCGAGGAACTTCACGCCCTCATCCGCTCGCAGAACCCGTCGGGCCCGGCGGCACCCCACTAAGCGCGAGGCGGTGCCGGCAACTAGGCACCAGACAATGCCCGCAAGTAGGCTCCACGCAATCCCCGCAAGTGGGCACCAGGCGATGCCCGCGAGTAGACACCAGTCAGTGCCCTCGCCCGAAAGGCACTACCGGCAACCGAACCGCGACCGGACGTGATGTCAGGTGACGGTTTTCCCGATAACGACGGAAAGCGGATCACCCGAGCCCGGGTCATCCGCTTTCCTGACGGTGATGCTGCCGCGGTGCGGCCAGCCGAACGCTAGACGCGTGCGGGTACTACGGAGTCCAGCGCCGCGCGGTACTCGGCGATGGAGCGCGCCTCTCCGGGTGCGGTCACGAAGCTGGCGCGGATGATGCCGTTGGTGTCGATGATGAAGGTCGCCCGGTTGGCGTAGCCCTTCTCCGGCACAAAGACGCCGTACTCCTTGGAGACGGAGCCGTGGGGCCAAAAGTCGGCAAGCAGCGGGAAGTCGTAGCCCTCGGCCTCGGCGAATGCACGCAGCGTCGCCTTGGAGTCAACGGAGATGCCGATCAGCTCGACGCCGTTCTGCTTGAACATGGCGAGGTTGTCGCGCAGGTCGCAGAGTTCGCTTGTGCAGGTACTCGAGAAAGCAAGAGGGAAGAACACGAGCGTTACCGGCTTCTTGCCGATGTAGTCGTGCAGTCGAACGTGCTCTCCGAATTGATTCGGAAGTTCAAAATCTGGTGCCCGGGTGTCATTCTCCAGAGCCATGGTGCAATCCTTTCGCGCCAGGCAACGTTGGTCTGGCAAACACGAGGGTTGATCCTACGCTTTTCCGCGGCGCAATGCGGGAAATGGGCATATGGCGTGTGCACACGCGCAATGCAGGAGGTTTCCGACACCTAGAATTGAGGATGTCTGGTCGATTGACACAACGGCGCATCCCGATCGTTGCGAACCGGGCGGATCTGTCTCTACAAGAAAGAGGTCAAGGGTGACGGTAAATGATCAGGACCCGTACTCGGTGAATAGCTCCGATAAGGATCCGGAAGAGACCGCGGAGTGGCAGGAATCGCTCGACGCACTTGTCGCAGCGCAGGGCCACGAGCGCGGTCGCGAGATCATGCTGAGCTTGCTCAAACGGTCGAAGGAGTTGCACCTCGGAGTTCCGATGGTGCCCACCACCGACTACATCAACACGATTGCGCCAGAGAACGAACCCGAATTCCCCGGTAACGAGGACATCGAGCGTCGCTACCGTGCGTGGATCCGCTGGAACGCCGCGATCACCGTGCACCGCGCCCAGCGCCCCGGTATCGCCGTCGGTGGACACATTTCGACGTACGCGTCATCCGCTGCCCTCTATGAGGTCGGCCACAACCACTTCTTCCGCGGACAGAACCACCCCGGCGGTGGCGACCAGATCTTCTACCAGGGTCACGCCTCCCCCGGCATGTATGCCCGCGCGTTCCTCGAAGGCCGCCTGAACGAAGACCAGCTCGATGGCTTCCGCCAGGAGAAGTCCAGCGCCAGCGGCGGACTGTCGTCCTACCCGCACCCGCGCCTGATGAAGGACTTCTGGCAGTTCCCGACCGTGTCGATGGGACTCGGTCCGATCAACGCGATCTACCAGGCGCAGTCCAACCGGTACCTGACGAACCGCGGCATCGCCGACGCGTCCGACCAGCAGGTCTGGGCCTTCCTCGGCGATGGCGAAATGGATGAGGTCGAGAGCCGTGGCGCCCTGCAGTGGGCCGCCAACGAGAAGCTCGACAACCTCAACTTCGTCATCAACGCGAACCTGCAGCGCCTCGACGGACCGGTGCGCGGCAACGGCAAGATCATCCAGGAGCTCGAGAGCTTCTTCCGCGGTGCCGGCTGGAACGTCATCAAGGTTGTCTGGGGCCGCGAGTGGGACGGCCTGCTCGCCAAGGACACCGAGGGCGCGCTTCGCGATCTCATGAACCGCACACCCGACGGCGACTACCAGACCTACAAGGCCGAGAGCGGCGCGTACGTGCGCGAGAACTTCTTCGGCCGCGACCCGCGCACGCTCGAGATGGTTAAGGACTACTCCGACGAGCAGATCTGGAACCTCAAGCGTGGAGGCCACGACTACCGCAAGGTCTACGCGGCGTTCAAGGCAGCGACCGAGCACAAGGGCCAGCCGACCGTCATCATCGCAAAGACCGTCAAGGGCTACGGCCTCGGCCCGTCGTTCGAGGGCCGCAACGCGACCCACCAGATGAAGAAGCTGACGCTGGACAACCTCAAGAAGTTCCGCGACGAGATGCGCATCCCGATCACGGACGCCGTTCTCGAGGAGAACCCGTACCAGCCGCCGTACTACAACCCCGGCGAGAACGACGAGGCGATCCAGTACCTCCACGAGCGCCGTCGCGCACTCGGTGGCTACGTACCGGAGCGTCGCTCGAAGTACACGCAGGTGAATCTGCCGGATGACTCGGCATACGCCATCGCGATGAAGGGCTCAGGCAAGCAGGAGATCGCCACCACCATGGCGTTCGCCCGCCTGCTGAAGGACCTGCTGCGCTCGAAGGACTTCGGCCACCGCATTGTGCCGATCATCCCCGACGAAGCACGCACCTTCGGGATGGACGCTTACTTCCCCACCGCCAAGATCTACAACCCGAACGGGCAGCACTACACCTCCGTTGACCGCGAGCAGTTGCTCGCCTACAAGGAGAGCCCGCAGGGTCAGATCGTCCACGTCGGTATCAACGAGGCGGGCGCCTTCTCCGCGTTCACCGCGGCGGGTACCTCGTACTCGACCCACGGTGAACCGCTGATCCCGGTCTACGTTTTCTACTCGATGTTCGGATTCCAGCGCACCGGCGATGCCATGTGGGCTGCCGGCGACCAGATGGCCCGCGGCTTCATCGTCGGTGCCACCGCCGGTCGCACGACACTCACGGGTGAGGGACTGCAGCACGCTGACGGTCACTCGCTCCTGCTGGCGTCGACCAACCCGGCCGTCGTGTCCTACGACCCGGCGTACGGCTACGAGATGGGCCACATCGTGCGCGCAGGTCTCGAGCGGATGTACGGCGGAAACCACTCCGACCCGAACGTCATGTACTACGTGACCGTCTACAACGAGCCGATCGTTCAGCCGGCGGAACCCGAGAACCTCGACGTGGATGGCCTGCTCCGGGGCATCCACCGCGTATCGGAAGCCGCGCATCGCGAGCAGCCCGCGACCGGACCGAAGGCACAGCTTCTCGCCTCCGGTGTCGCAGTACCGTGGGCCCTCGAGGCACAGGAACTGCTCGCCCGCGATTGGAACATTGCGGCCGACGTGTGGTCGGTCACCTCGTGGACCGAGCTGCGTCGCGACGGACTCAAGGCAGACGAGCACAACTTCCTGTACCCCCAGGAAGAGGCGTGGACGCCATACGTGACGAAGAAGCTTGCCGACGCGCAGGGTCCCTTCGTCGCCGTGACCGACTTCATGCACGCGGTGCCTGACCAGATCCGACAGTTCGTTCCCGGAGACTTCTCCACGCTGGGTGCGGATGACTTCGGCTTCTCAGACACCCGCGCCGCGGCCCGTCGTTTCTTCAAGATCGACGGACCGTCCATGGTCGTCCGCACGCTCGAGGCGCTCGCGCGTCGCGGCGAGGTTGACCCCAACGTGCCTGCACGTGCCATCGAGCTGTACCAGTTGCACGATGTCAACGCAGGCACGACCGGATCGGCTGGCGGCGAGAGCTAACAGGCCGTGGTGCCCAAAACAAAAGAACAGACGTTGGCGTGGCTGCGCACCATTACCGGTGAGCTGGCCACGGCAACGCTGAAGCGGCTGGATGACACGCTGCCCTGGTATGGCGACATGCCGCCAGGGCGGCGGTCAGCGGTCGGGCTCGTTGCGCAGGCGGGCATCACCTCGTTCATCAGCTGGTTCGAGGATCCCAAAGCGACTCCGTGGATCGCGGCCGATGTCTTCGGTGCGGCCCCGCGCGAGCTGCTGCGATCGGTCAGCCTCACGCAAACCCTGCAGCTCATCCGCATCACCGTGGAGGTCGTCGAGGAACGCGTCAAAGAGGGCGATGACGTTCTGCGTGAGGCGATCCTCAAGTACTCACGGGAGATCGCCTTCGCATCCGCGGATGTCTATGCTCGTGCGGCGGAAGCTCGCGGCCTCTGGGACGCCCGCCTCGAGGCGCTCGTGGTCGACTCCATTCTCAGTGGGGAATACGACAACGAGCTCCCGAGCCGCATCGCTGCGCTCGGGTGGAACGGCCACGGAGAGGTGTGCGTGCTCGTCGGCACAACCCCACGCCAGCTCGACGTGGATCAGCTTCGCCGCACCGCCCGTCACCTCACCGCCGACGTGCTCATCGGCGTTCAGGGCAACCGCCTCGTGCTGGTCATCGGACGCGCCGAACCAGCCCCGGCCGAGGGTGACGAGGACAGCAAGGCGCCCCTTCCCTTCATCGACATCGCCCGCAAGCTCGAGCCCGGCTTCGGCCCGGGACATCTCGTCCTCGGACACGAGGTGTCGACTCTTGTCGACGCATCGCGAAGCGCCAAGGCGGCCCTCGCCGGCTTCGCGGTCGCCCGTTCGTGGCGCAACGCGCCCCGGCCGGTGATGGCCGACGACCTTCTGCCCGAACGCGCCTTCGCGGGCGACCCCCTCGCGCGCGCAACGCTCGTCAACCGCATCTACAAGCCCCTGCAGGCACACTCGACCGAGCTGCTCGGCACGCTGTGGTGCTACCTCGACAACGGTCGTTCGCTCGAAGCCACCGCCCGGGAACTCTTCGTTCACCCGAACACTGTCCGCTACCGCCTCAAGCGCATCAGCGAGGTAATCGGCTGGGACGCCACGGGTGCCCGCGAGGCACTCATCCTGCAATCGGCGCTCATCATCGGATCAATCGCCGAACCGGATGCCTCGCGCAAGCGCCCCCAGTAACCCGCGCTTCACCCGCCACACCCCGTCAGACCACGCCAGACCACGCCAGACCACGCCAGACCACGCCAGTTGAAGCGTGCCTGCCCGCGCGAGCGTGCTGCATCGGTCGCGCTAAGCCCGACAACGAGGACGTCCGCCGCCGCGTCCTGCCGCTACCCCCGCGTTGCGCGTGTGGAGGACTCGCACAACGAATCTGTTGATCTTTAGGACGACTTCAACAGCGGTGCATCCCCGGTCCTTGGCAGACTAAGGGGGTGATTGTTGTAGTCGCCCCAGGACAGGGCTCCCAAACTCCCGGTTTTCTTGCACCATGGCTCGCCGAGGAACGATTCCGCGATCAACTCGGCCGGATCTCCGACGCCGCCGAGATTGATCTCGTCGCTCACGGAACGACCAGCGACGCGGACACCATCAGGGACACCGCGGTTGCACAGCCGCTGATTGTGGCCGCCGGGCTGCTGACGCTGAGCGCGCTGTTCGATCAGGCCGGAACGGGCGACAATGCCGACCGCGCCAAGATAGCCGGTGTTGCCGGACACTCCGTCGGTGAGGTCACCGCTGCCGCCGCCGCGGGAATTCTGAGCGAGTCCGACGCGATCGCATTCGTGCGCGAGCGCAGTCGCGCCATGGCGTCGGCCGCCGCGCTCACTCCCACGGGCATGAGCGCCGTTCTCGGAGGGGACGAGGAAGCCCTCCTTGCCCGCCTCGTCGAGCTCGGTCTCGAACCTGCCAACTTCAACGGCGGCGGCCAGATCGTCGTTGCCGGTGCTCCCGACGCTCTCGAGACGCTCAAGATCGAGCCGGTCGCCGGTACGCGAGTAATCCCCCTGCAGGTAGCCGGTGCGTTCCACACCCGGTACATGCAGCCCGCCGTCGCACAGCTCAGAGATTTCGCCGCAACGCTGAGCCCGTCGGATCCCACGCTTCCGATCTGGACGAACCGGGATGGTTCGGTCGTGACATCCGGTTCCTCGTTCCTCGACCTTCTCGTCGGTCAGGTCTCCTCGCCGGTACGGTGGGATAAGACCATGGCCTCGCTGGCAGACGCTGGCGTGACGGGTCTGATCGAACTCGCTCCGGCCGGAGCACTCGCTGGCCTCGCCAAGCGTGGCCTCAAGGGCATTCCCACGATCGCCGTCAAGACCCCGGACGACCTGGCTGCCGCCTACAACATGATGAACGGGACAGTATGACCCACCCAATCCTCCAGCAGTCCCAGGGACCGCAGTTCACCCGCATCTACAGCTACGGCGCCGCTCGCGGTGATCTCAGCGTTCCCAACAGTGAGCTGATCGAACCCATCAACTCCAGCGACGAGTGGATCCAGCAGCGCACCGGCATCATCACCCGCGTCCGTGCGTCCGCCGACCTCAGCGCCGCGGACCTTGCGACCACTGCAGCGACCGAAGCCATCGAGAAGTCGGGAATTGCGCCCGAACTCATCGACCTCGTGATCATCGCCACCATCAGCAATGGCCAGCAGACGCCGTCCATGGCTGCCGTGGTCGCCGATCGCGTCGGGGCCAACCCCGCGGCCGCGTACGACCAGAACGCCGCCTGCGCCGGCTTCAGCTACGGGGTTACTCAGGCTGATGCACTTATTCGTGCGGGAGCGGCCAAATACGCGCTCGTGATCGGCGCCGAGAAGCTTTCGGACATCGTCGACCCGACCGACCGCTCGATCTCCTTCCTCCTCGGAGATGGTGCGGGCGCTGTCGTCATCGGCCCAAGCGAAACGCCGGGCATCTCTGCTGCCGTGTGGGGATCCGATGGATCCAAGGCCGATACCGTGGGCATGAACGCCACGCTCGTCGACTTCAAGAACGGTGTTGCTCCGTGGCCGACCCTGCGGCAGGAGGGCCCTTCCGTCTTCCGCTGGGCCGTGTGGGACATGGCAAAGGTTGCCAAGCAGGCGCTTGAAGCAGCCGGCATCACTGCCGACGATCTCGCCGCCTTCATCCCCCACCAGGCCAACATGCGCATCATCGACGAGTTCGCCAAGCAGCTCGGCCTGCCCGAGACCGTCATGATCGCCCGCGACATTGCGACCACCGGAAACACCTCGGCCGCATCCATTCCTCTGGCCACGCACCGACTCCTTGCCGAGAACCCCGAGCTCAGCGGCGGCCTCGCCCTGCAAATCGGGTTTGGCGCCGGACTCGTGTTTGGCGCACAGGTAGTAGTTCTGCCCTAATAAGCTATTCAACGGTCATACGACACCCCCTTAGGAGATAAAACATGGCATTGTCCACGGAAGAAGTGCTCGCCGGACTGGCAGAGCTCATCAACGATGAGACCGGCATCGCAACAGACACGGTCGAGCTGGACAAGTCCTTCACCGACGACCTCGACATCGACTCCATCTCGATGATGACGATCGTGGTAAACGCTGAAGAGAAGTTCGACGTGAAGATCCCCGACGAAGAGGTCAAGAACCTCAAGACCGTCGGTGACGCAGTCAGTTTCATCACCGCAGCACAGGGCTAAAGTCCCGTACATTCGCGGCTGGCCGACCTCGCTTCCAGCAAGGTCGGCCCGCACGCGCGTGCACGTACGCCGTGCACATGATCCACAGGAAGACGTTGATATGACCAAGAAGATCGTTGTAACTGGAATTGGCGCCACGAGCCCGTTGGGCGGCACAGCCCAGGATTCATGGAAGGCCCTGCTCGCCGGAGAATCGGGCATCACCGCCCTCGAACAGGACTGGGTTGAGAAGTACGACCTCCCCGTCAAGTTCGCCGGCCAGGCAAAGGTTCAGGGCCACGAGGTCCTCGAGCGCGTCGAATGGAAGCGTCTGGACCCTTCCAGCCAGTTCGCCCTCATCTCTGCGCGTGAAGCGTGGGCCGACGCCGGAGCACCTGACGTCGACCCGATCCGCGTCGGAGTCGACTACTCCACCGGCATCGGCGGACTGTGGACACTCCTCGACGCGTGGGACACCCTGCGTGAAAAGGGCCCCCGTCGCGTCCTGCCGATGACGATCCCCATGCTCATGCCGAATGCCGCATCCGCCGCGATCAGCATGAACATCCCGTCACGCGCGTATGCCCGCACCGACGTCTCCGCCTGCGCTTCGAGCACCGAAGCCATCGCCAACGCGTACGACCACATTCAGCAGGGCCTCGCCGATGTCGTCATCGCCGGCGGAACGGAAGCGGTAATCCACCCGATGCCGATTGCTTCGTTTGCCGCGATGCAGGCACTGTCCAAGCGCAATGACTCCCCCGCAACGGCGTCGCGTCCGTTCGACACCTCGCGTGACGGATTCGTCCTCGGCGAGGGAGCAGCGACCATCGTTCTTGAGTCCGAAGAGCACGCGTTGGCCCGTGGCGCACACATTTACGCAGAACTCGCCGGCGGTGCCGTCACGAGCGACTCGTACCACATCACCGCGCCGGACCCCGAGGGCTCGGCCGCGGCGCGCGCCATGCTCGCTGCTCTCGCGCAGGCCGGTGCAGTTCCCAGTGACGTTGACCACATCAACGCCCACGCCACGAGCACCCCCGTTGGGGACATTGCCGAGTACCGGTCGCTCCTGCGCGTGTTCGGAGACCACCTTCCGAACATCCCCGTTTCGGCCACGAAGGCGGCCACCGGCCACCTCCTCGGTGGAACCGGAGCTCTCGAGGCGATCTTCACGATCCTCGCGCTCCACGAGCGCATGGCTCCCCCAACGATCAACCTCACCGAGCAGGATCCCGAGATTCCTCTCGATGTCGTGACCACCGCGCGTCCATTGCGCGACGGCCCGCTGCTCGCGATCAGCAACTCCTTCGGATTCGGCGGCCACAACGCGGTCGTTGCTTTCCGTAGCTACGACAACTAAGCGCACACCGCCGGACGGTTCGTCCCGTTCGGTAACGCAGCGATGGGGCTAAGTCGGTCTCGGCCCGCGGTACTCCGCGGCCCGGGCCCGACTTAGCCCCATCGTCGTTGGTGGCGCTCAGCCCACCTTGTGCAGCCAGATGACCTGGTTGTCATCACTCGCATGCCGGAACGCGTCAAGCTCGTCATCCCACGCCTGGCCGATCGCGAGACGCAACTCCCGGTGCAACTCCAGCGCGTTGGAGCCAGCGACCTCCATCGCGTATCGCACGCGGTCTTCGGGGATCACCATGTTGCCGACCGTGTCGGTCTGGGCGAAGAAGATGCCGAGGTCGGGGGTGTGCATCCATCGTCCGCCGTCACTACCGGGCGTGGCATCCTCTGTCACCTCGTACCGCAGGTGTTCCCACCCACGAAGCGCGGAGGCAAGCTTGGCGCCGGTACCCTGGGCGCCCTCCCAGTAGAACTCGGTGCGCTTGACGCCCTTCATCACTGGCTGATCGGACCAGGAGAAATTTACGGCGCGATCGAGAGCGCGACCTGCGGCCCACTCAATGTGAGGGCACAGTGCGCGCGGGGCAGAGTGAACGTACAACACTCCACGAGCGGTTGATCCAGCCACTTGTCTCTCCATTCGGTTGGTGCGACTTCCCCATCGACCGGTGAATGGATTACTTGGCTTGCATGAATTATGGCTGATCAACCTGCGAAATTACAAGGATGTGATCCCGACGCGCCCAGTGGCACCTTGCCGCGGTATCGCGGGATGGATTCCGTCGTCACGCGCCAGACCGGCGGAGGGCGTTCGCGGCGAACACCTCCCCCGCGTCATGGCGCACCGAAGGGCCTTGGTCGTCGCGGTGGGTGGCGCACGGAGCCCCTCGGCGGCCGAGGGCGTGCGTCTCGCGCTTGGGAGTACCACCCGGTGTTTAGACTCGACAGGTACTGTCGTGTGCTGAGGCGAAGGAGTCCTATGCGAATTGCAATCGTTAGCGACTTTTTCCTTGATTATGTGGGTGGGCTGCAGAGCTCGATCCACGAGCAACAAGTCGCGCTCGAATCCGCCGGGCACGACGTCCTGCTGATCTCCACGGCCCGACTGCCGCGTGGACCGAAGATTCATCCGGTAGCGGGCGGGCTCCAGATCCGTCCGGCATACGTCGTGCCCGGGGTCATCCTTCCCGTCGTCGGAGCGCGCACGAAACTCATCGCGCACCTTCGTGACTACCTCGTGGCCGAACAGGTCGACGTGGTGCATCTTCAAACGGAATTCGGACTCGCGCACGCCGCGACCACTGCCGCGCACGAAGTGGGTATCCCCGTCGTCCACACCGTGCACACGTTCTACTGGCAGAGCTCCGGGTGGTGGCAGGCCATCGTCACCCCCATGATGAGCCTTGGCCTCGAGAACGTGACGCAGCACCGGTTCCCACGCCGGTTCTTCACGGCCAGGGCCTCGGACAACCTGCTGCGCAATCTCACGCTCGCAATGGCGTGCCGCGCGGACACCGTCATCTCCCCGTCGTCACACCAGGCGGACGATCTTCGTGCCGCCGGCGTCACCGGACCCATCGTCGTCGTGCCCAATCCCATCGCACGCTCGCTGCGTCCCGCCGCCGAGCTCACGCCGGTTCAGGCAGCGCGTCCCCGCCTGCTGTGGGTCGCCCGGTGCGAGCCGGAGAAACGCCCCCTCGCATTCGCCGAGGCTGCGATCGCCGCGCTGGCGCGCACAGGTGACGGCTTTGAGGTCGACTTCGTCGGGGAGGGTTCCGAGCTTCCCGCGCTTCGTGCTCTCGCCGGCACGCACCCCAACATCCACATCCATGGCGGACTCGAACACGACACCGTCCTCGATCTCATCGACGCGTCGTCGGCGGTCGCACTGACGTCTGTCGGTTTCGATAATCAGCCGATGACAATCGCCGAAGCCGTCAGCAGGTACCGCGGTGTACTGTACTGCGATCCCAAGCTGAGCGAAGGGCTCCAGCGAGCCGGTTTCCGGTCGCCGACTCCGGATGTCGCGGGGCTGGCATATGCAATTGAAGAACTTGTCACGTCCCCGGGTACGCTGCTGGCTCTGTCCGCGGGCGCTCGCGCCGACAGCGCGACGTTCTCGGCGGACACGTACGTGTCGCGCGTCATGGATGTCTACGACATCGCAGCCGAACGCATCGCCCTTCATCCGCCCCTGGCCGAAACCCGTCTGCGGCTCCCTCCTCACGCCTGACCCATCCACCGCGTCAGCACTCCCCGACAAGTTAAACAAAACTCTGGCGCATTGCATACTCGGTATGCCTATACTCGGTAATCACATACTAGGAAACTAGTTCGACCGCCGGAGGTACCGTGTCCGTTCGCCAGAGTCTTCTCGCCATCCTTGATCAGGGCCCGTGTTACGGTTACCAGCTTCGCTCGGAGTTCGACCGCCGCACCGGGTCGACGTGGCCCTTGAACGTCGGCCAGATTTACAACACCCTGGATCGCCTCGAGCGGGACGGACTTGTCGACAAGGCTGACATCGATGCCGACGGTCAGATCTACTACGAGATCACCGCGGCAGGCAGCGCAGAAGTCGCGAGCTGGCTCGGTTCACCCGTCGTCCGTACGGCAGCCACGCGCGATGAGCTCGCAATCAAACTGGCGATCGCCGTCACGCTGCCCGGCATCGACATCGCCCATGTCATCCAGGTACAACGGTCCGCCACGCTGCGGACCCTTCAGGAGCTGACGCGCACGAAGAACGCGACGAGCGAGCCCGAGTCCTCGCAGGAACTGGCATGGATGCTCGTCATCGATTCACTGATCTTCACAACGGAGGCGGAAGTCCGGTGGCTGGACCACTCGGAGACCCGGCTTGCCCGCGCGGCAGCGGCAGGGTTCGCCGCCCCGCTTCCCCTCTCGACGGATGTCCCCAAGCGCGGGCGTCCGGTGAAACAGACCACCGGGGCATCCACCACCGTCCCTGGCGACTCGATGCAGACGGGACCGGCCTCATCATGACCGAGCACCCGCTCCTGCGTCTCGACGGCGTCGCCATGCAGTACGGATCCGGCGAGACCGCTGTCACCGCCCTGGTGGGTGTCGATCTCGAAGTGGCTCGCGGCGAACTCGTCGCGATCATGGGCGCGTCCGGGTCGGGCAAGTCCACATTGCTCACCATCGCGGGCGGCCTCACCCAACCCACCAGTGGCGAGGTCATTGTTGAAGGCAACTGGCTGAGCGAGATGACACCCCGACAGGTCGCGACCCTGCGTCGCCGAAGTCTCGGATTCGTGTTTCAGGACTTCAATCTCATTCCCGCACTCACCGCGCTGGAGAACGTTTCGCTCCCCCTGGAACTCGACGGCTGGAAATCGCGGCGTGCTCGTCGCGCCGCGCTGGATGCGCTGGCTGTCGTTGAGCTCTCCGATCGGGCGACCCACTTTCCGAGCGACCTCTCGGGTGGACAGCAGCAGCGTGTCGCCATCGCGCGTGCGGTGGTGGGTGGCCGGTCACTCGTGCTCGCCGACGAACCGACCGGTGCGCTCGACAGTACGACGGGAGAGATGGTGTTGCGGATGCTCCGTGCACGGGTCGATGCGGGCGCGGGCGGCATCCTCGTCACCCATGACGCACGTCACGCGGCATGGGCAGATCGCATCGTGTTTCTCCGCGACGGTCGCGTCATCGACGAGGCAGCGGCCCGGGGTGTCGGATCTCTCCTCGGCGCAGCCTCATGAGCCGCAACCACGCACCCCGGCGGAGCACTCACGTTGAGCCCCGCTCTCACTTCAGCGCTCGGCCGGCCAAATCTGAGCCGACAACGCCGCGGGATGGCAGGCCCGGTGCGCGACTGGCCTTTCGCCTCGCACGGCGCATGGCCATCCAGGCGCCGGGCCGCAGCGCTCTGATCGCCCTGCTCGTGGCAATCCCCATCATCGGGATCAGCGCCGTCGCCACCGTGGGAACGAGTTCGCAGGCCACCCGCAGCGAAATTGCTCAGACGCAACTCGGTCAGATGCAAGCCGTGATCACTGTCAACAATCCGCCGGACCCGACGGCCGTGCAGGATCCCGATCAGCCCGACAACATGAGCTACGCAATGGACGAGTCAGGGATGCCTCTCCGCCACAGTTTCAGTGACCCTCTGCTTCCCATCGACCAGATTCTTCAATCGGGCACGCCTTACCTCCCCATCGAGCACACCTCGGTAACGGTGCGAACCGCTGCGGGACTGGGAAGCATGACGGCCGTATTGGGCGAACCCTGGAATCCCTCGTTTGCAGGACGATACGACGTCATCGACGGCACGAGGCCGAATTCGCCATCCGAAGTCATGGTCACACCCACCGCGCTCAAGCGCCTTGGCATCTCCATTGGCGGCACGATGTCGGTGGTCACGCCCGCACAAGCGAGCTACACGGTCGTGGGGACTCTCCGGGACTCGGTGAAGCCGTCCGCCACTCAGGAAGTGTTTGGCGCGGTTGCTCCCATGTCCGGCGATTCACTGACGACGAACTACTACCTGCCTCACACAGAGCTCGACTGGCCGGCGGTGCAGAAGCTCAACACCAAGGGTGCTGGAGTGCTGTCGAGCTACGTGCTCGAGCATCCGCGACCAGCCGCGCCCGGGCCAGCCAATCCCCTGGCTGATGCGGTAGCTGTAGGAGCAGCGATAGCCCTGTTCGGTGCCTTCGCGCTTTTCGAGGTCGGACTGCTTGCCGGCGCCGCGTTCATGGTTGGCGCCCGACAACAACAACGCGCGTTGGCCATCCTCTCCAGCGTCGGTGGCGATAGACGGATGCTGTTTCGTGTGGTGTCGTTTGGCGGGCTCGTCCTCGGTGCCGTTGGTGGAGCCGCCGGTGTTGTGGTGGGAATCATCGGCGCGTGGGTATTCACGCTGGTCACCGCCGACGGTAGCTCCATTCAGTACCCGGGCTTTCACGTCAACGCGCCGCTGCTGGTCGGCGTAGCCCTATTCGCCGTGGTGGTGGGGTGGCTGTCCGCCATCATCCCCGCTCGGGCAGCATCCCGGGTCGATGTCGTCGCGTCATTACGTGGCTCGAGCCGTCCCCCGGTCCCCACCGCGCGGAAACCCATCGTGGGGATCATCCTCGTGGCGATCGGATTCGTTTCCGCACTGGCGGGAGGAATCGTGACTCTCACGCAGATCCGGCAGAGCTATCACGGCACTTCGTACTGGGGCGTGGGCATCGCCCTCATCGCTCTCGGTCCCATCCTCATGCAGGTCGGGGTGATGTTCCTCAGTCCGTTCGTGCTGCGGGTGGCCGCGCGCCTGCTCTCTCCCCTGGGCGCGGGTGCGCGCCTCGGTGCCCGCGACGCCGCCCGGAACCCAGGACGGTCCGTGCCGGCTCTTGCCGCGATCATGAGCACCGTCTTTGTCGCATCGGCACTGATGACCACCATCGGTGCGTACCAGACGGAATCTGCGTCGGACTATCAATACACGACTGCCAACAACACAGCACGCGTGAACCTATACCGGTATGACTTCGGCGGTCAGAATCATGTAGACCCCGCGGGCAGCCAGATCGCCGCAGCGCTCAATGCAAGCTTTCACGTGACGTCTGCCCGGGTGCTTTCCAGCGCGCCGACCACTGCCGGCACCGTCGACAAGGACCAGCTGACCTACACCGCGCCGCGGTTGACTCAGCTCCCCGACGCCTCCTCGACAAACTTCTATCTCAGCTCCACGGGGCTTGACCAGCTGGACAAGATCTGGGTGGGGTCTCCCGCGGATCTCGCCGCCATTCTCGGGGAGCCCGTGTCCGCGACATCCCGCACAAGCCTGGAGTCCGGCGGAGTTGTGTCGTTGTATCCCGACTACATCTCATCCGGCAAAGTGACAATCGATTGGTTCACCGACAGTGCTGACCCGGTCGCGAATGGGACCGCAACACCCGTTCGAAGCGTTGCCCTGCCGGCTACCCTCCAGGAACCCGTTAAGCCCATCAGCTTCGGAATGTTCATGACGCCCGCAACTGCCAGGTCGATCAAGCTCGACTACGTGCCCACCCTTGTCCTCGCGCCGCTGGCATCCGCCCCGTCGTTCGCCGAAACGGACGCGGCCCGGGCGCAGATTGACGACATCGCCGGCGTGACTGAGCTTGAAGTCTTTCAGGTGGAGACCGGACCCCCGCCCGTCGCAGAACTCGCCGCCTGGGGCATCCTCATCCTGACGGCCCTGATCGTGCTGGGCGCATCGTCCGTCGCCCTCAGCCTGGCCCGCGCGGATGGGCGACGGGATGACGCGGTGCTGGGCGCACTCGGATCACCTCCGAACCTGCGCCGGTCCATCGGCTTCTGGCAGGCGATCGTCATCGCTGGCGTGGGAACCGTCATCGGGGTGGCATTCGGACTCGTTCCCCCGCTCGCGCTGTCGCTCCCACCCGCCGATGGCACGCTGCCGCTTCTTCCGTTCAGCCCGCCGTGGCTGCAACTGATTCTGGCCGCGACCGCTGTGCCGCTCGTCATCGCAGTCGGGAGCTGGCTCACCGCACGCGGCTCACGACTGCGCGTCGTAACCCGCTCAACCTGGTGAGCGCAGGCGTTACTTCGCGTCCGCGTAGCTGTCGACGATCGCGACGGTGACCGGGAAGCCGACCGGCAGCGCGCCGAAGATCAGTCGACCCGCATCGGCCGCGGCGGCGCGCACCTCCTCGGCTACCCGGTCGGCGAGGTGCGCGGGTGCGTGCACCATGACCTCGTCGTGGAGGAAGAAGACGAGGTGCGGCCTGTCGGCGAAGTCCCCGTCAGCCATCGCCCACAGCCGGTTGCGCAATCCCGCCATCCAGCACAGCGCCCACTCGGCCGCTGTGCCCTGAACGATGAAGTTGCGCGTGAAACGACCCCAGCTGCGGGACTGGCTGAGCGCCCGTCGCTCGTCGAGATCGGTCGCCTGCACTCCGTTGGCTTCGCCCTGGGCTTCGTGCCAGCTCTCCCCCGGGCGGGGCGAACTGCGGCCAAGACGCGTGGAGACGACCTCACCGCGTTCGCCGGCGCGGGCCGCGGCCTCCACCATCGCGATGGCGCGGGGAAATGCCCGGGTGAGCCGGGGCATCAGGCGTCCGCCCTCCCCCGATGTCGCGCCGTACATGGCACCGAGCATGGCGACCTT
The DNA here is from genome assembly GCF_018449675.1 of Glaciihabitans sp. dw_435. GTDB lineage: Bacteria > Actinomycetota > Actinomycetes > Actinomycetales > Microbacteriaceae > Glaciihabitans. The sequence goes on along the minus strand of NZ_JAAVUZ010000003.1, from coordinate 17,112 downwards.
GGCTTCGGCCCGGGTCGCGACGGCACCGCTGGCGACGATTCCCTCGTAGAGATCGCCTCTGCCAGCCTCGGCCATCTTCTGGTCACCCGACAGCCCCGTGAGGATACGTGGTTCCAGTTGGGCCGCATCGGCGACGATGAGCTTCCAGCCTTCATCGGGTACCACCGCGCCGCGGATCTGCTTGGGTAGCTGCAACGCACCACCGCCACTGGTGGCCCAGCGCCCGGTGACAACGCCGCCCGGCACGTAGTCGGGCCGGAACCGGCCCTCGTCGACCCACGTATCGAGCCAGTACCACCCGTTGGCCGCCAGCAGCCGAGACAGCTTTTTGTATTCGAGCAGCGGTTCGATCACCGGGTGCTCGATTTTCTTCAGTTCCCACGACCGGGTCGAGTTCACCAGCAGACCGACGCGCCGCAGTGCACGCATCAGGTCGGTGGGCGAATCCGGGTTGAGCTCCGGCGCATCGAGCGCGGCGCGCACCCGGCCCAGCACTGCCTCCAGTTTCGCGGGACGCTCGCCCGTGCGCGGCCGGGGACCAAGCAGTCCGGTCAGCAGCTCGTCGTGCCTCTGCACGCTCCACGGAAGCCCGGCAAATCGCATTTCTGCCGCGATGAGAGCACCCGCCGACTCCGCCGCCAGGAGCAGACCAAGCGAGTTGGCGGAAGCGGATGACTCCAGCGCGGCGCGCTGCAGCCGAAACTCCTCGATGGGATCGGCAGTGGCGCCCTGGGGCGGTTCGTCGACGAAATCAAACAGGGTGCCGCTGTGCTGCTGCACCGCGACTGCGGGGGCATCCCACGGGCCGTACGGCGCATTCGCCAGCGTCGACCCGGCAGTCAGGGCAGAGTTGCGCAGGATGACATGGCTGAGGCGCAGGTCAACACAGCGCTCCACCCGGACACCGTCGGCCAGAAGCTGCGGATACCACCGCGCCGTGTCATCCCACACCCACCGCGGACGGTCGGGCTCGCGCCGGGCGATCTCGGCCGAAAGCTCGTGCGTCGCAATCGTCACCGCGCCGGGAACGACCGCGCCGTCGTCGGCCACCGGGGTCAGCAATACCCCGCCGGGGGCAGAGCTCAAAACGACGTGCACGGGTTAAGTGTGCACCGCTCCACCGACTCTGCCCGCCCGACGCCACCCACGCCACATGCTCCACGGCCGCACGCGACGCACGCCCTGCGCCCTGCGAGGCGATCAGGCGAACGGCAGCGCCGTTTCCATCAGGCGCGAGCGGATCAGGAACCGCACGCCCTCGGGCGCCTCCACCGAGAAGCCGCTGCCCCTCCCGGCGACGACATCCACCGTGAGATGCGTGTGACTCCAGTAGGCGAACTGCTCGCGGGACATCCAGAACTCGATCGGCCTCGGGTCATCCGCGTCCCCAATGTCAAAGACACCGAGAAGCACGTCGTTGTCCGAGGTGATGAAGTCACCAGCCGGATAGCACATGGGAGAACTCCCATCGCAGCACCCACCCGACTGGTGAAACATCAGCGGACCGTAATGGTCCCAGAGCTTGCGCAGCAGTTCGACGGACGCGTCCGCCAGGGCAACGCGCGAGGTGGACTCCTCAGCGATGGTTACGGCGGCGTCAATCATGCTCACATCCGATCTAGAAGAACCCGAGGGCGTTCTCTGAGTACGACACCAGGAGGTTCTTCGTCTGCTGGTAGTGATCGAGGGCGAGCTTGTTGTTCTCGCGACCGATGCCCGAGCTCTTGTAGCCGCCGAAAGCGGCACCCGCGGGGTATGCGTGGTAGTTGTTCACCCATACTCGTCCGGCCTGGATGTCCCGTCCAGCCCGGTAGGCGACGTTGCCGTTTCGCGACCAGACGCCGGCGCCGAGGCCGTACAGGGTGTCGTTGGCCAGCGCGATGGCGTTGTCGTAGTCGGTGAAGCTGGTGACGGCGACGACGGGTCCGAAGATCTCCTCCTGGAACAGACGCATCGAGTTGTTGCCCTCGAAGATCGTGGGTTCGACGTAGTAGCCGTCGGTGAGGTCACCGCCGAGATCCACACGGGACCCGCCAAGGGTGAGCTTCGCGCCCTCCTGCTTGCCGATGTCGATGTAGCTGAGGATCTTCTCCAGCTGATCATTCGACGCCTGCGCGCCCACCTGGGTATCGGTGTCGAGCGGGTTGCCCTGCACGGCCTTCTTCGTGCGTTCGATCGCGTCCCCGAGGAAGGAGTCATAGATGGTCGACTGGATGAGCGCGCGGGAGGGGCAGGTGCATACCTCTCCCTGGTTGAACGCGAACAGCGTGAACCCCTCCTGCGCCTTGTCGTAGAACGCGTCATTGGAGTCGGCGACATCGGCGAAGAACAGGTTCGGGCTCTTGCCCCCGAGCTCGACGGTCGACGGGATGATGTTCGCGCTGGCATATTGCAGGATGAGCCGGCCCGTCGTCGTCTCGCCCGTGAACGCGATCTTGCGGATCCGCGGGCTGGACGCGAGCGGCTTACCCGCCTCGATACCGAAACCGTTCACGATGTTGAGGACCCCGGGCGGCAGGATGTCCCCGATGAGTTCGATGAGCACCAGGATCGATACCGGTGTCTGCTCCGCCGGCTTCAGCACGATGGTGTTTCCCGCGGCCAGCGCGGGCGCGAGCTTCCACGTCGCCATGAGGATCGGAAAGTTCCACGGGATGATCTGGCCGACCACGCCGAGCGGCTCATGGAAGTGATACGCCACCATGTCGCCGTCGAGCTCTGCGTGGTTGCCATCCTGCGCCCGGATCGCGGCGGCGAAGTACCGGAAGTGGTCGGAGGCGAGCGGCAGGTCCGCGTTCAGCGGTTCCCGGATCGGCTTGCCGTTGTCCCAGGTCTCCGCGACGGCGAGAAGCTCGAGGTTCGCGTCGATCACGTCGGCAATCTTGTTGAGCACCGCGGCCCGCTCGGTGGGGGTTGTCTTTCCCCACGCGGGAAAAGCCTTGTGCGCGGCATCCAGCGCAGCATCGATGTCCTCCGCCGTGCCGCGCGCGACCTCGGCGAATGGCTTACCGGTGACGGGGGTGATGTCTTCGAAGTACTGGCCCTTGATCGGTTTGACCCATTCGCCCCCGATCCAGTGCTCGTAGCGGGGCTTGAAAGTGACCTTGGCATCCGGGGTCCCCGGAGCAGCGTAGATCGTCATGTTCATCCTTTGACGTCGTTGTCGAAGTTGAAGCGCCGTCTGGCCTTCGCATTGATCGTACGCAGCAGCCGGTTGCGAAAAGGTTGCGGCTAGTTGCGGGCCAATTCCGCGTCGATCCGGGCAATTCGGTCGATCAGAGGAGCGCGACGGGATGACCCGGGCGGCAGCCTCGTCAGGGCCGCCCGCATCACGTCCAGGTCGTACCCGCCCTCCGTGGTGGCGGCGAATTCGAGGAGGGAGTCTGCCGTGGCATCCACCAGCAGCGCGTCCCGAACGCGGGCGTGGATGTCAGCGCGAAGAGTCACGATGCCGGGCGCGTCGGATGCCGGGAGAAGCGCTCCCGGGTAGCTCGCGATGGCAACCCGGTGGGCGCCGCGTTGGGAGAACGCCAGCGCCCTGTGAATATCCAGCTCGGGCGGGTGGCCGAGTCTGTAGGGTCGGGATGTCGGCACGAGTAGGGGGTCGACCGACCCGAGCGTCTTGCGCAGCCGAACCATTTCGGGGCGCAGGGTGCCGATCGCGTCGGCTCGTCCGTAGATGAGTTCCGCGAGCCGTCCGGCCGACAGGCCCTCGGGATGCCAGCACAACAGGCAGAGGATCTCGGCGTGCCGGGGCGACAGGGACACGGTGGTGACGCCGTCGCTGAGCTGGGCAACGTCCCGTCCGAGAACGCTGAGAACAAATGGCTCCGTGGCGGGCTGCGCGCGGGCGGACTGGGCGGCGGCGGGGTGGGTGCCGGCGGTCGGTGCAGTGTCACCGACGGCGAGCACCGGCCCCGGGTCGGTGGAAGCGAGCCAGCCGACCGCGACGGGGCCGCTGCGGAGCGTGGCATCCATTCGTCGCAGGGTGAGTTCCGTCTCGACGGCGGCGACGGTCGCTTCGACGAGCGGAAGCGTCGCGGGTGCGACCGCATCGTCCCCGCCGGTGATGTCGATCACGCCGAGGATGTCCCCGGAGGCGGGGTCGTGGACGGGAACGGCGGTGCAACTCCACGGATGCACCGCGCGCGTGAAGTGTTCTGCGCGGTGGATCTGGATGCCGTGGTCGAGCGCGATCGCCGTGCCGGGAGCGCTCGTGCCCACGGCGGCTTCCGACCAATCTGCGCCTTCGACGAAAAGCATTCCCTCGGCTTTGCGTCGAAGAGCACGATCGCCGTCGATCCAGAGGAGTCGACCAGCCTGATCTCCGACCGCAACGATCAGGCCGGTGTCGAAAGTGTGCCTGATGAGCAGACGGTGAATTGTCGGGAGAACCAGGGCGAGCGGGTGACGGCTTCGATACTCGCGAAGCGCGTCGTCGTCGAGGTCGAAAGACGGGCTGATCACGTCCGGATCGAGACGATGCGCGAGGGCACGGTTCCAGGATTCCTCCACCACCCTGCGAACACCGGTCGTGCTGAGGTGATTGCCCACAATGGCGTCGTGCGCGAGGGCGATGGTGCGCGCGTCGACCGGGGGTGCGGCGTTCCAGGACCGGGTCACGGTTCTCCCATCAACGGTGAAAAGAGATGACCACAGCGTAACTCCACGCTGTGGTCATCGCCTCATGTGATGAGAGGTACCGGCTCGGGCGTCATTCCACCCCCGCGCCGGACGGTGTCGCTAGTGAAGCAGCGTTCCGTCCTTCTTGAGAACGTTCTTCTCGCCCGCTTCGATCTTCACAGCGAAGCGATTCTGCTTCGGAGGAAGGGGGCAGTTGAAGTTGTAGCTAAACGCACAGGGCGGCAGTACCGCGCGGTTGAAGTCCAACGTGATCGACCCGTCCGGGTTCGGTGCGAGGAAGAGGAACCGGCCGACGCCGTAGGTGGTGTCGTTGTTCGTGGCATCCGCGTAGACAAGCTGAAGCGCGCGTCCGGCCTTGAAGGCGGCCAGGTTGTAGTCGACACCGTCCTTGGTGAACGTGATCTCTCCGGGAACGGCGAGGTCGCGGGTCTTGCCGTCATCCTTGAGGTGCTCGAAGCCGACGGTCGTGCCACCCTCGATTTCGGTGAAGGTTCCGGTGATGACCCACTCGGGGTTGTACGGGAACACGTCGATGGAGCCAAACTCCTGGATGCCCTCGGAATTCGCATCCCACACGCGCAGCGCGTAGCTGCCCTCTTCGCTGGCGATCACGAATCCGGTGACTCCGTCGGAGAACACAATCTCGCTCGGGGCGTCGGAGTCCTTGCCGCGCACCACCACTTCGCCGTCCACCAGCACACCGTCAACGATGATGTTGTCGGATGCCTCGGCGCGAAGCACCAGTCCGGATCCGCCATCCGGAACCGGAGCCCAGACACCGGGAACTCCGTAGATCTTCTGCTCGGAATCCACCCACTGGGTGTTGACGAGAGCCAGGTTGCCCTTCGGCTGCACGACGGCGAGTTCACGACGCTCGTGGTACGTGGCGAAAACCTGCTCGGGCGTGGCTGTAGTGGTGTCGGTCATGCTGTCCATCCTTGTCGACGTCTATCTTCTCAACGTCACCCGACACGGGGAAATTTCCATCCGGTCAGAACCGGGCCATGTGCTCCCGGCCGAGTTCCCAGACGTCGGTCATGTCGGACTGGACATCGGTCCACAGACCGTCATCCCACCCGTTCGCAACACGCATCAGCGCGTCCTGCAGCGGCACGATGTAGTCCTGGCGCTCGTCGGCGAAATCGGCGAAACGCAGCACCCGGCTTGCGTCGGAGAACGACGGTGAGACGGCGCTGTCGTTGTCGCCCGCCATCAGGGTCTGGGAAGTGTTCGAAATGTCCTGGATGACTCCGCGAATCGCGACCGCGTCATGCAGCGGCGCGGGACCGATGCCACCCCAGGAGGCCCACCGCCCCGTGTCATCCATTGTCGCGTCCGCACCATCGCGCACGGAGGCGACGCCGCCGACCTGCTTGCCCTTCACCGCGGCGACGACAACGGAGAGGAGCGCGAGAGACAGCTGCTCGGGAGCGAAGGGGTCGCGTGCACCGGTCGTCAGCTCGCTGCTGGGCAGATCGGTGGATGCCTCGTGGCTGACGACGTCCGGAGGATCGTCGATGTCGGTTGATGGCCCGCTGTTGGTTGCGGGCCCGACGTCGGGATCAGCGGACCCAGGAATCGGGAGCGCCGGCCCCGCGACGGCGGCAGCCAACAACAGCGCCTCGGCCGGCGATACCTCGTCGTGCACTGTGCCCGTCTCGCCGCAGGCATCGCACACGCCGGCGGTGCGCAAGGGTCCGTGTGCGCAATCAGTCATTCGTCCCCCGTTCGGGCTTGCCTCAGCGTAGCCCTCACATACCCCGAATGGTGCAGATCGGGGTACATTGGCGCGAATCGCCCCGCCCCGGTCGAAGTATCAGATAGCCGCACGGTCTCCGTCGACCGATCGCACAGCGCCGCCCGGGGGCGGCATTCGTCACGTGCGTCAGGTCCTGCCGGCTCACTGCAGCCAGCGTCACCCAAGCGCCGCGCGCCACCCCGCGTCAAATGCCATCTGGCAGTGTCAGCCCGCGGCTTTGGTCACCAGGGCACCGAGCATCGCCAGATCGGAGTCAGTCATATCGTTGTGAACGGCGAACGCCGTCGCCCACACCGCTCCGTCATCCAGGGTTGCAGCCGTGTCGAACTCGAACGTGGAGTAGCGGACCTTGAACTTCGACTTCGGTTTGAAGAAGCAGACGATCTTGCCGTTGCGGGCCCACGACGGGAAGCCGTAGTAGGTCTTCGGATCCAGGTGCGGCGCGGCGGCAACGACCATGTCGCGGATGCGCTCCGCCAACTCCCGCTCGTCGTCCGGGAGGATGGAGATCGCGTGATCGTTCGCGGCCGCGTCGGCGTCCTTGCCTGCTGCCTCCTTCAGTTCCTTAGCGCGCGCCCGCATCGCTCGCTTCTCTTCCGGGCTGAATGTTTCTGAGTTCTTCGTTTCCGTCATGCGCCCAGTGTAGGAACACCGGGCGACCATGTACTTCTCCATTCCTGCTCGACACTCCGCCGTGCGTCGCGGACGCCCGTCCCCCTGCCCAGAAACCACACGCACCGCCACCCGCGGGCAGTACACACAGCGTGGATGGTCGCGGAATGGAATGATGCCGTATGAGCAAAACCGCAAAGCCCCGCAGACCCGACGTCGAACACGTTGACCTCATCGGAGGAACGGAAAAGCGGCAGCTCGAGGTGGTCGGTTACGACAATCACTGGCCCGCTATTTTCGCCGAACACCGGGAAAGACTGCGTCAGGCTCTTGGGGCAGCGGACGTTCTCATCGAACACATCGGGTCCACCTCGGTTCCCGGGCTCGCGGCAAAGCCGATTGTCGACATTGTTGTCGCTGTGGACGACATCACCGCGGAGGAGGACTACCTCCCTGCCATGCTGACCGCGGGATACGTCTTGCGCGTACGCGAGCCTGGTCATCGGTTGGTACGCACGCCACACCGGGATGTTCACATCCATATCTACCAGCGGGACGACCTGGCCGTGACGAACTACCTGCTGTTTCGCGACCGGCTCAGAACGGATCCGGACGACCGTGACCTGTATGCACGTACCAAAGAGGCTCTGATCGAGCAGGGTTTCGATGACATGAATGCGTACTCCGATGCGAAGACCGATGTCATCGCCGCAATCCTGGCGCGGGCGCAGCGTCGTTCATGACCCGGATCGGTTCATCCTGGACCGCGTGGGCAATCCCGGGCTGGTGACCCCAACATCCGGGCCGTCCCGACGGTGTGGACGTGGGCTACGCGGTGGTTGGCGCGGTGTCGCGGGCGGTGCCCGGATCGATCTCGGAGAGGGGCGTCGCCTGCCACGCGGCGAGAAGACGCAGGGCGTCGGCGGACGGGCTGCCCGGCTCCGCCGTGTACACGAACATCGAGAGCGCGGAGTCGCCGGGAAAGGCGAACGTTTCGTAGAGCAGCGTCATGTCTCCGACGGCCGCGTGGTGCACCTTCTTTGTGCCCGTGCTGTGCTCGTGCAGGTTGTGCGTCGCCCAGCGCACGCGGAAGTCTTCTGACTGCGTGGCGAGTTCGCCGATCAGGTTAGACAGTTCGGAGTCATACGGATTTTTTCCCGCGGCAACGTGCAGCATGGCGGCGCTGGAGCTGGCCAGTTCTTCCCACTCGGGATAGAAGATCCGGGACGCGGGATCGAGGTGGATATAGCGCGCATGATTCCACCTGCCCACAGAACCTTCGATGAGTCCCGCATACAGCGCTTTGCCAAGCGTATTCATCGCGAGGATGTCGGCGCGCTCGTTCTGCACGATGGCGGGCAGTTCTGTCATCTGGTCAAGCACCAGTTGAAGAGTGCTGCCGATGGCGCTGACCTGAGCGCGCCGGCGGGGTGACTTGACCGTGCCGCGGGACACGCCGCGCGTCAAGTGGAAGAGGTGGCGCCGCTCAATTTCGTCCAGGCGCAGGGTGCGCGCGATGGCATCGAGGACGGCGTCGGACGCGCCGACCGCATCGCCACGTTCCAGCCTGGTGTACCAGCTGACACTCACCCCGGCCAGGGCGGCCAGTTCTTCGCGACGCAGTCCGGGCACGCGACGGCCACCGCCGCCGGGAAGTCCTGCGTCTTCCGGGCGGATCTTTGCTCGGCGGGAGGCGAGGAACTCGCGCATCTCGGATCTGTTGTCCATGCAGTCGACTCTAGGCGGGGGCAGGTGACTCAGGGAGGCACTGCCAGTGACCCCATGGAGCCGCACTGCCTGGCTCACTCGGGATGCCCTTGAATAGAGACATCCGCTTACACCGCACCATCTGGAGAACATTAATGACCACCGCACGCGCGTACGCTGCCACGTCGGCCACCGAGCCTCTCGTACCCACCACGATCGAACGACGCGAGGTCGGCCCCCTTGACATCGCCTACTCCGGAGTGTGCCATTCCGACATCCACACCGTCCGCGGCGAGTGGGGCCCGATTGCCTACCCGCAGGTCGTTGGGCACGAAATCGTCGGTACCGTTACCGCCATCGGTGCGGACGTCACGCGCCACAAGGTGGGCGACCGCGTTGGCGTCGGCTGCATGGTCAACTCCTGCCGCGAGTGCGTCAATTGCCTCGCCGGAATGGCCAACTACTGCCTCAAGGGCAACACGCAGACCTATGCGAGCGTCGACCGCGACGGCACCACCACCCAGGGCGGCTACTCCAGCCACGTCGTGGTTGTCGAGGACTTCGTTCTTCGCGTGCCCGAGTCCATCCCCTACGAGGCGGCGGCTCCCCTGCTCTGCGCCGGCATCACCACGTATTCGCCCCTCGCCCATTGGAACGCCGGTCCCGGCAAGAAGGTGGCAGTCGTCGGCATGGGCGGACTCGGCCACATGGCCGTCAAGATCGCCCACGCCATGGGTGCTGAGGTCACCGTGCTGTCGCAGTCGCTGAGCAAGCAGGAGGATGGCGTCCGCTTCGGAGCCGACCACTACTACGCCACCAGTGACGACACCACATTCGAGGCACTCGCGAACACCTTCGACCTGATCGTCAACACCGTCAGTGCGCCGGTCGACCTCCAGTCGTACCTGTCGTTGCTCGCCCTCGACGGAACGATGGTCAACGTCGGCGCACCCGCGCAGTCGCTCCCCATTTCGGTCTTCGGCCTCATGGGGAACCGCCGCTCGTTCGCGGCATCAGGTATCGGCAGCATCGCCGAGACCCAGGAGATGCTGGACTTCTGCGCCGAGCACAATATTGCGCCAGAGATCGAGCTGATCGAGGCATCCGCCATCAACGACGCCTACGAGCGAGTACTGAAGTCGGACGTGCGCTACCGCTTCGTCATCGACGCCGCCACCATCTGATCTAACGCCCCGCGCGCCGACTTCAGTCCCGTCCAGCGTGCTCTCCACTGAGAGCAAGTTGGACGGGACTGTTTTCGTTTCGTTTCGTTTCAGCTGGGCGCGCCCGGCAGGCCTCTGAGTGAATCCGCCCATGTGAGGTCCGCGAGGACACCGTCGGGTTCGGAACGTGCTGACATATTGGCCTGGTCCCGGACCCCGTCAATGCCTCGCCTGTCGTCTGGGACGAGTGCGGCGAAGAGCGAGGTGAGGTCATCCGGAGCAGGGCCCCTCTCGGCCACCAGCTCGAAGGTCATGTGGTCGGCCCGTTCTGACGCAAGGCTGTCCACCAGAACCTGGGCAATCTGACGACGCGAGATAACACCGTCGGCAGGAGTGCCGGCATGACGGGTGTCTCCCTGCAGGAAGGTGATAGCGAGTTGGTCCTCGTCGTTGTAGTCGAACCAACCGGGTCGCACAATCGTGTACTCGTTGCCGCTCGCGCGGACGAGCCGTTCTCAACGACGCTTCCAGTCATGACCATCCGAACGGGATCTGCGCCTCGGGATGGATGTCGCGCCGAGCTGATGCGTGTCGGACGAGAGCGCGCGTCGCGTAGCCGTGACGGATTGACTCCGCGGTGACGAGTCTGCCGATGCTCCCGGTGGCGCCAACAATGAGAACGGTAGTGAGGTGAGTCACGTGCCTCTCCCGTCAGTTGAAGTACGTGGGGGTACGCGGCACATACGGGGATTCGAGGGCATGGACTTCCTCGATGGTGAGCTCAATGTCGAGCGCTGCGACGGCATCGGACAAGTGATGACTCTTCGTCGCGCCAGACAAGACGGAGTCGACGATAGGGTTGCGCAGAACCCATGCCAGGGCGACCTGGGCCATCGACACACCGCGCTCCTGTGCAATGGACTCGATCGCGTCAACGATTGCCTTGTCGCCGTCGAGGTAGAGAGGATTACCGAACATGTCCGTCTTCGGGTTTTGCTTGGCACGCTCCGTACTCTCATCGCCCCAGGGACGGGCGTTGATACCGGCGTTCAGCGGGCTCCAGGGGATGGAACCGACTCCCTGATCTGCGAGCAGACCGAACATTTCGCGTTCTTCTTCGCGGCTGGTCACGCTGTACTGGTCCTGCATGGAGATGAACGTGGTCCAGCCGTTCAATTTGGCGGTCGACTGCATTTTCGCGAATTGCCACGCCCACATCGACGAGGCTCCGATGTAGCGCACCTTGCCCGCCTTCACCACGTCGTGCAGCGCTTCCATGGTCTCCTCGACAGGAACATCAGGATCGAAACGGTGGATCTGCATGAGATCGATGTAGTCCGTGCCGAGACGTCGCAGCGAGGCATCCGTCTGCTCAATGATCGCCTTGCGTGACAGCCCCGAACCGCCGGGGCCATCGTGCATTTTCCAGAACTGCTTCGTCGCCAACACAATGTCTTCTCGCTTGCCGTACTTCCTGATCGCGCGTCCAACGATCTCTTCGCTGGTGCCCTGGGCGTAGACGTTGGCGGTGTCCCAGAATGTCACGCCGAGGTCGAGAGCCTGGCGGAAGATCGGCTCGGCGGCATCGTCATCGAGGGCCCAGTCGCGGCCGGTTCCGGGCAGACTAAAGCTCATGCAGCAGAGGGCGATGCGGCTGACTTTCAGTCCTGAGTTTCCAAGGTGGGTGTATTCCATGGTGTGTCCTTTCGGACGGTGGGTGGGATCGTGACTGTTGCGCTTCGTGCACGCGTTCCGGGGATGATGAGGGTGGCCGCCGCAATGATGGCCAGTACGAGAAACAGTGCGCCTGTGGTGATGCCGTCTGTGGTCTGCGTGGCGATTCCGCTGGGACCGGCGGAGGGATGTCCCCCGGCAGCGACCGCGACACCGATGCTGACACCGACTGCGCCGCCAAGCTGGTGGGCGACATTGACGAGACCGGATGCCGCGCCCGCGTCCCTTGGCTCGATGGCCGTGATACCCGCGGCGGTCAGCGGTGCGAACCCGAGACCCTGGCCAAGACCGAGCAGCAGCATCAGCGCCATGATTGTGTTCCTCTCTTGGCCGGCGGTTGCCGGACACGACTTCGAGTCAACCCGTCTCTGGCGCCCGGATACAGGCTCTGGTGAAGCAGGTTCCGACAGAGCCTCCTTTGCCGGGATTCGGCCGCGTAAGTTCGGTACATGGACAACCGATCCGAACTCCGCGAATTCCTCGCATCCAGGCGGGCAAATATCACACCAACACAGGCAAACCTGCCCGCTTACGGCGGCAACCGCAGGGTCCCTGGACTTCGTCGCGAAGAAGTTGCGATGCTCGCTGGCGTCAGCGTCGACTACTACACGAAGCTCGAACGGGGAAATGTCGGGGTCGTATCCGACGGCGTGCTCGACGCCGTCGCCCGCGCACTGCACCTCACCGATGCGGAACGCGACCACCTCTTTCGACTTGCCGGCTCCAGCGGCGCCACCCGTCCAGTGCGGCGCGATCCGAGCCGCAACATCGTCCGGCCTGCGGTGCAGCGGGTCGTCGACGCCATCGTGGACTCCCCCGCCTTCGTGCGCACACACACGCGCCAGCTGATCACCGCCAACGCCCTCGGGCGCGCCGTGTACTCCCCCCTGTACGACGCCGATCCGGCGGGTACACCCAACACCGCTCGGTTCTTGTTCCTCAACGCCGAGGCTCGTACGTTCTTTACCGAATGGGCGAAGAACGCCGCAGACATGGTCGCCAACCTCCGCACAGAACTTGGCCGCGATCCGTACGATCGCGACCTGACCGACCTGATCGACGACCTCAACCGCGACAGTGTGGAGTTCCGCACGCTGTGGAAGGCCCACGACGTGCGGTACCACGACTCCGGAATCAAGCGTGTCCGCCATCCGGTCGTTGGCGAGCTTGAGCTGACCTTCGAGGCGATGGAATTACCCGCCGACCCGGGGCAGTCACTCATCGTTTACGGCGCAGAGCCCGGATCGCCAACGGCCGACGCTCTACGGCTCCTCGCGAGCTGGGCCGCCGACCCACGGCCCAACACCGCTTCCAACGAGCAACCTCACTCAGCAGAGATCGACTAGAACACCATGCGCACGAGGACACCAGCCCTCACTTCCGCGAGCGTGCTTCTCGCCGTCGGCATCGCCGGCTGCAGCGATATGGGACCGTGGGGCGATGGCACGATCAGCTCCCCCGCCACCCCCTCCACCGCGCCGAACAGAGACAACACCACGACCGCCACACCTTTCGCCGCGGCCGAATTCGTCGACGGAGAATATTCGGCGACCGGCTGGTACGGTTCCCTCCCCTCCCACCAGGACGTCACTGTCGGCGTCGAGGACGGGGCCATCACCGATGTCGAGATCACCACTCCCGCAGAAGACGAGACATCCCTCGGCTACCAACAACGATTCGCTGCCGCGCTTCCAGAAGCGGTCATCGGCAAGGACATCGCCGACATCAGAGTTGACCGGCTAGCCGGATCCAGCGGCTGCTCGGAAGGGTTCATGAACGCCCTCGCCAAGATCAAAGAAGCAGCCGCGGCGTAATGCCTGCGGACCTATGACCTACGGCTGCAGACTTAAACCCGTCTCACTGTACGATCGCTCATCGCCGGTGCGAGTGCGAGTGCGATCCAGACGAGCGGTACACCGTGTCCGTTATCCGCCTCCGATCAGTGGAGAGGCCTCGACGCCGCAACGTGCGGGCATCACGTTGGTCAGTGGAGCTCAGCGAGCCGTTGCTTGTTCTTCAGTCGAGCGGCGCGTTGACCAGTTGCTCAATTACGGCGTTGTCAGCGCCGAGGAGGCGCATCACGTCAGCGACGAGGGAGTCGGCGAGCTGCCCTCGGTCACTCTCGGGCAGTGTCGAGGCCGCCGCAAGTACGGCCGCGATCGCCCCTGTGGCTGCGATCACCGTGGATGGACCGGGCACCGCAGTGGGGGTTATCGCTGTCAATGCGCCCACGACGTCCGCGTGAATCCGACCCTCCAGGGGCACCTTACCAGCGTAAAGAACCGTGAATTGGCCGATCAGCAGATTCGCTTCAGCGGGATGTGAAAGGTGGAGCCTGCCGGTGTATCGAATGCTCAACGACAAACGCTGCAGCGGGCCCCCTGCACCGACGAGCCGCTCGTCGAGCCAGTCTTCGTATCGCTGTGCAACCTCAGTGACTGCTGCGTCGAACAGGTCAGCCTTATTCTCGAAGTGGTTGAAGAACGAGCCAAAGCCGACGTCGGCCAATTCTGTGATCACTTTGATGCTCACGTCCTGGGCACGCCCGTCGACGAGCAGCTCTTGCGCCGCTCGCACCAGGGCCGCCCGCGTGCGCTCTTTGCGGCGCGCATTGCGTCCTTCAACCGGCACGGTCGTCATCTCATCCACCTCCTCACGCTACAGCGCCCGGAGGCGGGGGCTCACTTCTCCGACACGGCTATGCCGGAAACGGACGTGAGGGAGTCCATCGGCGTAAAACTGTCGCACGTGAATGTGACGGTCGAGGTGTCGTGGATCCAGGTATTCCGCGTGTTCGCGCAGGTCACGTTATCGGTGCCATCGGCGAACGATACGGTCGCCAGCAGCAGTGGCGCGGTGCGGTCGCTCGCGTTGATCGTAAGGTCGAGAGTAGTCACGTGGTACTCATCGCTCGACGCCACGGCTACTCGGGACACCCGGTATCCGACCCCTGCCGTGCCGGAAGTCACGTCCGCGGTCACCGTGCCGGTCGTTCGCGAAATCACCGCAACAGGAACGACACCGGCCACGATTGCTCCGAGCACGGTGGCTATGACAGCGACCCGGAACGCGAGCGTCGCCCGACGGCTGCGGTGCGGGGACACCCGCCAGATCAGGATGATGCCCGCGCAAAATAACAGCATCGTAATGACGCCCGCGACGGATGCGTTGGTGGATGCGCCGAGAATGGTGAGTTCGACTGACCACACCCACGACACGATGACGCCGAGCAGGACGAGCGCCCAGCCGGCCGCGCGCGTCCATCGCCGCCGAGCCGTGCTGCGGGTTTTCAGTCCATCTGTGTTGTGCGTCACCAGCGTGGTGTTCGTCATGATGCCTCCGAGGCTGCGAGTAGTCGGTCTACCGTCTCGTCGAGCTCCGCGACGGTGTGATAGTTGCCAGAGTTCACGACGGCGCTGATCTTGCTGAGGTTGTCGACGCCCTCGAGCGGGTCGCCATCGAGCAGCACGAAGTCGGCGACCATCCCTGGGGCAACGGCACCCATGCGTTCCGAGCGTCCGAGGAAAGCGGCAGGTGCGGTTGTCGTCGCCCGCAACACGTCCAGCGGTGTAAGTCCTGCCGCCGCCAGCTCCTGGAACTCAGACGGCATGTCCTGGCCTGGGTTGCCTCCCGGGCCGTCCGTGCCGGTCATGATCGGAACGCCGGCGCCGTGCATGATGCCCACCAGCTTCAACGCCGTGTCGTAGTACTGGTGGTAAGCATTTCGACGCGCCTGCGGAAGATCGAGGAAGGCCGTGCGGGTTGTCTGAAAGTTGCTCTGCACATCCGGTGACAGCATCTGCAACCAGGGATGATTTTTGTATTCGGGGGCGTCCATGCGGTATTCGGTGCGCAGTCGCGAGAGTGTGGGGGTCTGCCAGGTGCCGTTTTTCACGAAAGTGGCCGACAGGCTCTTCGCAGCGCCCTCGTCGAATGTGTCGAGCGCCCTCTGTAGTACCGAGATGGACTCAGGCGCATCCGACAGCGCCGGATTGAGCAATGTTGTCGCCGTAGCTTTGGTGACGATCTCGCTGGAGAACAGCTGCTCGGCAAACGGCACATGACCGAGGACGTTGGGCAGGGCGAGCGAAGTGTCGGCTATCGCACGGAGGGCGGACCGTTCGCTGGATGTCTCGATCCAGATGTTGGCGCTCGTGCCGAGGTGCTCGAGGTAGTCGTACCCCGCATCCGACGCCTCAGACGGGGTGATGGAGGGCGGCAAGTGTCCTCCGATCGACATGCCCTGCTTGTGCGCCCAACTCACCGCGGCAAAGAACACGTCGCGCTCCACCATGATGAGCTTGATGAAGTCCGCGCCGAGCGCCTTCTGCCGGTTGATCTCGTGGCGAACGCGCTCGATAGTCGGAGAGTTGAATGGCATCAAGATTGCCCCCGCCATCGCGAGGAGTCCCGGAGTGTCGCGGCCGAGTGCGACACGGCCTTCGGCGCGTCGCTGAAGGATCGCGTCCGGTCCCGCCATGTGGCGCATCCCGGTTGTGCCTTCCCGAAGCATCGTCGCCATGAAGAGCTCGGATCGCGTTTCCTGAAATACGTGCGTATGCATGTTGTTGTAGCCGGGAACCACGAAGCGACTCGCACCGTCGATCACGCGAACGCCCGACGCGCCCGAATCAGGGGTGCCACCAACCGAGGTGATCTTCCCTCCGCGCACGAACACAGACACGTCCACGTGCTTGCTTCCATCACGAGGATCGACGACTGTCACGTGATCGATCCGGACCGGGCGCGCGTCGCCGGCCGTCGATCGCGGGGACGGCCGTTGCCCGGTCAGGCTCGAGACGAGCGGACCGCCCGATGCGGCAACCGCTCCTACGGCCAGAGCCACGTAGCCAATGTTCTTAATGAGCGTTCGCCGGGTTGGGCCGGCTGGCTCGTCGCCCGCTGGGTTCTGCTGCGGCGTCATGGTGAGCTCCATCTTGGTCGACAATAAATCAACCTTTTTGATTACAAATACATTTCTGATCGTATCATCAACTACGAATGTGACAATCTCGGCGAGACCACTCCAAAGGGCTCATGGTTGGAGGCTTCCCATGAAGACCCTGGTTCTGGTCGGCGCAAATGTCGTTGATCCCCGCGACGGTTCGGTCGTCGGGGGTGCGGACGTGACGGTGGTCGACGGCGTCATCGTTCGCGTCGGCGGGACGTCGTCGCATGTGATGACAGATGAGCGGTTCCACTGCGTTGCTCGCCGCACGCAGGTACGGGAGGCTCCCGGTTAGTGCCCTCCAGCCGCGCCCCTTCGAGGTTCCGGCGGAGGTCCTCTCCCTCCGGGAACGGGCGACCGTCGAGCGGGCCGTCGCAACTCTTCGGCGCGAGGTGATGACCGGTGCCGCGGGATGCCGCGGGAGGTGCGACCCGGCCGCGACCCACGGCACTATCGAAACGGCTTGGATGGTGAGCCACAACCGACGTGATCTCGGGCCACCAAAAGAGTAGGGCGGACGGGACTTGAACCCGTGACCGACGGAT
>NZ_JAAVUZ010000029.1 GCF_018449675.1 Glaciihabitans sp. dw_435 | reverse complement strand
ACTAAAGCCACAGGCTTCACCTACCTCCGCCCCGCCGCCACCACCCTCTCCGGGATCGACGCCAGCGGTTTCGCGTTGCTCCTGCTCGCCTTTGGGATTGAGGTCTTTTTGGGCACGGCCCTCAGCGGGCCCCTCGCCGACCGGGCCCACGTGTCGGCGTGGTCCTCTTCCCCGGCGTCCTCGGCATCGGAATGCTTCTCCTGCTCACCGTTGGTAGCTCGACGGCCGGCTTGTTCATCGCCGCCGCCGTGCGGGGCGTCGGATTCGGTGGAGCGCCAACGACGCTGATGACTTGGGGGCCCGGGTCGAACCCACACGACTCGAACAAATCGGTGGAGTCATCGTGACCGTCTGCAACATCGGCGTCGCCACCGGCGCCATCATCGGCGGAACCCTCGTAGACAACGTTGCTGCCACGACGCCGCTGCTGATCGGCGGAATCTCAGCAATCGCAGGCGCTATACTCCTCGGCTCCCTCCTTGTGGGCGTCGAAGAGCGCATTCGCGCGATACGCCTCCACCACCTCGCTCGGGGTCTTGGGGTCGGCCAGCCACCGGTAATAGGGCTGACGAGAGGGCTTCAGAACCCGACACGTCACCGCCACAGGGACCCCTGCGGTGGCGAGCTCACTCACGAGCGGGTAGAGCCTTTTCCCGGCAGATTCGCCAGCGACAGGTACGCCGCCGCCCGCCGCAACACCTCGTTCTCCTGCTCCAGCAACCGATTTCGCTTGCGCAGTTCACGGATCTCAGCCGCCTCGGTGCGGGACTGGCCGGGCTTGTCGCCCTCGTCGACCGCGGCGCGACTAAGCCACTTCTGCAGCGTCATCGGGTGGACGCCGAAGTCTTTCGCGATCTGCTCGATCGTCACTCCGGGCTCGCGGTTCCTAGCAACGCGCACGACGTCGTCACGGAATTCAGTGGAATAGGGCTTTGACGCGATGCCATCCTTCCAGGCCGCCCTCCCGGGCAAGTCAGATCAGATGTCACCTATTCGTGCATCAGTCCCACGTTGCTGCGGGTGCTGGCTGGTGCCCGAAGGCCATCGAGCGGGGTGGTGCGGATACTGACCTGCCTTGAACGGAAAAGGGGCGAAATGGGCCGCGCATTACGAGGTGGTCCGGCTGTCTGTGAGCAGGAGCGCATGCTCGAACACGTGGGTACCGAGGTGGGCGCCGATCCGCCCGATGAGTTCGACCGCTGCAGCCTGCTGGAGGTTCGCGCCCTGTCGGAGGTAGGTCCACAGTTGACGCCGCGCGATGTTTAAGGCACGGTCCTGTGCGGGAATCCATAACTGCTCGATCAGCGCAGCTTCCGCGGAACTATTGAGGAAGCGACGATACGCGGCAACGAGTTCATCGAGCGTGTCGCTATCACGTGCGCCGGATGCATGAAGCTCGTTGATGAGTGCGTCGAGCTGACGCGCCAGGGCGAGCGTGAATAGTTCGTTTTTGCTTCCGAAGCGTCGGATCACGTAGGCCTGGCTTACCCCGGCGACGATCGCGATATCCCGCGTGCTAACTCCGTCGTAGCCTTTTTCTGCGAACATCCGCGACGCAGCATCGACAATGGTTCCCGCCCTGAGAAGCGTGGATGGTCGCGATTTCATGGGATCACACGCCGACGAGAGCGGCGCTCTGGTGCCAGAGTTCGAGGGCGAGGTTCTCGTCGTCAGACTGAGGGTTTACGCGCGTCGCAATCTGATGCTTCTCGTAGTAGGCGCCGGGGTGCCAGCCGAGTCCGGGGGAGGTGGTGGCCAGCCATACCAGCTGCTCGGCACCCTCGTCCGCGGTACTGAGGAATCGCTTGGTTAGTGGGTTGGCGTAGAGGAACTTCATCCCGAAGCTCGTGGTTTCGGCGGCGAAGCTTGATCGTATGACGCCCGGGTGGAAGGCCACGGCGCTGATGCCATCAGATCGGTACCTGCGGTCGAGTTCCTTGGTGAAGAGGATGTTCTCCAATTTGGAGTCTCCGTATGCCTTGTTGGCGGAGTACCGCCGATCGTTCTCCAGATCTGTGATGTCGATGTTCCCGTACAGTCGCGCTGCGATGCTCGCCGTCTGGATGATGGTTGCGTTGCTGTTGACCAGGATGGGCATCAGCAGACTTGTCAGGAGGAAAGGGGCCAGCTGGTTGACCTGGAAGGTCTTCTCATGCCCGTCTAGGGTTTTGTCTCGCGTGCCGAATACCCCGCCGGCGTTGTTGGCGAGGACGTCGATCCGCGGATATCTGCTCTGCAGAGTTTCCGCGAGTTCTCGCACCGTGCGCAGATCCGAGAAGTCCGCAGTGAAGTGGTCGGCGCCGATGCTCGAGGCGACCTGCCGGGTCTTCTCCCGGGACCGGCCGATCACGACCACCTCGTGCCCCAGCCGGTTGAGTTGCGCCGCGGCGGCGGCACCGATCCCGTCGCTTGCGCCGGTGATCACGATGGTCTTGGTCATACTTGTTCCTTTCGAGGCCGCTGCAGTGGATGCCGGCGTTAGCCGTGCACCGGATTCTCGACGGTTACGAGAAATTCGCACCCGAGAAGGTCGATGAATCGCTCCTCGTCGGGCCGGATGATCGCGAGGTATTCCGGGTCACCGAACACGCGGCCGATCCCCTCTACATCGTCGAACCACAGCTCAGTGGCGCCGTCAAAAGTTGGCGCCGGAAGACCCGGTAGTTCGACGTCGAGCGCGTGTTGCTGGACGTAGCGGCGCACATTGTCGCGCACCGCAGGAACGGACATGAACAACGGCGCATGCTGCTCGCGGTGGTAAGTGATGAACTCTTCGCGGGTGAGGTCGGGACGCCGACGTATGAGGATCGTGAACTTGATCATGAGAACTCCAATTCGGTGACTAACACTTGTTAGGCGAGCATAACGCATTCGGCTAACAAGTGTTAGTCGTTGTCGGGTAGACTGGCGAAATGGGAACAAAAACCGTCGTGAAGCGCGTGGGGAACAAACGCGGCTTCGGCGGCGAGCTGCGCACCGAGATCCTCGAAGCCGCCGAGCGTTTGCTTTCGTCGCAAGCCTCCAGCGAAGCGGTGACGCTACGTGCGATAGCCCGTGAGGCGGGGATCGCGGCGCCCTCGATCTACCCCCACTTCCCCGACCGGGACGCCATCCTCGATGTCGTGGTCGGGCGCGCCTTCGATCGTCTTGCCGAGTTGTGCGCGACAGCCGCCGAGAGCGCGCCAGCCGGCATCAAAGCCGTTCAGGCGATGAGCGTGGCCTACGTTCGCTTCGCTCGTGAACATCCGGGACAATACCGGATCCTGTTCGAGCGGTCATCCTCGAACATCAGCTCGCCGCCCCGCCCCTACCGAGAAGGCATCCGCGCCTTCGACGTACTTGTGCAGACCCTGCGGAGCACCGAAACCGCTCAGGGTGTGTCGAATCTCGAACTTATCCGAGACGCCCAGACACTCTTCGCCGCCTTGCACGGCATCGCCGTTCTCAGACCAGCACTGCCCGGCTTCCCCTGGCAGGACGAAGGGACCCTCATCGAGAACGCAGTAGCTCACGTCTGCGATACTCCTCAAAGCGGTCCTCGCTAGGTCGACTCGCGACCGGGAAGAACCAATACGTGGGTGTATCTGCGGGAAACTTGCGACGAGCTAGCGACGAAGTCGCGCGGGACGAAGAGGGGCTCGAAGGGCCCGCTTGCCCGTCAGGCGAAGCATGCGGGCATGCGTAACGCCCCTTTTCCACTTGACATCCATGTTGCCAACCGAGCGGGTCGTGCAGTCCGCCGATGGTCAGCGGACGAAACTTAAGAGCTAAGTCGCGATCTGATTCGTTAGCGAGTCGGTCAAGGCGAACGCCTCCAGTGCAGAGGTGTTTTCTAGTCGCCGCGTCTTCGAGTGATCATCAACCGGCGCCGCCTGGAAGAGCGTGGGCTCGCGTTCCCCCGTGCGATGTCATGCTCGCGCTACGGGACGTTTCGGCTCGAGAGGTCGTGCACCCGTTTTGCATGTCGCAGAACACCGCGGTGCTGGGCCGGTAGTGGTGCTGCTTCATGGGTTGGCGTCGTCATCTGTGACGTTTCAGAATGTATTTCCTCTGGTCGAGGCAACCCACGAGTGTTTCGCCATTGATCTGTTGGGCTTTGATGGTTCCCTGATCGTTGAGGATTCCTGAATCGTGAACGGTCCCCAGTTTGATGCCGTCTTCTTTCGAGTTTGGAAGGAAGATATTGATCATGCCGAAGAGAATCCCGGAGGAGACCAGGGAGCGGGCCGTGAGGCTGGTGCTAAATCACCTCGATGAGTATCCGACGCTCACGGCCGCCTGCGAGAGCGTGTCGGGGCGGCTGGGGTTCGGGGCTGAGTCGTTGCGCCGGTGGGTGCGGCAAGCGCAGATCGATGGCGGTCAACGTGACGGCGTCACGACCATCGACGCGGACGAGGTCAAGCGCCTCCGGCGGGAGAATCGTGAGCTGCGTGAAGCGAACGCGATCTTGAAGGACGCGGCGGTTTTCTTCGCCGGGGAACCCGACCCCCGACGCCGCTGATCGTCGCGTTCATCGACGAACAACGCGCCAAACACCGCGCGGTCGAGTCGATCTGCCGGGTCCTGCGGGAGCAGGGCTTGGAGGTCGCCGCGCGAACCTGCCGGGCCTGGAAAAGAGCCGAGGCCTCGACCAGAGACCGGTCCGACGCGATCATCATCGACGCACTGTTGGCGACGGCCACGGCGCCGGAGAGCATGTATGGGCGGCGGAAGATGACCGCGTCCTTGCGTCGGCAGGGCCACGACGTCTCAGCCCGCCGCATCGACCGGCTGATGCGGCACCTGAGCCTGAACGGCCGGGTTCGTGGCCGTGGGGTGCGGACCACGACCCCGGATCGGAACGCGGCCCGGGCGCCGGATTTGTTGGATCGTGACTTCACCTCGCCGGCTCCGAACCAGCGGTGGGTCGCGGACTTCACCTATGTCCGCACCTGGGCCGGGTTCGCATACGTGTCGTTCGTGATCGACTGCTACTCGAGAGCGATCGTGGGCTGGCACGCGTCGATGATCAAGACGACCCCGTTGGTCACGACCGCGCTCCGCGTCACCCTCTGGCGCCGCGACCGGGCTGGTCATCCGGCCGCTGCAGGGCTGGTGCACCATTCCGATGCCGGGTCGCAATACACCTCGATCCATTTCGCCGAGACCTTGCAGATGGAGGGCATCGCAGCGTCGATCGGATCGATCGGTGACGCCTGCGACAACGCCCTCGCGGAGTCCACGATCGGACTGTTCAAGACCGAAGCGATCCGCGACGACAGCCCGTTCCGGAACGGCCCATTGAAGAGCATCGATGACGTCGAGTGGGTCACCATGAGCTGGGTCGATTGGTTCAATAGCAGTCGGCTCCACACCGCGCTCGGAGACGTCCCACCCGACGAGTTCGAAACCGGAAACTACGCTGGCCTCAACAGGCCATCCCGACCGGTGATGGCACCCGCATAGAAGCGGCAGACAACCGGAGACGGTTCAGACATGCTGCCCGATCCGGATGACCGCCGCGTTCAGCGACAGCTCCGGATCCTCTTTCCTGGCCTCGGCAACAAGCCGCATCGCACGCTCACGAAGCTCCGGCGGATACTTCCTCGGTGCTGGCATGATCATCATCCTCTCGCGGAATCAGACCCTCCACGAGACCCGGGGCGATTCAGTTCTACGGACTGTTGTTCTACTCGATCGGAATCGCACTGCTCACCGCCGCCACGTGGCGCATTGAGCACCGCGGCACCAACTGGAACCTGCTGCTCACCACCACCCGGCACCCCATCACACTCGTTCTCGCCAAGATCGCCGTCGTCACCGCCCCGGTCGCGTTCATGCAACTCGTGCTCGTCACCGGCACCCTCCTTTCCGGCACGATGATCATCGATATCGACGGCCCGATCCCATGGCAGTTCGCTCTGGCCGGAGTGATCGCCGTGGTCGCCGCCCTGCCGCTGATCGCTTTCCAAACACTCCTGTCATTCCTGCTGAGATCCTTCGCCGCTCCCGTCGCGATCTGTCTCATCGGCTGCGTCATCGGCGTCGCCACCGTCACCTCCGACACACTCCGACCCCTCAGCTACATATTTCCGCAAGCCATCAACACGCGCGCGCTGAACCTTGGCTCAACCGCGAGCGCTGCCTCGGGCGGACTCACTGTCAACGACGTGCTCCCACTCCTTGGCACCGCAATCGGGCTCGCCGCCGTCGGCGCGTTGCTCAGCCTCGGCGCGATCAGAACGATCAAACTCCGATAATCCTTGGGAGAGCAGACTGCACCATGGGCAAGCAACCCGGCCACTGAAGACGCGTAGTCATCGTCCCTTGCGAGTGCGTCGCGCAACGCATGACGCGCCTGTTGAACCCGTCCCATGGGAATCGCCGATCGGGTCGCATAAACTGAGGACGTACATCCGGGGTGTAGTTTCCATTCCTTGCTGATGCGAAGTAGAGCCCTACATGACGCCTCGACCGACTGCTGGCGCACTTTGTGCCGTCGGTACGCTCGTTCGATGGCTGGGACGAGCGGGATGAGATTTAGACTCGGCAGCGGCGCTGGGCGAGCAGGTGAACTAATCGATATAGTGATTAGGAACACACGGGAGCCTGGTGAGCCGGGCTGAGAGGAAGCGAACCACGCTTCGACCGTCGAACTTGATCTGGATAATGCCAGCGCAGGGAGAGTGAGAGCGAATGCTCATCGTCGATCGACGCCGCCACAGGGCTGCCGTCACCGTGATCGGTCGTGCTTCACAGCCGGAGACATCCGGCGCCTTCGTCGCGCCCGTGCAACACCCCTGATCGGTCGGCAGCTCTGCGCCCACCGCCGGTGAGCGCGACCCGTGCGCAGTGAAAGGCACGCACATCATGTCACCCCTTCCGACGCTGTCTCCCGCAGCCACCACCCCCACACTGAGCCCGCAGGATCTCGGAGTGGGCGCCCGCTTCACCATCGCGGTGATGGACGGCGGCTTCGCCGAGATCATCCTGGGCGCTCTGGCGGGCGCCGACGCCACCGATCTCGACGTCGTGACCGATCCGGTGAGCACGCTCGTGCGCGGCTCCGAGCAGCGGGTGCTCGAGTACCTGACCGACGTGATCGCCGGGGCCGCGCGAGGCGGTCATCATGTGAGCGCATCCGTGCTGCTCTCGCGCGGATGCCCGGGCGAGGTGACGTGCAGCATCACGCCGGGGCTGCTCGCCGAAGCGGCCGCGGTTCCGGTGCTGCCGGCCACCGGCATCCGTGCGTCGGCGCACTGGTCGTTGTATCCGCTCGACGACACCGGGCGGCCCGGGGAAGAACCCGACCACCTCCGCGACATCTACGCGGCGATCGATCACGCCAAGCAGCTCGGCACCTACGTGCGTGGCGAGCACTACGCCACCCTGCTCGAAGGGGATCTCGCCGATGTGCTCGGCACCATGGCCGCCGGCTGGGTGCTGGTGGGGCGCAGCGTGCAGCACGTCACCAGCCACGCCGTGCTGTCCATCGCCAGCCCGACGGAGGTGTGAGACATGGCCACCACGACCACGCCGCCACGCTCGCGCCGCAGCACCTCGTGGCTGTTCGCCTGGCAGCTCAAGGACATCATGCTCCTGGTGGTGCTTGGCGCCGTCTTCGGCTTCCTCTACTGGGCGCTCGTGCAGGGCTGGATCGCGCTCTCCGTGGCCACCGGCCCGTTCGGTGACCTCACCCAGCACGCGCTGCTCGGCGGATGGCTGCTCGTGGCGCCGATCGCCATCGCCATTATCCGCCGCCCCTTCGCCGGGGTGATCGCCGAGATCATCGCCTCGGTGATCGAGGTGGTGTTCCTCGGCTCGGCAGTCGGACCCCTGCTGTTCGTGGCCGCCGCCATCCAGGGCATCGGCAGCGAGCTGCCCTTCGCGCTCACCCGGTACCGCCGCTACAACTGGCTCGTCTACGCCCTGTCGGGCGCGCTCGGAGCCGGTCTGGTGTTCTTCTACTCGGCCTTCCGGTCGGGCTGGTACGGCACCGACCTGCTGCTCGTGCGGCTCGTGATCCAAGTGGTCTCCGGCATCGTGCTCGGTGGGCTGCTCGCCAAGGTGATCGTCGACGCGCTCGCCCGCACCGGAGTGGTCGACAACTTCGCGATCGGGCGGGCCCGTCTTGACCGCTGAGCTCGACCGGTCGGCGGCGCGCATCGTGAATGCCACGGTGCGCGCCCCCGGTCGGCCGGCCCCTCTGCTGAGCGACGTGTCGTTGCGCCTGGGGGCGGGGGAACGGATGCTCGTGCTCGGCCCTTCGGGGTCGGGCAAGTCGAGCCTGCTGCAGGTGCTCACCGGCGTCATCCCGTTCTCGCAGAACCTCGACGTCGAGGGGTCGGTGCACCTCGGCGGCGTCGATGCGACCGACCTCCCGGTGATCGAACGATCTCGCCGGCTGGGCGTCGTGGCGCAGGACCCGGCGGCCGCCATCTGCCTCGCCCGCGTCGACCAGGAGGTGGCCTTGCCTCTGGAGAACCACGGCGTGGCCCGGGACGAGATCTCGGGCCGCATCGAGGAGGCGCTCGGCCTCGCAGGAGCGCGTGGTCTTCGCGAGCGGGCGACGGATGGGCTCTCCGGCGGTGAGGTGCAGCGCGTAGCCCTCGCCGCGGCTCTTGCCGCACGACCCGCGGTGCTGCTGCTGGATGAGCCCACGTCGATGCTCGATCCGGCGGGCGTGCGTGCCGTGCGTACGGCGGTCGAGGGGGTGGTCGAGCGCGGCGATGCGGCGGTGCTGATGGTCGAGCACCGCCTCGACGAGCTCGCCGGAACCCACGGCGCCCTGGGCCTGCCCGAGTACGCGGTGGTGCTCGATGACGGCGGCCGGATGCTCGCGGCCGGCCCGACCGTGCAGGTGCTGGCCGAAAACGCGGCGCGCCTGCACGATGCCGGTTGCTGGCTCCCGCTGGAGAGCGAACTGCTCGCCGTCACAGGGCATCCCGGCGGTCTGCATTCCGAGCCGGTGCGCACGTGGCTGCGCGAGCGGCCTGAGACGCAGGGGCCCGAGGAGCAGCGGCACGGCGCCATCGGAGCGTCGCTCGACTCGCCGGCCGCCGCTCCCGGCGATCCGCTGCTCTCGGCTCGGTCGGTGATGGTGGGGCGCCCGGCTCCCGGCACGCGCCGCTCGAGGCGCGGCCAGGCCGTGATCGATCCGGTGCTGAGCGACGTCGATCTCGATCTGCACGCCGGCGAGGTGGTCGCCGTGCTCGGGGCCAACGGATCAGGCAAAACATCTCTGCTGCTGACCCTCGCCGGCCTGCTGCGGCCGCTCGCGGGAGGAGTCGTGGGCCCGCGACCGAGCATGGTGTTCCAGTACCCCGAGCTGCAGTTCCTCGGCCACCGCGTGCGCGACGAGATCGCGGTCGGTCTCCACGGCAGCAGCCGCGACGTGGCGGACGTGGTGGACCGGCAATTGCGCATCCACCGCCTCGAGCACGTGGCCGACCGGGATCCCTACCGCCTCTCGGGTGGGGAAAAGCGCCGGCTAAGCCTCGCTGCGATGCTCGCCCATGTCGACCGGCCGGTGCTGCTGGCCGACGAGCCCGCGTTCGGCCTCGACCGGCGCGACACCATCGCCACCGCCGCGGTGTTCCGGCGAGAGGCCGCCCGCGGCCGCGCCGTGCTGTTCTCCAGTCACGACCTCCGCTTCGTGACCACGGTCGCCGACCGCGTCGTGGTGCTCGCTGACGGGCAGAAGGTCGCCGACGGGCCCACCATGACCGTGCTCCGGGATGCCGCCGTGCTGCAGCGCGCCGGACTCGAGTCGCCCGCACTGGTCGCGTGGCTGCTGGCCGAGTCCGACGACGTCGCCGCCGTGCGCGCTCTCCGACGGCTCTACGCGGCCGGCGCGCATCCGGAACCGTCCGCGGCGGCCGGCGCGCATCCGGAACCGTCCGCGGCGGCCGGCGCGCATCCGGAACCGCCCGCGGAGGCCGACCCGCTCAGGGATCCCGCCGAGACCCACGCGGAGGTGTCCCGATGAGCGTCGCCACCGCTCCCGTGCGTGATTCCCCGCTCGCCCGCCGCAACCCCACCGTCAAGCTCGCCGTGCTGTTCGTCGCCTCCGTGGCTCTGCTCTTCGTGCTCGACCCCGTCACGCCATCGATCGTCTACCTGGTGGGCCTGATCGGCGTGACCGTCGGCGGGCGGCTGCCGCTTCGTGCCGTGTTGACCGCTCAACTCCCGTTCCTGGCCTTCGCGCTGGGCGTGTTCAGCATCAATGTGCTGAGCCGGCCCGGCACCGTGCTCTGGCAGGAGGGACCGCTGCGGGTGACCGTCGAAGGGCTCGTGGTGGGGGCTGCGCTGGCCGCGCGCACGCTCGCCATCGGAATCCTGTCCATCGGCTACGTGCTCACCACCGACAGCCTCGCCCTGATGACGAGCCTCCACCAGAACGCGCGACTCGGCGCCCGACCGAGTTACGCACTGATGGCCGGATACCGCCTGTTGCAGCAGCTGCCGGGGGAGTGGGCCGCGATCCGCGCGGCCCAGGCCGTGCGCGCGCCGTTGCGACGCGACGGCACCGTGCGCCGCGGTGCGGCATCGTTCGGGCGCGCGGCCTTCGCGCTCCTCGTTCTGGCCATCAGACGAGGAGAACGGATGGCGCAGTCGCTCGAGTCGCGCGGCCTCGGCCTCCAACCACGCACCGTCTGGCATCCGGTGCGCATCGGCCCGATCGACGCGGTCTTCGGCGTCGCGGTCGTGACCGGCCTCGGCATCCTGATCGCGGCCGCGGGTCTCTCCGGCCTTCTCAGCGGACCGGGAGCGCTGTTCTGATGCGGCAGGCCCGGCTCGTAGCGCTCGTCAATCCGCCGACGAGCCAGTACGCGGCCAACTGGAGCAACCCGCTGACCCGCGCCGACTGGCTGCGTGGCTCGTTCTATACCGACCTCGGCCGGCTGCTGGAGCGGGGCCGGTTCGACATGGTCTTCCTGGCCGACGCGCTCGCGGTACCCGAAGACGCCGACGGCGAGATCGCCACGACGCTGCGAACGGGCGGGAAGGGGGCGATTTACCTCGACCCGATCGTGGGCCTCTCGCATATCGCGGCCGTCACCACTCACCTCGGGCTCGGAGCCACGGTGTCGACGACGTTCCAGCATCCGTTCTCCATCGCCCGCAGCCTGCTCAGTCTCGACCAGCTCTCGGGAGGTCGTGCCGCCTGGAACATCGTCACGTCCACCACCGACGCCGAGGCGCGCAACCACGGCCTGCAAGCCATCCCCGACCGGGCGGCGCGCTACGACCGCGCCGACGAGGTGGTGCAATCGGTGATCGACCTCTGGGAGGGGTGGGAACCGGATGCGCTCCGCCTCGACACGGCCGGGCGCGTGTTCGCCGATCCCGCACGGGTCCACCGCGCGCCCGAGCGGAACGCGAGCATCCCGCACGCGCGGGGGCCTCTGGCGATCCCTCGCAGCCCGCAGAACCGCCCGGTGCTCATGCAGGCCGGCGCCTCCCCGCGGGGCCTCGAGTTCGCCGCTCGCTGGGCCGAAGTGGTGTTCGCCACCGGGGGATCGCCGGATGTGCACCGAACCCACCGCGCCGCGCTGCGTGAGCGCTGCCGGCAGTTGGGCCGCGATCCCGAATCGCTCCTCTACCTACCCGCGATCCAGCCGGTGCTCGGCTCCACCGGGGCCGACGCCCGCCGCCGGCTGCAGTCGCTCGAAGACGCACTCGATGCCGACGAGGCGCTGGTGGCCCTCGGCCGCCTGCTCCACTCCCGGCCGGAGGAGCTCGATCCGGATGCGCCCGCGGTGCCGTTGATCCAGGCGCATCGCGGCGCCACGGGCAGTGGCGGGTTCGAACGATCGATGCTCCACACGGCCCAGACAGAAGACCTCACCATCAGGGAACTGGCCTTCCGTCAAGCGCTGAGCCAATTCAATCTACAGCCCGTCGGTACACCCGCGAAGGTCGCCGACGAACTCGAGAAACTGCTCGACAGCGGAGCAGCCGACGGCTTCGTTGTCATGCCGGCGCTCTACCTCACCTCATTCGAGGACGTCGTCGACGGCCTCGTGCCCGAACTCCAGCAGCGTGGCCGCCTGCGGGAGGAGTACGAGCACACCACCCTTCGGGCAAATCTCGCGTCCCCATGAACGACTGCTCGTTGCAGCATCCTGGTCGGACCTGCGGCGGCCGGGTCGATACGACACCGTCGTCCACCATTACTGTTCCCGTGCACCAACGGACGGATTAGGTAGGAGACAACTGCATCGCCCCTACTCGGATCTGGAGGCAGTAAATCGAAACCTCAGGTCCGCCGCGTCCTCGCCAGCTAAATGCGCCGGATTGTGGCGGCGCGGCGGTCGGGCACTACTGCTGGCTTTGGCCGCCGTCGATGGTGATGGTGATGGTGGTGCCGGGGTGATCGGGACCGCTTCCCGAGCCACGTTCGACTTCCTGCGGAGCCTCGGCGTGGAGCCGGTCGAATACGGCTTAGGCCTCGCGGACCGGGTCGGGGCGGTCGCCCCAGACGGGATCAACGGGCCGATCTCTTCGGAACCGAGACAGCGGAGGCTGCGCTCGCGCTCGACGTGCCGTCCGAGCGGATCTCCACGATCGCCGCCGGGTCCCACCCCGCCGGGTGGTGCGCGTTCGACCGACGGCTTCAATGCCACGCTTTCCGACCTTGCGCGGATGACCGACGCGATTACTGCAGGTGAACTCACCGTCCCGATTGCTGCGACCTTCCCCCTGAATTGAACAGGTCCGCGACGCAGTCGCCCTTCAGGCCGGACGTCACGTCCACGGCAAGATCATCATCACCATCTAAGAACGAGCTGTCGCGCACATGGTGTGGGTGCCGTCAGCATTCTCCGATGGGCGGTCTTCACGGCCCGTCGAGTGAGAGTGCGGACGCTGCTCTGGGCACCGGCCCATGGCGCTCTCCGTGCTTGTGTCGGTCGGAAGTGGTGCTCAGAAGTCGGTGGTCTTCGCCGACTGTTCTTGGGTTTGCATGTCCGCGAGACGTTGTTTGAGTGCTTAGGCGATGCGTGTTAGGGAGTCGCTGCCGAGAACGAGGCGCAGTGGGGCGTGGTTCTGGTCGAGGGAGTCGAGCATCATCGCGGCCATGCGTGCCGGGTCGCCGGGCGCTTGGTAGTCGGTGCCCTGGAGCATCGCGGGACCATGGGTAGGGGAGTGGTGCCGTAGACGTCGAGGCGAGGACCCCACTGAGGTCCGGCCGCATTGAAACCGGTGCGTGCACTGCCTGGTTCGACGATGGTGACTCCGATTCCGAACGAGACGACTTCCGCGGCGAGGGCTTCGGCGAAGCCCTCGATGCCCCACTTCGTCGCATGGTAGAGCGACGCCCCGGGGTTCGCGGTCAGGCCTGCGACGGAAGAGAGCTGAAGGATCCGTTCGCCGCCCGTTGCGCGCAGGTGTGGCAGGGCGGCGCGGGCGATCTGGATCGAGCCGCGCAGGTTCGTGGCGATCGCCGGAACGCCTCCGGAACCAGGTGGCGTCCGCACAGTCAGCTAAAACTGAACCCAACGGCCGAAACCAACGCCCCATTTCGCTTGCAGACTCACATCACTGCGGGGCTTTGGAGACCGGCAAGACAACACTGCTGGCACCACTTGGACCTCTCTACCCCTTGACCCGGTCAAGCCACCGTCCAGTGCGATGACCGGTTGAACACGAGGCCGCCGATGTGCGAAGCCCCTTGACGGCACTTCTCGGGCCGCGGGGGAGGGGGACCAAAAGGGGACCAGAATCATGCAAACCATGCATTTCGTGACGTGCTCCGCATGATCTGAGCCCCGGAATCACGCGAATTTCGGCTTCGACAACACCGTCTGGACGCCTGGGGGTCAAGGGGTCGCAGGTTCAAATCCTGTCAGCCCGACAAAATGTCTCGGAAACTTACGGGTTTCCGGGATTTTTTGGTTTAGCGATTTGCGAGGTCGTGGCCTGTTGGTGGTCAGTTGCGTGGAACGACCATTACCGGCACTCGGGAGTGCTTGAGCAACCGCGACGAGACTCCGCCGAGCAGCACGCGACGAGCCGGCCCATAGCCGCGGGAACCGCACACCAGTAGGTCGAAGTCGTCCGGTTTGAGATCGGCGAGGGTGTCGACCACTGGTCCGTCGAGGAGCACTGCCGTCGCAGCATTTTCCCTTGCTGCTGCATCAACGGCGCTCTGAAATTGCGCCCGTTGCTCGGAGGCGAAGCTTGTCGGTTCGCCGAGACTGGGTCGCACGAGCGTGTCCGGAAGCACGCTCAGCAGCTGAAGCTCGGCGCCAACCTCGCGCGCCAGACGACTTCCCGTCTGGAGCGCTGCGGCGCCGTCGGGAGTATCGATGAACGCGACGGCGACCCGGCGGATGGTTGTGGCGGCGTATTCGTCGTAGGCCCACGGCACGATCGCTACCGGCCCCGGTGCTCCCTGGAGCAGACGGTCGGCGGTGCTGCCGGGAGCCGTTCGGCGCGTTCCGCGGGTCTTGCGGGAGCCGAGAACCATGATCGATCCCGCAACGGCGGATTCGAGCGCGTCGTTCAGCCCGTGCGAAGCCGAATCGGCCGCGATGGACTGGAAAGTGGCATCCGTTTGCCCAAGTGCAGTTCGCGCCTCGGCCAAAAGCAGTTGTGCCTGCTCCCGGTTGTACGCTACCCACTCACTGTCTACCCGACCCATGCCGATGGGAGCTGCTCCGGGGTAGACCGTCACTACGGTGAGAGGACGACCGCTTGACCGGCTCCAGGCAGAGGCGAAAGCGAGGACGTCGGCTCCGGCATCCCCTTTATAAGCGGCAAGGATTGCCGGGCCCGATGGCGCGGACATCAGACGGTGCCAGCCGGCGGGAGCGCTGCGTCTTCACCGGTGCGCACACGGGAGTGCCTGCGGGAGTAGCCGAAGTAGATGGCAAGCCCGATGGCGAGCCAGACGACGAACCTCAGCCAGGTTTCCCAGGGCAGCTGGGCGATGAGATAACCGCAGAGCAAGATGCCGATGATGGGGAAGACCGGGGAGAACGGCGTCTTGAACGGTCGTTCCATGTCGGGCTTCGTTCGGCGGAGGATGATGACTCCGACGTTGACGAGCACAAACGCGAAAAGGGTTCCGATGTTGACGAGCTTGACGATCTCGTCGAGCGGTACGAGCGCCGCGAGGATCGCGATGAGAATGCCGAAGCCGATGGTGAGACGGGCCGGCGTACCGAATCGCGGGTGCACCTTGGCGAGCCGGCGGGGGAGTAGCCCGTCCCGGCACATCGCGAAAAAGATGCGGGTCTGCCCGTACATGATCACGAGCACAACACTGGTGATCGCGATGAGGGCTCCCGCCGCAAGTACGCCGCCTGCCCAGGGGATGCCTGCACCCTCACGAAGGCCGGCGGCCAGTGGGGCGTCACTGCCACTCAGGGTGTCGACCGGTGCGACACCGACGGCGGCAATTGCCACCAGCACGTAGAGAATCGTGGAGATCACGAGTGAGCCAATGATTGCGATGGGAAGGTCGCGCGCCGGGTTCTTCGATTCTTCCGATGCCGTCGAGACGGCATCGAAGCCGATATAGGCAAAGAAGATCACTCCGGAGGCGGTGGCAATCCCGCCGAATCCGTCCGGTGCGAAGGGGGTGAAGTGTCCGGCGTTGTAGGCGGTGAACGCAACGATGATGAAGAAAACCAGGATGGCAATCTTGATGACTACCATCACGGCGTTGAACGTCGTGCTCTCCCGCGTGCCGAGTGTGAGCAGCGTTGCAATGACCAGGACGATGAACACTGCAGGGATGTTGAACACCCCGCCTTCGGATGGTGACGTGGAGATCGCGGCAGGGAGCTGGAATCCGAATGCCGCCTGAAGGAACTCGTTCACGTTGCCGCCCCACCCGACGGCGACGGCGGCTACGGAGACGCCGTACTCGAGGATGAGATCCCAGCCGATGATGAAGGCGACGAGTTCGCCGAGCGTTGCATACGAGAACGTGTACGCACTGCCGGAGACCGGGACAGCGGAGGCGAGCTCTGCGTAGGAGAGGGCGGAGAAACCGCAAGTAATCGCGGCGATGATGAACGAGATGAACAGGCTAGGTCCGGCGAGCTTCGCTCCTTCCCCGATAACGACGAAGATACCGGTTCCGATGATCGCTCCCACGCCAAGTGCCGTGAGTGCAAAGGGACCGATTGTCTTCCTAAGCCCCTCCTCGCCCTCGGACTCCTTGATGAGGTCTGCTACCGATCGGGTTGCGAAAAGGTCTTTCATACTCACGGGGATGCCTCCAGCGGATGAGGTCGTTCACGGCGCACTCGGTTGCAACAAATTCTCACGATTCGCTTTTTCGCACTACGGATTGACCTGACGGGACAAGGAGTCTATTTTCATACCGATATGACGGTTGTCAGGGTCTCGCTGCGAGAGATGGAGACGCCGCGACATCCGCTATTGCCGCCGTTGTTGCGGCGCTGGTGTCGACCGACCTCGTGCACGTGACCGGGGCCTCCTGTGCTCGCCCTAGTAGGGCCGCTGCAGCACCCCGTTGATGTAGTCGACAGCTGTCTGGGCGATATCGCCATGCTGGGCGGAGACTGGCACGACCCGGCGGATGATGAGGGGGGAGCCCGGATCGTCAACGAGTTCCACGCGGTAGTTGTCAGTTAAGAGTCCTCGGACCACGTAGTAGCCGTCCGCGTCGGTGTAGTCGTACTCGCTCGCGCGGGTGACGGCTCCGTAGGCCCGAACCATCAGGTTCGCCACGGGGACGCCGGACTGATTGACGATGCGTCCGCCGATCGACCCCGCCAGCCGCATTCGAAGCGCCTGCCAGAGATGGTGACCCGCAACTACCGACACGTTTTCCTTGTAGTTGGACAGCCGCGTCCAGGCGCCCTGGTCGCCGCGCTGGGAGACCTGCACCGTGTACTGCGAGCCAGCAGGCAGACCGGTGAAAGTGGTCTGGCCAGTGGCATCGGTACGTTGGGTGACGTTGAACTGCAGGGGTCCGTAGAGACCGACCACCACGTTCGCCAGGGGAAGCTTCTGACCGCTGGTGGTGATGATCATGACGGTCAGAGTGCCGGTGGGCGCTGCGTTCGCTGATTGTGCGGCGTCGACGGTCGCAGCGCTCGCGGGCTGCGCGAAACCACCGACCAGGAGTGCGGCGACGAAGACCACAGCCCACCGCTTTCCTCGAATGCGGCTGAACTGAAGCGACTGGATAAAAGTCATCGTGAACCCCCGTGTTGTGTGCGCCATAGTGATGGGCCGCTCGGGGTACGGGTCCCCCGTGAAGCTTGTGCTCGCGATGCTACGTCAGCGAATGGGGTGGGCGCCATAGAGCCCTGCAGTTTCGGAGGGGACTGCCGTGGAATCTCTCCGACGCGAATTGCCGGACCCGTGGCGCAACAGGCGCCGATGGCGCCATGATATGCACATGAATGGGCCCGTCAGGCCCGCGATCCGCACACCCGATCAGCGGATCCGGGTATTCGTGAGCTCGACGCTTCGCGAGCTCGCCGAAGAGCGGCGCGCGGTGCGTGCGGCCATCGAGCGACTCCGTCTCGCTCCGGTGATGTTCGAGCTCGGGGCCCGCCCTCATCCGCCGCGGGCGCTCTACCGCGCATATCTGGCGCAATCGGACGTGTTCGTGGGCATCTATGGCGACAGCTACGGATGGGTCGCTCCCGACGAGTCCTTGTCCGGCCTCGAGGACGAGTACAACCTGGCGGCGAAATCGATGCCCAAGCTGATCTACATCAAAGCGTCGACACAGCGGGACGAACGGTTGAACCGTCTGATTGACCGCATCCGGAGCGATGACACTGCCGCTTACCTCCCGTTCGAGAACGCAGTCGACCTTGAGGAGCAGGTGACCGGCGACCTCGCAGCTTTGCTTGCGGAGAGATTCGACGATTCCCGGGTAGCTGGCGACGCCGAATCATCGGTCGTAGCGCCGTCAGCGATCGAGAAACTTCCCGTCGCCTATACCGCGACCATTGGACGAGAAGGCGACATCGAGCGCCTGCGGGCGCTGCTGCGCCAGGGCGACAGCCGGGTCATCAGCTTGATTGGCCCCGGTGGAGTCGGCAAGAGCAGACTCGCCATCGAGACCGCTCGCGCCGTCGACGATCTTTTCCCCGATGGCGTGTATTTCGTGTTGCTTGAGGGGGTCATCGAGCCGAGTCTTCTTGTCCCAACTGTGGCCCATACCCTCGGAATCCGCGACAACGGTGAAGCTGCTCTCGAAGAGCGCATCGCGCACGCCCTGGCGGGACGCCGCGTGCTCATCGTGCTCGACAACTTCGAGCAGATCGTGGATGCCGCGCCGGTGTTGGTTGGTCTCTACGCGGCTGCTCCCTTCGCCACGTTCCTCGTGACGAGCCGTGTTGTGCTGCGGATCCGGGGCGAACAGGTCTATGACGTTGGCGCGCTGCCGACTCCGGAAGGCGTCGGCGCCGCGACCCTCGACCGCACACTGCGGTCGTCCGCCTGCATGCTGTTTGTCGACCGGGCGACGGCGGTGAAGCCGGGCTTCGCGATCACTGAGGAAAACGCGTCGGACATTGCGGACATCTGTCGGCGCCTCGAAGGACTGCCACTGGCCATCGAGTTGGCGGCCGCAAAGGTCAGGATGCTGACGCCACGCGGCATTGCCGAGCGCCTTGAGCGAAGCCTTCCCCTGCTCACGGCCTCCGTGCGCGACATGCCCGAGCGGCACAGCACCATGCGCGCGACGATCGACTGGAGCGTCAGCTTGCTGCCCGATTCCCACCGCGAGCTGTTCGAGGATCTCGGTGTGTTCGCAACGCGCTTCACGCTTGAGGCAGTTGAGGCGCTTGGCGCCGGTCGTTCGTGGGACGGGATGACGCTGGACAGTCTCGCGGCGCTCATCGACGCGTCGCTCGTAAAACAGGCCGAAATTGACGACCGCGTGGTCTTTTCGATGCTCGCCCTCGTTCGCGAGTTTGCCCTGGACCGTCTGAAGACGGCCGGAGACGCCGATGCCGTGCGCATGGCGCACGCCGACTACTACCGCGGCTTTGTCGCCAGCATCGCTCCGCAATTGCGGGGTCTGGAGCAGGCGGACGCTGTCGCGCGGCTTGGCCTCGAGTTGCCAAATCTGCGCGCGGCGGTGCGCCACCTGATCTACACGGACCGCCTCGATGACGCCGGCGACTTCGCGTGGGACCTGCTCATCTATTGGTGGATCGCGGGATTTATCGCGGAAGTCAGGGTGTGGATGCTCGAGCTCCTGGACAAGGAGCTGCCGATCACTCAGCACACCCGCGCGGTTGCGTGGTTCCTGGCTCTGTGGGGAGAAATGTGGCAGAGACCATCGGATGGTGTGGTGGTGGGCCTCGGCGAGTGCGTTCGGCTGTTCACCGAAAGCGGCGATGAGGATGCTGCAGCGATGGCCCTCGCCGCCCGGGCGACGGCACGTCTTCAGCTGCCGACCCCCGACGTTGCGACGGCGGGACGTGAGCTCGCCGATGCCGCTCGCCGGACGATGCGTTGGAGCGCTTCAACCGAGCAGCCGACCTTGCTGAAGCGAGCGGAGACCTCTTCACCCTCTCAGTGGCAGGCAATCATCAGGCACGGTTGCTGCTGGTGCAGGGAAAAGTGGATGCCGCGGAGGACGCGTGCGTGCGCACACTGCGTGTCTCGATCCGGCTGCATCACGAAGAAGGCATTGCTTACGGACTCGAGGGGCTCTGCGCCGTCGCGGCGGCACGCGGAGACGGTGAGCGGGCCGGGACCCTCTCGGCTGCGGCAGCAGCAATTCGCCAGCGCATCGGAGTCTTTGATGCGGATGCGTTTCGGGTGCACAGTCCGCAGCTTGACGCGGCCCGCGAGGCTGACCCGGCGGCAGTCGCCGCCGGCGAACGTAAGGGTGCGGACCTCACGGTGGATGAGGCCATCGCACTCGCACTTCCCGACGTGGACAGGAAGACACTGCGGGGCTCACTCGCACAATGGTGAAGCCCGGCCAGCTGTGTCACACGCGTCGGCGGCGTTCGAGTCCGGAAGAAGCACTACCTATGGGTTATAGCTTTTTTCCTACAATATGTAGGCTGAGGCTATGTCCCGGCATAATCTCACTCGTGCGTTCGTGCTTGCGACGGCTGCGGACCTCGCCGATCGAGACGGCTATAACGCCGTCACCGTATCTGCGCTGGCCCGTGAGCTGGGGGTGCAGCCAGCAAGCCTGTACTCCCACATTCGCGATCGATCGGCCGTTCTCGACGGTATACATGAGCTCGCGCTGGGAGAGCTAGC
>NZ_JAAVUZ010000028.1 GCF_018449675.1 Glaciihabitans sp. dw_435 | reverse complement strand
ATGCCGGTGTCGACCGCCACCGTCCTGCCGGCCAACGCTGCAACGATCCGGTCGCGTGCCTCCCGGGTCTCCGCATCCGGCACTGCCCATGGCGGCTGCTCGCTCACCACCACACCCCGGGCGGCGACTTCGGTCAGTAGCGGCCCCTGGTCTGAGGTCGCCGCGTGGGCGATGCCGGCAGGGATCACCGCCACCGCGGTCTCCTCGATCACCAATGAAGCGCGGATTGCCAGGGTGTCGATGCCGGGTGCGGCACTGCTGATAATCACGTAGCCGCGGTCGGCCAACAGGGATGCCGCATCCAGCACCTCGTGCACCCCCGCCGCGGTGGGCTGCCGAGTCCCCGTCACCGCCACCGCCGGCCGCGACAACACCCCCGCGTCCCCCCGCACCCATACCACCATCGGCATTGCAGGTCCCAGATCATCCAGTTGTGATGGCCACCCAGGGCGTCCCGGAATCAGCACCGTCAGCTCCTCCCGTACCGTCGCCTCCAGCACCCTCCGCACGACAACGGGGCTGAACCGTCCGCGGAGGGCGGCGCGGATCGGACGCAACCGGAACCCCTTCCACTCCACCATCCGGCTGGACACCACAACCTCCAACGCGGCTGCCGCCCCGTGTGCTGCAATCAGCGCCCCCATCGCCGGATCCCCAGGCTTTGCAATGCACGCCCACGCGACTCGGGCAACCATCTCCGCATCCCACACCATCCCCGCGTCTGAAAGTCGGGTGTTTCTGACACTGTTGTCGACCTCGTAACTCATCTCTGTGCTCCTCTCTCCGATCGACCGTTGTTGTTTGCCTTCCGGCGAGAGATTCGAGAGCGAGCGAGAGCGGCGAAGCATCCCGAAGGGAGTGCTTTAAGCCGCAACGGAGCGAGGATTTAAATAACGACCGCAGGGATGCGCAGCCGCGAAGCGAGCTACGATCGGCCGCCGGAAGACAAACAGCACTACAAGTGCAGGCCGCGCAGCGGCACCACTCAGCGTCCTAAACCCCGCTTAGCAATCACTGCGGTCGGGTCACACAGCGGCACTGGCAAATGAGCGGTCCGCGCACTGGCATTGGCAATGGGCACCTGATCAGCGCGGGGCGGCTGAGCTCCGGGGTGCCTTTCGAGCGGCCCGAGGATGGCACATCTGCGGATCTTCCGTGCCCGCCAGTCCGCTATTTAATCCTCGCTGCGCTGCGGCATAAACCGCTCCCGGGCGGGCACTGCGATCCTTCGACGTGCATTCGGCAGAGGGCCGAAAGGCATTCCAGATCAGAGAGGACAACGACTATGACCACCAGCTACGGACCCCAGCCCGGCGACACGCTCCGCTACCTCACCACCCTCCCCGGGATCGGCACCACCCTCGTCCCCGCCACCATCCAACACGTCAGCCCCAGCCAGAACGACGATTACCCCTACCGCGGCGTTCTTCACTGGACATACCAACGCCGCACCCACACCCACACCGGCAGCACCGCCATCGACCTCAACGCCGACGGGCACGACCCCGACGGCACCACCACCAACTACCTCCCCACCCCACCAGCCGACAACGGTGACGCACAGCTGACAGCGGTCGGCGACTACCTCGTGCCCACCGACCCCATGGACGAGCTCGGCTGCGACAGCTGCCAATAACCCCGCACCCAGGAAGAAAGGAACACGATCATGACCAGCACCGGCAGCAGCACCCTCATCGCTGCCATCGAAGCCACCTGGACCACCATCCAACAGCACCACCCCGACGTCCCCCATGTCATCGTGACCCTCGGTGCCGGAACCCGCCGCGACGGACTCAAACTCGGCCACTTCGCCACCAACCGGTGGACTACCGGACACGACCGTATCCACGAACTCTTCATCGGCGGCGAAGGACTCACGAAGCCGTGGCTCGTGCAGCGCGCGGGCGATGAACTCCGCGATGTCGTTTCGACTCACCGAACCGTACTCTGAAGTCTGCGCAGCAGGAATTCGACCTACCCCTGGGTCATCGGTCAGGCGTCCCGGGCGAACAATCAGCCAATTCAACTTCGATCCGATCACGACAATCTCGGATCGTTTTTCACTTTGACGTGGTACTCGAAAATGTCCGAAGTATCCTTCCCGCGTTCAGCCCCAGGGAACACTGACGCCAGAACCAACGTTGAGACGCCCGCGATTAATGCGGCGGAAACGGTCTTTGCTAGTCCGGCACCATCGACCAAGTCCTCCGATAGCGCTCTTCGCCGCGAGACCGAACGTCGTGAACGCTCACCACAATGGCCGCCCATTTGAAGTCACGACGAGCCGACTCAACGCCGGCAGGCCCTTGAACTAGCGTTCCAATCCATGAGGAGCTGACACGCATTGCGCTCCTCGCGTGCATCAGCTTGACCGCGGTGTCGTTCAGTGGACACGTAGCCCGGACACCTTGGAAGTGATTGACGTCACGGCTACGGCCCAGTACGACTGAGGAAGCGGGGCTTACTCATTCCGTACGCGGAACATACCCGAAGGAATAACCATGACGGGAACCACCGGTACTCCGGGCGTCGTTGATGGCTACACCAGGCGTGAGCCGGTGCAGTCGCGTGCTTATGCCACGCTGGGAAAGATTGAGGACGCTATTCGTGCGGTGCTGTGTGATCCCGATATTGGCCGGGATCGGTTCTCTACTGGCCAAGTAGCCGAACTGGCCGGCGTTTCGATAGGAACCGTGTATCGGTATTTCCCCGATCGCAGAGCAATGCTGGAACATATTTGGCCTGAGCGGGCAGACACCTACCTGACGCTTGACGGCTAGACCGTCTCGGTTGTTCGGAGATTGGGAAGCATCCGGCCAGTGCCCAGCGAAACCACGGATGTGCTTAGGAAGCGGATGTAGCGAATCGTTAGAGTTTGCTGGCACATTTGGCCTCGTGGGGTCTCGCGCGGGCCAACAAGCGGGACTAACTCGTTCGGTCGTTGTCATATTCTGGTACTCATCATCACGACAAGTGCCCACGACTCGGCGGCTCTTGAGGCGGTGCAAGGCGGCTTGCTCTGGCAAATGGGTGCTTTGCGCCCCAGATATTGGGGCAGGCTGCGGTCCTTCATATGGGGGACATAGCCTGCTAAATTATGGGGACCGGCGCGTATGCCCCGCCCGCGCCGGCTCGTTTCGACCGGCACTCGTTGACGTGTCGAAGAGCATCGCAGGAGACAACCCGAAGAAGTCTGTTGTGAACGCACGACGTCCGACGTTGCTTCGGCAGCGTCGGACCTCGTCAACGTCTTTCGTGTTTCGGCAGATCTTTGCTCGAGTCGGTCCCGAGGCCGCAGATGTCCGAGGCAAGGGTCAGACGGGCAATGTTCCGGACAGCAATGTTCGACGTAGGTCGCGCTGCAAACATCGCGTCGAGACAGAGCGGGCCTATCAGGCGGCTGAAGGTGTCGGCGTCGATTTTCAGGACGGTGGCTGATAGCTCCTGTCTCCAGAGGTCGAGAAGGACGCGGCGTGTAGCACCGGTTTCGTCGGGTGCCAGAAATGCTGCACGTCCGAGCGGTGTTGCTAACCAGTCGCGGATATGGAGCAGTCCTTGCTCCATGCGACCTTCAACTGTTGCGTCAGTTACGGCGGTATTCATTGGCAGGTAGAAGTGAAGGAACGCTGCTTCCCACAGTTTTGCCAGGGTGCCCCAGTGCCCATATAAAGTTCTGCGGGAAACCTCGCATTGTGCGGCGATGGTTGTTTAGTTGATGGCGGCGACGTCGGTGGTCACGAGGAGGTCGCTGGCGCCTTGAAACACATGTGCATTGGTGCGAAATACGCGAGGGTCGGCCATGAGCTGAGGTTAGTCCCCAACTGACGAATTGATCACAGCGCTGCTCAGACCCCAGTAGTAAACGGAGCGGGAGAGCAGCCCGACCTATGGCCCCGCCTTAGGCCGGGCCTCGCGTGAGGGACACTTAGGTCCCTCTCGTGCGGGCGGCCGGGACCCGAACCTGGCCGCATACCGCGACGATACTCTGCAGCGATCGGTTTCACGGCCCCCAACCGGGGGCAATGTGAGTAGAAATATTCGCGATGTATAGGAAATAGTTAGTCCGATCCCATCCCCGTCCTGACATTTGAGCACGAGGGGGTCAATTGTTTCCCAGCTCGGGTGGTCTTCGGGATCATCGGGCCACGTTCTATCGACGCTCAGGGCGGCTGGAACACTGATTGATCGTTCCGAAGCAGCGCACCCGTCGACGTCACTGGTACCATGCCCACCTGCCCGTTTCGATGACTTCCGTCGGACTTTTGTGCGTCCCGGAATGGCGACGTCGACAAGCCCAGCTTTGGTCGCCGGATCGCTAGACGATGAGCCCTTGGTTGATGACGCCGTCAGCGATGTCGTGGAGTCGGGCCCGGTTGGTGCGGGCGTGGTTGCGTAGGCGGGAGAACGCTGCGTCGACGGACAGCCCGTGGCGTTGGGCGAGTATGCCTTTGGCTTGTTCGATCAGGATTCTGGTGCCCAAGGCACGTTGGAGCTGATCGTTTGTGGCGGCGTGGTCACGATTTGTTCGCTGTTGAACGAGGCTGATGGTTGCTACGTGCGCGAGCGCAACGGCTAGGGCGGCGTCGTAGTCGCTAAAGAGTCCGGGTTGTTCTGAGAATAGGTTCATTGCTCCGAACGTCTGTCCTCGTAGGCGCAGCGGTGATGCGTGCGCCGCACGAAATCCGCGGGATTCTGCGATGGTGACGAAATGGGGCCACCGCCAGCCCTCGCGTGCGAGATCAGAAACTTCGACGGGTTCGCCGCTGTGGTAACACTCCAGGCACGGACCCTCATCGGATCCCAGTTGTGCCTCTTCAACGTCGGTAGTGCGCTCATTGGATGATGCGACCACATGCAGCACTCCTGTTGCATCCGCCAGGAGGATGCCCGCGTCGTTGGCCGAGGTGAATCGCGTGCTGGCCTGGACGAGGGTGTCCATGGTGTCAACGACGTCTTGTCCGTCCCGGAGAGAATCTGCGAGAAGTGCCAACACCGTTGCGAGTTCGACGTCATGTTCCGAGGTAGACATTCATGGATGCTACGGCGGTAGGGGAGCAAATATCAGCACTGGCTGAACGCACGCATTCACGCTAATGAACATGACGGGGCGAGCGGTGATGGCGGTTGTGCCGACCGGCGGAGCATGCCGGGTTCGTTGTACGCGCAGTGCTGCGGTAATACAAGTGGCTGCTACTTGCGGAATGTGACGATTAGGGTTTCTCGCATGATGCACCTCACGTTCTCTGACAAGAGTCTGATCGTTGGCGACGACGCGGCGAAGTTAGTAGTGGAGTATGCGGCTGCGCTCGCCCGTGCGCACAGCGCCGACACCGTCACATTGCGAGCCTACGGCGCTGACGGCGGGAATGTAGAGGCGACGTTGTTGCTGGATGAGGGTGCACCTGTGATGATCGAGACCGCAAACTCCGACCTTCCGGAGCCCGAGAACGGTGCCCTTGTCGAGCACATCCGGGCCCGTTTAGGGCAGCTGGGTGCCACAGTCCAAGCCATGCCGTTAGACCAGGCAGACGACACCGCTATGGCCGACTTCGAACATGATTTCGGCCCCGGGGAAACCGCCACAAACTGATTTGCGCCCACCCACGGGACCCGCGGCCCTCACAATTCGACGGGCTGGACTTGTTTTTAAGAGCGGAAGTATGAGCTTCGGCCGATCCACTGCCGTAATTCAACCGCGTGACGTCAGTCATCGGTGGCTGCAGTGCACGTGGGCTGTGTGGCTGGAAGGCGGCGACGTTGTTAAGGCTTGTCCAATGCCGGGTCCGCGGGTTCCGGGATGGGCCGCAGTCCGCCGGGGCTATTGACCAGCTGCACCATCTGCTCCACCCAGGCTTTGTTCAGGCGCGGCTCGCGGCTGCCCGCGAAGTCGAACTGAAGGGGGATGGCGGGGTTGATCCAGATGGAGCTGTGACCGCTGCCAGCAGCAGCCGCGTACTCCCAGGAAAACATAAAACTCTCGCCGCGACGCACTTTGGACAGGATGACCACTTTGAGGTGTGTCAGTAGTCGATCATCGAAATCGACGGTTATCGACGGAGTGCCGTAAATAAATTTGCCCACGCTACTGCCCTAACCCATTGTCTATTTCGCTCATCATCTGATCAAAGTCATTTGCGGTGCGGCCCGCATCGCCGTTGGATTCGACCAAGCCGTTGATGCCGATCTGGGGGAAGACGGGTA
Organism: Glaciihabitans sp. dw_435; assembly: GCF_018449675.1. Classification (GTDB taxonomy): domain Bacteria; phylum Actinomycetota; class Actinomycetes; order Actinomycetales; family Microbacteriaceae; genus Glaciihabitans. The sequence goes on along the minus strand of NZ_JAAVUZ010000028.1, from coordinate 14,497 downwards.
ATGGAAAGCGTCTGGCCTCTTCTTCTTCGCCGATTCCGTCAACGTCGAAGACGTCGAACTGACTGGCTGGACCGAGGAGCAACGTGTGCTCGGACGTTTGGCCATCTTCTTCCAACACAGGTAAGTTAACCGTGACGCTGGTCTCGGCGTCAGCGACCGTCGTGGTGTACTCCAGCAAAGCTGCCGTAATCGCGTCACCCGTCACAATTGACCAGCTGCTAAATGTGATGCGCTTCATAGCAAAACGATACCCGGTGCCGGTGACCTCCGCGGCTGCATCGATGGCGATGCGAATCAATCACCGTGGACCCGACCATGCATGCGTGCCCATCGCGTGGAATTGAGTTGATTCAGCTGCTGTGCGGTGGTGAACCAGCTACGAGAGTTGCTTGTATTCCGTTTTGTTGCCGCCTTGGGCTTTTGCGTCATACATGGCCTTGTCGGCCAGACGTACGAGCGACTCGATGGACGATGGAAGCTTTCGAAAGTCGAGGGCGACTCCGATACTCGCGGTGACGCGGTAGTTGGTGGGCAGTTCAGAGAAGGGCTCAGCGATTGCAGCTCGCGCGCGTTCGGCAACGGCCATTGCCTCTTCGGGATTAGTGGCGTCGATGATGGCGACGAACTCGTCGCCGCCGTAGCGGGCCACGGAGTCGGTGCGTCGGAATATGCCGCGCAATCGCTCGGCAACGAGAGCGAGCACGTGATCGCCGGTTGCGTGCCCGAGGCTATCGTTAACTGTTTTGAAACCATCGAGGTCGAGAAACATAACGGCGGTGGTTCGACTTAGTTCTACGAGTTGTTGCTCGAAAAGGCGGCGGTTGGGGAGGCCGGTGATGTCATCAAGCATGGCGCTGCGAAGTATTGTTTCCTCGAGTCTGAGGCGCCTAAATACTTGCGCAGATTGCTGAGTGAGGGCGCGGATCAGAGGCTCTGCTTGTTCATCGAAGGTGCGTCGGTGGGAAAAGTAGCAGGCCACGGTGCCAATGGGGGTGTCGTGGTCAGTGATGGGGGCCACGATGATGGAATGGACATCGCTGGATTCCATCACCGCGGCGATCCCCACATGCGGGAGATAAACCTCGGCGTCTCGCGGATCCGTGATCGTCAGGATCTTTCCGAGTTGCATCGTACGGGCACCGGCCACCGGGGCCTGCGCGGGCCAGTGCGCTGCCAGGGGATTGCTCCCTCCGTAGAGCACAAAGCTTCCACCGTCGATGACGTGAACACTGGCGAAGTCGGCTCGAAACGAACGCCGAGCGGTATCCGCCAATAGCTCGCCCAATTCCCGGGCGTTGGAGGCGTTGCCGAAGTTGACGGAGGCGGCCAGGAGCAACTGCAGGCGTTCACTTTCTCGAAGCGAGGCCAAATGGGCGCGTTCAAAATCACCGCCGGATCCTTGATGACGACTTGCATCAACTATCGCGACTACAGCGTTACCGTTGTCGAGCTTGTTGGAGGCTGCGATGAATGAGCGGGCGTTGATAGCTGTGGGCTGCAGGATTACCGTGGGAATGAGTTCGGTGGTGCCATCGGATGATAGAACGAGGGACGCTGCGAGCTCAGCCCCGGCAGTACCCAGTACTTCCTCCAGTGAGCTGCCGATAATAGTTGGCTGCGTGGGTGAGAACCACCGGTAGAACACCTCGTTGGCATCGAGAATGATGCCCGCACCGGATACCTCGATCAAACCGCAGGGCGCTAGGTGGGCTATCGGGTCACGCAATTGGCTGCCCCGCAGTTCCCTGGTTGATATGCACAGAAGTAGCATCCCGGTTCCCATGAGAGACGTCAATTTAGGTACAGGGGATGGACGGGCTCTCCGCGGGGTTGCCCGCTCCATAATGGCGAAGTTGGAGTGCACGCCAGCCGAGGTGCGGGTGTCGCGGTTGGGTGTCAGCGGCTCGCGCAGATGCCTTCCGGAGGTCATTATCGCAGTCCTGTTATCCGTTGAACAGTGCGCGGGCGGGTTCGAATCTTCGGGAGACCTGACGCTACCTTCAATAGGTGCGCACAGTATTTGTTGGCTGGTTGGGATTCATCGGGTTAGGGCTTGTCTACATGCTCGTCATTGCATTTGCGGGGAGGTAACTCATGCTGGCAAACCTCAGACAGCACCTGTTGAGCGTGTTCTTCGGGGTGATCTTCTTGGTCGCGCTGGCGGGGCAGTCTATTGCCGGGTTGGCCATGTTCAACGAAGATCAGGTCGCTCACGGCATGAAGGCCGTCTCTTACGGCAGTTTCGTTACGTCGTCCGACTTCGTCGTCGACGTCGCCGAAAATTGGCAGTCGGAATTTTTGCAGTTCTTCTTATTCATCCTGGCCACTGTGTGGTTGGTGCAGAAAGGTTCCCCCGAGTCCAAAAAGCCGGGCGATGAGGGCATCGATAGCGATGAACAACAACTCGTGGGCCAATACGCGAAATCACGATCGCCGCGCTGGGCTAAAGCAACCGGCTGGCGCCAAACGGTGTACTCGAACTCTCTGCTAATCGTGATGGGCACCATCTTCTTGTTCTCCTGGTGGACGCAGTCCGTCGCCGGGGTCACGGTGTACAACCAGGATCAAGCAGAGCACGATCAGCCTTCGGTCACCTGGTTGGCCTACGTAGCGTCGCCGGACTTTTGGAACCGCACTCTCCAAAACTGGCAGTCAGAATTCCTGGCGGTCGGAAGCATGGTCGCTTTTTCCATATTCCTTCGTCAACGCGGCTCGTCGGAGTCCAAACCCGTCGGCACGCCACACGCTGAGACCTCCACGGAAGATGAATAGCGAACATTCGCGGGAAAAGCTGCGCCGACCCTACGAAAGGAAAGCACGTGCCTTCAGGGCCCCAGCCTTCAGAGGATGATGCTCCCGACGGTCGAGATGAGACGGAGAACGAACGTCTGGATCGCAACTGGGTGGAGCTCCTGCAGGAACTGCGGGTGGTCCAAACCGGGACACAAATTCTCACCGGCTTTCTGCTTGCCGCAGTGTTCCAATCCCGGTTTGAGGACCTCGATGCATTCCAGCACACCGTCTACCTAGTGCTGGTCGTTACGTCCATCCTGACCACCGTCTTCGGGTTAGCGCCGGTGAGCTTGCATCGGCTGCTATTTCGAAGACAAGAAAAAGGCACCGTTGTCACCTACACGAACCGGTATGTGCAAATCACCCTTGCCGGAGTTGCCATCACCGTTGCGGGCATCGGAATGCTCATATTCGACTTCGTGTTGGGACGGGCATGGGGCGTTGCGTTGGCAGTATTTTTGCTCATCCTCCTCGTGATCGTGTGGGTGATTATTCCGCGCCGATTGGCGCGTCGACAGATCTAACGTCCGCTGCTAGCAGCGATCAGTCCATGGCATGTGGAACGGGCGTCGTCCGAATGATGCCGGCGTAATATCCGCCCGCGGATGGCGAGGGTCGCGGCTTCATGACGGCGAGCAAGTTTCAGCTACCGGTGATGTACGCGACGGGAAGAACACCTAGATCGCTTGCGGGAGCGCTTTGAACGGAGGACGACACTAACAAGTTCGGTCTCTCCAATACAGACGAGGGCGCGCTTCATGATCTCGCGAATTAGAGAAAGGCGTTCTGAGCCTGAAACGGATCCAGGCCCACAGCACCCTCGTCATCGGCAACTAGCGACACGAAGCGATCACCTAACATCGCCAAATAACGCCAAACTCCGCAACTCAGGCGTTCGTGCACAGCTCGCCAATCGTCCGTCGATGGAACGTCGGCAGCTGCGTTGGCAGCGCACTTTGGGGGATCAGGTTGTGGTGGTTGCCAAAGTGATGGCATAGCCCAGCCGGGCGTCTTCGATTGATGTTGATGACGCGATCGGTGTCCACCCTAATACCCGTCCGCTGGCGATTGCTGCGGCGATATCGGCTGGATGGGATGCCAGTAGTGCTACGACAATGTTTTCAGCCAGCAATGGCGTGGGATCATTTCCTCGACCCAGCATTGGCACATCTGTGGTTTCCAACTGATGATGTTCGTTGGTGAAGATGAGGCGTACGAACCAGGCCGGGTTTAAGAGATCGTGGTTGTCAGAGATGCCCTGGTGTGCCCAGGCATTGGCCCGACCGAGAGCGGGACGTGCTGCAGGTCTTGGTGTCTCGGTTATGTCTACACCCATGATTCGCATAAGCCATTCTCTACGATAGACATCTCCGAAGCGAGCGCGGTAGAAATCATTCGGCCGCGGGTGCGGCTCGCCTCCCGTGCTGTGGTGACGAACTCAGGGCCGTTACTGGCTGCTGGCGTGTCGTCGGATGGGGGAGTAGTGTCGCGCCTCATGGACGGGGTCAAAGTCCCAGAATGTTTGCAGTGTTCGACACCGTTGGAGGTGGTGGGCACAAGTGCGCACCCGTATTGGTGGTGCCCCTATTGCCGGGTTGCTCGACTGAATCACGCAGCCGCGAACGGGCGAGTCTCGGGGGCAACGCTGGACGCGCGTAGCGAGCCCACTTGATGAAAATGAGCGACAAACAGGTCGGGGAGGGGCTGTTGGCGTCGGAGGAGTAGCGGCGAAGTTGATGCTAAGAGCGGTCCGGACCCCGTGGGGGTAAACGTGGCGAGGGGTTCATTGAGAGAGGGCTCAAATTAATGTCGGTTTATTCGTCATCGGCAGGACAATTGTGAAGGTGGTCCCTTTATTTTCGGTGCTGCTGATGTGGATCGTGCCGTGGTGTGCTTCGACCAGCCGGCGCGCCAGGGATAGACCGATGCCGATTCCTTGGGTGGCGTCGCGTTTGGTGCGGTCTGCGCGCCAAAACATGTCGAAGGCTTGAGAGATCTCGTCAGGGCTCATCCCTATCCCATTGTCTTTTACCTCGATGATGAGGTCGCTATCGGTGCTCGTGCCGGTTATGGCAACCTGGCCAGCGGGGGCGTATTTGATTGCGTTGCTGAGAAGATTTTCGAGGACTTGCTCGATTCTTTCGGCGTCGAAGCTGCCCCATAACGGTCTCGGGGTGTTCGTACTGATTGTGGTGTTGGCGGTTTTGGCTCGAAGAGTGTGCGCCCCGATGACGCGGTCAATTACGGTTGCGAGGTCGTGACGTTGGATGTTGAGTTGGCGGCGTTGGTCAGCGGTATCGAGGAGTTCTTCGATGCGGGCTTGGAGCCTGTGTGCGTTCCGTGTGCTCGCCGCGAGGCTGCTGATGATGAGAGGGTCTGCATCTTCCAGCTCATCGGTCAGTACTTCGAGGTAGCCAACGATGGAAGTCAGCGGTGTCCTCAGTTCATGGGAGACGGTTGTGATGAATTCGTCTTTGACGCGCAGTGAGCGAGCAAGATCGGTGACGTCGTAGGCGGCAATCAAGGTGCCCCAGGGTGTGCCATCAGCGTGAGCGACCTCAGCCGAGAACGCGGCTATCGCAATTTGCTGACCGGGAGGACCGATCCATTCCACTTCGTGATTTTCCAGATCACCTCTCAGCGCCCGGGGAATGATTTGCTCATCGAACGGGATCGGATCAGATCTGTTTGACCGCCGTACCTCGGGGCCGGCGAATGGTTCCTTATCGATTTGGAAGCCAGCGACGGTACCCGCTTGGATCGCTTGTGGGTTGGCCATAATCAAACGGTGGTTGGTGTCGTAAAACGCTATTGCGACATCCACGGTGTCGAACAGCGTGCGTGTAAGGGCTTCGCTGTCCCTGACCCGTCGCAGCGATCGCTCGAGCTGCCTGTTTGCTTCCCGGGTGCGTCGCTCGCTGCCTGCTAGTTGTCTTGCTGCCTCACTTACCGCGACGGCGAGACCAATCACGACTACGGGCAGTGTTAGTACAGACACCACTGCGTGTGGTGTCGTTGCCCACGCGTCGGAAACTATCGAGGGAAGCAAAGTGATGAAAAAAGCGCCCATGATTGCCAGCGCGATTGTCCAGCGCCGGAAGGAATACGCGAGCCACAGAACGGGGAACACTGTCAAGATCCCCACCGACGGCAGGTCATTGAAATAAGCCAGCCTCAAATAAGCAACACCGACCACATCGATAACCGCTAACGGGATGAGCGACCAAGTAGGCCATTTCTCCCAGGGCAACGCTGCAAATAGAACACTCGAGATCACGATCAACGCGACCCCGACAACAGCTGGAGTTGATACCACCACGTCGGGCAAAGCCCACGCGCCCTCGATGCTGACAAAGAAGGTTCCGGTCAGCAGCGGTAATTGAGCGCGGGCAAACGCCCGCCAACGCGCCCGCGGCGACTTACTGAGCTCAAACAACGTCATGCGCTTATCGTGTCAGAGCCCGCGGGACACCCGCCAGCACGTGGACTCGCAGACGGATAGCAACTGTATCAATTGCCAGGGCACACGAAATTTCTTGCCGTACGCGCTGGAACCCTGTCGCGGTTGTCAATGACGTTGCGTGCGGCGCTTGCCAGGGATTGCAATCTCTGGTGTCCATGGGCACGGTGCCCCTCGGTGCGCTTGGTTGTGTGTGGCGGGGTTGTTGGTGGTGTGGGTTAGCAGTTTTTGTAGAGGTATCCGTGGGTCCCGCGGGGGACGACGTTTCGGTCGCGGTAGATGACGGAGATGGTTTGGCCTTGTGCGGCGCGCGCGGCGGGGGAGCGAGCATACCCGGCGAAGATGAGCACTTACGAATGCTCGAGAGGTTGAGTTGCGGGTGGCTACATCCTTTAGTGCGGGTGGCTGCGCCGGCAGGTGGTCTCAACCGCCGCCACGGGTTTCCTGGCCCTGTCACCGGTTCCAGATAAGCCCCACAAAGGTGCTCTTGACGTGTCGACAAACGGCTCCCGGTGGTGGCAGGGCGGTGTCACCACCGGGAAGTTCTTAGATGGGCTCACGGCTGGCGTCGGCGTCGAGCGGTCTCGACCACCACCAGGGCGCCAGCGAGCAGGAGGAACAACCCGAAGGCAAGCCAGCCATGTACATCAACACCGGTCGAGGCAAGTGTGTCAGCGACCGAGAGATACGTGAACGTCAACGCATCCGATGCTTGGCCATTCGTGCTGACCACCACGGCAACTCGGCCGGCGGTGTGGGCGGGGGTGGTGAAGGTGAGGGTGGTGGGGCTGGTGACGGTGACGTTATTGGCGGGGATGGTGGTGCCGTCGATGGTGACGGTGGTGGCGCCGGGGATGAAGCCGGTTCCGGTGATGGTGACGGTTGTTCCGCCGGTGGTGGGTCCGGTGGGGGGTGTGAGTCCGGTGATCGTGGGCGCATCTGCGGCGGCGGGGCGAACACATGTCGCAGCACCAGCGGTGATTGTGCCGAGGGGCACTTCGATCGGCAGCCCGGCTACTGTGCCGGTCAAGGTGAGCGTGATCCGCAAGGCGGTAGCAGTTGCCGTGGTAGCTGTGGTGGTTCTGATGTTCGTCAACACGGCGGCGTTCACTTGAGCATCGACGACACCAGCGACAGTTGTTGCTGCCGAGACGTTGACGGCCGGACCGTTGATCGTTGCCGCGACCGTTTGACCAAGTACGTCTAAGTCGACGACCATAGTGTCCGCAACGGGGGTGCCAGTTGCCGGGCACGTGGCTGTTCCAGACAATACCGTTGCTGTAGTGGGCGATCCAAGTATCTCTGCTGCCAGGTCCTCGATGCGCGACGTTCCAAGGTTCTGGTTGGCTCCCGCGGTGGCGGATGCGGTGGCGGTTCCATCGGTAGCAGTTATCCCAACGGCGCCATCCAACGCAGCTGCAACGTCCAGCGCGGCGACGGTAGTCGATGGGGGTGCCACGGCTTGCGCGACGGTGACATCCGCGTCGGCCACCACTGCAAGGGGCGCCCCGGCTTGAGCTGCGAGGGCAACTTGCAAAGCTGTTCCGGAAGCTTGGACCGGAGCCGCCTCAGCGGCCACGCCGCCGGTGACAACTAAGGCCACTGCAACCAGTCCGGCAAGCCCGAATGTACCGATTCGCTGCACACCACGTGAAATCATCAGAAAATCCGCCCCCTTGGGAACCACCGTTGGTTCCATTAACGCAGCTTGTGCTTAAGTTTGGGCTCAGGCAACCCCCCGAATGGGGCTGGTTTTTCGCGGTGAAGGCACACGACCGTTGGGCCAACGACCCGACTGGCCCGGCAGGTGTGGCGCGGGTGTCCGGGCTGGCTGCAACCCGAATGTCGCCACCCCAGGCACCTCGCGGAGCCCCAGTACTCTCTTTTGGTATAGCGCGGTGGTGATGAGTGGTGTCGCTTCACTGTCGCGTTGGGGCCTCACTCCGAGATCGATATGACTATCTTCCCTTGTATGCTGTGATTCTCGAGCGCAGTGTGTGCGTCCGCAGATTGGGCCAGAGGGAAAACTCGGTCAATCACTGGGCGGATTTCTCCGCGTTCGACTTGTTCCGTGAGGCGCTGGAAGTCGTTGCGAGTGGGCTTGCCCAAGAAGAAGCGGATGCGTCGTCGGCCAAATACCGCGCTGCCGGCGATCGCGAGTAAGCCGCGCACCGGCGCCTTCTTGCCGAAGGCGATAGATACCATCCTTCCGCCCGGCGCGAGCAGGCGCCGGAACGCGAGAAGGTCGCTCCCGTTCGTGTCGAAGATCACGTCGAACTTGCCGAGGTCCTCACGCGTTGCCGTTCGGTAATCGCGTGCTACATCTGCACCCAAACCGAGCACGAATTCCAGGCTCGCTGCTGCCGCAAGTGCTGTTACGTGTGCCCCTAATGCTTTAGCAAGCTGAATTGCGACGCTGCCCACGCCACCGGCCGCGCCTCGGATGAGGACTCGCTCGCCGGGGCGAAGGTGGGCTTTTTGCACGAGGCCGGTATAGGCAGTCGTGCCTCCGGCCAGGAGCGTGACGGCTTCCAGTGATGTCAGGTTGTTCGGTGCCGCCGCGATCTGGGTCGAAGGAATGCCGACGAACTCAGCAAGCGAGCCGCCTTGATCGGCAACCGTTCCCCACACACGAGAGCCAACAGACACCCCGCTTAGATCGGCCTCGGGGTGGGCGGCGACAAGCGATCCAACAAAATCGATTCCGATCTGCTTCGGGAAGCGCCGACCGGTCAGAACGCCGAGCCTGCCCGAGCGAAGGAGCAAGTCGGCTCCGTTCACCGAAGCGGCATCCACACGCACGACCACGCCGCCAGCTCGCAGCTCTGGACTAGGAAGAGTGCCCACGTATAACTCATCCGGGGAACCATACCGATCGAACAGAACTGCTCGCATGTTTTCCAAGGTGATTTCCTCGCTGCATCTACGTCGTTAAATGGAGTGGCTTATCCACTTAGGCACGATATCATGTAAATGGATAGGGTTAGTCACTTGGACTCCCCGTCCAACCGGAAGCACCGAAGACGAGAGGCAGATCATGGCAGCCGCAGGAAGTGCACTCCGCGCGGATGCCGCGCGCAACCGCAAGCAGATCCTAGACGCAGCGCGTGTTGCGTTCGCCAGCGACGGCATCGATGTGTCGATGGCCGAGATCGCACGGCGTGCAGGCGTCGGCTTCGCTACAACGCTGCGCCGCTTTCCCACGAAGGGCGACCTGATACGCGAGATCGTTACCGAGCAGCTTTCCGAAATCCACGAGCTCACCGGCGGCCCAAAGTCGACACGAGATCCGTGGGAGGCACTTGTCGCCGCCATTCGCGCTTGTGCCGAACATCAGGCCGGGCATCCCGGACTTGCAGGCGCGATCGCCGATAGCTTGAGCGCAGTGACCGTCGCGGACCCAGAGAACCATATCGGGTCGATGTTCACTTCCATTGCCCAGAAAGCCGCCGATATCGGAGTTCTGCGCCACGACATCGTCCTGGGCGACGTCCTCGCGATTCTTAAGGGAAACGCGGGCGTAATCGCCCATTCGCCCGGAGACGAAGGGGCCGCTTCGGCAAGGTTCGTCGAGCTGACCCTCCGCGGCCTACGCCGCATCTGAGCGTGACGCATGGGTCGTCCGCCGGACCCACATCACAGACACGAACCGCACGCAATTCTTGCCTCGAAAAGCTAAAGCTTTCCGAGACACGAGAACCCCCTCCGAAGCGTCGCGTCGAAGTGGCGGATTTCCGGGACGCAGTTTGTCTTGGAAACTTGTCTCACCGCAAAGTGTCTTTGCTCCGACGCTTCTAGCCATTTCCAAGGCAGAATGGAGCCGTGAGAAATCTTGGGTATACGCGTGTCAGCACGAGAAGCCAGGACGCGAAGTTGCAGGTCGACGCTCTGGTCAAGTCGGGTGTGCAGGAGCGGGACATTTTTGCCGACGTTACGTCGGGCAGCCGAACTGCGATCTCACGCCCCGGAATGAAGAAGCTGCTCGAGTATGCCGAGCCCGGCGACACGGTCGTGGTGTGGCGAGTGGATCGCCTCGGGCGATCCTTGATCGATGTGCTGAACACGGTGAAGCTGCTCCGGGAGCGGAACGTGCAGGTGAAGAGCATTTCGGATGGGATCGACCCGTCGACGACGTCGGGCAGGCTCATGTTGAACATGCTCGCCACCTTGGCCGAGTACGAACGCGAGCTGATCACGGAACGTGTAAACGCCGGGATCACGGCTGCCCGGCAGGGCGGCACCAAGTTCGGCCGGCCTCTGTCAGATCCCGTCGTTGTTGCGGACAAGCTCAAGCTTGTTGCCGAGGCCCGGGCTAAAGGGAGAACCGCGGCGGACGCGGCACAACTAGTCGGGTGGAGCCGCGCGACTCTGTATCGCCACCAGCAGATCTTTGCGGCCCGCGAAAGCACCAGCAGGTAAGTAGGTGAGTGGACGCAATCAAGCAGGTTGCGGCTACGGCAGGGCGAGGGCCAAACCACGACGGTCTTTTATTTCTGGCGGCGTGCAAACAAGCTGCTCTCGACAACGGTGCCCAGTCATCAACGATGCTCCGATGCGACACGAAATTGCCACTCGTCCAGCGCCGGGCCCCCGCATGAATACTGGTTGCTCTGTCGTCGCAAAACCCGTTCCGTGGTGCGCAGCAAAAAGGATCGACTTTATGCGATCGTTTGCTTATGACGACGAAGACAACCGGAACCCGCTTGGGGTACGTGCGTGTGAGTACCGGGAAACAGGATGAGCAGCTGCAGCACGACAAGCTCGATGCCGCCAATGTGATGAAGCGGAACCGGTATGTCGATCACGGGGTGAGCGGGTCGAAGGCGTCTCGTCCGGGGTTGGATGCCCTTCTTGCTGATGTGCAGCCGGGGGACACGATCGTTGTCTACAAGCTCGACCGGTTGGGACGTTCCACCGCTCATGTCGCTGCGCTGATCGAGGAGCTCACGCATCGCGGGATCTTCATTGAGTCGATCGCGGATGGCCTGAATAGCAGCACGTCGACGGGCCGTGCGATGTTGCAGATGTTGGCGATCTTCGCGCAGATGGAGAAGGAGTTCATCTCTGAGCGGACCGTGGCAGGTCTTGCGGCGGCGAAGGCGCAGGGGCGTGTCGGTGGCCGGCCGAAAGTGTTGGATTCGAAGCGGACGAAGCAGGCGCAGACGTTGCGCGATGGGGGAGTGCACCCGATGGATATCGCAAAGACTTTGGGCATCAGTGTGGCGACGGTCTACCGGATGACTAATTCCGGCTAGCGAAGGTCGGTCTCTAGTCATCCCGCGGCGGTGGAGCATGCGGCGGAGGCTCTGGTACTGGATCCCGATATTTGTGGTGGCTTCGGTCGGTGGGCGGCAGGTCCTTTGTGGGCTGGCTCTTCTCGACTATGTGTGCCCGCTGCGGACGGACACTTTTCTGCCGCCCAGGTGAAGCTGTTCAGGGGTGTTCAGTGGGTGACGGGAACCAGCGCGGTCACTGTCTGGTGGGAGCCGGTGAGGGCATCGAGTTGGGCGTGGAGGGAGCGGCCGTTGAGGTTGATGTGGGTGGAGGCGACCACAACAATGACACATTGGTTGTCGAGGCTGGTGACTGCTTTCCACCATCCGACGGGTGCCCAGGCGTTACCGATCGGATGTTGGAACAAGACGGTGTCGTTGTGGGTGAGGCGCACGACACGGTCGTTGATGGTGAGGTGCTGGCCGGGGGAGTGGGTGAGGGTGCCATGGGAGGCCCAACCCAATTCCTGGAGAGTCGTGATGAGTTGGGGGTTGGCTTCGGGTGGGGTGAGCACAATGACGGGCATAACAGTTGAGCCCATCTGCAGCAGTATTTTGGCGTACACGAAACCCCCGAACCAAGAGCTGATTAAATTTCAGCCCATCCGGCAGTATGCATGATCCTGTGCCTCTTTCCATCAACCGGGGTGGCTAGGTAGTGGTGAGAGCGCGGTCACGCCCCAACTATTGGGGCACCGCCCGAGGGGTGTTGACCACCGCCTAGCTTTGGGCAGCCCATTGTGTAGCAGCTAACTTTCCTGTCGCGGTGGGTGGTTGCTGGTCTCTCGTAGGACACGTTCTAGATGCGCTCTGTCTATGATCCAGCGATTCCCAATATTGGATGCGGGAATGGCGCCGGTACGAGCCCACGAGTAAATGGTCTGTTTTGTTTTGCCGAAAATCGTCATCAGGTGGCGGTATGTCAACTCCTCCGGATAATCCTCAAGTATGTTGATCGGCTTGGGGGAAGGGGCCTCTGATCCGTGGCCGGCAGTTTGCACCCAGGAGCGAATCTCGGCCGTAAATGCGATCCAGGAACCACCGATGTAATGCGCGGGGATCACGCCGTTTTTCAGCCGAGTAACCACCGTTTCCCTCCCGATGGCGAGCATCCGCGCGAGATCAGCTGTCGTCAACGTGTGAGGAAAATCGCCCCAGTACTCGTCGTCCTCGTCGTTCATATGTGCTCTCTCTGAGGAAGGGTTTGCATCGGAATTGGTGTGGGGTCCCGCGCGGCTTCTCGAAGTAGCCGATGCGTCGCCTGCAACGTTGATTCAGTATGGCTACTCGGAGAAGGTGGGCGCGACAGCGGTGAGGCTTGCGGAGCGGTCCTTTCCGCGCGGGACTCGATGCACACCGCGCTTCCAGAACGCATTAAGCAAGAAGCGGCATAAAGACGAATTCCGCAGCGAGGACCGTCTCGCATAGGGTCCCGTCACCGGAACCTATATCGGACAGGCAAACGGACACGGTGACATCCCGACATCCCGGGCGTGTCAATCGAGGCGAGGGAGCGGCCAGATGAGGATCGGCTAACGGACGCGTGTGGTCCCTTTGCTACTGTGTTTTCGTGGACTACGAAGGAACCCGTTCAACAGCGCTGCTGTCGAAAATCGATTTTGGGAATACCTGGTTGCGGTGGTGCGATCGCAGTCATGATTGGCTGGCCGAATCTTCCGTCTCTCCTAGCGATGACTCGCTGGCAAGTCAGTGGGGAACAGAACCGATGCACGTGCGGGAGTTCATCGACGCTTACCGGAATGCGGGAGCGCGGGTCACTCAGGTACGCCGCACTCGGTCTTTCGACGTAGACATCACGGCTGGAGATACTCGCGTCAACGTGCTCATTCAGCTTGGCAGAGGCATCAATACCGAGGAATGCTATCTGCGCATCTATCGCGGGGACACTCAGGTGGAAGGTTCAACGTTGCACGGCATCGCACGAACAATTCTGCTGGAGCAGACTGGAGTCGACCACCTGTATCCGCGGCCGAACCTGGTCAGCAGAAGCCACCTGGAAGTCACATCGCGCGAACTTGTCCCCGTAATGCAATATCTCGCAGGACGCTACTAACCAGCTGCGTACATCGGTCGACCGTTGCCTTTAGCACTCGGCTGCTGAGGTGTTCGGTACGGGATCCCTCAGCGGGCACCCAAGAGTGACGAGAGCTGGCTTGAGCCAAACTCAGTCGTCCGAGAACTGGTCACCGGACATCCCCGCGGAGGCCGTCGATCGGGCGCTCGTCCCAGGTTGTAAATGGATCGTTGCCGACCTCGGCCATCAGAGCGGGCCGTGCAGCCGTCGCGGAGTCTTCCGATTCCCAAAGTGCGATACCTATGAGCCGGCCGCTCGCGTCGTCCACGACGCCTGTCCATTCCAGTCCCGGCTGATTCCGGGCGACTTCGCTATATCGCTGCATCGAATTGAGTACCGCCTTCCGGTGCTCGGGCTTTGGGGAATGCACAGAGACGACGGCAAAGGTCATGACAGCAGTCAAACACGCAAGATGCGAGATGGGGTAGGACAATCCAGCTGTACGTGTGCCGATCGGCTATCAGACGGCGAGAAGGCTGGGACACGGGTTCGGACCAAAGCACCTCGCGATGCGCTTTCATCGCTGGCTCAGTCGCACACATATTTCCTCGCTAACCCGTCTTGCCCAGGAGGATCATTGACGCAGTGGCCCATCGACGGGCTACCTGTAAAAAGGAGTCAAGATGAGCGTTGAAATCACTCACGTGCACTACGAGAGCACAGACAAGACCCATCAATCCATCGATGCATACCAATACCACTATGACGGTGAGACCAAGCTTTGGTACCGCTGGAAGACGGACATGGTGTCGTTCTTGGAGACCACCGAGACAGCGCATGTGAAAGGGGTTCAAGTCGGGATTGTGGACGATCCGCCGACACCGAAGTTCCTTCGCACGCACGCGAACGGCTTTTACAACGACAACCTTCTAAGCC
>NZ_JAAVUZ010000027.1 GCF_018449675.1 Glaciihabitans sp. dw_435 | reverse complement strand
ATGTGCGCGAAGGGGGACTTGAACCCCCACGCCCTTTCGGGCACTAGCACCTCAAGCTAGCGCGTCTGCCATTTCCGCCATCCGCGCGCATCCGGCAAGTTGCTTTCGCACTTGCCGACGTATGAGATTAGCACGGCTTGAGGGGGCCGGGTGAACACCGGTCGGCAGCCGGTAATCGTCGGGACGACTCCCCGCTGAATTTCTGGGATTCAGCCCTGTGGAACGATTTTGCATCCCGCGTGCAGGCCGGGCGTGGCGCCCCAAATCGACCGTCTGTACCATGACGCCGCTAACGTGGAGCCCATGCTCGAAGAAACCGCGGCCATCGCACAAGACCTCATCCGGTTCAACACCACGAACTACGGCGAGGGAAAATCCGAGGGGGAGACCGAAGCCGCCGAGTATCTGGGAGCGAAGCTCGAGGAGCTGGGGCTGTCCACCACCTACGTAGACGCCGCGCCGGGACGGACCTCCGTCTTCGCCCGCGTGCCCGGGTCCTACGAGGGTCTCGGTGACGACAGGTCGGCACTCGTGCTGCACGGCCACACCGACGTCGTTCCCGCGGATCCGGCCAACTGGACCGTCGACCCGTTTGCCGGCGAGGTCAAGGACGGAATGCTGTGGGGACGCGGCGCCGTGGACATGAAAGACATGGACGCCATGATGTACGGCGCCGTCGCCGACATCCTGCGCAGCGGAAAGCAGCCCCGCAGGGACATCATCGTCGGCTACTTCTCCGATGAGGAAAACGGGGGAGTGTTCGGCTCCGGCTATGTCGTCGACAACAACCCGGAAATTTTTGCCGGTGCCACCGAGGCAATCAGTGAGGTAGGTGGCTACTCCATCACGATGAACGGGGAGCGCGCGTACCTGCTCCAGACCGGCGAGAAGGCCCTGATCTGGATCAAGCTGACAGCGCGGGGAACTGCCGCGCACGGCAGCCGCGTCATGGAGAACAACGCGGTCACCAAGCTTGCCGAAGCGGTGGCGATCCTCGGTCGCCAGCAGTGGCCGGTGCGCCTGTCCGACACCACCGAGACGCTCGTGCGCGAGATCGCGCGGATCATGGGAGCGGACCCCACCCAGGTGAGTCCGGACGAGATCATTCTGAGTACGGGAACCGCTGGTGGGTTCATCCGCGGGTCGCTGCGCACCACCACGAACCCGACGCTGCTGAAGGCCGGGTACAAGCACAATGTCATTCCCGATTCCGCCGAAGCGTTCATCGACATCCGCACGTTCCCGGGAGAAGAGGATGCCATCCTCGCCCAGGTGCGGGAGCTGATCGGCGATGAGATCGAGATCACCATCACGCACCGGGACATCGGTCTCGACAATCCCTTCGAGGGAAAGCTCGTCGACGCGATGGTCGGCACGATCGCGACCCACGACCCCGAGGCATCCGTTCTTCCCTACATGCTTTCGGGAGGGACCGACAACAAGGCGCTGTCGAAGCTCGGGATCACCGGATACGGCTTTGCACCGCTCAAACTGCCCGCCGAGCTGGATTTTCCTGGCATGTTCCATGGCGTTGACGAGCGGGTTCCGCTCGACGCATTAGTGTTTGGCAGGCGGGTCCTCGGGGACCTGTTGCTCAACTACTAACTCCGGCGGGACGCGCGTGAACACTTTTTTTGAAGCGGTAATCCTTGGCCTCGTGCAGGGACTTACCGAGTTTCTGCCGATCTCCTCCAGCGCGCACATCCGGATCGTCGGTTTGTTGGTGGGCACGGGCGCTGACCCCGGAGCCGCGTTCACCGCCATCACCCAACTGGGTACGGAAACCGCCGTCGTCATCTACTTCTGGCACGACATCGTGCGCATCATCGGCAAGTGGTTCCGGGCACTGTTCCGCCGTCTTCCGCAGTCGGATCCCGATGTGCGACTTGGCTGGTTCATCATCCTCGGCAGCGTGCCGATCGTCCTGCTCGGCGTGCTCTTCCAGAACGCGATCGAAACGACCCTGCGGTCGCTCTGGATCGTCGCGATCACCATGATCGTCTTCGGCATCCTGCTGGGCCTCGCCGACATCGTCGGCAAGAAGGACCTGCGGCTCAAGGAACTCACCTGGCCCCGCGCCATCGTCTTCGGGTTCGCCCAGGCACTCGCCCTCATCCCCGGGGTCTCGCGGTCGGGCGGCACCATCACCGCCGGCCTGTTCATGGGCTTCGACCGTCGCGCCGCCGCCCGGTACTCGTTCCTGCTGGCCATCCCCGCCGTCTTCGGCAGTGGCCTGTTCCAGCTCTACAAGAGCGTGAAGGACCCCTGCGTCGCCGCCGCAGCGGGTTGCACGCCCGAGATTTTCTCCGGAGCGGAGACCGCCGTCGCGACAGTCATCGCCGGCATCGTCGGTTTTGTCGTCATCGCGTTCTTCATGAACTACATCTCCAAGCGCTCGTTCCTCCCGTTCGTGATCTACCGTCTCGCCCTCGGCGTCGTTCTGATCATCCTGTTGGCAACGAACGTGGTCCAGGCCTCCTAGGGCGGGATGTCGGGCACCTCTCAGAGTTAGAATTTTGTCGATGGCCAACAGCGACGTCTTCGATAGTGCGCGACGCGAGCTTTCGGCGGCTCACGAGCGCAATACGAGTCTGTGTGCGCCCTTTCTTGCAGTCCTCCCCGTCGAGGGTGCCGCGCTGTCGGTACTGTCGGGGGCTCTCGGACAGTCCACCGTCTGCTCGAGCGACGCGGTCGCCGCCCGGCTCGACGAGATGCAGTTCGATCTCGGGGAGGGCCCGTGCTGGCAGGCAATGACCACCCATCGCCCGGTGCTCGCGCCCAACCTGCGCGATAACAACAACGAACCGTGGCCGATTTTCGCCGAGGCGGTGCGCAACGACAGCGGAAGCAACGATGTCCGCGGAATGTTTGCGTTTCCCCTCGTCGTCGGCACCCTCGATCTGGGAGCAGTCGACCTGTACACCCGCGAAGGCCACTCGCTCTCCCGCAGCCAGGTCACCGAGGCCACCGCCCTCGCCGATGTTGCAGCCTGGCAGGTGCTGCGCAAGATTCTGGGAGAGCAGGACGTCGATGTCCTGACCGATTCGACGACGTCACGATCATCCCGACGGGAGGTGCACCAGGCAACCGGCATGGTCCTGGCGCAGCTGGGAATCTCCGCCGACGAGGCCGCCCTGCTCATCCGGGCCCACGCGTTTGCCAGCGGCCGGTCGGTGCGCGAGGTCGCCACGGACATTGTTGAGCGTCGCCTGGACTTCTCGACGCCCGATGGGTTGGGCACAGCGTGAGTTACTCCGACGGTAAGGTTTAGTGATGGTTGCAGAAACGCGCGAGGGTAGGCTCGCCGAGGCGCTTGTGACCCTCGCAGACACGCTCGTTGCGGACTACGACGTCGTGGAGCTGCTGCAGACCCTCGTGGATACGTGCGCCGATTTGCTCGACGCCTCCGCGGCAGGACTGCTGCTCGCGGACGAGGCAGGCGAACTCGAAGTCGTCGCCTCCACCAGCGAGGAGAGCCGGCTCGTCAACATGATGCAGCTGCGCACGGGTATCGGTCCCTCCCTGCAGTGCTACTCGACGGGGCAGGTCGTTGTCGTTCCCGACATCACCCAGCTCGACGGCGAATGGCACGCCTTCCGCACCGCGGCACTCGAACAGGGATTTCACTCCGCTCACGTCGTCCCCATGCGCCTGCGTGGGTCGGTCATCGGCACCCTCAGCCTCTTCCGGACGCGCACCGGCGTCCTCACCTCCGAAGACATCTCGATCACCCAGGGCCTCGCGGACGTGGCGACCATCGGCATCCTGCACGAGCGGGCCCTGCGCGAGAGCGATATCGCGCAGCAGCAACTTCAGCACGCGCTGAACAGCCGGGTTGTCATCGAGCAGGCAAAGGGCGTCATCGCCCAGACCCGCAACGTCTCGATGGACGAGGCGTTCAAGATGCTCCGGGATCACGCGCGCAGCAGCAGCCAGCGCCTGCGCGATGTCGCGGAACTCGTCGTCACGCGCGCCATCAACCTCTGAGAAACGCAGTGTCTTCGTACCCCAATCTGGGTACTAAGTAGCCCTCGACGGATGAGAACAAGGGGTCTACCCTTGATATAGCAGATGCCCCAGACCCTGGCAACGATGTTCCATTAGGCCAGAGGGGTCAATCATGACCAAGATCGTTGCTCGCATTCTCATCGACACCGAAGACTTCGAGGGTTCCATGCCCGGAACCGACGACCACGCGTTCGTGCTGTGGCGTCGCCCCGAAATCCTTCACGCCCATCCCTTCACCGAGCATGAAGTGAGTTACTCAACGTCCCTGATGGGAGACGAGTACTTCGTCTAACCGCCCGTCGTGAGCCGGCTGGGAATCCCGCACCACGGTCGGGCGTGGTCGCCACGGCGACTAAACTAGTTCAGTGAAGTCATGGAACCGACCCGAGGTTCCGCCTCTGCCCGGAGTAGGCCCCGTTCCCAGCATCTGGGACACCGCGTCGGCCGGTATGCGTGAAGCCCGCCCCGCCGCAACCGCCGGCCTGTACGTCTGTGGCATCACGCCCTACGACGCCACTCACCTCGGACACGCGGCGACGTACCTTGCGTACGACACCCTCATTCGCTTGTGGATGGACGCCGGATACCCGGTGACCTATGTGCAGAACACGACGGACGTGGATGACCCGCTGCTGGAGCGAGCCCGCGACACGGGCGTCGACTGGCGCGAGCTTGCCGATTCCCAGACCGAGCTGTTCCGTGGCGACATGGAAGCCCTCCGCATCCTGCCGCCGGACTCCTACATCGCCGTCACCGAGGTCATCGAAGAGACCGCGAACGCGGTCAAGCTCCTGCTCGACAGGGGTATCGCGTACTGGGTCGAGAACGACGTGTACTTCGACAGCGCCGCCGCCGAGGCATCCACCCCCTGGACCCTCGGTGACGAGAGCCGTCTCGACCGCGCAACCATGCTGCAGTTCAGCGCCGAACGCGGGGGAGACCCCGACCGCGTCGGCAAGCACGACCCGCTCGACCCGCTGCTCTGGCGTGGCGCCCGCCTGGGGGACCCCAGCTGGACCTGCGTGCTCGGCGAGGGTCGTCCCGGCTGGCACATCGAGTGCTCCGTGATCGCCCAGATGCACCTCGAGCTTCCATTCACGGTGCAGGGCGGTGGCTCCGACCTGATCTTCCCGCACCACGAATTCAGCGCCGGTCACGCGACGGCCATGACCGGAAAGCCCTTCGCCGAGCTGTACTCGCACGCCGGCCTCGTCGGCTACGAGGGCGAGAAGATGTCGAAGTCGCTCGGCAACCTTGTGCTCGTCTCACGGCTCACCTCCGCGGGAGTCGACCCCCGCGCCATCCGCCTCACCCTCCTCGCGCAGCACTATCGCGAGGACTGGGAATACACCGCCGACCTGCTCGAAGCCGCCCAGTCACGCCTCGCGCGCTGGGACGAGTGGGCGTCGGCCGCGACCGACTCTGACTCGGTGGATGCCCCGGAGTCGCCGGTTCTCGCCGAACTCCGCCGCGTCCTCGCGGTCGACCTCGACACCCCTGCCGCCGTCGCCGCGATCGATGCGGCGATCACTGCCGGCGCACCGGCCACGTCCGACGACGTCCGCGCGGTGGACACGCTCCTCGGCATCCGCCTGCGCTAAGGCTCAGCTCGTGGGCGGGCGCCAGGGGTCTTCGCCCGCGGGGCCCCGTCCGTCCTTGCCGTCGTTGCGGCGAAGGTACTGTTCGAACTCCTGGGCGATGGCTTCACCGCTGGCTTCGGGCGAGTCAACGGTGTCCCGCGCCTGCTCGAGCTGCTCGATGTACGCGGCCATGTCCTCGTCGTCCCCGGCGAGCACGTCGATGCCCGTAACCCACGCGGCCGACTCGGCGACGAGGTCGCCCCGCGGGATCGCCACGGCAATCACCTCTTCGAGCTTCTCGATGATGGCGAGCGTGGCCTTGGGGGAGGGCGCGTTGTGCACGTAGTGGGGGACCGATGCCCAGATCGACATAGTGGCGATACCTGCCTTGTCCGCGGCCTCGCCCAGCACAGAGAGGATGCCCACCGGGCCCTCGTAGTTGCTGCGCTCGACGGCGAGCTCCTCCCGAACGGCGGCGTTCTCGCTGCTGGTGAAGACGGAGATCGGGCGGGTGTGCGGCACGTCGGCGAGCATCGCACCGAGGAAGACGATGGCGCCAATCTCGGCGTCCTCGATCACCTCGAGCACCTCGGCGGTGAAGGTCTTCCAGCCACGGGAGGGCTCGGTGCCCAGCAGCAGGTAGACGTTTGATCCGGGGAGGCCCGCGGCTGGCGCGACCGGTCCGTAGGCTGTCACGCTCGGCCAGATGATCTGGCGGGAGCCGTCGTCGTCCACGGCGACCGTGGGACGGTTGAACTGATAGTCGAAGTAGTCCTCGGGCTCAACCTCGGCGATCGGGTACACGTCCAGCTGCTCCTTGAGCATCCGCACGGCACCGCTGGCCGCTTCGCCCGCGTCGTTCCAGCCCTCGAAGGCAACGACGAGCACTCGACCGCTCGTGAATTTCGATGTCTCTGGCACGAAAAATCCTTTGCTCAGCGGGCCAACCAGGCCGCGCTCCTTCCTCCAAGGATAGAACCCACCGGCACATCGCGGCACTCCGGTGCACCCCGCGCCCCCGTACAATCGAGGGTTGTGACTACTTCTCCCGCCGCAGTCCTCTGGGATATGGACGGCACGATCATCGACACCGAGCCGTACTGGATGGATGCCGAAACCGTGCTCGTCGAGTCCTTCGGCGGCACCTGGACGCACGAAGACGCCCTGACCCTCGTCGGCTCAGGACTGTGGCATTCCGCCCGCCTGTTGCAGGCCCGCGGCGTCACCATGTCCGAGGGCGACATCATTGATGCGCTCACCCGTACCGTGCTCGGGCGCGTCGGCGACGCCCTCCCATGGCGCCCCGGAGCCCGTGAACTCCTCCTCGAGCTGCGCTCCCGCGGTATTAAGACGGCCCTCGTCACCATGTCGATGCGCAGCCTTGCCGAGCACGTCGCCGCCTCCATGGGATTCGAGGCGTTCGACGTGATCGTTGCCGGCGACGACGTCGCCCACAGCAAGCCCCACCCCGAGCCCTACCTGCACGCGGCGAGCCTCCTCGACGTGAGCGCCTCCGACTGCGTGGCGATCGAGGACTCCGCTCCCGGAACCGCGTCGGGCGTGGCATCCGGTGCCGTCACGATCGGCGTCCCGCTTAACAGCCCGTTGTCCGCCGATAACGGCTACACGATCTGGCCGACGCTGGCCGATCGCACCGTCGATGATCTCGTCGACCTCTTTTCTTCCGTCCGTTACCCAGCAAAGGATTCCGCATGAGCGACGCCATCCGACGTCAGAGCGGCCCCTTCCGCGCCGGCGACCGAGTACAACTGACCGGGCCAAAGGGCCGGCTGAACACCGTGACGCTCGAGGTGGGCGGCGGGTTTCACACCCACCGCGGGATTCTCGATCACGACCTCATCATTGGACAGCCGGATGCCTCGGTCGTCACCAGCTCGAACGGCATCGAGTACCTCGCCCTTCGCCCCCTGCTGACCGACTTCGTCATGTCGATGCCGCGCGGCGCCGCGATCGTCTACCCGAAGGATGCCGCGCAGATCCTCGCGCAGGCGGACATCTTCCCCGGCGCGAAGGTCGTCGAGGCGGGGGTCGGCTCCGGTGCGCTCTCCCTCTGGCTGCTGCGCGCGATCGGTACCGACGGCTACCTCAACTCGTTTGAACGCCGCCAGGAATTTGCCGACGTCGCCCAGGGCAACGTCTCCGCGTTCCTCGGAGCAGCCCCCGACAATTGGACCGTCACCGTCGGCGACCTCGTCGAGTCCCTGCCCGGCGTAGTCGAGCCCGGCACCGTCGACCGCGTCGTCCTCGACATGCTCGCTCCCTGGGAATGCCTGGATGTCACTGCCGAGGCGCTGACTCCCGGAGGCGTGCTCATCTGCTACATCGCGACCGTCACGCAGCTGTCGCGCGTCGCCGAGGCGATTCGCCGCACCGGCCAGTTCACCGACCCCGAGTCATCCGAGACCATGGTTCGCACCTGGCACGTCGAAGGACTCGCCGTACGCCCCGACCACCGCATGATCGGGCACACGGGCTTCCTGATGACCGCCCGCCGTCTCGCACCCGGTGCCGTGGTCCCGCAGCTCAAGCGTCGCCCGTCGAAGTCAGATTTCTCGGACGAGGACGTCGAGGCCTGGACCCCCGGAGCCCTCGGTGAGCGCACCGCGAGCGACAAGAGCCTGCGCAAGACCGTCCGTGAGGCGCACGCCGCCGCCGAGGCCGCCAAGACTGCCGACGACGAAACGGTAGAGTGATTCCGGTGTTCCCGGCTCGATCGAAAGAAGGCTCCGTGCGCAAGAGTGTCGCGCTGATTGTTGCTGCAGGTATCGTGGCGGTCCTCGCCGGGTGCAGCAGCCCAGCAGAACAGGCCGCAGCAAACTGCGACCCCCTGACCACCGCGGGAACCGCGTCCGCACAGGTCGAAGCGTCGGGCAAGCTCCTCGCCTCCCCGACGGTGTCCTTCCCGACGCCGCTGACCACCTCCCGCCACGAGACATCCGTTCTCGTGAAGGGAAAGGGCACTCTTCTCACCGCCGGCACCACTGCCGACATTCAGGCGAGCGTGTACGACAGCAAGACCGGAACACTGCTCACCGCCACGAAGTACGACCTCACCGCCCCGCTGCGCGTCGTCGTTGGCAACAAGAACGACGCCATCGGCGCCTCCCTGCAGTGCCAGACGGTCGGATCGCGCATCGCGAGCACCGTGACCGTCGAGGACATCGCCGGTCCGCAGGGCGTCGACCCGTCGTTCAAACTGGGTCTCAAGGACACGCTGATCCTGGTCACCGACATTCAGGCCGGCTACCTCGCCAAGGCCGACGGTGCCGTGCAGCCCCTCAAGTCGGGCTTCCCGAGCGTCGTCACCGCCCCCGACGGAACGCCCGGGCTCAGCTTCCTTGACACTCCCGCCCCGACCAAGCTGATGACCGAGGTCCTCAAGCGCGGCGACGGCGCGACGGTGAAGGAGGGCGACCAGGTCGTCATCCGCTACACCGGCGTGCTCTGGGAAACCAAGGCCGTCTTCGACGACACATCGTGGGCTCGCGTCGACGGTGCCCTTCCGGCACCCGCCGCCGTGGTTGCCAAGGGAACGACGGATGGCTCTGGCCTGCTGCCCGGCTTCGCCAAGGCTCTCATCGGCTCCACCGTCGGAAGCCAGATCGTGGTCATTGTTCCGCCCGATAAGAACGTGACAAACCCCACCACGATCCCCGCCGGCGACACTCCCGTGTACGTCTTCGACGTGCTGGGCATCCAGAAGTAGCCTTTCCTATCGACACTGGCCGGGTGTCCTGACTTTCCCCACAGAAGGAATGCGTTTCGTGGCAACTCAACGCACACCCAGCCCCGGCACACCGGCCGACCCGGCGGCAGGCACGGGCACCCGCACGCCCGCTCCGCCCCGGATCCCCGCGGAGGAGCGCTTGTTCAGCCTCGTGCTGGCGCTGCTCGCCTCCGACAACGGCCTGACCAAGAGCGAGATCCTCTCGACCGTGCAGGGGTACCGTCAGCGGTACGCGCGGTCGGGTGACAACGCCAACCTCGAGCGCCAGTTCGAGCGCGACAAGGACGACATCCGCGAACTGGGTGTCCCGCTCGAGACCCTCGAGTCGCCCACCGATCCCGGCAACAACCAGAACCTGCGCTACCGCATCCCGCGGGGCGACTACGAGCTGCCCACGGACATCTCGTTCTCGCCGGAGGAGACCACGCTGCTGAACCTCGCGGCCATGGTCTGGCGGGAAGGATCGCTCTCGGGTGAGTCGCGCCGGGCCATCCTGAAGCTGCGATCCCTCGGCGTGACCTCGACCGAACCCGTGCTCGGGTACGCGCCCCGCCTTCGCGTGCGGGACGCCGCGTTCGCCCCGCTGAGCTCGGCGCTCGAGAAGCGCGTCATCGTGAAGTTCGCGTACCTGAAGCCGGGGGAGAAGGATGCGCGCACGCGCACCGTCGCCCCCATCGCACTCATCCAGCAGCAGGGTCGTTGGATGCTGCACGCGGAAGACCAGGACGCCGGCGGAACCCGCAACTTCCTCCTGCGGCGGATCGTGTCGCCGATCACCGCGACGAGCAAGCACTTCGAGCCGTTCCCCGCCGACGCGGCGCAGCTCGCACTCGATGAACTCGAGCGCATCTGGCACGAGCGCACCGCCGTCGTCGAGGTGGAGCAGGGCTCCGACGCTGCCACCCGGCTGCAGAAACGCCCGGGCACCACCGTCAGCGACACTGACCCAACGACTCTGCTGCTGCACTACACCGACATCAACCTCTTCGCCGACGAGCTCGCGGGCTTCGGCCCAGAAGCGCTCGTGCGGACCCCACCCGAGCTGCGCGACGCCGTGCGGTCGCGACTGGAAGTAACGGCGGCAGACCATGGCTGAGCGCACCCCGCCCCTGCAGGCGCAGGACAAACTGACGTTCCTGCTGTCCCTGGTTCCGTACCTCATGGACCACGACCGCATCAGCGTCACCGACGTCGCCGCCCACTTCGGCATGAAGCCGGAGCAGATCAGGGATGCAGTCCGGCTCATCGGCGTATCCGGCGTGCCCGGCGACACCGCTGCCTACCAGCACGGTGACCTCTTCGACATCGCGTGGGATGACTTCGAGGACAACGACGAGATCGTGCTGACCAATCGGGTCGCGATCGATGATTCGCCGCGGTTCTCCGCTCGCGAGGCATCCGCTCTCATCGCTGGCCTGCAGTACCTGTCTGCGCTGCCGGAACACGCCGACCGCGCAGCCATCGCGAGCCTCATGGCCAAACTCTCGCGCGGTGCATCGTCGGCGCCGGGCCAGGTCGCCGTCGCGTCGTCGGAAACGGATGCCACGCTGGCCGTCATCCGTCAGTCCGTCGCCAGCGGCATGCAGGTCGAGTTCGATTACCGCAATTCGCAGGGCTCGGCCGAGCACCGTCGCGTTGACCCGCTGCGCGTGGAGTCCATGGATGCCGACTGGTACCTGCGCGGGTGGGATCACCTCCGCGAGGCGGTGCGGACATTCCGCCTCGACCGGATTTCCGCACCCCAGGTGACGACCGAGGCGATCACCTTCGCCGCGGGCGACGTGGTTCTACCGGAACTGCTGTTCGAGGCATCCGCCGCCGACCTCATCGTCACGGTCGATGTGGCACCCGCGGCCGCGTTCCTCCTCGCGGACTACATGACCGACGGTGGCACCCAGACCCAGCCCGACGGACGGCTGCGCACGACCATCCGGGTGTCGCACTACCACGGGCTCAAGCGCCTGATGGCGAGCATGTCGGGGGTCGCCACGGTCGTGGAGCCACCGGAAGCGCGGGCGGTCGTCGCAGCGTGGGCGGCAGCGGGAGCGGCGCGATATACGGACGCCGGCTGACCCTCGCACCTGCCTGGCAGCCTTTCTCGTTAACTCCGCGCTAAAATAGCAACGCAATCGACAATCGAAGGACGTGGACCGATGTTTGCAAACGGATTTACCGGCTGGCACGGCCTGCTCCTGCTCGCCATCGTTTTGCTGTTGTTCGGCGCTCCCCGGCTTCCCGCGCTCGCGCGCAGCATCGGCCAGTCAATGAAGATCTTCCGTTCGGAGATCAAGACGGGCGATAAGGACGCGACCGGCACCGACGCCGGCCAGGCTCCGACCCAGAACTCCGCGCAGAATCCTGCACAGAACGGTGGCTACCCGAACACGACGGCAGCCTCCACGGAGGTGCCGCTGCCCCCGCGCTACGACGCCACCAATCCCTCCGACACAAACCCTAAGCCTTAGGTTCCGTGGCAGGGCGCACCAGACGAGGCGCTGACCGGGACGGACGGATGTCCTTCGGCGAGCATCTCGTCGAACTCCGTAATCGGCTGTTCATTTCGGCAATCTTCTTTTTCGTCGCATCCATCGGCGGCTTCTTTCTCGTCAATCCGGTGCTGAAGGCGCTGCAGGCGCCCATCGAAGAGATTGCGGCCTCCTCCGGGCGCACCGCCGAACTCAACTACGCGCAAATTGGCGAGGCGTTCGACGTCAACCTGCAGATTGCCGTCACCGTGGGAGTCATCCTCTCGAGCCCGGTCTGGCTGTACCAGATCTGGGCTTACGTGGTGCCGGCGCTGAAGCGCTCCGAGAAGCGCTACGCGATCGGATTTCTCGGCGCGGCCATTCCGCTGTTCCTCGCCGGCTGCGTCACCGCCTGGTTCATCTTCCCGCACACGGTGATCCTGCTCGCCGGGTTCGCGCCCGCGGAGAGTTCGTCGATCTTCCGCACGAAGGACTACGTCGACTTCGTCCTGAAACTCGTGATCGCCGTCGGCGTCGGGTTCGTGCTTCCCGTCTTCCTCGTGCTGCTGAACTTCATCGGCCTTCTCACGGCGAAATCAATCCTCAAGGGCTGGAGGGTCGCGGTGATTCTCATCGCCGTCTTCGCCGCCATCGCGACGCCCGCCTCCGACATCACCACCATGCTCCTTCTCGCTGCCCCCATGGTCGTGCTGTACTTCGCGGCTGCCGGAGTCGCGTGGCTGCACGACCGGGCTGTCGCCCGCCGTGCGGACAGGCTCTCCGCCGACATTGGAACGGAAACCGCATGACACAGCTTTCGCCGGCCGAGCGCTACGCGGCATCCCGCAGCAGGAGCGCCCGCCCCCAGCTCGAAGCGTTCCGGGCCGCCCAGAAATTCGACCTGGACGAGTTCCAGACCGCCGCCTGTGTATCCCTTGAGCAGGGCAAGAGCGTGCTCGTTGCGGCACCCACGGGCGCCGGGAAGACCGTCGTTGCGGAGTTCGCCGTCTACCTCGCCATGCAGGGCGCTCGGGAAAAGGTGTTCTACACCACGCCCATGAAGGCGCTGAGCAACCAGAAGTTCCAGGAACTCACCGCAGAGTACGGGGCCGAGAACGTCGGCCTCCTCACCGGGGACACCAACATCAACAGCGCGGCGCGCATCGTGGTGATGACCACCGAGGTTCTGCGCAACATGCTCTATGCCAACTCCGACCGCCTCGTCGATCTCGCCTTCGTGATCATGGACGAGGTGCACTTCCTCGCGGACAGGTTCCGCGGTGCCGTGTGGGAGGAAGTCATCATCCACCTGCCGCAGTCGGTGCGGATGGTGTCGCTCAGCGCGACGGTGTCCAACGCCGAGGAATTCGGCGACTGGCTCCAGGCGGTCCGCGGCGACACCGACGTCATCGTCTCCGAGGAGCGGCCCGTGCCGCTGGAACAGCACGTCCTCATGCGCACCAAGATGATCGACCTGTTCGACTCGTCCGGCCTCGCAGCCACCAACCGGGTCAACCCGGAGCTGCTTGAGATGGCCCGTGGTGGGGGAGGACCCCGCACCAATGGATCGCGCCGTGGCAACAACTCGATGCGTCACCGCCCGCAGCGCGGGCCGGACAGCGGCCGCATGGACCGCCCCGAGTTCGTCGCGCTGCTCGACTCCAAGAATCTTCTGCCCGCCATCTTCTTCGTCTTCAGCCGGGTCGGCTGTGACGCTGCCGTGCGCCAGGTGTTGCGCGCGGGCGTGCGCCTGACCGAGGCACACGAGCGTGACGAGATCCGCGCCATCGTCGAGGAACGCTGCCGCACCCTGCGCGACGAGGATCTCGCCATCCTCGGCTACTGGGAGTGGCTCGAGGGTCTCGAGCGCGGGGTCGCCGCGCACCACGCGGGAATGCTTCCCGCGTTCAAGGAGGTCGTGGAGGAGCTCTTCCGCCTGAAACTGGTGAAGCTCGTCTTCGCCACGGAGACGCTCGCGCTCGGCATCAACATGCCCGCGCGCACGGTGGTACTCGAGAAGCTCGAGAAGTACAACGGCGAGGCCCGCGTCCCCATCACACCCGGAGAGTTCACCCAACTCACCGGTCGTGCCGGCCGCCGGGGTATCGACGTCGAGGGGCACTCCGTCATTCAGTGGGTCGACGGGCTTGACCCGCAGGCCGTGGCATCCCTCGCCTCCCGCCGTACCTACCCGCTGAACTCCAGCTTCAAACCGACCTACAACATGGCCGTGAACCTCATCGATCAGTTCGGCCGCGAACGCACGCGCGAAGTGCTCGAGCTGTCGTTCGCCCAGTTCCAGGCGGACCGCGCCGTTGTCGACCTGGCCAGGAAGGTGCGATCACAGCAGGAGTCGCTCAACGGCTACGCCAAGTCGATGACCTGCCACCTCGGCGACTTCGGCGAGTACACGAACATCAAGCGCGAACTGACCGATCTTGAGCGCAAGTCCGGGGTCCGCGCGGACCTCCAGACCCGGGCTGAGCGCGACAAGCGCCAGCACCAGCTGACCGCGCTGCGTCGTCGCCTCAAGCAGCACCCGTGCCACTCGTGCCCCGAGCGGGAGTCCCACGCACGCTGGGCCGACCGCTGGTGGAAGCTGAAGAAGGAGAACGAGAAGCTCACCGGGCAGATTCGCAGCCGCACGGGCGCCGTCGCGAAGGTCTTCGACCGGGTGACGGACGTCCTCGTGCTGCTCGGCTACCTCGTTCAGGACGAGCACGGTCTCACCACGGTCGCGACCGATGGGCGACTGCTCAAGCGCATCTACGGGGAGCGTGACCTGCTCGTCGCGGAGTCGCTGCGGCGCGGGCTGTGGAACGACCTCGACCCGGCGGGACTGGCGGCGATGGCCGCCTCCCTCATCTACGACCCCCGCCGCGACGAGGGTGCACCGGACGAGCGGAACCTCCCGCGCGGAAACTTCCGCGAGGCGTTCGACAAGACCACGGATCTGTGGGCGAACCTCGATGACATCGAGCGCGACAATCGTCTGCCCGGCAGCCAGCCGCTGTCTGCGGGCCTCACTCTCGCGATGTACCGCTGGGCGCAGGGTGCCTCCCTCGACGCCGTGCTGACCCTCTCGGACCTCGCTGCGGGCGACTTCGTGCGACTGAGCAAGCAGACCATCGACCTCCTCGACCAGCTGTCGGTGGTAGCGGATGCCCCGGTGGGCGTGACAGCCCGCAAGGCGCTGGATGCCATCCGCCGCGGAATCGTCGCGTACAGCAGCGTTGCGTAAGCTCTCTTCGTGAACCAATCGACCGGGGTAACTCCCGTGCCCCGCCCGCTCGTGCCCCTGTGGGCCGCGATCGTTCTGGCACTGGCATCCGGCCCCATTCTCGACGCCGGGTTCCCGGACAAGAACTGGTGGCCGATGACGTTCCTCGGCATCGCCGTGGTGCTCGTCAGCCTGATCGGTCGGCGTCCCCGGTCGGCGCTCCTCGTCGGTTTCATCGCTGGTATGGCGTTTTATCTCGTGCACATCGAATGGGCGTCTCTCTTCCTCGGACCCGTGCCGATGACGGCGCTGTCGTTCCTCGAGTCGCTGTTTGTCGCGCTCGGAGCGATGCTCATGAGCCTCGTTTACCGGTGGAGTCCGCGCGCCTGGCCATCGGCGCGCGCCCGGCTCTGGCGGGTTCCGATCACGATCGCCGGCATCTGGACCGCACGCGAGGCAATCGAGAGCCTCTGGCCCTACGGCGGCTTCGCCTGGGGTCGCGTCGCGCTGTCACAGTCGGAAAGCCCATTCAACAATCTCTTCGCCTGGCTGGGCGTGTCCGGCGTGAGCTTTGTCATGGTGCTCCTCGTTGCGCTGGCGCTCGAGGCCGTGCGCTCGGCGCCCATCGCGCGGCTCACCCGCGTCACGGTGTCCGTGGCGGCTCTCACCGTTGTTCTCGTTGTGCCCGCCTTCCCGATCGCCCTGTCGGGCACCTCGTCGATCGCCGCGGTGCAGGGCAATGGAAAGGCCGCCTATTTCGATACCCGCCAGCAGGGAGACCTGCTCGCGGCACAGTTCAGCGCGACGGTGCCGTTGTTCGGAAAGAAGGTCGACATGGTGGTGTGGCCGGAAGGCGCCTCCGACATCGACCCCCTCGAGAACGAGAGCGCCGCACGCGTGTTCGACCTCGTCAGCGAGCAGATGCACGCACCCCTCATCGCGGGCGCCATCACCCAGCGTGGCGACAAAATCTACAACACCTCGCTTCTCTGGGAGGCAGGCAAGAGCGCCGTCGACTACTACGACAAGAAGCATCCGGTGCCGTTCGGCGAGTACGTACCGGATCGTGCGTTCTGGGAACCGCTCGCCCCCGACCTGATCGGCCTCATCGGTCGCGACTACACACCAGGCACGACGGACACGGTCTTCGACGTCAACGGCATCATCGCCGGCATCGACATCTGCTTCGACATTTCGGATGACGCGGTGATGAGCGACTCCGTTCGCTCCGGCGCGCAAATCCTCCTGGCGCAGACCAACAACGCCGACTTCGGCCACACGGATGAGAGCGTGCAACAGCTGGCGATTGCGCGCATTCGCGCCCTTGAGCTTGGCCGTAGCGTCGTGAACATCTCGACGGTGGGCACCAGCGCCATGATTGCCCCGGATGGGTCCACCATCCGGCAGCTGAAGAGCTACACCGCCGACTCCATGGTCGCCGATGTGCCGCTCAGCTCGACCCTGACGCCCGCCTCGCAGTTTGCCGCGCTCTTCGAAAAGTTCGCTGGAGCTCTCGGCTTGCTCGGTCTCTTCGCGCTGTGGCTGACCGGCCGCGGACCCCGCGTTCCGAAGACGGCGAAGCTTCCCCGCCGTTCGCGCTGACCCCGGGCGCCCCGGGTTAACGAAAGAGCGTCCCGCTTCCCTCGGCTGAGGGGAACGGGACGCTGTAACCAGTGACTGTGCGGGGCGCGCACCTGGCGGGAGAGGGCTGAGGGGTCGGCTATGCGCCGATCTTCTGGCCCTTCCTCGCACGGAGGTAATCCAGACGCTCCTGGAGAAGTTCCTCCAGCTCGGCCCGGCTGCGACGCTCAAGCAACATGTCCCAGTGGCTTCGCGGAATCTTGGACTCCACCCGCGACGTCTCTACGGGAGTGCCGTCGCTCGACAGCAGCACGCCCTCCTGGCCGGACTTGGGAGATTCCCAAACCTCGGGCACCTCGGCGTCGGCGGAAAATGTGACCTCGAAAGTCTTGCCGTCGGCGGTGCGGTAAATGCTCTTCTTTCGCGGGGAAAACTCGACACCCTCTTCGCTCTGTAAGCTCTGGGTTCCAAGTCTCATGCCGCGCAAACTACGGTCTGCCATTGTGTGGCCTCCTTACTCGCATTGCATACAAAGTTATAAACCCACTAGCTGAGTGAATCCTTTCCGCCGCACTCCATTCACAGTCACTTCCCAGCCCCATTCAGGGGACACACGGCTAGCTTTCGGCTAAGGCGATCATGGCGAGGTCGGCGCGATCCGACATGATCCCGTCGACCCCGAGATCGAGCAGCCGGCGCATGTCGGCCGGGTCGTTGATGGTCCACACGTGCATCTCCACACCGACACGGTGGAGGCGCGCGAGCATCAGGGGTGTGGTGAAGGTCATCCCGAGTGCGCGCTCGGGCACCTGCACCGCGTGCACGTTCCTGAGGGCACGGCGCAGCAGGGGAATCAGCCCGATCTTGCCGAGGACGAGCGCGAGCGCCACTCCACCGGCCGAGGCGGAGGTAGCGACTCCCGGAAGTTGGGCGACCGCGGATCGACGACGCGAGCCGTTGAACGAGGTGACAAGCACACGGTCGACCGCCCGCGCACGCCGAATGGCGGCGACCGTGGGACCCACCGCCTCCGGCACTTTGATGTCAATGTTGAAGCGCGCCTCGGGAAAGGCGTCCAATGCTTCGGCAAGAGTGGCAAAGGTCTGGTCCTGCCCCAGGCGGATGAGCTTCAGCTCCGCCACGGACAGGTCGATCACGCGCTCATTGCGACCTGTCAACCGCAGCAGGTCTGCGTCGTGACTGATGATGGCAACGCCGTCCCTGCTGACGTGCACGTCCGTCTCGAGGTAGGGAACGCCGATCGCCAGCGCCTTGAGGAACGCGAGGAGGGTATTTTCGGGCGCGTCTATCGGCAACCCCCGGTGGGCGAAAACACGGGGGAGCGGGGAGCGGAAGAACGGGAGCTGTTCAGCTCCGCTAGGCGTTGGGTGTCTCACGCGGCGGGGTTGGTGCGGCCGGCGGGGTGGCCGGCGGGACGATGCTGGAGGGAGCCGGCGTCGTGGGCGGAGTCTCGGGCGGGGGAGTGATCCCTCCGGTCGGTCCGTCCCCGCGCGGAGCGAGGAAGCCCGCGGTTACGCCCTTGAGCGCCTCGGTGAGCTCGCTGGGGATGATCCACAGCTTGCTCGCCGGACCCTCCGCGATCTTCGGAAGCATTTGCAGGTACTGGTAGGCGAGCAGCTTGCTGTCCGGATCGCCGGCGTGAATGGCACCGAAGACCGTCGTGATTGCCTGCGCCTCACCCTCGGCTCGCAGAATCTGGGACTTGGCGTCACCCTCCGCATTGAGGATCGCTGCCTGGCGTGCACCCTCGGCCTGCAGGATTGCCGCCTGCTTCGTTCCCTCCGCGGTGAGGATCGCCGCGCGCTTGTCCCGCTCCGCGCGCATCTGCTTCTCCATGGAGTCCTGGATGGACAGGGGCGGGTCGATCGCCTTGAGCTCAACCCTGCCGACTCGTACGCCCCACTTTCCGGTGGCCTCGTCCAACACGATTCGCAGCTGGCCATTGATGTTGTCGCGGCTGGTCAGCGCTTCCTCAAGGTTGAGGCTACCGACGACATTTCGCAGGGTCGTGGTGGTCAGTTGTTCGACGGCACCGAGATAGTTTCTGATCTCGTAGGTCGCGGCACGGGCATCCGTCACCTGGAAGTACACGACGGTGTCGATCGAGACGACCAGGTTGTCCTCGGTGATGACGGGCTGCGGCGGGAACGAGACGACCTGCTCGCGCATGTCGATGAGGGGGCGCATGCGGTCGACGAAGGGGACGAGAAGGTTCAAGCCCGGGTTGAGGGTCTTGTGGTACTTGCCCAGTCGCTCCACCACTCCCGCCGTTGCCTGGGGCACGATCCTGATCGCCCGGAAGAGCACGACGATCACAAAGATCGCCACGATCACCAGCAGGACGATGGAGACGACGGTTCCGACGGAGTCACTCATGGGCTGTCCTTTCACGAGGCACAACGATGGCCGTTGCGCCGTCAATAGCGGTCACAATCACGGCGTCGCCCGCTTCGAGCGGGCGAGTACCGGATGCGGGAGAAAGTCGGGCCGTCCAGGTCTCGCCGTTGGCGAGCTTGACATTTCCGGCGGTGCCGTCAAAGTCGACGGTCACCACCCCGTGAATGCCCATCAGGGCGTCAATGTTGCTCTTGGCCGGATCGCCGCCACGTTTGAGGGCACGCAGCAGCGGCGGGCGCACCGTGAAGAGGAGCAGTATCGACAACACCGCGGCGACGAGGATCTGGATCCAGAAGTCGACGCCTACGATCGCGAGGATCAAGCCGCCCACGCTGCCGGTGGCCAGCATGAGGAAGGTGAAGTCGACGGTGACCACCTCGATGATCACAAAAACGAGGATGAGTGCGAGCCAGATAACCCAGGCGTACGACTCGATGAACTCCATTGGCATGACTCGGCACCTCTCGTGTCGTGAACCTTGAAACTATCACTCCCGGCTGAGTGAGTACGGGGGAGTTGCTAGTCTGTTTCGTCGTGAGCAACCCTTTGAAGCCCGGCACTCTCGCCGGCAAACGCGCCCTTGTGACAGGTTCTTCCCGAGGCATCGGTGCCGACACCATCGGCTACTTCGCCGAGGCTGGAGCCACGGTCGTCGTGAACTACCGCAACAAGGAGGCACGCGCCCTCAAGCTCGTCGCCTCCCTCGAGGCTGCGGGAGCAACGGCCATCGCCGTGGGCGCGGACCTGACGGATGACTCGTCCGTCGCAACCCTCTTTGACACGATCGCCACCGAACTGGGCGGCCTCGACATTCTCGTGATGAACGCCTCGGGCGGCATGGAGAGCGGCATGGCCGCCGACTACGCGATGCAGCTCAACCGGGACGCCCAGGTGCACCTGCTCACCACGGCGCTGCCGCTGCTGGCTCCGGGCGCCCGCGTGGTGTTCGTCACCAGCCACCAGGCTCACTTTATCAAGACCGTCGAGACCATGCCCGAGTACCTCCCGGTCGCGCTGAGCAAGCGCGCGGGCGAAGACGCGCTGCGCGACATGATCCCCATGCTCGAGGACGCCGGCATCGAATTCGTTGTCGTCTCGGGCGACATGATCGAGGGCACCATCACGGCGACCCTGTTGGAGCGCTCCAACCCCGGCGCGCTCGGCCTGCGCAAGGAGGCGGCCGGCCGCCTCTACAACGTCAGCGAGTTCGCGGCCGAGGTCGCCCTCGCCGCCGTCGAGCCGATCCCCGAAAACAACACCCGCTACGTGGGCGATGTGAGCGACTTTCTCGAGACAAAATGACCGGCGGACACCGCCTCACCTCGCGCATCCTGTTGTTCGACCGTGACGGTCGGGTGCTGCTCTTCCTGACCAAGGCGCCCGACACCAGTGGCATCGCTCGCTGGTTGACGCCGGGCGGCGGCGTGGACCCGGGGGAGAACCACCTGCAGGCCGGCATCCGTGAGCTCTTCGAGGAGACCGGCCTTGTCGTCGACGTGCTCGGCGACCCCGTGTGGAACCACGATTTTGACGTGCAATGGGATGACGCGGACCACTCCACCGGACACGCCGAGTTTTACGTGCACCTGACCGATGCGTTCCAGCCTTCCAACGTCAACTGGACCCCGGAGGAGCACGTCGACGTCGAGGCAAGCCGCTGGTGGACGCTCGAGGAACTGCTCGCCACCGACGAGCCCTACGAGCCGGCAGAGCTGCCGGAACTCGTTCGCCGTAACCTGCCCAAGGAGTAACGCCGTGACCGAAGACATCGCCGCACTGATCACCGAGCTCGAAGCCCAGGAGGAGCGGCTGCAGTTCAGCCAGTTCACCAACGCCGATGCGCTCGCGCTCGGCAACTTGCTGGTGTCCCTCGCCGTGGAGCGGTCCCACGGGGTCACCATTGACATCACCCGGGGCGACCAGCAGCTGTTCCACGTGGCGCTGGACGGGACATCCGCTGACAACGACGACTGGGTCGCCCGCAAGATCCGTACGGTGCGTCGCTTCGGCCACAGCTCCTTCCTCATTGGGCGCCGGTTTGCCGCGACCGGCAAGGACTTCGCCGAATCGACCGGGCTCTCCCTGTCGATGTTTGCCGCGCACGGCGGGTGCTTCCCGATCATCGTGCGTGATGTCGGTCCTGTCGGCACCGTGACCGTGTCCGGGCTTCCCCAGGCGGACGACCACGCGCTGGTCGTCGAGGCACTGGCGGCGTTCCTCGCGCGCTAGC
>NZ_JAAVUZ010000026.1 GCF_018449675.1 Glaciihabitans sp. dw_435 | reverse complement strand
AACTGGCGACCTACCAGGCCTTCGCGTCGGGCGCCGTGTCAGGGAGTGACCAAGCGGAATACTACGTGTCAGCACTCACCGAGGTAAGCAAGATCATCGAGAATTTCGTGACATACGGGATCGGCGTGAACGACCCCACCCTGGCTGGTGCGACGATTCACATACGCGCCTCGGACGAGGAACTTGAAGCGGCGCGAACTCGATTCGCGGATGCAGCCATCTCAGCGGATGATGCCCTGGCAGAGGAGGATGAGGGCAAGGCGGCGCTCGCCTTCCAGAAACTCCTCGGCAAGAACGGCGACGACAAGACGGTGTTCCCGATGCCGCCCGGCTTCAACGAAGACGGCAGCAAGCGCGCGTCCGCAATCCTTGCTGGCGCCCGGGTGGTGCCCGCCGGCACAAGGACTTTCGGGTGAGCCTGACCGAGTACGACGACTACATCGCCTACTCGCGGCAACACTTTGAAGAAGGTCTCATCCGTGGCGGCTTCACCGAAAGCGACGCCGGATGGCGGGGACCCATCTCGCACTCCGGTAGAGCTACGGAAGTGCTCATCACGCTACGATCGCGGTTCCCGTTCCAGCCGCCGCGTGTCGTCCCCATTGAGCTCGATCTTGTGCCCTGGTCCTGGCACCGAGAACTCAACGGCTCACTGTGCCTGATCGCCGAGGACGATCATGACGGACTGTGGTGGACCGAGGCCAGCGAGTTCGTCGAGCACATCACGGCCTGGTTCGAGCGAGCAGACGCCGGTTGGCCAGACGATCGTCCCGATCTCGACCTCGACCGGTACTTCGACCTGTCCGAGGACGCTCGTGTCTATCTGTACGATGATCTCGAGCAGCACCGAAACGGCTTTGTGCGCTTCCGTCCCGCGAAGAACGACGTCATGCGAATCGGAACAGGCACGCGACCAGCGAAGGTCTCGAAACACAGCAAAGACCGGTTCGGATACGTTGCCGACCTTGGCGAGGTGGCCGCTCCTCCCCGAACGTGGGAAGACATTTCAGCGCTGATCGATCCCGCAGTGGATCTGGACCGCCGGATTCCCGACCACACAGTGGCAGTCCTCGTTCTCATCTATCGACGTGGTGCTCACAACGGTGCGATCGCTCTGGACGTCTGGCCGACGACCGCCGGTGGGATCGCCGTCAGACGTCTGCGTTCAGGAGCAGATACCAATGCGGCCAGACAGGCTCGGGCAGGCGTCCTTGCCCTGGCGCTCAGTGATCGCCGTGTCGCTGTCGTTGGTGTCGGCGCACTGGGCTCCTTCGTGGCAGACACGCTCGTGCGATCCGGTGTCCGCCATCTGACTCTTGTTGATGGAGACGTCGTGATGCCGGGCAACCTCGTTCGCCATCTCGTTGGCCCCGAAGCCGTCGGGCTGACCAAGGGCAAAGCTGTAAAGGGTCACCTTGTGGCTCGCGCCGACATCCAGGGTTCCGACATCGAAGTCGTTGATGACAACATCAGTTCCGGCGACGCAGCCGTCGAGCTTCTTCAGAATCACGATCTTGTTGTCAATGCGACTGCTGACTTCGCGACCACGGCACTCCTCCATGTCGCGGCCAAGTCGCTTGGAACACGCGTTCTCTCGGCTGCGCTTCAGAACGATGGTGCCACGTACCGCATCGACGTGTTACCGCCACTCGACGGCGCCACTCCTCACCCGCCCTCGGCGCTCGATGCCGAGCGTTCCACAGCGGATGTGTTCGAAGCCGGATGCGGAAGCCCAATCTCACCAACTCCGCCGTACGCGGTGATTGAAGCGGCTGCAGCAACGGTACGACATGCGCTCGGACTACTGACGAACAGCCCGCTCCATCCGGCGGGAGAGGTACGAACCATCGCATCAAGCCCACAAGGAGGTGAACTGTGACGCGCTTGCCTGCTCGCATCGAGCTGAGCGGCAATGCTCACGAGACGATCGCCTCCGAGAATGCAAAGCAGCTTCCGCTCGAAACGGGCGGGGTCCTTCTCGGGTACAGGGAGGGACGCAACATCGTTGTTACCCACGCCCTGACTGTCGACGGGCAGGCCGGCACTAATCGCTACGTTCGAGACGACGTCCGGGCGAACGAGCTCCTTGAAGAATTCCTCGCTGGACGAGCAGATGACGATCCGACAGGCTATATCGGCGAATGGCACAGTCATCCCGCCCCCTCGGGGCCTAGTCCGACGGACGTCGCCGCCATGCGTGCAATCGCGAAAAGCAGCGATGGCCCAGTAGCGCTGCTGGTCTATGCGCCCGGCCGAACCGATCCGTTCATCGGACTGGTCGCCCAACGGCACCGCTTGGGTCGCATCACCAGTACCAAAGCGGAAGTTTCCTTCCCAGCGTCGAGGTTCGCGCCCTTGGGCCCCTTGCCCGATGGAGCCGTGCGCGGAGACGGTCCGGTCTTCATCTCGTACCGACAGTCAGACGGAACGCCCCATGCCGAATCTCTCGAGGGCCTCCTGAGAGCCGCGGGGCTTGTCGTGTGGAGAGATAACAGCGATCTGCGAGCCGGGACGACTATCGACCGGCTCGAACAGGCGCTCACCAAAGGGCTCTCGGCTGGTGTTCTCGTCGTGACCCCGGAGATCGTCTACAGCGAAATCGTTCGCGAACGCGAGTTGCCTCGCCTACTCGAACTCGACAACGATTCGGCTTTCAGCCTGTGTATCGCAAATGCGATTCCCCGGGTTGGGAACGGATCGAAGTGCGACTACGACGGACCCGACCGCCTCCTACGACTCTCACCCGCGCGAACGCTCGCAGACAAGAAGCAAAGCAACATGCTGGCTCCGACCGGTGAAGTAGAAATCGTGCGTGATCTACTCATGCACCGGGTCGAGCAGCGACGACCGAAAATCCGCGAGGAGGGGCGGCCGTTCAGCATCCGTGTCCAGACCCGCCCCACGCCGTTTGCCCTCGAAGCCGACGAAGACGACCTGCACATCCGCATCAAGTCATCCGACAACGGACGTCTTCCTTCCCGCGAGGGGCTTGAACACCTCAAGACGACTCTCCCGCTCACTGGAGACGCCGTGTACGCCTCCGGCGCGAAAACTGCACGGATCTCCGGCGGGGCACACCTCTCGGTTGCCCTTGCTATCGGAGCAGCCCTTCCCGAAACCAAGATCGGCAACGTCGAGGTGCTCGATGCTCGCGATCAGATCTGGACGTCCGTCACCCCCGAAGACGATCCGATAACCACCCAGCTCGACAGCACGCGACTCATAGTTGCAGGGCTAC
The DNA here is from genome assembly GCF_018449675.1 of Glaciihabitans sp. dw_435. GTDB lineage: Bacteria > Actinomycetota > Actinomycetes > Actinomycetales > Microbacteriaceae > Glaciihabitans. Next base: position 21,982 of record NZ_JAAVUZ010000026.1, on the reverse strand, counting down.
GACAACCTGAGGTCCCAGATCGTGCCGCGATCTTCATCAGTCTGACGCCCGCCCCCGATGAGACAGCCTTTGAACGCCTCTTGCATGATTCAACACAACCGTTCACGACAGCAGCCGTGATCTCAATTGCCGGATCGGATCGGATCGATTCTAGAGAAGCAGGACGGCTCAGCGCTGCCATCGCGCGGCAGATAAAACAACTAGCCGCCACTAACGGACGTGCCGAGGTACATCTTGCATTCCACGGCCCCTATCCGATGGCCATCCTCATCGGCCGCTATCTCAACACCCTCCGCACGGTGGTGTACGAGTGGGAGACCAGCGATACGAGTGATTCGCGCTATTCGCCAGCCCTAATCCTCGAACCTGGAATCGCCGGAGGGCCAATCACAGACGTACTCGTCTTGGAAGAACAAAGCGGGTGCTGAGTCAAGAGCATCCCAACTTTCCCAGTCTCGTCTCGGGCTCCTGACACACCGAGTAAGCCGCGACGATCGAGCCCACTACAAATACGCAGACTGTATTAGCTACGTGGCTAAGAACCCGTCACAAAATCGTGCTGCAGATCGCGGCGCTAGAGCTTGTATATGGGGATGAAGGCCGCGAGCGGCTTGGGGTCACGATTGACATCATAGGCACGGAGCAGTTCAACGTACGGCTTCTTGTCGATCGACCAGTCGTACATCTCGACGTCCTCTGACTCCTGAGCAGCTAGGAACGTCAGGTCAGCATACAGGCGGGTGCTCCGGCCGTTCCCATCAGTGAATGGGTGGATCCGCACGCACTCAGCATGCACAGCGACACCGAGTTCACGCGGTGTCCAGTCCTCGGTGTGATCCCATCGATACCGGATGGTTTCGATAGAGATCCGCAACTCGAGCGCGATGTAGGCAGGGTCGACTCCGAGATTGAAGAGATGACGCCGGTGCGTCCCTACCCAGATCCAGATATCCCCGTACAGTCTTTGGTGCAGTTCTCGCAGGAAGCGGTCTGAGAGCAGCTCGTCGAGCCCGAGTCGGTCTTCGAGGACGTCAGTGGTGAGCTGTTCGGTAACCTCGGCTTCGACGGCCTGTTCGAGGTCGTAGACGGCCGCTTTAGTGATCGGTTCTTCAAGGGCTTCGCGAGCCGCCGGAGTCAGGGCATCCAGCTCATCGAACGGGAGCGGAGTCTCGCCGTAACCCGGATCGAGCGTCACTTCTGCGTGTTGCGGGCCACGACGAAGCGCCCGGTCTTTGCAGACCGAACATAGTTTGCCGGCACGGTTCGTCGTTCCAGCGACGCTGACTCACGTGTGGAGCGTACGGCGGCACGCTTTACAGCGTCCTGGTCGATCGCCTTGCGCTTCATCACCGTCCTCCTTCATGCATTTCGTGTGGCAGCGCTCAACTTTACCGCACCATTCTGGGGCCTTCTAGGCACCGAGAGGCGGGAATCGGTCAGGAATCCACCGCTGGGGCAGTGCGCCTCCCGATTCAATACATGTGGCAGGTATCTGTCACGAGGGAGGCTTGAGGTTGCACGGCCGATCAAACAATCGATCACGCCCGCACGATCAGCTCTTGCCGAGCCCCGGCTCCGCCGTGAGGGAGTTCACCGTCTCATTGCGGCGGATGCGGTTCTCGCGGATGACGGCTGGGGCAGCGTATTCGAGGAGTTCCGAGGCAAGTTGGAGTCCGCCGACCTCGTTGATCACTGTGGCGGACGCACGGCAATATCTCGTACAGAAGGGCCGGGAATACTTACATCAATGAGGCGAGATCCTTGATCGGATGATCACTCGCCCACCCGCTCTCCCGCCGCCCGGAACTCGCCTCCACCTCGACACGCTGAAACGAGGATCTCGATTTCGTGCCAGAGTCCGCTGGACTGACCCGTCATCGCGCGAGCGCCGGAGCCGCTCGGTCACGGTTGACGATGAGGTCGGCGCCCGGGAGTTCTTCGAACTCATGCGGGCGAGTTCGATTCATAAGATCGATCCGTTCATCAGTTTGAGCGATTACGCACTCTCGATCAATGGCCGATTCCTCCGCGGCGTCGACCCAACCTCGACCGCCACCGGATATCGTGCTGGGCTCCAACTCCGGGTCCTGCCTGCCCTCGGGCATCTGCGCATTCACGACATCACGACCGGGCTCGTAGATCGAACCATCGACCTCTGGGAGAGCGAGCACTCTCGCTCCACACTCAAGAGCACGATCGCCGCGCTGACACGGATGCTCGATGAAGCGGTGCGCGATGATCTCATCGCTCGCAATCCCGTACGCGACCGCGCCCGCAGACGCTACCACCAAAACACGGAACTTCAGCGTACGAGACCCGTTCCCTCGCCCGATGAGGTTGCACGGATCGCTGAGACCTGCGCTGCGATCCACCAAAGCTACGGCGACCACATCATGCTCAGCGCATTCCTCGCCGCGCGCAGTTCAGAAGTAGCCGGACTCATCGTCGGCGACGTCGACTGGACGAGCAAGCTAGTCACGATCGAGCGTCAGTGCTTCCCCGGCGCCGGCGGCCTCAGCATCAAGCGGCCAAAGGGGCGTCGAGTTCGCCGCGTTCCGATCATCGAGCCACTTGAGCCAGCGCTGCGCAGACTCACAGTGCAACGGGCACGCAACCTGCCGCTGTTGCGTGGACCGCGCGGCGGCGTCGTGACCACCGCAGCGTTGCGTGATGCAACCGGCTGGGATCAGATGGTTGCATCACTCGGGTTTCCGGGGTTGCGCCGTCATGACCTTCGGCACGCGGGTGCAACCTGGTTCGCAAACGCGGGGATCCCGATCCATGTCGTGAGCGACATCCTCGGGCACGCATCCGTCGAGACAACACGTGCATACCTACACACTGACGACAGCGCACTGCAGAACGCTGCAGAACGCATGAACCAGCACCTCAGGAGGCGGCGATGAGTAGCTAGAAATGGCTGAACCCCTTGACCATGTCGAGTCAAGGGGTTCAACGGGTACATATTTGGGTCCAAGACCGGCGATTTACCGATCTCACGACTTCATAAAAATACCTTCTGATCAGGTATTTTACATCTGTCGGGCTGACAGGATTTGAACCTGCGACCCCTTGACCCCCAGTCAAGTGCGCTACCAAGCTGCGCCACAGCCCGTGACTTCCATTTCAATGCTGGGAAGTGGATGATCCGACCAGCGGATTCCGTTCCAGCGCCGTAATGGCAACTCCGATAGCTTACCGGTTCTTTGGAGCTCCGAATGCCTACTTTAGGTATGTCCGGAGATCTGGCCAGGCCGCAGCGAAACCCGGATGCAGCGGAAGGCCCTCGACGTCCTCGACCGGAACCCAGCTGATAGCCACGCTTTCGGCATCGGCGATCACGGGTTCGAAGGCACGCTCGGTCTCGACGATCACCGTGGTGTACGTCCAAAACCCCAGATCAAGTACGGAAGTGTGCAGTGTACGCAGCGCATCGGCCGGCACTGTCGCTTCCTCCGCGGCCTCCCGAAGTGCACCCTGGACGGCGGTTTCGCCCTCCTTGCGAGCTCCCCCGGGCAGGCCCCATGTGCCACCGAAATGACTCCAGTCGGCACGATGTTGCAAAAGAACTCCGCGGGAACGATCCCACACCAGCAGGCCGGCCGCGCCGAAGACGCCCCAAAACTTTTGGCCGTCCGGTCCGTACACCCAGGCGTCGCCGGGGTCGCGCACGTGCCCCGGAGGGAAGGGAGGAGGACCACCAGTCATGGGTCAAGTCTGCACGACGAATATGTCAGGAGCATTTCGCCGGCGACACCCGGGGACATACCGCGGTCTCATGCCACGGATCAGGCGGAAGTGGATGCCCCGGGGCGCGAGTAACCCGCGGCCCGGGTCATCCGAATTCCGACAGATCGCCGTCTGCCCACCCGGCCTTGCGCGCCTGCTTGTAGGCGTCGTCAAGTCCGATCTTGGCGGAGCGGTAGCTCGCTTCGTTCTCGCGGAGAGCGGTTCGGGCGTCACGCAGGCGCTGTAGCGCCGTGACCTTCTCGGTGCCGTTCTCGTCGGTGGTGAGACGGGATGTGATTGACATGGCCTCACCATAGGAGACCGCAAGGTTGGCTGACGGCGTTATCCACACGCTCTCGGCGTGTTGCCAGACGTAATTTACTTTCAGTTAACCGGTTCGAGAAATGCCTGAATTGCGGCGGTGAAAACGGCCGTATCAGTCGCCGCGCACATCTCCCGCGCGGAGTGCATCGACAGCACGGGCATGCCCACGTCGATCGTACGAATGCCAAGGCGTGTCGCCGTCAGCGGGCCGATGGTCGACCCGCACGGGACGGTGTTATTCGACACGAACTCCTGGAACGGCACGCCCGCCTGCTCGCAGGCGCGCACCCACTCGGCCGCACCCAGCGCATCGGTGGCGTAGCGCTGGTTGGCGTTGATCTTCAGGAGCGGACCGCCTCCGACGATCGGGTGGTTCACCGGATCGTGGCGCTCGGGGTAGTTGGGGTGAATCGAGTGCCCGACGTCGGCGGACAGGCACCACGATGACGCGTACGCCTGCAGGCGCTGAGCCTCGCTCGCGCCGTTGCCCGCGCTGATGCGGGCGAGCACGTCGGCCAGGAACGGCCCACTGGCACCGGACCGCGTCTCGGAGCCGAGTTCTTCGTGGTCGAACGCCGCGAACACCGGGTAGTGGTCGAGTTCGGTTCCGAGTCGCAGCAGCGCGACGAGGGACGAATGGACGGATGACAGGTTGTCGAGCCGTCCGGACGCGAAGAACTGTGCGTCCATTCCGAATGTTGCGGGAGCCGCAGTGTCGGCCACCATGACGTCGTAGCCGGTGACCTCGTCGCCGGTGCGGCCGGCGAGGGAGGCAAGATGCGCGACGACGTCGGCCCCCGCCGCATTTCCCACACCGATGACCGGGTTCATGTGGCGCTGGGGGTCCAGCACCAGGCCGTTGGCGTTCACTCCGCGATCGAGGTGCACGGCGAGCTGCGGGAAGCGCAGGTACGGGCCGGTGCGCACCAGCGCGCTCGTGCCATCGCGGAAGACGAGGCGTCCGGCGAACTCCAGCTCACGGTCGAGCCAGGAATTCAGCAGCGGTCCGCCATACACCTCGACGCCTGCCTGGATCCAGCCGACGTTGCCCGTCGTGGGCTTCGGCTTCAGCTTGAATCCGGGCGAGTCCGTGTGCGACCCCACTATGCGGAACGGCGTCGTGGCCGTCGCGGTGGCCGGTTCGATCCAGGCGATGACGGCGCCATCACGCACCACGAACCGCTTGTCGGGACCGGTGGGCCATTCGTCCGCTTCGTTGAGTTCAACGAAGCCGGCCTCGATGAGGCGCGCGGCGACCTCGGTGACAGCGTGGTACGAGGAGGGAGAGGCCTGGATGAACCGGGCGAGGTCTGAGAGGTGGTTCGAGATTTCCGTCACCGGTCAATTCAACCAGTCGCGGCGGTCTCTCGTCTCTACGCTCCGGCCTTAACCGGCTTGGGAAACGCGGCCCGCATGTGCTTGGCGCGCAGCAGGTCACCGATCGCGATGAGCAGGAGGCTGAAGATCGCCTGCTCGATGATCATCCACAGCGGGTACAGCCCCGGGATGCACGACACCACCACGGTGACGATCGGGAAGATCCAACTGAAGAGGGTGAGCCGCTGGTAGGCCCAGTAGTAGCCCTCCGCCGCGCGTGCGGCGAAATAGAACAGCGTCGTGGTGATGCCGAGCACCGCGGCGCTACGCACCCAGACCGCGAGAACCACATTCTGGCCGGAGACCAGCAACACGATCGCCACGATGACCGCGGTGATACCCACCAACAGTTCGACGAGCAGCATGCGGCGGATGCCCCGGAACGTGCGCGCGATTCTCGGATGGTCGAGCGGCTCGGCATCGACCCGGTAGTTGGCGTGGCGTCCGGCGGCGAACCTGTCGAGCGGACGGAGGATCTCAAACGCCATGCACCGACCCCCTCGTCACTCCCGCACTCACCGGCATTACTGCGTACAAGCATGCCATGCGCACAGCGAACCTCCGGCCGCGGCGGGGCGACATTTGCTCGTTAACGACGAATCGAGCAGCCCGCGAACGGACTGCTCGATTCTGCTGCCTCGCGGCAGGAGACTTAGCGCTTGCGCTTCTCGCGCACGCGCATGTTCACGTTGATCGGGCTGCCCTCGAAGCCGAAGATCTCGCGCAGACGGCGCGTGATGAATCGACGGTACTGCGGGTCGAGGAACCCGGTCGTGAACAGCACGAACGTCGGCGGACGGGACGCGGCCTGCGTACCGAACAGGATGCGCGGCTGCTTTCCACCGCGCACGGGGTGCGGGTGCTCGGCGGTGAGCTCTGCCAGCAGGGCGTTGAACTTGCCGGTGGGGATGCGGGTGTCCCACGACTCCAGCGCCTTCTCCAGCGCGGGAACGAGACGCTCCATGTGGCGACCGGTCTTGGCGGAGATGTTGACGCGGGGTGCCCAGGCGACGTGGCTCAGGTCCTGCTCAATCTCGCGCTCGAGGTAACGACGGCGGTCGTCATCCAGGAGGTCCCACTTGTTGAAGGCAAGAACCAGGGCGCGACCAGACTCGAGTACCAGGTCGATGATCTTGAGATCCTGCACGCTGATGACCTCGGAAACGTCGATCATCACGACGGCGACCTCGGCCTTTTCGAGCGCGGCGCTGGTGCGCAGCGTTGCGTAGAAGTCGGCACCCTGCGAGAGGTTGACGCGACGGCGGATACCGGCGGTGTCGACGAAGCGCCAGAACTTGCCGGCGATTTCGACCTGCTCGTCGACCGGGTCGCGGGTGGTGCCGGCCATGGCGTTGACGACAACCCGCTCTTCGCCGGCGGTCTTGTTCAGCAGGCTCGACTTGCCGACGTTCGGGCGTCCGAGGATCGCGACGCGACGCGGTCCACCGACCTCTTCCTTCGCTACGGCGGAAATTTCGGGCAGGACGGTCAGGACGTGGTCGAGCAGGTCGGCCACTCCCCTGCCGTGCACGGCGGAGACGGGCCACGGCTCACCGAGTCCGAGGCTCCAAAGAACGGCGGCATCGGATTCCTGGCGCGAGTCGTCGACCTTGTTGGCGACGAGGATGACGGGCTTCTTGGTGGCACGCAACATGCGCACGACGTGCTCGTCGGTTGAGGTGGCCCCGACCGTGGCATCCACCACAAAGAGCACTGCGTCGGCCAGGTCAACGGCGACCTCCGCCTGGGCGGCAACCGACGCGTTGATGCCCTTGGCGTCGGGCTCCCATCCGCCGGTGTCGACGATGGTGAACTGGCGGTCGGCCCACTCGGCCTTGTAGTTGACGCGGTCGCGCGTGACACCGGGGGTGTCCTGCACGACTGCCTCGCGACGACCGATGATGCGGTTCACGAGCGCGGACTTGCCGACGTTCGGGCGGCCGACGATGGCGAGCACCGGAAGAGCCGGAAGGTAGACGATCGCGTCCGGGTCGTCACTGACGGTCTCGAGCAGGTCGAGGTCGTCGGCGTCGAGGTCGTAGTCATCCAGGCCCGCGCGCAGTGCGTTGGAGCGAAGGGCGCCCGACTCCTCGTCGATCGAGTTCAGGCGTTCGACAATCTGGGGGTCGAGTTCGGGGAAATCGTCGTTGTCGTCAGCCATTAGTTAATCCTCAGTTCGTGGGGATCTCCGCGCCGCGCTCGGCTGCGCGTACAAGATCGACGACGGCGGTTACCGTCTGCTCGAAGTCGAGATCCGTTGAATCGACGGTGATTACACCGTCTGCGGCGTTCATGAAGTCGACGACCCGTGAGTCTGCGGCATCCCGCGAAGCGAGCTGTCGTGCTGTCGTCTCGGCGGACTCTCCTGAAAGTTCCGCTGAACGCCTTGCCATTCTAGCGTCTTCGGAGGCCGTAAGCAGTATTCTCACCCGCGCATCCGGTGCGACGACCGTCGTGATGTCGCGCCCTTCGACGATGATGCCCGGCTTGGTGGTGCCCGCGATGATCTGACGGAACAGCGCGACGAGGTAGGCGCGCACCTCGGGAACGCGGGCAACGGCACTGACCACGGCGGTCACGCGGGGCTCACGGATGGCCTCGGTCACGTCGGTATCCCCCACCGTCACGTAGTAGTCGTCCGGGTCGGTGCCGATCTCGTACTCGAAGTCGACGAGGGTCGCGATGACGTCCTGTGCCTCGCTGGTGTTGACTTCCTGCTGCAGGCAGAACCACGACAGGGCCCGGTAGGCGGCGCCGGTGTCCTGGTAATCGAACCCGAGCGCCCGGGCGGATGCCTTGCTGACGCTGGACTTGCCGCTGCCGGCGGGTCCGTCGATGGCGATGACGATGGGCGCCTCGGCCGGCTCGGTGGTGATGCTGCCGTCGATGTTCAAGAAAACTCTCCCGTGATTTTCCAGCCGCGCGACTGCAGCTCGGCGGCGAGGCGGTGCTCGACCTCCGGCAGGATCGCGATTTCGGCGAGGCCGATCTGTGCGCCCGGCGAGTGCTCGAGGCGAAGGTCTTCGATGTTGACGCCGGCCTGACCAATCTCGGCCATGAGCCGCGCGAGCTCGCCCGGAGTGTCGTCCACCTGCACGATGAGCTGGCTGAAGTGCTTGGCCTGGCCGTGCTTTCCCGGGATGCGGGCGACCCCGGCGTTGCCGCCGGCGATCGCCTCGGCGATGGCGCGGCGCGCTCCGGGGGCGTCGGGCTCCGCGAGCGCGGAGATCACCGCGTCGAGCTCCGTGCGGAACTCCTCGAGAATGCCCAGCAGCGGTTGCGCGTTGGCGGCGAGGATCTGCACCCACAGGCCGGGTTCGCTTGACGCGATGCGGGTGGTGTCCCGCAGCCCCTGACCGGCGAGCCCCACAGCGGAATCGGATGCCTCGCGCAGGCGTGACGCCAGGAGAGAAGCGATGACCTGGGGGGCGTGAGAGACCAGCGCGACGGAACTGTCGTGCTCCGCGGCATCCATTTCGATGGGGACGGCGCCGAGATCAAGCGCAAGATCCTCCACGGCGGCTGCGCGACCGTAGGTGATGGCATCGTGACCGGCGATGACCCACGGGCGACCGACGAAGAGATCGGCGCGGGCGGATACCGCTCCCCCGCGTTCACGACCGGCCATGGGGTGCGAACCGATGTACCGGCTGAGGTCGGCGCCGAGTGCCCGCAGCTCGGTCAGCGGCGCGAGCTTGATGCTCGCCACGTCGGTGACGAGGGCGTCGGGGTAGGCGGCGAGTTCCGCGGCGACGGTGGTGGCGGTCACGTCGGGCGGCACGCACACGACGATGAGCTGGGGTGCGTCACCCGCGGCGGCGGCACGACCGGCTCCGTAGTCGACCGCGAGAGTGACTGTCGACGGGGAGATGTCCGCGAGGATGACATCGACGCCCCGGGCCCGCAGCGCGAGACCGATGCTGGCACCGAGCAGCCCGGCACCCACGATCCTCACGGGCCCGACGAGGCGTCGGTCGGTCATGACGCGGAGTCCTGCTCGGCCTTCGCCGCCCGCGAGATGGTCAGCAGCTGGCCGAGTTCGGCCTTAGTCAGGTCGCGGATGTTTCCGGACGGCAGCGAGCCGAGGTGCAGGGGCCCGAACTGGCGACGGACAAGGTCGATGACCGGGTGACCGACATGCGCGAGCATACGACGCACGATGCGGTTACGGCCCGAGTGGAGTTCGATCTCCACCATGGACTGGCCACGTCCCAGCTGCCCAACAACCCGGGCCTTGTCGGCGGAGATGAAGCCGTCCTCCAGCTCGATGCCGTTCATGAGTTCGCGCATGGTGGTCGAGGCGACCTCGCCCGACACCTTGGCAATGTAGGTCTTCGAGACGCCGAACGACGGATGGGCCAGCACGTGGGCGAGTTCGCCGTCGTTGGTGAGCAGCAGCAGTCCGCTGGTCTGGGTGTCGAGGCGGCCGACGTTGAACAGGCGCTCCTCGTAGCGGGCGGTCCATCGGTAGAGGTCGGCGCGGCCGTTCTCGTCCGCGAGTGAGCTGACGATACCGACGGGCTTGTTGAGCATGAGGTAGCGCTTGGTGATGTCCAGCTGCACGGCCGTGCCGTCCACGGCGATCAGGTCGACCTCGGGGTTCACCCGGCGGCCGAGTTCCTTGACGACCTTGCCGTTGACGGTCACCCGCCCGGCACTGATCAGGTCTTCTGACACACGCCGGCTGGCGACACCTGCCGCGGCCATCACCTTTTGCAGGCGTTCGCCTTCGTCGCTAGCGGAGATCATCGAATCCGTCCGTTCCATCGTCAAGCAGTGGGGAAATATGGGGCAGCTCGTCAATCGAATTGATTCCGAGCTGGCTGAGCATGAGGTCTGTGGTCGCGTAGTGAATCGCGCCCGTCTCGTTGTCGGTGTATGCCTCGGTGATGAGGCCCCGTCCGAGGAGCGTGCGCACGACCGAATCAACGTTCACCGCACGGATCGATGCTACAGACCCGCGGCTGATCGGCTGCTTGTAGGCAATCACCGCGAGGGTCTCCAGAGCCGCCTGCGAGAGTTTAGTCGGGTTCTGCGTGAGCACGAAGTCGCGGGCAACGTCGTCGAACTCGCTCCGCACGTAGATGCGCCAGCCTCCGGCCACTTCACGGAGTTCGAAGCCGCGACGGATGCCTCCGGCTTCGCCGTCAAAGTCTGCGACGAGGGCGGCAATCGCCTTCCTCACGACGGCGACGGGCTTACTCAGGGCTGTGGCCATCGACACCACGCTCTGGGGCTCGTCGGCGACCATGAGGATGGCCTCCAGTGCCCGCTCGATCTCGACGGGAGGCGCGGCCGGTGAGATGCCCTGCTCGTGCGAAGGGGTGGGCGTGGAGGCATCCGCTGTGTCAATTGTCATAATCGGCTCCCAGGTTTGCGAGGCTGTCGTCGGACCAGTGCTCGGCCGTCCAGCTGACGATGAGTTCTCCAAGCGGTTCGACCTGCTCGAAGGTGATGGAGGCGCCGCGGTACAGCTCGAGCACCGCGAGGAACCGGGCGATTATCACGCCCTTTTGGTCGGCACCGGCGATGAGCTGTCGGAAGGTGAGCGGCTCGCCCTTGCGCAGCATGGCCACGATGTGGGCCGCCTGCTCCCGGATGCTGACCAGGGGCGCGTGCAGGTGGTCGAGACCCACCGAGGGCAGTTCCCGCGGGGTGAAGGCGAGTGTTGCGAGGGCAGCGAAGTCGTCGACGCTGAGGGTCCAGACGAGCTCGGGCGTCTGCTTGCGGTACTTCTCCTCGAGCCGCACCGAGCGGAAGTGCCGGCCGGATTCCCCATCGAACTGCGTCGTAAACCACTGCGCTGCCTCTTTGAACGCGCGGTACTGCAGCAGGCGGGCGAAGAGCAGGTCGCGGGCCTCGAGCAGCGCGACGTCCTCGGCATCGACCAGTTCGCCCTGCGGCAGGAGCCCCGCCACCTTGAGGTCGAGCAGGGTCGCCGCAACGACCAGGAACTCCGTCGCCTTGTCGAGTTCTTCGGCGGAATCGAGTCCGCGCAGGTAGGAGATGAACTCGTCGGTTACCCGGCTGAGCGAGATCTCGGTGATGTCCATCTCGTGCTTCGAGATGAGGGAGAGCAACAGGTCGAAGGGCCCGTTGAAATTGCTGAGGCTGACCGAGAATCCGGATGCCTCGCTCTGCAGCTGCTCGGAGTCGCTAGGCGACTGCGCCACGGAAGATCAACTCTCGCGCGAGCTGGCGGTAGGCCTGGGCGGCCGGGTGCTCCGGGGCGAACGTGGTGATGGGAGCGCCGGCGACGCTGGCGTCGGGGAACTTCACGGTGCGCCCGATGACGGTCTCCAGCACGTTGTCACCGAAGGCCTCGACGACACGCTCGAGGACCTCACGCGAGTGCAGCGTGCGGGAGTCGTACATGGTGGCGAGGATGCCGTCGAGCTTGATCGCCGGGTTCAGGCGGTCGCGCACCTTGTCGATAGTCTCGACGAGCAGCGCGACACCGCGCAGCGCGAAGAACTCGCACTCGAGCGGGATCAGCACGCCGTGGGCGGCGGTGAGGGCGTTGACGGTGAGCAGACCGAGGGACGGCTGGCAGTCGATGAGGATGACGTCGTAGTCGTTGACAACCTGGCGCAGCACGCGGGCGAGGATCTGCTCGCGGGCGACCTCGTTGACGAGGTGCACCTCGGCGGCGGACAGGTCGATGTTCGCGGGAATGAGGTGCAGGTTCGGAACGCTGGTCTCGACGATGGCCGACGCGGTGTCCTTGACGGTACCCAGCAGCAGGTCGTAGATGGTGAGCGATTCGTGCGTGTTGACGCCGAGGCCCGCGGACAGCGCGCCCTGCGGGTCGAAGTCGATGGCGAGCACCTTTCGGCCGGTTTCGGCGAGGGTCGCGCCCAGGCTGATGGTGGTCGTCGTCTTGCCGACTCCACCCTTCTGGTTGCACAGGGAGATGATGCGGGCGGGGCCGTGAGTCTTCAACGGTGCCGGGTCGGGGAACGTGCGAAGCGGGCGGCCGGTCGGGCCGACCTTCTCAACTTCGAGCCCAGCGAGCTCGGCGCCTTCTGTCTTCTTGGCCGTCACTGATGTTGCTCCCGTTTTCACGCCGACCACGCTCGGTCGGGTATCTCAACTGTAACGGCTGCGCTCCCGCCAACCCGGTAACCACGCGCTGTCGCGCCACCCGTCGGGCGCGTCGGTGCCGCCGGCCTCAGCGGGCGCGCGGATGTGACTGGCGATACATGTCGCGCAGCGAATCTGCGGTCACCAGTGTGTAGATCTGGGTCGTGGCAACCGACGCGTGCCCGAGCAGCTCCTGCACCACGCGCACGTCGGCCCCACCGGTGAGCAGATGGGTGGCGAAGGAGTGCCGGAAGGTGTGCGGGGAGATCTCCACACCGATGTGGGACCTCTCGGCGGCCGCGCGGATGATCAGCCAGGCGTTCTGCCGCGAGACCCGCTGTCCCCGCAGCCCGAGAAAGAGCGCGGGGGTGGCAGTTCCCCGCGCCGCGAAGGTCGGCCGCGCGCGCACCAGGTACGCGTCGATGGCCGCCCGGGCGTAGCTGCCCAGCGGCACGATGCGCTGCTTTCCGCCCTTGCCGAACAGCCGCACCACGTCGTCCTCGATCACGTCGTCGACGTTGAGGGCGACGGCCTCCGAGATACGGGCGCCCGTCGCGTAGAGCAATTCGAGCAACGCCTTGTCCCGCAGCTGCTGGATGCCGTCCCCGTCGGTGGCCGCCAGCACCTGGGCCATCTGCTCGATGGAGATCGCCTTCGGGAGGCGGCTGGGAAGTTTCGGCGGGGCGGTCTCCGCCGCGACATCCGTCACCGCCTGTCCCTCGTCGACGAGGTAGCGGTGAAAGCCGCGCACCGACGAGAGCATGCGAGCCATGGATGACGCGGTCAGGGGCGATTCGGTGCGGCTGCCCAGATGCCGTGCGTACGCCGAAACATCGGCGGTTCCCACCGCGGACGGCAGGTCTATTCCGCGGGCGCCCAGCCATTCCACGTAGGCGGTGAGGTCGCGGCGGTACGCGGACACCGTATTCGTGGACAGCCCGCGCTCGATGGACACGTGCCGGAGGTAACGCTCGAGACTGAGCGGAAGAGTCAGCTCAGCGGCGGGCATGGGCGGCCAGTACCGCGATCATGAGGATGGAGTTGCGCAGTCGTCCGTCGAGCACGGCCGTCACGGCCTCGTCGAGGGGCACCCAGCGCAGCGCGATGTCGGCCTCTTCCTCTTCGCGGGCGAAGGTGTCCGTCGCGGTCAGTCCCCGGGCGAGATACACGTCGATGAGCTCGTTGCTGCCACCGGGAGACGTGTGGAACGACACCAGCGAGCTCCAGTCGTCGGCGCGCAGGTCGACCTCTTCGGCGAGCTCGCGCTGCGCCGCCGCGAGCGATGCCTCGTTGTCGATGTCGAGGAGGCCGGCGGGGAGCTCCCACTCGCGCATGGCGATGGGGTGACGGTACTGCTGAATCAGCAGCACGCGGTCGCGCTCATCCAGCGCGAGCACGGCGACGGCCCCAGGGTGATCGACGTAGTCGCGCACGATCTCGTGTCCCCCGTACTCGAAGGTGTCGCGGCGGATGTCCCACACACGACCTTCGAACACCAGGTCGGACTCGAGTACGGGGCGCGGTGTCGGCTCGTCCGTCAGGGGCGCGTCACCGAGCGCGTCAAACATCCGCGGGTTCCGCGACCTCGAAGAGACGGCTGGCCTGCTGGCGCTCGATGGCGGCGCCAACGAGTCCACGGAACAGCGGGTGGGCGTGGTTCGGACGCGAGCGCAGCTCGGGGTGTGCCTGCGTTCCGACGTAGAACGGGTGCACGTCGCGGGGAAGCTCGACGTACTCGACCAGGGTGCGGTCGGGTGAGATTCCGGAGAACGACAGGCCAGCCTCGGCGATCTGCTCGCGGTAGGCGTTGTTGACCTCGTAGCGGTGACGGTGACGCTCGGCCGCGGTCGGGGCACCGTAGAGCTCGGACACGAGGGATCCCTCGGCCAGGTTTGCCTCGTACAGTCCAAGGCGCATGGTGCCGCCCAGGTCACCCGCGGCGATGATGTCGACCTGCTCCGCCATGGTCGCGATGACCGGGTAGGTGGTGTCGGGATCAAATTCAGTGGATGACGCGCCTTCGAGTCCTGCCTTGTTGCGGCCGTACTCGATCACCATGCACTGCAGTCCGAGGCACAGGCCGAGCGCCGGAATGCCGTTTTCGCGCACGAACTTCAGAGCGCCGAGTTTTCCCTCGATGCCCCGGATGCCGAAGCCACCGGGAACGCAGATGGCATCGAGGTCGGCAAGCTGCTTCGCAGCGCCTTCCTCGGTCTCGCACTCGTCCGAGGGAACCCAGCGCAGGTTGACCTTCGTCTGGTGGGCGAACCCGCCGGCCTTGAGGGCCTCGGTGACGGACAGGTAGGCGTCGGGCAGATCGATGTACTTTCCGACCAGGCCGATCGTGACCTCGCGCTTGGGGTTGTGCACGGCATCGAGAACGATGTTCCAGCCGTCCCAGTTGACCGGTCCGGCGTCGAGACCGAGCTGGTCGATGATGTACGCGTCCAGGCCCTGGTCGTGCAGCATGGTGGGGATGTCGTAGATGCTCGGCACGTCGATGGCGTTGACCACGGCGGCCTCGTCGACGTCGCACATCAGTGCGATCTTGCGCTTGTTCGACTCCGAGACGGGACGGTCGCTGCGGAGCACGAGGGCATCCGGCTGAATACCGATCGAGCGCAGCGCCGCAACGGAGTGCTGCGTGGGCTTGGTCTTCTGCTCACCGGAGGCGTTCATGTACGGAACAAGGGAGACGTGGACGAAGAAGACGTTCTTGCGCCCGAGCTCATGGCGAACCTGGCGGGCGGACTCGATGAAGGGCTGGCTCTCGATGTCACCGACGGTGCCACCGATCTCCGTGATGATGACGTCGGGGCGCGGTTCACCGGAATCCGAGACGGTCGCCTGCAGGCGCATCCGTCGCTTGATCTCGTCGGTGATGTGCGGAATGACCTGCACCGTATCGCCGAGGTACTCGCCGCGACGCTCCTTGGCGATGACCTGCGAGTAGATCTGACCGGTCGTGACGTTCGCGGCCTGGCTCAGGTTGATGTCGAGGAAGCGCTCGTAGTGGCCGATGTCGAGGTCGGTCTCAGCTCCGTCGTCGGTGACAAACACCTCGCCGTGCTGGAAGGGGTTCATGGTGCCCGGATCCACGTTCAGATACGGATCGAGCTTCTGCATGACAACGCGGAGACCGCGGGCCGTCAGAAGATTACCGAGGCTAGCTGCCGTGAGTCCTTTACCAAGACTCGAAACGACACCCCCGGTGACGAAAATGTGCTTTGTTACGCCCGTTTCAGAATTGTTCACCACGGGATTACAGCGTATCTCACGGCGGGGCTTCACCGCTGCCTTCGACGCACCGAGATCGCCCGCGCACGGCGTGTCGCGGGCAGAGGCGGCTCAGACGCTGGCGCGGGCCATCTCGATGAGCTCGCGCGCGTGCGCCAATCCGCTTTCGGAGTCGGGCAGGCCCGACAGCAGACGCGCCATCTCGGCGATCCGTTCATCTCCTTCGAGCTGCTGAACGCTGCTCTCGGTAACCGAACCGTCGCTGTCCTTGACCACACGGAGGTGGTTGTTGGAGAAGGCTGCGACCTGGGCGAGGTGAGTCACAACGATGACCTGCGCGGTCTGCGCGAGGCGAGCGAGACGACGGCCGATCTCGATGGCGGCGGCGCCACCGACTCCGGCATCGACCTCGTCGAAGATGAAGGTGGGAACGGGGTCGCTGCCCGCGATCACAACCTCGATTGCGAGCATCACCCGGGAGAGCTCTCCCCCGGATGCGCCGCGACTGAGAGAGCGCGGTTCGGCCCCGGAGTGCGCCTGCAGCAGGAAGGAAATCTGGTCCTTGCCGGTCAGCGTCAGATCGACGCGATCTTCCACCTCGACGGTGAGCCGCGCGTTGGCCATGGCCAGCGCGCCGAGTTCCTCGGTCACCCGCTCCCCCAGCTGCTCGGCGGCGGCACGGCGAACGACACTCAGTCCCTCGGCCAGGGCGAGCACCTGCTCACTGTCGGCGGCGACCTGCGCCCGGAGCGCGTCGATGCGATCGGAGTCGTTGTCGAGCTCGAGCAGCCGGCTGCTGCCGCGGTCGAGGAAGTCGATGGCGTCTTCGAGGGTGGGCCCATACTTGCGGATGATGACGCTGAGCTCGGCGCGACGCTCCTGCACGACCTCCAGCTCGCGGCTGCCCTCCACGTCGAGGCTGCTCAGGTAGTGGGACAGCTCGGCGGAGATGTCGTTGACGGAGAAGATCACCCCGGACAGGGCTTCGGCGATCGGCGCGAGCACGGCGTCGTGCTCGGAGGCGCGTTCGAGCAGGCGGCGCGCGCTGTCGAGGAAACTCAGCACGTCGCCGGTCTCCTCCAGCCCCTGCGACGACACAAGCTCCTGCGCCTGGGCGGCGGCGAGCCGCAGGTCTTCGAGGTTGGTCAGGCGGTTGGCGCGGTCGGCGAGCTCGTCGTCTTCCCCGCGCTGGGGCGCGACGGCTTCGATCTCGGCAAGTGCGATGCGCAGGTCGTCGGCCTCGCGCAGCCGACGGTCACCCTCGGCGATCAGCACGTCGAGTTCCGCCTGCGCTTCCTGCCAGCGGTGATAGATGTCCTGGTAGTCGCCGAGCAGCACGGTGAGGTCGCGGCCGGCAAACCGGTCGAGCGCCTCGCGCTGTGCCGTTGCCGAGCGCAGACGGATCTGGTCGGACTGCCCGTGCACAACGACGAGCTGCTGCCCGAGTTCGGCCAGTACACCAACGGGCGCGGCACGCCCTCCGACGACGGCTCGACTGCGACCCTCGGCGGAGACGGAGCGGCTCAGCAGCAGTCCCGCCTCCTTCTCACCGGGGAGAGGATCGAGCTCTCCGCCTGCATCGGACACCCGGTCGGCCACGGCACCAACGGCGGGAACCAGCCACTGGCCCTCGACGATTGCCTGCTTGGCTCCGGAACGGACGACGGATGCCTCCGACCGGCCGCCCAGCAACAGGCCGAGTGCTGACACGACCATGGTCTTGCCCGCACCGGTTTCGCCGGTCAGTGCGGTGAACCCGGGGCCGAGGGGCAGCCGGGCGTCTCCGATGACGCCGAGTCCCCGGATGGAAATCTCTTCGATCACGGTCGCGCGTCCTGTTCGCCGACCGGTCCGCGCCAACCCGAGACGGGCAGCGAGAACTTCCGGACGAGGCGATCGGTGAACGGTCCGTGCGACAGCCGGGCAAGACGCACGGGCACGTCGGAGCGCTTGACGACGACGCGGGCTCCCCGCGGCAGCTCCTGGGTGCGACGTCCGTCACACCACAGCACGCCGGTGCCCTGGGTACGGTCGAGTACCTCGACGGCCATCGTCGAATCCGGACCGACCACGAGTGGACGGGCGAACAGGGCGTGGGCGCTCAGCGGAACCATGAGCATGGCGTCGACGCTCGGCCACACGACGGGACCGCCGGCCGAGAACGAGTACGCGGTGGAGCCGGTCGGCGTCGCCATGACGATTCCGTCGCAGCCGAAGGAGGAGAGGGGACGGCCGTCCACCTCGATGACAACCTCGAGCATGCGCTCACGACTTGCCTTCTCGATGGTGGCTTCGTTCAGCGCCCAGGTCTCGTAGATGACCTCGGCGTCGACCTTGACCCGCACCGACAGGGTCATCCGCTCTTCCACCTCGTAGTCGTGGGCGAGCACGCGCGCCACCGCCTGGGTGAGATCTTCGCGCTCGCTCTCGGCAAGGAAGCCGACGTGACCGAGGTTGACGCCCAGAAGCGGCACGGGGCACCCGCGCGTCAGTTCGGCGGCGCGCAGGATGGTGCCGTCGCCTCCCAGCACAATGACGATCTCGAGATCGCTCGTGCTGACGGAGTCGCCCAGGATCGTCACGGGGAACAGGTCACCCGCGACGGCGCGCATGTCTTCGTACTCGTCGGCAGACAGCACGGGCGTGAGGCCGGCCGCCTGCAACTGCAGGCAGACCTGTATTGCGGCATCGAGTGAATCCTGTCGCCCGGTGTGCGCGACGATAAGAATGTGCCGATCGGTTGTCACGGTGGGCACCCCTTCATTACGCACTTGCAGCGATTCGCTGTATCCATTCTGTCGGATTCACACCGGTCGCCGCTGTGAGCCAGACCAGATACTCGAGGTTCCCTGCGTTTCCGGCGATTGGGGAGGAGATGACACCGCCCGTTCCGAGGCCCAGATCCCAGCCGGCCCACAGCACATTACTGATGGCGTCCTGGCGTAGGGCCCTGTCGTGCACGATTCCCTCGCGGATGCCCGATCGGCCCACCTCGAACTGCGGCTTGACCAGCAGCACAAAGTCGGCGCCCGTGCCCACGGTGTCGACCAGCGCGGGAAGCACGGTCGGCAGCGCGATGAACGACAGGTCCGCGACAACCAGGGTGGGAGTCTTCGAGATTCCGGATGCCCCGGACAGGCCTTCCGGCGTGAGGTAGCGGGCATTTACCCCCTCGACCATGGTGACCCGGGGGTCTTCCGCGATCTGGGGAACGAGCTGGCCGTGGCCGACGTCCAGGGCGATCACGTGGTCGACGCCACGCTCAAGCAGGACCTGGGTGAAGCCGCCCGTGGACGCGCCCAGGTCCAGTGCGAGTCGCCCCTGCACCGCAACGTCAAACGCGTCCAGCGCGGCATTGAGTTTGTGGGCAGCGCGGCTGACGTAGTGATCGGATTCGGCCACGACGATGACCTGGCTGTCGCGCACCTTGAACGATGGCTTCACCTGGGGCGTGCCATCGACGGTGACGAGCCCATCGGAGATGAGCTTGGCCGCCTGGGTGCGGGACCGGGCGAGTCCCCGCTCCCCGAGCGCCGAATCGAGCCGGGTTTCCGGCTCCTTCGGCACCTTGGAGACAGGCTTGTACTCCTCCGGCAGCTGGAATTCCTTCATCCGCGGCTCAAACGACCGCTCCTTGCGCGGCTCAGCCATGCGACCGCGACGAATCGCTGCCTTCCAGGCGGGTTTGCAACTGGTCGTGCACCTGCACGAATGCGGCGGCGCGGTCCTCGAGCGGCTGGTCCTCAATGAGGCGTAACCGCGAGAGAAGGGCGTCGGTGTCGTTCTCTGGCTCGCTCATACCCACGAATATAGTTCCGCTGGAACCTGCAGCATGTAAATGGTGGTGCCCGAGTTCCAGATCGCGGCGGAACCCGCGCGCAGCAGATCGACGCGTCCGTCGCCCAGGGAATCGACGCTCAGCACCTGGCCGCGACGACGAAGCACGGCGTCCCGCACGCGCACGACGACGTCGCCGTTGGGTTCGGTCGTCTCGATCGTTGCCGGATACGGCTCGTGCAGCTCGCGCAGGTCACCGAGGATGTACGTCGGCCGCGAATCTGCGTCGGCCGCCAGCACCTGCTTGGCCTGGTCGATGCCCGTCAGCACGAGCGCCGACGGGATCTTGGCCCGGTTCGCACCGAGAATGTCGGTGTCGAGACGGTCGCCGATAAAGAGGGGGGCGGATGCACCGAACCGCTCGACCGCGACCTCGAAGATTGCCGCCTCGGGCTTACCTGCCACCACGGGCAGACGTCCCACGGCGGTGTGTACGGCCGCGACGAGGGTGCCGTTACCCGGCGCGGTGCCGCGCGCCACGGGAATGGTCCAGTCGGTGTTGGTCGCCACCCACGGGATGCCCGTGTGCAGGGCGAAGGATGCCTCGGCCAGCTGCGTCCACCCGACCTCCGGAGCGAATCCCTGGATGACGGCGGCGGGGCTTTCCTCGGCGGAGCGGGTGGGGACGAACCCGCCCTTGACGATCTCGTCCATCAGTCCGTCGCCACCGATCACGAGGATCGTGGATCCGGCCGGCACGAGGTCGGCAAGAAGCTTGACTGCAGCCTGCGGCGAGGTGACAACGTCGGCGGGGGCCACGGTGAGCCCGAGGCTCGAGAGGTGCTCGGCGACCGAGGCATCCGTGCGTGACGCATTGTTCGTGATGTATCCGAGACGCGCGGTTTCGCCGGCCCGGTTCATCCCCTCAATTGCATGGGGAATCGCGTCGGCGCCCTTGTAGATGACCCCGTCGAGATCGGCCAGCACGAGATCGACGCCCGACAGGGGCGTCGTGGTGCCTGCCGTCATCGGTTGGTGTCCTCGGCGGTGTCGGAGCAATCGGTCGTGTCGGCGGTATCTGCGGTGCTGGATCCGTCGACGCCGCTCTCGGCATCATCCGTCGCGGCCGGAGCCTCAGCGGCATCGAAGCCGGCGGCGGCAAGCTCATCGACAGAAAGGTACTCCTCCGGAAGGTCTTCCTCGACGATTTCGATCATGTCCCCGTCATCGCCGTGCTCGGCGTTATCGAGCACCTGCGACGCGCGGGTCGACCGCTCGAACCAGACCTCGGCCTCGTCATCGCGGCCGAGCTCTTCGAGAACGGTGGCGTAGGCGTCGAACAGCGCGGGGCTGTACGAGAACGCGGTGTTGGGGTCCAGCTGCGGGATCTGTAGCTCGGTGAGCGCAGCGTCGAGCTGCTCGAGGTCGAGACGCGCGCCCGACATGGCGATCGCGAGCTCGACCTGGACGGGAACGGCCAGCGAGGAACGCGGAACGGACCGGCCCAGCTCGAGCGCCTTGTCGGGACGTCCCATCCCCCGCTCACTGTCGACCATCATGGGCAGCTGGTCGTTGCTGCCGGTGATGCGGCGGTGAGTGCGCAGTTCGCGCAGCGCGAGTGCGAAGTCACCGACGGCGTAAGCGGTAATCGCGAGAGTCTCACGAACGACACCGATGCGGCCGGCGCGACGCGCGGCAGAGATGGCGTGCAGGTGGGCCAACGCCGGGTCTTCTTCGATCAGACGGGCGGCCATGACCAGGTGCAGGGCAACGCCGTCGGCGTTCTCCTTGCTCAAAGTCTTCAGTTCGTTGCGGGCGACGCGATCGAGGTCGGCCGGCTCCACGCCCTCGGGAATGAGCGGCGCCTCGTGGTGGGCACGCACGGAGCGGGTGTTGAAGGGGTCGCGGTCCTCGGGGGTCTCGCGGTCGCTGGCGTCGTAGCTGCCACGCGAGGGAGCGCCACCGGAGGTCCAGAGGCGGCGGTCACCGTCGCGCGGGGCCGAACGCCCGTCACGGGAATCACCGGATCGCGGCAGGCGGGAGTCTCCCGATCGCGGTGGACGGGAGTCGTTGTCCCGGCGCGGACGGGCGTCGCCGTCGCGGCGAGGACGATCTCCATCGCGAGCCGGACGAGAGTCGTTGTCACGACGCGGGTAATCGGGACGGGAATCACCGGAACCAGCAGGGCGAGGGGGACGACCGTTGTCGGGTTGCCCGCGATTGGGACGGCCACTATCGTGACGACCTCCGCCTGAACTGCCGCCCGAGCTTCCGCCGGGTCGCTGTCCGCCTGGCCGCTTACCGCGGTCGCCTGAGTCGCTCACAATTGTGTCCTTTTCGCTACATGCCGGTGGGGCGCCATCTCTGACGCACCTGACCGTCTTCGTCGCCGTTCTCACTATCCGAACGAACTGACGTGCCTAGTCAACCAGCGATTCTGCTGCTCTTATGTATT
>NZ_JAAVUZ010000025.1 GCF_018449675.1 Glaciihabitans sp. dw_435 | reverse complement strand
CCGGCATCGGCGGCAAATCACCTATCGAACGCGTTCACAACGTCCCCGGGAAGAACAGTTAGCCCGGCCGGCGGCTCGGCAGCAACGCCGCAACGAGCCGACCCGCAGCGGCAGCGCCGCAATGAGCAGACAAGCAGCAGCAGCTACGCGGTAACGAGCTTCTTCGCCGCGACGAGCTCCGCGATCTGCACCGCGTTCAGCGCGGCGCCCTTGCGGAGGTTGTCGTTGCTGATGAAGAGCGCGAGTCCGCGGTTTCCGGGAACGCCCTCGTCCTGGCGGATGCGTCCGACATACGACGGGTCCTTGCCGGCGGCGTGCAGGGGGGTCGGCACATCGAGGAGCTCGACGCCCGGGGCATCCTTCAGCAGTTCCTTGGCGCGCTCGACGGTCAGGGCCGAACCGAACTCGGCGTTGATCGCCAGCGAGTGCCCCGTGAACACCGGAACGCGCACGCAGATGCCCGAGACGAGCAGCTCCGGCAGTTCGAGGATCTTGCGGCTCTCGTTGCGCAGCTTCTTCTCTTCATCCGTCTCGAAGAGGCCGTCGTCGACGAAGTTGCCGGCCTGCGGCACGACGTCGAACGCGATGGTCTTCGGGAAGGCCGACGCGGTCGGGAAGGTGACGGATGACCCGTCGTGCACGAGCTCGATGGCGTCCTGGGCAACCGCGGCCGCCGTCTGGGCGAGCAGCTCCTCGCCACCCTTGAGCCCGGCGCCGGACACGGCCTGGTACGTGCTGACGATGAGGCGCTCGAGACCCGCTTCCGCGTGCAGCACCTTGAGCACGGGCATGGCCGCCATGGTGGTGCAGTTCGGGTTGGCGATGATGCCCTTCACTGCCTGGTCGATGGCGTGCGGGTTGACCTCGCTGACGACGAGGGGAACCTCGGGGTCCATGCGGAAGCCCGACGAGTTGTCGATGACGAGAACTCCGGCGGCTGCGAATCGCGGCGCCTGTGCCTTCGAGATGGTGGCGCCGGCGGAGAAGATGGCGATGTCCAGTCCGGTGGCGTCGGCCGTCGAGGCATCCTCGACCACAATGTCTTCGCCGTTCCAGGGCAGCGTCGTGCCGGCGCTGCGGGCCGACGCGAAGTAACGAATCTCGGCCACCGGGAAGTTGCGCTCGGCCAGCAGCTGACGCACGACGGCGCCCACCTGACCTGTTGCGCCGACGACGCCGATACGTACACCCGTGCTGGAACTCATGTGATCTACCTAGTGCTCAAGGGACTACCGAAGCCACCAGTTTATGGTCTGACCTGTGCGCGCGCCGTACAGTGAAGGCGTGACTTTTCCGCCGGCCGATTCCCCGCGCGGTGACTCCACTCCCGCGGCGCCCTCCCCCACCCGCTTCGCCTCGCTCACGTACGTGCCTCCGGGCAACGTCGGCTGGGGCCTCCCGGATGCCGCCGGCGGCCTCGTCGTCTTCCTTTTCACCATCGGCATCGTGTCGGTCGCGGCCCAGTTCGTTCCGGATTCGGCTCGGGATGCCGCGGGCTTCGTGCTCAATCTGATCGGCTACGGCGTGCTCGCGGGAACGGCCATCCTGGCATCCCGGCGCCGCGGCATCGGCACGCTGGCGGCAGACTTCGGGCTCCGCTTCCGCTGGGTGGACCTGCTGCTCGGGCTGGGTATCGGCGTGGTGGCGAAGCTCCTGGTGATCGCCTACTCCGCCCTCGCGAAGGTGCTCGTCGGCTACGAGCCATCCGGCAGCAATCTCACGCTCAGCCCGGACACGCTATGGCTCGTCCTCAATGGCGTAATTTTTACGGCGATCGTCGCGCCCATCGTCGAGGAGCTGTACATGCGCGGGCTTTTGCTGCGCTCGATCCGTAATGCGATTCTGCGCGGATGGCTCGGACGGCGGCCGCAGCCCGCGGAGCGTCCCGTGCAGATCACTGCGGCGGTGCTTGCCGTCGCGCTCAGTGCTCTCGTCTTTATGTTGCTGCATCTGTGGCAGTCAACCGACCCGGCGCTGCTGATCGTTCTCGGACTGTCGACGCTCACCCTCGGCATCTTCAACGGCATCGCCGCGATCTGGACCGGACGCCTCGGGGCGGGGATCATCGCCCACATCCTGTTCAACGGCAGCTCGGTGCTGATCCTGCTCGCCTCCGGCCCCAGCTAGCCGCCCTCCCCGCCCGCAGAGGCGCGACGGCCCACCCCGCTTTGCCGTGCGGCGGGAGTTAAATCAGGTTTCGGCGGGAGAACCTAGCGATTGGCGGGAGTTATAACTCCCTCCGGCTGCCGTTTTCTCACTCCGGGTCACTGCCGGGTCGTCAGCAGCACAATCCAACTGACAGCGAGCACAACAGCAAGCAGAACCGAAGCCCCCGCGGCCACGTAGTACCCAGCCGGACTTGCAGCGGGACCACGGTTCCTGAGCAAGCGTGCTTGAGCGAGGGATGACGCAACCGAAGCGACTGCGGAAACGATGTAGATCGGCAGAAGCGGTCGGAAATCAAAAACGTCGGCCGCGGACTGGCGAAGCACAACAACAAGTCCGACGCTGACTGCACTTATGGCGATGACCCTGCTGATCCAGCTGATGCGCCGCAGTCGTGCCGAACGCACGTCGATGACAAACAGGTTCGCGTCCAGGCGCTGGTCAGCGTCCTCGAGCGAAGTGCGGGGATCGAGCCCTCTGTCCATGCCTGAACCCTAGTGGCTCCGGGTCGCCCTAGACCGTTACGTCGACAGCGTCACTATGTGCACGACTGCCCAGCAGGCCCATACGAAAGCCGCGAGGAAGTATGCGCCTGATGGATGCGTCGGACCGCGCCGGAATCCCTGCACCCCCTTCACCGTCGCGGTGACAGCGAAACTAACGCACGCCACCAGCATGATGGCGGCGGCCGCGTCGCGGGTGACGTTGCCGGAGATCCACAACACGCAGGCAATCGCCACCGCGCCGATCCCAACGCCGGTCATGTACTGCTCGATCAGCTGGACAACCCTGTCGAACCTGGCGGTCCGCGCCCTGTCGATCGATACGGCCTCATCGGCCGAGGTGCGCTCGAGCGCGACAACGGCCTGAGCTTCCGACACTGGATCCATGCCTGAACCCTACGACCGGCAAGTGAGGATGTCTAAGGTGTACGGCACCCACGATCGCCCATACGCGCCGCGTGTCACCACGAGCACCTCGTTAACGAGAGCTGGCGGGAGAAACGAGCAAATGGAGGGAGTTACAACTCCCGCCGCTTGCTACGTTCTCCCGCCAAAGCCTGCTTTTACTCCCGCCACACGGGAAGAGCTCTGCTAGCGGCCGGTACCGCCGTGCACTACGGCCTCGGTCTCGCCGTCCAGGCCGAAGGCGGTGTGCACAACGCGCACGGCCTCGGTCAGGGTGTCGGCACGAGTGACGACTGAGATGCGGATCTCACTGGTGGAGATCATCTCGATGTTGATGCCCGCCTCGTACAGCGACGTGAACAGCGTGGCCGAGACACCGGCGTTGGTGCGCATACCGGCGCCGACCAGCGAGAGCTTGCCGATCTGGTCGTCGTAGATGAGGTTCTCAAACCCGACGTCGGACTTGGAGGATTCGAGAGCTGCAAGAGCTCCGGCGCCATCCGTCTTGGGAAGCGTGAACGAGATGTCGGTGCGGTTCGTGGACGCGGCAGACACGTTTTGCACGATCATGTCGATGTTCGCGTTTGCCCCGGCGATGATGGTGAAGATCTGGGCGGCCTTGCCCGGGATGTCGGGAACACCGACGACCGTGATCTTTGCTTGGCTCAAGTCGGCTGCGACGCCTGCGATGAGTGGCTCTTCCACGTTGCTTTCTCCGTCTACTGAATTGACTACCAGGGTGCCCTCGTTGTTGTTGAACGAGGACCGAACATGAAGGGTGACGCCGTGCCGACGCGCATATTCCACGGCGCGAATGTAGAGCACCTTGGCTCCGGCGGCGGCGAGCTCGAGCATTTCCTCGCTCGTGATGACGGCGATCTTCTGCGCGGCCGGCACCTGGCGCGGGTCCGAGGTGAAGATGCCATCGACGTCCGTGTAGATCTCGCAGACATCGGCCTTGAGGGCCGCAGCGAGAGCGACCGCCGTGGTGTCCGATCCCCCGCGACCGAGCGTCGTGATGTCGCCGGATCCGCGGTTGAACCCCTGGAAACCGGCGACGATGGCCACGGCTCCCTCATCGAGGGCGGCACGAACACGGCCGGGCGTGACATCCATAATCCGCGCGCTGCCGTGCTGGCCGTCGGTAATGACGCCCGCCTGGCTGCCGGTGTAGCTGCGCGCCTCGACCCCGAGACCCTTGATCGCCATGGCCAGCAGCGCCATGGAGATGCGCTCCCCGGCTGTCAGCAGCATGTCGAGCTCGCGGCCGGACGGCAGCGGGACGACCTCGTTGGCGAGGTCCATCAGTTCATCGGTGGTGTCACCCATCGCGGAAACAACGACCACTACGTCGTTGCCTGCCTTACGCGTCTCGACGATGCGCTTGGCGACGCGCTTGATGCTCTCGGCATCAGCGACGGAGGATCCACCGTACTTCTGTACGATCAAGCTCACTCGGTACTCCTGGGCAGGTTCGGGCGGACAGCACGTTTGTCCGACTGTCGATCTTAGCGCCCGCCCGGCGCGTCACTCCTGTGCGGCAGAGCGCGGCGTAACAGTGCAGAACTGCGCAGAGTGGATGCCCCGGCGCGGGGTCATCCGCTCGCCTCATCCTCCCCAGACCGAGAAAATCTCATCCAGATGTAGCCACGGCGGCCCGACCTGTGGTCGGATCAGGGGATGAGGGACACCGCATGAAGCGCCACCTGCCCTGGATCATCCCGCTGCTGTGCGTTCCGCTGACCTTCGTGTTGGGGTTCGCGTGGCTCACCACGATCGAAAACACGCCCGGATACGAGTCCAACGCCGGGCTGCTGATCGCGTCGTTCCTCGTGTTGATCGCCTCGCTCGTGGTGCCGCTGGTCGCCGCGATCATCGCGATCGTGCAGGGGGTCCGGACGTATCGGCGAGCGCGCCCGAAGGAGTCGCAGTTCGGTGCCGCGGGTATGACGGCTGGCTCGCCCGGGAGTATTCGTGCTGGCTCGTCCGCGGGGTCGAGCGTCGTGCCGACGGGACGACAGTCCGGCGGAGCGCCCGGCGCGGCTCCCGGCGTCGCCGTTCCCGCCTGGGGGCCCGAGTCGGCATGGGCCGCCGCCCGTGATCTGCGCGCGCGGTTGGTCGCCCGCGAGACCCCAGGCGCGGTGACCGCGTGGGGCATCATCCCGCGCCCCGACGAAACCACCTTCTTCGATCTCGCCGCCGACTACGCGCGCTACTACGGGCAGGACGTCACCTACACGCAGCGCGGCGGATTCTTCTTCGGGCGCCCCTCCTTCG
The DNA here is from genome assembly GCF_018449675.1 of Glaciihabitans sp. dw_435. GTDB lineage: Bacteria > Actinomycetota > Actinomycetes > Actinomycetales > Microbacteriaceae > Glaciihabitans. The sequence continues at coordinate 20,407 of NZ_JAAVUZ010000025.1, read as the reverse complement.
TGCTGGCCGGTATCGCCGCGACGGCGATTGGCAACGCCGCCCGTCGCAATGCCGCGACAAAGGCAGCGCAGACGACTTGGCGCGAGTGGCAGCCCACCCGAGTCGTCGTGACGGATCAGCGCCTGATCTGTCAGGTCGAGGGGCAGTGGCTGACCTTCGACTACGGAGCGATGAACGCCGTCTACCCCGAGGCCGAACGCTGGGCCGTCGTCTGCCAGTTCACGAACGGCGTCGCCCCGCTGATGCTGTCCGGTCTCAGCGCGCCCATGATCGGCGTGATGACCGTGCTCCTCACCCAGGGGCCAGACGCCGTGCGCGAGCATCCGAGCTTGCGCGTGCTCGACTGACGAAGCGCGGGCAGGCCGCGGAGAGTGGATGCCACGGCGCAGGGTCATCCACCGCTCCCCCGCATCGGAAGCGGCAACTCGCTAGCCTTGACCCACGGCATCAACCAGTGAGGAATCCCATGGCTCAGGTAGAAATCGCAACAGTTCCGTACACGGTCTCGGCGGACTATATCGCCACCGTCGGCGCGGACTTCAACACCGAGGCAGTGGATGACGCGGTGCTGGCGCAGCTCAACAAGCTCGTGCCCATGGGCGTGGTTGTGCACCGCAACGGCAAGGCGTTTGCCGACGAGGATGTTGTGGAGATCGCCCGGGCCATCGACTGGTCAGACCTGTTGAAGCAGATCGACGTGGACCAGATCCTCGCTGATAACCCCAAGTAGCCCCGGTACCCGGGTCACCACCTACTTGCGGGGCTAGGAAGTAGCTGACGCCGTAATTACCGTGTCGATCAGTCCCGGGAACCGGGCGTTGAGGTCGTCGCGGCGCAGGCGAACTGCCGACGTGCGACCACTCACGCGGGTCTCGGTGATGCCCGCCTCGCGCAGGGTCTTGAAGTGATACGAGAGCGTCGACTTGTGCACGTTGACGTCGTATTCCTCGACGGAGCACGGATGAAACTCATTGTCCGCCAGCCGCTGCACCACACTGAGCCGCGCAGGATCGGCGAGCGCGTGCAGCACATCAATCAGCTGGATGTCTCCGATGTCGGGGATCGGGAAGCCCCTCGGCTGCGGCTCCTGTTCAACGTTCGACATATGTAAAACCTTAGCCGGGTTGGCGCGGGCGGGGTTGTCTGGGATGGCGCCGGGTGGATAGCGGGATGCAGCGCCGCGAGGCATCCACCATCCGCAAGAATGGAGCGATGGCCACCGTGACCCTGCGACCCGCGACCGTGGATGACTTCGAGTGGATCGTGGAGCTGAAGTCCCGCGTGCTGTTCGACGACCTCAGCCGGCTCGGCCGGTGGAACCCCGAGCGCGTGCGCCAGCGTCTGGCCGCGGCGTTTCGGCCGGAGAACACCTCGATCATCCTCGCGGACGGCCGGCCCGTCGGCAGCGTTTCCGTGCGCCGCGAGCCCTCCGAGAAGTGGATCGAGGCCTTCTACATCGACGCGAATTACCAGGGCCGCGGCATCGGGTCGGAGGTGCTGCGCGGCATCCTCACCAGCCACGCCGATGCGCTGCCGTTCAGGCTCAACGTGCTGCAGGGAAGCGCGGCCCGCCGACTCTACGAGCGCTACGGCTTCGTATGGGAAGCGGATGACCCGATCGACGTGTTCCTCGTGCGCCACCCGGCGTAGCCCGGGCTCGCGCCACCTCGCCCAGACCTAGCTCGCGCTACCTCACGCGGCCATCGAGGCCTGCCGCGAACCCAGGGGCGAGGAGTTGCCCCGTTCCCGCCTGATTTGGGGCCGCTTGGCGCCCCTCGATGCGGTTTCACTCCTCCCGGGAGGTCGCATCCCCACGAAACCCGCAGCGCGGCGCAAAGTCGTGCCCCAGTTGCGGCAAATGCACGCTTCCCGGGCCGCTGGAGGTGCATTTGCCGCGACTCACGGGCCACACGCCACGGAAACGCTCCTCAGTTGCGGCAAACGCACGTTTCCGGGGCCCCTGGAGGTGCATTTGCCGCGACTCGCGGGAAGGTCGGCCGAAGCGCGGGGAGGGTCAGGCAATCCACGGGGAGGGTCGGCCGATCCACGGGGTGACCGCCGGCCAAAGGGCCGGGTGCGGCTACTCGATGCGACTGGCTCGCACGTGGACGTAGGCCGGGGTGTCCTCCGTGGCCGCCATGACAGTGGCCAGCGCCTCGCTCACCGCGCGCAGGGTCACCGGAACCGAGTGATCGGCCCGAATGCACACGTTCGCGTGCAGGTCGACGCGGCCGCTGCCCCGCTCGACGGCGACGTTGGCCGCGCCTGCGGAGGCTTCGGCTGCTCCGCCGACGCTGCTGACGACGACCTCGGCAACGGTCGCGGCGATCACGGTCACGACATTGGCGGCGGGATACGACTCGAACACCCCGGGCACGGCCTCGGCGGCGCGGGTGAGGAGGCGGGAGAGTTCCAGGTCGGTGGTCACTTGTCGTCCTCCGGGAGCGGACTCGGCGGGGTGGCCGGAGGGGCCGGCGTCGGCGGGGTGGCAGCAGTGGCCGAGCTCGACGAGGAGGGAGCCGGCACCGCGGGCACCGCATGCACGTCATCGACGGTGATGTTCACCGCGACGACAGCCAGCTCGGTGTGCAGCGCGAGCGCCGCAAAGATCCGGGCACGCATGAGCTCCGTCACCACGGGGAGGCTGCTGCCCCACGCCACGGACACCGTCACATTCACCGTGATCGGCTCCCCCGGCAGCGTCACGTCGCCGACCAGCTCGCAGCGTCCGACGAAGGCACCGCCCGTGGCATCCGCCGCCGCCCGAATCAGACCACGAACGGAGCCTTCCGTGACGCTCAGGCTGTGCCGCGGATCGGGATCGCTGATCGGGATGTCGCGTCCCGCACGCGCCTCGCGGGTGATGTTGTTGAGCACGTTGCCGATCCACGAATCATCCCGGGCGTCTTGCTCGGCTTCGGCGGCGAGCATTGCCTGGGTGGCGGCGCGCAGGCGGGTGAGTCCGTCGAGGGCGATCAGGCAGCCCGGGGATTGCTCGATCAGCGTGTTGCGGGGGTTGCGGCCGGCGTCGAGGTAGTCGCTGAGTTCCTCGATGGTGTGGCCGTCGAGGTCGTCGCGCGGGGCAGAGGCGGGCGCACCCGCGGCGGGCACACCGACTCCAGGAACACTGGCACCGGGCACGGGAAGATCGCTCATCGCCATGCCTCCATTTCGTGCAGCAGTGTTTGCCGGGCCCGCGCGAGCGCTCCCCGCACGGTAGCGAGTGGGAGTGAAAGATGCTCGGCGATCTCAGCGTACGACTCCCCGCCGATTTCCTTGAGCACCCAACACTCACGCTGCATCTGCGGTAGGGCGTTCACCGCCGCCGACAGCGCGTCGAACTGCATCCGCACCTCCACGATGTGGGCGGGCGACTGGGTGGCGGGAGCCGGGGCATCCCACTCGTCAATATCGACGTGCGGCTTGCGCGCCCGGATGCGGTCGATCGTCTTGTTGGTGAGGATCCGCATGAGCCACGACCGCACGACACTGCCGTCGGCAACCTCGGGCAGCCGCTTCCACGCGAGGATGAACGTCTCCTGCACCACGTCGCCCGACTCCTGCGTCGACCCCAGCAGCTTCGCGGCATAGGCGCGCATCACCGGGCCGTGGCGGCGCACGAGCACCTCAAACGCAGCGACATCCCCATCGGCGGCGCGTGCGGTGAGCGTCGCATCGGGAGCGTCCGCGAGCGCGCTACGGGACGCGGATGACCCGCCCGTCGCCACCCCCGTGGCCTGCCCGATGCCCGGCTTCGAAATGTTCACAAAAAAGTTTTCCGTTATCGCGTGACGTTTTGGGAACTCAATACGTCTTACCCATGACCCTTCCACGATCAACCTGAAATAAGGAGCACCACATGGCAGCCGCAAACTCCACTACAATCGCCACCCCGACGCCCAGCGTCATCACCAGCACGACCGAGACCGGCACCACGGTCATTGCCGACAGCGTCATCGCCAAGGTCGCCGGCATCGCCGCCCGCGACGTGCCCGGCGTCTTCGCCCTCGGTGGAGGAGCGGCCCGCGCGATCGGCGCCATCCGTGACGCGATCAACTCCACGGACCTCGCCCAGGGCATCAGCGTCGAGGTCGGCGAGACCCAGGTCGCCGTCGACATCACCATCGTCGCGCTCTACCCGACGCCGCTGCAGACCGTTGCCGACAACGTGCGCGCCGCCGTCTACACCGCCATCGAGGATCTCGTCGGCATGCAGGTGACCGAGGTTAACATCAGCATCACCGACGTGCACATTCCTTCAGTGGATGACACGACCGACGCCACCTCCGAGGTCAAGGAAGCACGAGTCCTATGAACACGAACCACACCATCGCCGGCATCTTCATCGGCGCGGTCCTGGCACTGACCTGGATTGCCTTCGGCTTCTGGGCGTTCATTCTCGTCGCCCTCGCCATGGCGATCGGTGGACTCGTTGCCCGCGTGATCGACGGAAAGCTCGATCTCAAGACCGTGGCCGACGCCTTCCGGGGCAAGCGCTCTTCGTCATGACCGACGCAGTATTCACCGGCACGAGTATCACCGAATCCGGCGGCGGCCAGTCCGCGGTCGCCGGGGTCGGCGCAGGTCAGCTCGGCCGCACCAGCATCTCGTCGCGCGCGATGCGCCGCGTTCTCTCGGCGATCACCGCGGACGAGATGGGTGTCGCCGCCGGCGATGTCTCCATCGACCTCGCGGATGACAACGGGCTGCTGGCCGTCACCGCGTCGTCGCCGATCAGTGTGCCCGCCCTCGGGTCCGCGCGGCAGCGACGCATGGAAACCGACGGCACCGGGGCATCCGCTTCATCGCTCATCGCGCCCGGCGGCTTTGTCGCCCCGCGCAGCATTGCCGACCGGGCCACCGCCACGCAGGGCATCATCCGCAGCCGCGCGCTCGCCCTCACCGGCAGCACCGTCGGAACCGTCGTCGTGCGACTGACCGGCGCCCGCATTGACACGGAAGCGAGACCACGATGACGACGCACAGTCAATACGCCCGGATCATCCGCCGCGAAACGCACTCCCCGCGCGCGGGCCTCGCCATCGTGCTGGCTATCGTGCTCGTGCTCGCCTGTGCCTATGCCGTGGTCGAGATCATCCTCGCGCTCGTCGCGCAGCCAGCCCTGCTCGTCTCGCCGCGCACCGCGCTGGCCGCGGTGCTCGACCTGCCGACGGCGGTCACGTCCCCCGCGCTCATCACGATCGGGGTGATCGTTGCTGTCATCGGCATCCTGCTGATCGTGCACGCGATCCTGCCCGGACGTCGCGGCAACCACGTGGGCGCGGTCGAGCGCACCGCAATGGTCGTGGACGACCGTGTCGTGGCATCCACCATCGCCCGTCGCGCCAGCCGCGCCGGCAAGGTCGATCCCGACCAGGTCGTCGTTACCATCGGGCACCGCACCGCCGAGGTGCGGGTGCGCCCCACGTCCGGCTGGTTCGTTGACACCGCGGCGATCGACGCCGCGGTGCGTGACGAGATCGCGGGCCTCAATCTCACTCCGGCGCTCTCCCACAAGGTCGTCGTCGAAAAGACCGGGACGGTGGGCGCATGAACAACACCAATCGCGCACTGAACAGGCTCGGCATCGCCCTGCTCGGAGTGGTTCTGCTCGTTCTCGGAGCGGGCGTCGCCGTCGCCGCGGCCGTTCCCTCCCTCTTCAGTGGGTGGGCGGATGCCTCGGGCACGACGCGTCGCTGGATCGGCGAGCAGCTCGCCGCCACCCGCATCTCGGGAACCCCGCACAGCTGGATTCTCGTCGGCGTTGGCGTGCTCGCCCTCGTCGTGCTCGTGCTGCTCGTGGCGTTCGCCCTGCGCCAGGGCAAGGGACGCTCCCGCGAGCTCGTGCGGGAGGACAGCTCCGACGGTGGTACCGCCCGCGGCACCGCGGTGGTGCAGTCCGCCGTCGCAGAACAGATCATTGGTGCTGCGCTGGCGGATGACCCGAGGATCGTCGCCTCGTCCGTGTCGACCTACCGCGTGCAGGGCGTCAACGTGCTGAAGGTATCGGTGAGCGCCCGGCGGGGTGCGTCGCCGCGGGACATCCGCTCGACAATCGATGCCGTCGTTGCCCACTGGGACGCGCTCCTCGGCCGCGAGCTTCCGGTGCTCATCACCATCAATTCGGGGTGGGCCACACGTTTCGCCAAGGAGACGCGCACCGCATCTGTAGATGCATCGGGCGTCAGCGCAACCCCCGTTTCACCCGCTGCAGCAGTCGTATCGTCGACTCCAACAGCACCGTAACCCCGGCCACGGGCGTCCGCCCCGGCCTCAACCGAAAGGAGCTCATCATGAGCGCAGGAGACAAGATCAAGAACGCCGCAGAAGACCTCACCGGCAAGGCGAAGGAAGCTGCGGGCAAGGTAACCAACAACGAGGAGCTGCAGGCCGAGGGCCAGGCAGACCAGACCAAGGCCAGCGCCAAGAAGGTCGGCGAAGACGTCAAGGATGTCTTCAAGTAACCACCCGATTCACGCTCCACGACAGCGCGCGGTGACCCTCGGGTCGCCGCGCGCTGTCGTTAACTGCCACAGTTCCTCGGCTCGCGGCTCACGGCTTTGGGCTCACGCGCGCCCGTCTCACGCGCCCCGTTTCACCCGAGACTCGCAGCAAAGTATCTGTATGTGAAGCTAAACTGGGTGCGCACGCGTGGGTGTCGAGAGCGTTTTTCCTCTCCCCCTGCCGTGCCGGCGAGCGGCCCTCGTTGCGCACAGACGCGCACGCGCCGCCCGCGCTAATTCAAGGAGAAGTAATGAAGTCCTGGCGATTCCTCGGCACAGACAAGCCCCTCGAAATTCAGGAGCTCCCCGAGCCCACGGCCGGCCCCGGCCAGGTCGTTGTTGACGTGAAGGCCGCGGGCGTCTGCCACTCAGACGTCAGTGCGCTCACCGACCCGGGATGGATGCCTCTGTTCCCGCGTATCCCGATGACCCTGGGTCACGAGAACGCCGGCGTCATCTCGCAGGTCGGCGAGGGCATGGAGGACCAGTGGAAGGTCGGCGACCGCGTCGGTCTCTCCCCCGTGATGACCAGCGGCGACGCGGCGGGCGACGCCATTGGCTACGGCCAGTGGGACGGCGGCTTCGGCCCCAAGATCCTCGCGACCAACGACAACCTCGTTGCCCTGCCCGACGAGGTCTCGTTCGAGCTCGGCGCCATGGCGACCGACGCGGGACTCACCTCGTACCACGCCATGATGGCGGTCGGTGGAGCGAAGGCCGGCATGAAGATCGGCGTCATTGGACTCGGTGGCCTCGGCTACATCGGCGCTCGCGCCGCGGTTCTCATCGGTGCAGAGGTCTACGGGGCCGAGGTGAACCCCGCTGCCCGCGCACTCGCTGACGAGATCGGACTGACCGGCGTTGCCGACTCGATCGACGCGTTCAAGGACCTCGAGCTCGACCTCATCGTCGACTACGCCGGCTTCGGCACCACCACCGCAGCCGCGATCGAGACGCTCGGCGAGTTCGGCACGCTCGTGCAGGTCGGTATGGGACGCCTCGAGTCGACCATCAACACCTACCCGCTGATCATCAAGCAGCTCACGGTAAAGGGCTCCAAGTCCGGCACGAAGGATGACCTCGAGGCCCTCTACGGCCTCATGAAGTCGGGCCAGCTGAACCCGCCGATGAACCTCATCACGTTCGAGGAAATCCCCGAGGCGCTCGAGCGCCTGCACAAGGGTGGCGTCGTCGGACGCCTCGTCGCGCAGTACTAACCCCGGCAGCCCGTTTTCGCCGGCCGCGAAAACGGGCTGCACTCCCCTCGCGACGCTGCCACGATCGCTTGTATGAACCTCCTCATTCTCGGCGGCACCGCCTGGCTCGGCCGGGCCATCGCCTCGGCCGCCCTCGACGCCGGCCACTCTGTTACCTGTGTCGCCCGGGGCGAGAACGTTCCCGAGGGCGTCACCCTGATCCGCGCCGACCGGGACACGGACGATGCCCTCGCCGCCGTCACCTCACAGCACTGGGACGCCATCATCGACGTCGCCCGGCAACCCGGCCAGGTTCGCCGAGCGGTCAGCGATCTCGAGCCCGTTGCCGACAGGTACGTGTTTGTGTCGAGCGGCAGCGCCTACGCCGATCAAGGCACGATAGGACAGGACGAGGATGCCCCGCGGTTGCCGCCGCTCGACGCGGACGCCATAGACACCCCCGACGACTACGGCAGTGCGAAAGTCGCGTGCGAGGATGCCGTGATTGCCGCCTTCGGCGCTGACAGATCACTGATCGCTCGCGCCGGGCTCATCGGAGGCCCCGGCGACCACACGGGTCGAACCGGTTACTGGCCGTGGCGATTCAGCCACCCCGCCGCGGACGACGGCACGGTTCTCGTGCCGGAACTCCCCGAGCTCCCCGCCGCTCTGATCGACGTGCGCGACCTCGCAGCCTGGCTGGTCGCGTGCGCGGTCGACGGCACCACGGGAGTCGTCAACGCCGGGGGCATCCCGATACCGCTTCCCGATTTTCTCGAGATCGCCCGCGAGGTGGCCGGCCATCACGGATCGCTGGCGCCCGTGTCATCCGGTTGGCTGCTCGATCACGGCGTCAATGAGTGGTCGGGTCCGCGCTCGCTTCCGCTGTGGCTCGCCGACCGCGACTGGTGGGGCCTGAATTCCCGGTCCAACGATCGCGCCCTCGCCGCGGGCCTACGACTTCGGCCTCTGCGGGAAACGCTTGCGGACACGCTCGAATGGGAGCTGGCGCAGGCGCACCCGGGACCGCACGGCGCGGGCCTGACCGACGCCGAGGAACGCGAGTTGCTCACCGCCCTCGCCGCGGACGGGTCGAGACCACAGCGATAGGGTGAAGGCGACCACAGGAGGCACCGGATGCTCATACGCCATCGCGATCGCGAACCGTCTGTCGAGCCATCCGCCTATGTCGCCCCTTCTGCCGTCATCGTCGGGGACGTCCGAATCGCAGCGGGGGCCCGCATTCTTCACGGCGCTGTGCTGTCGGCGGAGGACGGGCTTGTCACCATCGGCGAGAACAGCGTGGTGATGGAAAATGCGTTGATCAGGGGGCGAGCGGAGCACCCCGCCCGCATCGGCGCCTCCGTCATGGTCGGCCCGCATGCGCACATCAACGGCAGCATCGTCGAGGACGAGGCGTTCATTGCCACGGGGGCGTCGCTGTTCCCGGGCAGCCGCGTCGGTGCGGGCGCCGAGGTTCGCATCAATGGAGTGGTGCAGGTGAACACGGTCCTTGCCCCGGGAGCCGTGGTGCCCATCGGGTGGGTCGCCGTGGGAGATCCCGCATCGATTCTCCCGCCCGATCGTCATGACGATATCTGGGCCATCCAGCGCGAACTCGACTTCGCCGGCACGGTGTACGGGGTCGGGCGCGGCGTTCCGATGACGGAGCTAATGCGCCGGCAGTCCGAGCATTACGGGGCGCACGCCGCGGACGAGATCATCGACCCCTAGCCGATCGCGCGGAGCAATCACGCATCCAGTCGAAGCGCGCGCAACCAGATCGTCGTGATTGCGGGCGTCGCTTCGGCGACGGGGGTACCCGCGACCGAGGCGTCATAGAACGCGCGCTCGGTCATGCCGACGAGCATGGGAACAAGGTCGCCCTGGCCGTCGGCCGCATCAGCCGGTTCATCGTCGCTGGCGACAATGGCCCGCACGCTGCGGGTGATGTCATCCCGCGCGCCATTCCACAGTTGGGCGATGACCGGCACGGACGGTGAGAGATCGACGGCGGCTCGCATCACGGCGCCGTGCCGCTGCCACAGGTCTTCCGTCAGGTCGATGGCGCTCAGCAACGCCTCGCGCGGCGAGCCAGGGATCACGGTCCCGCGCGTGGCGACGGCACCGCTCAACTCGACGACAATGCGCTGCACCAGCGCGGCGAGCACGTCGTTCTTGGAACGGAAGTAGAAGTACAACGCTCCCCGCGTGAGTCCGGCTGCGGTGGCAATCGTCTCGACGGTCATGGCGTCCGGTCCGACAGCGATGAGCTGTTTTTCCGCCTCGTCCAGGATCACCTTTTCCCGCAGCTCTCCCTTGGTGGGCGCCATCACCCGGCGCCCCTGCTCGTCATAGGCGTAGGGGGACATGGGTCAACCATACCGCTGTCAGCTTTATTTGACGCAGTGTTGACTTAAAGTTGACGCTGCGTAGAGTTAACGTCTCTTACCCGTCGACCGCTTCCGAAAGTGACATTCATGACATCGACTACTGCAGCACCCGCCCGCCCGCACACGGATCGACTCCCGCTGATGGCACTCATCGGCCTCTTTGTATCCGGATTCATCGGCATCCTGGCCGAGGCGCTTCCCGCAGGTCTTTTGCCCGAGATGAGCAGGTCCCTCCACGAGAGCGTCTCGATCACGGGCCAGACCGTGACCGTGTACGCGATCGGGACGGCCATCGCTGTCATTCCGCTCGCAATAGCCACCACGACCTGGCGCCGCCGCGACCTCCTGATCGTGGCTCTCGTTGCCCAGATCGTGACGAGCCTGCTGACCGCGGCCTCCAGTGATCTGGCGTTCACGCTCATCGTGCGGTTCGTCGCCGGGCTGTCGTCCGGCGTGATCTGGTCGCTCCTCGGCGCGTATGCGGCCCGTATCGCGCCCGAAGGAAAACAGGGGCGCGCCATCGCAATCGCCCTCGGCGGCATCCCCGTCTCTCTCGCCCTCGGCATTCCCGCCGGAGTTCTCATCGGCCAGGTCGCGACCTGGCAACTCGCGTTCGTGGCGTCGGCGGCGCTAACGGCGGTCACGATCGGATGGGTCCTGCTCTTCCTGCCCAATCTCGCGGGGATCCCGCGCGGCAGCCGTCACAGTGTTCGGCACGTGCTCGCGCTGAAAGGCGTTCCCACGATCCTCGCGGTTGTCGCGTGCTTCATCGTCGCCCACAACATCGTGTACACCTACGTCGCCACGTACCTCAGCGACATCGGCCTCGTCGCGCAGACCGGGTGGATCCTCTTCGCGTTCGGCGCCCTGGCGGTGCTCAGCATTTTCGTCGTCGGGACCGTGATCGACGGGCACCTTCGCACGATCATCGTCACGTCCACCATCGTCTTCGCTCTCGCGATGCTCGCCCTGGTAGTTCTGTCCGGGTCGACCGCCGTCGTCTACATCGCCGCGGCAGCGTGGGGTCTGGCATTCGGAAGCTCGGCAACGCTGTTCACCACGGCCATCGTGAATGTCTCGGGAGACGCCGGCGACGTGGCGCAATCGGTGATGATCTCCGTGTTCAGCGGGTCAATCGCCCTCGGAGGTGTGATCGGCGGCGTCTTACTGAGCACGTTCGGATCGGCCTCCCTGGTCGAGGTCGGCTTCGTCCTCGTTGCCGCGTCGGCAGTCGTGGCAGTCCTCGCGCGGGGCCACGCGTTCCCGCGTGACTAAGAGAGCCGCATCCGGCGGAGATGCCGTCGGAACCTCCAACCAAGCGGGGCTTCGCCATCGGCCTCTGCCGGGTGCTTCGCGTAGTACGCGGCTTGGGCGGCTTCCCGCTCGACGTACGCGGCCGATTCGACAGCGCGGTGGGCCGTGCGAGCGGCGTCGTACGCCATCTTTCCGGAGAGCTCGCGCAGGCGGGCGAGGCTGAGCACGGTGACCGGCGCCTGCGGAGGAATGACGGGGCCGCCCACGGCGGAGTCATCCATCAGCTCCCTGATCGCAACACTTGGTGGCTTACCCTCGCCATAGGCGCGCTTCATTCTCGCGTCACCCGGTGGATTGTGGATCGTCGATATCCCGTCGGACACGCGTGCGGCCGGCTCGTAGTAATTCGGGACGAACCAGGAGGCTCCGAGCTCGTCGTTCCACCACAGCCAGCCGATCACCACGCCGTTGGGCCCGAACGCGACGTAGGACACCGGAGCATCGTCCGGGACGCTCTTGGCGTATTTGGGACCTGCCAGTTCGAACATCATGCTGTCGTTGAGTGGCCCGTGGTACGCGCCCGATGACCCCACCCGGTGCAGCAGGTGGCGATACGGCAGCCGAATGGGAGAGGCAGCGGGGTCGATGGCACCGGCTTCCCGCTTGAACTTGGGAGCCGGATCGACACCGCGAGCGCGAATGTCTGCGACGGCGGCCGAGGGCGTCATACCCTTGGCGACCCTGGTGGCCATCGAGTCCGCCCAGCGGCTCGCACCGAACCGCTCGGTGGGATTTCCGTCCACGCGCACGGCCTCGCAGTGGCCGGCGAGATCGGCATCGTTCCACCACACCCACCCGACCACGTCGCCGTCGAGCTTCACCGGGAGCGCCCGGACCGGCAGGTACGTCCTGTCGCGCAGGGCGGGTTGCGCGGGCTCGAGCAGGTAGGGATAGAACGGGATGCCACGGTGCGACTCGGTAACGGAACTCCTGCTCACTCGATCCCCCGACACTATCGAACGCACGAATTGAGCGAGCCTCGCATGTCGAAAGAGAAGTGAGGTCTGCTCGCTCTAGGATTTCGCCGTGGACTCTCAACTTCTCCCTCCGCGCGGGCTGATTCGCGGCGTCGCCATCGGCCTCCTGCTCAAGGCGGTGTTCTCTGCCTGGTGGGCGAGCGGCCCCGCGGCGGCATGAGGATGTCGCTCCCCCGCGCAACCGCCCGTCGGCGAGTGCCGATCATTCTGGCGCTCCTCGCTGTGTGCATTCCCCTCACGGCGTGCGAAGCGCTATCTCCCACTGGCCCGCTAGACCTGAGCGACACGGGCGGGACGTGGTGCGGGGATTATCCGCTGTATGTCACGTCGTCCATGGGTGTGAATATTCCGTCCGACCTGAGCTCGGACATCACCATCACCGATGTGTGGCTGAACGACGCGAGCAACATGACGCTGGACGGCGCGTGGCTCATGCAACACCGCGATGGCGGCTTGCTGGCCGGGTTCGGACGCTTCCCCTTGTCGGAGGACACGTTCCCGGATTGGGCCGACGCCGTACCGGCGATCGGGGCGGTGGTTCACCCCGGCGATCGTGCCGACCTCGTGCTCAAACTCCTCAGCGGACCCGACATGCCAGCCCGAATGTCAGGGGTCCACATCGTGTACACGGCCGGAGGCTGGGAGCACGTCACCGATTCCCACTCCGGCGCTGGCGTCGGAGAATGCTAACCGCCGAACCAGCGCAGTAGAGCGTCACTGAGACCCTCGGACGACCCCTGCCCCACCCACGCGACATAGCCATCGGGGCGGATCAGCACGGCCGACGGTGCGTCCACCTCTCCGAGGATCGGCAGACGCCACTCGCCGGCGTAGCGCGCCTCGACCACGCGCACCCGGTCGGACCATGCGGCAACGTCGACACTTGCCGGCTCACCCAGATTCAGCAACACCGGCCGGGCCTCGTGCAGCAGCGCAAACACGCGCGTCGGTCCGGCGTCGGTGTCGAGATTGAGGTCCGGCATGCGGCGGCCCAGAAGTGGATGCCCCGGGCCGAGGTCATACGCGATGTCGAGGCCGTGGATCAGCGCGGCCATGTGCGACCGCGGTTCATCCATTCCCATCATGTCGGCGATGGATTCGCCGAGCGCGGCGGTGCGCGGATCCTGCCGCTGGAGCGCCGTCTGGGCCATCGAATGCTGCAACGCCCGGGCGGCAACCGGATGACGCTCGGCCTGGTAGGTGTCGAGCAGGGACTCGGGCGAGGTACCAGCGACGACCTGGGCGAGCTTCCAGCCCAGGTTGACGGCGTCCTGGATGCCGAGCCCGATGCCCTGCCCGCCGGCCGGGTAGTGGATGTGGGCGGCGTCACCCACGAGCAGCACCCGTCCCGTGCGGTAGGTCGCCGCCTGCCGGGTCGCGTCGGTAAACCGCGAGATGGAAGACGGTGAGTGAACACCGAAGTCGGTGCCGTACGCCGCGATCAGTGACGCACTGAGGTCGGACAGGGTCGGGTCATCCGCCCCTCCCAGCTCGCGCTGCGTCGTGATCACGCGGTAGGTGCGGCCGTCCTCCAGCAGGCTGAAGCCGTGCACGCCGGCCTCGTCGTGCAGCATGCCCGCCGGCGGCTGCCCGGATACCTCCACCTCGGCGATCAGATTGCTGCGCGTCGCGTCCCAGCCAGGAAAATCGATGCCAGCATGCTTGCGGATGCCACTGCGGCCGCCATCGGCACCGACGAGGAACTTCGCCCTGAGGTTCCCGCCATCGGCCAGCTCGACGTCGACGCCCGTGGCATCCTGAACAAATCCGACCACCTCGCGGCCGTGATGGACGGGCACGCCGAGTTCGCCGATCCATCCCTCGAGGATGGGCTGCATCTGCTTTTGCCAGAGGGCGAGGCCGTACGGATGCCTCGTGGGAAAGTCACTGATGTCGAGAACGCTGGTGCCGAACCGGGCGGTCTGGGCCGTCGTTCCCGCGGCCAGGAAACGGTCTGCGATCCCCCGCTGGTCGAGCACCTCGATGGTGCGGGAGTGGAAGCCGCCCGCCCGGGATTCCGGCAGGTCGCCGGCCGGGCGTCGCTCGATGATCTCCACCTCGACACCCGCCAGGGCCAGCTCGCCCGCCAGCATCATGCCGGCGGGGCCGCTCCCCACCACGATTACCTCAGCCATGAACCCCCTCCTCGCCGTGCCCTCGACGGGCACAGCCCAGCAGCCTAGGGGCACCCCCGGGTCTTGCGGCAAGACGGGTGCCGGGAGTTATTCTGAAAGTGGGGTCAGCCTAATCTGCGAGGGCCCGGCGCTGGGCGGCAATTACCGCAGCCATCGCCGGCTTTGCATCTCGCGCGAACCGGGGAAAGTTCAGGAACCCGTGCGGCATCGCCGGGTAGTCGATCAGCTCGACGGGAACACCCGCGGCCGTCAACGCCTCGGCGTACCGCACGCCATCGTCGTGCAGAGGATCGTGCGCCGCCACCTCGATGAGCGCCGGAGGTAGGCCTGCGAGCGACTCCGCCAGCAAAGGCGAGACCCGCCAGTCGTCCTTCGGGCCCGCATACAGCTCATCGAACTTCGCCATATCGGCCGCGCTGAGAATGAAGGCATCGGCATTCACCCGCCGCGACTCCGAGTCGTACGCCCCGGTCACCGGGTACAGCAGCGCCTGGTGCCGAATCGCCGGTCCCCCGCGGTCGCGGGACAGCAGCGCAACTACGGCAGCAAGGTTGCCACCCGCGCTCTCCCCCATGACACCCAGCCGCGAGGCATCCACCCCCAACTCCTCCGCATGGGCGGCAGCCCACACAAGACCCGCGTAGCTATCGTCGACGCCGGCGGGAAATGGATGCCTCGGGGCGAGGCGATACCCGACCGAGACGACGACCGCGTCCAGCCCCTTCGCGACGGTGCCGCACATCCAGTCACCGCCGCGCAGGTCGCCGAACACGAACCCGCCACCGTGGAAATACACGATCAGCGGGCGTGGACCGGCGGCGGGCGCGGGCGTGTAGATGCGGATCGGGATCCCGTCGACCGTGCGGTCGCTGATCGTGAGCCCGGCCGGAGCCTTGCCCATCAGAATCGACGCGAACACCTCGGGCGCGCTCGCGCCGCTGTTGCGGGCGATCTCCTCCGGCGTCGCGCGCGACACCGATGAGCCCGGAAGGCGCCGCATGATCTTGCCGATGCGCCGCATTCCCGGGGCGAGGGGTTCCGTGGCGCGCACGTCGGTCATCTGGCTCTCCCTAAATCGCGGTCGGGAACGGGTTGCGTTCGCCGAAGCTGCGCTGGTGCCAATACGGATAAATGGGGGTCGTCGCGCTGGCGGCATCCAGCCGCGCGACCTGTTCGGCGGTGAGATCCCAGCCGACGGCCCCGAGATTCTCCACGAACTGCTGCTCGTTGCGCGCACCGAAAATCACCGAGGCGACGGTGGGCCGCTGCAGCACCCAGTTCAGCGCCACCTGGGCGAGCGACTTACCGGTCTCTTCCGCAAGCTCGTCGAGCACATCGACCGTGCGGAAGAGAGTCTCCTGGTCTCCCGACTGCTCGGTCTCGGAGCCGGCGACCAGCCGGCTGCCCGACGGCGCCTCCTGACCCCGGCGCACCTTGCCGGTCAGCCGCCCCTGCGCGAGCGGGCTCCAGACGACCGTGCCCACGCCCTGGTCGATCCCCAGCGGCATCAGCTCCCACTCGAACTCCCGTGCGGCGAGTGAGTAGTGCGCCTGGTGCGCGATGTGACGGGTCCAGCCGTAGCGGTCGGACGTCGCCAGCGACTTCATCAACTGCCAGCCAGAAAAGTTGGATGCCCCGATGTAGCGCACCTTGCCGCTGCGAACGAACTCGTCCAACGTTGACAGCACCTCCTCCTGCGGCGTCATCGCATCGAACCCGTGTAGGTAGAACACGTCAACGTAGTCGGTGTCGAGCCGGCGAAGGCTGCCCTCCAGCGCGCGGATGAGGTGGAAGCGGGATGACCCGACGTCGTTGACGTCCGTCGCGGCGCCGCTGCGGAACGTCGCCTTCGTGCCGATGAGTGCCTGGTCGCGGCGCCCCTTGAGGGCACCACCCAGCACCTCTTCGGCGCGGCCGTTCGAGTAGATGTCGGCGGAATCGAAGAAGTTCACACCCGCCTCGAGCGAGATGTCGACCAGGTGGCGCGCCTCCTCAACCTGCGTGTTTCCCCACGATCCCTCGTGCTCGCCGCCCGAGAACGGTGCCGTGCCAAACGAGAGAACCGGAACCTTCAGTCCCGAGTTGCCCAGCTGCCGATACTCCATGGTGAGTGCTCCTTGTGTAGGGGGGTGATGTAGACGTGAATCAGGTGCGGAGATAGTCGAAGATCATCGCGTGGAGAAGGGCGATTCCCTCCTCCACGTTGACGGCCTCCGGGTGCGCGAGCCACTGCGCCTCGAGACCCTCGGTGGCGCCCAGCACCAGGGCAGCGAGCACCCGGGGATCGGCCCGGGGCGCGAGCTCGCCCCGCTCGAACGAGAGCACGAAGGCGTCGGTGAACGCCGAGCGGAGTCCGTCATACCGTCGCACCAGCCAGTCGTGCGCGGGGTGTTCCACTCCGACGGCCTCGGCGCTGAGCGCGTGGGCGAGCGCGACAAGTTCGCGCTGCGCCAGGATCTGGCTGATCGTGGACCGCGCGGTGTCGAGGAACGCCGCGGCCGAGTCATCCACCCGGTCCGGCATGTTGCCGAGCTGTTGATCGCGCTCATCGAGAAGCGCGAGCAGGAGCGCCTGCTTCGACGGGAAGTGGTGGAGCACGCCCTGGCGGGTCAGCCCGGCGCCCACCGCGATGGCATCGATGGATGACCCGCGGTAGCCGCGTCGGGTGAACTCCGCGTGGGCGTGCAGAAGGATCCGGGCGCGAGTTTCTTCGCGCTCGCGCTCGGATGCCCTCGTGCGCGCCATGGTGTTACCAGGCGTAGGCCTCGGGAGCCTGGCCGCCGGGACCCGGGAAGATCTTGTCGAGGGCCGCAAGGTCGTCGGCGCTGAGGGAGATGTCCAGGGCGGACACCGCCGACTCGAGCTGCTCGACGGTACGCGGCCCGATGATGGGGCCGGTGACGCCGGGCTGGTGCAGGAGCCAGGCGAGACCGAGCGCCGCGGGTGTCCATCCGCGCTCCTTGGCGAAGCTGTCGTAGGCGTCGATCTGGTCCTTGAGCTCGGCGCGGCGACCCTTGACCGCGTCTGACGCGGAGCGAGCCTTGGCATCGGATGACCCGCCGCTGAGCAGCCCGCCGGCGAGAGGCGACCACGCAATGACGCCGAGACCGTAGTTCTGCGCGGCAGGGATCACCTCGAGCTCGATCGAGCGCTGCACCAGGTTGTACAGCGACTGCTCGCTGACCAGGCCGAGGAAGTGACGCTGGCTGGCGATCTCGTTGGCCTGCGCGATGTTCCAGGCCGCGAAGTTGGAGCTACCCGTGTAAATGACTTCGCCGCGGGCGACGAGAACCTCCATGGCCTGCCACATCTCCTGCCACGAAATGTGACGGTCGATGTGGTGGAACTGGTACAGGTCGATGCGGTCCGTCTGCAGACGCTTCAGCGAGCCGACGGCCTCACGGCGAATCTGCCAGGCGGACGCGCCCCGGGCGTTGACGACGTCGCCATCGGACGTCGGGTCGACCATCGGCGAGTGCACCTTGGTGGCGAGAACGATGTTGTCGCGGGCTCCGGGGCGGGCGGCAAACCATCGGCCGATGATCTCTTCGGTCACGCCGCGGCCGCCGGATCCGCCGTAGGCGTTGGCCGTATCGAAGAAGTTGACGCCGAGCTCGAGGGCACGGTCCATGATCGCGAAGGAGTCTTCCTCCGACGTTCGATCTCCGAAGTTCATCGTGCCGAGCACGATGCGCGACACCGAAGTGCCCGTGCGACCGAGTTGTGTGTAATCCATGGATGAATCCTCTTCGTCGTCGAAAATGGGGAAAGCCCAACAACAAAAAGTCTTTCACACCCGCCTACGGATTAGTAGGTGGGTTGACACACGCGCTCGGGCGGCTAGCTGTTCGCGATGCGGTCGAGCAGCACCATGCCCGCATCGAGCGTGGCGCGCTCTTCCGGTGTGAAACCGTCAATCACGTCGCGGATCCACTGCAGCTTGACGCTGCGCGAGTCCGTGAGAATCCGCCGGCCCTCGTCCGTCACCCGCAGAATCGTGCGGCGACCGTCCGTCGGGTCGGGCTCACCGAGCACAATGCCTGCCTTGTCAAGAGATGCCACGGCCGTGCTCATCGTCTGCGCGCGAACACCCTCGGCCCGGGCCAGTTCCGCGCTGCTCATCCCGTCGGGCGCATCCATCAGCCGGGCGACGATGGACTCTTGCGCCAGGGTCAGCCCGGTGATGCCCTGCGCCTGCGTGCGAATGCGGCGGATGAGCATGCCCGCGCCCATAAGAACGCGATCGGCGCTATCGGCGGTGAACTTTTCGACGGGGGCCATGCAGTCAGTGTATTCGCGCTGGTCAGCCGTACTGATCAGGAGATCTGATCAGTTGTACTGATCAGCACTACTGATCAGTTATGCTGACTAAATTCACGACGAAAGGAACGAAGCCATGAAGACGGTTCGACTGGGAAAATCAGGGCTCGAGATCAGCGCTGCGGTGTTGGGAATGATGAGCTACGGCGACCCGATCCGGGGTGGCTCCTCGTGGGCCCTGGATATCAACGCAGCCCGACCGATCGTGCGCGCCGCGTTCGACGCCGGGATCACCACGTTCGACACGTCGAACAACTACTCCGCCGGCACCAGCGAGCAGATCACCGGCGAGCTCGTCAAGGAGCTCGGGCCGCGCGAAAACATGCAGATTTTCACCAAGGTGTTCGCCCCGGTGCGCGAGTCCCGCAACGCCTTCGGGCTGTCCCGCGTCGCCATCCTCCGCGAGATCGACGCGTCACTGTCGCGCCTCGGCACCGACTACGTCGACCTCTACCAGATCCACCGATTCGACCCGGTAACACCCATCGAGGAGACGATGGAGGCGCTGCACGACGTGGTCAAGTCCGGCAAGGCCCGCTACATCGGAGCCTCGAGCATGTGGGCCTGGCAGTTCGCGCAGCTGCAGCACGCCGCCGCGACCAACGGCTTCACGAAGTTCATCGCGATGCAGGACCAGTACAACCTCCTGCAGCGCGAGGAAGAGCGGGAGATGCATCCGTTCGCCGAAGCAACCGGCGTTGGCGTCATCCCCTGGGCACCACTGGCCAGCGGTTACGTGACGCGTCCATGGGGAGCGGATGGCTCGGGCCGGGCCGCCCTCGATCAGTTCGGTATGAGCCTCCAGCGGGATTCCAACCGCGAGATCGTCGATGCAGTGGAGGCCATCGCGTCCGAACGGGGAGTGCCCATGGCGCAGGTCGCCCTCGCCTGGGTCGCGGGACGTTCCGCGGTGTCAGCCCCGATCGTCGGCGCGACCAAGCCGCACCACATCGATGACGTGGTCGCCGGGCTCGAACTCGAGCTGACGGCCGACGAGGTGCAGCGGCTGGAGAGCCCGTACAGCCCGAGGCATCCGTCCGGCTTCTAGTCCCACCTCCACCCGGGTCCCTGTGTGAGTCAGGTGCCCCATGCACCCGTGTGGCAGGTCGTCGCACTCGACGGCCTGCTGCCGGGCGCTGCTCGAGTTGTTCATGTCGACCCCCTCGTCGATGGGTGCGGCTGGTGCCGATCCCTACCCGTTATTCGGACCGAAGACACCGAGCAGATTGGTGGGTGGGAGCCATGTCGGGGTCGCTTGCGCCCATTCGCAACCGTGTGGCCCGTTGGCGGGCGAGTTCGGCGTGCCCCACGCGCAGAACGGGCGAGTTCGGCGTGCCCCGCCGCGCCACCCGGGAGAAAGCACTGTTCGGCGGGCGACTTCGGCGCATGCGGGCGAGTTCGGCGCCACGTCCGCGTCGTGTGGCAAGGCGCCGTCGTCAGAACGGGCGAGTCCGGCCATCCCGGGCGAGCGCGTACGCCCCAGATGGCCGCATTCGCCCGTTTTCTTGCGATTACCCCTCCGCTCAGGACGTGCGGCGCCAAAACGGGCGATTGCGCTGAAAACGGGCC
>NZ_JAAVUZ010000024.1 GCF_018449675.1 Glaciihabitans sp. dw_435 | reverse complement strand
TTGACCGTTTTCAGCGCAATCGCCCGCTTTGAGCACGGACGGCGGATTGGTGGCGGCGAGGAGCGCGACTACGGCGAACGGCGGCGACGGCAGGGTGCGAGGCAGCGGGCAACGGGCAACGGGCAACGGCAGTCAACGGCCGGCAGGCGGCGAGCGGCGGCGGCGGCGGCGAGACGGCGCGCAGCGCCACCGCCAGCCCCGGCGCTACGCCAGCGGCAGCGTCTTCGGCGCTCCGAGGGCGAAGGTCCAGCTGGCCGCGGCGAGCGCCCCCGCCGCAAGGATCGCCGCGAGCACGATCAGCTGGAACTGCGCCGCCTCCAGGGGTGATGCCCCGGCGAACACGGCACCCACGAATGCGCCGGGCAGTGTCACGATTCCGGTGGTGCGGGTCTGGTCGGTCGACGGAATCAGCGCCGTCGAGGCGGCCAGCCTCACCTCGCGCCGGGTTGCCGTGCGAATGGGAGCGCCCAGCGCGAGCCATCCCTCAATCTGATCCCGGTCGGACACGAACAGCGCCGCCGTCGACCTACCCATCAGCGTGGAGACTGTCATTACGTTCCCGATGACGATGCCGCCCACCGCCAGCAGGTACCGCGGGCTGAACTCGACGGCGCCGGTGACGAAGACAGCGAGCGTCGGGATCGCGGATGCCACGACCATCGTGAGCACGACCGTCGGGATGCGCCCCGGTGCGAGGTCGAGCCTGCGGAAGACGACCCACGTCGCGGCGCCGACCATCACGAGCAGGAAGAGCCCGACCCACACCGGGTTGGCGATGATGCCGTGCAGGATGAGGCTGAGGATCCCGAGCTGGACGACCGCCCGCAGAATCGCCCAGGGCTGCAGCCACGGCTTCTCGAGACGCAGGGCGAGCACGATGGCCAGCGTGATGGCGGTCAGAACCGCGATCGTGACGAGCGTGGCGATCGGATTCATGACGCGGGCAGATCGGTGACGGGCATGGATTCCTAACGACAACGCGGGCCGGCGAGCGGTGCTCCCGACGTTATCGGATGTGCCGCCCGGGGGTTGCGCACGCCGGGGCAGCGCCCGAGAGTTGACTCCACCCTGACCACCGATGCGGTGAGTGGATGCGACGGCGAGGAGCTATCCCCCATGCAGAGCCTGTACCCCGACCCCTCGAACCCGTGGCCTCATGACATGCTGCTGCGGATCGAAGATCAGAACGCGCACCTGACCGAGCTGCTGTTCGTGCGGGCCGCATGGGGGCTCGCCCCGGATATCCCGGTGCCCGAGCTCGACCCGCGCGTGATGCCCGGGGAGTCCCGCATGCCCGACACCGCCACCCGCGAGGAGTGGGACCGGCGCTGGCGTCAGCAGTGGGCGAAAACCTGGCTCTGGTACGACTACGAGGAACCGTGGACACCGGAGGCGGGACTGCAGTCAATCGCCGAGAAGAGCGAGGCAATGAATCCGTACTTTCCGCCCCGGTGGACCGACGACTACGGATGGGACGGGATCGACCGCGAAGCCCTGGACGACTGGGTGGGCTCGATGCCCGACCCCCACCAGCTACGGCTCGAGGACGAGCCCGAGCGCCGCAACCTGGATGACCTGATTCCGGCGTGGAAGTCGGGCCTCGACACGATCGTGGTGGTGCCCTTCGCCGGCTACTTCGCCAAGCGCATCACCACGCGCCACCTGGTGGTGTCGTCGATGACCCGCAATGATCCGGCCAGCTATGCCCTGGCGCTCGGGGTGCCGATGACCAGCATCGACTGACTAGGGCGTGTAGGTTCCGTCGGCGATGGCCGTTCCGATGCGCGTGTACTCGTCTTCGTCAAGCTTGCCGCCAACGGCCTTGACCGCTTCGTGCAGGACCGAGATGACCTGGTCGGTCGCCAGTCCCTGATGGCTCTGCCATACGCCGGCAATTGCCTGGTTGACCGTGGGGTCGATTTCGTTCGTCATGATGTTGCCTCCTGGGGAAAAGCTACGCGCGCTGGCTGGATGCCCCGTGGGGGTCGACCCGCGCACCAGAGTCCGATAGGGACTGGGGTCGACGGAGGTGACGTCGCGGCCCGGCGAGCGCGCGGCGCCGGCGTCACGCAGCGAGCCTGAAGTCTCCCCGCGACGAGGACGAGTATGCGGCGGCCGCGGCCTCGTGCAGACGGTTCGCGACCCGCAGGGTGAGGTCGAGCAGCGTGGTGTCCAGCGATCCCCCGATGGCGGCGAGGATCTCGCTCGACGGTTCCTTGCGGCCGCGCTCGACCTCGGAGAGATACTACGGCGACACGTCTGCCCGCTTCGCCACGTGCCGCAGGGTCTCGCCGCGCGACCGGCGGATCTCCCGCAGCTGCTCTCCCACGAGGTGGCGCCAGAGCAACTCGGGGCGCCCGGGGTAGGGTGACCCGGACTGGAGTGACTCTGGCCGGGGACTGGTCCGCTCGGTGGCACGCTGTTCGCTCATGGGATTCAGTAAAGCGGTCGCCCCGGCCCGGGCATCCACTTTCCGCTCTCAGCAGACAGCGCTCCTCACGCCTGTGCCAGCATCGCCTGCAGCTGTTCGACGACGAGGTCGGGACGGGTGATGAAGGGGTGGTGTCCGGTCGGCAGCTCGACGGAGCGCGTCGCACGACTCGCGTGGAAGCGCTGCAGCCCGACCGAGGTGCTGCGGTCGTCGCCGCAGACGATGTAGGTCGAGTCGACTCCCTGCCAGCCCGCGGCGGTGGTCGGTGTCATGAATGCCCCGGCCGCCTGCGCCGTCACGCGGGACCATGCCTCGCGCTGGGTCGTCTCGTCGGCATCCTGCAGGAACCTCGCGCCGAACGACGCCGCGTCGTAGCCCGTCACGCCGAGGGTGCCGTCGCCGTTGTCACCGATGGAGACGGGGTCGGTCTCGCCGCCCATGATCGCGCCCTGCGACTGACCGGTGTCGGGCAGGTACGACGAGACGTACAGCAGGTGCCGCACGGCGGGATGACTGCCTGCCTCGGCGATCACCGTGCCACCGTACGAGTGGCCCACGACGATCGCCTCGTCCACGCCGTCGAGCTCCTGGCGCAGCGCCGCGGCATCGGCCGCGAGACCGCCGGCCACCTGGTCGGGAGTCGTCTCGCCACACGACGGCAGCGCCACCGCGCGGCTGCGGATGCCCGTGCGCGCGAGCAGCAGCTCGGCGGTGGGCTGCCACCACCACTGGCCATCCCGCACCAGTGCACCGTGGACGAAGATCAGTTCCATTGCGTGTCCTCCCGTGGGGCAAGGCGCCGGTGGGGTCCGGGTCACCCGAGTACTTCGACAGTACGGCGGGGCGGATGACCCGGGGCGGAAATCTGCTCAGGGCAGCGAGGTCCCCGCTCCGAGGCATCCGCCCCTCGCATCTCCTAGGCGGCGACCTTCGCGGACCCGCGACGCCTGCGCGACCACCATCCGACGATGCGGAGGTCGTCGAGGGTGAACCCGCCGTCGGGCAGGGCCTCCCGGATGCGTGCCTCGTCGAAGGGAAGGACGGGCCGGATTCCCTCGGGAAGTTCGGGAGCGGGCGGGGCCGCTTCGCTGACGCCCTCCGAGAGCATCTGCGCCTGCGCCTTCGCGACGAGCGGGGTGACCATCGTCCACTCGGTGAGCTGGGCGAGCACCTTGATCGCCCAGACGGGCAGCGGAACGTAGAGCGGATGACGCCCGGCGACGCCGGCAATGCGGCGCACGGCGGCGCCGAGCTCGAGCTCTTCCACACCCATGACCGCGACGGTCGGGGCGGTGATGCGGCCCTCGGCGGCCGCGATCAGCACGTTCACCGCGTCCTCGATGGGCACGGGACGCACCTTGCGGGGGCGGTACCCGACGGTGCCGAACACGGGGAGGGTACGCACGGCGCGTGCCACGTGGTTGACCATGTGATCGCCGGGGCCGTAAATCATGCCGAACTTGAGGATCGTGTGATCGATGCCCGAGTTGCGCAGCATCTCTTCCGCTGCCCACTTCGTCTCGTGGTAGCCCGACCCGCAATTGGGTCGCGCTCGCAGAAAGCTGACCATCACGAGCCGCTGCACACCGGCACGGCGGGCCGCCTCGACCACGGCGCGGGTGCCCTCCACGTGCACGTGCTCGAAGGTCTGGTCGCCGATCTCGCGGTTGATCCCCGCGCAGTGCACAACAACATCGCAGCCGGTGAAGGCCGCCGTCAGCGCGTCCACATCGGTGATGCGGGTGCCCGTGCGGCGGGACACCACCACCGTGGTGGCGGGATCGAGCCGCACGGCCAGGTTGCGTCCCACAAACCCTGTCCCACCGGTGATGGCTACTCGCATGGTGTAACTCCTTCGCTTATTAGCAATCAAGCTACACTGCAACAGTGCTAAGTTGCAAATGAGTTGGACTCGGTCGATCACACGGTGCGGTCGAAGGTGAGGTGGATGACCCCGCTCTCGGCCACCTCGGACGTCACGCGGTAGTCCGATTCCAGTCCTCGCAGGTCATCCCACAGCCGAATCCCCTGCCCCAGCAGGATCGGGGTGATGCCGACATGCAGCCGGTCGATCAGGCCCGCGCGAAGGAAGTCACGGACGACGGATGCCCCGCCGCCGACCCGCACGTCCTTGCCGTTAGCAACCTCGGTGGCACGGGCGAGGGCATCGGCCGGGGTGGTCGACACAAAATGGAACGTGGTGCCGCCTGCCATCTCCAGGGGTGGCCGCGGGGAGTGAGTCAGAACGAAGACCGGCACTCGAAACGGCGGCTCCTCTCCCCACCACCCACGCCAGTCGGGGTCATCGGGAAAACTGTGGAAGCCAAACATCCCCGCGCCCATGATCTCCGCACCCACCTCGGCAAAGTAGGCCGCGGCATACCGGTCATCGACTCCGGTGGTGCCGGTGCCGTCGGTGTTATGGAACACCCGCTCCTGCATTGTGCGGGTCGAGGTGTAGGCGTCGACGAGTCGAAGCCAGTCCGCCCCGATCGGGTCCTGCGGGGTTTGATCGGCGGTCGCCGCGAATCCGTCGAGCGAAATATTCAGGTCAACGCGAACTGTCATGGGTGATCCTCCGCTGGGAATGTAGCCCGCCGGCCGCGCCACGGCAATAGTGCCGGAATGTATCGTTGGCGGGATGACCGCCGTCCGCTCACGCTCCCGCCGCGCGGACCCGTCGTGATTACTCTCGTTCTCGGCCTGGTCGGAGCGTTGACCTACGGCGTTGCGGACTTCCTCGGCGGACTGGCATCCCGTCGCCTACGCACGATCGTCGTGACCAGCGCTGCCGCCGTGATCGGCATCGTGCCGCTGCTGGTGGGACTCGCGATTCTCGGCGGAACGTTCTCCGGCGGCGCGATCCTGTGGGGTTCCGTCGCGGGGATCGCCGGATCGATCGGGCTCGTGCTGCTCTACTCGGCACTGGCCATCGGACCGATGAGCGTGCTGTCCCCGGTCACCTCGGTCTTTTCGGCGCTGCTTCCCGTGGTGGTCGCGGTGCTCCTGGGCACGCGGCTGTCGGGCATCGCGATCGCCGCGCTCGTCGTCGCACTCATCGCGGTGGCGCTGGTGGCAAGCGTTCCCGACCACACCGGCGCGCGCCTCACCACCCGCGGTCTACTCGCGGCGGTGATCGCCGGCTGCGGATTCGGCGGCCTGGTGCTCGCGTACAACCAGACGTCGCCGGCGGATGGCGTCGCGCCCCTGGTCGTCGCCCGGATCGTGCAGTCCGTGCTGCTGTGCGGCATCGCGCTCGCCACCCGGCGCGCGGCCCGCGGAACGCAGGCCCCGGGAGAGGCGACCGGGCGCCTCCCGTGGAGGTTCTGGGCGATCGTCGCGATCTGCGGTGTGTTCGACGCGCTGGCCAACGTGTTCATCCAGGCGGCGCTGCACTCGAGCACCGACCCGGCAACGCTGCCCATCGTGAGTGTGCTCAACGCGCTCTACCCGATCGGCACAGTGATCCTCGCCGGGATCGTTCTGCGGGAGCGGATGACCGCGCTGCAGGTCGGCGGCATCGGTCTCGGCATTGCCGCCAGTGTTGTGCTCGCGCTGAATTGACCCGTCAGGACAGCGGATGCCCCGGGGCAGAGGCATCCACCGTCCGACCCTTGCTTCCCTGCCCGGCGCCCTCCACGCCCCACACGCTCAGCAGCGCGAGTGCCTCCGCGTCCCGGGACCCGACCGGGGCCGTGTAGAGCACCAGGCGCTGGTCACTGTCGGTCAGCGTGAGGGAATCGCAGTCGACCGTGATCGGTCCGACCGTCGGGTGGTTGAACGTCTTCGTCAGCATCGGTACCGCTTCCACATCGTGGTGCTCCCACAGCCGGGCGAACTCGGGGCTGCCCACGATGAGCTCGTCGATGAGTCCGACGACGGCGGGATCGCTCGGGTAGCGGGCGCGGGTAGCCCGAAGCTCCCTCACGACGCTGTGCCGAAATTCGATGGAGTCCGAGATGCCGTAGAGCGGCGTCTCGGACCGCGGGTGCCCCAGGAATGCCTTGCGTGCGAGGTTGCGCTCCTCGGGCGGGACGCTGCCGAAGTCTTCCATCAGGGCCGCGAGCAGGTCGTTCCACGCCAGCACCTCGAAGGTTGCCGACATCACAAACGCCGCCGTCTGCGGAAGCCGCTCGAGCACGGCCAGGATGCTGGGCCGCACCTCCCGGCTGTGCAGGCCCGACCGGAGCTGGGCAGTGCCGGCGAGCAGGTGCAGGTGGTCCGACTCGGCGTCGCTGAGCCGCAGTGCGCCGGCGATGCCCGCGAGAACCTCGCCCGACGGACGCGGTGCCCGGCCCTGCTCGAGCCGGACGTAGTACTCGGTCGAGATGTGGGCGAGAACCGCGATCTCCTCCCGGCGCAGCCCCGGGGTCCTGCGCCGCGGGCCCGATGCCAGGCCGACATCTTCGGGCCGGAGCCGCTCGCGACGGGTGCGGAGAAAGGCCGCGAGTTCCTGCTTATCCATGTGCCCAGTCTGCGCGCACCGGGGCCCCGCAGAGTAGTACCGTCTGTGCCTGCCTCCGGATTTTCGGCACGACGACAGTGGTGGCATGACAAACATCACCTCTCCATCCCCCCTCAGCACCAGCACCCCCGTCGGACTGCTCACCGGCAAGGTCATCTTCATCAGCGGTGCGAGCCGTGGCATCGGCGCGGCCGCCGGCCGACTCTTCGCCCGGGAGGGCGCATCGGTTGTTCTCGCATCCCGCGGCGCGGAGGCCCTCGACAGGATCGTCTCCGAGATCCGGGCGAACGGCGGCGTCGCCGACGCGATTACCCTCGACCTCGCCGACAGCGACAGCATCCGTGCCGCGCTTGCCCGGGTCGACGAACTGCACGGTCGACTCGACGGTGCCTTCAACAACGGCGCCGCCATCCAGCAGCCCGGCCCGCTCCACACCACCAGCGACGATGACATCGACGAGCAGTTCGCCGTGAACTTCCGATCCCACTGGACCGCGATGAACGCGGAAGCTGAGCTCATGCGTCGCACCGGAGGCGGGTCGATCGTCAACACCTCGAGCATCGGCGCCCGCCGGGCGAACCCGGCGCTGCCCGCCTACGGCGCGATGAAACGGGCACTGAACAGCATCACCGAGACCGCCGCGGTGAGCTGGGCCCGGGACGGCATCCGGGTCAACGGCATCACCCCCGGAGGCACGGCCACCGAGATGATCGACGCGTGGGAAGCGGC
Source organism: Glaciihabitans sp. dw_435 (assembly GCF_018449675.1). GTDB lineage: Bacteria > Actinomycetota > Actinomycetes > Actinomycetales > Microbacteriaceae > Glaciihabitans. The sequence goes on along the minus strand of NZ_JAAVUZ010000024.1, from coordinate 19,697 downwards.
GACGCCCGGTGTGGTGGCAAGCATGACCACAACGATCCCCCTCGGCCGCATGGGCGATCCCCGCGAGATCGCGGAGGTGGCCGCGTGGCTGCTCAGCGACCGCGCGTCGTACGTAACGGGAGCCATCATTCCAGCCGATGGCGGAGCTGGCGCGTAGCGCTGGTTAGATCGGATCCAGACGCATCGTGGTCGCCGACGCCTTCGGAGCGTTGATCGCCCGCACCGAGCTGCCCGTGCCGTACTTTGCGCGGTAGGCGTCGTCGACCTGCTCTTTGTTGTCGTCAACCGGCACGAAGATCACGGCCCGGGTGACTCCGCCCGCCTGGATCCGGCCCTCCCCGCGCACCTGCGTGCCACGGAACCACGATGCGTTGGGACCATCCACCGAGCGAATGAAAATGTCGTCATCCACGCGCACGGACCAGATGATCACTCCCTTGCGAAGCGTGCCATCCATCCGCATGCCGGCAACACGCAGTTCCCTCGCGCCTGTGACGGCGTCGAGCTCGTCCGGTGTCCATTTAGCCATGTCACCCATTGTCCCGCTGTATGGCTCACGCCCCGACAGCGAACGCGTTCGTCGCGCGGATGTGGGCGTCAACGATGCCGGGTTCGTCGAAGGAGTGACCGGCGTTTTCGATGATCTCGAGGCGGGCGTCGGGCAGGGCGCGGTGCAGATCCCAGGCCGTGAGCATGGGGGTCAACATGTCGTACCTTCCCTGCACGATGACCATGGGGATGCCGGCAAGCACGCCCGCGTTCTTCAGCAGCTGGCCCGGCTCGAACCAGGCATCGTTGATGAAGTAGTGGTGCTCGAGGCGCGCGATCGGGTACGCCTCGGTGAGGTCCTCGAGCATTGTCACGAGCGCGGGGCGGCCCTCGATCGAGATCGCCATCACCTCACTGACGGCCCATGCCCGGGCCGCCGGTGCGTAAACCTCGGGGTCCGGGTTCTCCAACAGCTCCTGGTACTCGACCAACCGTGAGCCGGGAGTGCCGGTGCCGTTCTCCAGGGGTGCCGCGAACCGCTCCCACGCCTCGGGGTGAACGAGCGCGATGCCGCCCTCACTGAACCACTCGAATTCGAACCGGCGGCCGGTGAAAACACCGCGCACCACGAGCTCGGTGACGCGGTCCGGGTGCGTCTCGGCGTAGGCAAGCGCGAGGGTGGAACCCCACGAGCCGCCGAACACCTGCCATGCGTCGATGCCGAGGTGCACCCGCAACTTCTCTATGTCGCCCACGAGATGCCAGGTCGTATTGGTCGTGAGATCAACGCCGGGGCCCGAGACCCGCGGGAGACTCTTGCCACAGCCGCGCTGGTCAAACTGCACGATCCGGTACTTCTGCGCGTCAAAGACCCGGCGATGCAGATCTAAGCTGCCCGCCCCGGGTCCACCGTGAAGGATGACGACGGGCTTGCCGTCCGGGTTTCCGGATTCTGCCCACCAGACCTTCTGACCATCACCAACCTCGAGCATGCCGGTTCGGTGAGGCGTCGTTTCAGGGAAGAAAGTGAGCATGAAACTAGTCTACGAAGTGACGTGCTCACTACTGAGGTAACCGTGCCCGGGGCATCCGCTCTGTCACTGCCCTCGCCGTGGGTATACGGTGGGATCAACATCCCCGGACCCCGGATGGTTCTGTGCTCGATTTGACCGACGGGGAATCATGTTGCCATTCCAGAATTCATCGATCCGATCAGGCCTGCCAGCAACGGCGCTGGACATTGTTGTCGCCAACGCGTTCATGGTGGGGATGAACAATATCGGCGAGGCCCTCGGCCTCGAGCCCATGCAGTGGCGGCTGGATACCGAAAACGGTGCTGCCATCGAGGGGGTGCCGCTGTGCAGCCCCGACCGCGCCGAGCAGGTGTGCCGCGAGTGGGCTCAGGCCATGGATCTCAGCGAGTACGCGAACGATCCGTATTCCGGGGACGGCGCCCGCACCTGGTACTCGGCCGGCGCGCTGTGGCACATCGAGATCTCGACGTCGGCCGCGGGCTCGACCAGCGCCGCGGGTACGGACGCACCGACCTTCGCGATTGCGGGCGAATAGGGCGTATCAGTCCTCGGAGAGCCAGATGATGGCGTCTTCTGACTCGGTGCCGCCCTCTTCGAGCTCCACCAGGAACGCTGGCGTGCCCTCGGGCAGCTCGTCGAAGTCCGCTGTGTCGTCCGGGTCGTACATCTGCACGATCCGCACGTCGTAGTCGCCGTTCGGCACTTCGACGGTGAGGCCGGCCTCCGCCTTGGCGGGCAGCGTCTCGTCGTCGAACTGCGCGGCCATCGTGAGGGCGTCATAGGAGACGAGATTCAGGATGCCACTGGAGACCGAGATTGACGTGGTGGCTTCGCGGAAGCCGGTCTCGTCGGTAATGCCCTGGCGAACGCGCACGACGGTGGAGCTCATACCGCTGTCCCCGCCGTACCAGACGGCGAGGCTGCGGGACTGTTGGCGGAAGTGTTTGACGAGCTGCTCGAGACTCCAGTCGGGATCGACGAACGTCGTGTAGCGGGCGACATCGGCGAGGGCGAAGATGCCGGACTCGTCGAAGATGGTGATGTCGGTGTCGTCGGCGTGGGTCATCCGCTCGCTCTCATGGTGGTTAACGGTGGTGAGGTCAGCGCGGTGGGGCGCCGTGGTGAGTCGAGCGCCGGCTTACTTCTCGACGAGGCGACGGCCCTCAAAGGCACGCCCGAGGGTAACCTCGTCGGCGTACTCGAGGTCTCCGCCGACGGGCAGGCCGGATGCCAGGCGCGTGACGCGCAGGTTCGGCTGCACGAGCAGGCGGCTGAGGTAGGTGGCCGTGGCCTCCCCCTCCAGGTTGGGGTCGGTCGCGATGATGACCTCGGTGACGATGCCGTCGGCGAGGCGCTGCACCAGCTGGCGAATGCGCAGGTCGTCGGGACCGATGCCGTCGATCGGGCTGATGGCACCGCCGAGCACGTGGTACAGGCCACGGAACTCGCGGGTGCGCTCGATCGCGACGACGTCCTTGGCTTCTTCGACCACGCAGATGGTGGTCGGGGAGCGACGGGGATCACGGCAGATGTTGCAGGTGGGCTGCTCGGCGACGTTTCCACAGATCTCGCAGAATCGCACCTTGTCTTTCACCTCGAGCAAAACCTCGGCCAGGCGCGTGGCGTCGTAGTTTTCTTTCTGCAGAATGTGGAACGCGATGCGCTGGGCGGACTTCGGACCGATACCGGGGAGCCGACCGAGTTCGTCGATCAGTTCCTGAATGATGCCTTCGTACACGCGTTAGTCGTTTCTCGGGATGACCCGGGGGATGTGTGGTTGTTCCTCGATGAAGGTCGCGCTGAGGATTTCGCGGACGACCGATTCGCCGTAGCGCGCCTTCTCGCCGGGGGCGGTGGGCGGGGGAAGCTGGCGGCGCACCGGCTCAGGTTCACGCGGTTCCGCGGGGCGTGCGACCTGGGCGTTGGGACGCGGGGGCGCCTGCACCGGGGGCTGGTTGCGGGTGATCAGCGGTTCCGACGGCGGGAGGCCGGCACCGGGGATCGGCGCGACGGCCCATCCGCTGGCGTCGGTGGCCGGAGCCGTCGACGGTTCACTCGGCTGGGTCGGGCGCTGGGCCTGGGCGGGAGCCGATGCGGGCACGGGCGCGGTCTGGGCTGGCGCTGTCTGCGTGGGTGCAGTCTGCGTGGGCGCGGCCTGCACCGGAGCGCCCGCGCGGGGTGCTCCCGTGGGTCGACCGGACGGCGGAGCCTGCTGTGCGCGGGGAGCACCGGTGGGCCGGCCACTCGGCGGAGCGGTGGTCGGGGCGGCCTGCTGCGCGGGGCGCGATGGCGCGGCACCGCGCGGCGACAGACGCAGGTCTGCCGGGGGCTCGAGGTCGGGCTCCATCGGCTCGACGTACTCTTCGGCGTCCGGCGGAGCCTCCGTGTCGGGAATCGTCCCGGTGCGGCGGGGCTGCTGCGGAGCCGATGCCGGAGCTGCGGTGCGCGCGGCGGGCGGTCCGGTGAGGACCGTCTGCACGGGAGCGGGAGCTGCCACCGGTGCGCGGGTAGGAGCGGGCGCGGACACCGTTGCGGAAGCGGGAGCCGACGCGGAGGTGACCGGAGCCGCGGATGCGGTGGTGGGCGCGGCTGCCGGAGCGGAGGCGACGGGCGCGGGGCCGGCGGGAGCTGATGCCGCCGGTGCGGGCGTAGTTGGTACGGCTGCGGCGGGCGCAACGCCGGCTCCCCCGGGCGCGATGACCGGCGCCGAGTTGGGCGACGCCATGGTCGTTTCCACACGGGCCACGAACTTCACCCGGATGCCGAGCACATCGAGAATCGCGCGACGCACGTGCTCACTTACGCTCTCGCCGTCCACGGGCGGCTGCTTGAAGTTGGCAACGTCGTTCTCGTTCGGGAACGTCAGCGTCAGCACGTCACCCTGCAGGGCACGGGCCTCCGCGGGGAAGATCACCATCCACGAGCTGCGCTTCGTCTTCTTCACCAGCTCGAGAATCTCGGGCCACGAGTCGCGCATCTGCTGCAGGCTGACGGGAACGGGGGTAGCGGGAGTGGCAGTGGATGCCTCGGAGCCGGGGATCGCCGGCGCTGCAACCGGTGCCGCGGTGGCCGCATCGGCCACGGGAGCGACCGGAGCCGTCTCGGTGTGCGACGGGATTGAGGAGATCGGCTCGGCTGCGGGTGTGCGCGGAAGCGGCGTCTCTTCGGGCTCGTCAACGGCGGGGCCGTTGCCGATCGGGGCTACGGCCCACCCGCCGGACGCGGGAGCGGCAGCCGGTGTCGCCGCAGGGGTCGGCGGTGTCACGGCGGCGGGCGCGCTCGGCGCTTCGGTGCGCGGTGCGTCCAGCGACGCACGACCCGCGCGGGCGTCGGCGACCGTCTGGCCCGATGCGACGGGAGCGTTGAGGGAGGGACGGCGCTCGCGTACGGGCTCGACCGGCGCGTTCAACGAGGGGCGCGCCGCACGTTCGCCGCTCGGTGCGGAGGAGGAAATTCCGACAGGGCCGTCGACGCCGATGCGGCGTTCGAGACGTTCGACACGGGCAAGGGCGCCACGGTCGGTCTCATCGCTGGAGGGCACCAGCACACGGGCGATCATGAGCTCGAGGTGCAGGCGTGGGGATGTCGCACCTGTCATTTCGGTCAGCGCGGCGTTGACGACATCGGCGGCACGGGACAGCTCTGCCGTTCCGAACTTGCGCGCCTGCTGGGTCATCCGCTCCAATTCATCCGCGGGAATGCCGCGAAGAACGGCGGCCGCTCCATCGCCGGTGGCAGCAACGATGATGAGGTCACGCAGGCGTTCGAGCAGGTCTTCGACGAAACGGCGCGGGTCTTGACCGGTCTGGATGACCCGGTCGACGGAGCTGAAGGCGGCCGCGGCATCCCGGGCTCCGACGGCGTCGACGACCTCGTCGAGAAGTGCACCGTGCGTGTAGCCGAGCAGGGCAACGGCGCGCTCGTACTCGATGTTGCGACCCTCGGACCCGGCCATGAGCTGGTCGAGAAGGGAGAGCGTGTCACGCACGGATCCCCCGCCGGCGCGAACGACCAGCGGCAGGACGCCGGGCGCGACGGTGATGTTCTCGGCCTCGCAGAGCTGCTGCGTGTAGTCGAGCATCTGGGCGGGCGGCACCAAGCGGAAGGGGTAGTGGTGGGTGCGCGAGCGAATCGTGCCGATGACCTTTTCGGGCTCGGTCGTCGCGAAGATGAACTTGACGTGCTCCGGCGGCTCTTCCACGATCTTGAGCAACGCGTTGAAACCCTGCGGCGTCACCATGTGCGCCTCGTCGAGGATGAAGATCTTGTAGCGGTCACGCGCGGGAGCAAACACCGCACGCTCACGGATGTCGCGGGCATCGTCAACACCGTTGTGGCTGGCGGCGTCGATCTCGACGACGTCAAGCGATCCGCCACCGTCGCGGCTGAGCTCGACACAGCTGGGGCAGACGCCACACGGGGTGTCCGTCGGTCCCTCCGCGCAGTTGAGGCAGCGCGCCAGAATGCGGGCGGAGGTTGTCTTGCCACAGCCTCGCGGACCGCTGAACAGATAGGCGTGATTCACCCGATCGGTACGCAACGCCGTACGCAGCGGATCGGTCACTTGAGACTGACCGATCAGTTCGGCAAAAGTCTCCGGGCGATACCGGCGATACAGGGCTGTAACCACTGACCCAGCGTACCCGGAGCCAGCGACACTCGCCGGGGGTGGGGATAGCCGAACGGCCCGGGTTCGTGCCGCAACCGGCAGGGTCTGTGCAGGGCGCGGCCAGAACCCGGCACGAAGCCTAAAAGTCGGTGTGTCCCAGGTTCGCGGACGGCACAAAGGAGATGCGAGCGGATGCCGCGGTCAGCGTTTCGAAGATGACGATCTCATTCACGCCGACGCGAAGAATCGGTGCCGGAACGTAGAGCGTTGTCTGCGGCCCACGGCTCCAATAGCGGCCAAGGTTGAAGCCGTTCACGTAGACGTTTCCCTTGCCCCACCCGGCGGTACTGAGGAACAGGTCAGCGGGTGCGTCGATCGTGAAGGTCCCGGCGGCGAAAGCGGGACCGGCGATCGACGAGAGGTGACTCGCGGCCGTGGCATCCGCCGCGCCGTGCTCCTCTGGCTCTGTTGTGCCGAAGAGGACCTCGATCGTTAGGGAGTCCAGCGCAAGCGGGAGAACCTCCCACTCGGTGATCTCGACGCCGTCCAGCAGCGCCGGACCGATCAGGCCCTTGTGCTCACCGATTCGCTCGCCATAGTTCACGCGTCCCTGGTCTTCGACCAGAATCTCGAGCACGCCGCCGGTCGGCAGGACGATGGCCGAGTCGTGGTGGTCGCGGCTGAGCACGCCGACCGGCGCGCCATCCAGGAACACCTGGGCGCGATCGCGCACCTCCGCAAAGGAGAGCACGCCGCCGCTTCCGACGGCCGCCTTGTACACGGCGAACCCGCGGTAGTGACCGAGCTCGTCCAGCGCGGGCAGGTGTCCGAAGGGTGACCACGCGCCCAGGGCCGAGGAGGATGCCTGGACGGCCGACCGCAGTGAGACGACACGGTCGAGCGATACCGACGGGGTCGGCGCGGGCGCAGACGCCTCCGGCTTCTCGGCGGGAACCGGCGCGTACTTGGCGATCACGTCGCGGAACGCCCAGAACTTCTCCGTCGGCTCGCCGGACTCCGAGAGCGGGGCGTCGTAGTCGTAGGACGTCACCGTCGCCTGGTAGACGCCCTTGTCATTTGCACCGTTGGTGAAGCCGAAGTTGGTTCCGCCGTGGAGCATGTAGAGATTGACGGATGCCCCGGCCGCGAGCAGTTCGTCCAGGTCCGCAGCGGACTGCTCGACACTCGTCGTGTGGTGGTGGGCACCCCAGTGGTCGAACCAGCCATTCCAGAATTCCGCGCACATCAACGGTCCCGTGGGCTGGTGTTCCCGCAGCTTTGCCAGGCGCTCGACGGAGCGCGACCCGAAGGACGCGGTCTTGTGCAGCTCCGGCAGGCTGCCATCGCTGAGCATCTGGTCGGTCGGCCTCGTCGTGCGGGCAAGCACCGGCCCCGTACGGTCCTGAGGCAGCCGCGGTCGCCCGCACCGGCCGCCCGCACCCGCCAGCACAGCGGCACGAAAGCGATTCCCCGTGCACGCATCTTGCACACCGGTGCATATCCGCGGCGCATCCAGCCGCATCCGGGGGTTCCGGTGCTTCACTGGCAACGACCAGCGTTCACTGATCTTGGACCAAAGGAACCCGCATGACCTTCCCCTCGCGACACGTTCGTTCACTGCTCACCGCCGACTCCGTCTACTCCGGCGAGCTCGGTTCGATTACCCGGCTGACGGCCGACAACTTTCCCATTCTCAATCGCCTCTCCATCAAGCGCCTGGTACTCGCGCCCGGAGTCATCCGCGAACCGCACTGGCACGCCAACGCGAACGAGCTCGGCTGCTGCCTGTCGGGGTCGGTGCTCGTCACCATCCTCGACTCGGGCAGCGCGTATTCGAGCTTCACGATTTCGGCCGGACAGATGTTCCACATCGAGACCGGCGCGCTGCACGCGATTGAAAACATTGGGGCGGATGACGCGGAGCTGATCATTACCTTCAGCGACGAGCGCCCGGAGGACTTCTCGCTGCACGCCGCCTTTGGCGCGATGAGTGACGCCGTGCTGGGCAACACCTTCGGCCTGCCCGCCGCAGACTTCGCGCCCCTGGTTCGGGACACCACCTCGGCGCTACTGGTCAAGCGCGCCGGAGATGCGGTCGTCCCCGACGCCACGCGCTTCATCAATCCACACAAGTTCGATCTCGGCGCCCAGACACCGCCGCTGGATTACCCCTACGCAAACGCGCGTACCGCCAAGACTCCTCTGTGGCCGGCGCTGCAGAACGTCTCGATGTTCTCGATCACGATCGAGGAGGACGGCATGCGCGAACCCCACTGGCACCCGAATACCGCCGAGATGGGCTACGTGCACAAGGGGCACGCACGCATGACGATCCTCGATCCGGACGGCAGTCTCGACACCTATCTGCTGGAGCCGGGTGACACGTACTTCATCCCCCGCGCGTACCCGCACCAGATCGAAGTGATCGGTGATGACGAGATTCACTTCCTGGTGTTCTTCGACCAGCCCGTGCCCGGAGACGTGGGATACCGGCTCTCGGCGTCGGCGTTCTCACGCCAGACGCTGGCGGCGACCTTCGGGGTGAGCGAGGACGTGCTTCCGCAGTTCCCGATCACGTCGGTTGACCCGCTTCTCGTGAGCAAGCCCAACCCCACCGACCCGGTCTAACCTCCGCCCCTCGCACAAAAACGCTCTATTCCACGCGGGAAATAGAGCGTTTTTGTGCGAGTCGCGGTGAGAGTTACTTGGCGAGGAAGCCGAGCAGTTCGCGGTTGACGTCTTCGGCGTGGGTCCACGCAAAGCCGTGGGGAGCACCCTCGATCTCGACGTACTGCGCCTCGGGGAATTCCTTGTGGAAAACGCGCCCGGTGGCGTCGATCGGCAGGATACGGTCTTCCGTGCCCTGCACGATCAGTGCGGGGATGCCGCTGGCGCGGACCTTCTTGACGTCCTCACGGAAGTCTTCGATCCACGTCGAGACGACGGCCCAGGCGGCCTTCGGCGACGCGATGGTGGCGGTGTTCCAGCTGGCGGTCACTGCCTCCTGGCTGATGCGGCTGCCCAGGTTCTGGTCGAGGTTGTAGAAGTCCTGGTAGAAGTTGGTGAACCAGGCGAAGCGGTCGGCCTTGGCCGTGCTGCGGATGCCGTCGAACACGTCGACCGGGACGCCGGTGGGGTTGTCGTCGGTCTTCAGCAGGAAGGGCTCGAGCGGCGCGAGGAACGCGACCTTCGCGAGGCGATCGGTGCCATAAGTGGCGGTGTAGCGACCGACTTCACCGGTTCCCATCGAGAAGCCGACGAGGGCAACGTTGGTGAGGTCAAGCGTGGTTAGCACGGCGTTGAGGTCGGCGGCGAAGGTGTCGTAGTCGTATCCGTCGGTCGGCTGGCTGGACTTGCCGAAGCCACGACGGTCATACGTGATCACGCGATATCCGGCATCGAGCAGCGCGCCCGTCTGGCGCTCCCACGACGAGCCATCGAGAGGGTACCCGTGGATGAGAACGACGGGCTGGCCGGTTCCATGGTCTTCGTAGTGCAGGTCGATGGTGGTGGAGTTTTCGGTACCTACGGTGATGAACGACATGATTCTCTTCTTTCGTCGTGCTTCGGATATTGCTGGGATGTAACAGATTCGATTTGAGAACGCACGTTCTCCGATCTGTTTGCTACTATAGAGAACGCGCGTTCTCAGCGCAAGTCGAGATCGGAAGAAATTAAATGGATGCCACGGAAACCACCGTCATTACGGCAGACGACGCTCTCCGCACCCGCGCCATCGACGTCGCTGACCGGCTCTTTTACACCCGCGGCGTGCAGTCCGTCAGCATGGACGAACTCCGCAGCGAGACCGGAATCTCGTTGAAGAAGATGTACGCGCTCTTTCCGTCGAAGGAGCAGATCGTGCTTGCCGTACTGGCGAGGCGGCATGACATCTGGACCGCAGGCATCGCCGACGCGGCATCCCGTGTCTCCACACCGCGCGACCGCCTGCTCGCCATCTATGACTTCCTGGCCGACTGGTTCACCGAGGACGACTTCCGGGGCTGCGGCTTCATCAACTCGTTCGGCGAGCTCGGCGCCACCGTCCCGGCCGTCGCCGAGGCTACCCGGGACCAGAAGGCGTCGTTCCAGCAGTACGTCGCCGAGGTCGCGGCAGAGGCGGGGGCTCCCGCGTACCTCGCTCCCCAGCTCGCGATCCTCGCCGAGGGCGCGCAGACGACGGCCGCGATCAGCGGAGTTCCGGATGCCGCGGGGCAGGCGCGTGCCGCCGCCGCGACCCTCATCGACGCCGCCATGGGCTCCCGCGCCTAACCCGCCGCCCGCTCGCGCGCCGGCGCGCGGCCGGAAGCCCGCTTTTCCGGTTGGCGGGAGAACGCGCAGGTTTTGGCGGGAAAAGCTGGCACGCGGCGGGAGTCATAACTCCCTCCATTTGCTAGGTTCTCCCTCCGGAACCGTCGGGCCGCGACGTTTCCCCCGCCGAGGCAAATGCTTCAGGCAGCGCGGACACGAAATCGTCGAAATTGCTGTACCAAACAGAGTGTGCCGCACCCGCGATGTCTCTTACCAGCACGCCCCGCCGGGTCAGAGCGGCGGCCTCATCGTCACTGACATAGTTGCTCGGATTCGCCCTAACCACTATTGATCCAGCGACGGGATACCACGAGCCGCTGCCAGCAGCAGCTACGGCACCTGCCGTGGCGGGGTCGAAGCGCTCCGCAGCACGGGCCTCGACCATGCAGTCGTATTCGCTGTAATACGGCTTGGTCGCCTTGAGCTCTTCGGCCGACCGATGTCGACGATCCCGATCGTATTCGGCGGTGGCGGTCACTCGGTCACGACCTCCACGACTCGCAAAGGGCGCGTCTACGAACACCGCCAGTTCGGGAGCTAGCCGTGCCGAAGCGGCCGCCAGAACCAGTCCGCCGAACGAGTGCCCGATCGCCAACGCGGGTCGCGCGCCTCCGGCCTCGTCAACGGCGGCGGCTACCGCATCCGCCGCACGCTCAACGGTGAGCTTCCTGTCCCGGTCCGACAACCCATGGCCCGGCAGGTCAATCGCCAAGACTCGATAGCCGCCGCTCACGAGCAGCGGGGCGACCCGCCACCAGCTCTCGAACGAGCCCATCATTCCGTGCAGGAGCACCGCGACCCGTGGACCGACGCCGCTTTCGTCAATATGGAGGCCCATCCCGGGCGCTACCGCAGCGACCCGAAGAACGCGGTGAGCTCGGCCGCCATCAGCTCGGGCTCCTCGAACGCGAGGAAGTGGCCGCCGCGGCCGGGCAGGTTCCAGGAGCGGATGTCGCTGCACGCACGCTCCGCGATCGACCGCGGGAATCCCACCATGCCGACCTCGGCGCTCAGGGTGAACGCCGCCGGAATAGTGATCATCGGCCGCGCCGCGCTCAGCGCGAAGTCGAAGTACTGCCGGAGCGACGTGCCGATCGACCCGGTAACCCAGTAGAGCGTGAAGACAGTGCACAGGGTGTCGCGGTCCCACCGGCTCTCGACATCTCCCCCACAGTCGCTCCAGTCGCGGTACTTATCCACAATCCACGCGGCGAGCCCCGACGGCGAATCGATGAGCGCGGCACCCACCGTGTCCGGCCGCGTGATCATGATCGCGCTGTACCCGCCATCCGTGCGGTCGTAGTGCTCCTCGGCATCGAGAAACAGCTGCTCGTCCACCGTGAGCGGGGCGTCGTCGAAGCTGGCCGGAAACGGCGGATGAATCATGTGCAGCCCCACGACCGCCTCGGGATGCGTCGCCGCCATCCACCCCGACGCCACTCCCCCGATATCGCCGCCGAAGGCCCCATACGTCTTGTATCCGAGCACGCCGGTCATGAGCTCATGCAGCGGCCGCGCCAGCGCCTGGCGTGACAGCGGTTCGTCCGGCAGCTCGGAAAACAGAAATCCCGGCATCGACGGCACCACGACGTCCACGGCATCCCCCGCGTCCCCGCCGAAGCGCGCCGGGTCGGCCAGACGTTCGGCCAGCGGCAGCATCTCGACGAAACTGCTCGGCCAGCCGTGACACAGGATGAGGGGCGGACGAGGGGCGGATGTCCCGGCGCCGGCGACCTCGCTGCCGCCCGGGTCATCCCGAACCGCACTGGACGAGCCCGGCACCGCCCGCAGGTGGACGAAGTGAAGCCGGCGTCCCGCCACCTCCGCGGTGAACTGGGGATACTCGTTGAGCGCGGCCTGCCGGGCCGGCCAGTCGAATTCTTCCGCCCAGTACGAGACGAGCGAACGCAGGTAGTCGGGGTCGACTCCGCCCGCCCACCGCTCGGTGGAGCTGGGCTCGACGAAGCGGGTCGCGCGCAACCGACGCCTCAGGTCATCGAGAGCATCGTCGGCGATGTCGATGCGGAAGGGGTCTGGCGCGGAAGAAGCCGTCATTCGCGCCACGGTACTCGCGATCGGGCGCTGCGGCTACAGGTCGCGCCACCGTTCGGGGTCAGCCGCCGGGACGACGGGAGTCTCGGCGCGCTGCCTGTCGCGCCGCTCCCGGATCACCATGAACGCTCCAAAAATCAGCGCGAGCCCGCCCAGCAAGAGGGGCATCAGCTGCAGCGGTGAGCCCGTGAGCGCGAGCCCGCCTTCCGCGAAGCCGAACAGCGGACCCTGCGGGTCAGACGGACCACCCGCCGTGTCGATGGGGCTGTTGGTGCTGCCCGGGTCTGTGGGCGATGACGGGTCGCACGGGTCATCCACGTCCGCTGTCTGCTGCGCGTCGACCTGCGCGTCGCACTCAGCGGTCGGCTCGGGTGCGGGGGTCGGCGATGGCGTGACCGTGGGGCTGGTGGTCGCCGACGGGGTGGATGTGGGCGGCGTCGGCGGCGTGGAGTTGCCCGCGGTCGGCGGAATCACGATGTCCACGTCACTGACCCGCACCTCGAACCTGAATGCGACCTCGGACAGGCGGGTGACGTTGACGGATGCAGGGTCGAGCTGGACGGAGATGTCCAGCCGCACCTGACCGACGGGGATCGCTGTGGTCGCGACCACCGCTGCGTTGGTGGAGAGCATGGTGTCCAGGCGCTGGGTCTGACCGGGCACGCCGTTGATGCCCGCGGTGACAAGCAGGTCGCTCGCGAGATCGGGATCGGTGGAGATCGGGATGGCCCGCACCTCGACGGGTCCGTCGATGTCGTCGGTGCGCGAAATAAGGTAGCCGGAGGTCATCGGCGAGCCGGGCACGATGTCGCGGTCGTCGAACAGGGAGCCTGTGGTGGCGGGCGACCCGTCGAGCATGGTGAGCGACCAGATGTGTTCGGGATCGGCCGCGGCGACCGGTCCCCCCCCGAGCCCCACGGCGAGCGCGGTTCCGAGCACCGCGGCGGTCAGGAGCCGGGGAAACCTCACGAGAGCACGATCTCGGCGACGAGGTCGTCGGGAGGAGGCGTCGTGCCCGTCCACTGCATCACGACCCACTGCAGCTGGTTGCCGTCGGTGGTGGCCAGCAGGGTCGAGTCGGAGGCGCCCGTTCCGGTGAGGAACGTGTTCGTGGTGTTGGTGGTGCAGAGCAGGCCGATCGTGCAGGTCACGTTGAACCACGCGCCGGTGGTTCCCCAGCCCGCCGAGGTCTGCAGGGCGAAGGTTCGTGCGGGGTAGTTCACCGGCGAAATGGTGGGCGTGCTCCACTGTGAGGTGTTGAACACCTGCGCGAAGCTGCTGTCGGTCTTTCCCAGACCCAGCCCAAGCTCGGTCAGCGAGATCAGACAGTTGCCGATGGCACTGAGGAGGTTGGAACACGACCCCGGATCCGCCGCGGGTGTCGCGCTTGTGCGGTCGTTGGCGATGATCCAGCTGTATCGGCGAGCATCCCCGTTGGGCGGTGGGGTGATGAGCGGGTAGTCGGCCCGCACGGTGGCGGACCTGGCCAACGTGGACAGTTGCGAGCCCAGTCCCGAGAGCGGATCGAGTCGGGATGTGGGCGCCACGGTGGTGGTCGAGCCCGTGACCCACGCCGGCGCCAGGGCACCGCTCGAAGCATTGGACCACGCGGTGATCCGCAGGTCGTTGACCGGCGTCTCCTGGCATCCCCACAGTCGCACCGACAGGTTCTTCGCGCTGGCGCCGGAACCCCCACCCCAGGCGGTGTTGTTGGCCACGGGCACGATGATCATCTTTTGGTTGGTTGCCGAGGTGGCGGCAAAGGTGTTGAGGCGGATGAACCGTGCGCCGCTCACCGCGGGATTGGGCGCAGCACACCACTGTCCCTGTCCCACGACGGACCCCGCGGGGGTGGCGGTCGCCGTCCAGTAGGCACCGGTCGAGGAGTGCGGCAACCCCACCGCGAGGAGCAGGGCTCCAACGATGGCGAAAGCCAGAGGCATCCACCGTCCCCACCCGTGTCGTCGGGCACGCGACCGCCGGTCTCCGTATTGCTCTACCCGGCTCATGGCGTGGCCATCGGTGTTTGGACGAGCACCATGACCGGCGCGAACGCGAGCAGGCCGCCGATGGCGACGCTGGCGCTGCGTGTCGACTGAAGGGTGCGCGTGAGGTCGACGCTACCCGAGGTGCCCGGAAGGCTGAAGCGAATGACGACGGCGGTCGACCCGCCGGGCTCCACGATTCCCGGGGTGGCGATGGTGCCGGTCAGCCCAGTCGCGGTGATGTTGGCGGCCGGCACGGGCACAGCGGCGCTGGCGCCGACCGTGATGGTCGCGGTGAGGTACGGCTGGATGCTGTTCCACGCGGGCACGTCGCTGACAGTTGCCGTGATGTCGACGGAAACCTTGGCGCGGGCACGCGCTGTTCCTGTGTTGTTCACGGTGTACGTGATTTTCTCCAGTTGAATGCCGGGGATCATGCCCGACGAGCCGGACCGCACGACGACACCGGCCGGTGCCGCCGCCATGGCTTCGTTTGCGACGGTCGGTGCAGACACCGTGGCGGTGAGCGTTCCGGTCTGGAATGCCACCGCGCTGCCCGTCGCCGCGTCGGTCCACCGGGCGTAGGTGCCGGCGCCGCCCAGCAACAGAGCGCCGATCGCCGCGGACGAGACAGCAACGACAACCGACCGCGGGATGCTGCGGAGAGCGGATGTCGCGGCTCCCGCACGAGCAGAGATGCTCTGTGTGCGGGGTGCTGCCCGGTGAAGAGACACGATGACTTCAGCTCCGTAACGTCAGCGTCGGCCGAGGATGTCTTGCGCGCGGGCGCTCGCGGGGGGTGATCACCCGCGCGCAAGCTGGTGGTCGAGTGCGGGTGCTCGGCACCCGCACTCGAGACCCGACTACGGCGTGGCGACCGGGATCTGCGTCAGGGTGTACTGCGTCGAGAACGTCGTCGTCGGCAGGCTCTTGTTGGTGTTGTAGGCGGCAGTTCCGTACGGAATCTCGATGGCGAACACGACCGGCACTGCCGGGTCAGAAGCCGTCAGGGTCTTGATAGTTCCCGCCGTGCCTCCCACCGACACGACGGCGGTGGTCAGTCCCGCAACCGGGCTGGACGGCGAGGCCGTTCCCGCGACGCTGAGCGTCGCCTTGATGTTCGCGCCCGTGAGAACCACCGGCACGTTGATCGTCTTGCGGAGCTGGTCGCCGGGCACCAGGAGCTGGTTCGTGTACGCAACGCCCACGGTCTGAGCAGGGGACACATTGGCGCCGGCCTGAATCAGCGTCCACCCGGTGTCGGCGATGGTGCCGATGGCGAGGTTACCGGTCTGGATCTGCACGTCGGCGCCGGTGGCGGCGTCCGTCCAGTAGGCGAGGGTGCCCGCTCCACCGAGGAGGAGTGCGAAGCCAGCGGCTCCAGCGATGGCGGCCTTGGTTACAGTCTTCATTGTGGGGTCCGTTTCTTCTGCATGTCGGTTTGTGGACGCGAGGAAGCGCAACGGATTGATGGGTAAGCCCCCCCAGATGAACCCTCGAGTGACGGAATAGTAGGCAGACACACTCTGCGTTATAGGTACCTATTCAGTCCCTAAGTGTCACTGGTAATCAAACACGGCGTAATCCCAGTAGTGCCCGGAACGCGAACCAGTAGTTCGCGACCAATCCGGAATCCAAACGCTGGATTATCCGGACTCCCGCCGACGCCCGGCTCCGCGTTTTTCCCGGCGTGACGTGCGGATTGCTGCGATCAGAACGAACAGTGCATAGGCGATCAGGGCGCCGCCGGCAATCTGCGCGAGCACCTGGCGGTCGCCCCCGGATGCCATCGACGTGAGGTATCCGACCATCGGAACCCAGTACCAGACGGTGCCACGCACCTGCGCTTCCATCACCGGCTTCGCGTCAGCGACCGGGTTCGCATCTCCCCGGGTCGTCAGCGTGGTGTTCTGCGACGAGATATTGATCGCGACCACCCGGTGGGTCACCACCGCGGGCTGGCCCGACTCAATCTGATAGGTGACGACATCGCCCACCCGGATCGAGCCGAAGTCCACCGGCCGCACCACGACCATCGTTCCCGGCGGCATGACAGGAGTCATCGATCCGGTGAGCACCGTGTACGGGGTGGCCCCGGTGATCCGCGGAACCAGCACCAGCGCAACGATGAGAAGAATGGTGACGGACGCCACGATCCACGCGATCACGTTGCCGATACGCCCCACCACCGGCAGCACCCGGCCCGGGCGCGAGTAACGAAGGGTGCGCGTGTGCCGCATCGGCCCAGCCATTGCCATGCGCCGATAGTAGTGGCGGCTCACACCCACCCACGGGTCCGCCGTCGGCACCCCAGTACCACCCCAGTAGTCGACCCGACCCCTGTGTGCGGCGGACTAGCGCAGCGGCATCAGCACGGTCACCGTCGTGCCGGCGGAGGAGCTGTCGATCCCGATGGAGCCGTCGTGCGCCTCAACGATCTCCTTCGCGATAGCCAGCCCAAGGCCGATGCCCTGCACGGCGCCGATACGGGCGGCTTCGGCCCGGTAGAACCTGTCGAAGGCCTGGCGTCGCTCGGAGTCGGTCATCCCGATCCCGGTGTCGACCACGGTGATGCGCAGCTGGTCGAATGACTGCACCAACCCGACATCCACTCGACCACCGGCGGGCGTGTACTTGATCGCGTTGGAGACCAGGTTCTGCATGACCTGGGCGAGACGATCGGGATCGACGGATGCCTCGAGCGCGTCGTCCAGCTCGGCGCCGAAGTGCAGCCGTTTTTCGCGCGCGGTGGGGGCCAGCTTCTCGACGATCCCGCCGATGACGGGTGCCACCGTGATGCGGGACTTTTCGATCACGATGTGCGTGTCAGAAACAGCGAGCAGCTCCGCGATGCGCGAGTGCAACTCCTGGGCATTCCGGTTAATCACGCTGAGGTACGCGATCATGTCGGGATCGGCGTCGTCGATGCCCTCCTCGACCAGCTCGAGGTACCCGACGATCGACGTCAGGGGCGTGCGCAGTTCGTGGGAGACGGTGGTGAGGAACGCCTCCCGCACCGAGATCGCCTCCGCGAGCTTGGTGACGTCGTAGGCGACGATCACCGTGCCGAGCAGTTCATCGTTGTCGCGGTACACGCGGCGGGACGTGGCGAGGATGGCCGTCTGGTTGCCCGGCTTGCCGAGCCACTCCATGTGGTCGGCGAGCAGCTCGCCGCGAAGAGCACGCGGGATGATCTGGTCCTCGAACGGAATGGGCGTCTGCCGGTCTGCCTGCAGCACGTCGGGGCCCGCGTACGGCGGCTCGTCGAGCTCGAACCCCACCGTGCGCACGGTTTCGTGGGCGATCTGATTGGCGACGACAAGGCGGTTGTCGGGACCGTAGAACGCCACGGCCGCACTGACGGTGTCGATGATGGCGCGAGACAGCAGCTCGCTGTCCTGCGCCCTCTTGAGCATGACGGTGAGGTCGGCCGCGTTCTTCACTGCAACCTCATTGGCGCGTTGTAGCTGGTCTCCCGCGGCAGACGCGGCAAACGCGATGCCCACGACGATGATCGGCAGGGTGACGACCGCCGCCCACTCGACGCCCACGGGCAAGCGGCCGCTCAGCAGGTACGGGAATCCGCTGATGCAGAACGCTCCCACCACGGCAACGGGGACGAACCGGCGGCGGAAGCCGTACACGATCCACATGACGGGGAACACGCTGAGCAGTCCGACGGGAGTGATGATGTGAATCAGCGACGAGCGAATCATCGCGACGGCGAGCAGGTCGACGATGGCGACGGACAGCAACCATTCGGGACCGAATCTGTCCCACGGAACGGTGACGGCGACGACCGAGGCAACGGCAATCAGTGCCAGGCCGCCCCAGAGAACTCCGTCGTCCAGCAGGGCCGCCGAGGCGACGATACCCAGCACAACCACCACGAGCGTGCAGAGCAGAAGGGGAAGCTGGGTGCGCGCGAAAAGGTACCACTGCTTGTGGTCACGGCCTTGCGCGTAGATCGAAGGCACTCTGCATCCCCTTGTTGCTACAAGTATGGGGGTAACGAGAAGAACCTTCACGTTTAGACAATTGCTCACGTAACTTAGCGTGCTGAGTTACGGCGTCCGCTCCGCTGCCGGGCAAAGAAAAAGACCCCTCGCGCACCCGACAGAGCCCGGTTACCCTTGCTACGTTTCCGTCCTGGGGGAGTTGGCCTGGATGGCGCCACGCGAGGAGCCAGAAATCAGTTTACCCGATGCTGAGCGTGCTTAACTCGCAGTATGAGAATTGTCATCGCAGGTGGACACGGCCAGATCGCACTACTCCTCGAAAAGCAGCTCGCAGATGCGGGTCACGAGGCCATCGGAATCATCCGCAATCCCGAACATGTCGCCGACGTCGTGGCGACCGGAGCAACCACGCTTCTGCTCGACCTGGAGCAGACGGATGCCTCGGAGCTGTCCCAGCACATCGAGGGGGCCGACGCCGTGGTCTTCGCCGCCGGTGGTGGCGCGGGCGGAACCGCCGAGCGCAAGCTCACCGTCGACCGCGACGCCGCCATCATGCTCGCGGACGCCGCACAGCTCGCCGGCATCCGACGCTACGTCGTGATCTCGGCCATGGCGACGGACTCGTTCGACCCCGAGTCATCCGATGTCTTCCAGGTCTATCTGCGCGCCAAGAGTGAGGCCGACGCGGAGATCCGCACGCGCGACCTCGACTGGACGATCATTCGCCCGGGAGGCCTCACCGACGAGCCCGCTACGGGTCTGATCAAGGTTGCGACCGAGACGGGGCGCGGCACGATTCCCCGGGCGGATGTCGCGGCTGTCGTCGTCGCTGTGCTCGGGGCCACCGCGGCCGAGTCATCCCCCGCCCTCGCGGTTCGCGAGCAGTTCGAGGTCATCTCGGGCTCCACGGCGATCGCCGACGCACTGAAGTAGCCCGCGGCGGCGCCCGCCCGGCACCGTGCACCCCGCCTCGGTGCGCCCGCCCGGCCTCGGTGCGCCCCGCCTCGGCGCCCGCCCGGCACCAATGCACCCCCACCCGGGCCCGCCGGACTGAAAACGGGCGAATGCGCTGAAAACGGTCAAGCGCGCTGGCCCGTTTTCAGCGCATTCGCCCGCTTTCGCGTTTCGGCTGTGCGGAGCCGGCGCCCGGGCGCCCGTTCGGCACTCGCCCAGGGCATTTCGGGGCGCCGACGCTTGCGTCACACGACCCGTCCTGCGGTACTGCCGAAAAACGGGCGAGTTAGGCCCTACCGGGCGA
>NZ_JAAVUZ010000023.1 GCF_018449675.1 Glaciihabitans sp. dw_435 | reverse complement strand
AGTGCCCCTGGAGGGATTCGAACCCCCGGCCATATCCTTAGGACGGATCTGCTCTTCCACTGAGCTACAGAGGCAATCACATCTGAGTTTACCGGTCACCGTTACTTGTGATGGTCCTGACGCCGGATGGTGGCGTCGGGGTAATGGGCCGATTCATGAGCTGCTAATCGGGCTGCCGAACATCTTCAACATATCGAACGGAGACGCCACGTACGGCTGCCTCTCGCACGGGTTCATGGTGTCTCAGTTCGCTCACCAGTGTCGCTTGCTCTGCCAGCGCCTTCTCAAATCGTCGAAATTTGCTGAATTGACGATCTTGGTGGCGTTCGACGGTGCCCACAACGCAGCCGTCACAAATGGCTCGAGGCAGTATCTAACGACAGCAGCATGATGCCACGGATCGGGACAGGTGGCAGCTCCTACTAATCGCAATAGGTCGACCACTTGGGAAACGGAAAGTGACGAAAATGCGGCCAGAGCATCGTCCAAGTGCTGCAGCCCCTGTGAACGAACGCCAGCGAGAGATTGCGGCAGCCGGGAAGCAGACTGACGTGGATAGCCGACACCTGCGTAGCTCCGGCCAGCCGGAATTGCAGAGGCCTGCGTCGTGAGCTGTACGACCTTTTCCGCCACAACGCTGCACCAGACGTGAGATTCGACAACGTTCGTGAACGTCACCGGGGTACCAACGACCGTGATGGCTCCCCTCGTGATGCGTTCTATGAACTCCTCCTGTTGCTTCCGGTCGGCTGGCGTGCTCGCAAGGCTCCGCTGCGCAATCTCGATGAAAACCGAATGAAGGGTTTCGTCAACAATGAGGCTCTCGTACCTGGTTGCACCTTTACCAACGTCGAAACGGACCGCTCCGATTTCGGCAGATGTGAGGACGCTTCGGGCGCTGCGCGTTCGAGCAGTCGCGTCGCGAAAGCTTGAATGAAATTCACCGAAGATTCGCTCCAAATCGCCGAGCAACGCCGACATGTCAGCGGAATTGGAGCACGACGCCGCTCTGGCCACGAGGTCATTTTGGTGCCCCGCGCCATGACAGAAACAATGGCAATCGGCTAAAGCAGCCGTCTCGCATGCGTGGTTGTGGACATATTGGACTTCAAAATGTGCCTCAGACAATCTTCCCCCAGACGCGTGCGTCGTTGAAGCGCTCGTGTTCGGAAGGTTATCGACAAATACTCTCTTTGTCGACGAATATTCACCACATTGTGTATTTAGAGCAAAATATGAGATTTCCGACGAACAATGTCGCAACGTTCGAGCACGGGCGCAAGATTAACAAGTGCCGTATTCATGTCGCGTGACCCATGCCTGCAGCGTGCTGAATGGCGACTCGGCTCCAATTACCTCACGTCACATTGAAATGGATCCCGGCTCGACACAGACCTGCGCACCACGAATGGTGCGGCCCGCGGGTGAGCGTTACGCGGCGACGGCCGCCGCCGGCAGGTACTCGTCCCACTGGGGTTCGGCCTGCTCGACTCCGCGCACCAGCCAGGTGCTGCCGTGCGGAACCCGCGGCTTGATCAGCAGCTGCCAGTTCATTTCGGCGGGCGTGCGGTCGCCCTTCTTGTTGTTGCACTTGAGGCAGCACGCCATGAGGTTCTCCCACGAGTCCGCTCCCCCACGCGAGCGCGGCATCACGTGATCGATCGTGTTGGCGGAGGCCCCGCAGTATCCGCAACGGTGAGCGTCGCGACGCAGTACTCCGCGGCGGGATACCGGCACGTTGCGGCCGCTCGGGATACGCACGTAGCGGCGCAGAATGATCACGGACGGGCGATCCCACGGGCGCCCTGAGCCCCAGACCGGATGCTCGTCATCTTGCGCGACGATCGTCGCCTTCCCGTTCATAACAAGAACGAGTGCTCGCTTGAAAGACACAACAGCGAGGGGTTCGTAACCGGCGTTCAACACAAGAGTGCGCATGACATCCCTTCGAAGATGCCTGCACGGCTTGCAGGCATTCGACCTACACCTGGAACCTCAAGAAGAAGGAGTTAGCGTACAAAAAAAGACACCGTCGTGAACGACGATGCCTAGATGAGCTGGGCGTGACAGTGCACGTCCATCTGTATGCAGTGGCCTATGAAGAAGAGCGCGCGCGCGTCCACGGTTTGGACGGTGCGTATCTCCAACATTCAGCTCTCCCGAGAACTTCTTAGAACTCCAAGTGCCTACAGCATAAACGCCAAATGTTTCAGCGCAATGTCACGTTACTGAAACTTTTGGTGAAGCCAGAAAGATCAGGATGCCGCGTAGATATGCACGGCGACCTCGTTGGGCAGCTCGAGCCCTTCGCCGAAGCCCTCGACCTGCACGAGGACGTAGGACCCAATGGATGACACGGACGCCGTAGCCCCCGGCATTACGCCTGCGTTCTGCAGTTGCTGCAGCAGGTCGGGTTCGAACTGTACGGGCTCGCCCAGGCGGCGGATCAACACCTGCACCGGGGCATCCGTCTTCCCAACCAGATCGACGATGCTGGTGACGCCGTCCATGAAGCGGGCGGCAGCGGGGTCACCCAGCTCGTCGAGTCCGGGGATGGGGTTGCCGTACGGGGATTCGGTGGGGTGGCCGAGCATGTCGAGCAGACGGCGCTCCACCTGCTCGCTCATTACGTGCTCCCAGCGGCATGCCTCTTCGTGAACGTAGGCCCAGTCCAGGCCAATGACGTCAGCGAGAAGGCGCTCGGCGAGGCGGTGTTTTCGCATGACGTGCGTCGCCTTGCGGCGGCCGCCATCGGTGAGGGCCAGGTGACGGTCGCCCTCGACGATCACCAGTCCGTCTCGTTCCATGCGACCGATGGTCTGTGACACCGTGGGGCCAGAGTGGCCGAGGCGCTCGGAGATACGCGCACGCAGCGGAACGATGTTCTCTTCTTCGAGGTCGAGGATCGTCCGAAGGTACATCTCCGTGGTGTCAACAAGGTCCGTCATCGATGCCTCCCAGTCGCCCGCACGATTACCTGTCACAGCCTACCGTTTGAGAACGCGTCTCACTTGATGTGCGACGTTCGCCCGTAGCGTGGCGGCACGTCGCCACCGTCGACACTCGAAACAGGAATGTCTGTACTAACAGACATTTGTCAGCAGGCGTCGATTCGGGGCATCCGCCCACGCAATATAATTGCGTATGGCCCAAATCACGATTCCCAGCGACCTCCTGCCCGTAGACGGACGATTCGGCTGCGGCCCGTCCAAGGTTCGTCAGGAGCAGCTCGACTACCTGTCTTCCGCTGGGGCAAAGATTCTGGGCACCTCCCACCGCCAGGCGCCGGTGAAAGACATGGTCGGTCGCGTGCGCGATGGCCTGTCGGAGCTCTTCCGCCTGCCCGATGGCTACGAGGTCATCCTCGGCAATGGTGGATCAACGGCGTTT
The DNA here is from genome assembly GCF_018449675.1 of Glaciihabitans sp. dw_435. Taxonomy (GTDB): domain Bacteria; phylum Actinomycetota; class Actinomycetes; order Actinomycetales; family Microbacteriaceae; genus Glaciihabitans. The sequence continues at coordinate 24,217 of NZ_JAAVUZ010000023.1, read as the reverse complement.
TGGGATGCCGCGGCGTTCGGTCTCATCGACACGCGCAGCGAGCACCTGACGTTCGGTGAGTTCGGCTCCAAGTTCGGCGCCGCCGCGAAGACCCCGTGGCTCAAGGAGCCGCACATCATCAACGCGCCGGGTGGCTCGCGTGCGGAGGTCGAGATCCTCGAGGGGATCGACCTGTACGCGTGGCCCCAGAACGAGACATCCACCGGTGTTATGGCGCCCGTGAAGCGCGTCGACGCGAACGCGCTGACCGTCATCGACGCGACCAGCGCCGCGGGTGGAGTCGACTTCGACGCCGCCGAGTCCGACGTCTACTACTTCGCGCCGCAGAAGAACTTCGCCTCCGACGGCGGACTGTGGTTTGCCCTCTTCTCCCCCGCGGCGATCGAGCGTGCCGAGCGACTGGCTGCGTCGGATCGGTACATCCCCGAGTTCCTGTCGCTGAAGAACGCCATCGACAACTCGCGCCTCAACCAGACGCTGAACACTCCCGCGCTGTCGACCCTGCTGCTCATGGAGAACCAGATCGATTGGATCAACGGCAACGGTGGACTTGCGTGGGCGGATGCCCGCACCAAGGAGTCCTCGTCGGCGCTGTACGACTGGGCCAGCGCCTCGGAGTTCGCGACGCCGTTCGTGGTCGACCCCTCGCACCGCTCGCAGGTCGTCGCGACGATCGACTTCGACGACAACATCGACGCGGCGCTGATCGCCAAGACGCTGCGCGCCAATGGCATCGTCGACACCGAGCCATACCGCAAGCTCGGCCGTAACCAGCTGCGGGTCGCGACCTTCACGGCGATCGAGCCGGATGACGTGCGCCAGCTGATCAAGTCCATCGAGTTCGTGGTGGGCGCGCTGTAGCTCGCTGCTGCTGCATCTGCTGCACTCGCCGTTGAGGGGCGGGAAGTTGCCCCCTTTCGGCACCGGAATGGGCAACTACCCGCCCCACATTGCGTGCTGGGCGCCTTATTTGACATGTGTAAAGAAGTTCTTGGACATTTGTCAAAGAAGTGCCACACTGGTGACGAGCCCACCCCGTGAGCTCCCGGTCGACAGGCCGGTACTCAGCCAGGGAGACCCACCATGCTTGACCACCTCTACATGTCCGTGAGCAACCCAGAGCGCTCGTTCGAGTTTCTCCTCGCCGCACTGAAGCCCCTCGGCTGGAACGAATACGGCAGGTTCAGCTCGGGCGGACCCGGTACCGAGGTCGACACCTTCGGCATCGCCGACGGCGCGAACAGCATCTGGCTGCGCCGGCCGAAGGGGGATGTCATCGAGGGCATCTATCTCGGCATCGCCGCCAATTCCACGGCTGACGTCGACGCCACGCACGCCGCGGCGCTGGCCGCGGGCGGCAACGACAGCGGAGCTCCCGGACCGCGTCCCCAGTTCGCGGAGGGCTACTACGCCGCAAACTTCACCGACGTCGACGGCAACGAGTTCGAGATCGTCAACAAGAGCTGGGCACCGAAGCGCTAGGTGTCGGGCGCGCGTCACGAGGCGCAGCTGAGATAATTTCGCTGGGCGCACATCAGTCACAGCTCGCACGTCACAGGTCAACGGAAAGGGCGTCTCGGCACATGGCAGCACGCCCGATCTCGTCCGACCCACGGTCGCAGAAGTCCCGTCAGCAGATCCTCGACGCGATGCACCGCCTGGCTCGCAAGGGAGAACTCAGCAGCATTTCCTCCCTGAGCCGGGAGGCGGATGTCACGCGAGCGACTTTCTACAATCACTTCGACACCATCGAGGAGGCGGCGTGGTTTGCGATTCTCGACAGCTTCGACCGCCTTCTCGCCCGGGCCTTCGACGAGCGGGAGAGCGGCGCCTCGTTCGACGCCGCGGCGATCAAGAACCTCGGAGAAATGGTCGAGCTCTTGCGCGCTGAGCCGCAGCTCGTCCATCTGGCCGACGCCTTTGACAACGGATCCGACCTGCGCGGGGTCGCCGAGATCTTCCGGGTACAGAACCGCCTGGTCTGGACCGACAGCGCGCGCGAGTCCGACACCGCAGAGGTAGAGGTGACCTACGCCGCTGCGGGGCTGTACGCGGTTCTGTCAATCGGTGCACGAGGGGCGGATGACCCGGAGGCAGTTGCCCGCATCGCGCACTCCCTCCTCCCGGAGTGGATGCGCCAGCCCGACCGCGGCTGACGGATCCCCGCCGTCAGCGCGCGAAGCGGGCGAACTTCTCGATCGCCTGCGGGGTCGCCGGAGTGAACAGGTTCACGAGGTTGCCGTCGGGGTCACGAAACAGCAGCGACTTGTTGCCCCACGGCATGAGGGTGGGCTCGGTGACGAACTCGGTGATCCACGTGGCAAGGCGGGCGAACTCGGCGTCAACGTCGTCCACGAGAAATTCGATGATCGCTGTGTGGTTGTCGGCCGGCCGCGCAGAGCCCGGGCCGAAGAGGGCGACCGTCGCGGTGCTGCCGATGGCGAGGGTGCCGTTTGCCGTCTGCACTTCGGCGAAGTTGTCATTCGGACGAACCACCGTTCCGGCGGTGACCCGCTCGTAGAAATCGGCGAGTTCGGCGACGTTGTCCGTGATGAGGCGAACGGAGACGAGGTTCATGAGGGATCCATTTCGTGCCGGGACGTTACCGGCACTATCGATCCTTCAGCGCGCCCGCGACACCGTTATGTCGGTGTTAGCAGCGCATCTGGATCTCAGAGCGGCGGCAGCCCGCGCACCTCTCCGTAGGGAATGTCGAGGTCTTCGCGACTGAGGGTTCGAGGCTCTGGCACCTCTGCTGTGATGGCGGTCGACACAATGCGATCGGTGCGGAACGCCCGCACTCCCCCACGAAGGCGGCACCACGCCACGAGAAACCAGGCGTCGCCGTTGACCACGTAACCGAGCGGCTCGATGTCGCGCGAGCTGGCACTGCCGCTGCGGTCTCGATAGTCGATTCGCAGAACCCGTCTGCTCGACAGCGCGTCGGCAATCAGCGCCGGAACGGCCTCGGCCGGAGCCACAGCTTCGTCGGGGCCCAGCAGGTGCACCTTCTCGGCGAGCAGGCGGGCCGCCGCGGCATCGGTGACGTTCATCGCGGCAACGATCTTTCGCAGGGCGGATTGCGCGGGTTGATGAAATGGCGTGCCGGGCATGCTCTGGAGGGCGACAGCCATCGCGACTGCCTCCTGCGGCGTGAAGTTCACCGGAGGCAGGGTGCGGCTCGCATCGATGTAGTAGCCGCCGGTGCGACCGGGCTGTGCCCAGATCGGGGAGCCGCCCTGCTGCAGAGCACTGATGTCCCGCTCGATCGTGCGCACTGCCACCTCGAACCGCGCCGCGAGCCATCGGGCGGTGCGGGGCGCGGGCGCTCCGGCACGCAGTTCCTCGACGATCGCGTACAGACGGTCGGTGCGGTTCACCCTGACGAACTTACGGGACCTGCCGGGCAGGCGAGGGCATCGGCCCGAGGCATCCGCCCCGCACATTGACGAATGGCGCACATTGACGCACCTCGCAATCAGACTAATATGGTCTGTATTAGACCGTTTTGATCCGGAAGCTTGTGATGCCCTCTGTTGTTGCCCGCAAACCCGCCCTCATCGCCGCCGTCCTCTGGGTCGTTGCCGGAGTCATTTACTTCGGCGCGGAGGCCATCAGCGCCTCGGTCTACCCGGGCTATAGCTACGCGACGAACTACATCAGCGACCTCGGCGTACCCGACGTCGAAGTCTTCCAGGGCCGCACGATCGACTCGCCTCTGGCCTGGCTGATGAACTCGGCCTTCATCGCGCAGGGACTGCTCTTTCTCGCGGCCGCGATTCTCGCCACCCGGGCCATCCGGGTCGGGCCGCGCCGCTGGTTCCTGGCCGTCGCCACCGTTCATACGGTCGGGATCATCCTGGTCGGACTCTTCAACGGCAGCCAGCGCAATGCCGAGAACCACCTGCTCATCCTCCACGTGCTCGGCGCCGCCCTGGCGATCGTCGCGGGTAACCTCGCCGCGATCACCGCGGGCATCGGCTCGGCCCGCATCGGCGCGGCCCGCTGGTATCGCGTGATCAGCATCGTGCTCGGCGTGGTCGGAATTCTCTCGCTCGTGATGCTGCTGGTCGACTCCGGTTCATCCACGCTCAACCTGCTGCCCGACGGCGTCTGGGAGCGCGCTTCGGTCTACGCGATCACCGGCTGGGAGATCTTCACCGCCGTCTGCCTGATCACCTGGCTGCGCCGCGCACCCCGCGAGCGCAGCACGGGCCGGGTGGCGTGATGGCGGCGGCACGAGGCATCCGCCCCTCGAAGGAGCAGATCGATGCCGAGATTCTCGACGTGACCGCCGGACTCATCGCCCGCCGCGGCATCAAGGACACCGCGGTGCAGGCCGTCGCGGACGCCGCCGGATATTCGAAGACGGGCATTCTCAACCGGTTCCCCTCGAAGGAATTGCTGGTCGAGGCCGCCATCGCGCAGTGCGGGGCGCTGGCGCGCGACATATACGCCCGGGTTGTGGCGCAGCAGGCGGGTAGTGAGGCCGACGACGCAGCCCGCGATGCCCTCGCCCTGGCGGCGCTCACCGATCTCGCGATGTCCCGGCGCGGATGGATCGAGCTCGCCCTCTCGTCGGTCTCGACAAACCGGGACGACGAACTAATTGCACGGCTGGCCCCGATGGGCGTTCCGGTGTTCGCGATGTTCGGGTTGGTCGACACCGTGGCACCGGTGTCGCTCGAGCGCCGGGCCCGGGTCACCGGAGCCATCGGTGCGCTGGCGATCCTCGCCCTCACCTACGAGAACGATGCAACGCCGGAGCGCGCGCGTCCTCTCATCCTCGCCACCTGCTGGAATGCGCTCGGGCACGCCGGGGCCTTCCCGGAGTAACGGCAGACCGCGTCAGCCGAGCAGGGCCAGCACGTCGGCCGTCGTTCCCGTCTCGGCGATGCGCGGGAAGATGCGGGTGACGCTGTTGTGATGGGCATCGGCGCTGCGGTCGGTGATGGCGTCCGTGGCAATCACGACGTCGTAGCCGTGTTCGCGGGCGGCGCGAGCGGTGGACTCGACGCCCATGCTGGTCGCCACTCCCCCGAGCACCACCTGGGTGACACCGAGCGCTCTCAGCCGGGCGTCGAGCCCCGTGTTGTGGAACGCTCCCCATCCCGACTTGGTGACGCGGTGGTCGGTGGGCTGCGCATCGAGCTCGTCGGCAAGCTCGGCCCAGTTGTCCGGCCGCTCGCGAGCGTCCCCGGCGCCCCGCGCCAGCGAGACGTCGGTGCGTCCCGGGGTCACGCCGTCGACATTGATCAACACCACCGGCAGGTTCTTCGCGCGGAAGGCCGCCGCGAGCTCGGCCGCATTCGCCAGAACGGTGCTGAGGGGAATCGGCATGCCCGCACTACCCGTGACTCCCTTCTGGAGGTCGACCAGCAGCAGGGCAGAGGTGGGTTCAATAGTGGAGATGGGCATGCGTGTCCTTCGGTTCGTTGTGCGGGCGGATGGCTCGGGGCGAAGCAGCGCTTAGGCCGCGCTCACCCCGGCGGCGGGGTGCAGATCGCTCTCGTCGGTCGGTGCCGAGGTTGCTCTGTCCCGATGACGGAGCACGGGATAGAGGATTAGCCCGAGCAGGATGGTCGGCGCTCCACCGATGATGAGCCCCCAGCGGCTGCCGAATTCCTCGGCGATCCAGCCGACCAGTGGCGCGCCGATGACGGTACTGCCACCCCAGGCGAGACCCCAGAGCGCCATGACACGTCCGCGCATCTCGGGTCGGGTCGCCAGTTGCAGGGTTGTCTTGGCCGTGGAGTTGAAGGTGACGCTGCCGTACCCGACGAACGCGAGGGCTATGAGCGCGATGGGAAGAGTCGGGGCGAGGCCAGTGATCAGGATCGCGACACCCCACCCGATCGCCGTCACCGCGAGCGAACTGGACCGCCGAGGCGCCTTCCTGCTCGCCGCGATGAGCCCACCGATGATCGCGCCGCCGGCCATCACCGCGGCCATGGCTCCATAGGTGGCGGCGGTTCCCCCGAATGCACCGATGGCGAGCAACGGCAGCGTGGTGGGGAACTCGTACGCGAGGATCCCGGTGATCGTCAGCATCAGCAGTGGGAAGAGCAGTTCGGGCGTGCCGAGCGCGTACCGCACGCCCGCGCGTACCTGACCCGGGGCACGTGGCTGGCGAACCGCGGGCAGCATGTCCCCCGCCCGCATCGCGGCAAGGCACACCAGCACCGCCACAAACGAGGCGGCGTTAATCAGGAAGCACACCGGAATCCCGACGAGGGCGACGAGGGCACCACCGATGACGGAGCCCAGCACGCGCGCGACGTTCAACGACACGGAGTTGAGAACCACCGCGTTGGCGAGTGTCTCGCGCGGAACGAGGTCCGCGATCAGGCTCTGCCGCGCGGGGTTATCGAACACCGTCAGGCATCCGAGCACCAGGGACAGAACGATCAGGACGGGATAGGTGACAGCGCCGAGCGCCGCGAGTACCGCGAACACGACCGCTCCCACCGCAGACGCCGACTGGGTCACGTACAGAAGCCGCCGTTTGTCGTATCGATCGGCGATGACGCCTCCGATCGGCCCGAGCAGGACGAACGGCAGGATGCGGGCACCGGCGACGATTCCCAGCGCGGTGCCACTGCCGGTCAGCTGCAGCGTGAGAAACGACAGGGCCAGCGTCTGCATGAAGGTGCCCGCGACCGACACCGCCTGGCCGAAGAAATACAGCCGGTAGTTGCGAACCCGCAAGGAGGAGACGACGGCCGCAGCGCGGTCACGCACCGGCGACCGCGACTCACTCATTCCTGGCGGCCGACGTGGGATCGAAGAGTGTGAGCCGCTCCAGCAGGTCGCCCGCGGCAATGAGAGTCGCCTGTTCATCCGCGGTCAGCAGCGCGTCCATCGCCTCGCCCAGCCAGGTGTCGCGGGCAGCACGATTCTCGGCCACGAGCGTCTCGCCGTCAGCCGTGAGCCGCACGTTCACGCGCCGGGCGTCCGCCCCGTCCTTCTCCCGGCGGATCACCCCGGCCGCTTCCAGCTCCCGCAGCGACGCAGCGACGTTGGACGTCGTCATCGCCAGCTCCTCGACGATCTGCCCCGGCTGGCACCCGTCGCCGCGTCGGGCGATCGCGCCCAGCACCCGCACCGACGAGCTCGACAACCCCGCCACCAACGTGCGGTCCCGGCGCTGGCGTCGCTGGAACGCCTTCAACTGGGCCTGAAGCTTAGGGATATCTCGATGCGTCATATACCTATGCTACATCGCTATTTTACATAGGTATATAGAAGCGGATGACCCGGGCCACGGTTACTTCGCGCCGTCGCGCTCCTCGTCGGCGAGCTTGCGGCGGGCACGAGCCATCCGCAGCTCCTCGTCCTGGGCTTTTTGGGCGCGCCACTCGGCTTCCTCGCGCGCTTCGTCGGCGCTCTCGTCGCGGGGAGGTGCGGGCGCCGGGCGCACTGGTTTGCCGTCACGTCGGTCGAGCTGGTCGCGACGCCACCGCGGCAGCAGGGCCCGCGGCCAGGCGAAGATCCCGACGACCACGACGCTGAGCACCGCGCCGATCATGCCGACGAAGATGAACGCGGTCGAGACGGCCTCGGACCACGGGTAGTCGGACGGCGAGAAGAGCACGTGGATGAACGCACCGACCAGCGCGACGAGGAACCCGATTGCGGCATAGAGCAGCATCGCGGGGCCGCCCTCGTAGCGTGTCCAGTAGAGCTTGGTGAAGATGCCGCCGCGGAAGACGGCGATGCCGAGCGCGAGCAACGCCAGCGCGACGAGCACGAGGCCGCCGAGCCTCAGGAGGTCGTCCTGCAAGTCAGGACTCCAGCCGTCGCTGTTCGGCCTGCTTGCGCCGGAGCCACTTTGGTAGCAGCGCGCGGGGGTGTCCGGTCACGCCGATGAAGAACCCGAAAATCGCGATCGCGCCGCCCAGCCCCATGAGCCCGAGCCACACGACGTACGCCCACGGGTGGTCGCGCGGAGGCCACACGATCGAGACCATCGCGCCGACAACGGCGATGGTGAACCCGAGCGGGATGTACAGCACCATCGTGTACCCGCCCGGATACACGCTGCCCACCCAGTTCTGCAGCACCCCGCGGTTGAGCACGATTCCGATCGCCAGGGCCACGAGGCACCAGACCAGCACCATCCCCACCGTCGAAAACGAGTGGGCGTTGATCTCGCTGGTGTCGACGAGCGCGCGGGCCACGGCCGATATCTCAGTGGTGATGATCACGCTGAACCCCCGAACGCGGATGCCGGCCGTCGCGGCCGTACCCACCTAGCTTGGCACGGGCGCGATTTCCCCACCCGCCCCACACGTGCCGATACTCTTGCTGCATGCGCCTCTGGTTGAAAGACAGTGAGCGTCGGCCTGATCCGACGCCCGTCAAGACCGACGACCGCAAGGCAATCATTGTCGGGATGGCTCTCTGGCTGGTCGCCCTCGTTCTGCTCCTGATCTTCGCTCCCCAGCTCATGGGCGAGGCCCACCAGTGGTGGCTCTACGCCTGCGTCGTCGGGCTCGCGCTCGGCCTGGTCGCGCTGGTCTACACAAACCACCTGCACACGCGCAACCACAAGTAGCCCGCGCCCGCCGCCGGCAAAGACGGGTTTTCGAGCTACGCGGTCCCGGGGCATCCGCCCGCCCTATGACGGCTTCGGCGTCTTCTGCCGCACGTCGCCGTTCAGCGCGATCGTGCGTGGGCCCTCGGGCGTCACGATGGTGAACGCGGCGGTGGCAGGCTCGGCACCGCGGGGCAGGAAGACGACGTCGGCGTAGTAATCGCCGCCGGGCGGGATGCGCACGTCGCCGGTCTCGACGCGGAACTGGTCGCTCGTGGGTGCGCTGACGGTGACGGACAGCGCGGTTCCCTCGCGGTTGCGAATGAGCACCGAGCCCCGGGCCGTCAGCCCTGCGGCGCGGGATGTGAGGTGCAGCTGCGTCGGCTTCACGAGGACGCCGCCCGGGGTCTGCCAGGTATCCGGGTATCCGTCGGGAAAGGCCGGCTCCCCCGCGACCTGCACGCGCGGGCCACGCCGCACGGTCGCGCTGAACCGGGCGCCGCGCCACTGCGCACGACAGAGGGCCGCGACGGCGACGGGAAACTCGCCCATGATCTTCCACTCGTACTCATCGAGGTAGGTGTCGTTGGTCGTCTCGTCGGCGTCGAGGTGCGCGGCATAGGTCTGACCCGCCGCCTTCACGAAGTAGTGGGCGTCGATGCGCGCGGCGTCGAATAGTCCGCCGGTCGTGGTGATGCGCACGCCGATCTCCTTCTTCACGAGAAAGGTGATCTTGCGGTAGGTGGCGAAGCGCAGGGTTGCGCCGTCGGGGGCGCGGAACTCGACGACCGAGTCATCCGGAGCAGCCCACCGCTCCGCTCCCGACTCGCTGCCGGTCTTGACCAGGCTCGGCATGACGCCCCTTCCTCAGGTGACGTCGGCGTGACCCGATTGAGGTCGATTATGCTCCGGGTCATCCACTCGCGGAATCCCCGCGGGGCACGCTCAGTGTGCGGGGACGCTCGCGGCGACGGCCGACACCCGCAGGAAGTCGAGCTTGGCGGCGGCCTCGGAGCCGGTTGCGGCGGTGTAGGCAACGATGTGGATGTCGGTGCCCGCGACGTTGAACACGTCGCAGTCGAGTTCGATGTCGCCCACGATGGAGTTGCTCACGGTCTTCGATTCGGACTGGTGCTCGCCGACGGCGCCGCTCTCCCAGAGGGTGCGGAAGCGTTCGCTGGCGCCCATCAGGTCCTTGACGAGGGACTGCACCCCGCGGTCGTCGGGGTAACGGCCCTGCACGCGGCGGAGGTCGGCGACCAGCGACTGCCCGAAAGCGTCGATGCTGCCCGAGCGGCTGAGGATGCGGGAGTCGGCGGCGCCCATCGAGGTGCCCGTGAAGTGGGCGCGCAGCAGGTTCGCGCGGCCGGCGCCCGGGGTCACCGGCTCGCCGAGCAGGGCGACCCAGAGTGGGCTCCAGGAGATGAGGTCCCACGAGGCGGTGAAGACGGCGATCGGGATCTCGCCGAGGCGCGCGACGAGGCGCTGCACCCCCGGCGGAATGTGGGTGGGCACTTCGCCCGGCGTCGGCGGCAGCAGCCCGGCGACGACAAAGAGGTGATCGCGCTCGGCGTCGGTCAGCTGCAGCGCCCGCGCGAGCGAGCTGGCGACCTGCTGCGATGGGCGCACGGCCCGGCCCTGCTCAAGCCGCACGATGTAGTCGACGCTGAGTCCGGCGAGCGCGGCGAGTTCCTCGCGCTTGAGGCCGGCGGCACGGCGCGAGTTACCGGCGGGAAGACCGACGTCCACCGGTGAGAGGCGGTCGCGCCACGAGCGAAGGAGCATCCCGAGGTCACCGTGCGATTGCTGCATCGCCTCAGTCTGACAGCGCCCGCCGCAAACTGCGTGGTACTGCCAATCCACATGCTGAGGCGGGCCACGACAGCCCGGCGCCGCCCGCGCAGACTCGATCCATGACAACAACACTGATCACCGGGGCCAACAAGGGCCTCGGATACGAAACCGCCCGCCGCCTCATCGAAGCCGGTCACACTGTCTGGATGGGCGCCCGCGACGAGATACGCGGCCAGCAGGCAGCCGACCAGCTCGGTGGCCGGTTTGTGCAGATTGATGTGACGGATGACACGTCCGTGGCATCCGCTGCTGCAACCATCTCGGCCAATGGCGGACTCGACGTCCTCGTCAACAACGCGGGCATCTCGCAGCCCTTCGTTGCGCCGATGGACCTCACTCCCGCGGATGCCACCCACGTGTTCGAGACGAACGTCGTCAGCATCGTGCGCATGACAAACGCCTTCGTGCCGCTTCTCAAGGAGTCGGACGCGGGCACCATCGTCAACGTCACCAGCGGCATGGGGTCGTTCTCGTTTGTGCTTGACCCGCACCACGTGGAGTCGACGATCGTCGCGCCGATCTACCAGTCCTCGAAGTCGGCCGTCACGATGATGACCGTGCAGTACGCGAAGGCGCTGCCCGAGCTGCGCGTGAACGCCGCCGACCCCGGCTACACCGCCACCGACTTCAACAACAACAGCGGTCCTCAGACCGTGACCGAGGGAACCGACGCGATCGTCGAACTCGCGACCCGCGGCGGGCAGGGTCCGACCGGAACCTTCATCAACCGCGACGGCGTCGCGCCCTTCTAAGCGCCCGGCTGGCCCTGGCGTCGTGATCTCGGCCCTCTCGACTCTGCGAGTGCGGGCCATCGGGCTTCGCCAGCATCGAAGGAGCAAAGATGGTCGTCCTCACGCGATGGGGACGGCCATCTTTGCTCCTTCGGTGCGATGCACGCTGGGATCCGGGCGCGCATCTTGACGCGCAAGTCGCCGGGGTCGTAAATTCAGCACAATCGCCCCAGTCCCTGGTGAGTCGCACCCACTACGACTTGGAGCTACTGTGATCGACGCATCCGTTCGCCCGGTCCCTTCGGCCGCGACATCCGCCCCCGACTCAACGTCCCCGGCGGCACTGACTCTTGAGCAAGCCCTGGTGTTGAACCGGGTAACCACGACGGCCTGGCAGGTGTGTGACAGCCGCCGCGAACCGCACAGTCCGGGGCATCTGCTCGGCTTCGTCGAGAACGTCGGAGACGGCGTCGAGCTGATGCAGCTGGGTGACAAATTCATCTGGACCAGGTTCCCCGATATGAACGCGGCCCTCGCCCACGTCTGCGCCACTGCGCGAGCAACGGAGGACGAGCGCGCCAGCGGAGAGCTCGCCTGGCTCATCTGAGCGAGAGCGGGCATCGGACGACATCACCCAACTAAGCGCGACCGCGGCCATCGAAGGAGCAGAGATTGTCGTCGCCGTGCGGGGTGGGCGACAATCTGCGCTCCTTCGATGAATGCTGCCCGCAGCTGCACTACTTGGAGTCGATGCGACCTGCCGCGGCGGGGTCCTGCGCGGTCGTGGCGACCAGGGTGCCCCACGCGCCGGCGTCGATTCCGAGGATGGTCTTGAGGAACGCCACCGAGGCCGCAGCGGTGAGGGCGACGGCGGCCGGGTTCTCGTCGGTGGTCTCGGTGGAGTTGTATCCGGTGATGCCACCGAGGCTGTGCTCTGCCCCGAAGAGCGTCACGAGGCTCTGGGCGCCGGGACTCTGGAAGTAGACGTCCGTGAACCAGTCCGGCCCGCGGGTGGAGAGCTGCGACTGATCGTGGTCGCCGGCCACCACGAGTGACGGGGTATCGAGCTGCGCGAAGTCGGGGCTCATGAAGGAAAAGTTCTCCTGCGCAAACGGCACCAGGTCATCGCCGCCGATGCCGGTGGTCGCCAGCAACACGGCGGCCTTCACTCGGGGGTCCTTGCGGCTCTCGCCCGGCTGCCCATCGGCACCGATGACGCGCGCGCCCACGAGCATGCCGACACTCTGCCCACCCCAGGAGTGTCCGGCGACGGCCAAACGACCGAGGTCCACCCGCTCGGCGAGGCCGGGCACCGACGCGAGCACGGCGTCGAGGTCGTTGATGATGCGCTCCAGGTCGTCGATCCGGATCTTCCAGATGTCCGGGAAGCGGGCATCGGTGGGAGGCAGGGCCACCAACCGCGAGTCGAGGAAGGTCGGTTGCACCACGACGAAACCATTCGCCGTCCACTCATCCACCAGCGGATCTTCCGAACTCATCGACCCACCGAAACCGTGGGCGAAGAGGATGACCGGGAGGTCGGTGCCGGAGACCGGCGCGGTCACGCGCACCTGCAGGTCGTCGCCGCGGTTGGGAGCGGGAAGGATGACGGGCTTAACCGACACGGTCTGGACCGTGGAGAGCGGATTGGAGATGGACATAGTGCGGGTCCTTTCGGGACAAACTGATCCGGCGCTCCAAAGTGGAACATCGCTCCGGCAACAATACGGAGCGTCGTTCCGCTACGCAAGTCTAAAGTGGAGCATGGTTCCGCGAGGGCTGATCTGTGCGATGATGACGGGATGAGCGACTCCCCACCCGCGCCGGCGACCCCGCGCCGCCGAGCCGATGTGGCGCGCAACGAGCAGAGCATCCTGGACGCGGCATCCCGAGTCTTCTCGACGTCCGGCGTTGACGCGCCGGTTCGCGAGGTGGCGGATGCCGCGGGCGTCGGAATGGGCACCCTGTACCGGCATTTCCCCACCCGATCCGACCTGATGGTGGCCGTGTACCGCCATCAGATCGACGAGTGCGCCGACGCCGGACCCCAGCTGCTGGAGTCATCCGCTTCCCCGTTCGTTGCCCTGCAGGAATGGGTGCACAAGTACGCCGATTTCCTCACCACGAAGCACGGTCTGGGGAACGTGTGGCAGGGAGACGCCGCCGGTCTCTCTGCGCTGCACCAGCTGTTTCTCGACCGGCTGCTGCCGGTGCTGGCCGAGCTGCTCGAGGCCGCCCGGACCTCGGGCGAGGTCGCGGCGGATGTCACGCCGTACGAGTTGCTGCGCGCGGTCGGAGACCTCGTCGCGTGGAACGTGAACGATCCGAACTACGACGTGCTGCGCATCGTGAACCTGCTGCTGGCAGGGCTGCGGCAGCCGCCAACCACGTAGCGCGTCAGAAGTTGCGGTGGCCCGAGGTCAGGTACTGGCTGCGGTCACCGAGGTAGTCGAGATTCTTGAACCCGAAGCGGTTGATGACCGTGCGGGACAGCCCCGTGCCCGCCGCCGTCGTCAGCGCCGTCTCGAGCGGGGTGCCCACCCCGGTGTGGTCGATCACGTTGTAGATGTCGTGGGCGAAGGAGCCCGGCGCGGGCACGACCGCCGATGCGCCGAACAGCGGTCCCGGCATGAGTGCGGGCGCCCGTGCGCTGGTGGGAGCAACGCCGTTGATGGCGAGGAGGCGGAGGCCCGGGTCATCCACCGTGTCCGTCGCTACGCCGTTTTTCTGGGCGATCCACGACGACACGGCGAACGGCTGGATCTCCCCGACCTGCGTGACGATGGCGCCGTTGTTTTCGGGGCGGCTGGCGGGGTAGAGCGGCACGCACGAGCCGTACTCCTCGATGCCCGCGGCGTTGGCGAAGGCGGTCTGCACGTTTTCGCCCGAGGGGATGGTGGGGTGCAGCTCCTGCCGGAAGCCGTCGCCGACGTAGGCCATGCCCCGGGCGGCGGAGATGTGTCCGGCCGAGCGGCACTGGTACAGCGCCTGCAGCTCGGCGCGGGTGAGCGACGTGATGCGGGGGTCGAGCCCCTGCCCGACGACGCTGATTGCGTCGCGCACGAACGGCATCCACGTGAGGTCGGTGCCGGGTAGGTCGGACGTCGGGCGCGTGGGCATCCGCGCGAAATCGACCTGGCCCCTGACGTTGACCTTCTGCTGGTACGAGTCATCCACATCGCCCAGGTACGGCGCGTAGTGCGCCTGGCTCAGCGTGATGAGGCCGATGAGATCGAAGCCGGGACGGGCGGACAGCGGGCCGCCCGCGCGCGTGCGGATCTGCTGGCGGGCGGCGGTGGCCGCCGAGTACGACGCCACCGACGGGATCTGCGGCCGCCCGTAGTCGACCGCCGGGGTTCCGCTCGAGAGCGCTTCCCAGAGGTTGGCGTCAGCGCGGGCTCCGACGCCGACGAACTGGCGATACTGCCCGGCCGGCGGATCGGCCTCGGCTGCCACGCCTGACCCGAGGGCCACCGCCAGTGCGACGATCAGAACGATGGACGAGTGGATGCCTCTGCGCACGGTCATGTCGGCCCCCTGACGCGGCATCCGCCCGGCCCTGTCCAGGCGGTCCACCGTGTGAGCCAGCTTGTGCGACGGCCCGAGAAACCACAAGCTTTCGGCCGCGGATGAACCCGGGCCGGGGCAAAAACCAGTGGCTAGCGTTCCGCGGAGAACCCGGGCTCAGAGTCATCCGCTGCCGCGCCCTCCCGTGGGGCATCGAACTGGCGACGGTTATGCGCGATCGTGTGCTGGTTCTCGCTGACCCAGTCGCCAACGGTCAACGCGACCGCCTGGAGCGACCGACCGAGTGGGGTGACCTCGTATTCGACGCGCGGCGGCACCTCGGCGTAGACGGTGCGCGACACGAGGCCGTCGCGCTCGAGCGCCCGCACGGTGACCGTGAGCATGCGGCGGGAGATGCCGGGGATGATCTCGGCCAGCTCGGTGAAGCGCTTTCTCTCATCGCCGAGCACGCCGATGACGAGAAGGGTCCACTTGTCGCCGATGCGCGACAGCAGCGACCGGAACATCGACGGGTCCTGGCTCGTGCAGAGCTCGGCCATGGTCGGCATCGACTCCGAGAGGCGAAGCTGCAGGGCTTCCCCGCTCTGGAGGGCTTCGCGGGTCGCGTGCTGGGTCATGTCGTGCTCCTTTGGTTACTGCGCGGTAACGGGGGATCGTTTGCGGTAACCGAATCACAGCGTACAGAGTTACTGATGGTAACTAAAGCCCGGGCACACGGCCCGGAGCTTGCACAAGGAGATTCATGTCACTGTTTCGTTTGGACGCCAGCATCCGCACCGAGGGCTCGACCAGCCGCGCCCTCGGCGACATCGTCGAGACGGAGTGGCGCACCAGCCACCCCGACGCCGACATCGTGCGCCGCCACATCGGCACCGAGCCGATCCCGGCCACCGCGTGGGCGAACGCGGTCAACGGTTCGATGACCGCCGAGGCCGACCGCACCCCCGAGCAGACGGCGGCCGCGGACCTCGCCCGCACGTTGACCGACGAGCTGGCCGACGCGGACGCGCTGCTCTTCGCCGTCCCGCTCTACAACTTCGGTGTCTCGCAGCACTTCAAGTCCTACATCGACCTCGTGCTGACCGACCCCCGCATGGGCCCAGGCCAGTCCCCCGTCATCGCCGGAAAGCCCGCCGTGCTCGTCACCGTGCAGGGCGGCAACTACGCCGCCGGTACCCCGAAGGAGGGCTGGGACCACGCGACCAGCTGGATGCGGCGCATCCTCGAAGACGTCTGGGAGCTCGACCTCCAGGTCCTCACCCGCGAGTTCACCCTGGTCGGCGTGAACCCCGCCCTCGACCAGTTCACCGAGCTCGCCGACGAACTGCGCGCCCGCGCCGAGACCGAGGCCGCCAGCCACGGCCGCACCCTCGCCGGCCACCCGAAGGCCGCGTAACCGCCGCGCTCCGGACGGCGCTCACCTGCCGGCCCGGCGCTCATCTTCGGGCCCGGCACTCATCTTCGGGCCGGCACTCATCTGTCGGCCCTGCGCTCATCTTCGGCCCCAGCGCTCATCGAAAGGGTAGAAACGGTGGGTTTTCGCACGAGAATCCGCCGTTTCTACCCTTTCGATGACGTTTGCCAAGCGGATGACCCCACAACGCGTGTAACCCCGCGCGGCCGCGACGACCGGGCTACCCCGCGACGGCCGGGCGTCCCCGCGCGGCACTGGCGGCCCGGCTTCCGCGGCAGCCCGGGCGGCATGGCTTCCGCGGGCGGCGCGCGTTAACCACCACCGGCGCGGCTCCCGTGAGGGAACCGCGCCGGAGGCGTGATGCGTGTTGGCGTGATGCGTGTTGGCGTGATGCGGTGGTGACGTGATGCGCGTGGTCCGCGGTGCCGGACTACTCGGCGGGAGGCAACACCGATGCCGAGGTGGCGCGGCGCGAGCGGCGCTTGGTCACGGGTGCGACGGCCGGGACATCCACTTCCTCGCCCGCGACATCGACGATCGCGTCGGATGCCTCCGGCGCAGGCGCCTCGGACTCCGGAGCTTCCTCGACCAGGTCGAACTCGACTACCTCGAAGATCTGCTCCGCGGGGTTGCCGAGTGCACCGGCCTGGGACGCGGCATCCTCGTCGGCAAAGTCGTCGTCCGCGTCATCCGCGTCCGCATCGTCGTCGTCGTCGTCGGAGCCATCAGACTCGTCATCCGAGTCAGCAGCACCATGCAGCGCGTTCACGTCGATTTCGTCGATGTCGACACCATCGAGGTCGCCCGCGTGCAGCACGGGGCGAACGTCCTCGTCGGAATCGTCGTCGTCGTCCGACTCGTCGTCGTCCGAGTCATCCAACTCGTCGTCAAGTTCGTCGTTCGACTCATCGTCATCGTCGGAGTCATCATCAGACTCGTCGTCCTCAACGACCTCACCGAGCGCGATCTGGGCGGCGCGGTACTCGTCCATGCGGTCGGACCACGGCACCCAGTCGGGAGCCAGCAGTGCGCCCTCGGCAGGGATCAGCTCGGTCTCGAGCACGGTCGGCTCCGAGTCCTCCACCTGCGCGATGGAGACAGTCCACTTCCAGCCCGGGTAGCCCTCCATGAGGGTCTCGAACTGGTAGGAGATGACTCCATCACCCTCGTCGATCTCGCCGGCGGCCTCGCCGATGGTCGACGCCGGGGTGATTTCAAGCAGACCGGCGCGGGCGATCTCGCGGCCGTTATGCATCGAGATCGTCAGCTACCTTGCGCAAAACCGCAGCGATCTTCGCGCCGTGGTTCTTGTCGGGGTAGCGTCCGCGCTTGAGGTTGGTGCCGATGCCATCGAGCAGCTTGACCAGGTCCTCAACAATGATGGACATGTCGTCAGCCGACTTGCGGTTGAGCTTCGCCATGCTCGGCGGGGCCTCAATAACCCGTACGGATAGTGCCTGAGCGCCCTTTTTGCCGTCGGCAATGCCGAACTCGAGCTTGGAGCCCGGCTTAACGGTGACTCCAGCCGGCAGCGCTGAGGCGTGCAGAAAGACCTCCTGGCCATCATCTGAGCTGATGAACCCGAAGCCTTTTTCGTCGTCGTAGAACTTAACCTTGCCGGTAGGCATGTCAATACCTCTTCCACACCGAGGAGTTCACGGTGCCCCACAAGGATACGGGGTGCAGCTACCTCTATATTTGGGCTTGTGGCAAAACAATCAAGGGTTGTGGCAAATACACCCGCACCCATCACGGATAACCGTCTCGAACGCACGCTTGCCTTCATGGTCGCGGCGACGATCGGAATGTCGATCCTCGCCTTCATCGCGATCATCATCGGCACGGCCCTCGGCGCGGGTAACGACGGTGGCCTCGGCAAGGGCGTCTGGCCCGTCGTCTACATCCTTCCCGCCATCGGACTCCCCATCGGATTCGTGCTGATCATCGTCCTTCTCGTCACCACCGCCGTGCGTCGTGGCCGAGCGGCCAAGGGTGCAGGTAAGTAGCACGTCCACCCTCTCGCTGGCGGGCCGCCTCCGAGCACTGGGTGACGCTGACCTCGTCGAACTCCTCACTGCGCGCGGCATCGTGCGCGAAGCAGGCATCCGGGATTTCTTCGACCTCGCCGATGCACTGCTCGACGGGGCATCCATTGCGTCCGCCCTCACCAAACTTGATCGCCCGACCCTCGCTGCCCTCGCTGCGTTAGAAGAGGTGTCGGATGCCTCGGGCGCGACGTCCGCCCAGCTGGCCAAGCACCTCGGGCAGAAAGCGCCCGACGTCACCGCCGTCCTCACCCTCGCGCGCGGCCTCGCCCTCGTCGACACCGTGGATGACCGCTGGGTCGCGTATTCCCCCGTCACCGAGCAGCTCGCCACCTGGCCAACCCAGGGCCTGCCCACCGCGCAGGAACTCGCCAGCTCTCCCCCGCCGGCCGGCCTCGAGCCCGTGAGCGCCTCCGATGTGCGGTTCATCGACAGCGTCGCCGCCGAGCTCGCCTTCGCCACCACCACCTCGATCGCCCAGCTCATCGCCGAGCTGCGCCACGACCCCGCCCGCGAACTCGCGCGCGGCGGCATCGCACTTCCCGACTCCAAGCGCCTCGCGGCCACCATGTCGGTCGAACTCGACCAGGTGCCGGCGCTGGTGTCCATCGCCGCGCGCGCGGACCTCATCGCCCTCGACGGCGGATCCTGGCTCCCGGCCGTCGCCTCCACCGAGTGGATGCTCGGCTCCACCGCCGATCGCTGGTCGCACCTGGCGGGGGCGTGGTTTGACCACCTGCCCGCCGATATTCGTCAGCTCCTGTCATCCCGATCCCACTCCACCTGGGGCGCGCGCCTGCGCGACTACCTCGACTGGCTCTACCCGGCCGGCGGCCAGTGGATGGACGACCGCTCCGGCGTCGTCACCCGCGACGCCGAGCTGCTCGGCATCACCGCGAATGCCGCTCCCTCTACGCCGGGTTCGACACTGCTGGCGGATGGCGCGGCGGCGGCAACCGCGGCGATGGCCGTGCTGTTCCCACCCGAGGTCGACAAGGTCTACGTGCAGCAAGACCTCACGATTGTCAGCCCCGGCCCGCTGAAGCCGCGGCTCGATGCCCGCCTGCGGGTGATCGCCGACGTGGAAAGCCGCGCCCTTGCCGCCACCTACCGGGTGACGGAGTCCAGCATCAACCGCGCGCTCGCGGCGGGGGAAACCGCCAACTCCGTGCGGGAGTTCCTCGCCGGCATCAGCCTCACCGGCATCCCCCAGCCGCTCAGTTACCTCATCGCCGCCACCGCCGAGCGGTACGGCAAGCTGCGCGTCGGCGTGATCTCTGCCGCGGACACCGCCGCCACGGCGAGCGCCGCCGCGCACACCCACGACGACCTCGGGGTCGACGCGCACTCCTATGTTTGGTCGGACGACACAACGCTGATCGGCACTCTCCTCGTCGACCAGAACCTCGCCCCGCTGTCACTGCGTCGCGTCAGCCCCAATCGCGCGGTCAGCCGCTATCCGAGCGATGTCGTCTTCTGGAGCCTGAACGAGGCGCGGTACCCCGTCGCCGCCGAGGATGCGGAGCGCCGGGTCATCCAGCTCGAACGCAATACCGTCGCGCGGGTCGTGCCGCCCCAGACGGTGCCCGTCGCGGTCACCATCGTGCAGAAGCTGCGCCTGGCGGGTGAGCCCACCACCGTCGAGACCGACAAGGCGTGGCTCGAGCGCCAGATCGAGGCCGCCATCAAGGGGCGTCAGGGGCTCACCGTTACGGTGCAGATGCCGGATGGCTCGACCACCGACTTCCAGCTGGAACCCACCGGCCTCGGCGGAGGGCGCCTGCGCGCCCGCGACCGCAAGTCCGACATCGAGCGCACGCTGCCGCTCTCGCGCGTGGTCGGCATCGCGCCGCCCGAGCGACCGTAGCCCGCGGTCGGGGTCGGCGGCGCACGGCCCGCGCCCCACTTTCACGCCCCAGTCAGCTGCCTCCCAGTTCGCCGGGGGCGTACGCACCAACGCCGCGCAGGGTCGTGGCATAGGCTAACCGGGATGAATTCGCCAGAACGTCCAGATGGTCCCCTGATCGTTCAGAGCGACCGGACCGTGCTCCTCGAAGTTGCCCACCCCGCCGCCGAGGATGCCCGCCACGACCTCTCTGTCTTCGCCGAGCTCGAGCGCGCGCCCGAGCACATCCACACCTACCGCATCACGCGGCTCGGTCTGTGGAACGCGCGCGCCGCCGGCCACACCGCCGCCGACATGATCGCGACGCTCGAGAAGTACAGCCGCTTCGCCATCCCCCAGTCCGTCACCGTCGACATCACCGAGACGGTCGGCCGCTACGGACGTCTTGTCATTGAGCGAGCGGATGACGGTGCGCTGACGTTGACCGCAACGGACTCCGCCGTCCTCGCCGAGATCACCCGCGCCCGCAAGGTTGGGGAGCTGCTCTTCGAGAAGCGCGGTGCCCACACCTACGTCATCCAGGCCTGGGCGCGCGGACAGCTCAAGCAGGAACTGCTCAAGCTCGGCTGGCCCGCGGAGGACCTGGCGGGTTACACGCCCGGAACTCCCCACGACATCGCGCTGCAGGAAAACGGCTGGGCCCTGCGCGACTACCAGAACAAGGCCGTCAGCAACTTCTTCGACCACGGATCAGGCGTGGTCGTGCTGCCCTGTGGCGCCGGCAAGACCCTCGTGGGCGCCGGAGCCATGGCCACCGCGAAGACCACCACCCTCATCCTCGTCACGAACACCGTCTCCGCACGCCAGTGGCGTGCCGAGCTGCTCAAGCGCACCACGCTGACCGAGGACGAGATCGGCGAGTACTCCGGCCAGGTGAAGGAAGTAAAGCCGGTCACCATCGCCACGTACCAGATCCTCACGGCGAAGCGGAAGGGTGAGTACGCCCACCTGGCGCTGCTCGACGCGCTGGACTGGGGCCTCGTGATCTATGACGAGGTGCACCTGCTGCCGGCGCCCGTATTCAAGCTCACGGCCGAGCTGCAGGCCCGCCGTCGCCTCGGACTGACCGCAACGCTCGTCCGCGAAGACGGCCGCGAGGGCGACGTGTTCTCCCTCATCGGGCCGAAGCGCTTCGACGCCCCATGGAAGGAGATCGAAGCTCAGGGCTTCATCTCCCCGGCATCGTGCTACGAGGTGCGGATTGACCTTCCCGAGCAGGAGAGGCTGCAGTACGCGGCATCCGCTGACGACGAACGCTACCGCCTCGCCGCAACCGCACCCGCCAAGCTCGACACCGTGAAGCGCCTTGTTGCCAAGCACCAGGGCGAGAGCATCCTCGTGATCGGCCAGTACCTCGACCAGATCGACGAACTCGCCGACGTGCTGAACGCGCCGAAACTGACCGGTGCCACGCCTGTTGCGGAGCGTGAGCGGATGTACCAGGAGTTCCGAGAGGGAACGACAAAGGTGCTCGTGGTGAGCAAGGTGGCGAACTTCTCCGTCGACCTGCCTGAGGCCACCGTCGCTATCCAGGTATCGGGATCGTTCGGCTCCCGCCAGGAGGAGGCGCAGCGCCTCGGACGCCTGCTGCGCCCGAAGGAGAGCGGTCTTCCCGCCAACTTCTACACCCTCGTTGCCCGCGACACCGTCGATCAGGACTTCGCGCAGAACCGTCAGCGCTTCCTCGCGGAGCAGGGCTACAGCTACACCATCCTCGACAGCGACACCCTGGTCGCCGCCGCGTAACCCGCTTTCCGGGGGCCGGCACCTCCATGGTGGCGACGGCGCCAAACCGGTCCAGTTAGGCGCTTCCGGGCGATCGCGCACGCCCGGAATAGCCGCACTCGCCCGTGTTTCCGCGGCGGGCTGTCCGGATCCGCCGCACTCGCCCGGTTTCGCTCCCCGGCAGCGCCGTACTTGCCCGATTTCCGTCATCTCGAGCCGCCACCCCCATCCCCGCGCCGAATTCGCCCGGTTTCCGTCACTTCGGCCCGACGCCCCCATCCCGCGCGCCGAACTCGCCCCTCGGGACGCGTGTTTTCCCGCCGCCCGGCACCCGCAGGCATGTGTCCCGGCGCGGCCCGTTGCCCAGATTCGGAGCTTTCGGCGAAGCGGTGACCCAGGTTCCTCCGGAGGGTCAATTCCGACCAAAGTTCCGCATCTAGGCAACCGAGATGCCCGGTGCGAGCCAGCACGGAAGCATCCGCCGGAGCCACTACCGACGCCACCACCCACGACGCCCCACCGGGCCCGCCCCCTCCCGCAGCGCCCCGGAGTTAGTAGGCGGCGCCTGACTTACGACACAGCACCGTAAGATTCAGACCAACCGCATGCACGACGCGGGATTCCCGACACAACACGACAGCAGCACCGTCCCGCCCACGCACCACTCCGCCGCCCCAGACCCCGGCTGCAGCTCCACCGCACGCGATAACCGCGACACCGCACGCGACGAAAGCTGGACCATGTCTGCTTCGACCATTGCTCCACCGTCAGACACCTCCCCGCGCGCCAGCGCCCTGCCGCCAGCCCCGACGATGCCGCGCCCATCGACCCGCCTGCTGAACCCTTCGACCCCGCCGGATCCCCGCTACCTCGCGCACGCGCAACTGCCGTTCGCCGGCCTGGTCGTCGTCATCACAGTCCTGGCCGCCACCATGGGGCAGTTCACCCGCGAATCCACACCCCTCGTGGCTGGCCTGCTCCTGGCCATCATCAGCACCACCGTCGCCTTCGTCATACCCTGGCGTCGCCTCGGCGCCAGTTGGCTCGCCATCGTCGCCATCGCGGACATGATCGTCGTCGCCTTCTACAGCAACGCGCTCTACGCGGTGCTCCCGGGCGTGGTGATCCTCATCGTCTTCCCCGTGCTGTGGCTTTGCTACGCGTTCCGCTGGCCGTTGCTGCTGCTCGGCATCGCCGGAGCGTTCGGCGTCACCCTCTTTCCGTTCATCCGCGACGGTGCATTCCCGGCCACGACCGCCGACTGGGCCGGCGTGCTCCTTCTGCCCGCCGCCACGAGCCTGCTCGCCGTCGCCGTGCACATCGCGGTCGTACGCCTGCGCGAGGAACAGAGCAAGGTGCGCGCCATCGCCACCGAACTCACCGACCGCGACGTCATGACCCGCGCCGTTTTGGACACAGTGGATGCCGGGATCACCCTGTATGACCCCGAGGGCAACGTTCTCCTAACCAATGCACTGCTGCACACACCACTGCTCAGCGAGCCCACCCCATCCGCGACCCAGATCGGGGACGAGGCGGACGTCTTCGAGATGGACCGCACCACGCCGATGCCGCTGGGGGACCAAATCGTTGCCCGCGCGGCCCGGGGCGAGCTGGTCACGAGGCGTACGTTCTGGGTGAGCGCGGGAGCCCAGCAGCGCGCGGTCGACGCCACCTCCCAGTACGCTCGCCGGGCATCCGGTGAGCTCATCGGCACGGTCGTCGCCACCCATGATGTGACGCAGCTGGCCGAGGCAATCCGTTCCCGCGATGAGTTCATGAGCACCATCAGCCACGAATTGCAGACCCCGCTGACGAGCATCATGGGCTACCTCGAACTGCTCGAGGACCGCCCCGAGCTCGAATCCGCGGGCATCACCCACGAGTTCGCGGTCATCCAACGCAACAGCATGCGGTTGCACACCCTCATCAGCGCGCTGATCGACACCGCGCAGGACCAGGTTTCTGTCGACCGGCGTCCCTACGACCTCACGAAGCTCGTCGACAACGCGGTCAACGCGGCCCATGGCACCGCCGATGCCGCGGGCATCACCCTGACCGCCGATGCCGAGCCCGACACCGTCGCTGAGATCAACGCCGACCGCATCAGCTCGGTGCTTGATGCCCTCGTCGCCAACGGCCTCACGTTCACCCCGCGCGGTGGCTCGGTCACCGTCGCGGTGCGCACCGAGGGCGACGACGCCGTGATCCGGGTCACCGACACCGGCACCGGCATCAGCGCCGCCGACCTTCCCCGCATATTCGACAGGTTTTTCCGGGCCGCGAGTGCCCGCAAGGGAGTCATCCCCGGCAGTGGGCTTGGCCTGTCCGCGGCGAAGCTGGTGGTCGACGCCCACCGCGGAACCATCGTGGCGACCAGCACCGAGGGCGAGGGAACCCTCGTCACCGTGCGCCTGCCGCTGCGCTCCGTCGACATCGGCGAAAAGGGCCCGGACGTGGAGCCCGTCCCGCACTAGC
>NZ_JAAVUZ010000022.1 GCF_018449675.1 Glaciihabitans sp. dw_435 | reverse complement strand
AAAAGCCGGATTGGACCGAGTTACGCCGCGGAGCCTGGTCAGGGACCGAATCTCGCGGCGTAGGGCGCCGAACTCGCCCGGATTGGCAGCGCTCGCGCCATCGCCGGCGGGCAGTAGACAATCACACGCCCGCCAGCCGTCACAGGCGGGCGGTGGGCAAGCGCGCGGGCAGCGCCCACGCGGCGGGTACCTAGTGGATGTAGTCAATCAGCAGCACCGAAGCTGCACCGTCGCTGTAGAGCGACGCGTAGTTCGTGAAGTGGGCACCGGACGTGGTCACGTCGCGCAGCGCCGCAGCCGTCGCGCGAATGTCGCCCGTGATCTCGGTCGCGTTGGGGAAGTCACCGAACACCACGCGTGAACTGCCGGCGGCATCCGTGGCGGCGTGGCGGTCGAGTCCGTGGCGCACGAGCTCGAAACGCAGGTTGGTGAGCGGGCAGATCATGACGCCGCGGAAGACGCGCCACTGGTCCGACGGCTCGAGCGCCGCCGTGGCGTCGTCGGTCGTGGTCTCTGTAGACTCAACCGCGGAAAGATGCGTGCCGGTCAGCTTCTCGCCGCGAACCCGAGACGATGCGCTACGTACGCGCGTTCGGGGTGTTCGCAGGAGTGACATCGGGAGATCCTTTTCGTAAGGTGAGGCACCGCGACTCTGCGACGTGAATGTTCTTCAACCGTACGCCTGTCCCCCTTAATGCGGACACCCCCTGTCACCCCCAGTCTGGGGGTCATTAACGCCCGCGCAGCAGCCAGGGTCGCAACATGCGGGTCACGGCCGGCAGCACCCAGTACGCCATGATCGGCGTCAGGATAACCGTCGTGATCAGCACCTTCAGCGCGGTTGCCACGTCGCCCCATCCGGGAACCAGCCCGGTCACCAGCAGCGTGAACACCAGGTTCACCGGGAAGAACCCCAGCCAGATACTCACGGCCTGCTTCCAGCGGGGCGGCGCCAAGGGAGTGCGGACAGCGGATGACTCGGTGCTGGGCACGTCGAACCAGCCCTCGATCCCCGTGCGCTTCTCCACGCGTGACTCGACCACGAGCTCGCGGCCCTCTTCGAGCCATCCGGCCCGATCGTCCGACCCCTCCCACGCGTCAAGAAGATGCTGGTTGGAGAAGCGGTAGAGCATGTGCCAGTGCCAGGAGTCCTGGCTCGATCGCACCCATCCGGATCCGAGAAAGCCCGGGTAGCGGTTGGCGAGGTTCACCCCCGCCTGCACCCAGTGGGTGACTTCCGGGATCAACGCCGGGTCGACGGTACGGGTGATGGACACGGTGACAGGTATGGCGAGCGATGCTTGTGGCTGCTGCGCCTTCCCAGACTCTTCTGGAGACATGTCTTTAGTATCCGTGCCGCATGTTTCCGGGGCATTACCGGCGCGGCGGGGTGGATCGGTCACTGGCTGAGTAGTGCGTCGGAGGCCGTATCGGATCACTCCCCCCGCGGGAAACGCGGATCCGATACGGCCAGCGATGTGGACTACTCAGCCAGCCCCACTCAGTTGTGCGACCGGGTCATACCGCTGCCCCTGTCGTCGCGGCGGTGACGCAGCCACATCGCAAGGAACAGTGCTCCGAACGCGAGCAGGAACAGGGAGGCGAGGAAGCCCAGCAGCGGGGTGACACCCGTGGCGGGAAGCTCTGCCGTGGACAGCTGCGCGTACTGGAACGCGTCAGCCATGATCAGCGAGCCGCAGCTGGCGCTACCGACGATGGTGACGTCGGCGCTGCTGTCCGTGCCCGCGGGGGTCACCGCCCTGATGACGGTTCCCGCGTCGTTGACCGTGAAGCTGCGGGCTTCCGTGTCACCGAACAGCACCTTCGTGGTCCCGGCGAAGCAGCTGCCCGAGATGGTCACCGTGGTGCCGCCGTTCGACGATCCCGAGTTGGGAGTCAGCGACTGAACGGTGACCTGCAGGAAGGTGTAGGCACCGAGTTCCGTGTTGCCATCGGGATCGAGCACCTGGACGTCCACCGTTCCGGCGACGTGGGCCGGCGACTTGACCAGGATGGTTGTCGCATTCACCACGCGGAAGCTGGTTCCCTTCGTTCCGGTGATTGCCGCGGGTCCCGCTGCCGTGATGGATGCCGCTGCCGTCGAGGCCGTGGCGTCATCACCGAAGACGACTCCGGTTGCCCCGAGGAATCCGCTGCCCTTGATGATGAGCTGAGTGCCACCGGCGACCGGACCGACGGCCGGGCTGATCGACGTGAGGAACGACGGGTCAGGCACGAACTCGAACTCATCGGGATCCTGTGCCATGCCGCACTCGTTGGCGCCAATCACCATGATCACCGCGGCACCCGTCTCGTTCGGCGGGGTGACCGCCGTGATGACGGTGCCGGCCGCGTTCACCTGGAAACTCACCGCGGAGATGCCGTCGAACGTCACGTCGGTTGCACCCGTGAAGCACTCACCGGTGATGGTGATCGTGGTTCCACCCGTGGAGGGGCCGGTTCCCGGTGACGCATCGCGGATGACGGTGCCGACGTAGGTGAAGTTGACCGGGTCCGAGTTGCCCGCGGGATCAACCACCACCAGGTCGACAACGCCGATGGCGTGCGCCGGTGTCCTGACCGTGATGCTCGAGTCACTCACCACGGTGAAGGCCGTGCCAGGCGTTCCGTCGAAGGTGACGGCCGTTGCTCCCAGCAACCCGTTACCGGTGATGGTGACGAGCGCTCCCCCGGCGACGAAGTCGGTGACCGGGGTGATCGAGGTGACGTCGGACGGAGCCGCGATGAACTCGAAGCCCGAGTCATCCGTCGCCGTTCCACAACCGACCGCGCCGACCACCGTGACATCCACGACTCCCGAGCCGACCGGCGAGGTCACCGTGATGACGGTGCCGGCGGAGTTGACCGTGAAGTCCGTAACCTCGGTGTCGCCGAAGCGCACCGCGGTTGCCCCGGCGAAGCAGGTTCCCGAGATGGTGACGACGGTGCCGCCCGCTGCCGGGCCGGTGGCAGGAGCCACCGTGTCAATGGCCGTCGGCGGGTAGTAGGTGTAATCGAGCGGGTCGGAGTCGCCATCGGGATCGAGGACCACCAGGTCGACGGTGCCGAGCGCGTGAGCCGGTGAGGTCACCCGGATGGTGGTGTCGTTCACGATGGTGAACGCGGTGCCCTCCGTGCCGTCGAACTCGACCCCGGTGGCGGACAGGAAGCCCTCACCCGTGATCGTGACGACGGTGCCGCCCGCGGTCGACCCGGAGGTCGGCGCGATGCTGGCGGCATCGGACGCGACACCGACGTATCCGAAGGGGATCGCCGTGCTGTTGCCGGCCGGGTCGACGACGATGACGTCGACGGGTCCGCGGTCGTGGGCGGGCGACGTCACCGTGATGGTGGTGTCGTTGACGACCGTGAAGTTGGTGCCGGGGGTGCCGTCGAACGTGACGCCCGTTGCCCCGGTGAAGCCGGTTCCGTCAATGGTGATGACGGTGCCGCCTGCCTCACTTCCTGTCGAGGGAGCCAGGGACGTGGCACCCGAAGCCACGCCCCTGAACTCGAACTGAACCGGCGTGGAGTTGCCCGCCGGATCGACCACCACAACGTCTACCGACCCGACTGCGTGGCCAGGGGTGGTGACTGTAATGGTGGTGTCATTGACGACGGTGAACGCGGTGCCCGCGGTGCCGTCGAAGGTGACGCCGGTCGCTCCCACGAACCCGGTACCGGTGATGGTGACGGGGGTGCCGCCGCTGTCCGGGCCGAACGCGGGGGTGAGCGAGCTGGCGCTCGAGGGAACACCGGTGAAGGTGAACTCCAGTGCGTCGGAGTTACCCGCGGCGTCCAGCACGATCACGTCGACGGGTCCGACCGTGTGGGCCGGGGTCGTGACGCGGATGCTGGTGTCGCTGAGCACCGTGAAGGTTGTGCCCGCGATGCCGTCGAAGGTGACGCCGGTTGCCCCGAGGAAGCCGGAGCCCGTGATCGTCACGACGGTGCCGCCGTACACGGTGCCTGTGGGAGGAGTGAGGCTCGTGGCATCCGCTCCCACCGCCAGGTAGCTGTAAATGAGTGGCAGCGAGTTTCCGGCCGGGTCTACCACGATGACGTTCGCCGGGCCCACTCCGTGTTGGGGGGTGGTGACGGTGATCGTCGTGTCGTTGACCACGGTGAAGCTCGTGCCAGCGATGCCGTCGAACAGCACGCCCGTTGCTCCGTAGAAGCCCGAGCCGGAGATGGTCACCGGGGTGCCACCCGCCTGAGTGCCGGAGGTCGGGATGAGGGAGTTAGCGACCGATGCCACGTTGACGTACTCGAAGTCGATCGGCGCGGAGTTGCCGGTCGGGTCGACCACGATCACGTCGACGGTGCCCGTCGAGTGCGTGGGTGTCGTCACCGTGATCGTCGTGTCGTCGACCACCGTGAAGGCGGTACCCGGGGTGCCGCCGAAGGTGACTCCGGTGGCGCCGAGGAAGCCGGTGCCGGTGATGGTGACGAGCGTGTTGCCCGCCTCCGTTCCGCTGATCGGCAGCAGGCTCGTCGCGGTGGAGGCGACGCTCACGTAGCGGAACGGCAGGCCGATCGAGTTGTTGCTCGGGTCGATCACCACCACGGACACGAGTCCGGGTCCGTGCGGCGGAGAGGTCACGGTGATGGTGGTGTCGTTGACGACCGTGAAGGAGGTGCCGGCGGTGCCGTTGAACTCGACACCCGTGGCGCCGAGGAAACCGGAGCCGGTGATCGTGATGACGTCGCCGCCGGCCTCATCGCCCTGCGTCGGGCTGAGGCTCGTGGCGTTGGCGTCGACGGCGATGTATTCGAAGTCGAGCGGGTCGGAATCGCCCGAGGCATCCTCGACGACCACGTCGACGGTGGCGGGAAGGTGAAGGGGTGACGTCACCGTGATGGTGGTGTCATCGACGACCTCGAAGTCGTCACCCTCGGTGCCGTCGAAGGTCACACCGGTTGCACCCAGGAAGCCGGAACCCGTGATGGTGACGGCAGTGCCGCCCGCCTCCGAACCCACCGTGGGCGTGAGGCTCGTGGCCACCGAGGCCACATCGACGAACTCGAACGGAAGTGAAGCATCTCCCGCCGGATCGGCGATCACGGCGCTGACGATGCCTGCCGCATGCGGCGGGGTGGTCACCGTGATGGTGGTGTCGTTGACGACGGTGAACCCGATGCCCGCGCTGCCGCCAAAGGTCACACCGGTGGCGCCCAGGAAGCCGGAGCCCGTGATGGTGACGACGGTGCCGCCCGCCACGGTGCCCGTGGGGGCGTCAGGGAGTCGGGGTCCGACGCCGTGGCGGTGTAGGTGTATGTCAGGGTGCCGGAGTTGCCGGCCGGGTCGATGACCTGAACGTTCACGAGACCCGGGGTGTGCGGCGGCGATTCTACCGAGACCGAGGTGTCGCTGATGCGTGTGAAGTTCGCGCCGGCAATCCCGTCGAAGGTCACGCCGGTGGAGCCGATGAGGCCACTACCGGTGATGATGACCGTCGTGCCGCCCGCCTCATCCCCCGAGAGTGGCGTCAGCGAGGTGATGGTGGAGGCGGTGGCGCCGTACTCGAACTCGAGCGGGTCGGAGTTGCCCTGGGGGTCGACCACGTCCACATCGACGACGCCCGTGGCGTGCGGCGGGGTGGAGAAGGTGATCGTGGTGTCGTCCACGATGACGAACGGCACGGAATCCCCATCGACCGTGAGGTCGGTGGCGCCGATGAAGCCGGAGCCCGTGATGGTCACATCGGTGCCGCCCGCCTCGTCGCCGGTGGCGGGGTCAAGGGACGTGGCTACCGAACCGACGGCGACGTAGGTGAAGTCGAGCGGGCCGGAGTTGCCGCCCGCGGCGTCCAGCACCACGACGTCAACCGTGCCGGGAGCACCGGCGGGCGACGTCACCGTGATGGTGGTGTCGTTGACGACGGTGAAGTTCGTCCCCGCGGCACCCCCGAAGGTCACACCGGTGGCGCCGGTGAAGCCCGTTCCGGTGATGGTGACGACGGTGCCGCCCGCTTCGGAACCGGTGGTGGGAGCGAGGGATGTCGCGTCCGAGGCATCCGCTGTGAACTCGAAGTCAATCGGGGCAGAGTTGCCACCCGCGGCGTCGACCACCACCAGGTCGACGACGCCCGGGGCGTGGGGCGGGGTGGTGACGGCGATGGTGGTGTCGTTGACGACGGAGAAGACCGTGCCGGCCACGCCGTCGAAGGTGACTCCGGTGGCGCCGGTGAAGCCGGTACCCGTGATGATCACGGCGGTGCCGCCGAGCTCGGTGCCGCTGTCGGGTGCGACGGAGGTGGCATCAGACGCGACCGACCCGAAGGTGAACGTCAGCGGGCTCGAGTTGCCGCCGAGCGGGTCGACGACCACGACGTCCGTGGCGCCGGGAGCGTGGCGCGGGGTTGTGGCGGTGATGGTGGTGTCGTTGACGACGACGAAGTCGGTGCCGGCCACGCCACCGAAGGTGACGGAGGAGGCACCGGTGAAGCCGGAGCCGGTGATGGTGACCGGGGTGCCGCCGATTTCGGGGCCGCTGTCCGGGGTGATGGCGGTCGTGTTCGACGCGATCGAGAGGAAGGTGAAGCCGAGCGGGTCGGAGTTGCCGGCGGCATCCACCACGATCACGTCGACGGCACCGGGAGCGTGCAGCGGGGTCGTGACGGTGATGGTGGTGTCGTCCACGACGGTGAATCCGGCGGCGGGTGTGCCTCCGAACGTGACGCCGGTGGCTCCCGTGAACCCGGAGCCCGTGATCGTGACCGGCGTGCCGCCGATCTCGGCGCCGGAGGTCGGGGTGAGCGAGGTCGCCGCCGAGGGGCTCGCCAGGTAGGTGAACGTCTGCGGGGTGTTGCCCGCCACGTCCTGCACGACCACGGCCACGCCGCCGGGCGCGTGGCGCGGGCTGGTGACCGTAATGGTGGTGTCGTTGACGAGGGTGAAGGCGGTGCCCGGGAGTCCGTCGAACGTGACGCCGGTGGCGCCGGTGAACCCTGTTCCGCGGATGGTGACGGGCGTGCCGCCCAGCTCGGTGCCGCTGTTCGGCGTCAGCGAGGTGATGGCCGACGGTGCCGCGGTGTAGGTGAAGGTGCGGGCGGCGGAGTTGCCGGCCGGGTCGACGACGATCAGGTTGACGGCGCCCGCCGCGTGCGGGGGTGAGGTGACGGTGATCGAGGTGTCGCTGACGACGGTGAACGCCGTGCCGGGGGTTCCGTCAAAGGTCACACCGGTGGCTCCGAGGAATCCGGAACCCGTGATGGTGACGCCCGTGCCTCCGGTGTCGGGACCCGTCACGGGAGTAATGGATGTCACGGCTGCGGCAACCGGGACGTAGGTGAAGGTCAACGGGGTGGAGTTGCCCGCGGCATCCACCACTACAACGTCAACCGCGCCCGGACCGTGTGCCGGGGAGGTGACGGTGATCGTCGTGTCGTTCACGACGGAGAACGCGGTGCCGGGGGCGCCGCCGAACGTCACGGAGGTCGCTCCCGTGAAGCCGGAGCCGGTGATGGTGACCGGGGTGCCGCCGGTCGGCGGTCCCGTGGTGGGTGTCAGCGAGCTGGCCGTCGAGGCGATGGCGAGGAAGGTGTAGCCGAGCGGGCTGGAGTTGCCCGCGGCATCCTGCACCACAACGTTCACGAGCCCGGGTGCGTGCGTCGGTGTGGTGACGGAGATGGTGTTGTCGTTGATGACCGAGAACGCGGTGCCCGGCGTGCCGCCGAAGGTCACGCCCGTGGCGCCGATGAAGCCGTCACCGGTGATGGTGACGGGAGTGCCGCCGACCTCCGTGCCGCTCGTCGGAGTAAGGGAGGTGGCCGTCGAGGGCGCGGCGAGATAGGTGAACGCGCGGGAGGCGGAGTCCCCCTGTGGAGCGTTGACGACCACCGTCACAGGACCGGGCAGGTGGGTGGGCGTGACGAAGCTCAGAGTCGTCTCCGTGGCCGTGAAGGTGGTCACGACGCGACCGCCGATGGTGACGGATGACGCGGTGTCGAGGTTCGTTCCGGTGATGTTCACCGTGGTGCCGCCCGCTTCCGGACCGCTCACCGGCGTCATCGTGGAGATGGTCGGATCGGGCTCGGCAACGTTGGGGCCGACGGACGAGGACCCCAGGTTGCCGACGAGGGCGGCGCCGGCCGGGAGGATCGTGGTGCGCAGAGCGGTGACCCGGAAGACACCTCCGGTGTTCGATTGCACGTTGGCCGTCAGCGAGACGACCCCGTTGATCACCGGGGAGAGCGCGGGAAGCACGAGGTTGGTGACGGGCGTGAGCAGCGTGGTCAGCAGGCTGGTGGTGACGTTGCCCAGCGAGGAGAGCGGGCCGACCAGGGCACTGAGCACGGCGCCGAGCTGGATCGGGATGCCGATGACCGCGAGGCCAGCCGAACTGTTACTGAGGAGCCCGCCGACGGTGGTGTTGATCGTGATGACGGGGACGGTCAGCACGCTGACGTTGCCGACGACGGTGATGCCGTTGATCACGTTCTGCAGGCGGGTGCCGATGGTGGTGACGAGTCCGCTGACCGCGGCGCTGATCGAGGCACCGATGGCCGCGACCTGCGGGCCGGTGAGCAGGCTCGTCGACGGCGGCAGCCCGTTGAGGGCCGTCAACGCGCCGATATCGACGGTCACGACGCCGGTGCTGAGGTTGATGGTCACGGCGCCGTTGGTGATGTTGCCGGTGAGCAGCCCGGCGAGGGCTGTGCCGAGCGTCGGGGTGCTGACGGAGAGGTCAACGACCGCCAGTGAGTTGAGCAACGGGATGTTGAGGACTGACGTCGACAGCGAGGCATCCAACCCGTTCACGGTTGTTTGCAGTGCCGCCACCTGATTGTTGATGCTCGTCACGAGGTTGCCGAGCGTCGCGCTCTTGAACTGCAGGCTCAGGTCGTCGATCTCGTAACTGCCGGACGCCGCGCCCGGGGCAGCCTTGGTGGCGCGGGAGGAGACCGCACCGACGTTGAGGCCGAGGTCGGCGACTTCGCGGGTGATCGCGGTGCCGAGGCCGAGGGCGCTGACCGTGTTGCCGAGGTTGAACGTGAGGTCCCCGGGCACCTGCGACGGCGGGACGTTCGCGACGCCGATGGTGCCGTCGTTGGCCACCGCTCCGGACGCACCGGTGGACGCGCCATCCGGTGTCGCGGTCGCGTACTGCGAAATCACGCCGGCGTTGGCGATGTCCAGGGGGAGTTGGATGCCGCCGGGCAGGGAGATCGAAATGGCGTTGAGCACCGACAGGTCGAGGTTGTCCCGGTTGGTGACGGTGGGCTGCGTGCCGTTGTTGGTCGCGGTCACGCCTCCCAGGTTCACCACCTGCCCGAGGGGCTGGTTGAACAGGGAGCCCGACAGGAACTGCCCGGACGCGCTGGAGGAGTCACCTGGTGCGGCGAGTGCGCCGCCGATTCCGGTCGTGAAGGCGAGGGTAGCGCCAACGGTGAGTGCTGCAAGCGCTGTGAACGAGCGGTTGCGGATGGACGTGTTTCGGGTCTGAGAGTTGGCGCTGGCGCGCGTTTCCCTCCACGGCGTAGGCATGAACTGCTCCCCTAGCTGCAGCCTCGCAATCGCGACTACTGGGCCCCCGCCCCGCGAATTGCTGGCATCCGTGTCAGCTGGTTCTCACCATATGGCCGGGCCCGTTTCGGCGGCCACACTGCCGCTACCGAATGACTACTGGGGGCCCTACTGGGATTGCGGATGACCCGGGGCCAGCGTTCCACGGTGGGCACGTCGTACCATCGTCCAATGACTTCGCCACCTCCCAGCACGATGACCGAGGACTACCTCAAGATCATCTGGAAGTCCCACGAATGGTCCGACGACGGCATCACCACCAACGAGATCGCGGCGATACTCGGAGTCACGGCATCGTCGGTGTCCGGCAATCTCAGCAAGTTGCTGCGCGAGGGCTACCTCGACTACGAGCCGTACGGACCGATCAAACTGAGCGACAAGGGCGAGGCGCTCGCGGTGCAGATGGTGCGCAGGCACCGCATCATCGAGACCTACCTTGTCGAACACCACGGATACAGCTGGGACGAGGTGCACGACGAGGCCGAGGTCCTCGAGCACGCCGTGTCCGACCGGCTGCTGCAGCTGCTCGACGATGAGCTCGGCAATCCCGTGCAGGACCCGCACGGCGACCCGATTCCGAACAGGGATGGCACGGTGACCCGCATCGAGGGACGCCGGCTGCACGAGTTGAACACCGGCGACGAGGCATCCATTGTCCGCGTGTCCGACCACGACGCGGAGTTGCTGCGCTACCTCGCCGGACTTGACCTCACGGTGGGGGCCGCCCTGCGGGTGGCGGCCAAGCGGGACTTCGCGGGCAGCATGACGATCGTCCGCACCTCGGACGGGAGCGCGGAGGTACCGGTCGAGCTTGCGACCCTCGCGGCGAACGCGATCTGGGTCACGCAGGGCTGAGCGGGTTGCTGCCGGAGGGGGCTAGCTAGGAGGCCAGGCGCACGGGCGAGGCCGTGCCGACCGGGTGACTGTCGTGCGCGTCGGAGGCTGGCTGACTGATCTCCGACCAGACCACGTCGAGCGACAGTCCCAGCACGTCGGCGATGGCGGCGATCGTCGGGAAGGCGGGGGTCGCGATGCGGCCGGTCTCGATCTTGCGCAGCGTCTCGGGTGAGACTCCCGCGGCCAGGGCGACGTCGAGCATCGGACGCTCGGCCCGTGCCCGGCGCAGAAGGGCGCCGAGGCGCTGGCCGCGGTCGATCTCGGCGGCGCTGAGTGGGAGTCTGACCATGGTCCGATTATAGTACCGGGATAATATGGCCGGTATAGTTATTGGATGATTGAGATCCTCACCCCGACCGAGATTGCCCGTGCGCGACAGACGGGACGGCTCGTCGGAGACATCCTCCAGGCGCTGAAGAACCGCACAACGGTCGGCACCAACCTGCTCGACATCGATCGCTGGGCGAAGACGATGATCCTCGAGGCGGGGGCCACATCCTGCTACGTCGACTACGCGCCGTCGTTCGGACGCGGCCCGTTCGGCCACTACATCTGCACGGCGGTGAACGACGCGGTGCTGCACGGACTCCCCCACGACTATGCGCTCGCCGACGGCGACCTGCTCACGCTCGATCTGGCCGTAGTGCTCGGCGGCGTCGCCGCGGACGCCGCCATCAGCTTCATCGTGGGCGCGACGCGGCCGCCCGAGAGTGTCGCCCTCATCGAGACGACCGAGCGCGCCCTCGCCGCCGCGATCGCCGTCGCGGGACCCGGCGCTCGCATCGGAGACATCTCGCACGCGATTGGCACCGTGCTCAGCGAGGCGGGGTACCCCATCAACCTGGAGTTCGGCGGTCACGGCATCGGATCGACGATGCACCAGGACCCGCACGTCTCGAACGACGGTCGGCCGGGACGCGGCTACACGCTCCGCCCCGGGCTTCTTCTCGCGCTCGAGCCGTGGGTCATGGCCGACACCAATGTGCTCGTGACCGATCCCGACGGCTGGACGCTGCGCAGCACCACCGGCTGCCGCACGGCCCACACCGAACACACGGTGGCGATCACCGACGACGGCGCCGAGATCCTCACCCTGCCGTCGCGCGCGTAGCCGGGCGGTGGACCCCGACGGCCGGACCCACGGAACACCCGGTTATCGAACCGGTTCGACCTCGCGCTCGGCGGGCTCCACCCGGCTGCGACGGAAGGGCGCTGCCAAAGTCGGCAGGATGTCCCTGCGGTGCGCCACCAACACGATGATGGCGATGAGAATGTGGATGCCACTGAGCACGTATCGTTCGGTCGTGTCGGTGACCACGAACTGCAGTGCAAACAGCGCGACCAGTGCCACGGCGGACCAGCGGTGGAACCGCAGCGCGATGATGATCGCCACGCCCATCACGGTCTGGCTGGCGGTGAGCACGAACTCCTCGATCTGACGCGGGTCCAGCGCGAGGTCCGTGCCTCCGCCACCGAAGAAGTGGGCGACGGGAAGGGACCCCACGAGCAGGGTCCACTGGTTGATCTTCGAGGCGATCAGCGTTCCGATCGCCGCGGCTCCCATGCCCCGCATCGCGAACAGCACGGCAATTATGAACTCGGGCGCCTCGGAGGCCAGCGGCGCAAGCCACTGCACGAGGAAGTAGCTGTCGATCCCGAGTGAGCTACCCGAGTCGACGAGGGCATCGGCGAACGGCTCGGCCGAGGCAAGAATGATTGCAGCGGATGCCACGAACATGCTGATTACCGTGACGCGGCGACGCGACTGCGGCATCTCCGCGATGTGGGCGGCCATCCCGACAAACTCCTCTTCGCCCTCGTCCGGCACCTGGCCGGCACGCCACAGGTACACGATGAAGATCACGATGAGGGCGATTCCGACCCACATGGCGATCTGCCCCATGAGCGGGATGATGAACGCGAGCACGGCCACGATGGACAGCACGCCGATGTCGAGGCGGCTGCTGCCCGGCAGCTTCAGCACGCGCGGCAATGCCTTGCCGCTTGCACCTATTCGCTTCGCCGCGCGGCGCGCAACGAACAGGGCAACGAAGACGACAAGCGGCCAGCCGAAGCCGAGCAGCAGGCGGTTCGAGCCTGTCATGTTGGCCGCGGCGAACTGCTCGTAGGCCGGGTCCGATCCGGAGCGGAACGCGTAGTAGAGGTCGACCGCGTACTCGGGCAGCACGGCGATGAGCGCGAGAAGGGCGATCGCCAACGCTCCCGAGATGTCCTTCTGTGCGGCCTCGGCGGCCCACGCGAGCATGAACGATGCCGCAACGACGGCTGCGCCGAAGACGACAAGATCGAGCACCGGGTTCGGTGCGAAACCGGTGATGCGGAAGACGATTGCGGGAGTCGCAATAGCCAGCAGAATGATGATGCGGCGCAACAAAGGTGCGGGCATGGGTGTGTCCTTCGGTCGTGATGCAACCGAAATCGATAACGCGAGAGACTCCGGCCACAAGAGTGGGCCGAAGGTCTCGCTCGCCCTGACCAAGCAGGGTGGCACGCCGGGCGAGTCATCATGACCGCCAGTATGTCGACGTACCTCGTTGCCCGCGAAAATGCAGCGGACGGTGGGAACTACTCCCCTTCGATGACCCCAGTAAATCAGACCGCGGACACCCGATGCATGTATTTACAGGTATTCGGGACGCCTAATTCGAAGTTAGGGCACCCCTCCCCCGCACCGCGGGTCAGCCGACGAGGGCGGCCGTCTGGCGCGCGATCTCGAGCTCCTCGTTGGTGGGGATCACGAGCACGGCGACGGGCGAACCGTCGGGCGAGATGTAGCGGGCCTGCTTGGAGTGCAGCTCGTTGCGGTCGTTGTCCACACTGATGCCGAGGAACTCGAGGCTCGCCAGCGTGCGTCGACGCAGCAGCGAGTTGTTCTCGCCGACACCGGCGGTGAAGACGATGGCGTCGAGTCCCCCGAGGTGCGCGATGTACGCCCCGATGTAGCGGCGGATGCGGTGACGATATACGGCGAGCGCTTCCTCGGCGAGGTCATCCCCGGCGAGCGCCGCGGCCTGCACATCTCGCATGTCGCCATTGCCGGTGAGACCGAGCAGACCGCTGTGGCGGTTGAGCATAGTGTCCAGGTCGTCGAAGCTGAGTCCAGCCTGGCGGTGCAGGTGAATGAGCGCCGCCGGGTCGATGTCGCCCGAGCGGGTTCCCATCACGAGACCCTCCAGCGGGGTCATCCCCATGCTGGTCTCAACTGACTTCCCACCATCGATGGCAGCGACGGATGCCCCGTTGCCGAGGTGCAGCACGATGGTCTTGAGCTCCTCGAGCGGGCGTTCGAGAAACAACGCGGCCTGCTCGGAGACGTACTTGTGACTCGTTCCGTGGAACCCGTACCGACGAACACCGTAGGTCTCGGCGAGCTTTGCGTCGATGGCGTAGGTGTAGGCGGCGTGCGGCAGCGTCTGGTGGAACGCGGTGTCGAACACGACCACGTGCGGCACATTGGGCAGCGCGACCTTGGCGGCCCGGATGCCGAGCAGGTTGGCGGGGTTGTGCAGCGGAGCGAGCGCCGATAGCTGCTCGATCTGCGCCTCTACCTCGTCGGTGATGAGGGTGGCGGAGGCGAACAACGATCCTCCGTGCACGACGCGGTGCCCCACGGCGGTGATGTCGTGCTCCGTGCCGAGGAGTTCAAGCACGCCGCGCATGCCTGCCTCGTGGTCGGGAATGTCGGAGCCCGGCTCCCCGATGCGCTCGACCAGACCGCTGAGCACTGCCTCCTCGGTCTCCAGATCCACGAGCTGGTACTTGATCGAAGACGAGCCGGAGTTGACAACGAAGATCTGGGTCATGCGGGGTCCTTTGGTGGTGGAGCCGGGGTGGGGATGGAGAGGTGCGGAGTTAGTTCGTGGCAGGCATGAGCGCCGCGGCCTGGATGGCCGTGATCGCCACGGTGTTGACGATGTCGCTGACGAGCGCGCCACGGGACAGGTCGTTGATGGGCTTGTTCAGGCCCTGCAGCACCGGACCGATGGCGACGGCGTTGGCCGAGCGCTGCACGGCCTTGTACGTGTTGTTGCCGGTGTTGAGGTCGGGGAAGATGAAGACCGTTGCGCGGCCGGCGACCGGGGATCCCGGCATCTTCGCCGCGGCGACGGTGGCATCGGCCGCCGCGTCGTACTGGATGGGTCCCTCGACGAGCAGGTCGGGGCGGCGTTCGCGGACGAACCCGGTGGCGGCGCGCACCTTCTCGACATCGGCACCCGATCCGGACTCGCCGGTCGAGTAGCTCAGCATCGCGACCCGCGGGTCGATGCCGAACTGGAGTGCGGTCTCCGACGACGAGATCGCGATATCCGCGAGCTGCTCCGAGGTCGGGTCGGGGATGACGGCGCAGTCGCCGTACACGAGCACCCGGTCGGCCAGTGCCATCAGGAAGACGCTCGACACGACCGAGACATCCGGTCGGGTCTTAATGATCTCGAAGGCGGGACGAATGGTGTGCGCGGTGGTGTGCTGGGCTCCCGAGACCATGCCGTCGGCGAGGCCCATGTGCACCATCATCGTTCCGAAGTAGGAGACATCGGTCACGGTGTCGGCGGCCTGCTCGACGGTCAGGCCCTTGTGGGCACGCACGCGGGCGTACTCCGTGGCGAACTTCGCGCGCAGCTCGGGATCAAACGGGCTGAGGATCGCGGCGTCGGTGATGTCGAGGCCCAGCTCCGCGGCACGGGCACGGATCTCCGTCTCGTCGCCGAGGATCGTGAGGCGGGCGACCCGGCGCTGGAGCAGGGTGCTCGCCGCGCGCAGGATGCGGTCGTCGGTGCCCTCGGGAAGCACGATGTGGCGCTGGCTCTCGCGGGCGCGCTCGAGGATTCCGTACTCGAACATCAGCGGCGTGACGACGTCGGAGGGGCTGACCTCGAGGCGACGCAGCAGCTCGGTGGCATCGACGTTGTCGTCGAACAGGGAGCGGGCGACGTCGTACTTGCGCGGGGAGTCCGCGGCCAGGCGACCACGCGTTTGCGCGATAAGGCTGGCGGTGTCGTAGGTGCCGAGTTCGTTCATCGCGATCGGCAGGGTGGACTTGAGACCGGAGACGAGGCGCTCGATCTGCGGCGGCATGGCGAAGCCACCGTTGAGAATGATGCCGGCCAGCGACGGGAAGGTTTCGGACTGGTGGGCGAGCAGGGTGCCGACCAGCACGTCCGATCTGTCACCGGGAACGACGACGATGG
This sequence comes from Glaciihabitans sp. dw_435, assembly GCF_018449675.1. Taxonomy (GTDB): domain Bacteria; phylum Actinomycetota; class Actinomycetes; order Actinomycetales; family Microbacteriaceae; genus Glaciihabitans. Next base: position 13,851 of record NZ_JAAVUZ010000022.1, on the reverse strand, counting down.
CCCCCTCGATGAGGCGCGGCAGCACGTTCTCCATTGACATGGCGGCGACAACGGTGCCGAGGGTCTCGCGTTCGAGCAGTTCGGGATCTCCCGAGATGAGGCGCGCGCCGGTCGACGCGAGCACGGCAGCGACACTCGGGGCAACGAGAAACGGATCCTCGGGAATTGCCCAGACCGGCACCGCGTGGGTCGGGTCCTCGAAAGAGGAGATGACACCGTTGGCGATGTCAGTGAGGTGCTCGGGGTCAGCGCGGTTCGCGATGATGGCCAGCAGACCCGCATGCTCGAGGCGGAGCTCGGCCGTCGTGAGCTCGGCGATCTGACGCATGTCTTCCGGGGTGCGGAGGCCCGAGTCATCCGCCCGCCGACCTCCCAATACAAGGAGAACGGGTGCGCCCAGGTTCGCGGCGATGCGGGCGTTGTAGGAGAGCTCGGTGGGGCTGCCCACGTCCGTGTAGTCGGAGCCGAGAATGACGATGGCGTCGCACTGGCGCTCGACCGCGGCGAAGCGGGACACGATGTCGGTCAGGGCCGAGTCGGGGTCGGAATGTACGCGGTCGTAGCTGACGCCGATGGTGTTTTCGTAGTCAAGGTCGACGGTCGCGTGGGCGAGCAGCAGCTCGAGCACGTAGTCGCGCTCGGTGGTCGATCGCGAGATGGGTCGGAAGACGCCGACGCGGCCCACCTCCCGGGTCAGAGTCTCGAGGACCCCCAGGGCGACGGTGGACTTTCCGGTGTGGCCTTCGGCCGAGGTGATGTAAATTCGCGTTGACACAACCCCAGCCTATGCACCGAAGCGTAACGAGGGCACAGATCCATCAGGGTATGATGTTCACTGGTCCTTTTCGAAGCGCTCGCGTGGAGAGTAAAGACCGGCCAGGAGAATTCGCCTAGTGGCCTATGGCGCACGCTTGGAAAGCGTGTTGGGTGCAAGCCCTCGAGGGTTCGAATCCCCCATTCTCCGCCGCAGCAATCGCCCGCTCACTCGAGTGGGCGATTGTGCGTTAACCGCCGATTTCTGTTCGCTGCGTACCCCCAGTGCGGGTCTACACAGAACGGGAGGTCTCCCCCTCAGCTTTGCGCCACTAGGGTGTCCTACAGCAATAACGTTCTGGGGAACTCGGGGGTGAGACGACGATGGCTAAGCGGGGGTATTCATTGGTGATCCATCCCAAGAATTCCCTGCTCCGCACGGCCATCGCGATCTTCTTCCTGACCACCCTCCCGGTCTTCGCCGTGCTCTATTGGTACACCGCCCCGCTCGGCATCTGGGGATGGCTTCTGGGCTTCCATCTCCTGCTCGCGGTGCTCTGCGTTCTGGTGTCGCTCCGCCAGACACGGGTGTTCTCCGGAGTCCGCGACGGCGCCCTGTCGGGCAACGGCATTTTCAGCCCCACGGTCACGGTGCCACTGGCCGACGTTCGTCGCGTTGTCCTGGTTTCCACGTATCACAGCTACCCCAGCGAGACATCCCGCCAGCTTGTCGTGATGGGTAAGAACGGACGCGCCCTCTTCCGCATGCGCGGTCAGTTCTGGCACACCACCGACTTCGATCGCTTCGCCCACGAGCTCGGCGTCGAGGTGGTGGAGGAATCCACGATCATGCACGACGTGGAGTTCTTCCGCGATTACCCCGGCAGCGCCTACTGGTTCGACAACCGTCCGGGGCTGCGGATCATGGTGGTGATCGTCGTGGTGGCAATCGCGCTGGCGGCCGCCGCCGGAATAGTCGCGCTCTTTCGAATTCCTGTCGGTTAAGCGAGTGGATGACTCGACCGTCGATTCATCGGGTTGGCGGCCATCCTGACTTACGTGTTGGTCGTCAACCCGTTCGACATCTACCGATAGCTCGCGACTCGCACATAAACGCTCTATTTGGGCGGATTATGGAGCACTTTTGTGCAAGTGGTGGGCGGTGCCTAGGACAGGGTAAGCGGCGGACGAAGCGCCCACGCAGCGAGGAGCTCCTCGCGCACGGTGACCCCGGAACCCGGGCCCGTCGGCACCGTCAGCCGACCGTCGTGCAGTTCGAACGGCTCGGTGAGGTCCTCGGCGAAGTATCGGCTCGAGCCGGACGTGTCACCGGGAAGCGTGAAGTTCTCCATCGCGGCGAGCGCAACGTTGGCGGCACGGCCGACGCCGGTCTCGAGCATCCCGCCACACCAGACAGGCACACCGAGTTCCGCGCAGACGTCGTGCACGCGGACGGCCTCGAGGTAGCCGCCAACCCGACCGGCCTTAATGTTGATGATGCTCGTCGCACGCCGCTCGATCGCGTCGATGGCGACCTCGGCGTTGAGGATCGACTCGTCCAGGCACACGGGCGTCTCGATGGCGGCGGCCAGCGCGATGTGGGTGGCGATGTCCTCTTCCACAAAGGGCTGCTCGATCAGCAGAAGGTCAAACGCATCGAGCTGGCGGAGGTGGTCGATGTCGGCCGCCGTGTACGCGGTGTTCGCGTCGACCTGCAGCAACCCCTCGGGACCGAGCAGCTCCCGCACCGCGCGCACCGGTTCGATGTCGCGTCCCGGCTTGATCTTGAGCTTGATGCGGCGGTAGCCCTCGGCGACATAGCCCGACACCTCGTCAAGGAGGGAGTCGATGTCGGCGGCGATGCCCACGGAGACGCCGCAGTCCACCTCGTCGCGCACCGCACCGAAATACGTGGCGAAGCTGGTGGAGGTGCTGCGGAGCTGGGCGTCGAGCAACGCGGTCTCGAGCGCGGCCTTCGCCATGCGGTGACCAATCACGAAGGACACGAGCGAACCGAATGCCTCGACCGGGGCATCCGGTGTCCGCAACACAGCCGGGATTAGGTAGTCGCGCAGCACCGCCTCGGCACCGGAGACATATTCGCTGGAGTAGACGGGGTCCGCCATCGCGACACACTCGCCCCAGCCGTCGCCGACATCAGTGCGGACGCGGACTAGGAGGATGTCCCGTGCGGTTTGCCTGCCGAAGGAGGTCTCAAACGGGCGCACGAGGGGCATAGCGATGCGGTGTAGTTCGACGGACTCAACCCTCATGCGGTCAGGCTACCGCGGGAACGCGCGTCGTAGTCTTGCCCCATGCGAACCGCCGGAGTGGACCTTGCCGCGCAGGCTAAGGGCACGGCTCTTGCCGTGATCGACTGGCGCGATGGCCGTGCAACGCTGAGCGAATTGCATCTGGGCGTCGATGACCCGCGCATCGTTGAGGCCGCCGCGACCGTCGACAAGCTCGGCATCGACTGCGCCCTCGGCTGGCCGGACGAGTTCGTGGCGTTCGTGACCGCTCATTCGAGCCTCGAGCCAGACGGACAATTCGTGGACGGCGGCATGGACTGGCGGCGAACCCTCGCCTACCGGGAGACCGATCGCGACGTGCGGCGACGAACGGGACGGTGGCCGCTGAGCGTTTCGACCGATCGCCTCGGGCTGACGGCGATGCGCTGCGCCGGTCTGCTCGCCCGCATTGCGAGCAGCGGGATCGAGGTGGACAGGTCCGGTGCGGGTCTCGTGGTTGAGGTGTATCCGGGAGCGTCCCTCCGCTTGTGGGATCTGCCGACGACCGGCTACCGGACGGAACCGGAGGCCCGGGGCATCCTGTTGAATGCGCTCCGCCACTCGGCACCCTGGCTGGACCTTGGGGAGTACGCGCCGCTGATGATCCGATCGGCGGACGCGTTCGACGCGGTGATCGCCGCGGTTGCCGCACGCAGCGCGGCCCTCGAGCTGTATGAGCGGCCCTCCGCTGCCAATCGTGACCGCGCCCGTCGGGAAGGCTGGACCGCGCTGCCGTCGGGGCCGCTCGCGGATCTCGTCTGACCCGAAAGGGGAACACCACCCCCGCGGCGCGTGTTACCCCTGTATGACCGTTCCTCTTTCTATCCTCGACCTCGCTCCCATCGCACCGGGAGAGACCGCGCGCGACAGCTTTGCCGCATCCGTCGCCCTGGCTCAGCAGGCAGAGAAGAGTGGCTACCGACGCGTCTGGTACGCCGAGCACCACAACATGGCGTCCATTGCGTCGAGCGCAACCGCCGTTCTCATTGCGCACGTCGCAAGCCAGACCTCCACCATCCGGCTCGGTGCCGGCGGTGTCATGCTGCCGAACCACTCCCCGCTGACGATCGCCGAGCAGTTCGGAACCCTCGAGACCCTGCACCCGGGGCGCATCGACCTCGGACTCGGCCGTGCACCCGGCGGCGACCAGGCGATGTTCCGTGCGTTGCGCCGCGACCCGCGCTCGTCGGAGCAGTTCCCCGACGACGTGCTGGAGTTGCAGGCGTTCCTCGCCGGCCAGTCGCGGGTGCCCGGCGTCACCGCCGTTCCCGGGGCGGGCACCAACGTGCCCCTCTACATTCTCGGGTCATCCCTCTTTGGAGCGCAGCTGGCAGCGGCGTATGGACTGCCGTACGCCTTCGCTTCCCACTTCGCGCCGAACTCGCTGCACGACGCGATCGCGCTGTACCGCCGCGAGTTCCAGCCGTCCGAGCAGCTCGAGCAGCCGTACGTCATCGCGGGCGTGAACGCGATCGCCGCCGAAACGAGTGACGATGCCCACGACCAGTTTGACCGCGCCCGGCGGGCACGCCTGGAGATGATGCTGCGGATGAGCGGCCAGATCACCCCCGACCGCACCCTCACCGACAAGGAGCTCGACTACCTCCTGCATTCCGCGGTCGGCGCGCAGGTGGCAAGCATGACGACGTACACCGGCGTTGGCACGGCATCCGAGGTTGCCGCGTACATCGACGACTTTGCCCGGGATGCCACGGCCGACGAGGTCATCGTCGCCCACTCGTCACTGGAGACATCGGCGCGTCTGCGGTCGGTCGAACTGCTCGCCGACGCCGCCCGCGTGCCCGCCTAGGGACGAGGGAGACTAGACCGCCGCGAGGCGGTCTTCCATTCCCCACGCCTGGCCGTAGCCGCCGTCGGCAACGGGCAGCGCCATGAGGTTGAGGAACGGCACAGCGTCGAACGCCTCCGGACCGAGCACGCCAGTTCCGCGCCAGACACCCGTCGCCAGCAGCTCGAGCGCGATGACCGGGTTCAATGCCGTCTGCCACACGACGCACTGGCTGTCGTATTCGGCCATCGTCCACTCGTTATCGCTCACGTGATAGAGGTACACCTCGCGCGGCTCTCCATCGGTGCCGAGCCCGGTGACCCACAGCCCCGCGCACGTCTTGCCCGTCATCCGAGGACCAATGGTGGCCGGATCGGGCAGCCCCGCGGCGACCACGTCGCGAGGTGCCACCGACACCGGGCCATCCGCTGACCGCACCGTTACCGGCGCCGTCTTGTCGAGTCCCAGCTGATTGAGCGTCTTGAGAATGTTGATGAACTCGTCGCCGAGGCCGTACTTGAACGTCACACGCTTCGCGTCGACCCAGCGCGGCATCAGCAGCACCTCTTCGTGCTCGACGTTCACGCACTCGACGGGGCCGATTCCCTCGGGGAACACGAACACCTCGGGCTCGCTGAACGGAGCTGTCGTGTACCAGCCGCGGTCCTTCTCCCAGATCACGGGCGGGTTGAGGCACTCCTCGATGGTCGTCCAGATACTGAACGACGGCGCGAAAATCTCATTGCCGGCCTCGTCCCGTACGACGAGATTGGCGCCATCACGCGTTCCGAGTTCATCGATCTCGCTGAACAGGTGGTCCGCCGCGAAGCGGGCGAACACATCGCTCAGGCCGGGCTCGACGCCCATGCCCACGAGCGCGAGATGTCCGGCCGTCTCCCAGTCGGGTGCCTGGGCAAACTGATCGTCGCCAAGCTTCACGCCGGTCTCTTCCAGCGGATTGGTCGGATGCGGCTCCGACAGGCTCATCGCCATGTCGAGGTAGTCCGCTCCCGCGGCGAGCGCGCCGGCAAAAATCGTGGGGACGAACTTGGGCTCGACGGCGTTCATCACGTGGGTTGCGCCGTGCTCCCGGGCGACGGCCGCAACGGCATCGGGATCGGATGCGTCGATCCTGGCCGCCACAAACCGGCCATTCTGGTCGCCGTGGCGTTCCTCGATCCAGGCGATCACGCTCTCCGCGCGCGACAGGTCGTAATCACTGACGACCATGAGCTCGAAGAACGAGCGGCGGGCCGCAATCTTGGCAATCGCATTGCCCACGCCACCGGCGCCAACCAGAAGGATTCTCATGCGTCAACGCTAGCCGGTCGGGGTACACCACCAGCAGTAGACGGACCGCGCACGGGCCATGGTTTCCACAACCCACAGGGCGGCAGCATGCGACGCGCGGTTTTCATGCGTCCGTCGGGCAGGTCCCGTGCTCGTCCCTGACCCGACCGCATGCCGACCTCCGGTTCCTCGAGCTTAAATTCGACCCAGAACCCGATCTTCTCGGAGTAGCCGCCACCGACGATGGTGCGTACTGTCCACTCGAGTTCTTCGGCAAGATATTCGAGGTCTTCGTCGCACGCGTCACACCCGCAGTCAGGGAATTGGAAGTCGTTAAGCGCACCCGCGTGGAGGAACACCCCGGGAAATGTGGAAAGAACGAACGTTATGGGTGCCGCCGTCGGCTCCCTCGGGGTGATCTGCACCGAGCGGGCCACCTGTTCGGGCGAGCCGAACACGTCCTCCGCGGTCTCCGGACGGTCGTCCACCGTTACGTCAAAGGTTTCAACGAGCCAGCTGATGAGCGCGAGCGCGACGGAGTGAAGAGGAGCGAACCGTTGGGGATTGCTCACCCGCGAATACGCCTCCTCGGGCGCATCACCCAGGCTCCAGCGGTCGCCGTACTCGATCGGACGACCCTGGTCGTCGAGGTATACCTCGACGGGCAAGGCGGGGCGTCGGTATTCGCTCATTCCCCCACGCTATCCGGCGGTAGTCCGGACAACGAACGCCGTGCCATCCGGGTCTCTCAGGGTTACGTCACCGCGGTCGCCGACGGCGCGGTCGGAGGCTCCGAGAGTGATCAGCCTGTCTACCTCGGGCTCGAGCTGCGTCGCCGCAACCGTCAGCACAAAGTACTGCCGCTCCCGGTCCGTGTTTGGATCGACGGGATCACCGCTCCACGCCAGCTTCGTCCCGCCAGCGGGAGACTGGATTGCTGTCTCGTCGCCCTCCTCCCAGACCAACGGCCAGCCAAGCGCGCGGCTCCAAAACTGCCCGACGGCGCGGGTGCCGTCGCAGGTGACTTCCCCCAGCGGACCGGCGCCCGCCAGGTACGAGTTGCCGCCCTCGATCACGCAGAAATCGCCGCCCGCCACATCCGACAGGTACGCGATCTCGCCCTCCCTCACATGACCGCTCCCCCGCAACCGCGCGCCGAACCGCAGGCAGGCCGCGATGGTCTCGTTTTGCGAACGCCCCGCCTCGCTGAGGTGCAGGTGCAGGAGCGGCTCCTTGTCGCCCCGAGCTGGACCCGCAACGAACCGAAGCCCGACCTGCCCGCCACCGCCCGCGAGCACAACACCGCCGCGATCGGTTTCGGCTCGCCGGTCCAGGACCGCTCCCCAGAATTTCGCGTCACGCTGCGGATCTGGAGTGCGGAACGTCACCGCCAACAATTCGGGGGCCATGCCGCGACAGTAGTACGAGCATGGCGCAGGCGAAATACGGGATGTCTCAAGCGGGGCGGATGACCCGGCCCCGGGTCATCCGCCCCGCTGCTACACAGCTCGTGCTGCGCGCGACCGCGCCCTCCTCTCGTGCAGGAGTTTCTGGGCGAACGGAGCCCACACGATCACCGCAACCGCAGCGCCGAGGATGAGCCCGCCGACGGTGTCGCTCAGCCAGTGGGCACCGAGGTACGTGCGGCTCAACAGCATGATGACGGTGTAGACGATGCCCGCGAACCACACCCACAGGCGCCGGAACACAAAGCCGAGCACAACGGCCATGGTGGCGGCGTTGGCCACGTGCCCGGAGGGGAACGAACCGATATCTGCGGTCACCAGAATCTCGGACGGGCGCGGCCGGTCGTAGATGCCCTTGAGCAGTTGCACGATTCCCGCGCTGAGCACCGTCGCGATCGCGAAGTACAGCGCCGACCAGAACCGTCGGATGACGCACAGCGCCCCGATGATCACGAGCGGCACGATCACCGCTCCGACCAGCCCACCGCCGATGTTGTTCATGACGAGCGCCGGGAACTGCCAGAACGGGTTGCGGTGCTCGACGATTTCTTCCATCCACTCGGTGTCGAACCCGAAGGGCAGGTTGTTCTCGCGGTAGAAGATGAGCGCCCCGAGCAGCAAGACGGCAACGACCGCAATCGCCCCACTGATGTACGGCCAGCGGTGGGAGACGCGGGCGGCAACTTGCTCGGTTTCGTGGTCGGTCATCAGCCCACCGTACCGATGGAGTTCTGAGATTCCTCTAAGGGTGGCCGGGGAGCTCAGCTCAGGGTGATGGCAGTCCACGACACCGGGGGTAGCGTCACCGTCACGGTCGTGCCCTCGACGACGACCGACTCGTTGGGCGAGAGTCCCACCCTGTCGGGGTTCTCGAGGGTATTCGCCGCCGCGAAATCCACGTCCGACAGCGTTTCCGCCGTCGCCCACGACACCGATCCAACCGCGGAGACGTCGATCGTCAGGGTGATCTCCTCGTGCTGGCTGCGGTTCACCACGAAGACCGACGTGTCATTGCCATCGATCGTCGCCGCGGCATCCACTAGATTCACTGTGCCGTAGACGTCGGTGGCGTACGTGTCGGAGGTGAGCTTCACCCGCAGGGCCGTGCCTCCCGCCAACCGCGAGGTCACCGCGAACGGGAAGAACGTGGTCTGCCTCCACGCCGGCCCACCAGGCTCGGTCATGATCGGCGCGATCACGTTCACCAGTTGCGCGAGGCTCGCGGAGGTCACCCGGTCGGAGTGGTTGAGCAGCGAGATCAGCAGGCTGCCGAACACCACCGCGTCGGCAACCGAATACTTGTCTTCGAGCAGACGCGGGGCCACCGGCCAGTTGTCGAGACCCTCGATCTTGTCGACCTCGTGATAGCGGTCGATGTACCAGACATTCCATTCATCGAACGAAATATTGATGGACTTGGATGACCCGAGCACAGCTTTCACGTGATCGGCCGTCGCCACCACCGACTCGATGAAGTGGTCCATGTCCACCGCGGAGGCGAGGAAACTGCCCAGGTCGCCGTTCTTCTCCTCGTAGTACGCGTGGCAGGAGATGTAGTCGACGTCCTCGTAGGTGTGCTCGAGCACGGTGCGCTCCCACAATCCGAAGGTCGGCATGTGGGCGCTCGAGCTTCCGCACACCACGAGCTCGACCGAGGGGTCGAGCTGGCGCATCGCCTTGGCCGTCTGGGACGCCAGCTTGCCGTAATCCTCGGCGCTGCGGTGGCCCAGCTGCCACGGGCCATCCATCTCATTGCCCAGGCACCACATCGAGACGCCGAACGCGTCCCGTGTACCGTTGGTGGCGCGCTGCTCGGACAGGGTTGTGCCGCCACCGACGTTCGAGTACTCGAGCAGGTCGAGTGCCTCCTGCACCCCACGGGTACCGAGGTTGACCGCGAGCATCAGTTCGCTGTCGACTTTGCCGAGCCAGGTGGCGAACTCGTGCAGGCCGACCTCGTTGGTTTCCGTCGAGTGCCACGCGAGGTCGAGCCGGCGGGGCCGCTCGGTACGGGGTCCCACGCTGTCCTCCCATTTGAACCCCGAGACGAAGTTGCCGCCGGGGTATCGGATCGTCGAGACGCCGAGCTCGCGCACCAGGTCGATGACGTCCTCGCGGAAGCCGTCGGCATCGGCGGTGGGGTGCCCCGGCTCGTAGATGCCGTCGTAGACGCAGCGTCCGAGATGCTCGACGAAGGAGCCGAAAAGACGGCGGTTGACCGCGCCCACGGTGAAATGTGGGTCGAGGGTGAGATGGGCAGTGCGCATGGGACTCTTTCGTTGGTCGGGTGACATCACTTGAGGCTGCCGATCGACAGCCCGCCCTGCCAGTACTTCTGCAGGGAGAGGAAAGCGATCACCAGCGGGATGACCGAGACGAGGGAGCCAACGATGATGAGACCCCAGAGGGACTCACCGCCGCTGTTGTTGGCAGATGCCTGTCCCTGCCAAAGGCCGATGCCCACGGTGATGGGGAACAGCTGCGTGTTGGAGAGCATCGCCAGCGGCAGGAAATAGTTGTTCCAGGTGCCCACGATCGACAGCAGCAGCACGGTGATGAACGCGGGCCGCAGGAGTGGGAAGGCGACCTGAAAGAAGGTGCGGATTTCGCCGGCGCCGTCGACCCGGGCGGCGTCGAGCAGTTCGTCGGGCACCGCATCGGCGGCGTAGACCTGCATGAGGTAGACGCCGAACGGGTTGAGGAGCGACGGCAGGATGACTGCCCACACCGTGTCCGTGAGTCCAAGCCCCGACAGCAGGATGAATGTCGGGATCACGAGCGCCGTCAGCGGCACCATCACCGAACCGAGAAGGATCGCGAACGACACCCTCCGCCCGGCGAACCGGAACTTCGCAAACCCATACCCGGCGAGCACCGACAGCACCGTCGCCCCGATGCCGCCGGTCAGCGCGTAGAACAGCGAGTTGCCCATCCAGCGCAGGTAAATGCCGTCGTTGTACGTGAACAGGGTGACGAGGTTCGGTCCGAGGGCGAACACCTTGTCGAACCAGAGCGCTCCGGAGCTGCCGTTGAACAGCCCGCCGACGTCCTTGGTGCTGGCCACGAGCAGCCACCACATGGGGATCAGGAAGTAGACCACCAGCGCCCCGAGGAAGAGGTACGACAGCGTGTGGTTTGCGCGTTTCTTGGGCCCGGGAGTGGCCGTGCCGGCATTGCGCGCGGCGCGCGAGGACGGGTGGATGACACGTGCTGTGGTCATGACAGGATGCTCCCGCGCTTACGAGTGAAGAAGAGAAAGATGTACACCGCGATGAACACGACGATGCCGAGCGCAAACGAGATCGCCGACGCGTAGTTGAAGTTCGCGTAGGCGAACGCTTGGTTATAGGCGTAGATGTTCGGGGTGAAGTCGGGCGTGATCGTGCCGTTCGACACGTAGATCAAGATCTGCGGTTCGGTGAAGAACTGCAGCGTTCCGATCAGCGCGAAGACCAGGATCAATACCAGGGCGGATGACACGAGCGGCACCTTAATGCGCAGCGCGATCTGCCACGTGCTCGCCCCATCGATGCGGGCGGCCTCGTACAGCGTCGGGTCTATTCCCTGCAGCGCCGCATAGATGATGATCATGTAGTAGCCCGCCCACTGCCAGGTGACAACGTTCATCAGGCCGTAGAACACGTTGTCGGGACTGAGCAGGAACGGTGCATCCGCCCCAAACGCTCCAAAGATCTGCTGGAGCGGCCCGAAGGTGGGGCTGTACAGGAACCCCCACATCAGGGCGCCGATCACCGCCGGGATTGCATACGGCAGGAAGATCATCAGCCGGGCGAACCGCGCGAAGCGGCTGGTGATGGCGTCCAGCACGAGGGCCACCGCGAGCGACACCGCCATCTGCACGGGGATCAGCACCACCGCGAACCGCACCACGAACCACACGCCGTTGAGGAACGACGGGTCCGTGAACGCCGTCACGTAGTTGTCGAGGCCGGTGAAGGCGGTTCCGGTGGCGAGCCCCTTGCTGAAGAGGCTCAGGTAAAACGCATACCCGAGCGGCGCCACGAGGAAGACCAGAAAGACGATGGCGAACGGGGCGATGAACAGCCACCCGGTGGCCGAGCGCCGTCGCTGGTTGGAGCCGTGTTTGGTGCTGCGGGTGCCGCCTCCCGCACGGTCGGCCCGCGCTCCCGGGGGCCGGGTTGAACTGGTCCGCCGCCCTTGTGCCGCGGTCGCTGGTGCATTCGCCATGCGCGAATCCTTGTCTCGTACGTGGTGCTGAGGGTCAGAGCTGATGGGTGGGACGGATCCGGATGACCCGGGCGGAGGGTGGCGCCGCGGCCCGGGTCATCCGGAGTTTTATGTCGTCCCTTACTCGGTGACGGTGAAGCCCTGCCCCTTGGCGTACTTCACGATGTTCTGCTGCAGCTCGGTCGCCGCGTCGGAGCCGGAGATCTTGCCGGCGTTGATCTTGACCGCCTCGGCCTGCAGCTGTGCGTAGTAGTAGACCGTGATCGGCGCGTATACGAAGCCCTTGTAGGCGTTCTCCGCGGGGATGTAGACCTCTTTGTTCGCCTGCTGGCCGCTGAAGAACTCGGACTTGTTGTTGATGAATTCGTCGGACTTCAGCACGTCCTGGTTGAGCGGGAAGATGACCTGGTTCTTCCAGCCGTCTTCGAGGGAGGCGGGGTCGGCGTAGAGGCCCTTGGCTACGGTTGCGGCGAGCTTCTTGTCGCTCGCCTGCGTGGTGACCGCGAAGGCCGAGCCGCCCCAGTTGACGGAGACGGGGTTGGCGGTGTCCCACTGCGGGAGGGGCGCGACCGCCCAGACCCCGCTGGAGTCGCCCTTGCCGACGCCGGCACCGGTGAGGTATCCGGGAGCCCAGGCCGCGGAGGTGTAGGTGGCGTACTTGCCGCCGACGACGCCCGAGATGTAGTCGGTCGTGAACTGGTCCTGCGTGCCCACCAGCTTCTTCTTCACCAGGTCTGCCCAGTAGTCGAGCACATCCTTCGACGCCTGGTCATCGAGCTTGATGGTAAGCGCCTTCGGGTCGGTGATGTCGTACTGGAACGGCTCCGCGCCCTTCTGGATCTGCAGCGCCATGATCACCGCGGGAACGTTGGAACCGAAGTCACCGAAGTTCGGGCCGCCTGCCGCCTTGAGCTTTGCGGCTGTCTCGGCATACTCGTCCCACGTCGTCGGCGGGGTGAGGTTGTACTTCTTGAACACGTCCGTGCGGTAGATCAGCGCCATCGGGCCGCCGTCGATCGGGATCGCGTAGACCGCGTCGCCCTGCGAGACATCCTTCCAGGCGCCTTCGCTGAAGTTGGCCTTCACGTCGTTCGCGCCGTACTTACTGATGTCGACGAGCGCGTCCTGGATGGCGTAGCTGCTGAGGTGGTCGGCCTCGAGCATCACCACATCCGGAAGTCCCTTGCCCGCCGAGATTGCCGTCTGCACCTTGTCGTACTCGTCGGCGCCCTGGCCGACGTTGGTCCAGCAGACCTGCACGTCGGTGTGGTCCTTGTTGAAGTTGTCGACGACGAGCGCCATGTTCGGGTACCAGGCCCAAACCGAAACGACGGGGGCGTCCTTGTCGACGATCTTGTTCGTGCAGTTAGTGGGCTTGGTCGCGGTGCTTCCGCCGCCTCCGCCGCTGCAGGCGGTGGCCAGGGCCAGAACAGTCGCAGCGACCGCCGCGACCAGAATTTTCTTCTTCACTGTGTTTCCCTTCGATGGTGCTTCGGACTTCGTTGTCGTGTCGATGGAATGTGGAACAGGCGGTGCGGTGCTGCGGGTGGTGCCGTCGTGCGGGTTGGTCCGGAGGTACGGGTTGGTGCGGAGGTGCGGGTGGGCCCGCGGTTCGGGGGGGTGCGGGCCTGCCCCGTCTCGCAGGTAGGCCTCGCCGAGCGGGCGCGCGGGTTCGTTTACGTCACGCGGGAGCGGATGCCTCCGGGCCACCGCGAGCGCGAAAGAGTGACGGGTCTCATCGAATCCTCCTTGATTCGTGGTGACGCGTAGACGGCGAATCCGGAGATCTCCCCTGAGGGACCGGCGGCCGGTGCTTCTCGTTTACAACGTTGTACACAACGTTGTAAGTATCATGCAGAGCCGCGCCCCCGGTGTCAATGCCCCGGCGCAAACACGGCACTCCGGGACATCCCGAACCGCCGCCCCACAGCGCCCGGACCAGCTCTGCCACCCGCACCGCCCCGCGCCCTGGCAACTCCCGCCGCCCCGCGCGCCACTCCACGACCATCGCTGCCAACACGGGCGAGTTAGGCGCTTCCGGGCGAGCGCGCAC
>NZ_JAAVUZ010000021.1 GCF_018449675.1 Glaciihabitans sp. dw_435 | reverse complement strand
GCGTGCGCCCGGAGGGATTTGAACCCCCGACCTATTGATCCGTAGTCAATTGCTCTATCCGCTGAGCTACGGGCGCGTACTGGCTGGGTCAAAACCCAACTTGACGACTATATCAGCGACTGAGGCCCTCAGAATCCAAAGTGCGTAAATGGCGCACCAGAGCAAGCTGCCGGTAGGAGGTATCGACCAGTTCCGCGACCTGGCTCCAGTCCGTGTCATCCACATCAATATGCATGGCCAACCACCCGTGAACGCCGAAATATCGCGGAATAAAGAACCGCTCATCGCCCTGCAGCGCCGCTTTTTCCTCCAGTACTGGCTTGAAGACGATGGATTCCGGGTTCACCATCGTCTCGCCGACAAACACAAAGATTTTCTTGCCGACACGAAAAGTGGGGCGTCCCCAGGTGGTCTCTTCGACAGCGTCGGGGTACGGCATCGCAATCTCGCGCACCTTCTGGACGAGTGGATGCCCCGGGCCGATGACTTCCGGATGCGGTTCTGCCACCTTTCCGACGCTACGCCCGCCGGTGTCACCCGTCCAGAGGTGCCTGCCCTGCCGGAGTGGCGGCCATAGGATGGAGGCGTTCCGCGCAGGCGATGTCGGCCGAGATGGGCCCGCATCGCTGGCGCCCGCTCAAGCCCTGTGAAAGACACACTGTGACCGACCCAACCCTGCGACTCCCCACCTCGACGTTCCGCGTGGTGCTCGACCTCGGTGTGCTGCCCCTCGTGGCACCAACGCTCGCGGACCGCTTCCGCCAGCCGGAGCTGGGCATCGACTTCGACGGGGAGTCGGAGGCCGACCGCGCCGCGATCTTCATCGAGTTCCCCGACGGGCAGCTGCACCTCGAGATTGTCGACGCGGAGGTCGAATACCACTTCCACGACGCCCTCGGTGAGGGTGACGGCAGCAGCCCCTGGGATGACGAAGAGACCGAGAACCTCATCAACTGGGCAATGGCGTTCGCCGCCCACCTCGCTCCCCTGCTTCCCGACCTCGTCGCCGACGTCGAAGAGGCAGCCGACTGGTTCGACCAGGGGCTGCCGATCTACGCCGCTCAGGTCGAGCCGGTGCCGCTGCAGCTCATCGAGGTTCAACTCGAGGGTGACCTGCTGATGCTCCCGTGGCTCGGCGCCGGAACCGTCGACCACGAGCACATCGACGCGCCCGGCGACCCCATCGCGCTCCTGTGGAGCGCCACCGAGGAGGGCTCGACCACTCCGATCGCCCGCGCCTGGAGCGACGGCATCACGACGACTCCGCTCGCCGAGGCCGAGCCCGGCGTGAACTGGGACGCCGTCGGGCTCCCCGAAGCCGAGGTTCTCGACTGGCTCAGCAGCCTCTACATCAACGACAACGTCATTCCCGACCCGCGCGTGACGATCATGCAGGCCGCCCTGCTGCGCATCGCCGGCCTGGCCTGACCGATGGACGAACCCTGCTCGACGTGTCATCCGCCGACCTCGACGACCTGCGATCGCGCCTGCGCGCCACCCGCTGGGCCGAGACCTGGCCAGACGTTGACTGGGAGGCGGGCACGAGCCAGCGCGAGCTGCGCAGCCTCGTCGAGTACTGGGCCACCGACTACGACTGGCGCTCGCACGAGGCGGCAATCAACGCGCTGCCCTCCGCGTTCGCCACGATCGACGGAACACCCGTGCACTACCTCCGCTTTGATGCGGAACGAGCGGATGCCTTTCCGCTGATCCTCACGCACGGCTGGCCCAGCACGTTCCTGGAGCTCACCGACCTCGCCGGTCGGTTGGCGAATCCATCCCGGTATGGGGGCGACACTGCCGACGCGTTCACCGTGATCGTGCCATCCCTCCCCGGATTCGCGTTTCCCCGCAGCGCACCTCACTGCTCGAAGCGCTGCCGACGCACGAGATCTGGCACCGCCTGATGCGCGACGAGCTCGGGTTTGAGCGCTACGGCGCGCACGGCGGCGACCTCGGAGCCGGCGTCTCCGCCCGCCTGGGCGAAGCCCATCCCGAAGCCGTCGTTGGCATCCACGTGCTCGCCGTCGCCGGTCCGGCGAATCCCGAGAACCTCACCGACGAAGAGCGCACGTACCTCGCGTCCCTGCAGACGTGGGACCGCGACGAGGGCGCTTACGAACACGAGCACCGCACCCGCCCGCTCACCCTGGCACCGGGGCTGTCCGACTCCCCCGCCGGGCTGCTCTCCTGGCTGGTCGAAAAGTACCGCGCGTGGACCGACTCGCACGGCGTACTCTCCACCCGCATGAGCGATGATTTCGTGCTGACCCAGGTGTCCCTCTACTGGTTCACCAACACGATCGGCACGTCACTGCGTCCCTACTACGAGTACGGGCGCAGCAGCACAACCGCCGTGACGCGAGTCACCGTGCCGACCGCGGTGGCGGTATTCCCCGCCGACCTCTCGCAACCCCCGCGAAGCTGGGCCGAGCGCACCTACAACGTCACACAATATAAGCGGATGCCCCGGGGCGGACACTTCGCTGCCCACGAGGAGCCCGGGCTGCTGGCGGCGGACATCACAGAGTTCTTCCGCGACATCCGCCCCCAGCCTTAATCGTTCTGCCTAGTCACTGACGGCGTCGACGGCCGCGAGGATGGCGGCAATTGCCACCTCGGGGTGCGACACCATCGAGACGTGCGATGCCGCCACCTCGGTGATGGTTGCTCCCGCGCGCTCGGCCATGGAACGCAGAACGGCCGGCGGAATCACCTTGTCCTCCGTGCCAACGACCGCCCACGACGGGCGGCCCTTCCACGAGGGAGCGGCCGACGGCGCGGTGTTGGCGCTCAGGGTGATCGGGCGCTGGCGCGCGGCGATCAGGAGGCGGTCGACCTCCGGCAGGTCCTGGGCAAAGGCGGTGTGCACGGTGTCCGGCTTGAGGAACGCCTCGAGGTCGCCCTCGGGGGCGCCGGGGAACGCGATCAGGTCGAGCACGGTCGTCGGGTCGGGAACGTCGAGCGCCGAACCCGAGCCACCGAGCAGCTGGAAGACAAACTCGCCCTCGTCGGGAATGAAGGCGTCGACGTAGACGAGCGCCTTGACGTCGTCGGTGAGCTCGGCATTGGTGATGACGAATCCGCCGTAGGAGTGACCGACCAGCACCACCGGGCCAGTGGTGCGCTGCGCAATAAATGACGCGATGTTCGCCGCGTCATTGGCCGGCCCGTGAAGGAGATTGGGCGGCACGAGGACGGTGAAGCCCTGCCCCTGAAGCTCTGAGGTGACCGCGTCCCAACTGGAACCGTCCGCCCATGCTCCGTGCACGAGAACAATTGTGGGTAGTGACATGTTGTTCCTCTCGAAGTGCCTGAAATGGAAGTTTTCTCAGACACTACGCCCGGGCCATATCAGCGGTATATGGCAATCAGGTAAACGAATGTGACCAACCCGAACCCGCCATCGGCTCCCGGCGTAACCTTGCTGAGGTGATACGACCAACCATTGCTACGGTCGGCGAGCTGCGCGCTGCTGGCCACGTCCAGAAAACCCTTCGCGAAGAGATCCGCGAGAACCTTCTCGCCGCTCTCCGGGAGGGTCGCGATCCGTGGCCGGGCCTGCACGGCTTCGAGTCGACCGTTATCCCGCAGCTCGAGCGGGCGCTCATCGCCGGGCACGACATTGTGCTCCTCGGCGAGCGCGGCCAGGGCAAGACCCGCCTCCTTCGCACCATGGTGGGACTACTCGACGAGTGGTCGCCCGTGATCGAGGGATCCGAGCTCGGCGAGCACCCCTTCGATCCGATCACCACGACGAGCCAGAGGCGCGCGACCGAGCTGGGCGACGCCCTGCCGGTTGCCTGGCGCGGACGGGACGAGCGTTATGCAGAGAAGCTGGCGACCCCCGACACGAGCGTTGCCGACCTCATTGGCGACGTCGACCCGATGAAGGTCGCAGAGGGACGCAGCCTTGGCGACCCCGAGACGATCCACTTCGGGCTTATCCCCCGCAGCCACCGGGGGATCGTCGCGATCAACGAGCTTCCCGACCTCGCCGAACGCATTCAGGTCGCGATGCTCAACGTCATGGAGGAGCGCGATATCCAGATCCGCGGCTACGTGCTGCGCCTGCCGCTCGACGTTCTCGTGGTGGCCAGCGCCAACCCGGAGGACTACACCAACCGCGGCCGGATCATTACTCCTCTCAAGGACCGCTTCGGCGCAGAGATCCGCACCCACTATCCGACGGAGTTGAACGACGAAGTCGCGATCATCCGCCAAGAATCCGATCTTGTGGCCGACGTGCCCGACTACCTCGTCGAGATCCTCGCCCGCTTCACGCGTGCGCTGCGTGAATCCCCCGCGGTCGACCAGCGCAGCGGCGTGAGCGCACGCTTCGCCATCGCCGGAGCCGAGACCATCGCCGCCGCCGCGATCCACCGGGCGACCCGCCAGGGTGAAGACCACGCCGTCGCGCGACCGGTCGACCTGGAGACTGCCGTCGACGTGCTCGGCGGAAAGATCGAGTTCGAGTCGGGCGAGGAGGGACGCGAAGACGAGATCCTCGATCACCTGCTGCGCACCGCCACCGCCGAGACCGTGCGGGCGCACTTCCACGGGCTGGACTTCGGCGTACTCGTCGAGGCGATCGAGAGCGGTGTGATGGTCACCACAGGCGAGCAGGTCACCGCGCGTGACTTCCTCGCGGGGCTTCCGGTTCTCGGCGAATCCGAGTTGTACGACTCGATCACCGACCGCCTGGGCGCGACCAACGACGGCCAACGGGCCGGCGCCATCGAGCTCGCGCTGGAGGGCCTCTACCTGATGCGCAAGATCAGCAAGGAGAGCGGCGGGGGCGAAACGATCTATGGCTAGGGTCAACCGCAGGCTGACGCGTGCCTCCCGCTACAGCAAGTACGCGGGCGGCCCCGATCCTCTCGCGTCACCGATCGACCTGTCCGAGGCGCTCGACGCCATCGGCGAGGACGTCATGGCCGGCTACTCGCCGGAGAGCGCGATGCGCGAATTCCTCCGCCGTGGCGGCAAGGACAAGGCGGGGCTGGATGAGCTCGCCCGTCGCGTGAGTGAGCGCCGACGCGAACTGACACAGAAACATAACCTCGACGGAACCCTGCGCGAAGTCACCGAACTCCTCAAAAAGGCGGTGCTTGCCGAGCGGGGACAGCTGGCCCGCGATGTCGACATGGACGACAGCGACCGGATGCTCGCCGAGATGCAGCTCGACAACCTTCCCGCGTCCCCCGCGGCCGCGGTCAGCGAGCTGAGCGATTACTCATGGAAGAGCAGTGAGGCCCGCGCCGACTACGAAAAGATCAAGGACCTGCTCGGCCGGGAGATGCTCGACCAGCGTTTCGCAGGGATGAAGCAGGCCCTCGAGAACGCCACGGACGAAGACCGCGCCGCCATCAACGAAATGCTTGGCGACCTCAACGCGCTCCTCGACGCCCACAAGCGGGGCGAGGACACCCCCGAGCAGTTCGACGACTTCATGGAGAGGCACGGCGA
This sequence comes from Glaciihabitans sp. dw_435, assembly GCF_018449675.1. GTDB lineage: Bacteria > Actinomycetota > Actinomycetes > Actinomycetales > Microbacteriaceae > Glaciihabitans. Next base: position 26,063 of record NZ_JAAVUZ010000021.1, on the reverse strand, counting down.
CTACTTCCCCGAAAACCCCCAGAACGTCGATGAACTCATCGACGCCCTCGCGCAGCGCGCCGCCGCCGCGCAGCGCATGCGCAATTCGATGACCCAGGAACAGCGGGACGAGCTCGACGCCCTCGCCCAGCAGGCATTCGGTTCCCCCGAGCTGATGGACTCGCTCGCCCAGCTCGACGACAACCTGCAGGCCCTGCGCCCCGGCGAAAACTGGGGCGGTTCGGAGCGCCTGGACGGCGACGAAGGTCTCGGCCTCGGTGACGGCACAGGTGTCTTCCAGGACCTCGCCGACCTCGATGAGCTGTACGAGCAGTTGTCCCAGTCCTACAACGGATCCCAGATGGACGACCTCGATCTCGACAAACTCGCCCGACAGATCGGCGACGACGCGGCGGTCGATGCGCGCACACTCCAGCAACTCGAGAAGGCCCTGCGCGAATCGGGCACCATGAAGCGCGGCACCGACGGACAGCTCAAGCTGACACCCAAGGCGATGCGCCAGCTCGGCAAGGCATTGCTGCGGGATGTCGCGCAGCGCATGTCAGGCCGTCAGGGCAACCGCGACCTGCGGCAGGCGGGCGCCGCGGGCGAGCGATCGGGCGCGACGCGCGAATGGGCCTTCGGCGACACCGAACCGTGGGATGTCACGCGCACCATCACGAACGCGATCGTCCGCACCGTGGGCGACGGCGGATCCACCGGCGCCGGCGTGCGCATCGACATCGGCGACGTCGAGGTGCAGGAGACCGAGGGGCGCACGCAGGCCGCCGTCGCCCTGCTCGTCGACACATCCTTCTCCATGGCGATGGACGGTCGGTGGGTACCGATGAAACGCACCGCGCTCGCCCTCCACACCCTGATCAAGAGCCGCTTCCGGGGTGACGACCTTCAGCTCATCAGCTTCGGCCGTCACGCCGAGGTCATCGAGATTGAGGAACTCACCGGCCTCGAGGCGCAGTACGACAAGGGCACGAACCTGCACCACGCCCTGCTGCTGGCCAACCGTCACTTCCGCAAACACCCGAACGCGCAGCCAGTGCTGCTGATCGTCACCGACGGCGAGCCCACATCGCACCTCGAGTCCAACGGAGAGGTCTTCTTCGACTATCCGCCGCACCCGCTGACGGTTGCCTACGCCGTGCGCGAGCTCGACAACTCCATGCGACTGGGCGCCCAGACAACGTTCTTCCGCCTCGGCGAAGACCCGGGTCTCGCCCGGTTCATCGACACGATCGCCAAGCGCGTCGGCGGCACCGTCGTCGCGCCCGAACTGGACGACCTCGGGGCCGCCGTGGTCAGTTCCTATCTCGGTTCACGGCGCGGCGAGAGCCCGTCCGGCGGAAGCTTCGACGGCATGTTCGGCCGCGGCTGGGGATACTGACCGGCTGACCGACTGGCTGGCCGGCTGGCCGGCCGGTCAGAACAGCGGCCAGGGCATCGCCGGCATCTCGCCGTGCGGTGCGGGAAAACGGCTGTCGTTCAGCAGCGCATCACATCGGTCAGCGAGCGCCACAATCTCGTCGATGCTGATCAGCGCGGCCAGAACCGTGCCCAGCTCGCCATCCAGATTCGAGCGGATGCGCCGCACGCCGTCCAGCTCGTCCGCGTTGAGCTCCTCACCCAACCACCCCCACAGCACAGTCCGCAGTTTGTGCTCGACGTGGAACGTGAGCCCGTGGTCGACACCGAACCGGTGACCATCCGCCATCGCGAGGATGTGCGCGCCCTTTCGGTCCGCGTTGTTCACCACGATGTCGAATACGGCCATGCGCCGAAGTGCGAGCGAGTCCTCGTGAATGAGTGTCACCTCACGGTCATCCGCGTCCATTCCGTCAAAGACGTGACGCCAACCGTGTTCGGGAACCTCGTCCGACGCGACGAGATCCACGGCGTCCTGGGCGGGGTCGGAGTCCTGCCACGCCTGCACCATTCCGCGGCCGAACGGCCCGTCGCGCAGCCAGGTGGGGGGAACGATGTTCCATCCGAATGATTCGGAGACCAGGTACGCGGCGGCCTCACGGTTCGCGAGATCGACTCCGGGAAAGTCCCATAGCGGCCGCTCACCCTCGACGGGCTTGTAGACGACGACCGTGTCGCCGATCGTGCCGAGAAAGGTCGCGTTGGACGCCGTGGTGATGCGGCCCGTGAGCTCGAGCTCACCGTCGATGAGATCGACGTCCGGCTGCATCAGAGGGAGTCGGGGGTCGGGCAGACGTGCCCGTCGGGGTCCATGGGGTTGCCGCACAGCGGGCAGAGCGGGCGCCCGGCGCCGACGACCTCGAGCGTGCGCTTGGCGAAGGCCCGGGCGGTGCCGACGGGAATGCGCACGAGCATCATTTCGGATGGCTCGACCTCGACTTCCTCGGGACCGTCCTCGTCCACCTCGAACAGAGGGTAGGCCTCGATGACCACCTGCGCGGTCGACGGGTCCCAGCCGAGGCTCATCGCGCCGGTGCGGAACTGCTCTTCGACAGGCTCGAGGGGATCGTTGTCGACGAGTTCGACGGGGGTCGCGGCCGGCACACTGGACGGGTTGCCGTCCTGCGCCATCAGCTCATCGAGGATCTCCTCGATCTTCTCGGCGAGCAGCGCCGACTGTTGCTTCTCGAGTCCGACGCTGATGATCTGGGCTCCGGCACGAGCCTGCAGGTAGAACGAACGCTCACCCGGCTGGCCAACGGTGCCGACAACAACGCGGTCGGGCCAGTCGAATCCGTAGACGATAGTTGGCATCTCCTCAGTCTACGAGCGTGCTCCCGCGCGTGGCTTAGAGGTTGCCTGCGCCACCCCCGACGGGAGCGTCCGCCGATGGCGTGACCGTTTTCAGCCACGACAGGTCGCCGGAGTCGGTGTTCGTGGCTAAGACGTCCGGACGACGCGGCCCGTACCGGATGATGGAGACCGACGCCGGACCCACCGTGATGCGCTGGAACAGGTCGAGGTGCATGCCATACGCGTCGGCGAGGATCGACTTGATGATGTCCCCGTGACTTACGGCGACCCAGACGGCGCCGGGTCCGTGCTCCGCCTCGAAGCCGGCGTCCAGCCTGCGGATTGCCGCCACCGAGCGGGCCTGCATCGTGGGCATTGACTCCCCACCGGGGAAGACGACGGCGGACGGCTGCGATTGCACCACCGACCACAGCGGTTCCTTGGCGAGCTCGCTGATGGTGCGGCCCTGCCAGTCGCCGTAGTCACACTCGATGATGCCGCGATCGATCAGCGTCTCCGGGTCATCCGCTTGCCTGTCCGTAATGAAGCGCGCGGTCTGACGGCAGCGCTCGAGAGGACTCGAGACCACGCCAACCAGCGGCACCGCGGACAGCCGCTCGCCCGTGCGCGCTGCCTGGTCGCGGCCGACCTGATCGAGGCGGACTCCGGCGGTGCGCCCGGCGAGCAGTCCGGACGCGTTCGCGGTGGTGCGTCCGTGGCGGACGAGGATGACTGTGGCCATGACTGCAAGCCTAGGCACCCCTGCGGTTACGGCGGACCAGCCGCACACCGTGCGGTCGCCGGCGGCTACAGGCCGTCGAGGAACCGGTCGATCGCGGCGAACGTTGCGGTGGGCTGTTCCAACTGCGGCAGGTGTCCGGCCTCCGGGATCTCGACGAACTGTGCACCCGGAACGAGGCGGGCAAAGGCGCGACCGTAGGCGGGGGTGACGACGCGATCGCTGGCACCCCAGAGCACGAGCGTCGGCGCGGCGATGCGGCCGAGACGGGCCGGGAACGTGGGATCCTGCGCGCCCGCGATCACCGCCATCGCCTGGGCGTTGGAGGCGAGCACCGCGCGCTCGGCATCCGACATCGATGCCGGGTCGCGGTACCCGAGATCGGCGTTGTGCCAGGCAACCTCGGCACGCTGACGCGCGTTCAGGGCGGCGAAGTCCGCGGCGGGCGCCTCGGGGACGTCGATGCCCGTGCCATCGATGACGACCAGCGCACCGACCAGGCCATCGAGATCGTTCTCGGCAGCGGCGGCGGCGATCTCTGCCGCGATCCATCCCCCGATCGACGAGCCGATGATGACCACGTCCGAGAACTGGCGCTCCTGCAGCAGCGCCACGTACTCGGAGGCGAGGGTGCGCACCGAGCGCAGATCGTCCGGCCGCGGGGTGCCGCTCCATCCCGGATGAGTAGGAGTCAGTGTGTGAGCGGATGCCTCGAAATGATGGCTGATCGGCGCGACGGTGAAGGGCCCACCCCCACCATGCAGCACGAGAACGGGTCGCCCGCTCCCCACCTCGGTGATGTTCGCTCGGACTGCGTCGTGGATCGAGACCATCATGACTCCTATATCAATATGTTTATGTACTAGTACTGATACGCTAACACCATGAACGACGAAAGCGAGCCCAGCGTCGATCTCTCCCAGGTGGGGCAGCTGGTCAAGAAGGCGCAGTATCGCAACCACCGCGCCATGGATGCCGCCCTGCGCCCGCTCGGAACGAGTCTGGTGCAGTGGGACGCGCTCCGGGCGATTTCGCGGTTCCCCGGTGCATCCGGTCACGACCTCGCGCTCGCGACCTTCCAGAGCGACCAGTCCTGGGGCACCCTCGCGACCCGGCTGGTGAGCCGCGGCCTCATCGAACGTTCGGCTGGGGTTGGACGCCGCGTCGCGCACGAACTCACCGATGAGGGTCGCGCCCTCCTCGCCGACGGAACCGCCGCCTCCCAGAATGTGCTGCCCGAGCTGTTTGCAGCTCTCGACGAGGACGAAAGGACCATGCTGGCGACGGTGCTGCGCAAGCTCACCGCCGACGACCAAACCCTCGAAGCGACTACTCCGAACTAACTCAGGCGTCATTCGACGCGCCCTGGCGTAGGCCCCAGTCCCCGGCCCGGCACTTGGAGCCATTGTGACCGCGCGGAATCCCTCCTCCTTCTTAGGCGATGCCCTGACCACGCTCAATGTGCGGCGCACACCCGCTGGTCGACGCGGAGTGATGTACCGCACGCAGGTGCCATTCGCGCTGCTGCTCAGCCTCACCCTGACCGCGGTCTTGCTTGCCGGAATCCCCTATGACGCCATCGACGACGTTGTATGGCCGTGGGCTGCCGTTGTTGCTATCGCGATCGCCGGGTTCCTCGTCCCCTGGGAGAACAACGCTGAAGTCACCGGGCTCATCATGTCCAGCTTCGATCTCGTCGCGATCGGATTTATCAGCGCCGCCCTGATGCCGGCATATCCGACCATCGACGTGCTCGTGCTCTTCCCCGTCGTCATCATGTCATTCGCTTTCGGCACCGCCGGCTTGATAGCAGCAATTCTCGGGACCGCGTTCGTTTCCGCGTTTCCCATCATTGACCGGGGCATCCCCCTTCACGACCCGACCGACTGGATCAGCACCCTCGTGGTCTTCATCATCGTCGCGGTCACCTCCGTCGTGGTTCACTACTTCTCCGTACTGCTGCAGCGCAGTCAGCGGCAGCTCCGGGAGGCAACACGCGTGAGCGACGAAGCAGCTCTCGAGTCAGAGAACCAGCGCGCTGTAATGAGCACGGTGCTTGACACCATGGACGTCGGCACGTCCTATGTGCGGGCCGACAACACGGTCGCCTTCACCAACAAGGCAGCGCGCACGATACTGGCCAAGTCGAACGTCGATGCCACCTCCAGAGCCGGCACCTCTGTGTACGAATCCGACCGCGTGACACCCATCCCGCCAGAAGAACAAATGATGGCTCAGGCGGCTCGGGGCGAGTACTTCGACTCGCGCCTGTATTGGATTGGGGATGGCCCTGAACAGCGGTCAATTCTCGTGACGGCACGCCCGGTCATCGGTCACGACGATCAGCACATCGGATCGGTCTTCGTCTCCAAAGACGTCACCGAACTCACCGATGCAATCCGGGCACGAGAGGACTTTCTCGCCGGCGTCTCCCACGAGTTGCGCACCCCGCTCACGTCCATCATCGGGTACCTCGAACTGATCGAAGATTCAATCGATGTCGCCGAAGTGGGTATCGAGCGCGAACTGGGGATCATCCAGCGAAATTCCAACCAGCTCCTCATGCGCATCGGTGACCTCCTTCACGTCACCGATGACGACATGAGCCTGCGCAAGCGGCCGGTCGAAATCACGAATGTCGTGCGCCAGGCCATCGACGCGATCCGCTTTCGTGCAGACAATAGCGGGCTGTCCATCACCACCGACTTCGATGGCCCCTTCGAGGCATCCGTCGACCATGGCCGTTTCACCCAGGTGCTCGACAACCTCCTCACCAATGCCGTGAAGTACACACCGCGGGGCGGCACGATTCACGTGACCGCAGCCATGCATTCCGCGACGATGACGATCACCGTGGAAGACACCGGAACCGGAATTCCCGCCGCGGACCTCAGGCACGTCTTCGAGCGTTTCTACCGCGCGGAATCAGTGCGTGGCAGCGCCATCGCCGGTGCGGGGCTTGGCCTTGCCATCGTGTCAATGATTGTCTCTGCCCACCACGGAACCGCGACCGTCGACAGCACGGTGGGCATTGGCACCCGGTCCACCATCACAATGCCGCGAGGGTTCGACGGCGAGGCAACGGCGGCCGACCTGGTGTCTACCGGGTCGGTCAGCGCATCACCTCGACGAGCAGAACCCACGCATTGACGGCCGCGACGGTAACTGCAGCAACGACGGCGAACGGCAACCAGTAAAGGCCGCCACCCACGCCGGCCAGGAGGCTGATGCCTCCCGCGATGAGGCATGCCACCAGCGCGGTCGCAAATGCCAGACGGCTAACGAATCCTGCGGGACGGTGCTTCGTGCGAATGACCACCATCACGAGGCGCACCGGAGCAATGACACAGAAGACCGCGCCGGTGAGGAGAACGACACTGAAGGCGACGTGCCCAAGATCGGGAGCCAGCCCGAAGGTGGCGATCCCCAGAACGCTCAACAGTGCGACGAGCGCTTCGATTGCTCGTCCCGTCAGGAAACTTCCTCCTTCCACCTTCTCGGCCTCGAGAATCTTGGGCAGGTTCACGCTGACGCCCACAAAAATCAGTCCGCTCAGCGCGGCGACGGCCCCGGCGACTCCGAGAAAGAATTCCGTCCAGGCCTCCACGTCGTACGCAGTCATCGATAGCCCACTTTCTTTTCACTCGTGCTGAGCCGACCCCTGGCCAGGCGTGACCTCGTGCTCATGCTCTGATTCTCGTTGCCGACAACGGCCCGGATGTACTCCCAACGAAGTAGGAGAACCGTCCGGCGGTGCGAAGACGGCGTGACCGTTGGCATTGATACCGGGAAAGCGAAATAGCTCGCGGGAATCTCACTGTGGATCGGAAACGCGTAGTAGACATGGGCAGGCGAAGGTGAAAGATCATCGAGGACCGACCAGGAAGCAGAACATGAGCATTCACACAGCCATCTCACCCGAAGAAGCTGCCGACCGCCTCGCGATTCGTGAACTGATCGACGCCTATGGCACATTCGCTGATCGTCGACTCCCGGAGCAGCAAGCCGACCTCTACATTCCCGCCGGGCGCACCCTCGTCTTCCAGGGCTCATCGAGCGTTCCGGACGCCGTCCTCACCACCCGCGACCAGCACATCGAAGGCTTCTCCACCCTGTCGCAGTACTCCGTCACCACCCATTTCAACGGTCAGTTCACAATCGAGCTTGACGGTGCCGACCAGGCCACAGGCAAAGGCAATTGCCTGGCCCACCATCTGCTCGAAACCGAGGACGGGCGCAGCCTCATCCTGATGTCGATCCGCTACGAGGACCGGTACGCCAAACGCAACGGCGAATGGCTTTTCGCCGAACGCCGTCTGCTCATCGACTGGACCGACACTCGTCCGTCACGGCCGTGAGACCTCGCCAGTAGAACGCGGTTCGCACGATGGCTCGTCACGCCGGCGCTTTGCCGCGCAGGCTCGGCAGCCGGTAAGGGTCTGGGTGGCGGCCGTCTCCATGGTCGAGACGGCCGCCACTGGGCTGTCGATCTAGTTCGGGTAGATGGAATCTGCCGCCACGGTGTGCGTTTGACCGTCTGTGGTGGAGATGGTGATGGTGCCCGAGGGGCCACCATGGGCGCTCGCATCAGGAGTTGGCCACCATGCTGTCCAACGACCGCCGTCAACCGTGGCATCGATGGGCGCCAGTCCGGACTCGTGGAAGGTCACGGCCTTCACGGCGCTGCCGGCGAAACCAACCGCGTACGTGAGACCGGCCGCGCCGTTGCCGTGACTGCCCGCGGAGTCGAGGAGAAGGCTGTCGTCAGCAACGGATCCTGACGACGGCGCCTGGTCCACAACTTCCCACGCCCCAGTGCCGTCGCCCCCGCTGAGGCAGTAGTACAGCAAACCGTTGCGCTGGTAGATCATTGACGCCACCGATCCACGCGCGTCGAGGTTGGAGATGGTGGATGCGCCGCCCGCTCCATTCGCGACGCCAAGGTTGGTTTCGCACCAGGATTGGGCTTTGTCGGCCAGCGGTGAGCCCGCGGCAAGCGATGCGGGTTTGCTCGTCCAGGACGCGAGCTGAATGGGAGTAAGCGGGCCGCTGGCAACAGAGGATGATGACGCCGGGTTGTTCGCCAGGTGAGGCACGACAATCACGGCGCCGAATGCGGCCGCACCGACGAGCATGGTGCCGATTCCGACGGACGCCCAGACGCGGCCGGAGCGTCGGCGTTGCGGCGTTACGCTCGTCGACGAACTCAGGATCTGATGGAGCAGGGCTTCCCGTCGCTCGGAGTCGTCGGCGGTGATGCTGGAGGCCGGTGCCGCGTCGAGGGTGCGGATGAGGTCGAAGGTTTTCTGAGTCATTGTTGGTCCGTTCAGCGTGTTACGGGAAAGAGAGTGGCAGTGGTGGGCGCTTCAAGAAGGTCCGCGAGGTGGCGCTTGGCGCGGGTAAGGCGCATGGCATATGCAGCGCGGGAGCATCCGATGACGGCTGCAGCTTCGGCTTGGGGGAGGTCTTCCCAGATTCCGAGGGCCAGAATTTCCTGATCCACTGCCGGGAGTGCTCGCCAGGCGGACTGCACATCGATGCGGTCATCCGCTGACCATTCGAGCGTCGTCTCGCCCTGCGTCCCGATCTTGACGGCCAGCGCATCCTGGCGGTGATCACCCCGGCTCGCATTGAGCATGAGGTGTCGCGCTGTTCGAAAGAGCCAGGGGCGCACCTCATGGGGCAGCTCGGCTCGGCGTCGCCACGCCGCGAGGAAGGTTTCGGCGACGATGTCGTCCACAGCGTCGGGGTGGGCCCGCCTGCGCACAAAGCGCAAGAGATCGTCATACTGCTGGCGGTACAGACCGGTGAAGGCATGCTCGGATCGGATAGCCATGGTTCCCCTTTCGTGGGATTCATGAGTACATGTCCGGCATTGAGTAGTTTGCAACGGAGTTATTCAAGGATCATCCGACCGAACGAGTGCCGCGTCGGCCGGAAGACGTAATTTCGCTTCGCGATACGAGCATTCACGAGAGCTAAAGACGAGTCCTGGGATACACCCACTCGTCCGGGCCAACTGAACGGCCAAGAGAATGCGTCGTGAAAGCGAAATAGCCCCAGAATCACGCGGATTCTGGGGCTATTTCGAAGTGCGGAGCCGGTGGGATTTGAACCCACGGAGGAGTATAAACCCCTCTCCACCTTAGCAGGGTGGTGCACTAGGCCGAACTATGCGACAGCTCCATTGTGCTCGACAGCAATCATATCCATAGGTTGGCCAGTGTCCGAATCCACTCGGACACCGGATGACCCAACCGACGTTAGTTGTTCGCCTTCGAGCAGGTGTAGTCCGCCGCCGACTGGCCGATGACACCGTCGAGAACCGGCACCTTTGTGGTGGTCGGCGTCGGGGTAGCGGTCGGAACCGACGTGGCGGTGGGGGTGTTCGTCGGCGTCGGGGTGGACGTCGGTGTCGCCGGTGCCGTGGGGGTGGCAGACGCGGTGGCGTTCGGGTCAGGCACGGATCCGCGGTTACCGGTAACGACTCCAAGGTCGAATGCCTTGTCTGCCTTGATCAGCTTGAAGAGCGAGTCGGCCTGTGCCTGCAGCGGGGCGACCTTGCCGGTGTAGATACCGCCAACACCGGTGGTGCTGGGATACTGCACGAACACGACGCGCTCCAGCGGAATGGTGCGCAGCGACTGTGCGATCGAGACAAGGGTGTCGACGCTCTTCATGTTCGACGACAGGGTCATGTTGCTCGTCGCCGCGGTCGCGATCGAGTAGAGCTTCGTCGGGTTGCTGAGGGTGTCACTGCTCTTCAGCGTGCGCACCAGCGACGACAGGTATACCTGCTGCGAGCTGATGCGGCCGAGGTCGCTGCCGTCACCGACGCCGTGGCGCGTGCGGAGGAACGCCAGAGCCCTGGCGCCCTTGAGCTTGGTGGTTCCGGCCTTCAGGTGGAGTCCGGTGTCACTGTCGTTGACGGGACCGGTGACGCAGACGTTGACGCCACCGACGGCATTGGACATCTCGATGACACCCTTGAAGGTGATGAGGCCGGCAAACTGGATCTTCAGTCCGGTGAGCTCTTCAACGGTCTTCACCGTGCACTGCAGGCCACCGTAGTAGAGGGTCACGTTGATGGGCTGCCCGGCCATGGCCGAGTTGTTGCCGCAGTCAGGGATCGGCACGACCATGTCGCGCGGGATGCTGACGGCGGTGGCACTGGTGTGATCCGCCGAGACGTGCAGGAGCATGGTGACGTCGTTGAGGTTGGAGCCTCCGTCGTCGCCACCGATTCCGCCCTGGCCATCGCGGGTGTCGCTTCCAACGATCAGCAGGTTGTATCCACCGGGGTAGGCACCGATGGTGGGGGGCGGAGCCTCGGCCTCACCTGTGTGGATGTCGGTCGTGGTGATGCCGCTCTCGATGTTGTAGAACGCGACGCCGGCAATGGCGGCGCCACTGACCAGCACAACTGCGAGGGCGGATGCCACGATCTTGAGTACGAACAGCCAGGGGCTCGGTTTCGGCAGCCGGCCGTGCCGGGCAATACCCGGAATCCGTGACTGTCCCCGATCGCGGGGTCGCAGTTCAGTCATCGGATCCCTTTCTTTCATGCAGTTATGCGGAGGGCGTGGGATTCGAACCCACGAGACATTTCTGCCCACCAGTTTTCAAGACTGGCTCCATCGGCCACTCGGACAGCCCTCCCGGTACCAACGCCCGATTGTAACGGATTCCCGGCAGGCAAAGCTGCATGCGCCGGATGCCACGGGCGGCATGAACCCCGTTCTAGAAGCTTTCGAGCACCCGCGCGACACCGTCGTTGAGGTCCGTCGCCGTCGTCTCGTTGGCGGCCGCCTTCACTTCCTCCGGGGCCTGATCCATGGCGACGCCACGTCCGGACGCAGATGCCCACTCGAGCATGTCGATGTCGTTGCGGCCGTCGCCGACGGCCATGACGCGCGACCGCGGAATGTCGAGAAGGCCGCGCACACGCTCCAGCGCCGTCGACTTGTTCACGCCGTCGGGAGCGATGTCGAGCCACGCGGTCCAGCCGACGTTGTAGCTGACCTTGTGCAGGCCCATCTTGCTGACGATGGAGAGGAACTCCTCCAGCTCGTGCTCCGGCGAGATCACCACGACGCGGGTGGCGGGCATTCCGAGCAGGTCGTCGAACTCCACCTTCTCGGACGCGGCACCGAGGGCGCCGTCCGGGAAGGATCCGGTGAAGCGGTACAGCCCGTCCTGGTCCTCCACGGCATAGTTCGCCGTCGAGAGGTTGGCGCGGATCGTGGTGATTACCTCGGTGGGGTCAAAACTCACCACATGTTCGCGTGAGTAGCCGAGCGGGGCATCCGTATCCCTCTTCAGGGTGATGGCGCCGTTCGAGCAGACGATGTACGTCGGGGTGATGCCCAGGCGATCGAGCACCGGAAGGGTCAGCGACACCGAGCGACCGGTGGCGAGCATGACCTCGTGCCCGAGCGCGGAAACACGGGCGATCTCGTCGAGCACGTCCTGCCCGATGATGCCGTCCTCGCGCATCGTCGTGCCATCGATGTCGAGGGCGATCAGCCAGCGATCGGTCACTTCTTGGGCTCGAAGACCTCGAGGCCACCGAGGTAGGGGCGCAGGGCCTCCGGAACGGTGACCGAGCCGTCCTCGCGCTGGTGAGTCTCGAGGATCGCGACGATCCAGCGGGTCGTGGCCAGCGTGCCGTTCAGCGTCGCGACGGGCGTGGTCTTGCCCGACTCGGTGCGGTAGCGGGTGTCGAGACGGCGCGCCTGGTAGGTCGTGCAGTTCGAGGTGCTGGTGAGCTCGCGGTAGGTGCCCTGGGTGGGAACCCACGCCTCGATGTCGTATTTGCGCGCGGCGCTGGAGCCGAGGTCACCGGCGGCGACGTCGATGACGCGGTAGCTGAGCCCGCAGGCCTGCAGCATCGACTCCTGGAACGACAGCAGGCGAAGGTGCTCGGCCTCGGCGTCCTCGGGCAGCACGTAGCTGAACATCTCGAGCTTGTTGAACTGGTGCACGCGCAGGATTCCGCGGTTGTCCTTGCCGCCCGATCCTGCTTCGCGGCGGTAGCAGGTCGACCAGCCGGCGTAGCGGATGGGGCCCTCGGTCACATCGATGATCTCGTCGCTGTGGAACCCGGCGAGCGCGACCTCGCTCGTGCCGGTCAGGTACAGGTCGTCGGCGGGCAGGTAGTAGATCTCGTCCGCGTGCTCACCGAGGAATCCGGTGCCGTTCATGATCTCGGGGCGCACGAGGGTCGGCGTGATGAGCGGCTCGAAGCCCTCGGCGAGCGCCTTGTCGAGCGCCATGTTCATGAGCGCGATCTCGAGTCGTGCGCCGATTCCGCGCAGGAAGTAGAAGCGGGCGCCGCTGACCTTTGTGCCACGGGTCATGTCGAGCGCACCGAGGATCTCGCCGATGTCGACGTGGTCGCGCGGCTCAAAGTCGAACGTCGGCTTCTCGCCGACCTCGCGAATGGTGACGAAGTTCTCCTCGCCGCCGGCGGGCACACCCTCGATGATGGGGTTCGCAATCATGCGGGCAACGCGGTTGAACTCCGCCTCGGCGTCGGTCGCCACCTGCTGCGCGTCCTTGACGCGGCCGGCGAACTTCTGCGCCTGCTGCACGAGCGCTTTCTTCTCGTCCTTGGGCGCCATGGCCACGTGGCGGCCGAACGCGTTCTGCTCGGCACGCAGCTTTTCGTAGTCGCCGATGGTGGTGCGGCGCAGCACGTCGGCAGCGACTGCCTCGTCCACCACGGTCACGGAGTCGCCGCGGGCTTCCTGCGAACGGCGGAGCAGGTCAGGGTTGTCACGAAGAAGTTGTGGGTCAATCACCGCGCCAGTCTACTTTGGAGTACAGCCCGCGTCCCTTCCCTCCTAACCGGTAGCGTTAGCCCATGCCTGTTGCCGAGTCCATAGCGACCCAAACGGCTGCGATCGTCTACAACCCGATCAAGGTCGATATCGCGAAACTGCGGGCGGCCGTCGAGTCCGCCGAGCAGTCTGCCGGGTGGGGTCCCAGCCTCTTTTTTGAGACGTCGGTGGATGACCCGGGCGGCGGCCAGACCGTTCTCGCTCTGGCACAGGGAGCCGACGTCGTCATGGCAGCGGGAGGCGATGGCACGATCAGGGCCGTCGCGGAGGCGCTGCGCGGCAGCACAGTTCCCATCGGACTGCTCCCCTCCGGCACCGGGAATCTTCTCGCCCGCAACCTGAGCCTCACGCTCGACAACCTTGCCTCGTCGGTCACCACCGCCTTCACCGGCCAGGACCGCAAGATCGACCTCGGCATCGTCGAGGCGCGGCGCGAAGACGGCTCCCGCGACAAACACGTGTTTCTTGTCATGGCCGGCGTCGGTCTCGACGCGGACATGCTCGCCCACACCAACCCCAAGCTCAAGGCCCGCGTCGGCTGGCTCGCGTACGTCGACGCGATTGCCCGCTCCCTCAAGGGAAGCGCGAAGCTCCGCATCCGCTACCAGCTCGATGGCGCCCTGGTGAAGACACTCAGCGCCCACACCCTGCTGATCGGCAACTGCGGTTCGCTGCCCGCCAACATCCTGCTGCTGCCCGACGCAATCATCGACGACGGCATCTTCGACATCGTTGCCCTGCGACCCGAGGGCTTCATCGGTTGGGCGCAGATCTGGGTGAAGATCGTGTGGGAAAACGGCGTGCTGCGCCGCAGCCAGGTCGGCCGCAAGCTCATGAGCCTCAGCCGCGAGGTGCGCACACTGCGCTATATGAAGGGCAAGGAACTGGTGCTGCGACTCGAGCAGCCCCAGGAGTTCGAGCTCGATGGCGACCCCTTCGGCAAGGCCGTCGCGCTCAAGGCCACCGTCGACCACCTCGCGCTGACGGTGCGGATCCCCCAGGACTCCAAGCTCCACCGCCGCTGACCCGCGGCAGCACCACTACTGCCGCACGAGCGCCCGGTCCATGATCGCGGCGATGAGCGCCTCGGTGGGTTCCTTCGGCGCGGTGGGGTTTGACAGCAGGGTGAAGTCCACGTCGCCGAGCGCAGGCAGTTCGAACCGGTTGGTCACCTTCACGAGGTCCTCCGGAATCAACGTGTGCGGGAACACCGCGACCCCCAGCCCCGCGCGCACCGCGGCAAGCAGCCCGCTCACCTCCCGGGTGTTGCAGGTGATCCGCCAGGTGCGGCCCGCCGACTCCAGCGCGTCGATCGCGATCTGCCGGCTGACGCTCGGCGCCTGGTAGGCGATCAGCGGCACGGGCGACCCCGGCTCGATGAGTGTCTTCTCGTGACCGACCCACACCATGTTGTCCCGGCGCACGCGGATGCCCTCGGTCTCCCGCCCCGCCGTCGACTTGATGAAGATGAGATCGAGCTGTCCGGCCTTCAGCCTGCGGTATAGGGGCCCGCTCTGGTTCACGGTCAGTTCGAGGTTGATCTGGGGATACAGCTGCCGGAAGTGCCGCAGGATTCTCGGCAGTTGCGTGATCGCCAAGTCATCCGCTGTCCCGAAGCGCAGGCGTCCCTTCATGGCCGACCCGCTGAAATAGGTGGATGCCGCGGAGTGCGCGGCCAGGATGGTGCGGGCAAACCCCGCCATCGCATCGCCGTTGTCGGTCAGGTGCACCTCGCGGGTGTCGCGGGAGACCAGCAGGCGCCCGGACGCCACCTCGAGTTTGCGCACGTGCTGACTGACCGTCGGCTGGCTCAGCCCGAGCTGCACGCCCGCGCCGGTGAAACTGAGGGTCTCGGCGACCGCGAGAAACGTTCGGAGCAGGACAGGATCAAACACGGGTCATCCATTCGAAAACGTAATGGGAGATATACGTTCAATTTAGTCATGGAATAGGCGCAGAAGGCTAGCGTTGGGGGACGACTTTTCATACGAAACCAATTTCAGGACATCAGTGAGCGCCGCAGAATCACCCACGTTTCCCCCGACCGGACCAATGCCCATCGCGCAGGGACGCGCACCGTGGAGCGACACCCTCAGCTCGCTCCGGGTTCCGAACTTTCGGCTCTTCACCCTGTCCAACGTGGTCGCGATGGCGGGCACGTGGATGCAGCGCATCACCCAGGACTGGCTGGTGCTCGAGCTCACGGGCAGCGTCGCGGCCGTGGGCATCACGGTGGCCCTGCAGTTCACCCCGATGCTCGTCTTCGGGCTCTGGGGCGGGGTGATCGTCGACAGGTATTCGAAGCGGATGCTTCTGATGGTGACGCAGGGCGCAACCGGCCTGCTCAGCGCCGTCCTCGCCGTGCTGGCGCTGACCGGTGTCATCCAGGCCTGGCACGTCTTCCTCATCGCGTTCCTCGTGGGCATGGTCACCGTCGTGGACAACCCGACGCGGCAGGTATTCGTCAACGAGCTGGTGGGTCCCAAGCACCTGCGTAACGCGATCAGCGTGAACTCGTCGGTGTTCCAGCTCGGCGGGCTGATCGGCCCGGCCCTGGCGGGCGTGCTGCTCGTTGCGGTGGGTGCCGGCTGGGCGTTTGCGATCAACGCGGCCACGTGCGTGGTGACGGTCGTGACACTCTCGCGGTTGAAGACGTCCGCGCTGGTGCGCTCTGCCCCGACCCCGCGGGCGAAGGGGCAGCTGCGCGAGGGTCTCGTCTACGTGTTCCAGAAGCCCGCGATTCTCTGGACCATCGTGATGGTCTGCGTGCTGTCGACGTTCGCACTGACGATGCCGGTCATCCTCACGTCCTATGCCAACGACGTGTTCGACGTGGGCGCGGCCGGCTACGGCATCTTCAACACCCTCGTCGCCATCGGTGCGCTCAGCGGAGCCATCGCGTCGACCCGGCGCGCGTCGGTGCGTCTGCGCACGGTCATCGTCGCCGGGGGTGCGTGGGGCCTGTTGCAGCTGGCGGCCGCGATTATGCCCTCCGAGCTGACCTTCGGCATCCTGCTGATTTCGATCGGGGTCGCCGACCTGCTGTGCATCACCGCCGCGAACTCGCTCATCCAGATGTCGTCGAACATGGGCATCCGCGGACGCGTGATGTCGGTCTACGTGATCGTGCTCCTCGGCAGCCAGGCGGTCGGCGGTCCCATCATGGGCTGGCTCGTCGAGCACTACGGCCCGCATTTCGGGATGGCGGTGTCCGGCGTCATCCCGCTGCTTGCCGCAATCGCGATCGGCGTGCACCTTGCGCGGCGCGGACACCTGTCGCTGCGGGTGAGCCTGCGCCGAAGCAGCCCGTTCGTCGCGATTGTGGGCCGCGCCTGAGGTCAGACCGCCAGGAAGCCCGTCACCGTGAGCTCGCGGAGAGCGGGCAGCACCTCGTCGAGCACATCCGCCTCGTTCAGATCGAGCAGTTGCGCCAGCGCCGCACAGATCGCGGCGATGCTGAGTTCGCCGTCGCACGCACCGACCACCGCCGAGAGCACCGTTCCCATCGGGTACACGCGGGCAAAGGCTGCACCCTGGCGAAGGGTCATCGCGGCGGGATCCTCGTCACCGGGCCAGTAGTGACGCTCCTCCGTGACATCCGTCGCCACCGTCAGCATCGCGCGCGACAGGGCCTCGTCATCCAGCGCGTTCTGCCAGTCGTGGGCGGCGAGCGTCGCGGCAATGTGCTCGCCGAGTCCCGCTCCCACCGGCCCGCCGAGTCGCTCGAGGCGGCGCAGGGTCGGGGCCGTGCCCTGCGGCGAGCGCAGCGTGAGGTAGCCGAAGCCCACCCGGGTCACCCCGCGGTGGGCAAAGTCGTTGAGCCACGCATCGGAGAGCCGGTCGAAGTTCGGGCCCGGCAGCGTTCCGCCGTCGCGGATCCAGGTCTCGGCGTAGAGGGCGGCGTCCTGCACCTCGCGCTCGATGATCCACGCGTCGAGACCCGTCGGATCGAGCCATCCGCCCACCCGGTCGAAGGCGTCCTGCTCACTTCCATCGCTGGCCGCGCGGTACTCCCAGTTGCCGAGCAGCTGGGCGATGCCGCCGGGCACCAGGTGCTGGGCGACCCCGGCGATGACCTCGGCAACGAGGGCGTCTCCCACGCGGCCGCCATCGCGGTATTCGTACGACGGCACTCCGTCGGCGCGGGGCGTGATCACGAACGGCGGGTTCGAGACGATGTGGTCGAAGCGCTCCCCCGCCACCGGCTCGAACAGGCTGCCGAGACGGAACTCGATGTTCGCGATGCCGTTCAGCCGCGCGTTGAGTTCGGCGAGCACGAGTGCCGGCTGCGAGATGTCGGTGGCGACCACACGTCGCGCATGACGGGAGGCGTGCATCGCCTGGATGCCGCAGCCCGTGCCGAGGTCGAGCACCCTGTCGACGGGCGCGTGAATCATGATGCCGCTGAGGGTGAGGGATGCCCCGCCGACGCCGAGGACATGGGTTTCGGAGAGCGGGCGTCCGGTGGCGAGTTCGCCGAGGTCACTGGCGATCCACCAGTCGACGGTCTCACCCGCATCGGTGAAGCTATAGGGGCGCAGATCGAGCAGGGGCACAAGCACGTCGGGCGCCACCGATGTCCACACCCCGGGGGCGATCGCGTCGGCAACGGGATCTCCCGCACGCGCGATCAGACCGAGCGAGATGGCGCCGTCGATTCCGAGCTGCGGGAGCGCTGCGGTGAGGTCGGCCTCGGCCACGGGAAGGCCGAGCACCCACAGGGTGGCGAGCGTGCACGAGGCATCCACCCGTCCATCCCGGGCCCGCGCATCCAGGGCACGCCGCGCCGGAACCCGGTGCCCGCGGTGCAGCGCCGCATCCGCGTCGTCGCCCCACAGCTCGGTGAGGATGCGCACGGTGAAGCGGGCGGCGGACAGGTCGGCGCGGAGGAGGTCAACAAGCTCAGAAGTCACGCTGCCATTCAACCCCACCCCGGCACTCACCGGATTTCGGGCCGCCGCGTCTACGCTGAGTGGATGGGCCAGAACGACAACACAGACACCGGCGCTTCTTCCAACGACACCCCCGACCTGCGCGATGCGCTGCGGTCGATCGACGCCATCGGCGAGGATGCCACCGTGCGC
The DNA here is from genome assembly GCF_018449675.1 of Glaciihabitans sp. dw_435. Lineage (GTDB taxonomy): Bacteria > Actinomycetota > Actinomycetes > Actinomycetales > Microbacteriaceae > Glaciihabitans. The sequence continues at coordinate 7,686 of NZ_JAAVUZ010000021.1, read as the reverse complement.
CAGCCGCGGCATCGGGCGGATGACCCGGGCGACGCACACCCCGAGGGCGGCGACGCATCGGACGCGACGTCCGACGAGGACACCTCAGACCAGGACACCTCCGGCCAGGACACCTCCGATCAGGACACCGCGCTGTGAGGTACCAGCGCGTCGGCTCGAGCGGACTCAAGGTCTCTTCGATCGTGCTCGGCTGCATGACCTATGGCGATCCGGACCGCGGGGCACACCCGTGGAGCGTGGGACTGGACGAGAGCCGGCCATTCTTCCGCCAGGCCCTCGACCTCGGCGTCACCACCTTCGACACCGCCAACGTGTACTCGCTGGGGTCCAGTGAGGAAATCACGGGGCAGCTGCTCGGCGAGATGGCCCGCCGCGAGGACGTCGTCATCGCTACCAAGGTGCACGGCGTGATGCGTCCGGGACCGCACGGCAAGGGCCTGTCCCGCGCCGCGATCATGCACGAGGTCGACGCGAGCCTGAAGCGACTGAACACCGACTACATCGACCTCTACCAAATTCACCGGTTTGACCCGACCGTTCCGGTCGAGGAGACGATGGAGGCGCTGCACGACGTGGTGAAGGCGGGCAAGGCGCGCTACATCGGCGCCTCCTCGATGTACGCGTGGCAGTTCTCCAAGATGCAGTACGCGGCCGACGCGAACGGGTGGACCCGATTCGTTTCTATGCAGGACCAGTACAACCTGCTCAACCGGGAGGAGGAGCGCGAGATGCACCCGCTGTGCATCGACTCCGGCGTGGGAGTGCTGCCGTGGAGCCCCCTCGCGCGCGGGCGCCTCACCCGGGACTGGGACGAGTCCACCGAGCGAAGCGCCTCCGACGAGTTTGGTAAGACCCTGTACCGGCAGACCGTGGATGCCGCCCGCCTCGTCGTCGACGCCGTGGGCGACGTGGCGCGGGAGCGGGGTGTCTCTCGCGCGCAGGTGGCGCTGGCGTGGGTCATCCAGAGCAGTGCCGTGACCGCACCCATCGTGGGCGCGACCAAAACGCACCACCTGGTGGATGCCGTCGCGGCGCTCGACCTCGCACTGACCGCCGATGAGATCGGCCGGCTCGAGCGCCCCTACCTGCCGCACGCGGTTGAGGGCTTCTAGGCCCGTCGACTACCGTAGAAACGCCACTGTCGCACCCGAAAAGGAGAGCATGAAGCCGCTCACCCCCGACGAGATCCGCGCATCGATCGTCAACGCCGACCCCGACATCATCGAGCGCATGCCCCTGCCCGGGTTGCACGAAACCGTGTGGGATGCCCGCGAGTATCTCGGCTGGCGCGACCCACAGGCGCCGCAGCGGGGCTACATCGTGTACTGGCGCAACGATGTGCCGGTCGGAATGATCGTGCGGGCGGCGGAGAACCGGATGTCCCGCAGCATGTCTGCCATGTGCTCGCTGTGCCGCACGCAACAGCCCGCCAACCAGGTGAGCCTGTTCAGCGTGCCCAAGGCGGGAGAAGCCGGTCGCAACGGCAACACCGTGGGAACCTACATCTGCTCGGACCTGGCGTGCTCGACCATCATCCGCATTCTGCCGCCGCCGTCCGACATGCAGCCGAGCCCTGCCGATGTTGTCGCGTCCCGCGCCGCGGGTCTGCTGACCCGGCTGAACTCGTTCACCAACGAGGTCTTGAAGCCCGCGGCCTGAGCCGCGGTGCGCCGCGGGTGACGCGCGGCAGGTCAGGCGACCGGGTTACGCGTCGGTGCGCTTGAGGAAGTGGAACGGAATCGCGATCGAGATAACGATCGCGACGATGCCCGCGAAGAAGACGAGTGCCTTGAAATCCGGCACCTGGAAGGCGAACCCGAACAGCGCAATGCCGCCGACGAAGAGTACGAGGGCGATGGCGATGGCGAAGCCGTTCATGGGGTTCCTATCCGAAATCGTGGTGCGGTGCTGCGACGCTCTCTATTCTCCACCACGAATCAGGGCTTGACGACGCATCGTCAGGGGGAATCATGAAACTATCGCCCCACACAACGACGTGAACCCCGCGAAGGAGCCTCGCATGCCGAACCTCGATATCACCATCCCCGGAGCGCCCGTCTGGATGGAATTGGCCACCAGCGACGTCGACGCCTCGATCGCGTTCTACGAAGCACTGTTCGGGTGGACCCACACCGTGAGCGGGTCCGACGCGAATGCGTACGTCAATTTCTTCCTCAACAATCGCCACGTCGCCGGGCTCATGGCCAAGGACCCGAGCACCGGGATGCCGGACGCCTGGCTCACCTACCTGCTCACCGACGATGCCAACGACACCGCCCGCCGGGTCCCCGCGAGCGGTGGCCAGCTGTATTTCAACGACGAAGCCGGCGACAACGGAGTGATGGTCATCTCGTCCGATCCATCCGGCGCTCCCATCGCCGCCTGGCAGAAGGGCACCCATCGCGGGTTCGGTGTCGTCAACGAAGCCAACGCGCCCGTCTGGCACGAGTTGCATACCTCCGCGTACGCCGCCACCGTTCCCTTCTACCAGCACGTGTTCGACTGGACGCTCCAGGAGCTCAGCAACACCGACGAGTTCCGCATGGTGGTCTTCGCGCCGGCCGGCCAGGATCCCGTCGCGGGCATCTACGACAGCTCCACCGCGCACGATGACCTCGACGCCCAGGGCTCCCACTGGCTGAACTACATCGGCGTGGGCAATGCGGACGCCGCGGCGGAACGCATCACCGAGCTCGGCGGGCGCATGCTCGAGAGCGTGACCGATTCCGCGTACGGCCGCAATGCGCGGGCAGTGGATGTCACGGGCGCACCGTTCGCGATCAGCGAGGTGCGATGACCGCCGCCGTACCCGCATCCTCGCCCGCGGGCATCGGTTCGTGAGCTGCCTTCGCGTGCCGCGCGATGAGCAGATGACTGAATCCTCCGGCAATCAGCGCGAGCAGGATTACCCCCGCCGCCACCCAGGTGAGGTTGTGCGCTCCCACGGTTCCGATGGCGATGGACCCGAGCGGCCCGGACAGGGCGATACCCACGAAGGTCGCGGATGACTGCCAGGCGATGGCGCTCGGCATGATCTCGACGATGCGGTGCTGTGTCGCCAGCACGGCCGCCCACGCCGCCGCCGCCCAGATGGCGATGGTGATAATCGCGCCGACCAGAGTCGCTGCGGCAAATGGCATCACGATGAAGTCCACGATCAGCACGACCAGCGCGATGTCGAGCACGCGGCGGTTACCGAAACGGTCGGACAGGGTGCCCGCGACGAGGTTGCCGGCCGTGGCGAACACCCCGTAGACGAAGAGCAGGATGGCGAGAATCGTTCCGTTGCCGTCGGTGGCGCGATCCTGCACCGAGCCGAAGAAGGTGTAGCCGCTGTATTGGCCGGTGACCAGGAGCACAACGGTGATCAGGGTCACGCCGACACGTGCGTTGGCCAGGGGTGCGAATCGCTGGCGAGCGGTAAGAGGTGCCGGCAGTGGGATCCGGCGCAGCAGGGTGGATACGCCAACCACAACCACGGCGCCCAGGATCACCACGAACCACAGCGCCGAGTGCCACGTGCCGATCGCGCCGATCGCGGTACCAATCGGTGCGCCGAGAGCGGTCGCGGCAGTGAACCCGGACGACACCAGCGAGATCGCGCGCCCCTGTTTTCCGGGAGCCGCAATGGCGGCGGCAGATGCGGTTGCGGCCGGCACGAACGCGGCGGCACCGAGGGCGGCCAGCACCCGCGCGAATACCGCAACCTCGAACGAGGGGGCGAGCGCAAGAAGGATATTTCCCGCCGTCACCACTGCCAGCCCGAGAACCATCAGGGTGGTGCGCGATACCCGACCGGTGACCATGGCGATCAGCGGCGTGCTCACGGCGAAGACGAGGGCGTAGACGGTGATGAGCAGGCTCGCCGTGCTCTGGGTGACGCCGAGTGATTCGCCGATGCCGGGCAGCACACCCGCGATGACGAATCCACCGGTTCCCACCACGAACGTTCCGGAGGCGAGCAACAGCAGTCGGGCCCTCGTCTTGTCGGGCGCATCCGAGTACTGTTTGATATTGGTCATACCGTAGAGGATACGGATATAGTTCGAATTCTGTCAAACTATTGTGAGAAGGGACGTTTTGCGCATGTCTGAACTTCTGCCACAGCCATCCGCTGACGACATCCAACTTCTCGAAATACTCAAGGCCATTGGCGATCCGGTGCGCCTGCAAATCGTGGGCATTCTCAGTGACGGCAACTTTCACCCTTGCGGCAGCGACGACATCATGCTGGGTCTGCACAAGTCCACGATGTCTCACCACTACAAAGTGCTGCGCGAGGCGGGCGTCACGTCCACCCGCACCCACGGCCGCAACCGCGATGTCGTCCTGCGTCGGGCCGATCTTGACGAGCGATTCCCTGGCCTCCTCGACTCCCTCGTCGCCGGAATACCGGCGGGCGCGAGCGTCTAGTCGCGCCGCCCCACACCGCCCAGACCCGCACGATTCCGGGGATTCCCCCTTAGCCGGTTACGGGCTTCCGCAGCGAACGGTCGAAGACCGCGAGGAGCGCCGCGCCAGCGGTAGCGACCGCGATGACCCACCCGATGACGTGGATATTCGCATCCGTGGGTGACTGCCCGAAGACGATGCCGATCACGCTCGAGGACACGATCGCACCCAGGTAGATGGACGTGCGGGACAGCCCCGCGGCCACACCGATCTGATTACCGGGCGCCTGCCGGTACAGCGCCGCCTGGTTCGACACCGACGCGAGTCCCTGCGCGACGCCGAAGAGGCTTGCGATCGCCAGCAGCAGTCCGATGCTCGCGTTGGACGTGATCACGGCCAGAATCAATCCACCCGCCAGCGGGAAGAGTCCGGCCACGATGAGCGGCAGGCGCAGGGCGGTGGTGCGTGCGATCACGAAGGACGCGACCCCGGCGAGCAGTGCGGTGGGCAACTGCAACAGACCGGCGATCCCACTGCTGTACCCCGCGGCATCCTGCAGCCACTGGCTGAAGCCGTAGACCATCGAGTACGACGCCACATAGAGGAGGAACAACCGCAGGTACGTGCGGGTCAGGGGGCCGTTGCTCGCGAGCATGCGCAGGTCGAGGAAGGGTGTCGGGCGGCGCAGCGACCACCAGACGAGGGCTGCGGCAAGCACAATTCCCACGACCAGCAACCACCAGTAACCCGACCGCAGGTCGAGGAGGAACACCAGCAGCGCGGCGATCGTTCCCCCAAAGAGCACCAGGCCGACGGGGTCGATGGACGACCACGCCGATCCCTGCTTTGCTGGCGCGATTCGCGTCGAGTCCGACGGCAGCCACAGGATGCTCATGACGAGGGCGGCACCAGCCAGCGGAAGATTCACCAGGAAGATCGACTGCCACCCGAACAGCGCGATGAGGGCACCACCGAGTGGCGGACCCACCGCCGCGGTGGCAAGACCGGCGATCGAGAGAGCGGACAGCAGGGCGGGTGGCGTCGTCTGGCCGAGCCGCAGGGACTGGTCGCGGATGAGCGCCATGGCAGACGGATAGGCGGCGGATGTCCCGATGCCCAGCAGCACGCGAGCGATGAGCACCCCGGCGAACCCCGGGATCGCCATCGGAAGCACGGCGGCAACGAGAACGACGATCAGCCCGATGATGTAGATCTTCCTCGGACCAAATCGGTCGGCGAGCTTGCCCATGGTGGGCTGGGCGATCGCGCTCGCGAGGTACAGGGCTGCGACGAGCCAGATGACCACCGAGGAATCGACGTTGAGATCCCGGGCGATGGGCACCAGCGCCACCGAGATCATGGTCGTGTTGATCGGGTTCAGAACCGGTCCGATGAGAACGGGGATGACAAAGCGGGGACCATACCCCGAGACGCGCGCGCTCACGAGTCTTCCCGCGTGATGCGTTCGAGAAGCACCATGGCCTCAGCAACCGTCTCGCGCTCGGCGTCCGTCAGCTGCGTCTCCATGAGCGCCGCGAAGTCGGCATCCCGTCTCCGCGAGATGTCCTGCAGCGCCGCGACACCCTCCGGAGTCAGATCGAGCAACCCCCGTCGTCCGTCGGCGGTGTCCGGGGACTTACTCACGAGACCCGCCGCCAGCAGGTCGGCGACGATCACGCCCATCGACTGGGGGCGAATCAGCTCCCACCGCGCCAGGTCCGCGATCGCCATCGGCCCCTTGCGACTGAGCTGGCTCAGCGCCGCCTCCTGCCCGCGCGGGATGCCCTCGATACTCGATCGGCTGCGGATGGACCTCCGCAATCGGTCGATATTCAGACGGAACAGTTGCGCGGTAAGAAGCGGATCGGTAGACACATAGACAGTTTACCTTCCCAGTTTGACTGTCGACTGTGAAAGTGGATGCCCCGGGCCGCCGGCGCTCTGCGCCCCACCGAGACCGACTAGCGTGAACACATGGCTACCGAACGCGGACTCGACCGGGTCGTCTTCTTCACCGATGCCGTGGTCGCCATCGCGATCACCCTGCTCGTGCTCCCCCTCGTGGACCTCGTTCCGAAATTCTCCACCGAAGACGGGGCGAACTTCTCCCGCTTCGTGAAGGACAACCGGGATCAACTTCTCGGCTTCGGCCTGAGCTTCGTGGTCATCGCGTCCCTCTGGCGCACCCACCACGCGGTCTTCCAGCACGTCCGCGCCTACACACAGGGAATCCTGCGGCTCACACTGCTCTGGGCATTCACGATCGTGTTGCTCCCGCTGCCCACGGCGCTCATCTCCGAGCTGCCGACGGAGCCCCTGTCCATCGCCGCCTATGTCGGCACCATGACCCTGAGCAGCCTGGTGCTCACCACCATCACGATCACCATCTATCGCAACCCGAAACTCAGCCCGGTCGACTACCCCATGCAGTACTCGGGCGCGGCCGTCAACGTCGTCACGACCGTGCTGTTCGCCACCGCGCTCATCGTCGCGGTGTTCGTGCCGCACGTAAACCTCTGGGCGATGCTGCTCCTGCTGCTCATCCAGCCCGTGACGTCACTGGTCACGCAGCTCCACGCGCGCCGGCAGCCTGCGGGCTCCATCGCGCCGGCCCAGCACCCCGCCGACACACCGTAACGGCAACCGGCGCTCCCTGACGGCCACCGGCACTCACCGACGGCAACCGGCGCACCGTAACCGCCCCGGCACTCCGTAACGGCTACCGCTGGTCCGTAATAGCCGCCGCCACTCCGCAGCGGCAACCACCACTACGCCGAGGCGCCCGCTCCTGACCGGCGACGTGCCATAACCGCGGACACACCCCGCCACCCCAGCAGGAAGATCGCCAGCACCACCGCCGTCACGATCGCAAAGCTCAGCTGCACGCCCTGGCCGGACACCGCGCGCAGCACGAGGCCCACCACTACCGTCGACAGCCAGATCCCCACACCGGTCCACACCACCCGCCGCGGACTCGTCCACGCGCGCATCATCAGCCAGCCCACCAGCAACCCGGCGAGAAACGGCCACGCCGTATTCAGTGTGCCGACTATCGAGAATCCTTCGGAGTGGCTGCTGCGGCCGATGAGTACGAACGCCATCACAAAAACGACGTCAAGAACAATGGACAGGACACGGGATGACCCGGGCGTAGCGCTACTCATCCCTCGAGCCTAACCGCGCCCTCCTTAACGAACGAAGGCCGCCCGAAGGCGGCCTCGTCACACGATCACACCACAGTCCGACCACTATGTAGTCGCATAACTATGAAACGAGTGGTGTGGTGTGTGGTGA
>NZ_JAAVUZ010000020.1 GCF_018449675.1 Glaciihabitans sp. dw_435 | reverse complement strand
TGACACCCCCGATGCCAATGCCATCCACAACGCCACTCGATCCACCCGCTGCTTCGCCACAACTACCACCACCCTCACTAGAGGTGTTGCAACGACGACTTGAAATCACCCCCGCAGGACCGACACTTTCCGCCATCACGCTGCTTCACCTGGGTGCGAACCTGCGGCCGCAGACCGCGCCCCAACGCTTCGTAGCCTCCGATCAGAAGAAACGCCCCGCGCGTCTGCACCGCGGCGGCCACGTCAGGGTCGTCGATTCGACCGTCCCGAAAAACTCGCCGCATATACCGAACAGTGCTCGCAATCTCGGAGCACCAGCTGGAGCAAAACAGGCCTTCGACGTCGTCGGCGAGAAGTTCCAGACAGTTGGCGCAGTGGTCGTCCAACAAGTAGGAGCTGGTCGGCACATCAACCACGAAGGGCGGCTCTCTCATATCCGTAACGACAGAGCGAACCACCGTCAGATGGTCCTGCGGGTGTGCCGCAATTATCCGGCGTGTCTTCCGTTGACGAAATCCGAACCCATGTTCATCTGATCATCTCCTCAATGAGAATCCGTTCCGCCGTCAATGGGGCGATAAACGCCGGTGATCTGCTTTGCAGTGGATGACCTGGCACAATCCACCCCTCAAGGTGAGGATGATTCTCCTTGCAACTAGAAACGAGGCAGCTTCAGCTCACCGAGGTTCAAGCGGACGACGTTCGCCGACACTTCGGCAGCTGAGCGCGACTTCTAGCCCCTCGTGGCCAGGGGCAGCCCGTTCACCAAAAGCTGTCCCATCCTGAGTCGAAAGCCGCGCGCAACTCTGCAACTGCAGATTCGCCATAGGCGCTTCGAGGGTTGTCCCCCATGACAAGTGACCAAAGTCGGGTAGGACTTAACGTTCCGCGGGGAGCGCCCTTATCACTCTGGGCTGACGCGGCGTCTGCCCCAGGTCGAAGGCCTTCATTATGTCCAGCGACGGTAGGTCGTCAGTGATATCTGGACGGTCCGTCACTGCGGGCCCGTGGCGGTCGGTTGCTGCAGTGAGATCGGATCGCTGCCTGACACGAAGACTAATTCGTCCGGTCTCAGGGTCAGGAACTTGGAGTGGGCGGTGACTCCGCTCAGATGCAAGAGGACTTTCCCGTTGGATGACTCAATCGCTGCCAGGCGTCCGAAGGTAATCCGACCGTCGAAGTGGTCGTAACCGAATGAGGAGCCGATGAATGACGCGTTTAGGTCGTCCGCGGCGACAGCATGGGCGGTCGGGTCTTCTGCGGCCTTTTTGCGTTCACCCTCAGCGTGCCGAATGTTGGAGTCGCCGACGAATTGGTGAAGGGCCTGAAATCCCTCAAAGACCGTGGCCATCGTGCCGGACGCATCACCGCAGATAAGGGCTATTTTGCAAACCTGCTCCCCGAAACCCTGATGTTCCCAGTCCGCGCGCTCCCATATGAACCGGTATTCGACTATTACAAGAACCGCCTTGGCCTTCAGGGCGGGCAGCGCGGCGCGCTACTTGTCGAAGGCGCCTACCTGTGCCCAGCAACGCCACCCCGGCTCATTGAAGCAAACATCACCTATGTGAAGAAGGAAGAGAAGAACAAGGACCTCGCCGAGAAGCGCGGCAGTTGGCGTGGACTCGGAATGACCCAGGAAGACAAGGACGCCCGAGACTCCCTACTAGCGACGCGGGAAAAATACCGGCTAAAGCAGAAGATGGCGGCCAACGTCGACGGCGACGTCAAGATGATGTGCCCCGCCGAAGGACCAAGCCCCACGGTCAACTGTCCATGGAAGACCCCTCACCCGGACGCGTCCACCAACCCGAAGATGGTCAACGCCCGCGAAGACATCATCGACCTTCCCATCGTGAAGCACGACGTGTGCGCCAAACACGTCGTGACCATGACGCTCCAAGACGAATCCCGTTGGGTTCAAAAACTCCCCTACAAAGGAGAGGAATGGCAGCAGACATACGGCACCGACCGCAACGTCGTCGAAGGCTTCAACGCCTATATAAAGGACACCGGACGAGAGAACCTCGAGCAGTCCGGCAGCCGACGCATGCGCGGCCTCACCGCCCAGCAATTCATCGTCACATTCCTGCTCGTCTCTGCCAACATGCGGAAGATCTACTCCGACTTTCGCGACGTCGACAAGCCAGAACACCAACGCACACCGCGTAAGCGCCGTCGCCGCGGCCACCTGACGCTGGGAAAGTACGTGACCAGGCTCACCCAGCAGGTCAACGAATACAACGAGGGACTGCGCCTCGACAACCTCAACCTGACCATGCGAACATAAACCGACTCGCATCCCCCGATTTGACCTTTATTTTCTTCTGGCATTCTCCGACGATTCGTCGCGCCCCCAAGCGGGGGCGTGGATCGGCGGAGCTTTGGCGTGCCCGAAAACGGAGCGCCGACCGCATGCCGCGACGAAGATGACCTGTTCAAGGCGCAACAAGACGTCGGACCACTTGAAATAGTGGCTAAAAGCCGCCGGAAACAAAAGAAAGGCCGCTGGATGACCAGCGGCCTTACTTTTTTGGGGAGTTGTGAGAACAAAACCCTTGGGTTTTGAGAACAACCCCCCTCGGTGCGCGAGGGGGGACTTGAACCCCCATGCCCTTTCGGGCACACGGACCTGAACCGTGCGCGTCTGCCAATTTCGCCACTCGCGCGTACCTGCCGACGCTTGCGCGCCAACCAAGCGAGATTATCACAGGCGCGCCTCCCCAACGAACATCGGGCATAGCGCATGGCGCGGCGCAACAGTACAGCGGCGCCGTGTACTGTCAATTGGCGGCAACCGGCCTCTTGGATGCTCAGGGCATCCTGCGGTGAGCCGACTAACATCGTCTGAAAACATTCGGCGAGACGGGGAGATCCTTGGGCCTTCTGGATAGCTTTGAGCGAGGTCTTGAGCGGGCAGTTAACGGTGCCTTCGCCAAGACCTTCAAGAGTGGACTCCAGCCGGTTGAAATCACGAGCGCTCTGCGCCGCGAGCTCGACACGCGTGCATCCGTTGTTTCACGCGACCGGATTCTGGTTCCCAACAAGTTCACGGTGCGCCTCAGCCGCGCCGACTATGACCGCATGACCGCCATCGGTCCCGCCCTGATCGACGAACTGACCGGACTCGTGCAGCAGCACGCGACCGCTCAGCGTTACTCCTTCTCCGGCGGCATCTCCATCAAGCTCTCGCCCGACGACAAGCTCAGCCAGGGCATGATCGAAATCGAGTCCGTCAACGTCAAGGGCACCGTTGCCTGGACCCCGGTCGTGGATATCGACGGCCGGAGGCATCCGCTCACCAAATCCCGCACCATTATTGGGCGCGGCTCCGAGGCTGACATCACCGTCAACGACACCGGAACGTCGCGCAAACACGTCGAGATCCTGTGGGACGGCGCCCGCGCTCAGGTCAACGACCTCGGCTCCACCAACGGGTCGAAGCTCAACGGCCAGCCCGTCAGCAAAGCGCCGCTCGAACCGGAATCGGTCATCGAAATCGGTCGAACCCGTATTGTGTTCCGCGTGCTCGCCCAATCCGCAGACGTCGACCAGTTTTCCGACCTTCGAATCGACGAAGGCTGGGAGAAGTAATGAGTGACCTCACCCTGCTCATCCTCCGCCTGGTTTTCCTCGTGGTGCTGTGGGCCTTCGTTTTCGCTGTCGTCTATGCGCTGCGCTCCGACCTGTTCGGCCAGAAAGTACGCAGGCAGGCAGCGGATGCCGCGGCCGCGAACCCATTCCCATCGTCCCCGGTAGCTGCAGCCCCCGTTGCGCCCGTACAGGTTCCGCTGCCGGTGCCCAACGACGCGCCCACGGCCGCCGTTCGCCCCATGACGCCAACCCCCGGTGGACCCGCAACGCGCCTGATCATCACGGGCGGTCCCAAGGAGGGACTGGAGATCGAACTCCCCCGCGAGCAGCTCACCATCGGTCGCTCGAGCGAGTCGGGTCTTGTGATCCGCGATGACTACACCTCGACGCACCACGCACGCCTGATGATGTGGAACAACGCCTGGGTCGTGCAGGACCTCGATTCCACCAACGGCACCTACCTCGACGGCACCCGCGTCACCGTGCCCACGCCCATTCCCATGAACACCCCGATCAAAATCGGCACAACGAGCTTCGAACTCCGGCGGTAGGCATGTCCACACCCGGAAAAAGCGCCGCCGTCTCCCACGTCGGAAAGATTCGCGCTAATAACCAAGACAGCGCGTACGCGGGAAAGTACCTCTTTGTCGTCGCCGACGGCATGGGCGGTCACGCCGGTGGCGACGTCGCCTCCGCCATCGCGGTCAACCGCATCGCCGAGGTCGACCGCGAGTTCCCTTCCGCCCGCGATGCCGAGTTCGCGCTGCAGACGGCACTCCTCGCCGCCAACACGCTCCTGGCCGAGACCGTCTTCGAGCACAACGAGCTCACCGGCATGGGAACCACCGTCAGCGGCTTCCTGCGCGTCGGTCACCAGATCGCCATCGCCCACATCGGCGATTCCCGCATCTACCTGCTTCGTGACGGTAACTTCGAGCAGATCTCTGCCGATCACACCTTCGTCCAGCGCCTGGTCGATAGCGGCCGCATCACGCCAGAGGAGGCGGCGGTGCATCCACGCCGCTCCGTTCTTATGCGCGTTCTCGGCGACGTCGACGCGGCACCCGAGATCGACACGACCATCCTCGACACCCTTCCCGGCGACCGCTGGCTACTGTGCTCCGACGGACTGAGCAGCTACGTCGCCGACGACAAGCTGCACAACGTGCTCGCGAACGTTCCCACCGCGAAGGAAGCCGCCGAGCGCCTCGTCAAGGAGAGCCTCGACCAGGGCGCACCCGACAACGTGACCGTGGTCGTTGTCGATATCGATGAGACGGATGACTCGTCCCACACGCCCCCCATCACCGTTGGTTCCGCGGCGACGCCCCTCTCGTTCGACAGCGACAGCAACCGTCGCCCGCTGCGCCTTCCCACGCTTCTGCTCCACCCGCTCAAGGCCACGCAGCCCGACCCGAGTCACTTCGAGCCCGAGTCCGACGAGTACCTCGACGAACTGATCCTCGAGGACCGTCGACGCGCGCGTCGACGCCGCATCACCTGGCTCGTCGCGATCTCCGTCGCCATCATCGCGATCGCCGCCGGCATTGTGCTGGGCTACCAGTGGACGCAGTCGCACTACTTCGTCGGCAGCGACAACGGCACTGTCGCGATCTTCCGCGGCGTGCAGCAGAACCTCGGCCCGATCTCGCTGTCGAGCGTCTACCAGACGACCACGATCAGCATCGATACCTTGCCTGCCTTCACGCAGACCAGCGTCGAGTCCACGATCAGCGCCACTGACCTCGAGCAGGCCCGCGCCATAGTCGAACGGTTGGCCGATGCCGTCACGCAGTAACAGCGACACGGCCCAGCAGATCCCGATCGACGCAGGGCCCCGCGCCAACTTCACCGAGAGCATCCGCATCAAGCTTCGGGTGCCGGCCCGGCTGCGCAACCTTGAGCTTCTGCTCCTGCTGCTGGCATTTGTCATCGACGCGGGGGCTGTCGCGCTCGTGCAGTTCGGTGCACTGGGCGGAATTCACACGAGCATCTTCTATTTGCTCGCCGCCCTCGGCATCCTCATCCTTGTCCTGCACTTCGTCCTGCGCGTCGTGGCAACCAACGCCGACCCGCTGATTCTTCCGATCATCACGGTGCTCAACGGTCTCGGCATTGCGATGATTTACCGCCTGGACCTCGCCCGCGGCGTTGACAAGATGCAGGGCGATGGCGAACGCCAGATCATCTGGACCGCGCTCGCGATCGTCCTCGCGTTGCTGGTCATCGTCGTCATCCGCAATCACCGCGTGCTGCAGCGCTACCGCTACGTCGCCATGTTCAGCGGAATCGTGCTGCTTCTGCTGCCGATGATCCCCCACCTTGGGCACACCATCAACGGCGCCCGCCTGTGGATCCGCATCTTCGACTTCACCTTCCAGCCCGGTGAGCTCGGCAAGATCGCCCTCGCCATCTTCTTCGCCGGCTACCTGGTGACGGCCCGCGACTCCCTGTCGATGGTGGGAACGAAAGTGCTCGGGATGACCCTGCCCCGGGCTCGCGACCTGGGGCCGATCCTCGTCGTGTTTGCTGCATCCATGGCGGTGCTGATCTTCCAGAAGGACCTCGGCACCTCGCTGCTGTACTTCGGACTGTTCCTCGTCATGATTTACGTCGCCACGGGGCGCGCCAGCTGGATCGTTCTCGGTCTCGGCATGTTCGCCGTGGGCGCCCTCGTCGCCAACCAGCTGCTGAGCTACGTCAACGGGCGCATCACCGGCTGGCTCGACGCCTTCAGCCCCGAGTACTACGACAAGGAGGGCGGCAGCTTCCAGCTCGTACAGGGACTGTTCGGCCTTGCCCACGGTGGAATCATCGGCACGGGGCTGGGCTCAGGGCGTCCCGATCTGACCCCGCTGGCCAGCAGCGACTACATCATCTCGGCGCTCGGTGAAGAACTGGGACTCGTGGGTCTCTTCGCAATCCTCGCGCTCTACCTGCTCTTCGTCTCCCGCGGCTTCCGCATCGGTTTCGCCGGCCAGGATGACTTCGGTCGCCTGCTCGCAGTCGGGCTCTCGTTCGTCATCGCCCTCCAGGTTTTCATCGTCATCGGCGGCGTCACCCGTGTGATCCCTCTGACCGGCCTGACCACCCCCTTCCTTGCCGCCGGTGGTTCATCGCTGGTCGCCAACTGGATCATCGCCGCGCTTCTGCTGCGGCTGTCCGACAGTGTCCGCAGCCAGCCGAGAGCGGTCATCGAATAATGAACAAAGAACTCCGTCGTATCAGCACAGTCGTGCTGCTGATGTTTGTCGCCCTGTTCGTCTCGACGTCGATCATTCAGGTCTTCTCGAGCGACACCCTCAAGGCCGACTCGCGTAACACGCGCACCCGCATCGACTCCTATTCCGCGGAACGCGGTCCGATTCTCGTCGACGGCAAGGTCATCGCCGAGTCGACGCCGTCCGACGACATCTACAAGTTCCAGCGTGTCTACAGCCAGCCCAAGTTGTACGCACCGGTCACCGGCTACTTCACGCAGAACCAGCTCAACCCCGGCATCGAGGGCGCGCTCAACGACTACCTCAGCGGTACCGCCAACGCCCAGTTCCTCGACAACCTCACCAGCATCGTCACCGGCCAGGACCCCAAGGGCGCCGCGGTGGAACTCACCCTGGATCCGGCCGTTCAGAAGGCCGCCTATGACGCACTCGGCAGCAACCGGGGTGCGGTGGTGGCCATCGAGCCGAAGACCGGCAAGATCCTCGCGATGGTGTCCAAGCCCAGCTTCGATCCGAACACCCTCGCCGTGCACGACAACGCGTCGTTCTTCTCGACCTACGACAAGCTGACCGCCGACCCGAACACCCCGCTCATCAACCGGGCCATCGCCGGCGACCTGTATGCGCCGGGTTCGGTGTTCAAGGTGCTCATGGCCTCCGCCGCGATCGACAGCGGAAAGTTCACGAAGGACAGCGCCTTCCCCAACCCGGCCCAGTTGCCCCTCGCCGAGAGCACCTCGACGATCTCCAACTCCACCGGCGCAACCTGCGGTCCCGGCAAGACGGCGACGATCGCCACGGCGCTCCGCCTCAGCTGCAACACGATCTTTGCCCAGGTCGGCACGGGCCTCGGCGAGAGCACCATCGCCGACTACGCGCAGCGCTTCGGGTTCGGCGAAAAGCTCGAGATTCCCCTCGCCGTCACGCCGAGCGTCTACCCCAGCGGGCTCGACGCGCCCCAGCTGCAGCTGACGTCGTTCGGCCAGGGTTCCGATCGTGTAACACCTTTGCAAATTGCGATGCTCTCATCGACCGTTGCCAACGATGGTGTACTCATGAAACCCAACCTCGTCGAGAGCATCACAACCCCGGATCTAAAGCCCATCCAGAGCTTTAACCCCGAGGTGTGGAAGACCCCGATCAGCGAGAGCACGGCCGCAACCATGACCGCGCTCATGGTCGACGACGTGGCCAACGGCGCAGCGAGTAATGCGAGAATAAGTGGAGTCGAGGTCGCGGGTAAGACCGGAACAGCGGAGAACGGCGAGGGCGAGCCATACACCCTCTGGTTCACCGGCTTTGCCCCAGCAAATGACCCCAAGGTCGCGGTCGCAGTCGTTGTTGAGAACGGCGGAGGGCAAGGGCAAGACTCCTTCGGCAACGCCATTGCAGCTCCCATCGGCAAGTCAGTTATAGAGGCGGTGCTTAACAAATGAGACCCAGTAGCGGCCTCACATTCGGCGGCAGATACCAGCTGTCCAGTCGTGTCGCCATCGGCGGCATGGGCGAGGTCTGGCAAGCGACAGACCTGGTCATCGGACGCACCGTAGCCATCAAGATCTTGAAGGACGAGTACCTCGGTGATCCCGGGTTCCTCGAGCGTTTCCGCGCGGAAGCGCGTCACGCCGCACTCGTCAACCACGAGGGCATCGCCAACGTCTTCGACTACGGCGAGGAAGACGGCAGCGCCTACCTCGTGATGGAACTCGTTCCCGGCGAAGCGCTCAGCACCATCCTCGAGCGCGAGCGTGTGCTCTCGACCGATCGTGTCCTCGACATCGTCGCGCAGACCGCTCTGGCCCTCCACGCCGCGCACTCCGCGGGGCTCGTCCACCGCGACATCAAGCCCGGCAACCTGCTGATCACGCCCGACAACCGCGTGAAGATCACCGACTTCGGTATCGCCCGCATTGCCGACCAGGTCCCGCTCACCGCGACCGGCCAGGTCATGGGAACCGTGCAGTACCTGTCTCCCGAGCAGGCAAGCGGCCACCCGGCGTCGCCGACGACCGACATCTATTCCCTCGGAATCGTGGCCTACGAGGCTCTCGCCGGACGGCGCCCCTTCACGGGTGAGTCGCAGGTCGCCATCGCGATGGCGCAGATCAACGAGGCTCCTCCCGAGCTGCCTGTCACGATCTCCGAGCCCGTGCGCAACCTCGTCTACTCCTGCATCGCCAAGAAGCCGGCCGAGCGCCCGGCCAGTGCTGCCCACCTCGCGCGTGCCGCGCAGGCTCTGCGACGAGGGGATGTCGCGGCTGCTGCAGCTGCGGTCCCCGCCGTCATCGGCAACAGTTCACTTGCTGCCCTGGCCGGCCCCAACTACGGGCGTCCGACCGAGGCAACCACGACCCTCCTGCCTGCCACGGCACAGCTCGCTGCCCCGACCACCCCGGTGGAGGAGCAGAAGAAGCGCAATCCGTGGACCTGGCCACTCGTGGCTCTCGTTGGACTGCTCGCGCTGGTGCTCGTGGGAACGATCATCGCCCTGCTGCTGCCCGCGTCGAACAACAACGACACCCCGGCCACCACCCCGCCGGCGCAGACCTCTTCGCCGGCAACAACGCCGAAGCCGTCGGTGACGCCCACGGAGACGAGTTCCCTCGTGCTGGTGAACGAAGACGACATTCTCGGCAAGGACCGCGCCACGGTGCTGGCCCTGCTGACCAAGATGGGGCTCAGCATGAACCCCGTGGTCGATTCACCGGCGATCTCCAAGGATGTCGTGGGCGAGGCGTACAGCGTCGATCCGATCGGCAACGTTGCCAAGGGAACCACGATCACCGTGTCGTTCTACGGCGACGTTCCCACCCCGCCGACACCGAACGCCGTCACCGGGCCCTCCGGGGACAAGGCCGCGGGCGTTCCGTTCACGGTCACCTGGAGCGCGTACAACCAGTGCCCTGCCGGCTTCAACTTCGCGGGATACAACTTCTCGATCGCGAATGGCACCGGCAGCCCGAAGAACCCGGTCGGCACCAGCGTGCGGTCCCTGTCGGTCACGCCGACCACCGCAGGGCAGGACGTCACCGTGAGTTACACGGCGCTCTGCGGATCGCTGGAGTCCGAGTCATCCGATTCCGTCAGCTTTACCGTCGCCGCCGATGTTCCCCTACCGACGGACACACCGTCGGCCGGTGATACGACGGCGCCCATCGTCGGTTAGGCACCCATTCAGGGGGCTACGGGTACACTGACAGGGCATTTGCGGGGCATCATTTGGGAGACGGATTAGTGACAGAGGTTGATGCTCGGGAGATCCACCTGCTTGCAGGTCGATACCAGGTAGGCGAGCTGATTGGGCGCGGCGGCATGGCCGACGTGCACACCGGCATCGATGCCCGCCTTGGCCGCCGTGTCGCTATCAAGCTCCTGAAGCCGTCTCTCGCCAACGACCCCGCCTTCCGTACCCGCTTCCGTCGCGAGGCGCAGGAAGCCGCCAAGATGGCGCACCCGACGATCGTGCGCATTTTCGATGCAGGCGAAGAAACCGTCATGGACGCCGAGGGCTTCGAACAGCAGATCCCCTTCATCATCATGGAGTTCGTCGAGGGCCGTCTGCTGAAGGACATCCTCACCGAGCGTGGGGCGCTCCCGCCCGAGGAGGCCGTGCGCATCATCGAGCAGGTGCTCACCGCCCTCGAGTACTCGCATCGGGCCGGCGTCGTGCACCGCGACATCAAACCCGGCAACATCATGATCACCACGGCCGGTCAGGCCAAGGTCATGGACTTCGGTATCGCCCGGGCAATCTCCGACTCATCCGCCACCATCGCCGAAACGAGCGCGATCGTCGGCACCGCGCAGTACTTCTCTCCCGAGCAGGCGCGAGGCGAGGCCGTCGACGCCCGCACCGACCTCTACTCCACCGGAGTTGTGCTTTTCGAACTGCTGACCGGGCTTGCCCCGTTCCGCGGTGAGAACCCCGTCGCCGTGGCGTACCAGCACGTCAACCAGAACCCCGCGGCTCCCAGCTCGCTCAACCCGAAGATCTCCCCCGCACTCGATGCGGTGGTGCTGCGTGCCCTGTCGAAGGACCGCTTCACGCGCTTCCAAACCGCGAGCGAGTTCCGCATCGACGTGGAAGCCGCCGGCAACGGAGAGATCCCGACCCTGAAGTCGAAGCCCGTCGTGGTGAAGGATCCCGCGGCCGCACTGTTCGGCGTGAACCCGCAGTCCGCCAACGGTACCGACGCGACAATCCGGCAGCTCACCGTGGATGAAGACTCCCGCATCACCCGCACCCAGACGCGACCGCCCGTCGCCTGGATCTGGGCCGGCGTGCTCGTGATGGGCGTCATCATCTTCGCGGTTCTCTATTGGTCGACGCACATCCCGACGAGTTCGTTCACCAACAACCTCAGCGTGAGCGTTCCGAAGGTTGTCGGCGAGACGTTCAAGGATGGTTCGACCGAACTCACCAACGCCCAGCTCGTCCCGCAGCAGTACAGCGAACCCAGCGACTCCGTTCCGGCGGATTCCATCATTCGCACCGTGCCCGAGGCGGGTACCCCCGTCAGCGCCCAGCAGGTCATCAAGGTGTACGTGTCGACCGGAAAGGTCACGGTCGCCGTTCCTCAGCTCAATGGCGTGTCCGTCACCAAGGCACAACAGACACTGACCGCCCAGCAGTTCGTGGTGGGGACAATCACGCACCAGGACTCCCCGAGCACCAAGAAGGACATCGTCATCAGCACGACACCCGCGGGTGGCTTCATGGGGTCCAGCGGAGACCGCGTGGACATCTTCGTCTCGACCGGCAAGGTCCACATCCCCAGCGTCGTCGGGCTCTCCGCCGCCGACGCCGGCAGCAAACTCAGTAACCTGCAGCTCGAGGTGCAGACAACGGCAAACTACGGATGTACCGGCAACAAGGTGACGAGCCAGTCACTGCCCGAGGGGTCCGCGAAGCAGAAGTCGAAGATCGAGATCGGAATCTGCGCGGGCTGACCTACTGGTCGAGGCTCGCCATCGGCGTCAGCCGGGTTGCCAGCGACCGCGCGCCCGGCAGGCCCGCTTCGGACAGCCAGTTGCCGATCATCGTGTAACCGCCCTGCGTCAGCACCGATTCCGGGTGGAACTGCACCCCGAAGACCGGCTGCGACTCGTGCCGCAGCCCCATGATGACGCCACCCTGCGTGCGCGAGGTCACAACGAGGTTGTCCGGCACGGTCGAGTCAACGACCGCAAGCGAGTGGTACCGCGTCGCACGGAACGGCTGCGGCACGTCCTCGTAGAAAATGCTGCCGTCGTGCTCGATGAGCGACGTCTTGCCGTGCATGAGTTCTTCCGCGTGAGTTACCGTCGCCCCCATCGCCTCCGCGATGGCCTGGTGTCCGAGACACACACCCAGAAGCGGCTGACCGGATGCCACGGCCGCCGTCACCACGGGAATGGAAACTCCGGCCGCGGCAGGCGTTCCCGGGCCCGGAGACAGCAGCACAGCGTCGTAGTCCGCCACATAGGACGCCGCGTCCGCCGCGGAGAACGCATCGTTGCGCACCACAGTCGTCTCGGCGCCCAGCTGCAGGAGATATCCGTTCAGCGTGTACACAAAGCTGTCGTAGTTGTCGATTACCAGTACGTGCGTCATTTCGTTACCGTCACATCGCGCGGTGCCACGAACTGGTCAACCCAGGGAAAGACCCACTCGACCAGAGCGAACAGCACCGCTGCCAAAAGAACAAGGAGAATTACGATGCGCACCCAGATCGGTCCTGGAAGGATGCGCCATAAAGCACCGTACATTTAATTGTTCCTCGCTGCCACGGCCGCCGCGATTGCCGCGGGCGGACCGCCGGCTCGCGGGTACCAGGTGTTGTACACGCCATAGGCGATCAGACGCTCGTCAGTGGAGTAGAACGGGTTACACGTCGTCAGGGTAATGATTCGGTCTTTCGGGCTCACGTTCGGCAGCTGGGGAACGGGGTCGATCACACCAATCCCCGTCGGCAGAACATACTCCGTGCTCCGGTAGATGTAGTCGTACCAGCCGTCCTGGGTCTCTACGTAAATGTGGTCGCCGACCTCGAGCTTGTGCAGGTTCTTGAATCCTGCGCCGTACGCCAGACGATGTGATGCGATCGCGAAGTTGCCCACCTCGCCCGGCATCTGCGTACCGGGGTAGTGACCGAGACCGATCTTGTTCAGAACGTCGGTGACACCGATTCCCTCGGCGATGGTGCGCTGCCAGTGCGGACCCCAGCGGGGGACCATGAGCACGGCGAACTTTGTGGCGTTGCCGGGTGCTACCCCCACCACAGGTTTCGTGGTCTGACCTGCCGGGCCGTTCGACGGCGTGGCAGATGGAACCGTCGTTGGGGCGGTCGTCGGCGACGTCGTTGGACCGGCGGCGGCCCACTCCTGCGTCAGCGTCTCGGCGTCCTGCGTCTGGATGTTGCCCTGAATGATGTCATTGAGCCACAACTGCCAGCCGAGGAACAGCAGCACGAGCACGCCCGCGGTGATCAGCAGTTCCCCCAACACGCCCACGACGCTGATCCGGGAGCGCCGACGGCGTGGCCTGCGCGGTGGAATTTCTTCCGGCGCGTTTGCCTCGACAGTCATGACCCGATTCTAGGTGGTCATTTACCACCAAACTGATGGTCTCACCAGCCCTGAGGGGCTTCCATGCCAGCATTCAGGCTACAATTTTGGGCATGGCCCGTACATCTCCCTCCAAGTCCGAGCGTTCCAGCGAACCGCGAACTGGCGAGCAGGCTCCAAACCCCGTGTGGTTCAAGCCGGTCATGTTCTCTTTCATGCTGATCGGGCTGGTATGGATCATCGTTTTCTACGTCAGCGGAACGTCGCTGCCGATTCCCCAGCTCGGTACCCTCAACATCCTTGTCGGCTTCGGCATCATGTTCATCGGGTTCCTGATGACCACCCGCTGGCGCTGATCCCCACCTCTTAACGTGCCTTTCATCAGGCATTAAGACGTGATTCCACAGGTTGTTAACAACCTGTTAATGGATCTAATTACACCGGTGTAATTATCCCCAGTGTGGATAGACCTGTGGATAACTTTTCCACCGACGTGAGATTTGCTTAGAACAAACCGATCTTCACGAGCGCGATGATGAGGATGCCTGCTGCCGTTGCCCACAGCAGCTGTGCCTGCAGATGGGGCGCGGTCCTCGTGCGAGGCCGCAGGTAGATCACCGCGACGAGGGCACCCACCAGCAGTCCTCCAACATGCGCCTGCCACGCGATTCCGGGAACAACAAAGCCAATCCCCAGATTCAGTGCGATGACGACGATCAGCTGGGTCATGCTTCCACCCATGCGACGCTCGATCACGAAGTAGGCGCCGAGTAGGCCGAAGATGGCGCCGGATGCGCCCAGCACGGCTCCGGAGTCGAGCAGCAGTACGCCGACCGACCCACCGATACCACTGAGGAAATACAGCACCGCGAATCTCCAGTGCCCGAGCGCCTGCTCGAGGGAGGGTCCGAGCGCGTACAGCGAGTACATGTTGAAGAGGATGTGCAGAAGCGACGCGTGCGCGAACAGCGACGTCACGACCGTCCAGGGTTCGACGGTGATGAGCTGCGGGTAAAAGATCAGCCGAAGGGACAGCTCGCCGTCCACGCCACCGGTGGCCTGCTGTGCCAGAAAGACCAGGATGCAGGCCGCCATGATCGCCCAGGTAACCCCGGCCGTGGAAAGCTGCCGACGAACGCGACGACCGAACCTCGAAGACGTGTCAGACATCAGCGGAGGCGGCGTCTAGACGAGAGCGTGCGCGACAGCGATGACGATGAGCACCGCACCGAGGCCGCCCAGCAGAAGCCGCTGCTGCTGTACCTGGCTGATGCGCCGGGTTCTCACGAAGATCAGTGACGCCAGGGCGGCCGCGACGATCGCGCCAACATACCCAACCCACGCGCCGTTGTCGACGACAACGGAGTACACGAGGTACAAGCCAACCAGTATCAGGAGACCGTAGTTATTTGATCCCATGTTCCGCTGAATCACGAACATCGCGATGAGAAGACCGAAGATGGCCGAGGATGCACCCACCACCGCGCCACCGAGCAACTCGGTCGCCACGACGGCACCCAGCCCGGATAGGAAGAACAGGGCGAGGAAACGGCCGCGGCCGAGCATCGATTCCAGCGTTCGCCCGATAAAGAACAAGGCCAGAAGGTTGAACAACACGCTGATGAACGAGGTGTTCGCGAAATTCGCCGTGAAGATCGTCCACGGATACACCGCAACGCTGCCCTGGAGGTAGGCGATCGCGTAAATGGCCGTGCCGCTGATCAGGGAGATCAGGAAGCCGAGAACGGATGCACCCATCAGGGCATACGTCGCCACGGGCTTGTCGCTCGAGCTGCTCATCGCCGAGACGATGCGCGGCTTGGTGCGAGGGGCGGACTGGCGCGCTTCCCTCACACACTCGGGGCAGTGGACGCCCACCGCCGCCTGAGTTTGGCACTCTGGACAGATGGTGCGACCGCACCGCTGGCAGAGAACAAAGCTCTGGCGGTCGGGATGCCGGTAGCAGTAGTTATCGGCATTCCGAAGGGCGTCAGACACTTATACCTCGGTGACAGTAACGCTCTCGATGACAACGGGAACCAGGGGCTTGTCACGGCCATCGGTGTCCACTGCCTCGATCGCGTCGACGACTGCCTTTGACGCGTCATCGGCGACAACGCCGAAGATCGTGTGCTTGCCCTGAAGCCACTGGGTGGGAACGGTCGTGATGAAGAACTGCGAACCGTTTGTGCCCTTGCCACCCTGGGTGCCGGCGTTTGCCATGGCGAGAACGTAGGGCTCGTTGAAGTTGAGCTCGGGGTTGATCTCGTCGTCGAACGCGTAGCCGGGTCCGCCGAAGCCCTGGCCCAGGGGGTCGCCGCCCTGGAGCATGAACTGCTTGATGATGCGGTGGAAGATCACGCCGTCGTACAGCGGGTCCTTCGACACCTTTCCGGTCTCGGGGTGGGTCCACTCGATGGTGCCCTGTGCGAGGCCGACGAAGTTGGCGACGGTCTTCGGAGCGTGGTTCCCGAAGAGGTTGACGACAATGTCGCCCTTGTTCGTGTGGAAGGTGGCTACAGCGGTGTGAACAGACATGAGTCCAATTCTGCCATAGAGGCACCTGTGACTACTCTGCGCAACCCCAGCGAGTATGCAGTGACCCACTTTCTGTTTAAAAGGTAGGCGTGGCAGGATGGATGCTGTTCGCTGCATACCACCAATGGAGAGTCTCAATGGGTCTAACACGGAAGCGCAAGCGAGAGTTGAATCGACTGAAGGGGCATGCCGAAGAACTCTGGGATGACCAGAAGGAAATTCTGGAGAATGCCTCGGTCGTCGTGCGTGAAGCCAGCCGTCAGGCTGCCAACTTCGCTCGCGAAGAGGTCTCCCCTCGCGTTCGCGAAACACTGGATGAGCGGGTCAAGCCCGCAGTAACCACGGGAGTGAACGCAACGCGTCACGCCGCGTCATCCGCTAAAGAAAAGTTTGATGACTTCCTGCCTCAGGTGTCCTCGGCTCTGGGTTCGGCGCTTGCCGTACTCGAGGTTGCCAAGGACCCGCGGGTTCGCGATGTCGTCCGCAACGTCTCGGCGTCCAGCAAGAAGGTTGGACACCAGCTCGAAGACGTGAGCGCAAAGGTCAGCAAGTCCGCCTCCAAGGCGAGCAAGGCTGCCGGTAAGGCCGCGACAAAGGCGGCCGTGTCGGCACACCTGGTCAAGAAGCAGAAGTCGGGTGCCGGCCGCTACTTCCTGATCGGAATCATCGTTGTCGCCGTTGGCGCCGTCGCATACGCGGCGTACCAGACGCTGCGCGCCGATGACGACCTCTGGATCGACGAGGAAGAAGTTCCCGAGCAGGAAGCCCCCAAGCCCGTGGATGACGCGGTCTAAGGCTCCACACACGCTCTACACACAACGGCTGGCCTTCGGGCCGGCCGTTGTGTCGTTAACAGACATACGGCCCGCAGGCGACTTCCGGGGAAACAACAAAGGCCCCGGAACCGGGGCCTTGATGGTGAATCTGTGGAGCCTAGGAGAATCGAACTCCTAACCCCCGCCTTGCAAAGGCGGTGCTCTGCCAATTGAGCTAAGGCCCCGTGTGTCACGAGAAACAGTGTGACACAGGGTGGTGATGGTGGTGCAGTGGGGGTACGTGGACTTGAACCACGGACCTCTTCGTTATCAGCGAAGCGCTCTAACCGCCTGAGCTATACCCCCGCGGGCAGATACGAGAGTATCGCACCTGCCGCGAATCGTGTAATCGAGCTACTGGTTGGTGAATCCGACCAGCAATCCACCGGTGAGGCGGACGCTGAAGTTGTACAGCAAGCTGGCGATCGCGCCGAGGGCGGTGCCCACGACAACGTTCAGAAGCGCGATGATCACGGCGAAGAAGCTCACTGAGGCCAACGACAGCGTCGAGGCGATGGAGAACGTGTCTCCACCGAGAACGGAGTTCAGAAGGCCGTCTATGTTGCCAAAGACACCGGTGCCGTCGAGAACGATCCAGATCAGGATCGCTGCGACCACCAGCACGATGCCCGCGGAGACCGCGATGAGGAATGACAGCTTGACCATCGACCAGAAGTCGACGTACACAAGCTTCAACCGCACTTGCTTGGTGGGCGCTGGTCGCTGCGTCTTACGCTGCAGCTTTTCGGCGACGCTACTCATCTATCGGTTCGTCCTTTCCAGGGGCCTCGACGTCGGCAGGAGCGATTTCTTCGCCCTGCGCGTCGATTTCCTGACTCTCTAGGTTACGTTCACTGTTCTTTGCGACCGCGATGATTCTGTCGTCGTCGGCGAACCGGGCAAATACGACGCCCATGGTGTCTCGACCCTTGGCCGGTACCTCGGCCACCGCAGAGCGTACCACCTTGCCGCTGGCGAGAACCACAAGGACCTCGTCCTCGTCGTCAACGATCAGCGCGCCGGCGAGATCGCCACGAGCCTCCTGCAACTTGGCGACCTTGATACCAAGACCACCACGTCCCTGCACGCGATACTGGTCGGCCGCGGTGCGCTTGGCGAAGCCACCCTCGGTCACGACGAATACATATCCACTATCGGAGACTACGCTCGCGTCGAGCAGCTGGTCGTCATCCCTGAAGTGCATACCGATCACTCCAGAGGTTGATCTTCCCATGGGGCGAAGTGCCGCGTCCGAGGACGTGAACCGGATCGACATGCCCTTGCGGGAGACCAGGAGAAGGTCCTGATCCTCGTCGACGAGCATGGCCGACACGAGCTCGTCGCCCTCGCGCAGGTTGATGGCGATGATGCCACCCGTGCGGTTGGTGTCGTACTCGTCGAGAGCCGTCTTCTTGATCAGGCCGTCACGCGTGGCGAGCACGAGGTACTTGGCGGCGGCGTAATCGCGGATGTCCAGAACCTGGGCCACCTGCTCGTCCGGCTGCAGCGCCAGGAGGTTCGCCAGGTGCTGGCCCTTGGCGTCACGCCCGGCTTCCTGTACCTCGTAGGTCTTAGCGCGCAACACGCGCCCCGTGTTGGTGAAGAACAGCAGCCAGTGGTGCGTGGTGGTGACGAAGAAGTGCTCGACAACGTCATCCGCTCGCAGCTGTGCGCCCTTGACGCCCTTACCACCGCGGTGCTGGCTGCGGTAGTTGTCGCTGCGGGTGCGCTTGACGTATCCACCGCGGGTGATGGTGACCACCATCTCCTCTTCGGGGATGAGATCTTCCACGCTCATGTCGCCGTCGAAGCCGAACATGATCTCGGTGCGACGGTCGTCACCAAACTTGGTCACGATGTCGGTGAGTTCTTCGCTGACGATCTCGCGCTGGCGGGCGGGGGTGGCGAGGATGTGGTTGTACTCCGCGATGCGGGTCTCGATCTCGGTCGCCTCGTCGACGATCTTCTGTCGTTCGAGGGCGGCCAGACGACGAAGCTGCATGTCGAGGATGGCACGTGCCTGAAGATCATCGATCGTCAGGAGTTCCATCAGTCCCTCGCGGGCCGCGTCACTGTCGGCGCTGCGACGGATGAGCGCGATGACCTCATCGAGCGCGTCGAGCGCCTTGAGGTACGCACGCAGGATGTGCATGCGCTCCTCCGCCTTGCGCAGACGGAACTGCGTGCGGCGAACGATGACGTCGATCTGGTGTTCGATCCAGTTCGTGATGAAGCCATCGATGGGAAGCGTGCGCGGGATGCCATCGACGATCGCCAGCATGTTGGCGCCGAAGTTGTCCTGCAGCTGCGTGTGCTTGTAGAGGTTGTTGAGTACGACCTTGGCGACCGCGTCACGCTTGAGAACGACAACGAGACGCTGGCCAGTGCGACCGGATGTCTCGTCCCGGATGTCAGCGATTCCACCGACCTTGCCCTCCTTGACGAGCTCCGCGATCTTCAGCGCGAGGTTGTCAGGGTTGACCTGGTACGGAAGCTCGGTGACGACGAGGCAGGTGCGACCCTGCAGCTCCTCGACACTGACAACGGCACGCATCGTGATGGAACCACGACCGGTGCGGTAGGCGTCCTGGATTCCCTTGACGCCGAGAATCTGCGCGCCCGTGGGGAAGTCCGGGCCCTTGATGCGGTGGATGAGCGCTTCGAGGAGCTCTTCGCGCGAGGCATCCGGATTCTGCAACGCCCACAGGGCGCCGTCGGCGACCTCGCGGAGGTTGTGCGGCGGGATGTTCGTCGCCATTCCCACGGCGATACCGACGGATCCGTTGACGAGAAGGTTCGGGAAGCGGCTGGGCAGGACGATGGGTTCCTGCGTCTTGCCGTCATAGTTGTCCTGGAAATCGACGGTTTCTTCGTCGATGTCGCGGACCATTTCCATGGCGAGCGGTGCCATCTTGGTCTCGGTGTACCGGGGGGCTGCAGCGCCGTCGTTGCCGGCGGAACCGAAGTTTCCCTGGCCGAGGGCGAGCGGGTAGCGCAGGCTCCACGGCTGCACGAGGCGCACAAGGGCGTCGTAGATCGACGCGTCACCGTGAGGATGGAACTGGCCCATGACCTCACCGACGACACGGGTGCACTTGTTGAAGCCCTTGTCGGGACGGTAACCGCCGTCGTACATTGCGTAGATCACGCGACGGTGCACGGGCTTGAGACCGTCACGCACGTCGGGCAACGCGCGGCCGACGATAACGCTCATCGCGTAGTCGAGGTACGACCGCTGCATCTCGAGCTGCAGGTCTACCTGGTCGACCTTGTCGTGACGGTCGTCGACGACCGCCTTGTCGAAGGTCGGTTCTGCTGGGGTGACGCCTTCCGGCGTTTCTTCGTCAGCCATGTTCTCTATTCCGGTCTGATGTGGTTCACGGACGCTGGGGATGGCGGGCGCAGTGGCGCCCGCCGGTGAGCGTTAGTTAGATATCGAGGAAGCGAACGTCTTTAGCGTTGCGCTGGATGAAGCTGCGGCGAGACTCGACGTCTTCGCCCATCAGCGTCGAGAAGATCTCGTCCGCGGCAGCAGCATCGTCGAGCGTTACCTGAAGCAGCGTGCGCGTAGCCGGGTCCATCGTGGTTTCCCACAGCTCGGTGTAGTCCATCTCTCCGAGACCCTTGTAACGCTGGATGCCGTTGTCCTTCGGGATGCGCTTGCCAGCCGCGAGGCCACTCTCCATGAGCACGTCGCGCTCACGGTCGCTGTACACGAACTGGTGCTCGGCGTTCGTCCACTTGAGACGGTAGAGCGGGGGCTGCGCGAGGTACACGTACCCGTGATCGATCAGCGGGCGCATGTACCGGAACAGCAAGGTCAGCAGCAGCGTCGTGATG
This sequence comes from Glaciihabitans sp. dw_435, assembly GCF_018449675.1. GTDB lineage: Bacteria > Actinomycetota > Actinomycetes > Actinomycetales > Microbacteriaceae > Glaciihabitans. The sequence continues at coordinate 13,509 of NZ_JAAVUZ010000020.1, read as the reverse complement.
TGCTGACCGTCGACGTCGGCATCGGCCATCAGCACGATCTTGTGGTACCGCGCCTTGCTCGGGTCGAAGTCTTCGCCGACACCCGCGCCGAACGCGGTGATCATTGCCTGAACTTCGGCGTTGGCGAGAGCGCGATCCAGTCGCGCCTTCTCGACGTTGAGGATCTTGCCGCGCAGCGGCAGAATCGCCTGGAACTCCGGGTTACGACCCTGCACGGCGGAACCGCCTGCGGAGTCACCCTCAACGATGAAGATCTCGGATAGCGACGGGTCCTTGCTGGAGCAGTCGCGAAGCTTGCCGGGCATGCTGTTGGACTCGAGAAGTCCCTTACGACGGGTCTGCTCGCGCGCCTTGCGGGCGGCCAGGCGTGCCTGCGATGCCTGAATCGCCTTGCGGATAACGTCGCGCGCCTGGGTCGGGTTCTTGTCGAACCAGTCACCGAGCTGGGCACCGGCGACGCGCTGCACGAACGCCTTCGCTTCAGTGTTACCGAGCTTGGTCTTCGTCTGGCCTTCGAACTGCGGTTCGGCGAGCTTGACGGAGATGACCGCGGTCAGTCCCTCGCGCACGTCATCACCGGTGAGGTTCTCGTCCTTCTCCTTGATGATGTTCTTCTCACGCGCGTACTTGTTGACAAGGGTCGTCAATGCGGCACGGAAGCCCTCTTCATGGGTTCCACCCTCGTGCGTGTTGATCGTGTTCGCGTAGGTGTGCACGCTCTCGGTGTAGGCGGTCGTCCATTGCATGGCGACCTCGAGCGAGATCTTGCGATCGTCAGCTTCGGACTCGAATGCGATCACGTCGGGGTGGACGAGGTCCGCCTTCTTCGCGCTGTTGAGGTACTGCACGTAGTCGACGAGACCCTTTTCGTACATGTAGCTCTCGACGACATCTTCTTCGCCGCGCTCGTCGGTGACCGTGAGACGAAGTCCCTTGTTAAGGAACGCCATCTGCTGGAAGCGCGCGCGAAGAGTCTCGTAGTCAAACTCGACGGTCTCGAAGATTTCGGTGCTCGGCCAGAAGGTCGTCGTCGTTCCGGTCTCGTTCGAGCTCTCGCCCTTTTCGAGAGGCGCGACGGGCACACCATTCTTGAAGCTCATTCGCCACACGGCACCCTGGCGGCGAACCTCGACATCGAGTTCGCTCGACAGTGCGTTGACAACGGAACTACCCACACCGTGGAGTCCACCGGAGACGGAGTATCCGCCGCCGCCGAACTTTCCTCCGGCGTGCAGGATCGTCATGACGACCTCGACGGTCGACTTGTTTTCCTGCAGGTTGATATCGACGGGGATGCCTCGACCATTGTCAGACACCCGCACCGAGCCATCCTTGCGAATGGAAATCTGGATGAAGTCGCAGTATCCGGCGAGGGCCTCATCTACCGAGTTGTCCACAATCTCGTATACGAGGTGGTGCAACCCGCGGGGGCCGGTCGAGCCGATGTACATACCTGGGCGCTTGCGAACAGCCTCGAGACCCTCAAGGATCTGGATCTGGTCTGCGCCGTAGCTTTCGTCAGGAGCCTTGCGTGCCGCTCGCGCCGGAACCTGCGCCTCTGGCGCGGTCTCCGGAATCTCGGGGGTTACTTCTGGCAGGTCCTCTGTTGATTCCGGTGACATCTGAAATTAGGCTCCTGCCGCATTGGTTAATCGTGCTATTCGGGAGAATTGTCCGATACAGGACGTTTCCGACAGCCTTAATATTCTACCAAATTGCGGCACTCTCTGCGGCCCTACACGGCTCTCTGTGGAGTTTTACCGCCCGGGTGGACTGATTTGCATTCCTAGCCGTAGGTATCCCGTGGACCCCGGCCTGGAATTGATCTGGGGCCGCGTTTCCATGAGGGAGCGTTGGGTCCGTCGAACTTGACGGACTGAATCCCGGCGTCGGGGTATCGCTGGGCGATCTGCGTCGTGATGTAACCCCGCATCAACCGCAGCTGTGTTGCCCAGGCGGTCGAGTCGCAATGGACGGTCAGCACGCCGTCTTCGATGCCCACCGGCGTCGAGTGTTCCGCGGTTTCATCGCCTGCCAACTCCGCCCAGGACGACAGGAGGTCGGCGCGGGCGAGGGAGGAGTTCCATCCCAGTTTTTGGGTGAGTCCGGCGAGAACATCCTCGATTCCATGCGGATCGCGGCCGATTCCGTACGGGACGCTCGCGCCGCCCTCTTTCTTCTTCTCGCTGCGCTTGCGGGCGTCCGCCGTGCGCGAACCGGCCTCGCCAAAAATCTGCCGAAACCGAAGATAGACCGCGACATGTTCGGACGGCGCGTTGAGATCGCCGGGGTTGGGGACATTGTCATTCATTCGTTCGTCCCCTCCCCTGTCTCATTGATTGCCGGTGTTGCTGCGGTGACCGCTCCACCATCGGAGGCGGCGTCCTCTTCGGTGCCGAGGATCTTTCCGGCGCGGATGCGCACCACGTGTGCGGCCAGACGCTCCGGGACATCCCCGCGCACAGCTGCAGTAATCAGCACCTGCTCGAATCCATCGACAGCGTCGGCGAGCCTGCCGCGGCGGGATTCATCGAGTTCCGCAAACACATCATCAAGGATAAGGACGGGGTCACCGGAATTGGTCTCCCTGCGCAACACCGCCGCCGACGCCAGTTTCAGGGACAGAGCGAACGACCACGATTCGCCGTGGCTGGCGTAGCCGCGGGCCGGGAGGTTGTTGAGCGTCAGAACCAGGTCGTCACGGTGTGGGCCGGCGAGGGTAATCCCGCGCTCGAGCTCGGCACGACGCAGTCGAGCCAACGCCGCGCGAAATGCGATGGACGCGGTCTCTGCGGTCAGGTGGTCTGGCGCGAGTGTTGCGGGATCCGAATCGGTCGGCCCCGGGTCATCCGAATCCGACGCAAGGATGCTGAGGTAACTCGCGAGTGACGCCGCATGGTCGGCACCAGCGATCGCAGCGTATGCGGACCGCACCTCGGGAAGAAGTTCGGCGATCAGCGCGCCCCTGGCCTCGATGAGTTCGGAACCCAGCGCAACTAGCCGGTCGTCCCAGATGTCGAGGGTGCTGAGGTTGGCCCCGCGCAGACCGGACGCCCGCGCTGACTTCAACAACGTATTGCGCTGCCGCAGTACCCGGTCGTAATCGGTGAGAACTCCGCTCATGCGCGGTGTGCGCAGCACGAGCAGTTCGTCGAGAAACCGGCGCCGGCCCGAGGGTTCGCCGCGAACGAGGGCGAGATCCTCCGGGGCGAACAGCACGCTGGAGAAATAGCGCGGCAGTTCGCGGGTTTTGATGGCCGAGCGATTTATCTGCGCCCGGTTCGCTCCGACACGGTTGAGCTGCACCTCGGCCAACACCGAGCGATCGCCGTTCTCGAGACGAGCTCGGACGATCGCTGCGGTTTGGCCAGCACGAATCATCGCGTGATCGGTGGATACGCGGTGAGACCCGAGGGTGCTGAGGTAGCCGAGAGCTTCGACCAGGTTGGTTTTCCCCTGGCCGTTGCTGCCGACGAAGAGATTGGGCCCGGCCGCAAGCTCAACCTCGGCCGACTCGTAATTACGAAAGTCGGTGAGGCTGAGATGCGTGACCCTCACATCAGTCCTTGCGGACCGAGTGCCCACCGAACTGGTTGCGCAGGGCGGCGACGGCCTTCATGGCAGGCGAGTCATCCTGGCGCGACACAAAGCGCGAGAAGATCGATGCGCTGATGGTGGGTACGGGGACGGCAAGGTTGAGTGCTTCCTCGACCGTCCAGCGGCCTTCTCCTGAATCCTCGACGTAGCCCTTGATGTCGTCGAACTTGGGGTCCTGCTCCAGCGCAACTACCAAAAGCTCAAGCAACCAGGAACGAACAACCGTTCCGCGCTGCCACGCCTTGAACGTTCCGGTGACGTCCTTGATGATGTCGCTGCGTGCAGCGAGGAGCTCGTAGCCCTCGCCCCATGCCTGCATCAGGGCGTACTCGATGCCGTTGTGCACCATCTTGGCGTAGTGACCAGAACCGGTTTCGCCGACGTGAACGAAGCCTTCCGCGCGGGGTCCCTCAGGACGCAGTGCATCGAAGATCGGCATCGCGTACTCGACGTGCTCGGCGCTGCCGCCGACCATCAGGCCATAACCGTTCTCGAGGCCCCAGATTCCGCCGGATACTCCGACGTCTAGGTAGTTGATGCCCTTCGTGACGAGCATGCCGGCGTGCTTGAAGTCATCGGTGAAGCGGGAGTTGCCGCCCTCGATGATGAGGTCGCCCTCTTCGAGAACCTCACCGAGGTTTTCCACAACACCGGTAGTGATGGGGCCAGACGGCACCATGACCCACACGATGCGCGGGCTCGGAAGAGCTGCAGCGAGATCTGCCAGGGTCGCAACATCGGACACGTTGGGGTTCGCGTCGTAGCCGGTTACTTCGATGCCGTTCTTGCGGAGGCGGGCACGCATGTTGTTGCCCATTTTGCCGAGACCAACGAGGCCGATGTGCATAAAAATTCCTTTTGACTTGTCAGTGGTGGTTAGCGCAGCAGAAGGTTGGGCTGCAGCAGGTACTTGTAATTGTCCGCCCCCGCCTGGTCCTTGGAGGACTGGCTGGTGATGAGCACCGGGCCGGGCTTGTTCGGGTTATCCGTCTTCGTGAACGAAATCCGTACAAACTCGGAGTGCACGGCGCCCAGGCCGTCGAGGAGGAATTGCGGCTTAAGCGAGACCACTGTGTCTGTGCCGGTAAGAAATGCGTCGATTACTTCGGATGCCTGTGCCTGCTCCGACCCGATTGCCTCGAGTGTGAGCCCATCTTCGGTAAACGTGAAACGCAGCGCTGCTTCTCGCTCGAGGACAAGGGAAACCCGGCGAGTCGCTTCGATCAGCTCGGCTGTGTTGAGCACCGCGTAGTTCTCGACCGTTTCGGGGAACAAACGCTTCACCGGAGGGAAGTTGCCCTTGATCAGCAACGACGTCACGGTGCGACGATCCGCCTGGAAGGCAATGAGTTCCCGCTCGTCCGTGCTGGTGATGGCGACGGAGATTGAGCCGCTGTGGCCGAACGTCTTACCGATTTCGGCAAGGGTGCGGGCAGGAACCAACGCGGTCACCGTGTCAGTGATCGAATCGCCGGCGTCCCATTCGATTTCACGAACGGCAACGCGGTAGCGGTCGGTGGCGACGAGCGACAGGCTCGTCTTGGATACCTCGAGCTGAACACCCGTAATCACGGGAGTTACATCGTCGCGCGAGGCGGCGACGGCAACCTGGGCAATCGCATTGGCAAACGCCTCGGCGGGGAGGACCCCTGAGCTCGCTGCTACCTGCGGCAACGTCGGGTACTCCTCGACGGGCATGCTCAGGAGCGTGAAGTTGGCCGACCCACACGAGACGAGGATCTTTCCCTCATCCGTGCTGAAACGCACGGGTGCGTTGGGCAAGCGGCTGGCGATGTCAGCGAGAAGCCGGCCGGAGACCAGAATCTTGCCGGGCTCCTCGATCTCCGCCGTGATTTCCGTCTGAGCGGACACCTCGTAGTCGAAGGACGAGAGCGTGAGCCCGTTCTCGCTGGCCTCAATCAGGACACCGCTGAGAATCGGAAGCGTCGTTCGCTGAGGAAGCAGCTTGACGGCAAAGGAGACCGCTTCGCTGAAGACGTCTCTGTTGACCTGGAACTTCACGGGTTCACCCCTATCGGTGGGTAGCGGCGGTCGGGCCGATTAATAGTGGCATATGTGGAAGCGGCTTCCGAGGCTGTCTGAGCAAAGGTTATCTCCGGAGCCATTTAAGTTTTTTAAAGAGATAACAGTCTTAACCGTTGTGCGAACTGTTGGTAACTCTCGATTTCCCATTGATTCGGCGGGAACTACAACCTTGTGAGATGTGGACGAATTGTGGGCGAAGGTACGAAACCCTGTCATTCGAATGACAAGTTCCCGAACCGATTTCCACAGGTTTTTGTAATTCATCAACACGCCTTCCGGCGCGTTCCAGAATCTATACACAGGTTATCCACACTGTGGGTAACACCCCCTTGTGGGGCTGCCTGAGGGCTTAGTTCTTGTTGTACCGCTGGTTTTGCTTGATTCTGCTGGTCAGTTCCGTCACCTGGTTGTAGATGGAGCGACGCTCCTTCATCAGTTCGGTGATCTTCTTGTTGGCGTACATGACGGTGGTGTGATCACGGTTACCGAAGAGTTGACCGATCTTCGGGAGGGACAGGTTGGTCATCTCCCGGCAGAGGTACATGGCAATCTGTCGTGCGGTTGCCACGGCCTGGGACCGGGATGACCCGTAGAGGTCGTCGACCGTGAGTTTGAAGTAGTCCGCGGTGTGGTTGATGATGTCGACCGGTGCGATGACGTTGTCCTCATCAAGAGTGATGAGGTCCTTGAGTACTGTCTGCACAAGCGCCATGTCGACCGGCGTGCGGTTCAGGTTCGCGAAGGCCGTGACGCGAATGAGGGTTCCCTCGAGTTCACGGATGTTGGACGAGACCTTGGTAGCGATGTACTCAAGGATGTCGTTGCCGATCTGGAGCTTCTCGCTCTGAGCCTTCTTACGGAGGATCGCGATTCGTGTTTCGAGATCGGGTGCCTGGACGTCGGTGATAAGGCCCCACTCAAAACGGCTCCGCATCCGGTCTTCAAAACCGGTGAGTGCCTTCGGCGGCAGGTCGCTGGTGATCACGACCTGCTTGTTGTGGTCGTGCAGCGTGTTGAAGGTGTGGAAGAAGGCTTCCTGCGTGCTGTCCTTGCCCTGCAAGAACTGGATGTCGTCAATCAGCAAAATGTCGATCTCGCGGTAGCGGGACTGGAAGACAGACGCACGGTTATTAGCGATCGAGTTGATGAAGTCGTTGGTGAACTCCTCGGAGCTCACGTATCGAACGCGGATCCCGGGGTACAGGCTCTGCGCGTAGTGACCGATGGCGTGGAGAAGGTGCGTCTTTCCCAGGCCCGATTCCCCATACACGAAGAGGGGGTTGTACGCCTTCGCCGGCGCCTCGGCGACCGCAACGGCGGCAGCATGGGCAAAACGGTTGGATCCGCCGATAACGAAGTTGTCAAAGCTGTACTTCGGGTTGAGACGAGAGTCGGACCGGGGGGTGGTGGTCATCCCGGGTGAGTTCTGGTTCAGAGCCGCAGAAACGATCGTCGTTTCGATATACGGCTGGTCTTCCGTTGTGTCGGTCTGCTCGAGGGCATCCGTCTGGATCTCGGGATTCACGACGATCGCAAAGGTGGAAACTTCCGAGTTGTCGCCGAGACTCGAGATCGCGTTAAGGAGGGGCAGGCGAATTCGCTGCTCCAGCATTCCGCGCGTCAGCTCGTTCGGAACCTCCAGATACAGGGTGCCCGCCATTATGCCTTTGGGCTCAACGAGGCTGATGAAACCGTGCAGTTGAGGGGTAATTCTCGCGTCGGTAGTGAGCTGGGATAGCACTGCCTTCCAGATGTCTCCGGTCGAATCCGCTATTTCTGCCATATTCCCAACCTAGATGTCCACGATTTACTCACAGAGTTATCCACCGATGTGTGAAACTCAATTCCGACGTATTTGCTCGATCTGCGGGGCAGAATCGGAGACCTTCACCTTAGTTCTCCACAGGGTGTGGTTACCAACCCTGTGGAAACCATGTGTGGATAGTGCGGGGCGATACAGGTTACGTTTGACCAAACGCGCTTTAGGCCGTAGATTTAATCAGTTGACTTCTAGCCTTACGGCTACTTACTTCTTTCCGGCCCTCAGAGCTGGGCTTTGGAGATACCACTATGAGCAAGAGAACTTTCCAGCCGAACAACCGTCGTCGCGCCAAGGTGCACGGCTTCCGTCTTCGCATGCGCACCCGCGCCGGCCGTGCCATCCTCGGTGCGCGTCGTCGTAAGGGTCGCACCGAGCTTTCCGCGTAGCACCCTCCGGTGCTCGCCAAGGCGAACCGGGTGGTTCGGGCGGACGATTTTCGCACTACGGTGCGAAAAGGTAGGCGTGTCAGTACACGGCATGCCGTCGTCTACCTGCACGCCCGGTCTTTTGGCGAACCCACTCGGTTTGGTTTCATCGTTGCCAAGACAGTAGGCAATGCGGTCACGCGGAATCTCATGCGCCGTCGTTTGCGCTCCGTTGGCCGGGACATCCTGGATCAACACTCCACAGGAACCGACATCGTCATCAGAGCACTGCCAGGCTCAGACGAGGTTTCCTGGGCTACTCTGCATGATGAGATTTCTCAGGGCATTGATAGGGGCGTGAGCAAGCGATGAAACGGACGCTGACGTTCGTTCTGTTGCTGCCGCGCAACCTCTGTGTTCTGATTCTGCGGTTCTACCGCGCGGTGATTTCTCCGCTGTACGGCGATGTATGTCGCTACTACCCGTCGTGCTCGTCGTTTACCCTGCAGGCGATCCAGCGGTATGGAGTTGTTCGCGGTACGTGGATGGGCACTCGAAGAATTGCTCGTTGCCACCCATGGGCAGCGGGTGGAGTGGATGACGTTCCGGTGCGGGCAACGCAGCGCTACGAACTCACTCCCTTTGGTTTTGTTGTAGCAAGTAGCCACGGAAAGGCTTGACCCACTCTTATGCCGGATATTTTTGGCACCATCCTCTGGCCCATCAAATGGCTTGTAGAAGCAATTCTGGTGGCGTTCCACACCGTGTTGAGCGGAATTGGGCTGGATCCCGATGACGGTCTCACCTGGGTGCTGTCCATCGTCGGACTCGTCCTTGTTGTGCGCGCTTGCCTGATCCCCATCTTCGTTCGGCAGATCAAGAGCCAGCGTCGGATGTTGGAAGTCGCTCCCCAGATCAAGAAGATCCAGGACAAGTACAAGGGCAAGAAGGATCAGTTCTCCCGCGAGGCCATGTCCCGCGAGACCATGGAGCTCTACAAGCGCACCGGCACCAACCCGCTGAGCTCGTGCCTTCCGTTGCTGATCCAGATGCCGATCTTCTTCAGCCTCTTCTCTGTTCTGCACAACGCGCAGACGGGTCTGAACGGCATCGGCCTTCTGAACCCCGAGCTGTCCAAGTCGTTCGGTGAAGCTGAGCTCTTCGGCGCTCCCCTCCACCTGGCGATCAGCACCGCCGATGGCAACGTTCTCGTCATCGTCATTGCCGTCACCATGGTCATCCTGATGACCGGCTCGCAGTTCATCACTCAGCTGCAGATCATGTCGAAGAACCAGTCGCCCGAAATGAAGGCGAGCCCGACGTTCAAGCAGCAGCGCATCCTGCTCTACATCCTTCCGCTGGTGTTCGCCTTCTCCGGTTTCACCTTCCCGCTCGGCGTCATGTTCTACTGGCTCACCACGAACATCTGGACCATGGTCCAGCAGTTCCTGGTCATCCGAAACATGCCGACGCCCGGTTCCGAGGCAGCGCTCGCTCGCGAGATCCGCATGGCTCGTAAGAACCAGGCCCGAGGCATTACTGTGACTGAGATCAACTCCGTCGGCGAGTCCGTCGAGGTTGAGAAAAAGGTTCCTACCCAGCGCGTCCAGCCCGTGAACAAGAACCGGGCCAAGAAGCAGACCGGTAACAAGAAGTGAGTGACATGAGCGAGACCGAGACCGCGGAGGTCGTCGAAATCGAAGCTTCCGAGCCGACTGAAGCGACGGATGCCCCGACGCCGAGCCAGCTCGAAGAAGAAGGCGACATCGCCGCCGACTACATCGAGGAACTTCTCGACATCGTGGACCTCGATGGAGACATCGACATCGATGCTCGTGGTGGGCGTGCCTACCTGTCGGTGAACTCGAGCGAGGGAAGCAGCAATCTGCGTCTCCTCGCCAAGCCGGAGACCGTCAACGCCCTGCAGGAGCTCACCCGTATCGCGGTCCAGACCAAGACGGGCGCGTTCTCCCGTTTGATCCTGGACGTGGGTGGTTCGCGCGAGGCTCGCGCGGCCGAGCTGAGCGTTCTTGTGGACAAAGCTGTGGAGCGTATTGAGGCGGGCGCCGAGTCGGCTGCCTTGCCAGCTATGTCGTCGTACGAGCGCAAGCTGGTTCACGACATCGTGAGCGAACGCGGATTCGTTTCCGAGTCCGAGGGCGAAGGCCGTGACCGCCACACGGTAATCACCCGCGCGTAGTTGTTCGTGATCAATTGACTGATCCTCAGCTCGAAGCAGAGCCCGCCGTCGCGGCCGAACTATTTGGAGACCGTCTTGACGTCGCTCGGGCGTACACCAATGACCTGGCTCGTCGAGGCGAGGAACTCGGCCTCATCGGCCCCCTGGAGCTTCCCCGGCTGTGGTCGCGCCACATCCTGAACTGCGCCCTGCTCGCTCCCCTCCTTCAGGTGGGCACTGTTGGAGATGTCGGGAGCGGCGCTGGGCTTCCGGGCCTCGTGCTCGCGATTGCACGTCCCGACGTGAAGCTCGTACTCATCGAGCCCATGGAACGCCGGGTCGAGTGGCTCATTGCCGAGGCGGCTGAGCTCGGTCTCGACAACGTGACGGTGGTTCGTGCTCGTGCGGAGGAGACGAAGCTGTCGTGGCCGCTCGATCAGGTGACTGCGCGAGCTGTCACCGCGCTCTCCAAATTGATCCCTGCAACCGCTCCGTTGGTGCGTGCCGGCGGCGAAATGATCTTCCTCAAGGGCTCGCGTGTCCATGACGAGGTGACCGCGGCGAGCAAGCAGATTCGGCACGCGCGGTTGAGCAACGTAGAGGTTCTGGAGCTGGGTGAGGGGACCGTTCCCGAGGTCACTCGTGTCTTTAGAGCTACAGTGGACTGACCCCGGCATCCCCGTCTCTCGCACAGAAGGTTTCACGTGAAACATCCAGAAGGCGAACTCGCCGAGGCCTCGAATGAGGCTCGCAGTGACGCTCCTGTGGTGACGAATGCAGCTTCTTCGTTCGACGATTCGACTCCCCTTGCCCGGGAAATCGCCGATCTCACTCGCCGCCGCCGGCTCCTTGCGGGCCTCGAGCTGCCGATGCCATCGGCCACGCGCGTGATCACGGTCGCCAACCAGAAGGGCGGGGTGGGAAAGACCACCACCACCGTCAACCTGGCTGCCGCGCTGGCCCGATCGGGAGCCCGCGTTCTCGTTATCGATCTCGATCCCCAAGGAAACGCCTCGACGGCCATGGGGGTCGATCATCGGTCCGAAGTCCCCAGCGTGTACGACGTCATCATCGACGACGTGCCGATGGCTGACGTCGTCCAGAAGAGCCCCGAGTTTGCGGCGCTGTACTGCGTGCCGGCCACCATCCACCTCGCCGGGGCTGAGATCGAACTGGTGTCGTTGGTGGCCCGGGAACAACGCCTGAGTACGGCATTGCACGAGTTTTTGCTGGAGTCGCCGGAGCCGTTCCACTATGTGTTCATCGACTGCCCCCCTTCCCTCGGCCTGCTGACGATCAACGCGTTTGTGGCCGCTCAGGAAGTTCTGATCCCCATTCAGTGCGAGTATTACGCGCTCGAGGGGCTCAGCCAGCTCCTCAACAACATCGAGTTGATCGAGCGCCGTCTGAACCCTGCCCTAACGGTCTCCACGATTCTTCTCACCATGTACGACGGCCGCACTAACCTGGCCAACCAGGTTGCACAGGACGTGCGTGATCACTTCCCCAAGCAGGTGCTGGACGCCATGATTCCCCGTTCGGTTCGCATCTCGGAGGCTCCGAGCTACGGACAGACAGTCATTAGCTATGACACCAACTCCCCCGGTTCGCTCTCGTATCTCGAGGCAGCGGCCGAAATTGCACGCCGAGGAGCACCCGCCTAATGGCAACACGACGCACTGGACTTGGTCGCGGTATTGGCGCCCTGATTCCCACAGTGGATGACTCGTCCGCGGCTCGTCCCGTCGACGTATTCTTCCCCGACAGTCGGGTACCCGCCGAGGACCTCGTTGCTGTTCCGGGCGCGCGCCTGGCGAACCTCTCCCCCGCCGATATCGTCCCGAACGCCGTCCAGCCACGCACGGAGTTCCGCGATGAGGAACTCGCGGAGTTGGTGCACTCCATCCGCGAGATCGGTGTTCTGCAGCCGATCGTAGTTCGTCCGTTGGTGGGCGCTGTGGCGGGTGGTCCTCAGTTTGAGCTGATCATGGGCGAGCGTCGCCTGCGTGCGACAAAGCAACTCGGTCTGGATTCGATCCCGGCGATCATCAAGAACACCGCGGACGAAGACATGCTTCGCGATGCTCTACTTGAGAATCTGCATCGCGCCAATCTCAACGCGTTGGAAGAAGCATCCGCCTATCAGCAGTTGCTCAATGACTTCGGCATCACCCAGGAGCAGCTGGCCGAACGGCTGGGACGCTCGCGGCCACAGATCACCAACACGCTGCGTCTTCTCCGGCTCCCGGCGACGGTGCAGAGCCGAGTCGCCGCCGGAGTCCTTAGCGCTGGACACGCACGGGCGATCCTGTCTGCCGGTGACGTTGAAGCGATGGAACGACTGTCGGACAAGATCGTGAACGAGGATCTTTCCGTACGCGCCGCCGAAGCCGCCGCCAGCTCCACTTCCCCCCGGGCTAAGAAGGCCGCGTCGCCTGCTGCGGGCAGCAAGCAGGATCACCTGAATGAGGTAGCGGCTCGTCTGGGCGACCGTCTCGATACCCGAGTGAAAGTTGCCCTCGGCGCGAGCAAAGGAACGATCGTCATCGACTTCGCGACGATCGGTGATCTGAACCGAATCCTCGGCGAGATGGGCCTCGGAGCGTTCGGCGAGTCCGCTCCCCTTCGTTAGCCGTACAACACCCCGATCCTCGATTGCCGTCCGCGGGCGTTCGCGTCCAAAGGATGCTCGTGGTGGGGGCGCCGACCGTTCATCGCGCCGATCGCGGTGATGAGTCGGCTCATGGTGGGCACTTTGCCGGTTATGGCGATTTCGGTCCGATTGGCGTCAATTTCATCTGCGAGAACATCCCGCTGATCAGGCATTTACGTGCCTGGCTCGTCAGGAGCTATCCTAAGCGCTGCTGAGACCACGGTCGGGGTCTGATTGTTGATGAATTTCACCCCACCGCGGGTCAATGGCGTGCATCGCCCCCTTATGACGAACCGTCGAGTGTTTCACGTGCAACATCCGGTGTGAATTCGAGTTGATGCGGGACGAGCGAGGCTGAGCGCTCGGCGCGTGCCGCGGACTCGGTGCGAGTGCGGTGGTGTGCGCGGCAAAACCACTGACCAAGCTTCGTTCATTGACCACCGCGTCCGGGACCAGCGTCATGTGAATCAGTCTCCAAGGTCGAGTACTCAGCGGCGTGAAAGTTGGTCATGGACGTCCGACCGGTCATTGCTGACGCTGCGTGTTGGTGAGCACCATGGGTGCGCCGCGTGCCGTCTGATCTCGTGCGGCGTTGGTCTGGCGCACCCTGTGTGCTCGAGGTGATGCGCGGCGAGAGGCGTCTTGCGCGAAGTCTCCCGGGGGACCGTCGTTCCACGGAGGCGATGGCGCCGCCGGATGTTCCACGTGAAACATCGGGTCTGGCTCGCAAGGCGGGTCCCTATACGACGCGGACCTCGCGCCGTCGCTCGGGAATGCCCGTCACCGCTGGCCGGGATGGCCGCACCGGATCGGGCTGTGAACGAACCAAGTCACTTCTTTAACGGGC
>NZ_JAAVUZ010000002.1 GCF_018449675.1 Glaciihabitans sp. dw_435 | reverse complement strand
GAGAGCCGGACTTGCCCGGTTTGGCGCGGGGCGCGCAGGAGGCGCGCGGGCGGCCAGAACGAAATTCAAATTCCGTCACAGCCGTGCAATAGGGTACAAAACGAACCTAGACTGTGGATATCAGGCCGATGTTGTTCGGCCTGACCCCCGTTAAGGGGGTACAGGCGCCGGGGTTTCGAGCAATCGGACTCGTCTGAGAGCATCCGATCGGGGAACAGTGGCGCTGGATTTGCCCACGCAGGCGAGCGCGCACAAGCTCAGCCGCACGTTCTCTGAGGTGCTGCACGCGCCCGCCTTTGTGTTGCTCGCCGGTGCCGCGCTCATGGTCGTGTTCTTCCAGATCCAGTACCCGCAGTACCCGCTCTGGCCCGCCTTCGTCGGCCCGGTAGCCATGCTGGCCGTCCTCATCGCGCTGGATCGCCGGCACTCGGCCGTGCTCACCGTCGTCTACGTCGTGGTCGGCGGCGTCGCAGTGTTCTTCTACTCCTATATATTCGCCACGTACTTTGACCTGCCCGTGATAGCCGATTCCTTCTCGGTGGCGCTGCCCAAGGTCGCGTTGGTGTTCGTCGGGGGAGTGGGGCGTGGGCTCGGCCCCGCGCTGCGGTGGTGCACGGTCGGAGCGGTGACGTCGGGTGTGACATCCGCTCTCGGCATGATTGCGGCGGGCAAGACGTTCATGTTCGATCCGATCACCATCACGGCCTACGTCGTCACGGTCGTCGTGCTCTCGGTCGTGTGGTTCGGGCGGCGCGGCGATACGCGCTCGCAGAGCGGGTTCTCCACGGCGACACAGGACGAGTTCGTGTCGCTCATTCGCCAGCGCGCCGAGCTCGAGGCAGCGGCGCTCATGCACGACACGGTCGTCAACCATCTCGCGATCATCGCCTCGTCCACGAGCGGGCCGCCGCCGATGGCGCTGCGCACGCAGATCGAGGGGGACCTCGCCAAGCTCCACGACCTCGAATGGGCCGTGGTGGTCGCCGGCGCCCGTCGCCCGAGCATCACCGTCGGATGGCCCGAGACCCCACTCTTCCACGCCATCGACGATGCAGTGCAGGGCGGCCTCGCCGTCTCCTGCACGGGGGAGACCTCACCCATCGTCGCGCTGTCCGACAGCGACGGGGAAGCCCTCGCCCTGGCCGTGCGCCAGTGCCTCGAGAACGTGCGGGCCCACGCCGGCGTCATGGCGGCGGAGGTGGCCCTCGACTCCACGGACGACGAAGTCATCGTGATGGTCGTCGACATGGGCGCGGGTTTCGAGCCCGACAAGGTGCACGCCGACCGCCTGGGTCTCAAGAGTTCCGTGCGCGGGCGCATCGAAGCGATCGGTGGAAGCGTCGCCGTCTGGTCGACGCCGGGCAGCGGAACGTCCGTCATCATGCGGATGCCCCGAGCCGACGTCCCGGGAGGCGCCGAGTGAACACCCCCGAACAGACGCAACAGCAGGTCGACCCGGCCTCGGCCATGGGCGCGCGCGTGCCCGCCATCACCCTCGCCGTCATCCCCGTCATCTGGGCTGGCATCGCCACCATCATCGAGACCGTGGGGCAGGGCCCCCGGCTGCCTGAGCTGCTCGCCCTGCTCTCCTTCGTCATTGCCGCCGCGATCGTCGCGCGGCAGACGGCCCCCGAGCGGGCGCCCTTCACGGCGACGACCCACGTGGTGGTGCTGGTGTTCGGTCTCGCGGCCTTCTTCTTCGATACCTACGGCGGCTGGGGCTCGCAGGACTACCTCCGCGACGACTGGGCACCGGCCTGCATCGGGCTCCTGATCCTCGCCATGAGCTCGTATCGACCCCCGCGGGAGCTCGTCATCCTCGGCTCGGTCGCCGCCGTCATCATCGGGGTCTCGACACTCGTCGAACTCAGCGGACAGCAGACCGTCGCCCCCGTCTACGCCTCGGCCCTCACCGTCACGCTTCCGCTCATCGCGTGCGCGTACGGCGCCGCCCGGTACTCGCGCGGAATAGTGCTCGCCTTCTCCAACTGGCACCTGCAGATGACCGGCCGGGCCGAGGCGCACGCCGACGAGCGCCGCGACGAGATCAACCGCGCCGTGCACCAGGACCGCATCGCCCTGCTCAGCAGCGACGTGACCCCCTTCCTCAGCGGGCTGCTCAGCCAGAACGCCATCACCGACGACGACCGCGCGACCGCCCGCAGCATCGCCGGCCAGATCCGCACGGCGCTGGTCGCCAGCGTGGACCGTACGTGGCTCCAGACCTCGGTCGCCGCCCTGCGCACGGTCGACGCCCACCCGCACGAGATCCATGACAACGGGCAGCTCGCCCCGGCGATGAGCCACGACCAGCGCACCGCCGTGCGGGCACTCCTGTTCGCCCTCGGGCAGGAGGCGACACCGCACTCGGTTTCCATATCGATCGAGCGCGAGGGAATCAGCGCCGTCATGACGCTGTTGGTGCAAGTGGATGCCTCGTCCCGCACGTTCCGCGGCGACTACAACCCGTATCTCGCCGTCGCGAGAAACACGTTCCCGATCCTGACGGTGTCGTTCACACCGCCCACTCTGTTGGTGAGGTTTTCCTATGACGCTGGCTGAGACATCCGCTGAAATCGTCCGTCCCGTCACCATCGCGATTCTCGACGACCACGAACTGTTGATGGACAGCATCAGCACCTGGGTGGCCACGAACGCGACGGACTTTGACGTTGTGCTCGCCGCCATCACCTGGGGTGACTTCGTGCTGTCGCCGCACTTTCCGGCCGACCTCGTGTTCATGGACTACCACCTGCAGGGATCGGCTTCCATCGAGTCGCGCGTGCGCACCTGTCGCGCCGCGGGGTCGAAGGTGATCGTGCTCAGTGGTCTGGACACCCGCGAGACGCGTGAGCGATCGCTCAACGCCGGTGCGGCTCGCTTCATCTCCAAGGCGCTCGGCATGACCGACGCAATGGAGATCGCCCGCGACGTCATGGGCCTGCCGCAGCTCGCGCCGGAGCCCGCTCCCGAACTCGTGGAGGCGCCCGAACTGATCAAGCCGAAGCTCAGCGCGGGGGAGACCCAGGCTTTGCTGCTCTACGCGTCGGGGTTCAACCTCGAGGATGTAGCGCGCGAGATGGGCGTGCAGTACGAGACGGCAAAGACCTACATCCGCCGCGTGCGCGAGAAGTACTCCAAGGCCGGCCGGGCCGCCAGCCGTCGCATCGAGCTCATCCAGCGCGCGGCCGAAGACGGCTACCTGAACTGACGCTGGCGAAGCTACGCGGCCAGCATCCAGATCAGCACACCCAGGTTCGCCACTGCCGTAACGGCCGGGCCGACCGTCTTGAGGGTGTCCCGCGTTCGCACGCCAATGATCGCGTCCGCGGCCTGTACAACCACCATCGCGATCGCGACGGCCGCAACAAATGCGGTCGAGCCAGCAAACAGCGCGATGATCGCCACTACGAGCAAGGCAAGGCTCCGCGCGAACGCGTACATCATCCCCACCTGCTCGGGGCCGCGAGCAGATCGCAGCCCCGCTACCGAGTACCCAAAACTAACCGCGGCGCTGACGGTCGTGACGGCGGCGCAAATCCAGAAGGCGATAGTCATCTGCTCATCGTAGGAGTACCTAGTTCAGGGACACGCGCTACCCGGGACGATCATGCGTCAGACGCCGTCCCCTAGGATTCCAAGGTGTCTGAGTCCAAGTCCCGTAGCAACGTCAAGCGGCCGAGTGCTGTCTGGTTATCCATCGCCGGTGTGACCGTCCTGGCCGTCATCGCGGGAGTCCTTGTCGGTGTCGCCCTGACCCGCCAGACACCGCCGGTTGATGCCAATGCCTCGCTCTACACAATTCCGCCGGAGCCCACCTCCACGGCGTCACCCGTGGTCGCCGTGACGCGCACCGATCAGCCGCTGAAAGTGCTGTTCGTCGGCGGTTCTCTGACGGGCAGCGTCTCTGCATCTGTCGACTCCAAGGGATTTCGGTCGACCATGGTCCGCGAACTGCGGAAGACCGGCGCCGTGACGAGTGCAAAGTCGTTGTATTCAACCGACAGCGACACAGCGGTCGCGGGTATAGCGGATGCCGGCGCCGACCAAGACATCGCGGTCGTGGAACTGGATCCAGACGACGTTGGTGCATCGAGTATCGATGCGTTTACGAGCGACTACAAGGCGCTGCTGTCGGCGGTTGTCGCGACGTCTCCCGGGATCAACTTCGTCTGCGCGGGAGTCCGGCAGGCGCCGGAGACCGGCGACCAATACGACGCGGTGATCGCTCGCGAGTGCGAGGCGCAGGGCGGAGTTTTCCGCGCCCTGTCGGATTTGCGCTCAGTCGAGGCGAACCGGGGACCGGCCGGAGTGACAGGAGTCGTCGGCGGCACTCGCGATGACGTCCACCCCAATGACACGGGCTACGCGGCGATTGCCGCCCGTCTCCTCCAAGCGATCGATATTTCCTAGCAGCGGCTCTTTCACCGTGACTACGGTGGAAGGATGAGCACGCAGCCAGTTTCATCGGTGGTCGAGGAGTATCTTCGGGACCTCGAGCCGACGAAGCGCGCCGCGGTGGTCCCGGTCTTTGAGACGGTGCACGCTGCGATGCCCGACGGTTACGAACTCGTGGACTTCCGTGGCGCCCCCAGCTGGGTCGTCCCGCTATCGACATACCCCAACACGTACAACAAGCAACCGCTGAGCTACGTCGCCCTAATTGCGCAGAAGAACTACAACTCTCTGTACCTGTTGTGCCTGTACAGCGATTCCGAGGAGGAGCGCCAGTTCCGCGCCGACTGGGAGGCCACCGGCCGCAAGCTCAACATGGGCAAGAGCTGTCTGCGTTTCACGTCGCTGGGTGACGTCGACCTCCCGCTCGTTGCTCGTACTGTGGCGAGCACTCCCGTGCAAAGTTTCCTAGAGACGTACGAGCGGATTCGAGCTGTGCCGCCACATACTGTGTAGTTATGGGACAGGTTTACACCTGTCGTTTATTTCCTGAGGTACCTTCATCTAGTATTCGAGGCATGCCCGCATCCAAGCCTCGCAAGCGTTCCCGTTCCCGTAGCAACGTTCGGAGGCAGAGCAAGGTCTGGCTCGCAGTGGGCGGGGTCGTTGCTCTGGGTATCGTCGCGGGTGTCTTGTCAGGTGTCGCGCTGACGAACAACTCGACGCCGACCGCAGCGGGCAGCCTGAGCTACACAATTCCGCCAGACCCTACGCCGACAGCGCTGCCCGTACTCGACGTGCAGCGGGGCACTGACCCACTCAAGGTACTCTTCATCGGCGACTCGCTGACGGGCAGTCTCTTTGCCTCATCTGAGGCCAGGGGGTTTCGCCCGCTGATGGTCAATGCGATGAAAGCGAGCGGGCCAGTCATCGCCGTGGAAGGGCATCGCAACGGTGGGGACACGGCCGATGCGAGCAAGCTGACCAACCTCGGCAGTTATCAAAATCTCGCCATCGTAGAGTTGGGAACCAACGACTACAACGTGACCACGATCGATGACTTCACGACTGACTATCGGGCGATCTTGGCGCAGATCGTAAGCACGTCGCCCGACGTTCGACTTCTTTGCGTCGGCTCATGGCAGCAACCCGACCGCGGCGCTGCGTATGACGCGGTTATCAAATCGGAGTGCGAAGCCCAAGGCGGCGTCTACCGGTCAATAGAGAACCTGCAGGTGCAGGAGAGCCTGCGCGGCCCCGCTGGTAAGACTGGCGTCTACGGCGGGACCAGCGATGACTTCCACCCCAACGATGAGGGCTACGCCGCGATCGCAAAGCTACTCCTTGGCGCTATCCATCTCAGCTGATAATTGCGCGGCGTGAACGTCAAAATCGGAAGGGCACGAACCCGTATCTCGACATTCGTGGCGGGAGGGGTGCTGTTCATCCTCGTCGCGGACCTGAGCGGAATCATGGCGCAGATCCCTGTGGTCGCTCTCGCCGCCGTAATGATGATCGTCGCCATAACCACCGTCGACTGGCACAGCGTCAAGCCGTCGACGCTGAGGCGCATGCCGATTCCTGAGACCATCGTGATGATCGTCACTGTCGTCGTCGTAGTTGCTACCGGCAACCTCGCCCTTGGGGTCATCGTTGGCGTGGTGCTCGCGATGGTCCTCTTTGCGCGTCGCCTCGCTCACGTAATTTCTGCCGAGCGCACGTTGGGCGACGACGCAACCACCGCGAGCTACGCTGTACGCGGCCCGCTGTTTTTGGCAGCAGCAATGACCTGGTCGAGCGCTTCAACTACATGGAAGACCCGAACGACGTCGTCATCGATTTCACCCAAACGCAGATCTGGGATGCCTCGACCGTCGCAGCTCTAGACCCTATCGAGATCAAGTACCGAAACCTCGGCAAGCTGGTGCGCTTCAAAGGGTTTGATGAACGCAGCGCTGCCCTCTACAGGCTATTAACGGGTCACGTGTCTGGCAACTGAATCATTCGCTCGACACGTGGATCGTCTCGTGGACAAACAGCTCAAAGTGTATTTCACCGCCCCTCGGTGGCCCTAGCATGTAATTAGATTGCGTGCTTCGTCGTCAACATTTATCTCTGGAGCGTTCCAGAAATGGGGGACTCAATGGCGGCTGAACTAGCTGCGGGCGGTAGTGAGATGTCGATCGCTGGCGTGATTGTGACGTTCAACACCGACGTGCCGGAGTTATCCTCTGCGTTGCGGCTGATTTCGACGTCGCTGTCGGAGTTGGTCCTTGCTGACAACAGCGACGACCCGGACATCGCGAGAGATATCAAAGAACTCGCTGAATCGATGGGAGCTACTTACATTGGGTTGGGTGGCAACCTCGGAATAGCCGCGGCGCAGAATAGCGCAATACGTCACATTCGTAGTCAAGGCCATGAGTATGTGCTCTTTCTTGATGACGATAGCAAAATGACCGCTGATGCCGTTTGGGCGTTGCTGGCTGCTTTGAAGGAAGAACAGCGCAAATATCCCAAGACCATCGCCGCTGGCCCGATAATTCTCGACGAGCGGGCCAATATCCCGTTAGCGTTCGTGTGGAAATCCAGCGCTATTAAGCGGCTCGTCGATGTGGACGCCACCGCAGAGCCGATAGAAGCAGCGTTTCTCCTCAGCTCGGGTTGTCTTATCGAAATGACCGCATTCGAGGCGATTGGAGAATTCAGGGACGAATACTTCATCGACCATGTCGACAAGGAATGGGGATTGCGGGCTGGCCTTCTGGGGTATCGGCTAATTGTCGTGCCAGGAGTCGTGATGAACCATCTTCTTGCAGACTCCGTCGAGTTCGATTCTCGCGGGATCCCGCGCCACCAGCATCAGAATCCGATCCGTGATTATTACTTGACGCGAAATGGGATATTCATCCTGCGAGATCTTCGACTTCCGCCCGTGCGTCGTTTTCGAATGATGCTGTTCCTAGGTGCGGCATACGCGCGAAAAATGCGCCGCAAGTCGACCACCCCTGTCCAGCGACGCATCATGACGGCAGCGGTGCTCGACGGCCTCAGAAACAGAAGAGGGCCGCTCGCGCCAACCGTAAAATAGAGCGGGGTCCTCCTGGGGCGGGACGCAAAGGTGTTATCCGTGGGCCGCGATGCCTGCCAAGACTCTTCGTAATCTAATGCCTTGCGCGAGCGTCACTCCAGTCTCTGCCGCCGCTACTGCAGCTGCTGCGCCGACGGCTCCATAAACAGGCACCGATACGAGTAAGAGCGGGATGCCAATGGCAGCGCCTACAACAGCGCTGATCGCCACGGCCTTGGACATACCAAGGGTCTGAAGTCCAGCCATTCCCGATGCGCGAGATATCGTTGACATCGCCACGGAGATGCCGACGAATGCCGCAAGCGCAAAAGTTACCGACACGTGGCTTCCGCCCAGTAGGTGGGCAAGCCAGGGGCCGAGTGAGGCTACGCCAATCCCAGCACCGATGCCAGCGACAGTAGCCGCATTCAGTCCCTTTTTGATCCGAGCGGGCGTATCGGTGTGGTGGCGGCCCAACCTCGGAACCCATCCTTGGAGCCACTGACCGAATGGGGTCAGAGCCATCAGGCTGAATCGACCTAGCCTGTCTGCGAGTGCGTACGCGCCAGTAGCCTGCGGCGCCGTGGCCGCCACCACTAGGGTTGGCAAAGCGAGGTATATGGACGCAGTTATCGCTGTGATTGATGGGTAGATCTGAGATCGCGTTTCTCGAATACCCACGCGAACGCTCCAGGTCCGGCCCGGCAGATGTGCACGCGGCGCTGTCGAATTCACCGAAGAAACTGTTACCGCTATTAGCCCGCCAACGAGTTGGCAGGCGGCGAGAGTCCAAAGGTTCCCAGTAACCAACAGGGCCGCCCCGCCCACGACGGTGCTTGCTGCTCGCGGTAACGTGTCAAGGACGAATAGTTCGGTCGGACGTCCCTGTCCCACGAATACCCAGGTCATGCCGAGTCCGACTGTCGAAGTCGCCAAACAGGATAGAACCGCCGCAATCGGATCGCCCGGAGCGAGTAACCACGCCGCAATCGAGCTAAGAATGAGTACGGGCGGGGAAATGATGATTCGCGAAATCAGAGAGGCGCGCGCGATGGCAACTTGATCTGGACCGGAACTCGCCGCGATTAACGTCGGTCCGCTGATTCCCCAGCCGAGCGCTATCAGTACCCCGGCTACCGACCCCGCCGACTGCCCCACGGCGAAAGAGGACCATCCAGAGTCACCAGTGGTACGGATGACGAAAGGTATGACAAGTAGGCCGACCGCCGCGGTAGTGATAACCGAAATTGAATAGCCGCCCAGAAGGCCGAGAACTCGTTTCATTTCGGTTCTCTCGTTGGCCCGGTAGTTGTTTCTCGATTGCTAGCTGCGGCGCTAACTCGACCATTGACTAAGTCTTGCTGCGTCGGTCGTTTTTGGTCGATGCCACCGTTCGGCACGATTCGAGAACGAAAGTCGAACAACGTCATGAACACCCATCCAAATGCGAACCACAATGAGTTAGTCAAGGCAGTGGTGATGGCAAGTGCGACGAAGAAGGCAATGCTGTCTCCTCTTCTACGAGTCGACCACCAGACGAATATCAGGCCAACGATGACCGCGCAAAGCCCGAGAAGACCAACGTCGTATAACTGGGCGATCCAGGCATTGGACAGATAGTCAGCTAAGCCGGCCTGCACGAGATCGGCGTGGCGCTGTTCGAAGGTATTTACCCCAAGTCCCGTGAACAGCGAGTTCTGTGCGGATATGTCATCGAAGGCCATTGCCCACGAACGTGCCCTGAATCCTCCCGTGCCGCTCTCTAGATCGAACAAGGACGTGGCGCGGTCCGTAAGTGGCGTGAGCCAATTCAGCGCTCCGGACGCCAAGGAGCCGAGTACGACCACGATGGAGACGATAACTACGCCTATGTTTTGGACGGCGCGAGATCGATCTCGGACTAGTGCGAAGACAACAATGACTGCGAGGGCCACCCAAGCGGCCCTTGTCATCGTGAGAATTGTCGCCAGCGCGATTATCCACACGAGGCTGTTGACGCGTCGGTTGAGCGAGCGTCTCCAGTACACCATGACTGCAATCCAAAGCGACCCGATTGCGCCCATTAGGTTGGGCTCAAAAGCGAGCCCTGACACTCGCTGTATAACTTCGCCGGCGTTGTATCCGGATAAAGGCGTTGTGAGTCCTGCGAAGGTGCCTCCCAGCCATGACAGGACCGACAGAACGCTGACTAGCGCGATCGCATAGGACCCGATAGCGACGAGTTCAACTCTAGGCGCGCTGTTTCGCGACATGATCCACATCGCGAGAAGGCTGGAAGCAGTCCACGACACGATATAGATGCTCGAGATAACTTCGGGGGACTTAGCAATGCTCGCGAACACGCCAAAGAGAAGCCAAATTATTAGTGGGATCCAAACTGCAGCGGAGAAAGTCCGCACTCGGGTCTGTCCCGTCTCTCGTCTGGCGCCAGCGAGCACCGCGAGTGACAGCAACAGACCTACATGTTCAGGGCGAAGCACGGCCCCGCTGAATTCGAGTCCCAGTCCGTTACTGACGAGACAAAGAACGTACAGGAACCAAGACCATCGCCACTTCGAAATTAGAAGTGGAAATATGAGTACGGCGACTGCGCCGACAATGAGAGTCGCAATCATGTCACCCTCTCAAAATGGAGCTGTCCGGCGGTTCACGTGTTAGCCATTGATCTGCGGCGTGTCGACCGTCAATTGCGGGCAAGAGGCTCTTTGCCTCGGGCGCAGTGCGCGTACTCGAAAGACCCATGACGATCGCGGCGGCAAGCTGCGCTCGGGTGGGCTTAGTAAGCACCAGATGGTCGTTAAGCTGCAGCCAATTCGCCAGACCTGTTTCGTCTGTCGTGATTACTTCGCAGCCTTCAGCGAGTCCTTCTACGATTGGTAGGCCAATCTGCTCTCGCCACGTCGCAGTGCGAACGGAGGGAAGAATTAGAACGTGAGAAAGGCTTAGGGTGCGTTCGATCGTCTCGCGTGATGGATGGAGAGACGTCTCGACGCTTGCCATCTTGCGCGCTGCAGTATGCACCAGACCTTCTAAGGGGCCCTGTCCCAAAATCTCCAACTTGGCATTTGGGATAGCGAGCAGAACCTCCGGCCAGGCATCAAGCAACTCGCGGATGCCCTTTCGGTCTTCAAAAGACCCAACAAAACAGGCCTGGTTATTTTCTCGAGCGACTGTGGTTTGAGATGCCGCAGGCAGGCCCAGAAAAATCCTGCTCTGAACCCGGACTGAACTCACACCGTAATTAGCGCCAAGCAACTCCGCGTAATTGTGCTCGGCCGCTGGCGTGCCGAAGGCGATTTTCGTTAGCTCGCGCATGACTGGCCGAAGGGCGCAGCGCAATAGGGCTCTAATTACACTTGCCGGTAGCGGAAGCTTTGACCGCAATTTGTCGACGGCGTCCATATTCTCAATTGCGTAGGTAACTAAGCGGGTTCCGGATCTTCCCGTCAGCCTTGACAGCCTCGCAAGGGTAGCCAATCCGAGCAATTTTGGGATTAGCGGAAGCGCCAATGGCTCGGGTATCTCTAGCAGTGCAAATTTACGCCGCCAGACTTGCCAAAGGAGTTGGGAGTAATTGACTCGGTGAACGTTAGGCAGGGAGGATGCAAGTGATTCGCTCCAGTCAGTTCTATGCGAGGAATAGAAAAACTCGATTTCACGAGAATCACGGATGCGTTCGATGTGGACTAATCGAGCGACTGGATAAAAACGCGCAACCGTGGGAGCCCCGGACCCATCCCCTTGGACCGCCGAAGGGCGACGTGGCGCGGTGAGCCGTCGGTTCATCTGTCGGGCCGAACGGCAGCTAGAGCGGTTGCATAGATTGAAAATCTGTGTGCGTTACGGAGTGCTTGCAACTTCTTCCTGGGTCTCGCTATCGCCAGCGCTCGGTACGCGACGGCGCGGCCTCTAAAACCGACGCCAACGATCGCTTTCCATGCGAGTGGTCCGTGAGAGGTGCGAGCAATTGTGGTTGCGTAAAGATCGAAGAGGTTCGTGATCCAGACTGTGCTCACTCTGCCATCGACATTGCTGCTGCTGCCGCCGACTTCGTGGATCGCTGTCGCGTTCGAATCGACAACAACGCCGTAACCACTTCGACCGACTCTCAAGCAGAGATCAATATCCTCTGCATACATGAACCAACGCTCTGATAAGCCATCCGCCGCGACCCACGCTGAACTCCTGATCATCAGGCATCCGCCGGACACCCAGTCCACGGTCGTGAGATTGTTACCAATGTTGCGAGGTATCAGATAGTGGCCCGTCATGAACGGCAAGCTCCCGCTCAACCGCGACAGACCCGAGGAGTGCAGAAACATGCGCCAGATACTTGGCTTAAGACCCGCACCGATCGTTGCGAATTCCGACTCCGGATCCGACACTAGTGGAGCGCAAATGCCGAGGGAGCTATCAGCGGCTAGAAGTGACGACAGCGCATTTACCGATTCCAATTCAATAATCGCGTCAGGATTCAGCAGGAGATAATTCGAGCCTGATGCTTGCTTTGCTCCTGCGTTTACAGCCTTGGCAAAACCAAGGTTGGATCCGCTATCGATGACGCGCACTGTTGGGTAACGGCTTCGAATGTGTGTCGGGGTTCCATCTGTAGAGGCGTTGTCGATGCAGATAATTTCCAAGGACCCATCGGATAGCGGGCCCAAGCAAGCATCAATGACGTGCTTGCTGTTGTAGGTAACGATGAGGACTGTGACCGTCGGGCTTGTTGAGAACTCGGAGTTCATCATTTTCGTGTACCAACAATCTTTGCCGGAACTCCCACAGCAATCGAATATGGCGGAATCGACTTCGTGACTACCGCCCCCGCGCCCACTACCGCGCCCGTTCCGATGGTGACACCCGCGAGTACCTTCACTCCAGCCCCGAGCCAGCAATCATCCTCAATTACCACAGCATCTCGTGAACCGAGTTGAGTCATTATCGGCTCGGACAATGAGGCAAAGGAATGATTTTCGGTGATTATCACCACGTCCGGACCTAGAAGACAGTTCTTGCCAATGATGAGCCCGCCCTGTCCCCATAGCGTGTTGCGGATACCGATGGCTGAATCCGAACCGATAGAGATTCCCGTGCCTGGCTCTCGGACAACAGTTGTCGCCAAAAGGCTGGAAAAAGAACCGATTGTCACACGGTCGCCAATTCGGATTCCGTTTGCTGAATAGGAATCGATCTTAGTATCGGAGGAAATGACGACGTTCTTGCCAGTAGAGAGCCATTTCGGATTCTGAATGATTACTCTCGCACCAACGAAGTGGGGCTGGGCGGACTGCGAGTAGCGTCTGCTGCGCAACAGGCCCCTAAACGCCATTTTTCCATAGCCGGATAACAGGGACATCAATACAGAAGTAGGTGAGTCTCCGAGCTCTCTGCCGCGGACGGCCTTGTACAGAAAAGCAACGACTCTCCTCACTGCACTGACTCCGTAGAAGTCTCCGCTAGTTTGGCTCGGATGGTTCGTACAACGTCGGCCCATTCCCGAATGGGGGAATGGGTCTGGAGGCGTTGTCCGCCAGCACGCAGAACATCAATAGCTGCGGCTATGGCATTGACGTCGAACGGGTCCACATAGATTGGCCCACTCCCGTTAACCTCGCGCATGACGGCATTTTCGCTCAGCACCAAGGGGATTCCGAACGCTGCCGCTTCCACTGGAGGTAAGCCGAACCCTTCGTCCAGAGAAAGATACAAGAGACCGAGAGAATGTTCGTACAGCCACCGAAGTTCACTGTCGGTGGCGCGGCCCAAGAACACAACGGAGCCGTTATCGATTTCCAGTTGCGCGATTGGATCGGTCTCATATGAGAGTCCGTTCTCCTCACCTACGATCACCAGCGGGCAGTCAGGGCGAATTGCAGAAGACAGAATAGCTGCGTCAATGACGCGACCGAGATTTTTTCGAGCGTTCAATCGCCCGACCGAAAGAAAGTAACTGTTCACTGGGGGGAGTCGGCCGGGCCGTGTTGGTGCGGCGGTCGCGAGTCCCGTGGACATTCCGAGGCCCACGACTGTCGGTGCTTTGGCTCGGCGAATAAACCTTGAAATTCGAGCTGCCTCGGAGTGAGACGATGCAAAGACGGTCGTGGACTTACGTACTAATTTGCCGATGAGGGACAGGTAGGCGCGTTCAACGTTGCTAAACCATTCCGGGTTACTGAGGAACAAGACATCTTGTATGAAGACTGCGGAGTTTTTGCTCAACGCAGCAAAATTTTGGGTAATAGCAAGCCTGTCGGTATTCCGAAGTCGCCAAGGCAGTTCAACCGCCATGGCGAGAGCATGAGGAAACAGCCGCAGCGGAATGAGAGTGACACTCGGCATTGCCTGTTTGACCGCATCCTGGTCTCGCGACCGAACAGCAAGACCCAGATCGTCATCTGGGAAGGTCTTCGACCAAGCCCTCGCAAGTTCGATGACGACTAGCCGGCCGCTTGGAGGACCGGACACCCACCAGTACGCATCCAGAGCAATTCGCATTATCTTGCCTTCACTAGAGCCAAAAGCGCTCGCTCGTAAGCCTCACAAACTGATTGCCATGAGTAGACGTCTACAGCTCGGGCGTGCGCGCGAACACTCAAATCGGACTGTGCGATTTGGTCTTCCATCAGGGAGTTAATCTTCTCCGCAATGTCATCGGGAGTCGGGTCGGCGAAGATGCCTGCGTCTCCCAACACCTCCCGATTGTAGGCCGTGTCCCGAGCAACGGTTGGTGCCCCCGCTGCCATCGCCTGAACCAGCGCGGGATTCGTTCCACCCACGCTGTGTCCGTGAAAATAGACCCCAGCATGCTGCCAAAGCGACATCAATCGATCGTCGTCGCTTACATGTCCGTACCAATGTACGTTGGCATCTGTTTTTGCGAGTCGAGAAACCTCGGCCTCGATCTCACCGCCATACCCAGATGAACCCACAATCACTACTGGCCAACGTGCACTGATTTCTGACACAGCGGAAACAAATTCCGGGATTGTGTTCTCAGGTACAAAACGGGCGACGACCAAAACGAATCCTCGGTGGGTGAGGCCCGGTTCGATCGGTAGGTCAGCGGGTACATCCCCGCCATATGGAATGAATTCTCCGTCTAGTCCGAATTCAGTGCGCCATCGTCGACCAATTTCTACGGAGTCATAAACCATTCGCGTGCCGTGCCGAGCAGTTGCCCGAGCGCCAGCGTGAAACACGCTTTTCGCGATGCGTCCCCACTTAGCTCTGTCCCACTCAATCCCATCCACGTTTACAAGGCTGGGGATGCCTCGGGCGTTGAGCAGCGGCAGGAAAAATCCGTTTGCGACATTCATCACGAGGGCCACATCGGGCTTTCGACGCAAAGCGCTTATCACCGCTGTAAATCCGTACGACAACGTGCTAACTGATTTGGTTTCCAGACCACGCGTCTCGATCGAGCGCACGCGATCGTCTCGCCCGGGATCGGACTGCCTTGTCGAGCCCTTACGCCCGTACACGGTGACATCCCACCCCTGTTCGGCTAAGTAAGGTGCCAGCTTTCGAACGGCAGTCTCGAATCCCCCGTAATAACTCGGGTACCCACGGGTGCCGATGATCACTAAAGACTTCTGGCTAGGCTTGATTGCGATGGCGTGTCCAATCCGGTGAACGTGCGGCGTGGGCCGCCGCAATCATCTTGCGTCCAGGCAGGGCTCGCGTGCGTGTGTCGATAGCGCGCATGCGAGTCACTCCCCCCGGATCAGTGACTTGGCCCACCAAATCCCGTTAATCATACGGGACGTCACGTTCATGGTTTCTGGACGCTGATTGACTCTGCCGGTGAATTAGGGGGTGCAGGATGCGGACGATTACGCAGGTGGAAAAGCCCCCTTCCCCGTGCATTGGCATTGGGGTGAGCAACGATCACGTTCCTATCGGTTCATATCGCTTCGGCCTATGCTGTCGACGTGACTAAGAACATCGATGTTGCTTTGATCGGCGGCGGAATCATGAGCGCCACCCTTGGTGCTCTGCTAAAGCAGCTTGAACCTAGTTGGGACATCCAGATATTTGAGCGGCTGAGCGGAGTTGCGCTAGAGAGCTCCAACCCGTGGAATAACGCCGGGACTGGCCATGCTGCCCTCTGTGAGTTGAATTACACACCGCAGATGCCAGACGGTTCTATAGACATAAACAGCGCGATCAAGGTAAACGAGCAATTTCAAGTTTCTCGCCAGTTTTGGTCACACCTGATCGACATTGGCGCGCTGCCTCATCCGAAGTCGTTCATAAACGCGACCCCACACATGAGCTTCGTGTGGGGAGCCGACAACGTGGAGTACCTTCGCAATCGCTTCGCCGCGCTGAAAGACAATCCGTTGTTTGCAGGCATGGAGTACAGCGAAGAAGCGTCGATAATTCGTAAGTGGACGCCGCTCTTGATTCCTGGCCGAAAGAGGGCCGAGCCGATCGCCGCAACCTACATGGCGGCGGGAACTGACGTGGATTTTGGCGCACTGACCGGGCTCCTTGTTGACTACTTGTCCGACAACGGCGGAACGCTCAATTTGGAGCAGACGGTCAAAAGAATCAAGCGCCAGAAGGACGGAACCTGGCAGCTGCACATTCGGAACGAAGTCGGGCACACGCCCAGCAGCGTCAACGCACGCTTCGTGTTTGTTGGCGCGGGTGGGAACGCATTGAACCTGCTTCAGAAGTCCGGAATACCCGAGATCAGGGGCTTTGGAGGCTTCCCAGTGAGCGGCGAGTTCTTGCGAACTGACAATCCCGCGGTGGTCGCTCGTCATGAGGCAAAGGTCTATGGAAAGGCGGGAGTGGGATCGCCACCGATGTCCGTTCCTCACCTCGACAAACGAGTGGTGAATGGTACTGCAAGCCTGATGTTCGGTCCTTACGCTGGCTTCAGCCCGAAGTTCTTGAAGACTGGGTCGTGGTTCGATCTCATCAAGTCCGTGCGTCATCACAACGTCATTCCGATGATTCAGGCTGGCGTCGGCAATCTCAGCCTGGTTCGTTATCTAGTCGGGCAGCTTGCTGCAAGCAAGAAGGCAAAATTCGCTTCCCTGAAAGAGTTCTATCCCGATAGCGACCCGGGCGACTGGTACGCAATAACGGCTGGGCAGCGGGTGCAGGTCATAAAGAACGGTCCTAACGGCGGATCGCTTCAGTTCGGCACTGAGGTAGTCGCGGCTGCCGATGGCACGATTGCGGGACTGCTGGGGGCCTCGCCGGGAGCGTCGACGGCGGTGCCCATCATGCTGGGCCTAATTGCCCAGTGCTTCCCTGATCGCATGGACGTCTGGACCCCAAAGATCAACAAAATGGTTCCCACCTTCGGCAAGAAGCTTTCAGATAATCCAGCACTCGCGAAGAAAACGATGGCAGAAACCGCAAAGGTCTTGGAGATCGCAAACTAGCCCTGATTGAATCCCCTTCAGAGTCCTCCGGGTACTGTGTACCGACCTATTCCCCGCATTAAGGATTTGTGTGCCTTCCTCTCCCCGTCTTCTTGCCTTCGATCTCGACGACACCCTCGCGCCGTCCAAGTCACCGCTCGATCCCCGGATGATTGAACTCCTCGTTGACTTGCTCGATCGTGTCGAGGTTTGCGTCATTTCCGGAGGTCAGTTTGGTCAGTTCAAAGCTCAGATCATCGACGAGCTTCCTGATGTCGCTGCCGAGAAACTCGAACGGCTTCACTTGATGCCGACTTGCGGTACGCAGTACTACCGCTTCGATGGAACGTGGAAGCAGATCTACGCACAGAATCTGACTGAGGACGAAAAGTCGCGAGCGCTGCATGCCGTCGAATCCACGGCCAGAGAGCTTGGATACTGGGAAAGTGACACGTGGGGCCCGATTC
This sequence comes from Glaciihabitans sp. dw_435, assembly GCF_018449675.1. GTDB lineage: Bacteria > Actinomycetota > Actinomycetes > Actinomycetales > Microbacteriaceae > Glaciihabitans. The sequence continues at coordinate 438,211 of NZ_JAAVUZ010000002.1, read as the reverse complement.
TCGAGGACCGCGGATCGCAGATTACTTTCTCTGCGCTCGGCCAAGCCGCACCAGTCGCCGCCAAGATGGCGTGGGATCCAACGGGAGAAAAGAAGAACACCCTGCGGTCGAAAGTAGCGGTTTTGATTCCTGATCTCGAGGTGCGTTCCGGAGGGTCGACATCCGTCGACATCACTCGCCAAGGAATTGATAAGGCCTACGGAATGACGCGTCTCGCGGAGTTGACTTCGATCGATCTTCAAGAGATGCTCTTCATCGGCGACCGCCTCGATCCTGAGGGAAACGACTATCCGGTGAAGGCACTTGGAGTGCCGACCCACGCGGTAGGAGGTTGGGAAGACACTGCGACTTTCCTCACTGGGTGGCTCGCTCATTCTGCTGAATAGAGCTATGTCCGCGCGGGCGGTGATGCTTGAATCTGGTGCGGGAGTCGCATTAGTGCTTGCTAGCACCGCGGCGACAATCACTATTGCCGATCAGAACCAGTAAAACGCGTCGAGCCGTCGCCTATTGTGGCTGGTACCTTTACTGCGGCGGCTTCTGTTCGCCGGGGGAGCCGGGGCGAACACTTGCGCCGCGCGCTATTGAATTTTGCTTGAAGTATCACGACGAAAGGCCGTCTCGGTGGAGCTAAGCGACTACTTGCGCATATTGCGCAAGCGCTGGATCGTTATCGTCGCGCTTACGCTGGTGGGGTTGGCAGCAGCGGCGGCAGCGACGATATTGACTACGCCGAAGTATGAGGCGTCGACCCTCTCGTTTGTGAACGTCTCAGGAAGTTCGGTTACCGACCTGGCGACAGGCGGCACGTTCGCCCAGAATCAGGTTAAGTCTTACGCCGATCTGATCGGTACGCCTCGGGTCTTGGACCCTGCCATCAAGCGTCTTGGACTCGACATTTCTGCGGAACAGCTCGCCAAGTCTGTTTCCGCGTCTGCGGCTCTTCAGACCGTGAATATTGCAATTTCAGTAGTTGACGATTCGCCGACAGATGCGGCCGCGATTGCGAACGCTGTAACTTCCAGTTTTCGCGAGCAGATCGCGGACATCACTGAGCCAGCCACCGGAACTTCTCAAGTTTCAGTAAGCGTCATGCAGCAAGCAACTGTGCCCACGGCGCCGATCTCGCCAAACACCCAACTTAACTTGGTGCTCGGACTCCTGATAGGCCTCGCTCTTGGGCTGGGCATTTCAATTCTCCGTGAAACGCTTGACACTCGCATTCGTGGCGAGCGAGATGTTCTCGCTATAACTAGCGCGCCCATCATCGGCGGCATCGCCTACGATCCAGCGGCCGTGAAACGACCGCTGATCGTTCAGGATGATCCGCACAGCGTACGCGCTGAAGCGTTCCGCACCCTTCGCACGAATTTGCAGTTCCTCAACGTTGAAGCTGGCCCCAAAACGTTCGTGATTACTTCATCGATCCCGAGCGAAGGAAAAACTACTACCTCTGCCAACCTTGCCATTGCGTTGGCTGATTCTGGCGCCAAGGTTGTCATTATTGACGGGGACATGAGGCGTCCGAAGCTTGCTGATTACATGGGCATTGAGGGCGCTGTCGGGCTGAGTGATGTTCTCATTTCGCGCGTCGAATTGGCGGATGTTTTGCAGCCCTGGGGGCGAGGTAATCTCATGGTGCTGGCCGCCGGCGCGGTGCCGCCGAACCCTAGCGAACTGCTGGGCTCGAAGGCCATGGCAGCTCTGTTGAGCGATCTCGAGGCCCATTTTGACGTGGTGATAATTGACCTTCCCCCTCTGTTGCCTGTGACGGACGCCGCGCTAGTGAGCAAGCTCACCCGCGGAGCACTCGTCGTGGTAGCCGCTGGTCGCACGCACAAGGGTGAGCTCGCAGGGGCGATTGCCGCCCTGGAGAACGTCGGCGCTCCCGTGGCCGGAGTCATCCTGACGATGATGCCGACAAAGGGCCCTGATGCTTACGGTTATGGCCGCTATGGGTACGGGAACTACGGGTACACCAGATACGGCGAAGAAGGCTCTGGGGTTAATTCAGAGTCAGCGGCGGCCGCCAAGAAGCTCGCCCCGGACTGGGGACAGGGACCAAGCTCGAGCTTGTAATGTTCATAAACGCGACGCTCTATCACGTGTTATCTTCGTAAACGCGATACAAGCTCAGTAGTGAGCACATGGGAGGTGCGGTATGTCGTCGTTGGACGGATCTGACGTGTTCCGTGTCCTCTTTGTGTGCACAGGAAATATCTGCCGATCACGCATCGCAGAGCAAGTGTTCCGAACTCGCTTTGGCAGTGCGAATATTGAATTTTCCAGCGCCGGCGTCGGCGCATTAATCGGTATGGCGATGCCAGTTCAGGCGCAGGCGGCGTCCCATCATCTCGGTGGCGACGATGACGGTCACGTAGCTCAACGTCTGACTCGAGACCTGGTGGCTGACGCCGATGTCGTCATAGCGCTTACCCGCGCGCACCGCAGTGAGATTGTGCGAACGCTTCCCCGTGCCGGCCGCTCGGCATTCACGCTGCGTGAATTGGCACGTGTTCTTGCGAGTTTCGTCAACGATCCAGATGCTGGCGCACCAGTCGAGTCTTCGTCTCTAGTCGACATCCTTCGTTCCTACGTTCCACTCGTAGCTGCACAACGTGGGTACGCAGAGCAGCCCGAATCTGCAGTTGACGATGACGTCATTGACCCGTTCCGGCAGTCGCAGGAGATTTACGACTTGTGCGAACAGCAGATCGGTAACGCAGTCGCCCAAATCGAAGCATCCATTTCACGCCTCGCGGGCGTCAGGCGATGACGGCGGGCGTCCACGTGGATCAGAGCGCCGGAGAATCCAGTCGAGGAGCTTGGGCTCAGGACCGCGACTGGGCCAAGTCGTATGCGATGCGCGTCGCGATCACCGACATGATCGTGATTACCTGGGCAGTCGTCGGTACTCAAATCGCGTGGTTTGGCACATTGGACTCGAGCCTCAACATAGAGAAATATCGAGGAGGCTTTGGGCTGAGCTATACCCTTATCTCGATCATCCTCATTGCCAGCTGGGTGGTTGTTCTGGCCGCCTTCGCTACCCGAGACGTTCGAGTAATCGGAATTGGCCCTACCGAATACAAGCGGGTCGTGGATGCGACCGTGCGCCTCTTCGGAGTTGTGGCAATCGTTGCCTTCCTCTTTCAGCTCGACCTCGCGCGCGGGTACATTCTCATGTCTCTGCCTGTCGGCGTACTTGCTCTCCTCGCCAGTCGATGGATCTGGCGCCAGTGGTTGAGCGGCCAGCGAGAGCGCGGCCTGTATTCGTCTCGTGTTCTTCTGTTGGGGACTCGCGACAGCGTCGCGGCGATCGCTCGCGATCTGGCTCGTGCGCCCTATGCCGGCTACCTCGTTGTCGCTGCGTGCGTTCCGGGAGATACGTTCGGGGGGACTCTTCGCGGTGGAATCCCGGTGCAAAACAACCTTGACGACATTCAGGCGATCATGAAGCAAAACGGCGCCGACACGGTTGTTGTCACGAGCAGCGACGAGCTTCCCCCTGAACGCATCCGTGAGCTGAGCTGGTCGTTAGAGCCCGGTCGTCAGCACCTCGTGCTGGTGCCAAGCCTCACCGACGTCGGTGGACCGCGTATTCACATGCGGCCAGTAGCGGGTCTGCCGCTCATCCACGTGGAGACCCCGAGCTACGAGGGCCTTAAGCGGTTCTCGAAGCGGACCTTCGACATCGCTGCGTCTGCGCTGCTGCTCTTGATCTTGTCACCGGTCCTGGTGATCATCGGGATGTGTGTGCGATTGAGCACGCCCGGCCAGGTGTTCTTCCGTCAGCGTCGGGTCGGACTCGATGGCAAACAGTTTGAAATGCTGAAATTCCGTTCGATGGCAATGGACGCCGAGCAGCGCCTTGATGAGGTGCGCCCGTTCCAGACGATCGAAGGCAACGCGGTGATGTTCAAGATGAAGAATGATCCGCGCGTCACTCCAGTAGGAGCCTTCCTCCGGCGATTCAGCCTTGACGAACTACCCCAGTTGTTCAACGTCTTGTCAGGTTCAATGTCACTCGTTGGGCCGAGGCCGCCGTTGGAACGAGAAGTTCAGGAGTACGAAAACCACGTACACCGCAGATTCCTCGTCAAACCAGGAATCACCGGCTTGTGGCAGGTGAGTGGGCGATCAAATCTGTCGTGGGAAGACAGTGTGCGGTTGGACCTGTACTACGTTGAGAATTGGTCGATGACCGGAGATTTCGTCATCCTGTGGCGCACGCTGAAGGCAGTTGTCGCACGGGATGGCGCGTACTAATTAGCGTAAAAATTTGCGCATGTTCGACGATATGGCTTATGCCGAGCGAGGAAGTAATCAGTAATGGGAAGAATTCTTGTAACCGGCGGCGCCGGATTTATCGGATCGAATTTCGTGCACTACGTACTGGAGAACACAGATGACTCCGTGACCGTGCTGGACTCATTGACATACGCAGGAAACCGCGCGTCACTCGATGGTCTGCCTTCGGATCGATTCAATCTCGTTGTCGGAGACATCCGCGATTCAAATCTCGTCGACGGGCTGTTTGCCGATCATGAGCAGGTAGTGCACTATGCCGCAGAGTCTCACAACGATAATTCCCTGCACGACCCGCGACCGTTTCTGGAAACCAACATCGTTGGCACGTACACCCTGCTCGAGGCAGCTCGAAAGCACGGCAATCGCTTTCACCACATTTCGACCGACGAGGTTTACGGCGACCTAGAACTGGACGATCCCCAGAGGTTCACCGAGAACACTCCTTACAACCCCTCGAGCCCGTATTCGTCGACGAAGGCTGGGTCGGACCTCCTCGTGCGTGCCTGGGTTCGTTCCTTCGGCGTGCTGGCGACGATCAGTAACTGCTCCAACAACTACGGTCCGTATCAGCATGTCGAAAAGTTCATCCCTCGCCAGATTACGAACGTTTTGGGCGGCGTCCGCCCGAAGTTGTATGGCGCGGGCCTCAACGTGCGCGACTGGATTCACGCCGACGACCACTCTTCAGCGGTATTGGCCATCCTCAATAGCGGAGTAATTGGCGAGACCTACCTCATTGGTGCTGACGGAGAGAAGAACAATAAGGAGGTCGTTGAGATGATTCTTGAGCAGCTGGGTCAACCCACCGATGCGTACGACCACGTCGTCGACCGGGCGGGGCACGACCTGCGTTACGCAATTGATTCATCCAAGCTGCGTAGCGAGCTTGGCTGGTTGCCGCAGTTCTCCGACTTCGCTGCTGGACTCTCCTCGACTATCGAGTGGTACCGCGACAACGAAGCATGGTGGCTTCCCCAGAAGCAAGCAACCGAAGCCCGCTACGCGGTGCAGGGACAGTAGAACTGATGCAGGCAGACAAGCCTCTGGCTATGCGCACGACCCCCATCCCTGGCGTGCTGATCTTCGACATTCCAGTTTTCGGTGACAGCCGCGGGTGGTTCAAAGAGAATTGGCAGCGTGCAAAAATGCTGGCCGCCGGTCTGCCTGACTTTGGCCCGGTTCAAAACAGCATCTCGTTCAACGAGTCGGTAGGAACTACACGGGGAATTCACGCAGAGCCGTGGGACAAGTTCATCTCAATCGGCCACGGTCGTGTTTTCGGAGCATGGGTTGATCTGCGAGAAGGTGATTCGTTCGGCGCGGTGTTTACCGCTGAGCTGGATCCCTCGGTTGCGATATTTATCCCGCGTGGGGTGGGGAACTCGTTCCAGACTCTCGAACCGCAAACGACCTACACCTACTTGGTCAACGAGCACTGGAATGCAGAGTCTCAGTCGCTGTACACGTTCCTCAACCTCGCTGACGAGACGGTAGCCATCGACTGGCCGATTCCACTGTCTGAATCCGAACTCTCGCAGAAGGATCTAAATCACCCGCGGCTGTCGGAGATAGCGCCGATGCCCTCGAAAAAGACGCTGATTCTCGGAGCGAACGGTCAAGTGGGACGCGCGCTCCGCGAACTGTTCCCCGACGCCGACGCGTTCGGACATGCAGAATTCGACATCACAAATCCGTCCGACTACGACACGGTCGAATGGACCTTGTACGACACGCTCATAAACGCCGCTGCCTACACTGCCGTCGACGAAGCCGAAACTCTAGATGGTCGCCGCCGTGCGTGGGCGACGAACGTCACTGCTACTTCTCAGATGGCACGAGTAGCTACCGCAAATCGACTGACCCTCGTTCACATCTCGACTGATTACGTTTTTGATGGCGAGTTGGAATCGCACGGTGAAGACGAGCCGCACACTCCGCTTGGCGTGTATGCGCAGTCGAAGGCTGCGGCCGATTCGATCGTGGCGACGGTGCCACGTCATTACATCGTGCGTACTAGCTGGGTCGTCGGGGACGGCGCAAACTTTGTGCGAACGATGGCGTCCCTCGCCCAGCGAGGTATCAACCCGAGCGTGGTCGAAGATCAGGTGGGGCGGTTATCTTTTGCCGACGACATCGCTGAGGGCATCCATCATTTGCTTGCATCGAAATCGCCGTACGGTGTTTACAACCTGACAAACGAGGGCGAGACGGTTACCTGGGCGGATATTGCTCGCGATGTCTTCAGTCTCACCGGCGCCGATCCGGATCGCGTCACTGGCGTAACCACGGCGGAATACTTCGCTGGCAAAGCCATCGCGCCGCGTCCACTGAACAGTGTTCTCGTGTTGGACAAGATTCGCGCGACTGGATTTGTCCCTCGAGACGCGAAAGAAGCCCTTCGGGAGTATCTCGCGTAGCCGCGTTCAGAAATCACCGATTCAGGACTGAACCGGTATTCTCAATTCGCGGCTCACACCTTCGCTTCGGCGGATCAGCGATTGCCGACTTACCCGAACGAAAGCATTGAACCTATGAAGATGTCTGTAATTGGTTGCGGCTACCTCGGCGCCGTCCACGCTGCGAGTATGGCGGAACTCGGTCATGACGTCGTGGGGATCGACGTCGACGCGGCGAAGATCGCAATGCTTTCTCGTGGAGAGGCGCCGTTCTTCGAGCCGGGGCTGCCCGAGATCCTGACGTCGTCAATCGCGACCGGTCGACTGCGCTTCAGCACAGATATGGCTGACGCTCAGGGTTCTCAAGTTCATTTCATTGCGGTGGGTACTCCGCAGCGCAAGGGTGAGCAGGCTGCGGACCTGACGTACGTCAATGCGGCGATCGACGGACTCATCCCGTTCCTTTCCGATGGCGATCTCGTCGCTGGCAAGTCGACGGTGCCTGTAGGTACGGCCGCCCGCCTTGCCGAGAAGATTTCAGCTGGATCGGGCGCCCTCCTGGCGTGGAATCCCGAGTTTCTGCGTGAGGGCTTCGCCGTGCAAGACACGATCGCTCCTGATCGCCTGGTCTACGGCATTCCGTCCGGCGACGCTGGCTCGCACGCCAAGGCGCTTCTGGACGAGGTGTACGCCACAGCGCTCTCCAAGGACACGCCTCTCGTCGTCACCGATTACGCCACTGCCGAGCTAGTAAAGGTCTCGGCCAACGCTTTTCTTGCGACCAAGATCTCCTTCATCAACGCGATGGCAGAGATTGCCGAGGTTACTGGCGCTGATGTCACCCAGCTGGCAGACGCCATTGGGTTTGACGCGCGTATCGGCCGCAAGTTCCTGAACGCCGGAGTTGGATTTGGCGGTGGTTGCCTTCCCAAGGACATCCGTGCGTTCACCGCGCGTGCCGAAGAGCTCGGGCGCGGAGAGTCGGTGGCCTTCTTGAAAGAGGTCGACGCGATCAACCTTCGTCAGCGCGACCGGGTCGTGCAGCTTGTCGTAGATGCGCTCGGCGGCAACGTCTATCAAAAGAAGGTCGCGGTCCTGGGGTTGGCTTTCAAGCCGAACTCGGACGACATCCGGGACTCGCCGGCACTGGACGTTGCAGTGCGACTCCACGGACTTGGTGCTGATGTGACTTCGACGGACCCCGAAGCCACGGTTCCCGCTCGTCGTCTCCATCCACAGCTCTCCCTCACCGAAGATACGATGGAGGCGCTCGAGGGTGCCGACGTAGTCGTTGTCGTGACGGAGTGGAAAGAATTCCGCGAACTCGATCCCGTGGCTGTCGCCGCGGTGGCTCGCGGCGCGATTGTTATTGATGGGCGGAACTGCCTCGACGCGGCCGCATGGCGGGACGCGGGCTGGACCTACCGCGGACTTGGTCGCCCGTAGGGTTTTACACGTGACGAATCGTAGGCTTTGCTGCATTAGTCTCGAAGTCCGTCGATTTCAGGGAATCGAACTAGGGGAATTGAGAGAGCATGTCGACCACGTCGCATAGTCGCCGCGGCCGACGCGCCAATCCGTCGCCACGACGTCGTCTGATCCTCTGGATTGTTGCGGCAGTCGTCGCAATTGTGCTCTTTGTGGTCTTGTGGGTTGCGATCCGGGCGCTCATCGCGCGTGATCAGCTGCTGGGCGCTGTGCCGCTCGTTCACTCGATCAGTGACGATGCGGTATCTGGAGACTCGGCAGGGATCGCCTCCGGCGTCGCCGAGTTGAGAGAGCGCGCGGCTAAGGCGGAGAGTCTAACTTCGGATCCAATTTGGCGAGCTACGGAAGTACTGCCCATCGTGGGGGCAAATCTCACAGCGTTCCGCGAAGCCGCAGCAATGATCCACGGGGTAGCTGACGAAGCCCTGCCGCCTCTTGCTGAATTGGCCAAGACCTTTTCAGTCGACAGTCTTTCTCCAAAAGACGGCAAGATCGACCTGAGTATCTTCACCACTGCGGCTCCACTGCTTGCTTCTGCGCGTGACGCGCTTGACAGTGCCACCGTGCAGGCGCAGGCGATTAATACCCGAGACACTGTTCCTCAGGTGGGTGAAGCCATCGATCAGCTCATCGGCGTTGTCGACTCAACGTCGGAAACTGTCGACGGGCTGGCAACGGCCGCGCAGGTGCTTCCGTCCATGATGGGTGGAGACTCTCCTCGAACCTACCTACTGCTGTCATTGAACAATTCCGAGCTGCGGGCGACTGGCGGGATCCCCGGAGCACTGGCGGTCGTCAAGGCGAACGACGGCGCGCTGAGCCTCGGCGCACGGTCGTCCGCCACCGCTTTAGGCCAGTTCCCCAAGCCGGTCTTGACGCTGACAACAGAAGAGAAGACTCTCTACAAGAACATTCTCGGTACCTACATGCAGGACGTCACGTTCACGCCGGACTTCGCTCGGTCGGGCGAACTGGCGGCTGCAATGTGGAAGCAGAAAACTGGGCAGACCCTCGACGGCGTGATCTCGGTGGATCCGGTTGCGCTCGGATACATTCTGAAAGCGACTGGCCCCGTTGATACATCGTCGGGCGTGACCCTTACTTCGGACAACGCAGCAGAGACGCTTCTCAGTACGGTGTACTCGAAGTTTCCGGATCCCGATGATCAGGACAAATTCTTCTCGCAGGTGACGAGCCAGATCTTCGGGCTACTCACGAAGGGAACCACGGACAGTGGCGCCCTGCTGAGCGCTTTGAGTGATGCGTCTGCCGAACACCGCATTCACATTTGGAGCGCTCACCCCGAGGAGCAGACCCAAATGGTCGCGTCCACCCTCGCGGGTCCGCTCCCCACGAGCAGTAAGAATGCGTCGGGGTTCGGTGTTTATTTCAACGACGCCACTGGCGCGAAGATGGACTATTACGTCCAGAGCTCGATCGGTATCTCGGCTGCCGTCTGCCGGGCGGACCAGCGTCCCAATTTCGACGTTCGCGTGCGGCTTCGTTCCACCGCGCCGGCGGACGCCGCCACCTCGCTCCCGAAGTATGTCACCGGGGACGGTGCGTACGGCGTGAAGATGGGAGATGTCAAAACAAGCATCTACGTCTATGCGCCCGCCGGATCAACGGCCACAGGAGTTGTCGTTGGGGGCAAGTCCAAGGCCTTCGTGAACAGCGAACACGATGGATTGGCAGTCTCGGGGGTCCAAGTGCAGCTCGCTCCCGGTGAGTCCACCGAGGTCTCCTTTAGCTTCGTTGGTCCTGTCGGCGCGTCGACAACCGCGACGTTGGAACACACGCCGATGGCAGGGCCTGTCTCGACAGCTCTCGACAATTACCTGGACTGCGACACCACCACGACGGCTCCAGGCGGAGACACGACGGCCCAAGCGGACGAGAACCCAGTAGTTTTCGCTCTTGCCAAGTAGGGGCCGTGCGCCCCACTATGGGGTCACAGCGAATGTTTACTCTTTCGTAACGTGACAACCTGTACTAATTTCGGAATACGCCAAGTAGACTCATCACAATCTTCTGGGGCGGCACCCGAATTCCTGACCGTCGTCCCAAATTTTTCCAAGGGGGAAACCATCGTGAAGACACGTATCGCAGCAGTTGCCGTTCTCGCAGCCGCACTCGCACTGACCGCAACGACCGCAGCCAACGCTGACGAGACCTACCCGAGCGACATCAGCGCCAACACCGCTGCTCCCGGTGCAGACATCACGTTCTCGGCACCCGAGACCGGTGAGGCTCCCGGAACCCCCGCGAACATCTCGCTCACGGGTGACCTGGCCGCCGAAGAGGCGACCATCACCGCAGCTTCAACTCTCACCAGCACCGTCGCGGTTGCCGCTGACGGTTCGCTCACCTTCGACGTGAGCCTCCCCACCAACGCTGCTCCCGGCAGCACCTACACCCTCGCGGTCTCGGCCGATGACGGAGTTGGCGCCAGCTTCAACCAGACCCAGACGCTGACCGTCGCCGCCGTTCCGGCTGACACGGCCGCTGACGCCGCTGACGGAACCACGGATGGACTCGCTGAGACCGGTACCGACTCGCTTCCGTACTTCTGGTTCGGTGGCGGACTGCTCGTCATCGGTGCTGGCTTCATCACCGCGATGACCATCGTTCGTCGCAACCGCTCGCACGGCACTCAGGCGTAAATAGCTTCATCGTGATCTAGGGAGTCCAGGCATGACGCTTGGGCTCCCTAGCCATTTGGCCCCGATCAGTACCCACCGATCGCTATCCCGCGCATTGCACGCGATTGCGACGGTGGTGCTGGCCGGGGCTTTTCTGTTGGTTGTGGCGTACCAGTTCGTCTATTTGGACCGGCCGCTGTGGCCAGCGCTCATCGCCCTCGCGCCCATGGGGTTCTTCCTCGCCGTTCTGAACCAGCGGTCCACACGGCTGAACGCGATTCTCTATCTGGCGGTCAGCGGGGTGGCCGTCGCCGTGTATACGGTCGTGCTGGTCGAGCAGATGCCCGCGGCCGTGCTCAACGGTCTGTTCCTGCTCAATCTCCCGCTGGTGGCTCTCGTCATGACGAGCGGCCCCGCGCGCACGGTTGCCGAATCGATCGTCTGGCCCGTCGCGGGATTCGTTACGGGAGCCCTCTCCGCCCAGATCTCCACCGCGGTCATCGGCATGCACACCGGGGTCGACATGGGGTCCCTCGCCGCACTCGTCGTGATCGTGATCATTCGCGTGGTTGCGGGATCCGCCCGCCGCAAAGCTGCGCGTGGCCAGGCGGGCCTTCACCGGGCCGCCAGGGACGAGCAATTCGCCGTTGTGCGCTCCCGGGTCGAGAGCCGAGCCGCGGCTCTCCTGCACGACACCGTGCTCGGACACCTCTCGCTCGTCGCCGGCGGAACCGCCGGCGCCATCGATCCGTTCGTGCGCCGCACCCTCGAGAAGGACCTCGTGGTGCTGATCGGCCAGGAATGGCTCGCCGAACCCGAGGAGGAAGACCCGATCTTCGGCTCTCCTTCGAAGTGCGAGGTCGTGCAGGTAATCCAGGCGGTGCGCGAACAGGGACTCACGGTCGAGACGTCCGGCGCGTTCGACGACCTCATCCGAGTGGTCGCGGACCGCCGCCAGTCGCTCGCCCTCGCCACCGAGCAACTGCTCATCAACGTGCTCAAGCACTCCGGCACCACCCGCGCGGACGTCATCGTCTCCAGCACCCCGACGGCCGTCTCGGTCATGGTGCTCGACAGCGGCAAGGGGTTCGATCCGAAGTCCACGCGCGCCGATCGGCTGGGCCTGCGGCAGTCGGTGACGGGGCGGATGACCCAGTCCGGCGGCACCGCGCAAATCTGGAGTACCCCGGGCAACGGCACTGCGGTGCTCCTCACCGTGCCTGCTGGCCCGCAGGAGTCCGCATGAGCACCAGGTCAGGCCTCCGGGAACGCAGCCTCCAACAGCTGGATCCGCTCGGCACCCTCGGCGCGCTGCCCCTCACGCATATCGCCGCCATTGCCGCGCCGGTCATAGGCCTGCTCCTCGGGCTGGCCCGATGGGAGCAGACCGAGCGGCCGGTGTTCACGGTGCTCGCGATTCTCTGCCTGATCGTGGCATCCGCTCTTCTCGTGTACGCCACCAGTCCGATGCGGGCGCCCTTCACCGGGCGTATCCACTGGACCGTCGCGGGCCTCGGCGCCCTGGCCGCGCTGTTCGGCTCGCTCGCGCAGACGGCAACCGACATGACGCTGCGGGACCAGTGGGGCATGATCACCCTCGGCATCCTGCTGGTAGCGGCCACGCCGTACCGGTCGGCCCGGTCTCTGGCGATGGTGGGCCTCGCCGCGGGCGGCTTTCTCGTAGTGCTCATCGCGGCCGAGTCCGCCCGATTCAACCTGCCTATTCCGCTGGCGGTGCTGATCATCATCGGGATCCTGCCCGTCGTGGCCCTGACCTCCGCCGGTATCGAGTTTGCGAACGCCGCGGTGACCGCCCGCGAGCGGTGGCAGGCGCACGCGGCATCCGCGTCCCTCGAACTTGCCTCACTGCTCAAGCCCGCCTTCGCCCGCTCGGTGCAGCAGGACCGCGTGACGGTGCTCAATCAGGAGGTCGTGCCATTCTTCAGTGATCTTCTCAGCAGCGAGCAGGTCACCGACGCCGACCTCGAGCATGCGCGCTCGATCTCCGAGGCCTTCCGCGCGATCATGATCGCGGACGTCAACAGCGGCTGGCTGGCCGACGCCGCCGAGGAGTCGGCGCACAAGGCCGGCTACGAGCTCCACGCGGTGACAGCGGTTCGGGATGACGCGCGGCTGGCCGACCTCCTTACCTACGAACAACGTGTCTCGGTACGCGCGCTGCTCGTGGCCCTGTTCGCGGAATCGTCGCTGACACCCGCGGGGTTCTCGGCCGTTGTCACGGGAGACATGAAAAGCACCGATATGGTGATCACCGCCCAGACGAAAAAACCGCGGGCGATGCACGCGCATTTACGACCGTATTTCGCCGCTGTTCGGGTGGTGTTTCCCCACATGCGTGTAGCGACCAATAAGACACATCTGACACTAAGGTTCTCGTATGAGCAGTAGCGAGGCGCGGACGCCAGCGGCGTCGGGGGCGCAGCCGGGGGTAGTCAGCACGCCAGTCACTCGGGTTCGCCTCGCGATCCTCGACGACCACGAGGTGCTGCTCGATAGCCTCTCCAGCTGGATCGCGGCGAACGCGCCCGACTTCGACCTGGTGCTGAGCGCCAGCACGTGGTTGCAACTCGTCCACAGCGATCAGTTTCCGACGGACCTGGTGTTCATCGACTTCCAGCTGAAGGAATCGGTCTCGATCGAGGCCCGCGTGCGCACGTGCCGCGCCGCCGGTGCCAAGGTGATCGTGCTGACCAGCCTGGATACGCAGGAGTCGCACGACCGGGCCATGGCGGCAGGGGCATCCGCTTTTTTGACCAAGTCCATGTCGATGCGCGAGGTCATGGACTCTGCACGCACCGTGATGGGCATCGCCCACGACGCAACGCTGCAGCGCGACTGGCGCCCGCTGCCCGGGGGAGCGATGCCGCAGCAGGTGCGGCCCAAGCTCAGCGCGGGGGAGGTTGAAGCCTTTAAACTGTATGTCTCGGGCTTCAGCACCACAGAGGTTGCCTCGCAGATGAACGTCCAGTACGAGACTGCGAAGACCTACCTGCGGCGCGTGCGCGAGAAGTACGCAAAGGCCAACCGGCCGGCCAGCAAAAAGGCAGACCTGATCAGGCGAGCCGCAGAAGACGGGTACCTCAGATAAGTGTCGAAGCTTTACTTCCGCTACGGCGCCATGAACAGCGGCAAGAGCACGGCGCTGCTGCAGGCCGCGTATAACTATGAGGAACGCAACCAGCAGGTGTTGCTGGCCAAGCCCTCCGTGGATACCAAGGGTGAGTCGCTCATCGTCTCCCGTCTCGGGGTCTCGCGCCCCGTCGATTTCACCGTCTCACCGACCGACGACATTCTCGAGGCGTTCAACGTCGAGCGTGCCCGCGTCAAGCGCGAGACGGGGGTGGATGTCTCGTGCCTGCTGGTCGACGAGGCGCAGTTCCTCACCGAATCCCAGGTAGACGACCTGCTGCGCATCGCGATTCTTGAGGGTGTTCCCGTGCTTGCGTATGGCATCCGCACGGACTTCCAGACTGTCGCGTTTCCCGGCAGCCGTCGTCTGCTCGAGGTCTCGCACTCGCTCGAAGAACTCAAGACGATCTGCCGCTGCGGACGCAAGGCAGTCTTCAACGCGCGCACCGTCGACGGAGTGTACATCTTCGATGGCGACCAGGTCGCGATCGATGGCGTCGACGTCACCTACGAATCGCTCTGCGGTGCCTGCTACCTCGAAGAGTCCGGCGGAATCCTGAACAACGGCTGGCGCCCCCGCGTCGACGTTGCCTACGCGTCCTCGCCCGACCCCGACTTCGCGTAACCGGCTAAGTCTCCGCACCCGGAGTCATCCATGTCCGATACCGCACGCCCGCCGCTGATTCGCAACCCGATCACCGTGCTGTCAGCCCTTCGCTCGCCGCGCCAGCTCTCCCGTGAGGTGCTCGCCGGCATGGTCACCACGCTCGCGCTGGTGCCGGAGGTTATCTCCTTCTCGATCGTCGCCGGTGTTGACCCGATGGTGTCCCTCGTCGCCTCGATCGTGCTCGCCCTCACGATGTCGATCCTCGGCGGACGTCCCGGCGTCATCACCGCCGCGGCCGGCTCCGTTGCCCTCGTCATTGCCCCACTCGTTCACGACCGTGGCGTGGAATACGTGTTGCCGACGGTGATCGTTGCCGGGCTCATCCAGATCGTCTTCGGCTTCGCCGGACTTGCCCGGCTGATGCGGTTCATCCCGCGCTCGGTCATGATCGGATTCGTCAACGCCCTGGGCATCCTCATCTTCGTGGCCCAGGTTCCCCACGTCGTGAACGTGCCGGGGCTGGCCTACGTGCTGTTCGCGGTGACCCTCGCGATCATCTTCGTGTTGCCCCGATTTACCAAGGCGGTGCCGTCCCCGCTGGTCGCGATCGTCGTGGTGACCGCGATCGTCATCATCGCGAACCTCACAGTGCCGAACGTCGCCGACGAGGGACCGCTGACCGGGCAGCTGCCCGGCATCACCCCGTTCCTGGTGCCGCTGAACCTCGAGACACTGCGGATCATTCTCCCCACCGCGCTGAGCGTCGCGTTTGTCGGCCTGATGGAGACGTTGTTGACCGCGAAGCTCGTCGACGAGATGACGGATAGCTCCTCGCACAAGGGCCGTGAGTCGTGGGCACTCGGGGTCTCCAACATCCTGGCCGGCTTCTACGGCGGCATCGCCGGCTGCGCGATGATCGGACAGACCGTGCTGAACGTTAAGACCGGCGGCGCCCGTACCCGCATCTCCACGGTCGTTGCGGGCGTGTTCCTGCTCTTCCTGGTTACCGCCCTGAGCTCGATCATGGGGCAAATCCCGATGGTCGCCCTCGCCGCCGTGATGATGATCGTCGCCATCACCACCGTCGACTGGCACAGCCTCACGCCGTCGACGCTGAGGAGAATGCCGATTCCGGAGACCCTGGTGATGGTCGTCACGGTTGTCGTCGTGGTCGCAACAAACAACCTCGCGCTTGGCGTCATCGTCGGTGTGATTCTCGCCATGGTGCTCTTCGCCCGGCGCGTGGCGCACGTCATCTCGGTCGAGCGTGCCCTCGATGCCGCCGGAGATCACGTCGCCTACCTGGTGAGCGGGCCGCTCTTCTTCGGCAGCAGCAACGATCTCGTCGACAGGTTTGCGTATGCCGACGACCCCGCGCTCGTGACCATTGATCTCAGTCAGGCGCAGATTTGGGATGCCTCGACCGTCGCAGCCCTCGACTCGATCGAGACCAAATACGCCCACCACGGCGCAGCGGTCACGTTCACCGGTCTCGACGCGCGCAGCACCGGCTTTCACCAGCGACTGACCGGTCGGTTCGGCGCCTAACGTTCCTCCGCGTGTAGTCGCCCGCTCCATTGATTCGGTCAGGCGGGCTCTGGGGTTACTCCGTTGAAGAGGTTTGCCAGCGCGTGAGGTGCGTGTGCGCCGAAGATCAGCTCGGCGCTCTCGTGCGCGGCTTCTGCTTCGGCCGCGGAGCGTTCGAACATCTCCTGCTCGTACTCCTCGAGCGCGGCTTCGACGTCGTCGGGCTGCGCGACGATCGCCTGTGCAAGCCTGGCGCCGTCGAGCATGGCGTTGTTCGCACCGTCACCGCCCGGCACCGTTGCGTGGGCAGCGTCCCCGAGTAGCGTCAGCCCCGGCGACCGGTGCCAGCGGTGGTTGTCGGGGAGTTCATGGATCATGCGCAGGATCGGATCACTGTCGCTGTCCGCTATCAGCGCCCGCAGCGTGTCATCCCACCCCTCGAACTCGGCCGCGAGACGAACCGCCGTCGCGGTGCGGTCCGTGAAGTCGAGCGATTCAAACCACGCGGGCTGCCTGTTGACGACCAGGTAGTTGTGGATGCGATCGCCCGGCTCGCGATGCGCGAGAAAACCCTTGCCGGACTCGAGCGCATACATCGCGCCGTCGCCGACGAGACGCGCGACCGCGGGGTGACGCACGTCGACGTCGTGCAGGTACGTGTCGATGTAGCTCATGCCGGAGTAAGCGGGCGTGGCTGCCGACAGCAGCGGGCGCACCTTCGACCACACGCCGTCCGCTCCCACCAGGATCTGCGCGGTGACGGTCGAGCCATCCGCGAATGTCAGCTCGTGCTGTCCGTCGCCGAGCGGCGTGACAGTCTTCAGCTTTTTGCCCCAGTGCACGGTTGCCGCCGGCAGCGATTCAAGCAGGATGCGGCGGATGTCCCCGCGAAGCGCCTCGGGATTTTCCATCGACCCGTCGTCGGGCAGCTCGGCGAGCACAACTCCGTGACGATCGACCACCCGGGCTGCTGCTCCGCCGAGATGCACGATGGACCGGAACTCCTCGCTGAGTCCGGCGATCTTCAGAGCCAGTTGACCGTTGTGCTCATGGAGGTCGATCTGGCCACCCTGCGGGCGGGCGTGGTCCGAGGCATCCGCTTCATAGACCGTTGCTTGGATGCCGTGGAGGTGGAGGACGCGAGCGAGCGTGAGGCCGCCGAGGCCGGCGCCGACGATGGTGACGATGGGGGAGTTCATGGGGTCCGTTCTGAGTAAGTTGGAGCAGTGCTCCATTAGTTTGGAGCGTTGCTCCAACTATGTCAAGATGGGTGCATGAAACCCGCAACCCCGCGACGCTCGGAAGCCCTGTCGAAGATCCGCATCGTGGAAGCGGCGATCGGAATCCTCGACGCAGAGAACTCTGGTGCTGGCGAGCTGACGCTGCGATCTGTGATGACGCAGCTCTCGACCGGATCGGGTGCCATTTACCACCACGTGGCGAACATGGACGAACTGCGCGCTGCAGCCGCGGATGAAGTGTTGCGCGGTGCTCTGGCTGACATCCCAAGTGACCTGGACGCGGATGAAGCCCTGCGTCTCGTTGGTCTGGGGATATTTGATTCGATCGGAGCCCATCCGTGGGTTGGCGCGCAGTTGACGCGGAAGCCCTTCCAGCCGGCGGTTGTGCTGATCTGGAAGACGATTGGACTGCAGCTTCGTCGGCTCGGCCTCGGGGGACCGGCCGCCATGAGCGCGGGGTCGACTCTTGCGAACTTCATCCTTGGCGCCGCGGCTCAGTACGCGGCCGGCCCGGCGCGGGTCGCAGACGGTAAGGACCGTGACGCCTTTCTGAAAGACTTGGGCGAGGCGTGGTCCGCCGTCGACGACGATGCGGTTGTGCTCGAGATTGCATCCGAGCTTGGTGCCCACGACGATCGTCAGCAGTTCATGGATGGCATCGACATCATCCTCCGGGGGATGAAAGCCCTACCGCGGCAGACTCAGTGAAGTGAGCCCTCGGCTCGACCGGCGCCGCGTAACCGCCTTACCCGGCACCCGCGTGACTCCGCGGAATCGGCTTCAGCGCTTGGCCTCTAGAACAGCATTGGCTGCGGTGACGCGACGCTCGCGACGGCGCTGTTTCGCACGCCGCCGGTCGCGGGGTTTTCGATTCCCTTGTGGAGTCCGTGTGCGCGGATGAGCGGCTCGATGCGAGCGGCGAGCCACTTGCGGTAGCCCACCGGGCCGTAGGCACTCTTGGCGTACATCTCCTCGTACTTGGCGACGAGCTCCGGGCGTTCCTGCTGCAGCCACAGCATGTACCACTCCTTGGCGCCGGGGCGCAGATGGAGTGCTGTGTAGATCACCGAGCTCGCGCCGGACTCCTTGACCAGCGCGAGCGCGTGGTCGAGGTGTTCCTTGGTGTCGGTGATGTACGGCAGCACGGGCATGAGGAAGACCGTGCAGTCCATGTTGTGATCGCGCACGGCCTTGACTGTGGCGAGTCTCGCCGTGGTGCTCGGGGTGCCCGGCTCGACGGACTGCTGCAGCGCGTCGTCGTAGATGGCGATGGACATGGCGATGTCTACGGGCACTTCTCTACTCGCGCTGGCCAGCAGATCGAGATCCCGCCGAAGCAATGTGCCCTTGGTCAGGATTGACAGGGGCTTCCGCGCCTTCACGAGCGCGTCGATGATCCCGGGCATCAGCTTGTAACGGCCCTCAGCCCGCTGGTAGGGATCCGTGTTCGTCCCCAGGCTGACCGCCGGAACCTGATCGCCCTTTGTACGAAGCTCCTTGGCCACGACCTCTGCCACGTTCACCTTGACGATGATCTCGGAATCAAAATCCTTGCCGGCGTCGAGGTCCAGGTAGGTGTGGGTGTTGCGGGCGAAGCAGTACGTGCACGCATGCTGGCAACCGCGATACGGGTTGATCGTCCATGCGTGCGGCATCGCCTGGCTCGCTCCCGGCACGTGGTTCAGGGCGGTCTTCGCGAGAATCTCGTGAAACGTGACCCCGGCGAAGTCCGGCGTTCGCACCGTGCGGACAAGATTGTTCAGCCGCGCCAGCCCCGGAAGGGCCTGCACCGTCGGCGTGGTCAGTTCCTGCTGGTTCCATCGCATGCAGCCCATTCGAACATATCTTCGAACGTCGTGCAACCGATGGCGACCCTGCGACTACTGGCGTCGCCGCCGATTTCGGATCAGCGCGAAGGCAGTCACCAGCACGATGGCGACCACCAGCACCACGATTCCAACCGTCGACATCTGTACGTTGCTGGAGGCGGTGTCGTCGCAATCGGAGTAGCCCACCGCACACGACGCAAATACTTGGCTGAAGATCACGCCCCAGCCAACCACGCCGAGCGATTCCTCGCCCACAGCCCCACCAGCGCAGCAAACGTCGCCCCGATGCCCGCCCGAGCCCTTCTCTTCAGCCCGCTTGTCTCCCCGGACGGCTTCCACCGCCCGAGCTCGCTCCAGCAGAGGCGGAGATTTGATCATTTCGACCTCTCATGTGCCCCAACATCACCGGATCTCCTCCGTGCGTGAAACAATGGCGAGCGGATTGCCCTGCCACGAGCGCATCTGAACTGCCGCCGATTTCGCGTACGGAGGTACCCAGAGTCTTCCGTTGGGCACGATCACACCGCAACTGATCTGCGCAATCGGCCCCGACACCGAGTTCTGGCCGCCGCATCATTACTGGGAACCCGCCTAGTGCGCCGCGCCCATCCCGCGGGTAGCGTCACTAGAAGTTGCCCTGGACCGTGGTCGCTGAGATCCCGAACGGAATTCGTTCGGAGCAGATAGCGAGCCAACGTCGTCAGGTGCTGGAGTTCTCGCACACACCCGGCCGTGTGGCCATGACGCAAGCGAGGCTCATCGTGACCAGCCCCTCCTCCTCTGCCCCCGTGCGGATCCTTCGAACGAAGCCGCGCGAGGGCCGCACGCACCCGACGTCCGAGTATTCGGCGCTGCTGCACACCGTGCGCGATGCCGGTTTGCTTCGACGTCGCACCGGCTACTACTTCGGGATGTTCGGCGTGGTCGTCGCCGGCTTGCTAGGGCTGGTGGCGGGGTTCATCCTGCTGGGCGACTCGTGGTTGCAGTTGCTCATCGCCGGCGGGCTCGGGGTAATCCTCACGCAGTTTGCGTTTCTCGCGCACGAGGCATCCCATCGTCAGGTTTTCGAGTCGGGCAAGGCGAACGACGTTGTCGGCCGCACCATCGCGAACTTGTTCGTCGGCATCAGCTATTCGTGGTGGATGACGAAGCACTCGCGTCACCACGCCAACCCGAACGTGCTCGGCAAGGATCCCGACATCGCGCGTGACCTGATCTCGTTCACGACCGAGGATGCCGCCCGCTCGCGCGGCCTGTACGCGTGGTTCACCAAGCGCCAGGGATATGCGTTCTTCCCTGTGCTCATGTTCGAAGGGCTGAATCTGCACATCCACGGGTTCCGTACCGTGTTCGGCCGCGGCAAGGTCGACAAGCGCTGGCTCGAAATCAGCATGCTCACGGCGCGCATCGTGATCTACGTGGCGATCATCTTCTGGTTCCTGCCGCTCGGCATGGCCGCCGCGTTCCTCGGTGTGCAGCTCGCGGTGTTCGGCGTCTACATGGGTGCATCGTTCGCGCCTAATCACAAGGGCATGCCGTTGCTGCCGCGGGATGCGAAGGTCGACTTCCTGCGCCGCCAGGTGCTGACCTCGCGCAACATCCGCAGCACCTGGCTGACCGACCTGTACATGGGCGGACTCAACTACCAGGTCGAGCACCACCTCTTTCCGAACATGCCCCGCCCGCACTTGCGCAAGGCCCAGGTCATCGCCAAGGAGTACTGCCGCACCAACGACATCGTCTACACCGAGACGTCGCTCGCACAGTCGTACGGCATCGTGATCCGCTACCTCAACCGCGTCGGGCTCTCCGCCGGCGGGGACCCTTTCGATTGCCCGGCCGCCACGGCGTTTGGTCGGTGAGCGGATGACCCGCGCCCCCGTTTTTGGGTGCGCCGTGTCCTCCATATGGAGGACACGGGCTGATAGATTTTTTGGATCGGTACGCAACCCCCCCTGCGCGCACCGATGCGTTTCGCGAGATGGCTACCCGAACTAGCTGTCTCGCGTGAGAACAGAGTCCGGTGCTGCCTGTAAAGGCGGCGCCGGACGTTCTCGTTGGGCGAGTCGTTACCTCGGGGTGCCCGCGCAACGGGGATGGGGCGCCCCGCATGTTACTGCGGCTCGGGTTCATCCACGTCAAGGTCGCTTGCGCGCGTAAGGATGTCCGAGATTAACGTGAGCCTGGCGAGGTCGCGAACCGCCGCATCCAGTGTGCGCTCGCCGAGGAATAGCGCGTCAAAGCAGAGCGGACCAACCAGGCGGCTGAAGGTGTGGTCGTCAACTCTCACGACTGTGGTGCTGAGCTCGGCCCGCCACATCTCGATGATCCCGCGACGGGTGGCGCCCGTTTCATCGGGTGCGAGCAGTGCGGCCCGTCCAACGGGCGTGGAGAGCCAGTCGCGAATGTGCAGGAGCCCCTGCTCCATGCGACCTTCGACCGTGGGGAGGGTCACCGCACCGCTCATGGGGAGGTAGAAGTGCATGAACATGTCGTTCCAGAACTCGGGCAACGTCGCCCAGTGCGTGTACAGGGTACGCCGGGAGACCTCGCACTGCGTCGCGATGGCCGCGTAGGTGATGGGCATAATGTCCGTGGTGAGGAGCAGATCGAGCACGCTGCGAAAGACGTGGTCGTTGGTGCGCATCACTCGAGGATCGGTCATACGCGTGACGCTACCGGGCGCGGGCTCCAGCACCTAGCGGAATTTACAGGAGCAGTAACACCTCAGTAGCCCCAATACTGCGGATGAGAATGGCCCGGCCTATGGCCCCCGCCTTAGGCCGGGCCGAGCGAGGGGCAAAGCGCTTAGACACCCCCCGCGCACGGTCAGTACCCGAACTGAACCGCATACGGAGAGGCTACCCGGAGGCTTGTGAAAACGTCGCCCCCCAAGCGGGGGCAACTGCCAGCGATCGACAATTCGCGCTCGGCAGACCTCCCTCTTGTGCGTACTCGCGTTAACGCACATGTCGTACAGTGCGGTTATGACTGACAAGCCCGTGGTTCTGTTCGTGTGTATCCATAACGCGGGGCGCTCGCAGATGGCGGCCGGCTTCATGCGGGAGCTGTCGGGCGGTGCCGTCGAGGTGCGCTCGGGTGGGTCCGAGCCGGGTAACGAGATCAATCCGATCGCCATTGCGGCCATGGCCGAAGAGGGCATCGACATCTCGCAGGGCGTGCCGCAGCTGATGACGACCGAGGCGGTGCGCGCGTCCGACGTGGTGATCACCATGGGATGCGGCGACGTGTGCCCGATCTTCCCGGGTAAGCGCTACGAGGACTGGGAACTCACCGACCCGGCGGACAAGTCGCTCGACGAGGTGCGGCCCATCCGCGATGACATCAAGGTGCGGGTTCAGGCGCTGCTCGCGCACATCCTGCCCGCGTCGGTCGGCTAAACGTAACTGTTCATCACGAATTTACAATTCGGGGTACAAAACTGTCCACGGAACGGCTGACACTGCCCTAACGTTTTCGCATGAGAAAAACTAAGCGTCAGCGCCTTCGGTCAGGCGAGCGCCGCCGCCGCCGGGCCGTTATCGGCAAGATCGCCGCTTACGTTGGACTCACGATTCTCGCGGTCGTCACCGTCGTGCTCGTGGCGGCGGCAGTCGCCAACCACTAGCCGCGCTTCTCGCGTCAGCGAATGATGCGGCGGATGACCCGGTACGCGGCCCATCCCGCGACCACCCACGGCCCCGCCACGATGATCGGGTCGATCCACGTGTGACGGGTATCGGCGCGGTCCTTGCCGAAGCGCGAAGCGAAGATGCCGGGCTTCAACTCGCTCAGAACACCGGTCTGCGTGATGGGATTATCCGGGCGCGCGGTGACGAACGAGTGCACTTGGTTCTCGATGGCGTCGACCCGGTCGGCGCCGAGCAGGATCAGCCAGTGCGCGGCGCGACCCTCGCTGAAGTGCTTGTACGAGTAGCGGCGCAGCGCCCCGGCGAGCCCGCGCAGCGGCGCTGAGGTGCCAAACACGGGGGTCAGCATCGAGTGCTCGACGGACTTCTCGCGGAACTCCATCTCGGGCTGGCGGGGCGGAAAGTCCCAGTGCGCGCCGGTCGGCTCGAAGCTCACCTGGCGGCCGGAGGGCCGGTCGGCGGGATCGAGATCCGCACCCCAGCCGGGGATGCGGGCGCGCAGCTCGTCGGCGCGGGAGCGCAGCGCGTCGTCGTCGGGAAGGGACGGGAGGTAAGGCGTGTTCGTCATGGCTGACCCCTTCTAGCTGGCGCTCGGAATGATGAGCGGCTTGATGCAGTTGTCGAGTTTGGACGAGAAGATGTGATAGCCCTCCGCGATGTGTTCGAGCGGGATGCGGTGGGTGATGAGCTCGCTGGGCTTGAGATACCCGTTCTGGATGTGCTCGAGCAACCTCGGCCACTGACGCTTCACGGGGGTCTGGTTCATCCGCAATGTCAAGCCCTTGTTCATGGCGTCGCCGAACTTCAGGGCACTGAACATCGGGCCGTATGCACCCACGACCGCAACGGTGCCACCCTTGCGCACCGAGTCGATCGCCCAGTTGAGCGCGATGGGGGATCCACCTTGCAACTTGAGTTTGGCCGAGGTGATGTGCTGCAGCAGGTTGCCGTCGGCTTCGGCTCCAACGGCGTCGATGACGACGTCCGCTCCGAGGTAGTCGGTGGTCTTCTTCATGGCCACCACGATGTCGTCGTACTCGTTGAAGTTGAAGGTTTCGGCGTGCGCGAAGGTGCGGGCCTTCTCAAGCCGGTACTCGAGGTGGTCGATCACGATGACCCGGCCGGCGCCCATGAGCCAGGCCGACTTCGCCGCGTACAGGCCGACCGGTCCGGCGCCGAACACGACCACGGTGTCGCCCTGCACGATCTCGCCAAGCTGCGCACCGAAGTAGCCGGTCGCGAGCGCGTCGGTCATCAGGAGGGCGTCTTCGTCGGACAGCCACTCGGGGATGATGCTCGGCCCGACATCGGCGAACGGCACCCGCACGAACTCGGACTGGCCGCCGTCGTAACCACCACAGGTGTGCGAGTAGCCGTAGATTCCGCCGACCGCCGTGGCATTCGGGTTGACGTTGTGGCACAGCGAGTACAGGCCGCGCACGCAGAAGTAGCACGAGCCGCAGAACACGTTGAAGGGCACCATGACGCGGTCGCCCTTCTTCAGGTTCTCGACCGACGGGCCCACCTCCTCGACGATGCCGATGAACTCGTGGCCGAACGTCTGGCCCACCCGGGTGTCCGGCATCATGCCGTGGTACAGGTGCAGGTCGGACCCGCAGATGGCGGCAAGCGTGACCCGGATGATGGCATCGTTCGGATGCTCGATGGTCGGGATGTCCTTCTCCTGGACACGAACCTTGTACGGTCCGCGGTACTCCATGGCGCGCATAGCGTCCCCTCGAAAAAGTGGATGGGTGTGCTTACAGGCTCCGCGAGGAATCCGATTTCAGATAGCTGTTGCCAGTGGGCGACACGTGACGTAAGGTGCCGGGCCGCGTGACCCCGATGCAGGTATTGGAGTGGACGAGTGGATGCCCCGGGGCAGGGTCATCCGCTCACCGCTCACCGCCCACCGCCCGTTCCTCGCGCGGCCGCCTGCTTGTACCGGGGCGGCACTCTTGTCGCTGCACCCACGCACCGTCAAGCCCGAATCCGCGATCTGGTATTTCGAGTTGAATGGCAGCATTGACACCCGCTGGGGGTGATCTCGAGCCGATGCCAGGAGGAACCACCATGAGTGACCCCAAGAACGACGAACCCATCGCCAAGCCGACCGCCCCGCAAGACGTGGATCCTGAGACCGGCACCGATCCCGACGGAACTCCCACGGAGAACCCCGCGGGCTGACCGCGCACGACGCAGCGCGGTGCCGGCGCGGGGACGGTCGCGCTAGCGTGGGGCACAGCACCATCCGCCGACGGAAGGCACCTCCCATGACAGCTGTGCTGATTCTCACCATTGTTTCCACGCTGATAGTTGTCGCCCTTCTCGTCGTTCTCGTGGTGGCGATTGTCCGTGCCCTGCGTGATCGCAGCGCACGGACCGCCGGCGACCCCGCCCTGCATAGTTTCGGCGCGGGGACCCGCCGCTCCGACCGCTCGGACTCCGGCAGCAGCAGCGTTTACGGCGGGGACTCGTCCAGCGGACTCTCTGGCCCCGGCCACCACGGCGGCTTCTTCGACGGCGGGGGCCACGGTCACTCCGGCGGAGATGGCGGCTTCGACGGCGGTGGAAGCGACGGCGGTGGTAGCGGAGACGGCGGCGGCGGTGGAGGCGACTAACGCCGTTAGTCCCTGCTGAGGAACCCTTCCAGATCGCGCTCGTTGTCGCGCGTCTGCATCCCGGCAGCGAGCAGCGCGTGAGCGAGGGTCGCGGCGTCGGGTCCGAACAGCGGTGTCAGCAGGGCGTTTTCCGTGGCCAGGCCCTCGCGGGTAACGGGTGTCGCGCCGGCTGTTACGGCGCCCTTGACGGAGGCGATGATGTCCGGGCTCAGGGAACCAATGCGGCGGGCGAGCGCGGCGACGAACGCGTCGATCTCGTCGGCGGGCAGTGCTCGGTTCACCAGGCCGTACCGTTCGGCAAGTTCCGCGTCGGCGAGCTGAGCGCCAAGAATCAGTTCGAGCGCCCGGGCGCGACCGACGAGTGACGACATGTACTGGGTTCCGCCGCCGCCGGGCATGATGCCCATGAGTACTTCCGGCTGCGCCTGGCCGGCGGTGCCGATGGCGGCGAATCGCATGTCGAGTGCCATGAGGAACTCGTTTCCGCCGCCGCGCGCCAGCCCGGTGAGCTTTCCGATGGTGACCTGGGGGAGCGAGCGAACCTCCTCGTGCACCACCTGCATGAGGTTCAGCGTCGACGGAAATTCGGCGTCGGGGTTTGCCGCCATCGTTGCGGCGCCGGCCGCGGCCATCACGTCGGGTTCCGTGATGAACCGCATATCTCCGTGGGCGATGAAGAAGTCGGGGTCGGCGCTGTCGAACACGATGACACGCACGTCCGCGTCATCCCGAACCTGTGCGACGAAGCGTCGCAGCGATGGCAGCAGCACTCCGTCCGAGAAGTTCAGCGGCGGGTTGTCGATGGTGACGGTGGCGACTCCATTGGAGACTGTGATGTGGAGGGCGGGCAGGTCATAGGTCATGGGGGTGCTCTTTCGTGCGGGTTGAGGAAGTGGTGCGGGCAGTGCCGTCGGCCATCGATGAAGCCGAGATGCGTAACTGAAACTGAGTATCACCATAGGTACCTGTGTTCAATTACGCAAGTCGGTTCGACTTTCCGTATCCTGAAGTCATGGAAGCTCTCAGCACTCGTGCCATCGGACGCGCGGCAGTGCGGGACGAGCTGGCGCGGATTGCGCTTCCCCGCTTCTTTGAGGACGGCTTCGAGAGCGTCACGTTCGATGATCTGGCGGCAGCGGCGGGTGTTTCCCGCAGCACGTTCCTCCGGCACTTCGGCAGTAAGGAAGACGTCGTCCTCTACGTCTTCGACCCGCTCGGTGACGCTATTTCCGGCGTCCTCGCGTCGCGGCCGACCGACGAAGACGAGTGGGTGTCGCTCCGGCGGGCCGTCGACCCCGTCGTGGAACTCCTGACCCGGGATCCCGGCGCCGGTCTCGCTCTCATCAGCCTGGTCTGGAAGACACCCGCGCTATGGTCGCGACTTCACGAGAAGCAGGGAAGCTGGCGACCCGCAATCGCCGATCTGCTGGCAGAGCGTGCGGGGGCGGATGCCGCGCCCATATTGGTACTGCGCACGCGAGCGATGGCGGCCCTCGGGTGCCTGATGGTTGCCTTCGACAGCTGGGTGATGGGTGAGGGAAGCGACGATCTCGCCGCTCTCACCGACACCACGTTCGGCTCTCTGGCGCCCGCGGACTCCACGACCTAGCCGTCGCGTCCATTTACCGATGACCCGTCCGCGTGAATCTGGGCTAGTTAGGCACTTCCGGGTGAGCGCGCACGCCCGCATCCGCCGGATTGGACCGCTTTAACGAAAGCGCCGCCCGCCGTGCGAGCTACACCCGCCGAACTCGCCCGTCTTCGTCGCTCCCAACCCGAAAACGGGCGAAAGCGCTGAAAACGGTCAAGCACGCTGGCCCGTTTTCAGCGAACTCGCCCGTTTTCGCGAAGTAGGTCGCTGGCGAGGACCCCAAGCAGCATCTCGCGACCGCCGAAGTCGCGAAGGACCGCCGCACCGCCGCCGGCCCAGCCGCCGCCCCAGCCGCCGCGTACCATTGAGCGGTGGTTACCGACAGCGCGAACACCCCCGACCTCGTCGGAACTCTCGTCGCCGCCCGCTACCGCATCCTCAAGCTCATCGGACGCGGCGGCCTCGCCACCGTCTACTCCGCCCGCGACGAAGTTCTCGGTCGCACCGTCGCGGTCAAGATCATTGACGGCAATGATGCGGATGCCTCGGCAGTCGCCCGCGAGCGCGCCGAAGTAGAACTCCTGGCGTCACTCAATCACCCCGCGCTGGTGACACTCTTCGACGCGAGTATCGACAACGGCGACGGAGTCGCGGGACATCCCGGCCGCACCATCCTCGTGATGGAACTCATCAACGGCCCCGACCTCGGCCACCGCATTGGCGAGGGCCCCATCGCCACGGTCGATGTCGCCACCATGGCGGCCGACCTCGCCGAGGCGCTGCACCTCGTCCACTCGCGCGGAATCGTGCACCGCGACATCAAGCCGTCGAACGTGCTGCTCAGCCGCTCGGACTTTCCCTCCCGCGAGTTCACGGCGAAGCTTGCCGACTTCGGCATTGCGTACCTCATCGATTCGACCCGCCTCACCTCCACCGGAACCGTGGTGGGCACCGCCGCCTACCTCAGCCCCGAGCAGGCGATGGGCTTGCCGCCGGGACCCGCCACCGACATCTACTCCCTCGGGCTGGTGCTGCTGGAGGCGCAGACCCTGATGCGTGAATTCCCCGGCACCATGATCGAGTCGCTCGGCGCCCGCCTGAACCGCGACCCCGAGATTCCCGTCTCGCTCGGCCACGGATGGGTGCAGCTTCTGAGGGCCATGACCGCGAGGCATCCCGCAGACCGTCCGACCGCCGTCGAAGTCGCCGTCGCCGCGCGCACCCTGCAGACGGCCTCGGTCGGCACCGACTTCGGCACCGATCGCGACATCGACCTGGGGCTGCGGGTGCATCCCGAGAACGAAAATGCTGGTGGGCAAGCGGATGCCACGGAGTTGCTGCCCGCGTCCGGCCCGGCTGCGACCCTGCAGATGAACCCCACGCCCACCGCCATGGCGCCGGACGCGACCTCGCGCATGGAACCCGCCCGCACCCGCGTGCTGCCGACCGCTGCCACGGACGTGCTGAGCCCGCGCGGCGGAGGCACCCGTGTGATGCCCGTGGCCGGCGACGATGACGCGACCGCGGTGCTCGATGGCGCCAGCCCCGATAGCGCCCGCACCCCGCGCAAGCTGCGTCGCTCGGTGATCGTGGCCGTGGTGATCCTCGTTCTGGTGGTGGCAGGAGTGCTGACGTACGTGCTGCGCCCGGCGGACGAGACGACGCCGCCTCCTGCGATGCCGACCGTGAGCGGACAGCTCGGCACGGATCTGCAGCAGCTGATGGATGAGGTGACCCCGTGACATCCCGCCGCCCCTTCCGCAGCGCGACCGTCGCCGCCGCGCCCGGACCGCGCCGCGCTGATTCTGGTCTCACACCGGCTGGCGCGCCCGAGCCGCGCCCCGGCGCATCTCGCGTTGCTCGGGCCGCCGCCGTGGCCGCGCTGAGCCTCGCCCTCCTGAGCGCGTGCGCGCCGACCTCGCCAGAGCTGTCGCCGACGGATGCAGCGGCGATGCAGACCTCCGTCGTCGGGATAGCGGATGTAGCGGCCGCCGGTGACTACACGACGGCGACATCCCGGCTGGCGGCGCTGCAGGCGCAGCTCGATGCCGCGATCGCCGCGGGCACCGTGACGTCGGCGCGCGGGGATCGCATCCAGACGGCGATAGACGCGGTCACCGCGGATGTGGCCGCCCTCGTGGCCGCCGCAACGCCCACGGCGACGACGACCCCGTCGCCGACGGTGACTCCGGTCACGGCGGCGCCCGTCCCCACCCCGACGGTGCCTGGCCCGGGCAACGGCGACAACACCGGGCCCGGCGCTGGTAACGGCAACGACACTGGGCCGGGCGCTGGTAACGGCAGTGACAAGCCCGGCAACGGCAACGGCCCGGGCAAGGGAAACGACAAGCCGGGCAAGGGCTAGCACCCGTACTCGCACCGGCTCCTCTCGCTCCCTCTCACCGGCTCCTCTCGCTCCCTCTCACCGGCCCCGCTCGCTCGCCGAATCTGGTCGCCGCGCGCCTGCGTGCGTCAGCCCGAGAAAAGGTGAGAGCTCCCCACAACTGGGGTCACCGGTGTCGCGGCGCTTCGGGTCCGTCTGAACGGCAGACCCTCCTGTCTACGTTACGTTCGTGAAACGGGATTCCCTTCCCGTCGTCTCAGGGAACGGACCGCACCACGATGAGCCGACTAAATGCCTTCTGGATTCACGTGGTGTTTTTCCTTGGGGTGGCTCTGTGCCTCTTTGGCCTGGGAACCCTCCTTTCTCCAATCAACATCCCCTACGACGCCGGCGAAAGCGCCGATTCACATGGCTGCGGGCTAACCGGGCAAATTTTGGTCGGCCTGACCTTTGAGGACAGCGGCAGCAATGACGTCATTGCCGAAGTTGAGGGCAGTTGCCAAGGTGAAGCTCACGCGCGTGGACTGATCGCGTTGGGGCCTCTGCTGGTCGGAGCCGGACTCATTTACACGGCAACCAAGTGGGCTCGCCGCATTCACCGCGACGACTACGTGTCTCCGGTGGTGGAGTTGTCGACCGAGGCGCAATCGCAGCGATACGGCCGACTGACGGTGCGGATGATCGTGGGACTTGCCGCTGTTGCGGTCGGCCTCGTTCTCGTGATTCAAGGGCTCGTCGTGGTGTACGCGGCCTCGGGCAGTTCCTTCGCGAAGTGCCAGCAGGA
The DNA here is from genome assembly GCF_018449675.1 of Glaciihabitans sp. dw_435. Classification (GTDB taxonomy): domain Bacteria; phylum Actinomycetota; class Actinomycetes; order Actinomycetales; family Microbacteriaceae; genus Glaciihabitans. The sequence goes on along the minus strand of NZ_JAAVUZ010000002.1, from coordinate 408,030 downwards.
GCTGCCGGTTCCGATGCGGGCAACGACCGAGGAGACCGGCGGAACGCCGGGCTATTGGCCCCTCGGTATTGAGTGCGACTGGACCATCGAGGGCGCTGACGTTCGTCTGCCCGCCGCCGACTGGACGGCGACCATCGTGTCGTACGGTGGCCTGGCTGTTGCCGTCGCCGGGGGCATCGTGAGCTTCACCGCGAGCGGCGCCCGGGAACGCATCCGGGAAGGGAAGCACAATGTCTCTGTTTGATCCGGCTCAGTCCGGTGGTAGCGCCAGAGGCCCACGTCTGTCCAAGCACGACCAACTCACGAGTCGTATCGCCCTTGGTTTTATCGTCGCCGCCGTCGGCTTCGTCCTTTTTCTCCTGGGGATGTTTGCAGTCACCTGGAATGTGAGTAGCGGCGTCGCCGACTGCGGGACGGGTGCGCCGCCTCCGCCCGGTGCCACCCCCGAGACGTACTACATCCGCGCGGGGTATCTGCCGCTCGGCATCGACTGCGTATGGATGGTCGGCGACGACAAAGTGGTCGTGGAGCGGTCAACCGATTGGTCGGCGAGCGTGGGAACGTACGGCGCACTGCTGGCCGCGGTGGCCGGAACAGTGGTGGCTGTCAGGGCCATGGGCGCGCGCAGCCGAATCCCTCGCCGGACCCGCGATGCGGCACTATGAGCACATGACCTCCGCCCGCGCAGAAGTACCCGATAACGCCACGATCCGCCTGGTGACCCGAGTCGCCCTGGGATGGGCGCTTCTGGGCCTGGCCCTGCAAGTGGTCTTCACCGTCGTGATCGCCCCAGCGGTCGGGGACATCCTGCAATTCGCAATTCCCGGACGCGGCCCGACCCTGGCCGTCTCGGTCGACACCGGCGTGCTGTCCGTTGTCGGACTGATCGTCACCGTCGTCGCGGCAATAGTCGCGGCCATCGCGATCGCTCTGGTGCGCACGAAGGCGCGCGTCGCCTACGCGATTGCTGCGGTCATTTCGATTGTGATCCCGGGTTTCGCTGTGCTCAACATTGCGAATGGGATAGCGGATGTCACGAGCGACGGCGACATGTCGGCGGGGACTTCGCTCGTGGTGGCAATTCTCGGCATCGCCGCTATCTTTGCGGGCGCGATTTCCCTTGACCAGGTGCCGAAGCTCGCTCGCCGCCGCGCCGGACGGGCAAGCTGAGCTAACGTCTTCGCCAGATTAGGAAATTGTGCCCCGGAGGGGGCCGAGGTTCCTCACGAAGACGAAATTTCCCGCAAAGTCCTTATCTGCGCAACGGCTCGAGCCCTACGAACTCGAGCGCAATGGCTCGAGCCCGACGGACGCCGGACGCCGGACGCCGGACGCCGGACGCCGGACGCTCGCGCCCCTACGGACGCCCCACGATCAGCCGCAGCGACCCCTCGAACTCGGGCTGGGTGCGCAGGCCGCCGTATTTCGCGTCCCACGCGCCCGATTCGAGGTCTCGCCGCAGTGCCGCGTCGAACCTCGGCTCCACTGCCGGGCTGACGAAACTCCATGCCGAGTTGGCGAGCCGCGCGCCGGGATCCAGGAGCGATTCGGGGCGGCCGTAGTACGCCTCGCCGAAGCCGTCGGTGCAGTCCAGCGGGATGGGTAGCACCGAGACATCCACTGTCCCACCCAGCAGCCGCGCGATTTCCGCCGGTGCCGGGTAGCGGCGCGACTCGGTCTCGATGACCTCGGGCGCGTAGTCGACGAGCCAGAATCGGTCGAGTTCGGCGGGGTCGCAGGTGAGGATGACGACGGGCCCGGCGGTCACCCGGCGCAGCTCGCGCAGGCCGGCGGCGAGGTCGGGCCACTGGTGCACGGTGAAGGTGGCCATCGCGGCGTCGAAGGTGTCGTCCTCGAAGGGGAGGTGCTCGGCGGTGGCGTCGATCGCGACCGCGAGATCGGACGGACGCTGCGCCCGCATCGAGGCGCTGGGCTCGACCGCGGTGACGTTGCGTCCCCGCGGCTCGTACGAACCCGCGCCGGCGCCGACGTTGAGGATGCGGTCGGCGGCTCCGAGGGCGGCGAGAATTGCCGCCTCGAAGTGCGGGTCGGGCTGGCGGTACGCGGCGTAGTTCGACCCGATGGCGCCGTAGTCAGCGTCGCCCGCGCTGCCGTCGGCCCGGCGGGCGGGAGGTGGCACGTCGGTGGCCGGGGTGAGGTTGTCCGTGGCATCCATGATCCCCATTCTGCTGCGAGCACCCCACGGATGCACCCTGCTGCCCGCCCCGCGACCGGAGCAGAATCGCAGGGACCGGGGCGTCGACCCGAGCGGGGAGGCGCCGAAAGCGAGTGAAAAACTGCGTTAACGCGCACTTCGCGCAGATCAGACGGCGAAAGAGCGTCGATCGAACGGGTTTTGCCCGCCGAATTTTAGTTGCGGAGGAGATTCGGTAGCTGAACGGTTCTATTCGGGCCGAACTGACCGAATTTCCTCCCTGAGCAAAAAAGCGGGCGGCGGCCGGATGTCTCGGCTCCGAGGTCATCGCCAGACGGGGATGTCACGGGGCGACGCCCCCCCGGATCGACCCTGTTGCGCGCCCCAAGACCGGAGCAGAATCGCAGGGACCGGAGCGCCGGCCCGGGAGGGGTGAGCGCGGGACGCGAGTGAAGCGGAGGCATCTATGTCAGAGCAGACGGGCGCAGAGCAGGCGGGCGCAGAGCTGACCGGCGGGACCCAGAACCATGCACCCCTGGCAGGCGCCGACCAAACCGTCTTCGAGCAGGTACGGGTGTTCGACGGCGTCGCGGACACCCTCAGCCCGCCGACCAACGTCGTCGTCACCGCTAACCTCATCACCGCGATCACCGACGAACGCCCGCCCGACGGCTGGGGGCTCGCCCGCATCATCCGCGGACACGGCCGCGTGCTCATGCCCGGCCTCATCGACGCGCACGCGCACGTGGCCTTCGCCACCGTGCCGGTCTCGGCCCTGGTCTCCGCCGACGTCGGCTACATCAGCATCCACGCCGCCGTTGCCGCCGCGGACATGCTGCAGCGTGGGTTTACGACGGTTCGGGATGCCGGCGGGCCGGTGTTTGGCCTCAAGCTCGCGATCGACGAGGGAACCGTGCAGGGCCCACGCATCTTCCCGGCGGGCGCGTTCATCTCGCAAACGTCCGGCCACGGGGATTTCCGCCTGCCGACCGAGGTGCCCCGCGGCATCGCCGGACACCTCACGCATACCGAGGTCGTGCGGGCGGCCATCATCGCCGATGGCGTCGATGAGGTGCTGCGTGCGGTGCGCGAGCAGTTGATGCTGGGAGCGAGTCAGATCAAGATGATGGCCGGCGGGGGCGTGTCATCCGCTTACGACCCCATCGACTCGACGCAATATACGCTCGCCGAACTGCAGGCCGGGGTCGACGCCGCCGCCGACTGGGGCACCTACGTGATGGTGCACGCGTACACGCCGCGCGCGGTGCAGCGGGCTCTGCGCGCTGGGGTGCGCTGTATCGAGCACGGGCATCTGCTCGACGATGAGACCGTCGAAATGATGAGGCAAGCGGATGTCTGGTGGAGCCCGCAGCCATTCCTCAACGACGAGGACGCAATCAGGACATCGGGCGAGTCCGCGCGGGCGAATGGTGCGCTCATCATGCGGGGCACCGACCGGGCCTATGAGCTGGCAATAAAGTACGGCGTGAACCTGGCCTGGGGTACCGACACCCTCTTCGACCCGCACCTGGCAACGCGGCAGGGTGCGCAGCTCGCGAAGATGACGCGGTGGTTCACTCCGGCCGAAACGCTGCGGATGGCCACCTCGGAGAACGCGAAGCTGCTGGCCCTCAGCCGGGAACGCAATCCGTATCCAGGTCGCCTCGGGGTGGTGGCCACCGGCGCGCTCGCCGACCTGCTGCTGGTGGACGGCAACCCGCTCGAAGACCTCTCGCTCCTGGCCACCCCGCAGACGTCGCTCGTCGCCATCATGAAGAACGGCGAGCTGGTGCGCGGCGAGCCCGAGTAGCGTCCGGCGGCGCCGCGGGCCAACTGATGCCCGGCAGCGCCGCGAGCCCGAGTTAGGCCCAGCACCGAGCCGCGAGCCGACTGACGCCCAGACCGAGCCGCCCCATTTTCTCTAGCTGCGGAAGTTTTGCCACGAAAGGACCCGGGGTCCTCCGGAAGGGGCATTCGTACCAGAATTCCGTATCTAGCCAAACGGCACGACCAGATGACGGCAGTCGCCCCGATGGGCCGAGCCCGGCTGACCGCGGTGGTCTTTTCTCTAGCTGCGGAAGTTTTGCCACGAAAGGACCCGGGGTCCTCCAGAAGGCGCATTCGGACCAGAAATCCTTATCTGGCCAAACGGCGCGGAGAAGATGGGGTGGGGCGGATGCCTCGGTCCGCGCTACCCCGCGGAAGCGGGAGCGGGCGTCGGCGTCGGGGTCGCCGTCGGCCGCGCGTAGCTGCCGTCCTTGACCGCCGTCACCTCGTCCGAGGTGAGCAGACGCCACGGGCCGGAGTCAGGTGAGACGAGGGATGCCTCGGGGTTGTCGCCCTGGCTCCACCACTGGTTCTCGTAGGGAACCTTCCCCAGCATGATCCGATCGTTCTCGCCGTAGATTTTGGTCGGGTCCCACTCGGGGTAGGTGCCGACCGGAAGAATGATCTGCACCCGCGGTTTGTCGGTCGGCAGCACCGGCCCGATGAGCACCCACGGCGTCGTGGTGCCGAGGGCGGCGGGGTCATCCGGCAGCTCGCCTCGGGTCCACCACTTGGCCTGGAATACGTTGCCGTGCCAGACGACCTTCGTGTCCTTCTGGAAGACCGTGGTTGGTGCCCACACCACGTAGGGGCTGGTGATCGGGTTATCCACAATCTGCGACTCGGCGGGCGCGGCACCCTTGGTCGGAATCGTGGTCGCCAGCGGCATCACCGGGGTCGGCGTCGTCGTCGAGAAGCGGGTGCTGAGCGCGTCGGAGAAGAACGTTCCGCCCTGCGCGACGCCGCTGCACGAATTCGAGACCGTGCCGACGGCCACGAAGTTCGGCCCGCACGCGAGGTCGCGGTTCATCGACCACATGGACATGCGGCCGAGCTGCTTCTGCTGCGCGAAAGTGTTCAGCGCCGTGGCATCCTTCAGGTCAAAAATCTCACCGGGAACGTCGTTCTGTCCAATCATCGGCGTCGCCCCGATGCGCGACCACAGTTCGGCGCTGGTCAGCGGCTGCTTCGCGGTCGTGTAGAGCGTTGCCAGCTGGTCGTGGGTAGCGTTCAATGCGGCGATGGATGCCACGGACATCGAGTCGCTCGCGGCCTTGCTGCCACCGAAGTCCATCGTCATGGCATTCACGCCCGCGAGGTCGACGCCCGCGGCGAGCATCTGCGCAACGGCGGTGGTTCCGTCGGCGGTCAGGCCGGTGGGGGACACGGGCAGCGTCAGCCACACTTTGAGCTTCGCGCCGTCGGAGGTGCGCTTGTCCTGCAGGGTCTTGATCGCGAGGGCGCGGCGATCGCCGGCGGCGGTGTTGGTGAGGTCGTCACCCTCGATGTCGAGGTCGATCGTCGAGGATTTGTACCGGTCGACGACGGAGGCGTAGGCGGCGACGAGCTCGTCGGGGTCGGTGCAGACGGTGGCGAGCTCGTTGTTGATGGCGCCACCGAATGAGATGGTCGCGGCGCCGCCGAGCGTGGTGAGACGGGCGATGCGGCGGTCGAGGTCGAGGCCGTCAGCGGCGCTGTCGAGCGAGTAGAAGGTTCCCCACGACGGAGCGCAGTCGTCATCCGTTGCCGCGACGACGAAGGAGAGCACGACGTTCTTCTGGCTGGCGATCGACGGGTTCTCGAACGCGTACGAGGGGGTGCTGGTGACGTCGACGTAGCCGGCGAACCACGGGTCGTAGGAGGCGACCGCCCGATTGGAGTTCCACACCTGGTATCCCGTGTATGCGCCGGCGGTCAGGATGACCACGATGAACAGGGCGAGGGCGACGCGCAGCGGGGAGAGCCTGCGGCCGCGCGCGGGCGGTTTATCGGGGTGGTGCACGGGGATGGCGAGCTCGCTCACGCGCTGACCTCCGTGTGCGTCGCGTCCTGGGATTCGTGGTGTGAGGCTGATGGTGTCCAACTCGGGTGATCGGGGCTCGGCGGGGTAATGCGCACGGATGGTGAGTCGAGGGTGTGCCGCGTGACGGTGGCGAAGGCGGTGCGCTTCGGCACTTCGAGCACAGCCTGCGCACCCTCGGGGGTGAAGCTCGCGTTGCCGTAATAGAGAACCGTCTGCCAGTCGAGGTGCGGCGTTGCGACGGATTGGGTGGCCTGCACGGGCGGGCTGTCGCGACGGCGGTCGACCCAGAGCCAGTCGGTGAGGCCGAGCCAGATGTCCACGAGGGTGTTGACGATGCCGATGTTGGAGACGATCGAGATGATCGCCAGGGTGGCGTTGAAGCCGGCGAAGAACGCGTTGCCCCAGTTCTGCGCGTCGATGTTGCGCCACAGGGTAAGACCGGAGAACGCGACGATGACCAGGGGCACCACCACGAAGAGGATCGGGGACGCCGTGCGGTTGGCGACCTTGGGCGTGCGGGCGAACGGGATGCGCTTGCCGGTGATCGCCTGCTGCAGCGACTTGACGACGCCGGCAAGGTTGACCGGAAGCAGGATGAGGTTGAAGCCGTAGATCCGGAAGATGTCGCGGAACTGGTAGCCGTTGTAGCGGAGGTCGCTGCCCATTGCGATGAAGTAGGGCAGGGAGGCCAGCAGCACGATCGGGCTGAGCAGGCGGCTGTTGTACGGGTAGGCCAGCAGCAGTACGAGGCCGAAGCTTGCCCACGCGATCGACGCCACGTAGTTCAGCCGGAGGCTGAGCTCCATGAGGGTCACGGGGTGCGGGGTGTTGCGGCGGGCCTTGATCTGGCGAATGAGCTTCGGCAGGATCAGCAGGCCACCGTTGGCCCAGCGCCGGCGCTGCACCACGAGGGATCCGAAGTCCGGCGGCGTCGCGCTGTAGCTGAGGCGTTCCGGATAGTTGATCAGGCTCCAGCCGTGGGCGCCGAGGTCGATGCTCGACTCGGTGTCTTCGATGACGGTGCGGTCCTGTACGTAGACGCCGAGGTCGATGCTCGACTCGGTGTCTTCGATGACGGTGCGGTCCTGTACGTAGCGGCGGACTTCGAATCCACCGACGGTCTCGATCTCGACGATGTCTTCGAGGGCGCGCTTGCGGATGACCGCGTTGGCCCCGACCCAGAAGGCAGCACCGAAGTGCGACATGCCCTGGTGGAGGATGTGCTGCACGTCGGTGGTCGCACCGGCGAGACGCTCGATGCGGGTGGGCGCCCCGCGGAACGAGGAGTACGGCGTCTGGGTGACGGCAACGCGGGAGTTCTCGGACTGCTCGAGGAAGTAGATCAGGCGAAGGCAGTAGTCCTTGAGCAGGAGTGAGTCGGCGTCGAGGGTGAGCAGGTACTCGGAATCCGGCACCGAGAAGTTTGCCTGGCTCGGGTCATCCACTTCCCACAGCACGCTGCTGGTGCGGTCGTCTTCCCGGCGGAAGCTGCGGCCCATCAAACCGATGTAGGCGTTGAGGTTCATCGCCTTGTTCGCCTCGTGGGAGAGCGAGGTGAATGCCTTGCGCTCGAACGTGTCCATCTCGGCGGTGAAGACCCAGACCAGGCGGCGGTGCAGTTCGAGCATGCGCTTGGGGGTGGGGGCGAGCTCGTCCCAGGCGGAGGCGTCGAGGGCGGTGGCGAAGAGGGTGAACTCGTCGGCAAGGCCGCCGACGACCTCGGTGGCGAAGAACGTTGCGACGTGGTCGAGAGCGCCGTCGCTGTACGCCTGGCTGCTCAGCCAGCGGGCCGCCCAGCGGTAGTGCGCGGCGAGGCGGCGCACGGCGTCGCCGGACACCTCGCCGCTGCCGGCGTTGATCTCGCGTTCGAAGAGTTCCATCGCCTCGCGGAAGCGTCGTTCGGGGACGGCCATCGCGGTGGCGATCTCGTCGGCGATGCCGCGGCTCTCGGCGAGCTTGCTGATTTCGGTGGGGTCGGTCGGGTGCGGCGGGTTGTCCAGCAGCAGCACGACGCGCATGGACGGGTACTCCTGCAGCGCGGCGGACCACAGCGTTGCGCGGACGACGGACGGCTCCTCGGCGTAGGACGGCACGAGCACGGTCAGGTCGCCGTGGCCGGCACCGAAGTGGTGATCGAGGGCCGCACGCGGAACGCGGTGGTGGTCGCGGAACCGGGTGAAGGCACCCTGCCGGGCGATCAGGTACATGAGGGCGGAGAAGATCAGCACCGTCACGATCGCGAGGTACGAGAAGGCCTGCACCGCGAACGTGTAGTTCACGCCCTGAGGGTTGAAGAACTGGCGAATGATCGTGTCGACGACATAGAGCACCCAGAAAACGATGGTCAGGATGATCGCGAGGCGACCACGCACGAGTTTTCCATCGCTCGGTCGAGGGTGCACGGAGGGGAGGGCTGTGGTCGTCCGGTCGGCACCAAATTGGCGCCGGCGCATGCCGATGTTCTGGGTCATAATCGCGGGAGCTCCGAAGCTTGTACTCATGGGTCAAGTCGCGTCGCGACCCGCGCGGGCGGTGATGTCACGCCTTCGCGTGAGCCTCATCGTCGGTGCCGTCGGACGTTTTCCAACCTAGCCACGAGCCCGATCGGAAAACGGGGTAATTTGGCGGAATTTGGCCCCCTTTAGGGTCAAATAAGACACTCGATCGCGTTTTTCGCAGAATTTTGTACCCTATTTAGTCCTCCTAACGGCCGTCACGATTTTCGGCCCGCGCTCGCCAAAATCGACCGAATTCGACTCCCGGAAGCACGATCGCCACCCCGCGGTGCGCCTGTCTGTGCCCGCCCGCGTGGCCGTCACCAGGGCGAGTTCGGCGGCAGGCGCGACATTGATGTGAAAGACGGGCGAGTTCGGCGGCAGGTGCATAGGACGCGGTCCAACGCGGGCGAGTTCGGCAGCGCGTTCGCCGGGAGCAGTCCCACCACGGACGAGTTCGGCGCATGCGGCGGCCAAATCACGTATGTCCGGGCGCAATTTCGGGCCTCGTCACGAGAAACCGGGCGAGTTCGGACGTAAGACCCAAGCGCCCGAGAAATGACGGGTGAGTTAGGCCAAAGCGGGCCTGCGCGCTCGCCCGCAAGCGCCTAACTCGCCCGTCGTGATGCCGGGGGTGGTGGGGAAGTCCTGGACGCAGGCGGCGACGGGCACCCCTGCGCGGGGCGGGCGACGACGGCTCGGGGCCGGGGATGAGCACTCGCGCACAGGGCGGGCGGCGAGAGGCGCCGGGAAACACAAAAGGAGCCGCACAATGTGCGGCTCCTTTAGGTGTGTCGGGGTGGCGGGATTCGAACCCACGACCTCCTCGTCCCGAACGAGGCGCGCTACCAAGCTGCGCCACACCCCGATCAATTCACGCGACATGTCGCGCGAACCTCGTCAAGAATAGCTGATATCTCGAGCGGTTAACGTCACTACGACGGCTTCGGGCGGAACCGCGAACCGAACGGGCGCGTAGATCGAGGTTCCGAGGCCCGCAGAGACGTTCAAATACGCGGTTCTCTGCGCGTGATTCCACAGCGAAAGGCCCTGGGCCTGGTCGCGCGGAATGTCGCAATTGGTGACGAGAGCCGGGAAACCGGGTACGCGAACCTGTCCACCGTGGGTGTGTCCGGCGAAGATCACGTCGGCGCCGTAGGTGACGAAGGCATCGAGAACGCGCTGGTACGGGGCGTGGGTAACACCGATGCTGACGACGTCGGGGCCGGCCGTGTCATCCACCCACGCCACATTTTCGCGCATCTCGTCGATCGCTCCGGGGAGGCGGTCGAGACGGTCCCACTGGCGGTGCGCGTCATTGGTTCCGAAGAACTCGAGACGGGAGCCCTTGATGAGCATCGCGCGGGAGAGGTTGTTGAGGTCGAGCCAGCCGAGGGAGTCCTCGAAGAAACTTGTGAGGCCCTCGACGTCGAGCTTCGCCTGCTTGGGAGCGTGCGAGCTGGGCGCCATGAAGTATTTCAGCGGGTTCTTGGGCGTGGGGCCGTAATAGTCGTTCGAGCCGTACACGAAGACGCCTGGGACGTTACGGAAGGGCTCGAGGGCGTACTCGACGCCCGCAAGTCCCTCGACGTGGCCGAGGTTGTCGCCGGTGTTGACGATGAGGTCGGGCTCGTAAACCGTCAGCGAACGGACCCACTCCTGCTTGTCGACCTGCCACGGTGCCATGTGGAGGTCGGAGAGGTGCAGGACTGTCAGGGGACGTGCGCCGGGATCGAGCACGGGAAGGGTCTCGTGTCGCACCGTGAACGCCTTGCGCTCGACGAGAGCTCCGTACGCGAAGGCGGCCACGCCGGCCGCTGCCGCCACGCCGAGCGTGGAGACAGCGGCCTTGCCGATGGAGTGAGCCATTACGGCTTGGAGCAGTCGAGCGAGCCGTAGAAGATCGTCACGTTGTTGTCGTATCGCAGCGACTTTCCGGCCGTGGGGTTGGACCCGACGACCTTGCCGTCACGACCGGCATCGCCCGCGGCGAGCGTCTGACACTGGGTCTTGATCGAGGTGAAGCCTGCTCCCGAGAGCGTCGCCTGGGCGGAATCGACGGATTGCTGCCCGTCGCCGACGATGTTCGGCATCGAGGTGAGCTGGCCGTTGGAGGTGTAGATCGTCACCTCGTCACCGCGCGACACCAGGGTGCCCGACGAGGGGCTGCTCTTGGCGATGTCGCCCTCGGAAACCGAGGAGGTGACGGTGCCACCATTCTTGACCTTGAAGCCGGATGCCTCGAGCACAGACTTTGCGTAGTCGTAGCTCTTACCACTCAACGAGGGCACCTTTACGCCCGAGCCCACGAGCATCGACGCCGTGGCACTGGGGAAGTCGCCGCCCCGGTACTTCGAGACCTTGTCGATGGCCGTTGCCACGGTTTTGAAGATCTGGTGTCGCATGACGGCGGTTTGACCGTAGGCGGTGTACACGCTTCGCAGCGGGACCTTGCCCGAGATGTTTCCCACCCAGACGGCGGTGGCAACCTTGCGGCTTGCTCCGACCATCCACGTGTGAACCGAGTCGTCAGTGGTTCCCGTCTTACCGATGTACTCGACACCGTCGTACGGGTTCGAGGCGGTACCGGTACCGGCCGTCATGACCTTCTGCATCGCGAAGGCTGCGGTGTTCGCGACATCCGCATCGATTGCCTGCTTGCAGGTCTGTGCCTGGCCGGCCAGTTCCTTACCGTCGGGTCCGATGATCTTGTCGACGGCGATCGGTGCGCAGTACATGCCGCTGTTGGCGATGCCGGCGTACGCGGCGGCCATGGTCAGCGGGGCGACCTCGTTCGTTCCGAGGACGGACGACGGGTTGGTCTGCAGCGGGGTTCCATCGGCACGGTGGACGCCAAACGCCTGTGCGGTGTTGCGGATGTCACAGAGGTCGAGCTTCAACGCCATGGAGACGAAGACACCGTTGACCGAGTACTGCGTTCCGGTGGCGACGGTCATCTGTCCGCCGCGGCTGTCATCGTTCTTGAAGGTGAACGGACCGCCCCACCCACCGGGGGTGCAGGAGTCGGTGAAGCTGGAGGCAGCCTCGGTGCGGCCCGAGCCGTTGACCGACTCGTTCAGGCCGTGCCCGGCCTTGAGCCAGGTGAGAAGGGTGAAGGGCTTGTACGTCGATCCGGGCTGGAATCCGCTCGAGCCTCCGTATGCCTTGTCGGTGGAGAAGTTGACGGCGGTTGCGGTCTTGCCGCCACCCTTTTCGGTGTCGTTGAAGACCTTGTTCTCGGTCATGACCAGGATGCGTCCGGTGCCCACCTCGACCGAGACGGTCGAGCTACCCAGTTTCAGCTGGGCGTAGTCATTGGGGGCGTACTTCTGGTTCGCCTTGGTGGCCACGGTCTGCAGGTTGACGTCAAGCGTGGTGTAGATGTCGTACCCACCGCGCTTGAAGTTCGCCGCGCGTTCGGTGGCATTGGCGCCGAAGGCGGGCAGGTCCTTGACGAGTTGACGCACGTAATCACAGAAGAACTTGGAGTACTTGTTCGCCGAGATACAGCCGTTGCGGGGATCCGAGATCTTGATCGTCGTCTTGTCGAGCTTGGCGGCGAGGGCGGTGTCGCGCTCGGCAGCGGTGATCTTGCCGTCCGTGTACATCGAGTTGATGATGAAGTCACGGCGCACGAGGTTTGCGGGGTAATTCGCCGGGTCCTGCAGGCTTCGCGTGGACGGCTCCTGCACGATGGCGATGAGGCTCGCGGCCTGGGTCACCGTCAGATCCTTTGCGGAAACGCTGAAGTAGTGCTCGGCAGCTGCCTGGATGCCGTATGCGTTATCGCCGAAGAACGCGATGTTGAGGTATGCCAGCAGAATCTGCTGCTTGGAGTACTGCTTCTCCAACGAGATCGCGAGCTTCATTTCCTTCAGCTTGCGCTCGATGCTGGGGGAGACTGCCTCGTTGTACGCCTTCGTACGCTCCTCGGCCGTGTCCTTCTCCAGCGCCTGCTGAACGTAGATGTTCTTGACGACCTGCTGGGTGATCGTGGATGCACCCTGCAGTTCCTTGCCCGACAGGTTGCCGACGCCCGCGCGAATGATGCCCTGGATGTCCACTCCACCGTGCTCGTAGAAGCGCTTGTCTTCACCGCTGACCGCGGCATCCTTCGCTGCATCCGAGACGTTGTCCCAGGTCACTTCTTCGCGGTTCTGGTCGAAAATGGTGGCGATCTGGTACGGCTTGCCGTCCTTCGTCGCGAAGATTCGGTTCTGCTCAGGCTGCTGGTCGATCTCGATGAAGCTGGGCAGGCTGTCGAAGATGCCGATGGAACTGTTGACCGTGGCTCCGGTGATGGCGATGGCCGGTGTGACCATCACGGCCACCAGAAGACCGGCAAGAACGCTGAAGCCGAGGGTGCCAAGAAGCGCCGCGAGCACACTTCCGGATCGGGGTTTTTGGGCAGACATAGAATCAAGGGTAAGCGATCAACGCCGAACTCAAGCTGAATGAAGGCCCACAAATGCCCACCTGGGAATACTTGACCACCCCGCTGATGATTCACGCGACCTCAGCCATCCTCAATAACTGGGGCTCCGAGGGCTGGGAACTGGTGCAAATCGTCGTCGGCCCCGAGGGCGGATTGGTCGCCTACATGAAGCGCCAGACGAACGCGGACGCATCATGAGCCGCATCGATGAGCGTCTGGCAGAGCTCGGAATCGAATTGCCGGATGTCGCGGCTCCCGTCGCCGCGTACGTTCCCGCCGTCATCACGGGCAACCTCGTATTCACCTCGGGGCAACTGCCGTTCGTCAAAGGCGCCCTCTCCCACAGCGGCAAGGTAGGCGCCGCCGACGGAGTCTCCGCCGAGGACGCGAAAGCCCTCGCCGCCATCTGCGTGCTCAACGGGCTCGCGGCGGCCAAGAGTGTCATCGGGTCGCTGGACCGCATCACCCGCGTCGTGAAGGTCGTCGGGTTCGTGGCATCCGACCCGTCCTTCACCGGCCAGCCCGGTGTTATTAACGGAGCGTCCGAGCTGCTCGGCCAGATCTTCGGGGAGACGGGCCAGCACGCCCGCAGCGCCGTGGGGCTGACCGTCCTGCCCCTGGATTCGCCGGTCGAGATCGAGTTCGTCTTCGAATTCGCCTGATAACCCCTGCGTAAAGGCCGGGTCCGCGTGGTGCGGCCCGGCCTTTTGCGTCTGCGGACGGCTAGCAGGCGGTGCGGCCCACGCTGAGCCCGATGTGATCCGTGCGCTTCACGGTGCGACCGGAGCCCGGGCTGCTCGCGACGACATAGCCGTCACGGGCCGCGTTGCTGGGCGCGAGGGGGATGCAGAGCTCCGAGATGGTGGTGAAGCCGGCCGCAGACAGGCGGCCCGAGGCATCCGCAAATTGCAACCCGACCACCTTTGGCATCTTTGCCAGCTTGCCGTTGCTCGTGACGACGCTGATAGCGGAGCCGCGGGAGGCGATGGTTCCGGCGCCGGGGGAGCTGCGCACGACCGACCCGGCGGGCAGCGCCGACGAGATCTGGTCGGTGACGGTCAGCGTGAAGCCGAGGCCCTTGAGCTGCGCGGTGGCTTCGGGAAGCGTCAGGCCCGCCAAATTCGGCACGGTGATGCCGGAGCCTTTGAGGAGAGCGGATGCCGCCGGCGGGAAAGCGCCGCCGGGGTACTTCGAGTCGACTTCCAGCATCGTGGTGCGCCAGATATTGTGCCGGATCGTCGCCCCGTAGGAGCCGTTCGAGAGGTAACTGCGCAGCGGCACGTGCCCCGAGACGTTTCCGACCCAGACGGCGGTGGCCACCTTGCGGCTCGCCCCGACCATCCAGGTCTGGTTGGACTCGTCGGTCGTTCCGGTCTTGCCGATGTGGGGCGTGCCGTCGTTGGGGTTGGACTGGCCGCCGGTGCCGCCGGTCATGACGCTCGCCATCGCGTAGGCGGCGGTATTGGCGACGCTCGACTCGAGGGCACGGTGGCACTTTGCGTCCTGGCCGGGGAGGGTGGCGCCATCGGGGCCGATGACCTTGTCCACCGCGATGGGGCTGCAGTACTTTCCGCCGCTGGCGATGCCGGCGTACGCCGCGGACATCGTGAGCGGGGCAACCTCGTTCACGCCGAGCACCGAGGAGGGCCGGGTCTCGAGCGGGTCGCCGTCGGCGCGGTGCACCCCGAGCGACTTGGCCGTCTTGGCGATCTCGCAGAGGTCGAGCTGCAGCGACATGGAGATGAAGGCACCGTTGACCGACTTCGCAGTGGCCGCGGCGACGGTGTACGAGCCCTTTTCCCCGGCCTCGTCGTTGCCGAACGTGTAGGGGCCGGTCCACGGGCCGTTGCAGGAGTCGGAGAACGTGGACTGCGAGACCGTGCGCCCCGAGCCATCCACCGATTCATTAATGCCGTGGCCGTTCTGCAACCAGTTGAGCAGCGTGAAGATCTTGTAGGTCGAGCCCGGCTGGAAACCGCCGGACCCGCCGTAGGACTTGTCGGTGGAGAAATTGACGGATGACACGGAGCGGCCTGATGTCTCGCCGGTGTCGTCGAACTTCGTGTTTTGCGCCATCACGAGGATGCGGCCGGTTCCGACCTGCACGGACACCGTCGAACTCCCGAGGCGCAGGCGCGTCTCGCTGGCGGGCGCCAGCTCCCAACTCGCCTTCTGCGCGACCGTCTGCAGGTCGTAGTCGAGGGTCGTGTAGACGTCGTAGCCGCCGTGCTTCCAGTTCTCGGCCCGGGTTTCGGGATCCGCGCCGAGGGCGGTGAGGTCCTTCACACTCTTCTGGATGTAATCGCAGAAGTACTTCGCGTACTTGCTCGCGTAGGTGCACCCGTTGCGAGGCTCGGTGATGGTGACGGTGGTCTTGTCGACCGGTGTGGCGACCGCCTCATCGTGCTGCGCCTGCGTGATGTTGCCCTCGGCGAGCATCCAGCCGAGGATCACGTCACGGCGTTCCTTGTTCTCGGGGTAATTCGCGGGGTCGTTGAGGCTGCGGGTCTCGGGGTGCTGCACGATCGCAATGAGGCTCGCCGCCTGCGCCGCCGTCAGGTGCTTCGCGTCCGTGTTGTAGAACTGCTCGGCCGCCGCCTGGATGCCGTAGGTGTTGCCGCCGAACCCCGCAATGTTGAGGTATGCGAGCAGGATCTCATGCTTGGTGTACTTCTTGTCCATCGAGATCGCGAGTTTGACCTCCCGGATCTTGCGGTCGGGGGTGGGCCCCGCCGCCTGCTGGAGCGCGACCTTGCGCTCGGCCTTCGTGGGCAGCGTCAGCGCCTTCTGAATGAGGATGTTCTTCACCAGCTGCTGCGTGATCGACGACGCTCCCTCGTCGGCGGTGCCGGTCGCCAGGTTGTGGATCGTTGCGCGCGCCAGACCCTGCACGTCGATGCCGCCGGTCTCGAAGAACCGGCGGTCCTCACCGCTGACCGCGGCGTCCAGGGCGAACTCCGAGACCTCGTCCCAGGCCACTTCCTGCCGGTTCTGGTCGTAAACCGTCGCGATCTGCACGGGCTTACCGTTCTTCGTCGCGAAGATCCGGTTCTGCTGTGGCTGCGCATTGATCTCGATGTACGACGGAAGGCTGTCGAAGATGTCGATGGTGCTCGACGCCGCGGCGCTACTGACGGCCATCGCGGGTGCGACCAGCACCGCGACGAGTACGCCCGCAATCACGCTGAATACCGACAGCCCCAGCAGCGCGCCAAGCGCCGACCCGGCACCACGTGATCGTTGAGAGTTCTTCATCACTTCACGCTAGTGAGTGACGTCCTCCCGCGCCTCATCCCAGCGACGTATATCGACCAGGTTGTATACCTCGGCCGAATGGTCTCGCCGGAACGTTATCCGGCGGGCGGCGCTGTCGGTGGCGTCGGCGTTGCGGTTGACGGTGTGCAGACAGAGCGTGCGACCCGCAGAACAATAAGGTCGGCGGATGTCACGGAGTTGCTGGCTGCGGGGTTGGACGACACCACGGTCCCATCCTTCGCCCCACCCGACTTGGCCAGGGGCACGCACTCCTCGCTGACGTTCAGGAAGCCGTCCGAGGTGAGCACCGCCGCGGCATCCGCAAATCTCAATCCGACCAGGTTCGGCATGGTGTTGAGGGATCCGTCGCTGGTGACGACGGTGATGGCCGCGCCGCGCGAAGCCAGCGCACCGGCGGCGGGAGTGCTGCGCACCACAGTGCCGTAGGGCAGCGCCGACTTGGTCTTACCGGCGACGGTGATGGTGAAGCCGAGCACCTGCAGTTGCGCGGTGGCGGTCTCGACCTTCTGGCCGGCCAGCTGTGGCACCGTGACGCCGGACCCCTTGAGCAGGGCGGTCGCCGGCGGCGGGAAGGCGCCACCCTTGTACTTCTTGTCAATCGCGAGCATCGTGGTGCGCCAGATGTCGTGACGGATGTCGGATCCCCACGCCCCGTTCGTCAGGGTGCTGCGCAGCGGCACGAACCCGGAGATGTTGCCCACCCAGACGGCGGTGGAGACCTTGCGACTGGCGCCGACGATCCAGGTTTGGTTGGATGCGTCGGTGGTTCCGGTCTTGGCGATGTGCACGGTGCCATCGTGCGGGTCGGCCTTGCGGGCGGTGCCGCCGGTGACCACGCCGGCCATCGCGTAGGCCGCGGTGTCCGCGACGTCCGAATCGATCGCCGTGTGGCAGTTCGCGTTCTGGCCGGGGAGGGCAACTCCGCCGGGCCCGACGATCTTGTCGACCGCGATGGGGCTGCAGAAGGTGCCGCTGTTGGCGATGCCGGCGTACGCCGCGGACATCGAGATCGGGGCAACCTCGTTGATGCCGAGCACCGACGACGGGTTGGTCTTCAGGGGATCACCGTCGGCGCGGTGCACCCCGAGTGAGCGGGCCGTGTTGGCGATATCGCAGAGGTCGAGCTCCAGCGCCATCGAGACGAACGCACCGTTGATCGACTTCTGGGTGGCGCGCGCCACCGTGAACTGGCCGACTTCGCTTGCCTCGTCATTGCCGAACTTGTAGGAACCCACCCACGGGCCCCCGCAGGAATCCTTGAACGACGCCTGCGGGACTGTGCGGGGCGAGCCATCCACCGATTCGTTAATGCCGTGCCCGTTTTGCAGCCAGTTGATCAGGGTGAAGAGCTTGTAGGTCGAGCCGGGCTGGAAGCCGCCGGACCCGCCATACGCCTTGTCAGTGGAGAAATTGACGGATGTCACGGAGCGGCCCGAGGTCTGCCCGGTGTCGTCGAACTGCGTGTTTTGCGCCATCACGAGGATGCGACCGGTGCCGACCTCCACGGAGACGGTGGAACTGCCGAGCTTCAGCTTGGTTTCCTTGGCAGGCGCCAGTGCCCAGCTGGTCTGCTGGGCGACGGTCTGCAGGTCGTAGTCGAGGGTCGTGTACACGTCGTAGCCGCCGTGCTGCCAGTTCTCGGCGCGCTCGGCGGGGGTGGCGCCGAGGGCGGTGAGGTCCTTGACGCTCTTCTGGATGTAGTCGCAGAAGTACTTCGCGTACTTGAGGGCGTAGCTGCAGCCGTTGCGGGGCTCGGTGATCGTCACCGTGGTCTTGTCGACGGGAGTGGCGAGCGCTTCGTCGCGCTGGGCCTGGGTGATCTTTCCGTCGGTGAACATGGCGGTGATGATGTAGTCGCGTCGGGTCTGGTTGTTCACGTAGTTGGCGGGGTCGTCCAGGCTACGGGTCTCGGGGTGCTGCACGATGGCAATGAGGCTGGCGGACTGGGCAACGGTGAGGTGCTTGGCGTCGGTGTTGTAGAACTGCTCGGCGGCGGCCTGGATGCCGTAGGTGTTGCCGCCGAATCCGGCGATGTTGAGGTACGCCAGCAGGATTTCCGGTTTGGTGTACTTCTTGTCCATCGCGATGGCGAGCTTCATCTCGCGCAGCTTGCGGTCGGGGGTCGCGCCGGCTGCCTGGTGCAGCGCTGCCTTGCGCGCCTCGGGAGTGGGAAGCGTGAGTGCCTGCTGGATCAGGATGTTCTTCACCAGCTGCTGGGTGATCGTCGACGCGCCCTCGTCCGCGGTGCCGGTGGCGATGTTGTGCACGGCCGCGCGCACGAGACCCTGCACGTCGATGCCGCCGGTCTCGTAGAACCTGCTGTCCTCGCCGCTGACCGCGGCATCCAGGGCGAACTGGGAAACCTGGTCCTGCGTGACTTCCTGACGGTTCTGGTTGTAGACGGTCGCGATCTGCACGGGCTTTCCACCCTTGGTCGCGAAGATCCTGTTCTGCTGTGCCTGGGCGTTGATCTCGATGTACGTGGGCAGGCTGTCGAACACACCGATGGAGCTCGACACCACGAGGCTGCCGCCGGCGACCGCGGGCGCGATCATGACGGCGACCAGGCCGCCCGCGAGCACGCTGAAGAACAGAAAACCGAGGACGGAGCCGATCGCCGACCAAACCCCCCGAGGTCGTTGAGATCTCATGGACCGACGGTAACCCGGGGAACGCGCGTTTCCCCGTCGCTGGGTGCCGAACCGAGGGGTGTGTCTCCGTCCTTTACGTAGTCGGCCCCGCCCCTCGGCCGGCTTCCGGGGCTACTTGAGCTTGTCGCTGATGATCTGCATAACGGAGGTGTCGGCAAGAGTCGTGGTGTCGCCGATTTCGCGTCCCTCCGCGACATCCTGCAGCAGCCGCCGCATGATCTTGCCCGACCGGGTCTTGGGAAGCTCGGCGACGATGAAGACCTGGCGGGGCCTCGCGATCGCGCCGATCTGCTCGGACACGTGCTGGCGCAGGAGCGCGCTTGCCTCCGTTGCCGTCTGGGCGTCCTGCTGGTTCGACTTGATGATGACAAATGCCACCACTGCCTGGCCGGTGGCTTCGTCTTCGGCTCCCACGACGGCCGCCTCGGCCACGATCGGGTGGGACACGAGGGCCGATTCGATCTCCTGGGTCGAGAGGCGGTGACCGGAGACGTTCATCACGTCGTCGACACGTCCGAGCAGCACGATGTCACCGTCGGTATCGACGTGGGCGCCATCGCCGGCGAAGTACTTGTACTTCTCGGGCGTGGAGAACTTCGACCAGTACGTCTCGATGAAGCGGTCGGGGTCATTCCAGATGCCGCGCAACATCGACGGCCACGGCTCGGAGACGACGAGCAGTCCTCCGTGCGGCGGGTCTACCCGCGTGCCATCCTCACCGAGGATGTCGATCTTGATTCCCGGGATGGGAACCTGCGCCGAACCCGGCTTCAGCGTCGTCAACCCGGGCAGGGCCGAGATCATGATCGCGCCGGTCTCCGTCTGCCACCACGTGTCGACGATGGGCGTCTCGCCGCCGCCGATGATGTCGCGGTACCAGATCCACGCCTCCGGGTTAATCGGCTCGCCCACCGACCCGAGCAGGCGCAGGCTCGACAGGTCGAACTGCTGCGGAATCTGCCGTCCGATCTTCATGAACGAGCGGATCGCCGTCGGTGCCGTGTAGAAGATCGTGACGCCGTACTTTTGCACGATCTCCCACCAGCGTCCCTGGTGCGGGGTGTCCGGGGTTCCCTCGTACAGCACCTGGGTCGCACCGTTGGCCAGCGGACCGTAGACGACGTAGCTGTGACCGGTGATCCAGCCCACGTCGGCCGTGCACCAGTACACGTCGGTCTCCGGGTGCAGGTCGAACACGTGCTTGTGCGTGAACGCGACCTGGGTCAGGTAGCCGCCGCTGGTGTGCAGGATGCCCTTGGGCTTACCGGTTGTGCCCGAGGTGTAGAGGATGAAGAGCGGATTTTCCGCCTCGAACCCCTGCGCCTCGTGATCGGCGTCCATTGCGACGATCTCGTCGTGCCACCAGAGGTCGCGACCCTCGGTCCACTCGACATCGTTGTGTCCGCGCTGCACGACGAGTACGTGCTCGACGGTGGAGGTGCCGTTCGCCAGCGCCCCGTCGACCGCCGCCTTGAGCGGGAAGACCTTGCCCTTGCGCCATCCGCCGTCCGCGGTGATCACGAGCTTGGCGCTGGCGTCATCGATGCGCGAGCGAAGGCTCTCCGAGCTGAAGCCTCCAAACACGACCGAGTGCACCGCGCCGATGCGGGCAACCGCGAGCATGGCGATGACGGCCTCGGGAATCACCGGCAGATAGATGGCAACGCGATCACCCTGCTGCACCCCGAGCGAGGTGAGCAGATTCGCGGCCTTCTTGACCTCCCCGGTCAGTTCCGCGTAGGTGATGCGCGCGGTATCGCCATTTTCGCCCTCCCAATACAGTGCGACGCGATCGCCATTGCCGGCGATCACGTGCCGGTCAAGACAGTTATAAGCGACGTTGATGCTGCCGTCGGCGAACCATTTCGCAAATGGGGGATTTGACCAGTCGAGGGTCTCTGTGAAGGGGGAGTGCCAGTGCAGGAGTTCGCGGGCGGTGTCGGCCCAGAAGCCAACGCGGTCTTCCGCGGCCCGGTCGTAGATGTCCGGGGGAGTCACGGAGTTCGAACTGAAGTCCTCTGCGGGCGCAAATCGCCGGGTCTCGCGTAGCAGGCTGTCAATCGAATTCGTGGGCATTGTCATCCTTGTTTGTCTCGCTCCGTGCCTCAAAAGTGCACGATTCCTCGTTGAATAATCCGATCCTAGACCGAGCCTGAAAGTGGGCTTCGAATCCGCAATATCCGTGGTGCAAACATCTGGCACCGCGTCCTCCTTTAGGGGTACTATCGAACCCGTCAAATGCAAATTTGACGACGCGGCGTCAAGCGATTCCCCCCAATCCGACGCCGCTGTGGCGGCGCCTGTTCCCCCCAATAGGCGCCGCCCCTCTCGTTAAGCCGCGGGCCGTGACATCCACTCGCATTCAGCAGGGTGCCAGCCAACGTCCGGCACTCTCGCCAGCTCTACGCAGCATCGGATGCGAGGCTAAGTGCATGACAGTCCTCTCACGTTCCCGGGTGATTCTTCTGGTGTTCGTTGCGGCGACGACGGTAGGACTGGCGGGATGCTCGTCCACGTCCGCCTCCACCACTCCCGACGCAAGCGCCTCGGTCACCCAGCCGAGCGCGTCACACCCGTCAACGACGACGGCGACCGACACTCCCTCCGCCAGTACCTCCACCTCTAATCCCGGAACCACGACCACCGCGTCGTCCGGATGCGCCCCCACTCCCGCCACCTCGATGCCCGCGGACGCCGTTGCCCGCAAGGTGATTGACGTCGATGGCGACGGAAAAAAGGACGTCTTGTGGGCGACGGATGACGGTGGGCCCGTGCGATTCGGCGTGACGACCGCCTCGGGTGCGATGTTCTCGTACGAGGTCAACTCGGCGTCGCCCGGCGGACGCCACGCATTCCTGGCGAAAATGGTCGGCGGACGGATCATCTCCCTCGCCGACGACGGTCGTGGCGCGTATCTCCACGTGCTGGTCGGATGCAACTTCGTCCAGCCCCTGAACCCGGGCGGCGAGGCGTACACCTTCGACATGGAGAACCTTCGCGGCAATGGCACCGGCGTTGGCTGCATCACGACGGACCAGGGCACCGAAATCGTGGGACTGCAGGCCACGGCGACCGGCAGGACCTACACCGTGACGCAAACGGTGATCAACCTCAGCGCCAACGGCAAGCTCGCGAGCAACGGAGCAACGACGACGCTCGGCACCAAGCTCGCGGCCACCGATCCCATCGTGGTCGGCGCCCAGTCGATCACCTGCGGTGCGTCCTCGGCCGCAACGGACGGCGTCTCCATCCAGGAGCAGTAACTCCCCGTCTCTTAGTCACCAAGATGTGCGGTCATCATGACCGACACAAGAACGTTCGGCAGATCCACGCCGAGTTTGGTGACCGCGCGGGTGGGTTGCTCCGAGGGAAATATCGTTGCGTAGCTCTCGTTCATCCCGGCGAAGTCGTCGGGGTGCGCCAGGAGCACGGTGACCTGCACCACGTCATCCAGCGAACCACCGCCCGCTCTGAGGATCGCCTCGCAGTTGCGCAGGGCCTGCGTCGTCTGTTGCTCAATCGTGGGGCCTGCCAGCTCTGAGGTCGCAGGGTCAACTCCGGTCATTCCCGAGACATATACCGTCGATCCGACCTTGACGCCCTGGCTGTAGAGCGACGAACTCGGCGCGTTGGCGGTCATGATTATCTGCTTTGCCATACGCCCGACGGTATCCCCGCGAGCGCTCCGCCGGAAGGACCGCGACCAGGTAACAACAGGCTGGCTCGTGTCCTCCACAGAGTGACACGAATTTCCCGTTTACCCAGATTCATCGATCGCGATCCGGTGGTGACACCGGAGACCTACCGTCGTCGCATGATCGATGAATCGCGCGCAATCGCTCCCGTCATCCAGCTCGCGGCGCGGCGCGACGAAAGGTTCGTCGCGGTTCGCGAGAAGCCCCGTCGAGATCCGACGGCCACGCTTCACCTTGTCGATGCTGACCTCCCGCAGGCCGCATCTGTTCGTGACCCAGACGCTGCGCCATCCGATCTTCCGCGTCGAACTCTCGGCGGGGAGTACCCGTCCGAATTCGGACCGGTCGCCCACCTTGTCGCGGACGCCAGCGTTACCGACGTCTTCATCAACGGTGGCGCCGGCGTGTGGGTGGACAGGGGAGAGGGACTGAGTCCAGTGCCCGACCTTGCGCTGGACGAGGCGCAATTGCGCGCGTTGGCCGTGCGGCTGATGTCGCGGGGTGGCCGTCACATCGACGAAGCAACCCCGTGCGTCGATGCCCGGCTGGATGACGGCATCCGCGTGCACGCGGTGCTCCCTCCCATCTCGCCGGCAGGAACCCTGCTGTCGATACGCCTCCCTCGCGTGCAGATCATCACCATGGACACGCTAGACGGCGTCGGCTTCTTCGGGTCTTTCGCACGGGGCACCATCGAGGAGCTCATTTCCCGGCGAGAAAATATGCTGATCACCGGTGCCGGCGGTAGCGGTAAGACGACGTTTTTGTCGGCGATGCTGTGTGGAGCCTCCTCGACCGAACGCATCGTCGCAATCGAGGATGTCGGCGAACTTCGGGTCACCCATCCGCACTTCGTGTCGCTCGAGGCGCGGCAGGCCAACCTCGAAGGAGCGGGTGCGCTGGGCCTCGAACGTCTCGTGCGCGAGGCACTTCGAATGCGGCCCGACCGACTTGTGCTGGGGGAGTGCCGCGGCGCCGAAATTCGCGAGCTCCTCGCCGCGCTCAACACCGGGCACGACGGCGGCGCGGGAACCCTGCACGCGAACTCGCTCGAAGACGTTCCCGCCCGGCTGGAGGCACTCGGCGCCCTCGCAGGCATGTCCGCCGTGGCGATTGCCCGCCAGACGGTGAGCGCGATCGGCACCGTGCTGCACCTGGAACGCGTGGGTACGCAACGTCGGCTTGCCCAGATGGGGCGGTTCGCCCTCGATCGCCATGATCGATTGACCGTGGAGGCGGCGTGACCGGCGCCGCGACTCGCGCGAGGGGACGCGAGCGGCCACGTTTCAAGTGGCGAGCCCGGTCGCGCGCGCGGGCACCCGACATTGCGGCAGTCGCGTCCGTTGTGCAGCGTCTGGCGGTTCTGCTGCGGGCGGGTGTTGCGCCGGCTGGCGCATGGGAATACCTGCGAGCGGATGGCCCGGCCGGCCAGATTGCGGCGGCAGTGGCATCCGGACAGGCGATCCCCGATGCCATCGCGGCGGCCGCCGATGGCCGTCCGGACGGCGATGCCGGTGCCTGGCGAGGACTCGCCGCGGCCTGGGCCGTGGCGTCGGAGGCCGGTGCGCCGCTGGCCCCGACCCTGCGGGACTTCGCCCGATCCCTGCGGTCGCTTGCAGAAGCTCAACGCGACATCGCTGTCGCCCTCTCCGCCCCGGTCTCCACGGCACGCATGGTCATGGTGCTGCCGGTCATCGGTGTGCTGTTCGGAATGGTGTTGGGATTCAACACCGTCGCGACGCTCTTCGCGACCCCGGTGGGACTGGTGTGCCTCGTCGTGGGCGGCGGCCTGCTCGCGGCCGCCGCGGGGTGGAATCGCCGGCTGGTTCGGTCGGCGCAACCGCGGGATCTCACGCCCGGACTCACCCTCGACCTCGTGGCTATCGCCGTCTCCGGGGGAAGCCCGGTCGATCGCGCCCGGGAGCTGGTGCGACGGTGCACCGCCCAGTACGGGTTGGTGGAAGACCCATCGGCCGCACGAATCGACGAGGTGCTCGACCTGTCCCAACGCGCGGGAGTGCCGGCGGCGGAACTCTTGCGCAGTGAGGCCGACGACGCCCGCCGGGCTGCCCGCGCCGAGGTGCAGCAACGTGCAGCGCAGCTCGCGGTGCGGCTCATGCTTCCCCTGGGCCTGTGCATCCTGCCCGCCTTTATGGTGCTCGGTGTGCTGCCTCTGCTGGTGGCCGTGGTCACCAGCACAGTGGGCTCGTTCTGAGGACCCGTTTCGCCCGTGCGTCCAGCCCTCCACAGTCGCCGTCGAAGACCGGCCATCCACAGATCGCCACATTCCGCGCACGGCAGGGCCGGGCGCGGCGAGGCTTGTTGTACTCGTGCCGCCGAGACGCGTTTCGACGCAGAAAGAAAACGAGGCATCCATGAGACGACTGAGAGATCGTTTCCGGCAGTTACGAGACGAGGAAGGAGCGGCGACGGCGGAGTACGCAATCGCCACGATGGCGGCCGTCGGGTTCGCGGGGCTGCTGGTGGTGATCATGCGCTCGAACGAGATCCGCGGCATCCTCACCGAGCTGGTGCGCAATGCGCTCACCTACTCGCCGTAACTTGCGGGCGACCGGCGGCAGCGAACGCGGTAGCGTCACGGCCGAGTTCGCTGCCGTCATTCCCGCGGTGATCCTGGTTCTGGCCGCGGCGCTGGGATGCATGCAGGTTGCAGGTGAACAGTTGCGGCTGCAGGATGCCACCGCGGACGCGGCGCGGTCGTTGGCGCGCGGCGATGGCTCCGGCCACGCCTCCGGGAGGTTGGCTGAGGCGGTCGCGGGAGCCAGCTTCACCGTGCGGCACCGCGGCGACCTGCTCTGCGTGACCGCTCGGGCCCGCTCGTCGGCGGGTGCCGGGCTAGTCTCGCTGCTCACGGTGCGTGCGACCGCCTGTGCGCTGGACGGGGGTGGATGACCCGTGGGCGCAGACATCGGAGAACGGACGCTGCGATCGTGCGGAGCCCGTGATCGCGAAACGGGGGCTGCGGCAGTTCTGGCGGTTGCCGTGGTCGGTGCGATCGCAGCCCTAACGGCCACAATTCTTCCCCTATATATAGGTATGAGTATTCGGCAGTCGGTGATCGCCGCGGCCGATGCATCCGCCTTGGGCGCCGCCGACGTCGCGTCGGGTCGATTGCCGGGCGTTCCCTGTGCGATTGCTGAGGAAATAGCTGGTGCAAACCATGCCCGAATCGACCGGTGTGAGGCGGATGGACTGGTCCTCACGGTTGTTGCGGAGCGTGATTTCCTCGGAATTCGTCTGCGGGCCGCCGCGGCAGCCGGACCACCGGACCTGGTATCGAATTAGGTGCAACGCGGGTTGACCTGTGTATGGTGTCGCTGACGGTGGCACTTTGCACCGCCATTCACTGTCGTAAACAAGAGGAGCACCGTGCCCGGCACGAACAAGCTGGTAATCGTCGAGTCGCCTGCCAAGGCGAAGACGATCGGCCAGTACCTGGGTGATGGCTACGAGGTTCTCGCCTCGGTAGGTCACATTCGTGACCTCGTTGAGCCCAAGAACCTGCCGCCGGAACTGAAAAAGGGATCCCTCGGCAAGTTCTCCGTCGACGTGGAGAACGGCTTCGAGCCGTACTACGTCGTGTCCGAAGAGAAGAAGCGCACCGTCGCCGACCTCAAGCGAGCTCTGAAGGATGCCGACGAGGTCTACCTCGCAACTGATGAGGACCGCGAGGGTGAGGCCATCGCGTGGCACCTGCTCCAGGTGCTCAAGCCCAAGGTTCCTGTCAAGCGGATGGTCTTCCACGAGATCACCAAGGACGCCATCAACCTCGCGAAGGAAAACACGCGCGAGCTCGACACGGCTCTCGTTGACGCGCAGGAAACCCGCCGCATCCTCGACCGTCTCTACGGCTATGAGATTTCTCCCGTGCTCTGGCGCAAGGTGGGCCCCGGCCTGTCCGCCGGCCGCGTGCAGTCCGCCGCCACCCGCCTCGTTGTCGACCGTGAGCGCGAACGCCTCGCCTTTATCGCCGCCGGGTACTGGGACCTCACGGCCCACCTGACCCCGGGTGACAACCCCACCGATTTCGAGTCACGCCTCGTGCGCATCAACGGCACCCGCGTCGCCACCGGCCGCGACTTTGACGACACCGGAAAGCTTCGCGACAGGGTCGTGGCGCTGGATGAGGCATCCGCTACCGTCCTCGCGACAGCGCTCGCCGAAGACAGCGTTCGCATGACGGTCTCCTCGGTGGAGTCGAAGCCCTACACGCGCCGCCCGGCCGCGCCCTTCACGACGTCCACCATGCAGCAGGAGGCCGCTCGCAAGCTGCGCTTCTCCTCGCGCCAGACCATGAGCGTCGCGCAGTCGCTGTACGAAAACGGTTTCATTACCTACATGCGTACCGACTCGCCGAACCTGTCGGACCAGGCGATCACCGCGGCCCGCAAGCAGGCAACCCTGCTGTACGGCGCGGACACGATTCCCGAGAAGCCGCGCTACTACACCGGCAAGAACAAGAGCGCGCAGGAAGCCCACGAGGCTATCCGCCCGTCGGGTGAGACGTTCCGCACGCCCTCCGAACTGCAGTCGACGCTGCGCGGCAACGAGTGGAAGCTCTACGACCTCATCTGGAAGCGCACCGTCGCCTCGCAGATGTCCGACGCCAAGGGCTTGACCGCGTCTGTTGTCATCACGGCGGATCGTGCTACCGGCCTTCTGGCGGAGACGCCGGCGGTGGCATCCATCACCGCCGCTGAATTCGTGTCGACCGGAACCGTCATCACCTTCCGCGGCTTCATGGCCGCCTATGAGGAGAGCCAGGACGAGGACCGCAACCAGGTCGCCGAGCCGAGCGAGGCCAAGCTTCCCCCGCTGAAGGAGGGTCAGGTTCTGACTCTCGTCGACGTGGACGCCAAGGGACACGAGACGAGCCCGCCCCCGCGCTACACCGAGGCGAGTCTGATCAAGACGCTGGAAGAGCTGGGTATAGGTCGCCCGTCGACGTACACGGCCACGATCTCCACGATCGTCGACCGCGGATATGTCACGCCGCGCGGATCGTCGCTGATTCCGAACTGGATAGCGTTCTCGGTCGTGCGTCTGCTTGAGCAGTACTTCTCCGACCTCATCGAGTACCAGTTCACCGCCGACATGGAGGCCGACCTCGACCGCATCGCCGGGGGAGAGGCCGACCGCGTCGAGTGGTTGACCGGGTTCTACTTCGGTAACGAGACCCACCGGGGACTGCGTACCGTCATCGACAACCTCGGAGAGATTGATGCGAAAGACATCAACTCGATCAAGATTGCGGATGACATCACCCTGCGTATCGGTAAGTACGGCCCCTATCTCGAGGCTCCGGGTGACGATCCCGAGACCCCGCGGCGGATCAACATCCCGCAGGACCTGGCGCCCGACGAGCTGACCCCGGCCAAGGCCCGCGAACTCATCGACGCTCCCGTTGTCGGCGACCGCGTGATCGGACTGAACCCCGAGAACGGCAAGCAGATCGTGGCGAAGGACGGCCGATTCGGTCCGTACATCACGGAGCTCGAGCCCGAGCCCGAGGTCGACCCCGAAGCAGTCGCGAAGGAAGCAGCAGAGGCCGCCGCTGCGGCGGAAGCTGCCATCGTCGCGGCCGCCGCCGTTGCCGCCGGAGAAACTCCGATCAAGCCCAAGCGCAAGCCGGCCGCGAAGAAGGGCGTGGCCGTCAAGCCGCGCACCGCCTCCATCTTCAAGTCGATGGACCTGGCAACGGTTGACCTCGACACCGCGCTCAAGCTGCTGTCGCTCCCGCGCGTCGTCGGACATGACCCGGAGACGGGCGAGGAAATCCTCGCGCAGAACGGCAAGTTCGGTCCCTACTTGAAGAAGGGCGCGGACACGCGCTCGCTCGAGACCGAAGACCAGATCTTCGACATCGAGCTGCAGGGCGCGATTGACCTGTACGCGCAGCCCAAGTACGGCGCCCGCAAGGCCAGCAGCGCACTCAAGGAATTCGACGCGGACCCGGTGAGCGGCAAGCCCATCCGGATCAAGGACGGACGCTTCGGCGCGTACGTCACCGACGGCGTCACCAACGTGACGATTCCCCGTGGTGAGCAGATCGAGGACATCGACTTCGATCGTGCCGTCGAGATGCTCGCCGACAAGCGCGCCAAGGGACCGGCGAAGCCACGAGGCAAGGCCCCCGCGAAGCGTGCACCGGCCAAGCGTGCCCCAGCGAAGACCCCCGCGGCGAAGACCACGACGACCAAGGCAGCGGCTGCGAAGTCGACCACCGCCAAGGCGACCACCACGAAGACCACGGCGGCCAAGTCCACCGCGGCCAAGTCGGCGTTGTCGAAGACGGTGTCTGCCACGGCCGCGAAGGCCATGACAGCCAAGGCTCCCGCCGCGCGCAAGCCGGCAGCAGCGAAGGTCGCCGCCCCCGCGAACGAAGCGTGATGAGCGGACTGTTCATCACGCTCGAGGGCGGGGATGGTTCGGGAAAGTCGACCCAGTCGGCGCTCCTGGCCAGCTGGCTCGAAGAGCAGGGGCGCACCATTGTGCTCTCCCGCGAGCCCGGCGGGACCGAGCTGGGTGTCGAGCTGCGCGAGATCATCCTTCACCGACGGGGTTACATCGCCCCGCGGGCGGAGGCGCTGTTGTACGCCGCCGACAGGGCGCACAACATCGCGACAAAGATCCGGCCGGCGCTGGAACGCGGTGACGTCGTTCTTCAGGACCGCTACCTCGATTCATCCGTCGCCTATCAGGGAGCCGGGCGTGTGCTCGACCCGACCGAGGTGCGCAACCTCTCGCTCTGGGCCGCCGAGGACCTGCTGCCGGATCTGACGATCCTGCTCGACCTCGACGAGACCGTCGGACGCAGCAGGCTCGACCAGTCCCGCACGCAATACGACCGTTTGGAAGCCGAAAAGCAGGACTTCCACGCCCGCGTCCGGGCGTCGTACCTCGAGCTTGCCGACGCCGAACCGGAGCGCTTTTTGGTGCTCCCGGCCGCCGACAGCATCGAGTCCATCGCCAGTGCAATCCGTGCGCGGGTTGCCACACTTCTATAACGTCGCCCTGCGTTGTCAGCTGCGTAACTTAGGCTGACCGCATGGGTGTGTGGGACGAACTGACCGGTCAAGCGGACGCGATCGCGATCTTCAGCGCTGCTGCCGCCTCCGGAGATCTCGACTCGTCGATGACCCACTCGTGGCTGGTCACGGGCCCGCCCGGCTCGGGGCGCTCCAATATCGCCTATGCCTTCGCGGCCGCGCTGCTGAGTAATGGGGCGGATGACGCGGCGACGCAACGTCAGGTCGAAGCGCGAACGCACCCCGACCTCGGCGTGCTCAGCACCGAACGCGTCATCATCAGCATCGACGAGGTGCGGGCGCTCGTGAAGACGTCGCAGTTCTCCCCGTCGGTGGGTCGCTACCGCGTCATGGTGATCGAAGACGCCGACCGCATGGCGGAGCGCAGCTCCAACGTGTTGCTCAAGGCGCTCGAAGAGCCGCCGCCCCGCACTGTCTGGATCTTGTGCGCTCCCAGCGAGGCCGACCTGCTTCCCACCATCCGTTCCCGCGTGCGCAGCGTGCGGCTGCGCGTGCCCGGTGTGGACGAGGTCGCCCAGCTGATCGCCCGCCGTGACAACGTGGATATCGAAATCGCAACCCGCGCCGCCCGTGAGGCGCAGAGCCACATCGGCATGGCCCACCGCCTCGCCACCAATGACGAAGCACGCAACCGTCGTGAGCAGACCCTGCGCATCGCGCTTGGGCTCCGCTCGGTCTCCGATGCCGTCCGTGCTGCTGCCACCATGCTGCAACTCGCCGGCGACGACGCCAAGGCCATCACCGAAGAGCGTGACGCCGAGGAGCGGGCGAGCGCGATGCGGTCCCTCGGTGTGGAACCCGGCGGCACGATCCCGCCCGCCCTGCGCATCCAACTCAAGAACCTCGAAGAAGACCAGAAGCGCCGCGCGACCCGTAGCCTTCGCGATGGGCTCGACCGCATCATGGTCGACCTGCTGTCGCTCTACCGTGACGTGCTGCTGATGCAGCTGGGCGCGACCATCGAGCCGATCAACCTCAGCATCCGCTCCGAGCTGGTGCTCGCGAGCGAGCGGTCCTCCCCGGCGGAGACCCTCGCCACCCTCGACGCGATCTCCACCGCGAGAACCCGTATCGACGGCAACGTGAGCCCGGCGCTCGCCCTGGAGGCGATGCTCATCTCGGCAACAAGAAAAGACGTATCTCTGTGATTTCACGCCGCCGCCTCGGCATGACGGCCCTGCTTCTCGCTGTGCTCGTCCCGCTCAGTGGATGCTCCGCCTGGTTCTTGCCGCCGACGACCAACGCGACCTCGACCCCGTCAGAAGAGAAGGTCGCCGCCGACCTCGAGCCGTTCTATGGCCAGCTTCTGCGCTGGAAGTCCTGCGGCGACGGCATGCAGTGCTCGACGCTAACCACGCCCCTGGACTGGGCAGACCCGACCGGTGACACCATCAAGCTCGCGCTCGTTCGCCAGCAGGCAACCAGCGGCAAGGCGATCGGATCCCTGCTGGTGAACCCCGGCGGCCCCGGCGGTTCCGGGTATGACTTCGTGCACGACAGCGTCGACTACGCGACCAGCGACGCCCTGCAGAAGCAGTACGACATCGTGGGCTTCGACCCCCGCGGTGTCGGCCGCTCCACCGCCGTCGACTGCTACGACGACCCGGCCGAGTTTGACGCCATCAACTTCGACATCCCCAAGGGAGTTCGCGGGTCCGACGCCTGGCTGGCCGAGGTCACCGCGACCGCCGGCAAGTTCGGGGCAGCCTGTCTCGACCACACCGGGGACCTCCTCGCCCACGTCGACACCGTCAGCGTCGCCCGTGACCTCGACGTGCTTCGCGCCGCGCTCGGAGACGCCAAGCTCAACTACCTCGGCTACTCCTACGGAACCCTCATCGGCGCGACCTACGCCGACCTCTTCCCGACGAAGACCGGCCGGCTGGTGCTCGACGGCGCCGTCGACCCCACCGCCACGGCATTCGATATCAGCCTGGAGCAGGCCAAGGGCTTCGAAAGCTCGTTGCGCGCCTTTCTGGCGAAGTGCCCGACCCTGAGCGGATGTCCCTTTAGCGGAACCGTCGACGAATCGATGACCGAGATCCGTGCGCTGCTCGACAGCCTCGACGCCAGTCCGCTCAAGAACAGCGACGGCCGCCAGCTCGGGGCGAACACCATGTTCACGGCCATCGTCTACCCGCTGTACAGCCCGGACAACTGGCCCGCCCTGGTACAGGTCTTCACCACCGTGATGGCCGGCGACGCGTCATCCGCTTTCCAGGTCGCCGACGCGTACTACAGCCGCTCGTCCGATGGCACCTACAGCACCAACTCGGCGGAGGCCTTCAGCGCCGTCAACTGCCTGGACTACCCGCTCGACGACAACGTCGCGACCATGCGCGCGGAAGCCGCCCAGCTCGACGCCGAGGCGCCCGTCTTCGGTCACCTCATGGCCTGGGGCGGCACCAGCTGCGCCAAGTGGCCGTTCCCTCCGACGGGCAATGTCGACCCGATCGCCGCGAAGGGCTCGGCGGACATCCTGGTTGTCGGGACGACGGATGACCCGGCCGCGCCATACGTCTGGGCGAAGAGTCTCGCCAACCAGCTCGAGAACGGCCACCTCGTCACCTTCACCGGTGAGGGTCACACCGCGTACAACAAGTCCAACGCCTGCATCAACACCACCGTCGACGACTACCTGCTGGCCGGGACCGTTCCCGCGACCGACCCCCAGTGCTGAGGCAGGGCTCCCGCAGGAGCGGGGTGGTCCGCTGGGCCGTCGCGGTCGCGGTGGTGGCGCTCATCGCACCCCTGTCCGCGTGTTCGTTGCCGTCTCCCGGACCCGCGACGTCGACGCCCGTTGCGGAGGACGCCCCGACCGCCGCGGTGCAGCGCTACTACGACCAGACACTCATCTGGAAGGACTGCGACGACGGAGCGCAGTGCACCACAGCGATCGCTCCGATGGACTGGGACAACCCGTCGACGGACACCGACATTTCGCTGGCGCTCACCCGTCACGTTGCCACCGGAAAGAAACTGGGGTCGCTGTTCGTCAATCCCGGCGGGCCGGGCGGTTCGGGCTACGACTTTGTTCACGACGACGTCGACAGCGCTGTGCAGCCGGCGCTGGCGAAGAGTTACGACGTGATCGGCTGGGATCCCCGCGGTGTCGGCCGTTCCAGCGCCGTGAAGTGTTACGACGACGCGCAGCTCGACGACTTCCTCTATGACATTCCGGCGGCCCCCGTCGACACCCCGGAGTACGACGCGGAGACCATCCAGGCCTCCAAGGACTTCGGCGCCGCGTGCCTCAAGAACACGGGGCAGCTGCTCAATTTCGTGGATACCCAGAGCACCGTGCGCGACCTCGACATGCTGCGCGCGATCGTGGGGGACACCGCGCTCAACTACCTCGGATACTCCTACGGCAGTGACATCGGCATGTACTACGCCGACCGATTCGCCACCAAGGTCGGCAAGATGGTGCTCGATGGATCGACCGATTCCACCGTGACCTCCTTCGACGTCACCCTTGCGCAGACCGCCGGGTTCGAACTGGCCCTGCGCAACTATCTGACCGCGTGCCCGAAGACCGACGACTGCCCGTTCACCGGAAACATGACGGCCGACCTCGCCACGATTCACGGCCTCTACGAGACCCTCGACGCGAAGCCGCTCACGGCGCCCGATGGACGCAAGCTCACCGCGGGCGTGCTGGACACGGCCATGTCGATGGCGCTCTACGACGAGTCATCCTGGCCGTACCTCAGCGACCTGTTCTCCGAGGTGGAGGCGGGAACGACGACGACAGCCTTCTACCTGTCCGACTTCTACTACGGACGCGACACCGACGGCACCTACGCGGACAACTCGACCGAGGCGTTCGTCGCCATCTCCTGTCTCGATTACCCCGCAGTCACCGACCCGGCAGAGATCGCGCGCGAGAACGCCGAGCTGCTGAAAGCATCGCCGACCACGGCGCAGACCTCCGACCTTGGTGACGTGACCTGTGCGAACTGGCCGTTCCAGCACCGCGGTGGCGCGGCGAAGGTCGTCACCGGTGCGGGTGCGGCTCCGATCCTCATCGTGTCGACCACGGGCGACCCGGCCACGCCGTACCAGTGGGGCGTCGCGTTGTCCCACCAGCTGCAGAGCGCACACCTCGTCACCAACAATGGCGAAGGGCACACCGGGTACAACGGCGATTCCCGCTGCGTGAACACCACGGTCGACAACTACTTCACGAAGGGAACCGTGCCCGACGCCGATCCGAAGTGCGCTACCTAGTCCGAGGCATCCATCACGCCTGGGTGTAGACCTGACGCTGCCGACCGAGCCCCTCGATCTCCAGCTCGACCACATCGCCCGCGCGCAGGTACGGGAACTTGCCCGACAGCGCGACGCCGGCCGGAGTCCCCGTCATGATGACATCGCCGGGCTCGAGCGCCATGAACTGGCTGAGGTTCCAGATGATGAAGTCGACATCGAAAATCAGGTCGGCGGTCGTGGAGTCCTGACGCGGCTCGCCGTTCACCCAGCTGCGCAGACGCAGGTTGCCCGGGTCGACCTCGTCGGGCGTGACGAGCCAGGGCCCGAGGGGGCTGAAGCCGGGCGCCGACTTTCCCTTGCTCCACTGGCCGCCCGAGATCTCGATCTGGAACTCGCGCTCCGAGACATCGTTGGCGAGCAGGTACCCCGCGACGTGCGCCGCCGAGTCGGCGGGCGAGTCGAGGTAGAGCGCCTTGCGGCCGATGAGCACCGCGAGCTCGACCTCCCAGTCGGTCTTGTGGCTCTTGCGCGGAATGGCGACATCGTCGTTCGGCCCGCCGACGGTGTTTGGCGTCTTGAGAAACAGGATCGGCGCGGTGGGCGGCGCGGAGCCCGACTCGGCTGCGTGCGCGGCGTAGTTCATGCCGATGCAGATGATCGCGCTCGGCCGCAGCACAGGAGCACCGACGCGCAGTGCGCCAGCGCCGTCCAGCACCGGCAGGGAACCGGATGCCACGGCCGCCCGCACCCGCTCCAGCCCAGCCATGTCGGAGAAGTCCTTGATCACCCCTCGCAAGTCGAGATAGCGGTCGCCGTCGACCAGTACGGGGATCTCGCTGCCGGATTCCCCGAGGCGTGCCAACTTCATCTGGTATCCATTCATCGGGGGTAGTCGGTTCGTCCATTCTGTCGCCCGCGGCGGGAGAACCCTCGCAATCGACCGAGAATATTCCTGCGTGTGCGAGCGCAGGAATGCAAGTTTGCATCCTGTGCAATGATTGAAGCATGTCTGACGCACCCGCCCTCGGCCTCCGTGAACGCAAGCGAATTGCGACCCGCCGTGCCATCCAGCGCGCCGTCCTCCGCCTCGCCTCCGAGCGCGGCCTCGAGCAGCTGACCATCGAAGACATCAGCAGGGAAGCGGATGTCTCGCCCCGCACGTTCTTCAACTACTTCGGGTCCAAGGACGCCGCCGTCATCGGCGATGCGCCCGACCTGCCGAACGACGCGTCCGTCGAGCGCTTCATCACCGCCGGTCCCGGGGCCGACCTCATGGATGGCATCCGCGAGCTCATGGTCGAGGGTGTGGAGACCGCGCTCGAGGACCGGGTGGAGACCCGCCAACGTCGCGAACTCCACAAGCAGTACCCGCACTTGTTCGCCCAGCGCATGGCCAACATGCGTCAGTTCGAGAACGCGCTCGCCTCGATCGTCGAACAGCGTTTGGCTCAGGATGACCCTGCGCTGGCGCAAGATGCGGAGGCGCTTGCCTCTCGCGCCCGCCTGATCACGCTGGTTGCCATCGCTGCGCTGCGGCACGCCTGGTCCCTCTGGGCCGACGGTGAGAGCAGCGAGGGACTGCCCGAACAGATGCGCGATTCCTTCGCGGAGCTGGAGTCGCTCCTCGTTTCGGCGCGGCCCTAATCTTCGGCTATGCTTTCAGACTGTGCCCCGGCTTGCCGTGACACTCGCCGCCTTAGCTCAGTTGGTAGAGCATCTCACTCGTAATGAGAAGGTCGTCAGTTCGATTCTGACAGGCGGCTCCACAAGATTCCCCGCGATCACTAGCATTCAGTGATGGCTGCGTGGGTTGCCTGACTCTGAGAAGACGGCTGTACCCGCATTTCGCCCACATTCGTATCCCGGGCGCGCTCATTGCCCAGTGCGACATACGTCACAACGGATTCACGTCTACATTGTGTAGCATCACTAGTTGCTTGGGACGGACATGCTTCATGAATGAGCGTGGACAACGCAAATCGCCAAAAGTCTCAATGATGTTGAAGACCATCATCGCAACGTGGCTACTTGTGATGATCGGCTTTCTGGTTGTAGCAGGTGTAACAGCGCTAGCGGGCGATGCCGAGGCAGTTGTGTGGATGTACTTGGCGCGGGCGTGGGCTTCAATTGGAATGCTGATCGCCATTCTCACCGTCGCGATGGTCCGAAGGCCTCCCGCGAATTGACCGTTCTGCTTTCCGACGCGGTCACGCGTCGGAAATTGTCATGGTTGACCTCGCGACGGAAGTGCTTTCTGCACCTCGGCAGATCCTCTACAACTTGGCCGACCGCTGCAGCGATGGGGCCAAAGGCCTGACCGTCATCATGTACGAATCTGCACCGCTTGCATGGAGAAGGGTATGGCCGACTAGTGGTTCGGAACCACGGAGGTCGCCGTCCATCACTGGTAACGAGCGTGTGACGGGCTGCCGAGAACCTCGATCTTCTCGAACGTCGCGTCTAGACGACCTGTCGGGTCGGCATAATCGTGATGTGTTGCAGGTTCACGTGGCTGGGGAGGCTGACTGCAAACGTGACGACTTCGGCGATGTCCGCGGCGGTGAGGGCGGTCATCGTCTCTTGCGCCTCTGCGAGCCAGTCGGTGACGTTTTTGTCGGTGACATGGTTAGCGAGTTCGGTTTGCACGAGGCCCGGTGCGATGGATCCGACGCGTACGCCCTTCGGGCCGAGTTCTGCACGCAGCGTAGTGGTGAAGTGTTTCACGAACGCTTTCGTACCCGAGTAGACGGCGAAGTTCGTGAACAGGGCTTCGCCGGCGACGGATCCCGTGCTGATGAGGTCGGCGGGTGCGCCAGTTGCGGCGGTTTCTACCAGCTGATCCACGAACGCCCCAACAGTTGTCACAAGCGCGCTCACGTTGAGGTCTATCTGGGTTTTCCATTGATCGTCGCGGTGCTCACCGATGGGTGCTGGAAGCATGATGCCGGCGTTGTTGAACAGGATGCCCGCCGACCCGAGCTTGTTTTTGACGGCCGCAGCGGCCTCCCGGACCGCAGACGAGTCGGTAACGTCCGCCGCGATGACCAAGGCGGTGCCACCCGCGCGTCGGATATCCGCCGCAATGGCCTCGAGCCTGTCGGCGCGACGAGCGATGAGAGCGACGGATGCCCCAGCGGCGGCAAGGCGGCGGGCCGTTGCCTCACCAATGCCGGAGGAGGCCCCGACGATAACTGCGACACGGCCGGTGAGGGTGGGAGTGGATGTCATGGCGTTGTCCTTTCGAAGACGTGCTTACAGCCAACGGGAGTGCATGGTCCGATGGGGTGTTCGGACAGGCACGGTGCTGCCTAGGACCGACATTGCGACTCGCGACCGCGACAGCGATGATCGGAGACCCATACTGGACAGATGGAGAGCCAAGACGGACTGAAGCAGTTTCTTCGGGCGAGCCGGGCCCGGCTGACGCCCGATGATGTCGGCCTGGCGATCGTTTCGCCGTCCACCCAGCCAGAGAGTGTGCGGCGGGTGCAGGGACTGCGCAGGGAAGAAGTCGCGCAGCTCTCTGGAGTCAGCGTGGATTACTACGCCCGCCTCGAGCAGGGGCGCACCAAACACGTTTCGCCAGCAGTTCTTCGCGCGGTCGCCCGTGCCCTGCGCCTCAACGAAACTGAGCGCGATTACTTCTTCGCCTTAGTCAACGCACAGACTGAGGCGCCGCCGCCTCCGCCGCTACCCGTACAGCGTGTGCGACCCAGCATTCATCATCTTCTGGCCTCATTCACTGACTCGCCTGCATTCGTCATTGGGCGGGGGATGCAGCTTCTCGCCATGAACCGGTTGGCACGCGAGGTGCTATTCGATTTCGAAACCGTTCCCTTCGAGCAGCGGAACCTGGCCAGGTGGACCTTTCTGGCAGACGAAGCCCGACAGCGTTTCGTCGGCTGGGAGAGCGTCGCATCGGACGCTGCCGCCATTTTGAGAGTCGATACCTCGGCTAATCCTGGCGACCGCTTCCTCAATGAGCTCATCGGTGAGCTAACCGTGAAAAGCGATGAATTTCGGCGGAAATGGAATGAGCACAGAGTGTACGAATGCACTTTCGGATCGAAACTGCTGGAGCACCCGCTCGCCGGACGCATCACGATCACCTATGAGGCTTTCGATGTTCCCGGAGCGGATGACCAGAAGATGTTCGTGTATTCAGCGGCACCGGGTTCCAGGTCGCAGGAGGCGCTGAACCTCGTCGCTAGCTGGGCTGCCGAGAGTGGCGGAACAGTGAAGGATGCTCCAATAGCGTCGCCCTCCGATCGGAGTGCAACGCGTGGCTGATCAGCCCCGGTTGGTGCGCGCGCTCACACGCTGTGTAGTGATTGGTGTCTGACAGGAGGCTCCACCGACACGCCCTGGGGGGCAGGCCTTCTGAGTGTGCCGGGGTCGAAGGCACCGCGCGCTCTCGAAGTCATTCAGAAACATACGTCCGATACCTTTAACCAATGGAACTCGGTATCTACGGCGTCATCGGCATCGCCGTGCTGGTCGCCGCCACGGCGTTCTCCAAGAAGCTCGGTGTCGCGGCTCCCATCCTTCTGGTCGCCGCGGGAGTGGGATTCTCCTTCTTGCCGGGAATCCCCTCCATCAGCCTGCCGAGCGAAGTTGTGCTCGATGGTCTGCTGCCCCCGATCCTCTATGCCGCCGCTATCAGCGTGCCGATCGTCGACTTTCGCCGGAACCTGAGCACGATCACGAGCCTGTCGGTCGTGCTGGTGATCGCGACCGCCTTCGGCGCGGGCTTCCTGCTCTACGCGCTCTTGCCGGATCTCAACTTCGCCGCAGCCGTGGCGCTCGGAGCGATCATCAGCCCGCCGGATGCTGTAGCCGCGACATCCATTGGCCGACGACTCGGATTGCCGCCGCGCATCCTCACGGTCCTCGAGGGCGAGGGCCTGGTCAATGACGCGACCGCTCTCGTTCTCCTGCGGTCGGCACTCGCCGTGGCAGCAGGCGGGATCATCAGCCCCTGGGCAGGCGTCCTCGACTTCTTTTACGCGGTCACATTGGCCATCGTGATTGGTCTGGCAGCGGGCTTCGTCACCGTGTACATCCGGTCAAAACTTCACGACCCCGTGCTGGACACCGCCATCTCGCTCGCGGTGCCGTTCGTCGCGTTCATGCCGGCCGAAGGAATCCACGCGTCGGGTGTTCTCGCGGTGGTGGTCGCTGGCCTGTACACGGGTCACGCCAGCCCCGCGTTGTTCGCCGCGCAATCACGCATCAGTGACCGAATTAACTGGCGCACCGTGCAGTTCCTGCTCGAGAACGGCGTCTTCCTCCTCATCGGTCTCGAAATTCGCACCCTCATCGAGGACGTGAAGCCGGGCACCCTCAGCGCTGGTAACGCCGTGATCATCGGCCTGATCGCCACGGTCGCGCTCATCATCCTGCGGTTCGTATGGATGGGTCCGCTGGTCTTCGCCCTGCACCGCCGGGCCGAACGGGCAGAGAAACGCACCTTCACCATGTGGCTCTTGCTCGGGTACTTCCGCACCCATCCGAGCCCGAACCGCAGGGCCACGCGGCGCCGCATTCGCACCGAGAAGATCTACGACCGACGACGATTCGACCTCGCACAGCTGCGTGGGGAGAGCATCGATTGGCGGGGAGGCGCGGTTCTCGGCTGGTCAGGTATGCGCGGGGTCGTCACGCTCGCCGCCGCCCAATCCCTCCCGGAGAACATCGCGTACCGCGAGCAGCTCATCCTCATCGCGTTCACCGTCGCGGTGGTGACGCTCGTTGTGCAGGGTGGCACGCTCCCCTTCGTCATCCGGCTGCTCGGGATCCGTGGAGTCGACGAGGCGCAGGACCGCGAGAAGCTCGCGATTCTGCTCGACGAGATCAGCTTCGATGGACTTGTCGTGTTGGATGACCCGAGCGCGGCCATCGGGCAGGAGGGCACCGAGGTCGATCCCGACGTTGTCGAGCGCGTCCGTCAGTCGTCATTCCTTCGCGCCGAATCGGCGTGGGAGCGGGCCAACGCCCTGGGCGCCGAACCCGGCGAGACGCCGCACCATCAGTACCGTGAGCTGCGTCTGGC
Organism: Glaciihabitans sp. dw_435; assembly: GCF_018449675.1. Classification (GTDB taxonomy): domain Bacteria; phylum Actinomycetota; class Actinomycetes; order Actinomycetales; family Microbacteriaceae; genus Glaciihabitans. The sequence continues at coordinate 368,139 of NZ_JAAVUZ010000002.1, read as the reverse complement.
CGTCGTCGAGGCCGAGCGGCAGAGCCTCCTTGTTGCCCGCAGCCGAGGTTCCTACCCCTCCCGGATCCTGTCCCAGGCGCAGGCAATGCTCGACCTGGAAGAGACCCGACTGCGCCCTCCCCGCTCGGAGCACTGACCGCTGCCACACAGGTCCGTCCGCAGGACTACGACACCGAGTGGTGGTGCCGAGGACAATGGCCGCATGACCGAAGATTTTGGCTGGGTATCCGATGTCGCGCGCGGCGAGTGGCTTCTGCCGATGAAGGCCGAGCCGTGGAACAGTATTCTTTCCGTCGTTCCGCGTGGATTCGAAGCGTACGCACGGGTATTCCATCCGACAGAGCGCGACCGGCCGCGCGCCACAGGAACATGGCTCGGGGTGGATACGTCCACGCTGTTTTCCGAGGTGCACGACCTCGACGCGGCGATAGAGACCGAACAGGCCACCTGGGCGATGGTCGCAGCAGCGTTCGGTACCACCATGCATGCCGAGGCACAGCATGCGCTCCTGATTGCGAAGGATAGGAGCTCCGACAGCGCAATAGCTCCCGATGGGTGGCGCTACAACGACGCGTCTCAGGGTTCGATCGACGCTGCGTCGCTCGCCGCGGCATCCGCTGTCCTCGCTCGTCACACCTCGACTCCGGGTGCCGGCGTCGCTGCGGTCTGGGAAGGCTGGGGTGGACTGACCAGTTCGTCGGGATCGGCCGTGAGCTACGTCCTCCTCGAGTCGGACGACGATATGCCCGAGTGGTTCGGCGACGATGCCGGGGTTATCCAGCAAGGGTCGCTTCGTCAACGTATTGTGGCGGCGGCCAGACGTCTCGTCGGCCGTCGGTCGGGGTCTGAGTTCTTTCCGGGTCATCCGTTCCGCCAGCCAAAGCCCGGCACGGGTGTGCTCAGCCGCGAGATATCCGCGGGGCCTCGCTTCGAGATTCTCGAAGGTACTGGCCGAAGCTATGTGCTGTTCGAAGCGGGCGCAACCGATTTCGCCGATCCACAATGGCCCGCCCGTGCCCCCTGGGTCGTCCACGAGTGGGACGTGCAGTCGCCCAGCATCATCTGGCCCGACGACCATTCCTGGGTCCTCGCAACGGAGATCGACTTCGACTCGACGCTGATTGCGGGCAGCCAAAAATTAGTAGACGAGCTCACCCACACTCCCGGTATCGAGGCGATGCAGATCGGCCCCGACGCCGACCTCACGAGCGAGGGCGATCGGATCAACCGCCCTGCGTAAGCCTTCCCTCGCATCCCGGAGAGACGCCTGCTGCGGAGGTAAAACACCAGGCCGCTGGCAGCGGTTCCCCGGCCGCGAGTAGCGTGGATGCATGTCGTTTGACGTCGCCGCCGACGCGTACTCGCGCTTCATGGGTAGGTTTTCCGAGCCGCTCGCCGGGGAGTTTGCCGCGCTCCTCGGGTTGCGAAGTGGCCAGCGGGCCCTCGATGTTGGATGCGGCCCGGGAGCGCTGACGTCCGTGCTGGTCGAGGCGCTGGGCGAGTCATCCGTCGCCGCCGTCGATCCTTCCGCGCCGTTCGTCGGGGCCGTGCGGTCTCGCTACCCACTCGTTGACTGCAGGCAGGCCTCGGCCGAGTCGCTGCCCTTCGAATCCGGCGAGTTCGACGTCACGCTCGCCCAGTTGGTGGTGCATTTTATGGATGACCCGGTGCGGGGCATCCGGGAGATGGCCCGCGTCACCCGACCCGGCGGCACCGTCGCCGCCACCGTGTGGGACTTTGCCGGCGGCGCGGGCCCGCTCGCTCCCTTCCGGGAAGCCCAGCGCAGCCTCGACCCGGACGCGCACAACGAGGCAACCCGCCCCGGCACCACCGAGGGCGACCTCGCCCGGCTGTTCGCGGAGGCGGGGCTCCTCGACGTGCGCGCGCCCGTTGTGACGGTCGAGGTGCAGTTCGCCTCGTTCGAGCAGTGGTGGGAGCCGTTCACCCTCGGCGTCGGCCCCGTGGGTGACTACCTCAACTCCCTGACGCCGGACGGGGTGGCCGCGGTGAAACGCGCGTGCGCGGAGCGCCTGCCCGCGGGACCCTTCTCGACCGTGGCATCCGCCTGGGTCGCCATCGGCACCGTCGGGAGCGCCGACGCTTTCGCATAGAGCCGTCGGCGGCCGGCAGCTAGACGTCAGCGCAGGCGTTCAGCCGCGGTGAGCGCCCATCGCGCGATCCGCTGCGCGTCGGTCTTCCGCGTCCCACTCGGCCTTGCGCTTGTCATAGTCGCGCTTTCCCTTGGCGACGGCGATCTCGACCTTGGCGCGACCATCACTGAAGTAGATCGACAGCGGAATGATGGTGTACCCGCCCTCTTTGACCTTCTTCTGAATCTTAAGAATCTGCTGCTTGTGCAGCAGCAGCTTGCGTTTGCGGCGCGGAGAGTGATTCGTCCAAGTGCCGCCGATGTACTCCGGGATGTAGACGGCATCCAGCCATGCCTCACCGGCATCGATGTAGGCGTACCCGTCCGTCAGTGACGCGCGTCGGTCACGGAGCGACTTGACCTCCGTGCCGGAGAGAACCATGCCCGCCTCGTAGGTGTCCTCGATCGTGTAATCGTGGCGCGCCTTCCGGTTGGTGGCGACGATGGTGATGCCCCGCTCTTTCGGCATGTCGTCTGTCCTCCATTTCGGCGATCCATTCCCTCGCACCCGGATGGGGCGCACACAAGAAACAGCCGTTGGGAGGGCCTGCATATTCCCCAGGGCCAGAAATAGACAACCGCAGTGCGGCGAGCCACGAGTGCCCGATTGGCCCGCGACGCGGGGTGCGACGGGTTTGTATTCTTCCGGCATGGAGATACTGACCTACCGCGCGTTCACCACGACGGAATCGGACCCCGCCTCGGGCAACCCCGCGGGAGGCGTCATCGACGCGGACGCCTTGTCGCGGAACGAGATGCTCCACATCGCGGCGGAGCTGGGGTTCAGCGAGACGGCCTTCCTTAGCGCGATCACGCCGGACTCCGCCCGGGTGCGCTACTTCACGCCGCTGGATGAGATCGCCTTCTGCGGGCACGCGACCATCGCATCCGGCGTGGCTCTCGCCCGCCGCGGAGCGGCTCCCGTCGTGCGGCTGGAGACCCGCGCCGGCGAGGTGCCCGTTGAGGTCAGCCGCGATGCGGCAACGCTGACGGCTGTCGACAGCACGGTGCATCCGCTCGCCGACGACGTGCTCGATGAGCTGCTCGACGCTCTCGGACTGACGCGCTCTCAGCTCGACGCCGATCTGCCCGCGGCGTTTGTGCGGGGCGGCAACCCGCATCCGATCGTCTTCGTGCGCGCGGGCGTGCTCGGGCTGCTCGATCATGACGCCGACGCGGTATTGCGGTTACAAAATCGGGAGGGATGGGATGGCACGGTGCCCGTGGTTCACCGCGAATCCGGTCACCGGTTTGTGTCCCGTAATCCGTTCCCGCGCGGGGGTATCCGCGAGGATCCGGCCACCGGATCCGCGGCGGCGAGCTTGGGCTACTACCTGCGCGCGGGTGGTCACCTGTCGGTGCCGGCGACCATCGAGGTGGCGCAGGGGGCGGAAACGGGGCACCCGTCGCTGATCACGGTGCAGGTGCCGGCCGAGGGACGAGTTCGCGTGGGCGGCACCGCCGCGGCACACCGCAGGCTCGAGGCGGGGGAAACGCACGACAAGATCGTGCTGGTCGCCGGGTAGCAATCGGCACGTCCGGGGTGTGCGGCGCTCCGGCGGGATCGTGCGCCTGCTAGAGGCGGGCGAGTTTTGCGCGGGTCACCAGGAAGATCCCGTAGTTGATCAGGCCGATTCCCACCAGCACCAGCGCGATTGTGCCGAGCGGCGGCACCGCAAGCAACCTGAGCGCGCCATCGAGGCCGGATGCCTGTTGCGCGTCTCCGGTGACCGCAGCGGCCACAAACGTGCCGCCGACGATGCCGAGCGAAATCCCCTTGGCGATGTATCCCGATGCACCGAGCACAAGGACGATACGCCCTCGTCGGCCCGTAGGGATTCGGATGAGCTTCCGGAAGCCACGGCGAATGCCGATGGCGATAAAGCCGATACCGCTGCCGAACACCGTGAGCCCGACACCGACGAGGATCAGGACGCCCGTCGACGTCGTCAGCAACGCGGTGTTGACGTCACGCGTGGTCTCCGACGAGCTTGTTGCGCCGCCGAGGGCGAAGATCAACACCGTGCCGGCGAGAGTCAGCGATGCCAGGCCCTTCCCCGATTCGGCGATCCGTCGACCCCACCGCTTCAGACGGCTGGGGTTATCCGAAAGACCGCCCCTGGTGAGCTGCCAGATCCCGAGCGAGAGAAGAGCTCCGAGCGCTGCCCACACGAAGATGAGTCCGACCGGACCGGAGGCGAGCCGGGCGATTGCGCCGGAGGGATCCGCCTCCTGCGAGGAGGTGTCACCGAACGCAAGCCTGATCGCGAATCCACCGATGATGAAGTGGATGAGGCCGTTGACTGTGTACCCGGTACGGGCCATTCGCCGGAATCGCCGCGTTCTGACCAGGGAGCGCGCCGTCGGCACACTCACTGTGGACATGTCACCAGTTTCCCACGAATACCGCGGTTGGCTCCTTCCGGAGACCTCGTTGTCAGTCGCGGAGCAGGGGAGGGATGGCCAGCGTCGCAATGCGGTCCGGGTCGGCGAGCACATTCAGACCGGTAATGCGGCCTCCCGCGATCGCAAACACCATGAGCGAGACGATCTTCCCGTGCACGGTTGCGACGATGCCTGGCCGGCCGTCGATGCGCGCCAGGGTGGAGTGCGCGGCAAGCCGACCCGCCAGCACGGCGTTGTCCGCGATCTCGCGGGAGCCCACCAGTACCTGCCGGCGAACTCCGTAGTCGGCGGTCAGCACCGCCCCGTCGTCGAGCAGCTCAAGAATCGCGGAAAAGTCGCCCGTCTGCACGGCCTCGAGCCACGCGGTGACGACCGATCGCTCCCGACCCCGGTCACGGAGCTCGGTTGGTGCAGATTGCCGGACTCGCCTCCTCGCCCGCGAGGCGAGCTGCCGGGCGTTCTCCGGCGTCCGGTCGATCAGTGTCGCCACTTCATCGAACGACATTCCGAACACATCGTGGAGCACCAACGCGAGACGCTCCGCCGGGGTCAGCAGTTCCAGTACGACCAGCAGAGCCGTGCCCACCCGATCGGCCTGGGCTACGTCCGTCAGCGGATCACCCCTCGACGGGTCATCCTGTCGATCCCAGACGGTCACATCCCATCGTCGTTCCCGCACGTAGCGCGGCGAGCGAACCACATCGAGGCTGAGCCGGGACACCACCGTGGTGAGCCACGCATCGAGGTTGTCCACCTCGTCCGGGTGCACGCGCTGCAGGCGCATCCACGCGTCCTGAACGACGTCCTCGGCTTCGGCGAACGATCCCACCAGTCGGCGGGCAATGGCAACGAGGCGGGGTCGCTGCGCGTCGAAGCGGTGGGCGAGCGTGTCGGGATCGGTCATGTCACATTCCTCCGGTTCATCCGTCATATCACTGACGGGACGGAGGTCTCGATCGTGACGGAAGGAATGACATGAATGACATACCGGGGACATGGATGGGTGGCCCGATTCTGGTGACCGGTGGCACCGGCGACCTCGGACGCCGCGTGGTGCGGCGGCTCGTCGGTCATGATGCTGCGGTGCGGGTGCTCAGCAGACACGGCGGTGTGGACGAACCCGGCGTGCACCACTACGTGGGAGACACGGTGCACGGGCGCGGGATGACGGAAGCGATGGATGGCGCGGACGTCGTTGTGCACCTCGCCGGGGGAGCGACGGGCGATGACGTCGCGGCCGGTCATGTCGCCCGGGCAGCGCGGGCGGCGGGAGTCTCGCACCTGGTTCTGATTTCGGTGGTTGGCGCCGACGCCATGCCGATCGGGTATTTCCGGGCGAAGGCCGCGGCGGAGAGAGCGGTCGCGGATTCCGGTGTGCCGTTCAGCATCGTGCGGGCTGCACAGTTCCACGATTTTGTGCTGCACACCGTGGGGGTGATGGCACGGTTGCCCATCGTTCCGGCGCCGGGCGAGCTCCGATTGGAGCCGGTCGCGGCCGAGGAAGTCGCCGACGTCGTCGCCGGACTCGCCCTGGCGGGCCCGAGGGGACGGGTGGCGGACATCGCGGGACCGGAGGTGCTCGAGATCAGGCAGATCATCGCCACGCTTCGGGCGATCCGAGGCAAGCACCCCCGGATGATGACGGTGCGGCTGCCGGGAGCGGTGGGTCGCGCTTATCGCGATGGCCGCAACCTCGCGGCATCCGGCGCTCGCCGTGGGAACGGAACATGGGAGCAGTTTCTTGCCGAGACCGTGTCGCTGTCACCGCCGAGCCATCGGGAGACCGCGGCGCGATGAAGCCCGGACGGAGTTAACGACGTACGGCGGGAGCCGTAGCTCCCGCCGTACGTCAGTTTCTCCCGCCATACCCGGCGATTTCTCCCGCCGAGTGGGGTGGGGCGAGCCTAGCTCGCGATGGACTGGTGCTCGGAGGTCGTGCCCGCGGTCACCTCGATCTTGCGCGGCTTCGCCCGTTCGCTCACCGGAATGACCAGCGACAGCACGCCGTTGTCGTAGTGCGCCGTGATCTTGTCGGAGTCGATGCCCTCGCCAACGCTGAACTGACGCAGGTAGGTGCCGTGCGGACGCTCCTGTGACAGCCACTTCACGCCGTCACGGGTATCCGCGGTGCGGTTTGCCCGGATCGTGAGCAGCTGGCCGTCGACATCGATATCGACCGAGCCCGGGTCGATGCCGGGCATATCGGCGTTGAGAATGTACCGGTCGCCGTCACGGTACAGGTCCACCGGCATGAACCGGGGTCCCTGGCGGGTGCTGAGCAGGCTGCCGGTCAGGCGGTCCAACTCGGTGAAAGGATCGAATGACATAGCCATGATGAAAGGTCCCCTTTCGGATGAATCGTGTTGAGTTTTGTTTTCCGACCTCTGCGGCCGGGACATCCATAATCATACTCTGACCGGCATTTTGTGGCTTAAAAAATCCTCAACAAAAGCTCAAAAAGAGCTGAAAACTCGGGATGACCCGCACGCACGCGACCCCGGTATGTGTCCGGACATACCGGGGTCGCGTGAGCGATGCCGCGCGAGGAACTGGCTACTTCTTGGCCGCTGCCTTCGCGGGGGCCTTGCCAGCGGAGGCGGCAGCCGGAGTCGGCGCGCCGGTGGGTCCGTAGAAGCTCTCGATGTCGGCGAGCTCCATCTCGGCCGTCTGCTGGATGAGCTTCAGCAGATCGGTGTCGAGTCCCGGTGCGAACTCTTCGAATCGTTCGGGAGCGATGACCGAGGGAACACCCTCGGGAGCCTGCTCCTTCGCCTCGAGGTTCGTTCCATCGTTCGACGGAGACGCACCCTGGAAGATGCGGCCGGCCTCGGACTGGTCGGCGAGGTCGAACGAGTACTGCTTGCTCTGCAGGCCGAGGTCAACGAGCTTCTTGACCTCCGGGAACTTCTCCGCGTTGGTCTTCGGGATCGGCAGCGTCTTCTTCCAGTCGATGCCGAGGGTCTCGAGCGCCTTGGCGTACGCGTTCTCGTGGGCCTGGTCGCGAACGATCAGGTACGCGATCGTCGAGCGGGCCGTCTTGTTCTCGGTCATCTCGTAGATGCGGCTCTTCTGCAGGCGTCCGGTGGACTCGAGCATGAGGTTGTAGAGCAGGTCGAGAACGAGGTTGCCCGAGTTATAGACGTAGCTGCCGCTCCAGGGGTTTCCCACGGAGTCGACGGGCAGCGCGCCCTGGGCACCGACGAGATAGTGGTGGATGTTGCTGGTGTCGAGCGCGATGTTGAGCGGGGTCGCTCCGCCGGCGCCGGGGGTGTCCAGCGGGTCGGTCTTCTTACCGTTGTACTGGGGAGAGCCGTCGAGGAGGCGCGAAATAGTCGTGCCGATGAGCTCAACGTGGCTGATTTCTTCGGTTCCGATGCCCTGGATGAGGTCGCGGTAGGGCTTGGCGGCCGGTCCGCGGAAGTTCATGGCCTGGAACAGGTACTGCATCATGGTGCGCATTTCGCCGAACTGCCCACCGAGCCCCTCCTGAAGCGCGTTGGCGGCGGCGGGGTCCGGCTCGTCCTGCTCGATGTCGTTGATGAGTCGCTGCACGTGGAAGTACATGGATTCCTCCGAGGGGTTAGCGACGGCGAGGTGCCGACGCTGTTCACTGTGCGCGTCGGTAACCGGGGCAACAACCCACCCCGGCGATTCGGGAGGGGACTTGCCAGATCGGAGAAATGGGCTTAACGAGGAGCCGTCGGGAAGGCTCTCAGGTTCAGCGTGAGACCCGGTTGCGACCCTGCGACTTAGCCCGGTACATCGCGGCATCCGCTTTCCGCAACAGCTCGAGGGCGTTGATCCCCGGCTCGGCGGCAGAGACGCCCACGGACGCCGTTGAGCTGACGCTGCGGTCGCCGATGACGACCGGCAGGCACACGGCCTCGACGATCCGGGCCGCGATCAGGTCGGCCTCCTCGTCGCTGGTGTTCTCACACAAAACGACGAATTCGTCGCCGCCGATGCGCGACACCGTGTCCTCCGCGCGGGTGGTGGCGAGCAGCTGGGCGCCCACGTGCACCAGGAGCGCGTCACCGGCATCGTGGCCGAGGGTGTCGTTGACGGCCTTGAATCCATCGAGGTCGATGAAGAGCATCGCGAGGCTGTCGCCGCGGGCGTGCTTGGTGAAGGCGTGCTCGAGGCGGTCCATGAGAAGGCGGCGGTTCGGCAGGCCGGTGAGGTCGTCATACAACGCCATGCTGGCAAGCCGGGATTCCGCCAGACGCAGGCGTGCTCCGTCGAGGTCGCGGCACAGTTCGGCCGCCTCGGTTTCGAGGCCCGCCCAGGGATCGGACACCCCACTGACGCTCTGCGTCCACGACGAGAAGGAGTTACGGGGAGACAGCGGTGTTTCCCGGTTGGCGGGGCGCTGGTCGCCCAGCCACTGGATGGTTTGCGAAATTTCGGGGCGGAACCAGGCGAGGAAGTCGCCGTCGGCACCGAGCGGCACCATGAGGACTCCGGCCACCGCGGGAAGCAGCGCGGCGAGCTCGGGATGATCGACAGCGAGGGAGTCGGTGACGATGGACAACAGGCCAAACTTGTCGCGAACCGCGTCGGCGAAGGCGGTGATGTGGTGATCCGGCGCTGTGTCTCCGACGGAGGTGACGGTGCCCGACAGCCGCACCGCGGCACCCGCAGCGGGGATGAGGTCGAGAAGGGTCAGCTCGCCTCCGATGAGTGCTTCGGCGATGCTGTGGTTGCCAGCGAGTTGTCCGATGAGTCGAAGGCGGAGCGTGCGTAACTCCATCTCGCGGGTAAGGCGGTCAATCTCTCGCATCGAGTGCAGCTGAAGTCCGACCTGGCTCGCGAGAATCTCGAGTCCCTGGCGCAGAACAAATGGCACGCGGTGGGGCGTGCGGTGCGCGCAGGTGATCATGCCGATCAGCGTGCCGTCGTGGACGAGCGACAGTGACAGCGTCGAGCCCTGTCCCATGTTGCGCATGAACTGCAGGTGCACCGGCGAAACGCTGCGCAGCTCGGCGTAGCTGAGGTCAAAGGTGGTGACGGGTGCTTCTGCCGTGGTGATCAGTGCGGCGCCGTCGTGGGAAGTGCTGGCAATGAGGCGGGACAGCTTGGTTAGGTAGAGCTCGCGCGCCTGTGTGGGGATGTCGGAGGCGGGGAAGTGGAGGCCAAGGTACGGATTCATTCCCTCGACGATCTGCTCGGCGACGACTTCGCCGTGCCCGTCGGGGTAGAAGTGGTACACCATGACCTGGTCGAAGTGGGTGAGCTCGCGAAGCTCGCGGGCGACGGCCGCCCACAGCCCGGCCACCGTCGTCTCCTGTGCGAGGCGGCGAATCGCGCTGTAGATGCCGGGTGCCGACTGATAGCCGAGTTCGGTTGTTGCTGGCTCGAACTCCAGAACGACGAGCTCGCCGGAGCGGTGCACGATCAGGTCGAAACGTGTGTTGGCGACGACCGCCGAGATGGGGTTGGTCGTGGCATCCCGATCGACAAAGAACCGGGCGACGAGCGCGGCCACGTCGCTGCCGATCAGATCGACCACGTTCGTCGACAACAGGTCGGCGGCAGGCGTTCCGAGCACGGACCCGGTGTTGTCGCTGGCGATCACGATCGTGTTGTCGGCATCGATGGCGAGCAGCGCCCCGTGCGGCTGTACCGAACCGGGGGTGCGAATGGGTTCCTGCGCGCAATTGTCGAGGCGTTGTTGCTCGGTGGTTCGGAGGATGCTCGCGTTCGCACTCACTAATTCACCACAGCTTTCCCGGAGAGCGCGAAAGGTGGGACGTGCGCCGTTGGTCAAAGTTTATCCGGAGGAAGCGCGGCGATTGCATGCTGAACCCGTAGGGAATCAGTCGGAGGACTGGGCTGGGGAGGTTAGCTTAGGCTAACCTCATCCCATGGCCAGAACCACGACCCGCATCGTTCCGTCCAACCCGCAGCTCTTTCGTGCTGAGGTAGTGCGCACTTTTCCGGTGTCACCGAATATGCAGCGAGTGACGATCGCGCACGAAGGTCTCACCGCGTTCCCGTGGCTGGGCTTCGACCAGTGGTTCCGGTTATTCGTGCGTAAACCGCACCAGGACGCCTTCACCCTCCCCGACATTTCGGGCAAGAAGTGGTGGAAGGAATTCCTCGAGATCCCCGAAGACGTGCGCCCGCACTGCGCGAATTACACGGTCGCCGATTACCGCGGGGACGCAGGCGAGATGGACATCGACTTCGTCATTCACTGCGCAGCGGACGGATCGCTGGAGGGTGCCGCCGCCCAGTGGGCATGCTCGGTGCAGCCCGGAGAGCAGATGGCGCTGCTGGACCAGGGCCGGATTTTTGATCGACCGGATGACGCGGCGCAGGTGATCATCGTCGCCGATGAGACAGGCCTGCCCGGAGTAGCCGGAATTCTGCGCTCGCTGCCGGATGACGCCGTTGGCCGGGTCATCCAGGAGATCCCCGCGGCCGTGGACCAGCGGGAACTCGCGGGTCCGTCAGGCATGCAGATCTCGTGGATCGTGCGCGATGACGCCACCATGGTCGCCGGCGTCAAGGCGCTCGAAGCGCTGAAGAGTCACGCGGACGTGCATCCCATGGCCTACGGATTTGTCGTGGGGGAGTCAACGCTGGCGACAGAGGGCCGGCGACACCTGCACAAAATGGGAGTGCCGAAGGAACGCATTACGTTCTCCGGGTTCTGGAAGCACGACTAGCACCCGCGGGCAGCGGCCGCCCGGGGCATCCACCCGTCCCGTGTGCTCCCTGCTCTACTGCTGACGGGCGGGTGTAGGTGAGGCGATCGCGGAGCCGCGTTCCTGCCGGGCGCGGAGGAAATTGCGCGAGAAGACGTGGGACGGCTTCTCGACGTAGCGATAGAAAAGCCAGCCGACGAGGAGGCTGAGCGCCAGGGCGAGGGGAAGCTCGATCCAAAGCGGCCAGGAGCCGCGGGTGAGGAAGCTGAGCCCGACGACGATCGGTTCCTGCGTGAGGTAGAGGCTGAAGGAGATCATTCCCAGCCAGCGGACCGGGCGCGACTCGAACAACCGCTTCGCCGGTGGCCAGAACGCCACGATGATGACCACCATCACGGAACCGACCGCGGCGATGCCGATCCACGCCAGCCGCACCCGGGAGTATGGGTCGGCGCCGGCGACGAGCCACGAGTTGGTGATCAGGGCGATCGCCGCCACGAGGGCGATCCACCAGGCGGCGGTGGGGATGCGGGCGGCGACGACGCGGATGCGTTCGACGTTGTAGGCAAGCAGAACGCCCAGAGCGAAGACGGCGATGTAGACGAGGTCACCGTAGAAGAATCCGAAGACGGGCCAGAGCGCACAGAAGGCGATGACCACGGCCACCTTGAGCCAGAGGGCTCGGCTCAGCCGCGACGCGAGGTAGAGGAACACCGGCAGGAGCAGCGAGAAGATGACCTCCCAGCGCAGCGACCACAGCGATGTGTTCAGGCTGCCCCAGCCCGCCATGAGGGAGGAGCCGAGGACGACCTGCAGTGGTCCGTGGGCCTCTTCCGCGTGCACGTTGAGCCAAGGGCTTCCGCCCGGGATAACGGCGCGATGGATGACAAGGGTGGTGAGCCACGCGAAGATCAGGCTGGCGATCGCCGGAATGTACAGGCGCAACAGTCGCCGGGGGTAGAAATACCGCCACTGCTGGGTGCGCCCGCGGGCGAATGGAAGGGCCAGAACGAACCCGCTGAGCACGTAGAACAGCACGACCGCCTCGGACCCGGACCAGAGGATGCGCAGCGGCGTGTAGTTGAAGAGCCACTCGATGCTGGTAAGGGGCTCACGGTTGGTCAGCGTATAGATGGCCCCGGCGCGGGTGTCGGAGGCCACGACGTGGAAGACGACGACGATGACCGCCGCAACACCGCGCAGTCCGTCGAGGGACGCAAAGCGCTCGCGGGTGGGCTCCATGGACGACCTCGTGCGGCGTTGGGATCACCGGCGCTCGGGTAACGCGGTGACCGGGTGCCGGTCAGTAAGCCGCGCGGCACCTCCTTGTCAGTCACGGTAACGGTTCCGCGCCCCGCGGCGAAGGGAAATTCTGGCCCTTGTGAGCCGTCGCCGATGTTGGTAGACGACGGTGTACGCGGCAGACGTAGTCTCGGAGGATGAATCCCCTCGCTCCCGCCAACGTGGCGGACTCCCTCGCCCTGGTCACCGAACACTGGACGCCACGCGTGATCGGCCAGGTCAACGACCAGTACATCAAAGTTGCGAAGTTACTGGGCGAGTTGGTCTGGCACGCGCATGACGGCGAGGACGAGATGTTCCTCGTTGTCTACGGGACGCTGCGCATTCAGCTGGAGGGTGACGCCGAGGTCACGCTGACACCGGGTGAGTTCTACGTGGTTCCCCGCGGGGTGCGGCACAACCCGGTTGCCGCCGAGGAGGTCGGGATCGTGCTGATCGAGACTGTCACCACGTCACACACCGGCGACGTGGCATCGGATCGCTCCGTGTCCATCGAGCGCCAGCTCGGGCAATAGCCTGCTCGCTACGGCGACGCCAGCTTGAGAAGGATCCCGGGAATCCGGGCCAGGATCTGACGTTCTTCATCCGTCAGACGCGCGGAGAGCTGACCGATCAGCGCGGCCCGGCGTGCCCGCAGGGCGAGGATCTCCTCCGTGCCGCTGGGGGTGAGCTCGATCAGCCACCCGCGGCCGTCCCCGGGATCCGCGGACCGGTCAACAAAGCCGAGCGCCCGCAACTCGGTGATCGTTGCGCTCTGACTCTGGTGGCGAATCTGTCGCCGACGGGCGAGGTCGGCGACCGAAAGCGGTCCCTCGCGAATCAGGAAGCCCATCGTCTCGATGTACGCGGGTGGGAGGGTGTCCGTCTCGGCCCGACCGGCGCGAACGAATTGTCCGATGGCGGCGCGAAGCTGCTCGCCGATGTCGTCGTCCGGCTGCGGTGTCATGGGATCGACTATACAGGCAGGCTGTATATACTCCGGGTATGGAAATCACAAAGCACGCTCACGCCGCCGTCGTCTTCGAGAAGGACGGGACGACCATCGTCGTTGACCCGGGCGCATTCACGCCGAACTCTGCCGAGCTCGTTGCCGCGGCATCCGCTGTCCTCATCACGCATGATCACTACGACCACATCGACGACGCCGCCGTCGAAGGCGTCGAGGTCTACGGACCCGCCGACCTGATCGCGCGCCTCGGCCGCGGAACCGTGCTCACCGAGGGCGACGAGCTGACCATCGCCGGGTTTGACATCAAGGTCTTCGGAAAGACCCATGCCCCGATCTGGGGAGATATGCCCGGCAACGACAACGTTGCGCTGCTCATCGACGGAACCGTCTACCACCCGGGTGACTCGTACGTCGTGCCCGGCGGTGCCGTCGACACGCTGTTGGTACCGACCAGCGGACCGTGGACCAAGCTCGGCGAGGCGATCGACTTCGTGCGCGCGGTCAACCCGCGCCAGTCGGTGCAGATCCACGAGCTCATGGCGAGCGAGCCCGGCCAGGCGATGGCCGCGCAGATGCTCGGGGCTGAGGGATTCGGCGGTGTGCCGTTCATCCGTCTCGCACCGGGCGAATCCCTCACCGTCTAACACCACGGTCGTCCGCGACGCACGGCGGGAGTTGCGACTCCCGCCGTGCGTCGTCGTCGTCCGGGTCAACCCCGCACGAACTTCAGGCCCGAATCGGGCATCGCCCGCGATCAAAACCTAAGCTTGTTTGCGTGGCAGGCAAGAAAGAGCGCAGCGATACCCGGTTGAATGTCGCCCGGTACCAGGTCGACAAGCTGGCTCCGGGCACGGAGGCCGACGCGGCCGCTGCCCGCGAGGACTGGACCCCGCCGGAGCTCGACGACGAAGAGAACAGCGCCGGGCAGTTCACGCCCGAGCAGCACGCGCAGTACGTCGAGATTGTCATCGAGCAGGCTATGCGGCGCGGGGAGTTCGACAACCTTCCCGGCGCGGGCAAACCGCTCGCCGGCCTCAACCAGACGTACGATCCCGACTGGTGGATTCGCAAGAAGATCGAGCGCGAGCAGCTCACCGGTCTCGGCCCGCCTGCATTGACCCTGCGCACCGAGGACGCCTCCCTCGACGAGCGTCTGGACGAAGCGCCGTCCGAGTTTGCTGTGCGCGAGATTCTCGAGGACTTCAACAAGCGCATCATCTCCGCGCGCCGCCAGCTGCAGGGCGGCCCTCCCGTCGTCACGCAGACCCGCGACGTCGATGCGGAGGTGGCCCGCTGGGCCGAGCGGCGTTCCGCCCGGTACCGCGCCCGGGCACTCGAGCAGGAGCGCCGGTCCGCCGAGCTTGCCAGCATGACCTGGCGCGAGCGGCGCCGGGCGCTTCGCCAGGGGTTTTAGCCGCTCACGGGTTGGCGCCCTCGGCACGCCAGCGGTCAAACATCGAGACGTGCGCGTCGGACCAGCGGATGTCCCGGGGCAGCGAGCCATCCGCCAGCCGCTCTGCAATCGCGGCGCCGTGACGCACCACATCGTCGAACGACCACAGATCGAAGAACTCGAGCATCGCGGTGCGGTCCCCCTGCGTAAACAGAGGCCGGATGTCTGCTTCGAAGCTCAGGCGCGCAGGTTCGCGATCGACGACCATGTGACGCTCCCGTTCCCCCGCGGCTACATCCGCAGTTGAACTTTATTCACTCCGGGAGAACGAGGGTGTTCCGCGCGTGCAGCATTCTGTTCCGCGAACGCAGGGGGTGACCGGGCGAGTTATTTGCCGTCGACGTTGGTCGAGCGGAAGCGCTGCTGATACTTCAGGGGCGAGATTCCCAGTCGGGCAATAAAGGCACGCCGCAGTGCCTCGGGGCTGCTGAAGCCGGACTCGGTCGCTGTCGTGGTGATGGCGTGGCCGCGGTCGAGGAGCGCCTTGGCCCTGTCAAACCGCATGACTGCGGCGTATTCGGAGGGAGTGCTGTCGAGCTCCTCACGGAACAGGCGATTGAGGTGGCGGGCGCTCACGCTGGCGAAGTCGGCCAGCTCCATCACCGTATGTTGGCGCGAGGGATTCTCGTTGATGAAGTTGACCACGGAGCGAACCAACGCCGTCTTGGGGGCGGGTCCCCGCAAGGACGCCGAAAACTGCGACTGACCGCCGGCGCGCTGCATGTACACGAGAAGACCCTGTGCGACCGACCGCGCGAGGTCGGCGCCGTGGTCCTCCTCCACCAGCGCAAGCGCCAGGTCGATCCCCGCGGCAACGCCACCGGAGGTATAGGTGTTGCCACTCTTAATGAAGATGGCGTCGGGCTCCACCTCGACGGCGGGATAGAGGGCGGCGAGTTCCTTGACGAACTTCCAGTGGGTGGTGGCCCGCGTGCCGTCCGTAACCTCGCCTGGGCGAGTACGAACGCGCCGCTGCAGATGCCCGCAACGCGGTCGGATTTCGCTGCCAGTTCTTTCGCCATGGCCAACACCTGCGGGGTTGTAAACACCAGGGGCGACAGCTCGCTGCCGGGCACGATGAGGGTGTCGAAGTGCCCACATTCTTCGACCGCGATCTGGGCACTGACGCGCACGCCGATAGATGTGCTGACGTCTCTACCGTCGATCGACACATACGTGAGGACGTAGTTGGCGCCGAACTGGTTCGCCTCGGCGAAGACCTCGGCGGGGCCGACGAAGTCGAGCATCTTGACGCCGTCGAAGAGCAGAATGCCGACGTGTCGGGGTCTGGAAGTGGCCATGGTGTCCTCCGCGTGCTGTGTCTCAAGTCGAGGTATTCGTGGCCGATCGCGGGGGATGATCCGAGTGAGCACGACTCCATACTGGAACTCGCAGTCAACCAGAGTTGGGTCTCGCACTCAACGCGCGGCCGTACATGGATGGAAGCACAGCACTTCATCGGTCGAGCGGAGGACACCATGGGCTCTTGCGTAAACGCGGATTTCGTCCGCGGTGAATCACGATGACATTCCTGCCGCCCGCCGTGCGCACCGCCAGCGGGTACCGGGACGCGCCGGTCGCCGTCGCAGGTAGCGCGACTCTCGAGGGTGTCTACGTGCGCCGGGTGGTCGCACCCCAGTTTGCCCAGCACGAGCGCGCTGACTACGAGGATCCCGGAGATGCGTTCGTCATCGCCTTCGTCTCCAGCGGTGGACTCGAGACCCATCTCTCCCACCGCACCGAACCCACCAGTGCCGGGCAGATGGCGATCAACGACATGAGCCGGGTGTCGGGGTTTCAGGTCTCGCCGGACTTCCGGTCGATGAGCGTTCGGATCAAGAAGACCGACCTGGGAATCCCGGACGCCGACGTCGAGCGGCTCTCCCGCAACATCGTGTCGTACAACAGTGGTGTGCCCCTCGTGCTGTGCGCCGTCGCCACGCAGGTGCTGCGCACCGAGCATCCCTTCGCCCAGGGCGCGGGCCTCGTCGTCGCCACATCGATGATCGACCTGGCCACCGCATTCGTGAACGAGGCGCTCGGACGCTCGTCCGAGCCGCGTCTCGTGCGCCGTAACGTCGTCACCGAGGCCAAGCGGCACATCGACACGCACCTGACCGAACAGTCCCTCACGCCAGCGACCATCGCCGAGGCGCTCCACATTTCGCTGCGGTCGCTGCATCTCGCGTTCGAGAGCGAATCTGCCTCGGTCGCCCGCACGATCCTCACCCGTCGTCTCGAGAAATGCCGGGAAGCCCTGGAACAACCGGGCCTTCGTCACCTCAGCATCGAGATGATCGCGGGGCGGTGGGGATTCGCGAACGCCTCCCATTTCAGCCGCGCGTTCCGGGCGATGTACGGCTGTTCACCGCGGGATTGGCGTATCGAGAACGGTCGCTTCGGGACATCCATCTCCGCTTGATTGCCAGCGCGCGATATTTTTCGCGGGGCGCACCGGCGGTGGGACGGCATCGTCGTCGGGCGAGGCTGGGGTCACCACCCACCCCGGCACAAAGGAGAACGTCATGTCCGCCACCCCCACCATCGTGTTGATCCACGGCGCATTCGCCGACGCAGCAAGCTGGGCGCCCGTCACCAAGGACCTGCTCGCCCGCGGATACACCGTCGCCGTGCCGCCCGTCTTTAACCGCAGCCTGATCGGTGACTCGGCCTACATCAAGTCGTTCGTCGAGCAGATCGACGGACCCGTCATCCTCGCCGGCCACTCCTATGGTGGAGCCGTCATCACGGTCGCAGGGGTCGCCGAGAACGTGGTCGGACTCGTCTACGTCTCCGCCTACGCGCTCGAGGAGGGCGAGAGCCTCGGTGCCCTGCAGGGAGGATTCCCCGACTCCGACCTCGCCGCGAACCTCGTGTACTCGCCGTACCCGATCGAGGGTGCCGACCCGGGAACGGATGTCTCGGTCAAGGTCGAATCTTTCCCCGCCGTCTTCGCCGCGGGCGTGCCGCTCGAGGATGCCCAGGTGCTCGCCGTCTCGCAGCGCCCACTGTCGGCCATCGCCTTCGGGGAGAACGCACCCGTCGCTGCGTGGAAGACGAAGCCCGCGTGGGGCATTGTCTCCAGCGCCGACCACACCATCAACCCCGACGTGGAGCGGTTCGGCTACACCCGCGCGGGGCTGCGCAAGGTCATCGAGCTCGACGCACCGCACCTGGTGATGCAGACGCACCCGACCGAGGTTGCCGACTTCATCGTCGCCGCGATCACCGAACTGGGCTAGGCACGACCCCCAGGGCGGCGTCGCAGCGCGCGGCGCCGCCACTGCACGGGAAGACTATCCGTGCTGCACGCATCGTCAATTCCCGTGGATTGAACGCTCCAGATTGCTACCGTGGCGAACATGGTGCGCACCCGACGATTCGACGAAACTGCGCTACTGGAAGTGGCCACCCAGCTGTTCTGGACGCGGGGGTTCGACGCCACCTTGGTGGCTGCGGTGTCGGACGCCAGCGCCATCGGCAACGGCAGCATCTACGCGGCCTACCGCAGCAAGTTCGGACTGTTCCGTGCCGTGTTCGAGGCTTACTGCGCGGCCCGCGTCGAGGTCGTCCGCGTCGCGGTATCCGTCGACGGCGCCTCGACGCTTTCCGCCGTCGAGAACCTGTTTGCGACGATCATCGCCGACTGCGCCTCACAACCAGGCCGACGCGGATGTCTCATGCTCAACAGCCTCTCCGAACTGGGCATCCGCGAGCCCGAAATCACCGAGCTGTGCGCCCGCACGACCGCCGATATGGAGACGATCGTCGCCGGACGCCTGCTCGATGGCGCCGCCGGCGGAGAGCTCACCGCGACCGATGACGAGTGCGCGAGCCTCGGGGCGCAGCTGGTGCTTCTCACCCAGGGCCTCATCCAGATGAGCCGCCTCGGTGTCGCCGAAACCAAGCTCGTCTCGATCGCCGCCACGTCCACGGCGATGCTTCCCTGGGCCGATCTGGCCGCGCATGACACCCTCCCGTCGATCGCCGTCACCATCGACGGCTTGGTGCGAAGGATCCGCGCGACCGCGCCGGTGGCGACTCCGGACGAGGCCGAGACCCAGATCCAGCTGCTCGTCGGCGCCGGCCAGATGCTCACCGGCTCCGGGACATCCACCATCCCTCGCACCCTCGCGGGCGACGTCAGCACCTTCATCGACAACAACCTGCACGACCCGCGGCTGTCACCGACGATGATCGCCCGGGCGCACCACGTGTCGGTGCGGTCGCTGCACGTGATGTTCGAGGGACAGGACGACACCCTCAGCAAGGCGATCCAGAAGCGGCGGCTCGAACGGGCACGCACCGACATCGAGGCATCCACCTCGTCCACCATCTCCAGCATTGCGGCGCGCTGGGGTTTCGGAAGCGCGGCGCATTTCACCCGCCTGTTCACCAAGGCGTTCGGGATGTCTCCGACCGGCTGGCAACGCGAACGCGCGGGTGCCTAGATGTCCCAGACATTTGAGGTGAGCGTTGCCCGGCGGCCGGAAGGTTCTGCTCCCGAGGCGGAGCCGGCGTCCGGGTACCTCACGCGCGCGCTCCACCTGCTGGACAGGTGCCAGTTCGGCCCGGTGCTGGTGTCACGCCTTGTCGCGCAGCCCCGGCTGCCGCGCGACAGCTCGCCCTTCGTCCCCTCGGGGGATGCGACGATCATCGCCATCGTGATGTCGGGTTCCGTAACGCTCACCCTGGACGTCCGCGAGGTCGTCGTGGCGACCGGTCAGCTGATGATCTTCGAACTGCGGTCGCTGGTGGCGTTCGTTCCGTCGCCCGACTTTAAGGTTGTCGCGCTCAGGCTGGCCGACGGGGTGCTCGACCTCACTCCCGCCGAGCGGCGCGAGCTGGCCGCGATTCCGCTGGACGCCACGCGCGGGGCCGGCTCTGTTGTGCGGGCGACGACCGCGCAGCTGTACCGCAACCGCCGCGCGCTGCCCGCGTCGACGAACGAGCAGTTCGGTCATTCGCTGGTCGCGCTCGTCACCGTGGTGATCGACGAACGGCTCGAACGCGTGCCGGGGGCCGAGTTCGCCCATCGCGCGACAGTGAAGGCCGCACGTCGCTACATCGACGCGAACCTCTGGAACTCCCGGCTCAGCCCCTCCATGGTGGCGGCGGCACAGCAGATCTCGGTGCGCGCCCTGCATCAGGCGTTCGAGGGAGAGCCCAACACCGTGGCGCGGCTCATCGCGATCCGCCGCCTGGCGGGTGCCCGCAGCGACCTGGAGGTTGCGGTGGGCCGGGGCATCTCCATCGGATCCATCGCGACCCGCTGGGGTTTCACCAGCGCCTCGCACTTCAGCCGCTCGTTCCGCGAGGCGTTCGGCAGCTCGCCCACCCAGTGGCAGGCCGATCACAACGCCGCGACCTAGCTATTCGTCGAGGTCGGCCTCGAGCTGTTCATCGGTGAGATGTTGGCCCGGCGTCGGGCGGCGGAATGTCGGATTGTCTCGAAGCGGATGCCCCGGCTGCGGTTCGGCCTCGCTGGAGGTCTCCTCGAGCACATCCGGACCGTCACCGGAGCCCTCGATCAGCGTTTCTTCGTCCTGGTCCGAGAGTCGACGCGGGACATCGGGCAGGAAGGGATCAGACATGGACATGACCTCAGTTTTGCAGGCGCTCAGCGCACACGGCTAGCGATTCCGTGCACGATTTCGCACCACGTCAGGTGGAGCGAGCGGCGCCCGTCGGCATCGTGGACCGCTTGTGCGGGTGTCCGAGCGAACCGGTTCCCACATTCGACTGCATGTGGTGTGCCGACGCCGGAATCCCCGCCGGCGGTGTGCCCGTGCCGGACGGCTCTTCGATCAGCATCATCCCCTGCGCGGAGTTGGCGGTGAGGGTGAGCGTCTCCAGCCACTCGTGGTTGATGACGTGTCGGGTGGCAGAGCTAAAGCGGAAAAAGAGGGGAATGCTGCGGTCGATCCACACGCTGCTGCGGCCCCCGCCGATCGATGGTGCGTCCTTCCAGGAGAAGAAGAAGGCCTCGCCGCGACGGAGCTTTGCACACAGAACAAGCTGTACGTGCGCGAGCGTGCGATCGTCGAACTCGATAACCATCCTCGCGGCGCCGTACATCAGGGATCCCATGCTCATGCCCTCCCGCGGATTACGGAGACGGCGGTGTCCCCGTACTTGAAAAATGTACGCCGGGATGCCCGGGATTTCGCGGGATTGACACCTGTCGTTTCTGCGGAATTGAGACATCCTGTTCCACAGCTGATCCACACGACGGGCCCGGTGGCGCAGCCGCGGCTATAGTGCCCTCATGGCCACCCCCGACTTTGTCCTTGACCTGCGCGCGAAGATCGGCACCGCCCCCCTGTGGTTGTCGGGGGTCACCGCTGTGGTGATCCGCGACGAGGAGATCCTCCTGGTGCGCCGTGCCGACAACGGTAACTGGACGCCGGTCACCGGCATCATCGATCCCGGCGAGCAGCCGGCCGTCGCCGCCATGCGGGAAGTGCTCGAGGAAGCGGATGTCACGGCCACCGCCGAACGCCTCGTGCTGGTGAACGTCACGGGAATGTCCGTCTATGCGAACGGCGATCAGAGCAGGTACCTCGACCTGGTGTTCCGCCTGCGCTGGGACTCCGGCACACCGTCACCGGCCGACGGGGAGAACACCGAGGCGCGGTGGTTCCCGCTGCACGCCATGCCGCCGATGTCGGACGACATGCTCCAGCGCATCGCAGCCGCCGTCGAGAACGCGCCCGAAGCGAAGTTTCTGACTTAGGGAGTCGGGTCTACTGGGCGGCCCCCGGCTCGTAACGCCAGAGCTCCTGCTGAATCTCCAGCGCGAAATCGCGCAGCACGCTCTGGTCGATCACGGACGCGTCGTGCGCCTCCGAGTCGTAGACGCACAGCGAACCGATGCGCTGGCCGTCCGGTGCCTCGATGGGGAAGCCGGCATAGAACTTCGGATGCCTCGCGCCGACGATCCTGTCGTCGATCGAGGTGTCCGGCACGATGAATGGCCCCGACGACTGGATGGTCATCTTGCAGATCGACTGGTCGAGCCCCACCTGCTGGGGCATCCCACCCGTTGTCGACTTCGCCCACATGCGGTCGGTGTCCAGCACGGTGAACGCAGCCCCGGCAAGACCGAACTTCGCCTTGGCCCGCGCCACGATGGCGTCGATGCGCGCATCCGGCGCCGAGTCGAGCAGTCGCAGCCGTTCGACCGACCTCGCCCGATCGCCCTCGTCCTGCCTCCACCGCGGACGGCTCAGCGAGTGCGTGTTGCCGACGGCAGCCAACTGGCGGGGGTCCACCGTGGCCGCGGCCGTGAGTCGCGGGGCAAGCGCCTGCGCAATCTGGTTGGCCCACTGTTGGTATTCCGCGGCAGACCGCACCTTCTCGATGCGTCCCGCGGAGGCCTCGAGCCCGATATGTCCGAGCCGATCGTCGGTGGCGGTAAACCTGATCGCGGCGATCTCACTCGCGTTGAGGTTGAGGAGCCGGATGTGCTTCTCTGCACTTCCGCGCAGTGAATCCCAGGGCACCTGCCGTGGTTCGAGGGTGGCGAAGGTAACACTGGTGGACGCGGATGACTCCGCGAGGGCGAACCGGGCCAGCTCGAACAGGCTGCGCCGCCATTCCTTCTCGGGCATCATCGCGACCGCGTCGCTTACCCCGAGAAAGATGACAATCGCGTCGTAGCGGTCGACGTGGTGCGAGTCGAGTACGTCGACCGCGTTGGCGGCGGTGATGTCGCGGGAAGCGACGACGTCGATGTCGGTTCCCCGCCCGGTGATCGCCGTGAGCGCCTGGGCGACCCGTCCCGGGAGTGCCGCGTCATGGCTCGGCATGCCGAGACCGACGGCGGGACCGGAACCGAACAACAGGATTCGGTCGGGGTTGATCCCGCGGCTGTGCACCTGCGGAATACCCCCGGGGATCGACAGCGTCCGGTTCTTGCGGGTGCGAAATGACCCCGGCGATGTCGGATGTGTACGCACTGAGGCGTCCCCTTTTGTTGGTGCTCCACTCATGTATCGACAGTATCGGCGCGGCATTGGTGCCTTCTCAGAAAACTACTGGGAAAGCACCGGACCTCGGTCCGCAAGGAATTCAGCAGCAACCCCAGTGAGGCTTCGACGGTGTTGCGTGAGCGGTGAAGGAGAACAGCGAATCCCTTTTGAGAAACAGTGTGTCAAAAGTACAAGTATGTGACAATTGGTCACATTGTCAAGCCCCTAGAAGTGGCTGGTCACACGGAACATACGCACGCATACACTGGCGAAAAAGCGCAGAGCGGCGCTCACGGAAGGGGTCGTCACGGTGGGCAGAATCATCTATGGCGCAGCGGGCCTTATCGTGGACTTCGAGGATCGGGTCCTGGCTCACATTCAGCTCGTCATCGGCGCAAAGCTACGTCGGGATGAGGGTTTCTTTTTCACCTGGCGCAATGACCCCGCCGTCGGGGACGGGCGCAGCAGCGTGTGGCTGCACAGTTCCGTTCCCATCACGTTCCGGTTCGCGAGCGCTCGCCGGCACACCATCAATGCCGCCTGGCTGGAAGAGCTGAGCGTTTCGGCCAACCGGCCGGCGGGGCTCTTCCTCACGGATGAACCGGGATCGGTGTCCGCGGGACGGCCACTCGCCACGGGCTACACGCACCCCTGAGATGTGAGTCCCAGTACTCGTTATCACGTGTCGTCAATCTAGACTGGTCGTACTACCCCCAGAGGGGTGACGCAGAAGTCCCCGATCACCGTCGGCGGCCACGTGTGTGGCAGCGACACGGTGTGAATAATGCTTCGGTTACCCCCAAAGGGAGGGCAGAAGACGCCGTCTGTCCTACGGATTTGCTTGATCGCATTGGTCGAGGGCCATACCTTTACAACAGGTAGCCGGGTGGGGTTCAGGTATTCCGGCTACGCGGGGGGTTGTTTCCAGTGAAACGTTCTATGTGGGTCATCTCTGCCTTCGTGGCGGCACTGGCCGTTGCAGTTCCAGTCACGGTTCTGGGTCAAGCCGCCCCGGAATCCTCGACCGTCGTGCCGAGCGAATTCGCCGCATCCGTCGACACCTCCGCCGTCGCGGACGCGACTGTCGCGACATCCGCCGGGTCCACCATCACACTCGCCGCCGCGAAGAAGAAGAAGGTCTGCCCCAAGAACGTGGGAGGCACCTATCGTTCCGCCCCCAGTGCGCGGTCGGCCGGGGGAGTGGCCGGCACGACCAGTCACGACCTTGCCCTCTTCGCGGAACGGTTCAACGCGATTCGCGTTGCGAACTGCCTGGCTCCGATTCCCCGTGCCAACTTCCGGTACGACGCCTGCATGGAGCAGCGCCTCTTCTGGATGGCGGAAGACCCGAGCACCAATCCCGCGAGTGCGTGGGGCCACGTCGGCTCGGTGCGCAGTGACCGCAAGCCCAGCGTCGGCTGCGATGGCAATCTCGCGGGCGGCGCCAACAACACTGCGGCCACGGTCGCGCTGAAGTGGTGGAATTCTCCGTCGCACAAGTCGGCCCTGTACCGCCCGGGCTACGTGAAGAGCAATGCGCACGTGTGCGTGTTCTTCGCGATCACCCACGGCGGGCTGCCGAACGAGGCAAAGACCTTCACCCGCGCCGCTGCACGACGGGCTGCCTGCTAGCACGAGGTTCCTTCACTAGAGTTAATCGCGGCGCGCAGAACGACCTGCGGCCGGGAGGACGGACGACGTGACGGAAACAATCGGCTGGGGAATTCTCGGCACCGGCGGAATTGCACACGCGTTCGCCTCGGACCTGCGGGACAACGGTTTCCACATCGCCGCCGTCGGATCCCGCACTCAGGAGTCCGCCGACGCGTTCGCCTCAACCTACGACATCGCCTCAGCGCATGCGAGCTACGAGGCACTCGTTGCGGACCCCACGGTTACCGCGATCTACGTCTCCACGCCGCATCCGTTCCACGCCGACAACGCGAAGCTCGCATTGACCGCTGGCAAGCATGTGCTGCTGGAAAAGCCCTTCACCATCAACGCCGTGGAAGCCCGCGAGGTCGTGGAGCTGGCCGAGAGCCGTGGACTCGTCGTGCTCGAAGCCATGTGGACCCGCTGGTTGCCGCACATGCTGCGCGTGCGCGAGGTCATCGCCGCCGGCACCCTTGGCGAGGTGCGCTCGGTGATCGCCGACCACGACCAGAAGGCAAGCACCGACCCCGAGGGTCGCATGCTGAACCCGGCGCTGGGTGGAGGCGCCCTGCTCGACCTCGGCATCTATCCGGTGTCATTTGCGTGGGACATCCTGGGCAAGCCGGGCACCATCCACGCGATTTCCACGCCGACGTCCACGGGCGTTGACCGGCAGACGGCCATGGTCTTCGGCTACGGCGAGGGGAAGCAGGCACTCCTGCACACCTCCCTCGACTCGCGCGGCCCGAACAAGGCGGTGGTGATCGGCACGGAGGGCCGGATCGAGATCGAGTCGGTCTGGTACACCCCCACCAATTTCACGGTGTTCAACTCGGACGACGAGGTCACCGAGCGATTCGAGAACACCGTCACCAGTCGCGGAATGCAATACCAGGCGTGGGAACTCGAGCGCCTTGTCGCCGAGGGGCAGACCTCCGGCAGCATTCTCTCGCCCGCCGAAAGCGTGCAGATCATGGAGACCCTCGACACGGTGCGGTCGCAGATCGGGCTGGTCTATCCGGGCGAGTAACGGCGCCCCGGGGCATCCGCTTGCCGCGGTCCCCGGCCGGTGATCCGGGGCCGCGGGTATCATGGGCGGGTGACTGAGCCAGGCAACCACAACGACGGAACGGGCACGTTTTTCGCCCGCCACCGGTTCGCGGTCATCGCCACGGCGCTGGCCGTGGCCTTCCTGCTACTGGGAACGGGAGCGGTGTTCGCGGGCATTTCGAGTGCGTCGCTGCCGACCGCGAACGCGACACCGACCGCCACCACCACGACCGCGCCCCCGCGTGCGGTTCCCACGGCGCTTCCCGCCAGCGCGGGCGTGCGCACCTGCTCGATCGCGGCGCTTGCCAACGATCCCACCCTCATGACGCTGTACGGGTCCGTGGAAATCGCCAAGACCGGCTCGCTTCTCTATACCAAGCGCGGTGACGAGCCGCGACGCCCCGCGAGCGTGCTCAAGGTGCTCACCGCCGCAGCCGCCGTGACCGTGCTCGGTAACGATGCGGTGCTGACGACCCGGGTGATGGACAGCCCGGTTCCCGGCACGATCGTTCTGGTCGGAGGTGGGGATGCCACGCTGTCGCGACTGCCCGCCGGTCAGCAGAGCTACTACCCCAACGCCCCCAAGCTCTCCGATCTCGCCGCGCAGGCTACCGCCGCGTACATTGCCGCCCACCCGGGCGTGCCGATCACCTCGGTCGTGCTCGACTCCAGCTACTGGGACTCCGCCGACGCGTGGGACCCGACGTGGGACCGCAGCGAGCAGACGACGGGCTACCAGTCAGAGGTCACCGCGCTGCAGGTCGACGGCGACCGCGACGATCCCACCAAGGCGACGAGTCCCCGCAGCGACGACCCCGTGCAGCGCGCGGGAGCGGAGTTCGTGAAGGCGCTGGGATTCCCCAACATCACGCTCAGCGAAGGGACCGCCGAGAACGGCGCCCCGGTGCTCGCGCAGGTGCAGTCCCAGCCCGTGAAAGTGCTCGTGAAGCAGATGCTGCTCTCCAGCGACAACACCCTGGCCGAGATGCTCGCCCGCGTGGTCTCGAAGGAGTCCGCGATGGACGGCTCCGCGTCATCCCTGCAGACCGCCATCCCGAAGGCCCTCGCCAAGTTCGGCATGGACTTCGGCGCCGTCACGATTCGGGATGGCTCGGGGCTGAGCAACGACAACCTGGTTGCCACCCGGTTCATGGCCGACTTCATGGCGCGCGTGGCGACGGACAGCTCGCTGAGCACCGTCAAGGCCGGGCTCTCAGTCGCAGGAAAGACCGGAAGCCTCGCGTCCCGCTTCACCGGGGACAGCTCGGTCGCCGTGGGCGCCGTGCTGGCGAAGACCGGCTGGCTCACCACCGCCTACACGCTGAGCGGCATCGTCAACGCGAAGGACGGCACGCAGCTGACCTTCGCGTTTTATGCCCTGGGCGATGGCATCTCCGACAAGGCTCAAGCCGCCCTCGACGCTCTTGCGGCCGGCGTGTACACCTGCGGCAATAACCTCTCGAACGTGCAGTAACCGCCGCCCGAGGCATCCACCGATCCATCAAACGAGGAGATTTTCGTGACCCGTGCGCTGCTCATCATTGACGTGCAGAACGACTTCACCGAGGGGGGATCGCTCGCGGTCGCCGGAGGGGGCGCGGTTGCGGCGGGAATCACCGACTACCTGCGCACGCACCCGGACGAGTATCAGCTCGTGGTCGCCTCGCGTGACTGGCACGACGCGACCGGAGACAACGGTGGGCACTTCGCGACGACGGAGGATCCCGACTTCACGGTGACCTGGCCCGCGCACTGCGTCGCCGGAACGCCCGGCGCCGAGTATCACCCGGCGCTCGACACGTCGCTGATCGATATCCACATCCGCAAGGGGCAGGGCAAGCCCGCCTACTCGGCGTTCGAAGGAACGGCGGACGACGGGATGACCCTTGCCGAAGAACTCGACGCGCGGGGGGTCACCGACGTCGACGTCGTCGGCCTTGCCACCGACTATTGCGTGCGGGCCTCCGCGCTGGATGCCCTCGGGGTCGGACGCACCGTGCGGGTGCTGACCGACCTCGTGGAGGGTGTCGACCCGGTGTCCAGTCTCGCCACGCTCGCGGAGCTGGCCGGGGACGGCATCGAGGTCGTCTCGTCGGACGGCGCGGTCGCCGAGGACGACGCCGAAGCTGCTGCGGACGCCGCAGACGTGGACGCCGCCGGCACCACCGCGGGTACCGCTCATGAGTAGCGCGAGCGAAGCGGCCCTTCTGGCGAAGGTGCCGGACCGCCTCTTCATCGGGGGACAGTGGCTCGAGTCATCCTCTGGCAAGGCCATCGACGTGATCGACCCCGCGACCGGCCTCGTCATCAAGACCATCGCCGATGCATCGGTTGCTGACGCCGCGCTGGCCATGGACGCCGCGGCCGCGGCCCAGGACGGATGGGCCCGCACCGCACCCCGCGTGCGCGGAGAGATCCTGCGGCGCGCGTTCGACCTGCTGCAGGAGCGGGCGGACGAGTTCGCCCTGCTAATGACGCTTGAGATGGGCAAGCCACTCGCGGAGGCGCGCGGCGAGGTCACCTACGGCGGCGAGTTCCTGCGCTGGTTCAGCGAGGAGGCAGTGCGCATCAGCGGGCGATACGGCTCGAACCCCGAGGGCACCGGCCGCATGATCGTGACGCACCTGCCCGTCGGGCCGTCGTACCTGATCACCCCGTGGAACTTCCCGCTGGCGATGGCCACCCGCAAGATCGCTCCGGCGCTCGCCGCGGGGTGCACCGCCATCGTCAAGCCCGCCGAGCTCACCCCGCTCACCACCCTCTACTTCGCGCGACTGCTCGAGGACGCGGGCCTGCCCGCCGGCGTGCTGAACGTGCTCACAACCTCAGCCGCCGGCGAGATCACGACGCCGATCCTCGCGGACTCCCGTCTGCGCAAGCTCAGCTTCACCGGCTCGACGGCGGTCGGTGTTCGCCTGCTCAAGCAGGCGGCGGACAACGTGCTGCGCACCTCCATGGAGCTCGGCGGCAACGCCCCGTTCATCGTCTTCGAGGACGCGAACATGGACAAGGCGGTGGATGGCGCGATGCTGGCCAAATTCCGCAATATCGGTCAGGCCTGCACCGCCGCCAACCGGTTCATCGTGCACGAGTCAGTCGCCGACGAGTTCGCCGCGCGGGTGACCGAACGTGTTCGCGCCCTGAGCGTCGGACGCGGCACCGAGGATGGCGTCACCATCGGCCCCCTCATCAACGAGGGTGCGCTCGACAAGGCGGAGCGGCTCGTCCGCGACGCCGTGGACCGGGGTGCGACTGTGCTCACCGGTGGCGGCCGGATCGAGGGTGCGGGTACCTTCTTCGAGCCGACGGTGATCTCGGGGGTCACGCCGGGCAGTGCCATCCTGAACCAGGAGATTTTTGGTCCGGTGCTCAGCATCATCCCGTTCACGGACGAGGACGACGCCGTCGCCAAGGCCAATGACACCGAATTCGGGCTGGTCGGGTATGTCTTCACCGAGGACTTTGCCCGCGGACAGCGCCTCATCGAGACGCTGCAGACCGGCATGATGGGCCTCAACGTTGGCGTCGTCTCGAACGCTGCCGCGCCCTTTGGTGGGGTGAAGCAGTCCGGGATCGGCCGCGAGGGCGGGGCCGAGGGCATCCACGAGTACCTCGAAACGAAGTACGTGCTCACCCCGAACCCGTTCGCGTGAGCGGACCGGGCCCTGCGGCATCGCCCGGTCCGACGGCCACGGGCGCCGGCTCCGCCGTGCCGGGCGCCGGCCTTACCCTGCCGGGCGCCGGCCCTACCGTCGTCGAGATCGAGTCGCTGGATGACCCGCGGTTGGCCGACTACGCCCACCAGACCGATGTCGCGCTGAAGAAGGCCAGGGGCACCGAGCACGGGTTGTACATCGCGGAGTCCGCCCTCGTGCTCGAGCGTGCCATCCGGGCGGGGCATCGCCCGCGTTCGGTGCTCGCGCTCGGGGGATCCGTGGACGAGGCGCTTGCGCTGGTGGCCGGGTTTGACGTTCCTGTGTTCTCCGGCCCGGGCGAGCTGCTGGAAGAGCTCACCGGGTACATCCTGCATCGGGGTCTCATCGCGTCCATGCACCGCCCAGAACTGCCATCACCGGAGTCGCTGCTGGCCGGGGCCCGCCGCATCGTGGTGCTCGAGAACGTCTCGGATCCGACCAACGTGGGTGCGATCTTCCGGTCCGTCGCGGCGATCGGCGCCGACGCCGTTCTCGTCACCCCGCGGTGCTCGGATCCGTTCTATCGCCGGGCAATCCGGGTATCGATGGGAACCGTGCTGCAGGTGCCCTGGACACGGGTGGGTGACTGGGATGCGACGAAACGGCTGCTCGAGGCATCCGGATTCCACATCGCGGCGCTCGCTCTGACGGACGACGCCGTTTCGCTGCGGGCGTTTGCCGCCACCGCACCCGAGCGGGTGGCGCTGGTGCTCGGCGCCGAGGGCGAGGGGCTCACGCCCGAGGCCATCGCCGCCGCCGACACCGTGGTGCAGATCCCGATGGCGCACGGGATCGACAGCCTCAACGTGGCGGCAACGGCCGCGGTCGCGATGTACGCACTCGCCGACGCCTAGCTTTCTGCCGCCGGGTGGGTGACCGCAGCTACACCAGCAGCTGGTGCTTCGCGAGCTCCTTGTAGAGGGGGGTCGAGAGCACGAGCTCGGAGTGGGTGCCGGTGCCGACGACCCGTCCGTGATCGAGCACGATGATCTGATCGGAATCGACGACGGTCGACAGGCGGTGCGCGATCACGATGAGCGTGCGGTTCTCCGCAACTGCGTCGATCGCCTCGCGCAGCATCTGCTCGTTGAGCCCATCGAGGGACGACGTCGACTCGTCGAGCAACAGGATGGGCGGCGCCGCGAGCAGCGTGCGCGCGATCGCGAGACGCTGGCGCTCTCCTCCAGAGAGCATGACGCCGTCCTCGCCGACCGCGGCGTCCAGCCCCAGCTCGTTGCGTTCGAGCACCTCGGTGAGGTTCACCGAGTGCAGTACCTCGATGCACTGCGCGTCCGTGGCATCCGGAGCTCCCAGCGTCAAGTTCTGGCGCAGCGTGCCGGCCAGCACGGGGGCATCCTGCTCGACATAGCCGATCTGGGCGCGCAGCTCCTCGCGGTCGAGACCCCGGATGTCGACACCACCGAGACGCACGACGCCCGACGTTGGGTCGTAGAACCGCTCGATGAGGGCGAGGATGGTGCTCTTGCCGGCGCCCGAGGGCCCGACGAGGGCGGTGCGCTTGCCGCGGGGGGCGCTGAACGAGACGCTGTGCAACA
Source organism: Glaciihabitans sp. dw_435 (assembly GCF_018449675.1). GTDB lineage: Bacteria > Actinomycetota > Actinomycetes > Actinomycetales > Microbacteriaceae > Glaciihabitans. The sequence continues at coordinate 337,303 of NZ_JAAVUZ010000002.1, read as the reverse complement.
CTGCGCGGTCGTGGGCATCGGCGAGCGTGGGATCGACAACCACGATCTCGGAGGTCGCGGGGTCGACCAGCGGCAGGCCCGCGGCGGCGAGAACTTTCTCGCTCTCGGTCTTCTTCGCGGTGTCCGGGTAGAGGAACTCGACGGCGTCAAACGTGATGGCGTCGTCGCTCTCGATGGCCGCGGCCGGCACGATTCCGGCATCACGCTCGGCCTCGCTCGGCAGCTCGATGATCTCCTGGATGCGCCCAAGCGCACCCAGCGCCTGGTTGACCGAGTTGATGGCACCGAACGCCTGGCCCAGCGGCATGATCATCATGAACAGGAACAGGATGAACGCGATCAGGTTCGCGATCGTCAGGTCACCCGCCGCGACGCGGAAGCCACCGACGCCCAGCACAACAAGCAGCGACGCCTGCAGCGCGATGCCCGCGATCGGCACGACGAGGGAGGAGATCTTCGCGACGCGAACGCCGGCCTCCCAGGCACCCTGCGCGTCTTCCTGCACGGTCGCGATTTCACGCTCGGTCGCGTTCGAAGCGCGGACGGTGCGGATGGCGCTGACCGCCCGTTCCACGGCGGCGGCGAGGTCTCCCACCTTCTCCTGCTGCATGCGACTTGCCACCCGGATGCGGCCGGACAGCAGCACCACGGCCACGACCGACACGGCAATGACGAGCACCGTCAGTCCCAGCAGCACGGGGTCGATGATGAGCATGGCGATCAGTGCGCCGAAGAAGAGGAGCGCTCCACCGATCGCGTCCACGAGGCCCTGGGTAATGACGGCGTAGAGGAGGGTGGTGTCCGAGCCGACGCGCGACACGAGGTCGCCGGTGCGGCGGGTGTCGAACTCGCTGATCGGCAGGTGCAGCATGCGGCGAACCAGCTGGCGGCGGGCCGACAGCACAACACTCGTGCCGGTGCGCTGCAGCAGGTAGTGCTGGAATCCGCTGAGAAGTCCCGAGAGCACCACGAGTCCGACCAGGGCCCAGACGAGCGAGCCAAGGGTGTCACCCTTCTGCACCACCGCGATGACCTGGCTGACCAGGAGCGGCTGGAGGAGGGACGCCCCGGCGGACAGAATGCTGAGCACGATCACGACGGCGAGAGCAGGCTTGTGCTCGGACAGGTACGGGAGAAGCTGGGAGAACTTGGCGCGGGGGCCCGAATCATCCGTGCCTCTGCCCCTTCCGAATCCGCGGCTGGCGCGGGGCGGGCGGGACGACGTGTTGGTGCTCATGGTGCGGCTTTCTGTGGGACGGCGTGAGTGAGGGCGGGCGGGACGGTGCCCGGGGACAGAGCGATCAGCTCCGACCATACTTCTTGTGTACGGCCTGGCGTGACACGGCGAGGGCAATAGCGATGAGTTGCCAGGATGCCCCGGCGTTGCGGGCTCGTCGCACGGCGATCACTTCGACGCGATCGAGCTCCTGACGAAGCTTGCGAATCGCGCCGAGGGCCATGATCGGGTCGTCCGAGTCGGCGCTGGCGGCGAGGGTGTGGATGGTTCCGGAGTCCATGCCGTCAACGTTAGTTGACACTTTTCGGGTTGTCAATCTACGTTGACAAGCGGATGACCCTAGAAGAACCGCGACCCGGACGGGCGAGTGGGACCCGCCAACAGTATGAGGAGCACGAGTGACCCCAGCCCGGGAATGAGGGTGATCCAGAACCAGGTTCCCGTGTGGTTGCCGTCGTGCAGTCGACGGAATGTCAGCGCGAGCGTGGGGACGACGGTGATGATGGACCAGAGCGACCACAGGACGTTGATGGGGACAATCGATGAGGCCACGCCGAACGACGTGATGGACTGGATTGTCGTATCCAGGCTGCCATCGTCGAAGTTGACCACGGGCCCTTCCGGTATGGAAAAGGTGCCACCCAGAGCGACAGACACGGCGGAGAACGTAACTTGCACGACGCCGGCAACGAGCATCCACCACCAGAATTCGCTCCGGCTCGCCTGTCCGTAAAAGATCGAGTATTTCCGGAAGAAGCGGCTTACCGCGATGGGGAGTGTTGCCCCGTAGTACGGCTCGTTGAGTTCGTGCGCGATCCGCCGTTCCACAAAGGGAGCGTTCAGCGACATGCCCGTCCTCCTGTGCTGCTAGTCATGGCCAGAGCATAGAAGGTCAAAGTTGCGGCTAACTCGTTTCGTGCCCGATCAGCGGCGGCGCCACTGAGCGAGGTCCGGGCGAAGGCGCTCTTCCCGACAGGCGGCCCGCGAAAACACAGGGATTCCTCACCTCCGAGGCCCGCGAGTAGACACGACGGGCTACCCCCGGAGCCGCCGTAGGATATGTGCACGGGGGATCGCTTCGAGAGACTGGAGGGTGGGCAGCCATGAACTTCGGTGACCTCGCCCGTCGGCCCGAGCTGGGCATCTCCATCCTTGTTCCCGGCGAGAACGCGCTCGAGCGCCAGGTGACAGGTGTGTACATCACCGACCTGCCCGACCCGTCCCGATTCCTTTCCGTCGGCGATGTCGTCCTGACCAGCGGACTGTGGGTTTCCCGCCCGGGCGGCATGGAGAAATTCGTCAACGCGCTTGCCCGCCAACGGGTTGCAGCCCTCATCGTCGGCATCATCGAAATCGGTTCCATCCCCGACGAACTCATCGCCCTGTGCAGGCAGCATCAGCTCACCCTCGCCACGATCGCCGAGACGGTGTCGTTCAAGACGTTGTCCGAGGAAGTCGCCAAGGGCCAGCCGGGGTCGACGAACGGGCTCCTCGCCCGGGGCATCCGCTTCAATCGCCAACTGTCCGACGTTCTCGGTCGCGGGGGCGGCGCTGCCGCGGCGTTGCAGCTCTTCCATGACGAGTTCGCCATCTCCTGCTGGGTGATCGACACGGTCGGATCGGTAATCGCGACAGCGGGCGCCGAGCCGACCCGTGTGCATGTTGCGGCCGTGTGGAACCAGATGATGAACGCCACCGGAGCCGAAATCACCCTCGTGCCCGACGCCGACGACCGCCCGTTCTCGGTGTGGGCCATCGGCACCGGCCAGGACCGCGCGGCCGGCCACCTCGTTTGCTGGGGCGACTACCGCACCTTCTCCCCGGAGGTGTCGATCGTCGTCTCCGCGCTGCTCGGGGCGCTTCGGGTGGAGCTCGAGCTGTCCAGCCGCTGGCGTGACTCGCACCACAGCCACGTGTCCGAGCTCGTGCAGTTGCTCATCGATGACACCGTCTCACCCGGCGAGATCTCCGCGCGCATGCGGCTTGAGGGCCTCGACCCGCAACTTGCCACCTCGATCGTCATTGCCGAAGTGGATGACCCGCGCTTCCCACCCTCGGCGGTGCTCGAGATGGCGTACCGAATGTTCTCGACCCAGAGCAGCCACGTGATCGGAGGCATCATGGACGGCCGGGCGGTGCTGCTGGTCAGCGGTGCCGGGCAGGACGGCGAATCGTACGAGGACGGCGTCATCCGTCTCGCCGAGGACTACCTGCCGTTCCTCGCGGGGCGCCAGCTGCGCATGGGCCTGAGTGACCCGATCATGGGCGTCAGCCAGCTCGGATCCGGCATCGCCGTGGCCCGCGAACGGCTCGCAAACCTCAGCGGAAGCGGCCCCGTGCTGCTGTCCAACACTTCGAGTGTGCAGTCGCACCGCGACCTGCTCATGATGCTGGGGGAGCGCACCCGCTCGGCCTATGCGTCCGAGGTGCTGCGTCCCCTCATCGCGTACGACACCAAGAATGGCGGCGACCTCGTGGGAACCCTCCGGGCGTTCCTCGAGAGCGGCGGCGCGTGGGTCGAGTCCGCCCGTCAGCTGCACATGCACCCCAACACCCTGCGCTACCGCATCGGTCGCATCGAGATGCTGACCAACCGCGACCTCAGCTCGATGGAGGATCGCGTCGACATGTACCTCGCGCTCGCGAGCCTTGGGCCGGTCGGCCCGTAGCCCCGGCCGCTGCGCAGTGTCGGCGGCGCATGATGGATACATGACATCCCTCGACGCGTCGCTCACGGAACTCCACTGGACGACCACGGGATCACGCGAGGTGTACCGCGGTCGGGTGGTGGTGACCGAGCATGACGTGGTGTTGCCCGGCGGCGGGACATCCACTTTCGAAGTCGACGAGAGCATTCCCTTCGCCGTCGCGGTGCTCATCGTCGATGAACTCAGCCGGCTCTGCCTCACGCGGCAGTACCGCTACGCGATCGACCGATGGATCTACGATCTGCCAGGTGGTGCCGGCGACGCAGATGAGAGACCAGTGGATGCCGCGTTCCGCGAGTGTCGCGAAGAGATCGGGCTCATCCCGGTGTCCCTCGACCCGCTGCACACGTTTTTCCCGAATCCCGGACGTGTCGCCTGGCCCGCGCACATCTTTTTCTGCCGTGCGACGAGCGTTGGCGTTGCGGACACCTCGGACCCCGCGGAGCAGGTCACTGCCGTGTGGATCACGTTGGAGGAACTGGACCGGCTGATTGCGTCGGGCGACATCGTCGACCCCGCCGTGCTCATCGCCCGGGTGATGGCGGCCGCGCGCGGACTGCTCCCAGCAGTTGTAGAGGCTGGTTAGCGGGCCGACCAGGTGCTAGCCGTGCCCGCTCAGCGCAGGGAGTCTCGCTTCGCTTTGATGGCGTCGATCGCGGCGAGAAGTGCGGCTCCGTCGACGGCACCGGCCGGCGCGGAACCGTGCATGACGTCGACGCCACCGATGAACTCCTCGACATCTCTCTCGCCCACGAGTGCATCGAGAATGAGGAAGGTGGCGCCACCAGGCCCCTCGACTCCAGTGAGGAGAGCGAAGGCGGGGTGGTACACATCGACGTCGACGAAGGAGTAATCCGGGGCGATATCCATGACGAAGCGCGCGTCGCTGAACTCCACAAGGACATCCTCATACATCACGGGGAAACCTTCGTTGAGATCGGAGCGGCGTCGGTAGTCAATGTATTCCCAGATCTCGGTTGCCGGTGGAGCTGCTCTCAACCACTGGTCGGTGATGGGACGTAGCTCCCGGGATCCCGCCCCGGTCACCACCAGAGCCAGCTCAGCGTCAAACCCACCCGCGAGCTCCCAGCTCAGGGAAGGGTTGATCGCGTCGACGCGTCGCGACATCTCCTCGGCCGCAGCGCCCCATTCGTTGGTCGCCGCGCCCTTCTCAAAGGCAGCGGCTCCACTTTCTCGCCACCAGGTCCAGAAGGCGGCGATGGCTGCGGTTGGGTTCTTTGCGCGGCGGCGTCGGAAGAATGCCATTCGTACTCCAGGTGGATGCTGTCGAGGGCGGACGTACAGATGAGTCTGGCAGTGACGAGGGGCTGACTGGCGGTCTACCCGCGGCAGACCGGTTGCTTGGCAACTGGATGGGCCGGAAGGCCGCCGTGCAGCCCCGCCATCGGCCGATCCAGCGCAGTCGATTTCGCCAGATGAGGAGATCGGGAGGCATTCGCGCCAGATGAGGACTCCGGGGCCCTCTCTCGCCGGAATGTCCTCATTTGGCGAAACGGACGAGGCTCACTGCGGTTGCCGCGGGCGGGTTAGCCCCCCTTCGGGCCTTCGCGCGAGGGGTAGACAGAGGGTGTCACCCCGCGTGAACTGGAACGGTCGCACTGCACGTCCGGCAACGGGGCCGGAGGGCATCGACCGAACGGAGAAAACAATGAGTGACATGACGCTGGAGCACGCGCAGGCGGTCATCGAGGCCGCGCGACGCGTCGCCGAGGAGATCAACACCGCCATGAACATCGCAGTCGTGGACGAGGGAGCCAACCTCACCGCCTTCATTCGAATGGATGGCGCGTGGCTCGGCAGTCTCGACATCGCGATCAAGAAGGCCCGCACGGCACGGTTCTTCGACATGGAGTCCGGGGACCTGGGCGAGCTATCCCAGCCGGGTGGACCGTTGTACAACATCGAGGTGTCCAATGGCGGGTTGATCAGCTTCCCGGGCGGGATCCCCCTCACGATCGAGGGCAAGATCGTCGGCGCCATCGGAGTGAGCGGCAGCACCGTCGACAACGACCGTCGGGTCGCCCGCGCCGGAGCCGCCGCGCTCGCGATGGTCTAGCGTCGGGCGTCAGCCGCGGTACGTGAAGGCGAGGTTTTCGAGCCCGTGCGCGTTGACGTCGGACACGCGCGACATGGTCGGAGCGAGCACCTCTTCGATCACGAGCTCGGCGACGTAGTGGGTGGTGGCCGCCAACAGGTGACCCGCATGGCCAGCGGCCGCGTCATCCTTCACTCCAACGGCGACGTGCAGGTGCACCTGCGGCGCGCCCAGAACCTCATCCCAGGTGACCGATCCGCTGCCGACGCCCTCGACGTACTCGACGGTGGTGGAGTCCTTGAGCGGCGGTTCCGGGTCGGCAACGGGCTCGTGCGAGGCGATGAAGCGCACCGAGCGGAAGGCGCCGAGGAACACCGAGACGTAGCCCTGCTTCACGCCGTGGAACACGCACGCATCGGCGATCGTGGAGAGGACGTCGTCGCCCGGGTGCAGGACGACGCCAATGCGCCGGCCCGTCGTCAGTTCAACGCTCTGCACGGTACTTGCTCACTTCTGCTGTGTAGCGGATCTTGTCGGCCTCCGGCAGGAACGATGCGGTGAACGAGTTCTCCGCGAGCGTGTCGAGCTGGGCCGGGCTGAGGTCGAGTGCCTCGGTCATGGCGGTCAGGTTGTCGTCGATGTAGCCGCCGAAGTAGGCTGGGTCATCGCTGTTGATCGTGACGAGCAGTCCCTCGTCGAGCATGTTGAGCAGCGGATGCTGGGACAGGTCGGATGACGCGGTGCGCAGTGCCACGTTCGACAGCGGGCAGACCGTCAGGGGTATCTGCTCATCCCGCAGGCGCGCGACGAGGTACGGATCCTCCAGGGCTCGGTTGCCGTGGTCGATGCGCTCGACGCCGAGCAGGTCGAGGGCCTCCCACACGTAGTCGGGACCGCCCTCCTCGCCGGCATGGGCGACGCGGCGTAATCCTTCGGCCGATGCCCGGGCGAAGACGTCGGTGAACAGCGACGGCGGAAAACCCACCTCGGCCGAATCGAGCCCGACGCCGATGAAGCTGTCACGGAAGGGGAGTGCCTGCTCGAGGGTCTGCATCGCGGCATCCGCGCCCTGATCCCGCAGGAAGCACATGATGAGACCGCTGGAGACGTCGAGGTTGGTGCGGGCGTCGCCCAGCGCGGCGCTGAAGCCGCCGAACACCACCTCGATGGGGATGTCGTTGAGCAGGTGCGTCTGGGGATCGAAGAAGATCTCGGCGTGACGCACACCTGCAGCCGCCGCACGGGTGAGGTAGGCGGTGGCGAGGTCGTAGAAGTCGTCCTCGGTTTTCAGCACCGCGAGGTTCTCGTAGTAAATGTCGAGGAACGACTGCAGGGAGTCGAACTTGTACTTCTCGCGCAGCACGTCGGCGTCGTAGGTGGGCAGTACGATGCCGTTGCGGCGGGCGAGCTTCACCATGAGTTCGACCTCGAGGGTGCCCTCGACGTGGACGTGCAGTTCGGCGATCGGCCGCAGCGCGGTGGCGGAGCCGGGCTGGGTGGCGCTGGCGCTGATTGTCTGACTCATCGATGTCCCCTTCTGAAGTGCTTTCCGAGTGCTGCCGGATCGATGAGTTTCCGTCCGAACACCGCCAGAGTGACGATGGTCAGGACATAGGGGATCATCAACAGGAATTGGAACGGGATGCCGGTGTTGTCGAGCTGAGCCCGCAACTGGAAGGCATCTCCCGCGCCGAAGATCAGGGAGGCGATGAGAACGCCCCACGGGCTGCGCTGGCCGAGGATGAGGATCGCCATCGCGATGTAGCCGCGGCCCGCCGTCATGTTCTCGACGAACTGGTTGGACGCCACGAGGCTGAGGAACGCCCCGCCGAGCCCGGCGAAACCGCCGCTGACCAGCAGCGCGAGAAAACGCGTGCGGTTGACGCTGAGGCCGAGGCTGTCGACGGCCGCGGGGTGCTCACCGGCGGAGCGGATCAACAGTCCCCAACCCGTGTACTTGAGCACGAGCCAGGTGACGACGACGCCGAGCAGTGCGATGTAGACGAGGTAGCTCTGGTCGAAGAGCAGTGGCCCGAGGATCGGAATCTGGTCGAGGCCGGGAATGGGGGATGCCTCGATCACCGGTGTGGTGCTCGTGGTGCCTGCCTGGCCCACCGCCACCCGGAAGATGAAGCTCGTTCCACCCACGGCGAGCAGGTTGAGCGAAATACCGACGACCACGGGGTCTGCGGGCAGCAGCACGGTGAAAATGGCGAGCAGCGCGGCGACGCCGACACCGGTGACAACGCCGGCGAGAAGACCCGTGGTCGTGCTGCCGGTGCTGGAGGCAACGAGTGCGGCGCTGAGGGCGGACGAGAGCATCATGCCCTCGAGCCCGACGTTGATGGCGCCGGCGCGCTCGGCGTAGATGGCACCGATTGCCGCGAGCAGCAGGGGGACTGCCAGTCGCATGGTGGCGGAGAAGAAGCCTTCGCCCGAGGCGGAAACGATCCAGTTGAGGATGTCCATGGCTTACTCCTCACCCTCTGCGGTGCGCGACGGTCTGCGCAGGGTGCGGAAGGCGGTGTACGCGATGACAAGCAGAACCGTGAGGTACTGCACGATCGTGACGAGGGAGGCGGGAACGCCGACGCTTGTCTCCATCGAGGCGCCGCCCGCGGACAGCGCACCGAAGAACAGCGCCGCGAAAAGTGCACCGAGGGGGCTGCTGCGCCCGAGCAGGGCAACGACGATGGCTGTGTAGCCGTAACCGGGAGAGAGGTTGACGATCATCTTTCCCTGCACGCCGGCGACCTGCACCATGCCGGCGAGTCCGGCGAGGGCACCGCTGGCGAGGAAGACGGAGATGAAGATGCGCCGCACCGGGAGCCCCGCGCTGCGGGCGGCGACGGGGTTGAGTCCCGTCGCGATGAGCTGGAATCCGCCGACCCTGCGGCGCAGGAACAGGTGGGCGGCGATGGCCACGACCACCGCAAGGATGATGCCGACGTGCAGCGTGGTTCCGGGGAGCAGGGCGGGCAGCAGCCCCGACGACGTCAGCGGCGCGGTCTGCGCGAGCGGGCTGGCGGGATCCTTGGCGGGACCGTTCAGCAGGTACGACACGAGGTAGGTGGCGACGTAGGTGAGCATGATGGTCGTGAGAGTTTCGGATGCCCCGAGGTAGACCTTCAACAGCGCCGCGATGCCTGCCCACGCGGCCCCGGCGATCATCGCGGCGATGGCCATTCCGAGCAGGGTCACGATGGAGGGCGCCGTGCCGAGCGCCTGGCCAACGAGGGCCGCGGCCATTCCTCCGAGGAGGAATTGGCCCTCCGCACCGACGTTGAAGATGCCACCCCGGAAACACAGCGCGATGCCGACACCGATGAGGGCGAGCGGGGTTGCCTCGATGAGCGTGTCTGCCACGTGCTGGGTGGTGCCGAAGGCGCCGTTGACGAGTGCCGCGTAGGCGTCGAACGGGTTGACCCCGGCGACGACCATGAGCACGCCACCGACGATGAAGGCAAGCAGGATGGCGACAGGGATCGTCCAGAATTCGACGCCACCGGTCACGCGCACCACGGTGGTGCGCCAGGCGGCGGGCTTCGAGGAGGTTGCTGGTGTCTGGCTCATGCGGCCTGTCCCGCCATATTCATTCCGATGGTGCCGAGGTCAACGTCGGCGCGGTCGTAGGTGGCCAGGAGCGCGCCGGAGTAGATCACGGCGACACGGCTGGCGAGGGCAAGTACTTCGTCGAGCTCGGTAGAAATCAGCACCACGGCGCATCCGCTTGCCGCAAGCTCAAGAATCTGGCGGTGAATGTTCTCGACGGCGCCGAGGTCCACACCGCGGGTGGGCTGCGAGACGATCAACACACGCGGGGACCTGGTGACTGCCCGGGCGAGGAGCACCTTCTGCTGGTTTCCACCGGAAAGCTCGCGCACCGCCTGGTCGGGGCCGCTGCAGCGGATGTCGAACTCGGAGATGATCCGGAGCGCGTTCTCGCGGACGGCCGCGCGGTCGAGGGTGCCGCGCTTGCTGAGCGGAGCGATGCCGACGGTCTCCATCGCCAGGTTGTCGGCGATGCTGAGGTCGAGGATCAGCCCGGTGCTCTGGCGGTCCTCCGGAACGTGGGCAATGCCGCTGGTGATGCGGGCGGCGACTCCGAGCGAGGAAATGTCGGTGCCGTCCAGTTCCAGCGACCCCGCGCTCGCGCGGCGCACGCCGCTGAGCACATCGGCGAGCTCGCTCTGTCCGTTGCCATCGACGCCGGCGATGCCGAAGATTTCGCCGGGCTGCACGGAGAAGCTGATCGAGTCGAGGGTGGTGTGTCCGCGCCGGTCGGTGACGCTGAGGCCGTGAAGTTCGAGCCGGGGGACTGCTTCGAGCCGGGGACGCACGGTCGCGGTTGCGTTATAGACGGCGGGGGCGGTGTCGCGTCCGATCATTGCCGACGTGAGGGTCGCGTCGTCGGTCTGATCGAGACTGAATGTGCTGATGCTCTTGCCGTGGCGCAGGACCGTGACACGGTCGGCGATCGCCCGGATCTCGCGGAGCTTGTGCGAGATGAAGATGATGGAAGTGCCCTGTTCGGTGAGCGAGCGCAACAGCTCGAGCAGGGAATCGGTCTCGCCGGGGGTGAGCACGGCGGTGGGCTCATCGAGGATGAGAATATTCGCGCCGCGGTACAGCGTCTTGAGGATCTCGACGCGCTGCTGCTGACCGATCGACAGGTCGGAGACGCGCGCGTTCGGGTCGAGGGCGAGTCCGTGCTGCTCGGAGAGGGCGCGCAGCTCGCGACCCACGCGAGCGATATTGGGGAAGAACCGGCCGGCGGACTTCAGCCCGAGGCTCACGTTCTCAGCAACCGTCATGGTCTTCACGAGCATGAAGTGCTGGTGAACCATGCCGATGCCCGCGGCGGAGGAGTCCGCGACCGAGTGGAAGGTGGTGGGGGTTCCCGAGAGGAACAGCGTGCCCTCGTCGGGCTGCAACAGGCCGGCGAGTACGCGCATCAGCGTGGTCTTGCCCGCGCCGTTCTCGCCGAGCAGGGCGTGAATCTCGCCCGGCTTCAGGTCGAACGACACACGATCGTTGGCGACGACGCTCCCGAAGCGCACAGTGCTGTCCTGCACGCGCAGGATCGGTTCGGCCGCAGCGTTCTGCGTGGATGAGAGTGTCAACGCGTCGTCCTTCGGTTCGGGAGCGGGTGGTGCAGGGAGGTGAGTGTGCCCCGCGTCATCCGCTCTCCCACATTCGGGACAGCGGATGACGCGGGCCGAGCCGATTAGTCGACGGTGGAGACGTCGTACGGCACCGTGAAGCTGCCGTCCTTGATCTGCGCTTCGCGCTCGAGGACCGTCTTCATCACGTCGGCGGGAACCTTGGACTCGAGACCGTGGAAGTCCGCGAGGCCGATGGAGCCCTCCTTGATGCCGTAGCTGTAGTTCTTGTTCGTCCAGCTGCCGTCCTGAACCGCCTTGGCGATATCGGTGAAGAGCGGGGAGACATCCCAGGTGACCGAGGTGAGAACCGTCTGCGGGCCGAGGAAGTTCTGGTCCGTTAGGGCGCCGATGGCGTAGGCCTTGCCGGCGATCGCGCCGTCGATCGTGCCGACGGTCTGGGCGCTGAGAACCTGTGCGCCCTTCTGGATCTGAGCGAGAGCCGCTTCCTTCGCCTTGGGCGGGTCGTAGAAGCTGCCGATGAAGGAGTGGAGAACGGTGGCCTTGGCGTTGATGTCCTTGGCGCCGGCCTCGTACGCGTGGAGGTTAGCGAGGAGGTTCGGGGTCTGGATGGCGCTGACCCAGCCGACGGTTCCGTCGGTCGAGGTGCCGGCGGCGAGCATGCCCGCGAGGTAGGCACCCTGGTAGTCGGGGTTGTCGTAGGTGCCGACGTTGGAGGCGTTGCTGGTGGCGGTTCCGGCCATGAACACCGTGTCCGGGAACTCCTTGGCAACCTTCAGCGTGGCGTCACCGAACGAGAAGCTGTGCGCGATGATCAGCTGGTAGCCCTCGGAGGCGAAGTTGCGAATGGTGCGCTCCGCGTTCGCGTCGCTCACGTTCTCGGCGAAGGCAACCTTGGCGCCGACGGACTTGCCCGCGGCCTCTGCGGCTTCGTACCCGACCTGGTTGAAGTCGTGGTCGGTCGTGGGGCCGGACAGCACGATGGCGATCTTGAGGTCCTTGACCGGGGTGCGTGCGGCGGACGTCGCGGTGCCGGTGCTCGTTGCCGAGTCGGTGGAGACGGCCGTCGAGCAGGCTGCGGTCAGTGACACGACCGCCGCAATGCCGACGACCGCAAGCGCGTGTCGTAGTCGAAACTTCATGAAGAGCTCCTAGCTGTGGATCTGGCCGAGGGTTCACGGTCAGTGTGAATGTGGGTGCGCCGCGGGCGACAGAACGCGGGCGTGGGAGCCCGCGATTCGATGACCTAAGTCAAACACGCCGCGTGTTGCATAGCTCTGGTCGCTGGCTCCAAGGATTCGGATGACCCGGGCGCAGGTTTCAGGTCGATTCACCGAAGCCTGTACCCACAGTTACCCGGGCGACCCCGTGCGTTCACACTCTCGGAGGATCGCACAACGATCGCCGGGGTAGACCGCGCGGTCTTTTGTGGGGACGGTGCGTCAGGGGGCGGCGGTAATGGCGGCCAGCTCGGCGAGTGCCTGGTGTACGTGGTCGCCGAAGGCCTGCGGGTTCGACGGGAGGATCCAGCGCTGGAAGGAGATCGTGAAGATGCCGACGCAGAGGTCCGCGGTGACGCTCGCGGCCAGCTCGCCGAGGCCGCGCGTGCGGAGGGCTGCGGCGACCGCCGTGGTGAGTTTCGCCATCTTCATGAGCTCGCGCTCCATCAGCGGGGTGTTCGCGCTGATGATGGACTGGCGCAGCACGGCGCCCGCGCGGCGTTCGTCGAAGAGCGGGCCTGCCGCTTCGAGGGCCGCGGTGATGGCCTGCAGCGGAGTCGCGTCGGCGGGCGCATCGATGATCGTCGTGGTGAAGAGGTCGACCAGCGACTCGGACCCGAAGAACAACACCTCCCGCTTATCGGCGAAATGGCGGAAGAAGGTGCGCTCGGTGAGACCCGCGCGTTCGGCAATGTCGGCGACGGTGGTCTGCTCGAAGCCGCGCTCGGCGTAGAGCTCGAAGGCAGCCTGCTGCATTCGTCCGAGCGCGCCCGGCTCCCATCGACCCATGTCGTCAGTCTACATGATGACAGTGGCTGACATTGGTGTTAGCGTGTGATGACAGCGGCTGACATTGCACAGCTCGGCGCACACCGCGACGGGCACGGTCGCTCTTCTGGAGGAAATTCCATGCGTGTTTTTGTCACCGGTGCGTCCGGTTTCATCGGTTCCGCGGTTGTCGCGGAGCTTCTCGCCGCGGGTCACGAGGTCACCGGGCTTGCCCGCTCGGACGCGTCCGCTGCCGCCATCACCGCGTCGGGTGCGCAGGTGCTTCGCGGTTCTCTCGACGACCTCGAGGGGCTGCGGGCGGGGGCGGATACCTCGGACGGAGTCATCCACCTCGCCTACAACCACGACTTCTCGCAGTACCTCACCGCCGGCGAGACGGACAGACTCGCCATCGAGGCGATGGGGTCGGCGCTGGCCGGGACCGACCGTCCGTTGGTGATCGCGTCGGGAGTGTTGGGGCTGAATCCCGGACGGCTCGCGCTGGAGACGGATGGCGCGAACCTGACGCCGGCCGATGCGCCGCGGATCGCCGGTGCGCAGGCAACGCTCGCGCTCGCCGGGAGCGGTGTTCGGTCGTCCATCGTGCGACTGGCGCCGTCGGTGCACAACAGGGACAAGGAGGGGTTCATGGGCCTCATTGTCGACACCGCGAAGGCGAAGGGTGTTGCCGCGTACATCGGCGATGGGGCCAACCGCTGGCCGGCGGTGCACGTTCTCGATGCTGCGCACCTCTTCGTGCTGGCCCTCGAGAAGGCTCCCGCCGGCTCCATCCTGCACGGTGTGGGGGAGGAGGGCGTGCGGTTGCGTGATGTGGCCGAGGTCATCGGCCGCCACCTCGATGTGCCGGTGGTGTCGCTTCCGGCGTCCGAGGCGGGGGAGCATTTCGCTTGGATGGGCGCGTTCATCGGTGCCGATGCGCCGGCCTCAAGCGCTGCGACACAGGAGCTGGTGGGTTGGACGCCCTCGCATCCGGGGTTGCTCGATGATCTCGAGCACGGTCACTTCTTCGAATAACCGGGATTGCTAGGCCGGCGGCTGGGCCCCGAGGTGCTGCACCGCGAGGGCACCGGCCGCCACTCCGGCGTCGACGGCGTCGGACAGATCGCTGCCCAGCGCAAGGGCCGCGGCGAGGGCTCCGACGAACGCGTCGCCCGCGCCGGTGGTGTCGACGACGGTGACTTTCTGTGCCGGCCGATGGACCAATCCCAGATCGTCGGCGAGGACCACGCCATCCCCGCCGAGGGTGATGACCACCGAGCGGCTGCCCGCCGAGAGTTCGCGCGCTGCGTCGACAGCCGCGTCCTTCGAGTCGACGGCGTGCCCGACGAGGGCTGCTGCCTCGGACTCGTTGACCACGAGCGGGTCGCACAGGGCGAGGAGTTCGGTGGGCAAGGGCTGTGATGGGGAGAGGTTCAGCACGATGCGCGCTCCCCGCTCCGAGGCGGCAGTTGCCGACGCCGTCACCACGTCGAGCGGGATCTCGAGCTGCGCCAGCACGATGGTGCCGGGCTCAACGAGCGAGGACACCAGGGCGGACGTGGCATCCGCTTCCAACCGCCCATTGGCGCCCGCCGCGACGACGATGGTGTTCTCTCCGTCCGCGGCGACGGTGATTAGGGCTACGCCGGTCGGGGCATCCGCCCGCTGCTGAACATGCGTGACGTCGACGCCCGCGGCGGTGAGCTCGGCGAGGAGGTCGTGCCCGGTCGAGTCGTCGCCGACGGCGGACACGAAGACCGGGGTGACGCCGGAGCGCGCGGCGGAGACAGCCTGGTTCGCCCCCTTGCCGCCGGTTCCGCTGAGGATGTCGCCGCCGAGCACCGTTTCGCCGGGCACCGGGTGACGATCAACCACCACCGTGAAGTCGCGATTGGCGGAGCCGAGAACGATGAGGGGTGTGGTCACGGCGGCGTGCTCCTTGGTGCTTCGGGTGCGGGTGCGGATGGGCATCGCCAGCGTACAAGAATGGGGTGTGAGCTACTCGACTGACGCCGACCCGACCCGCATCGACTTCGAGGCGGTGTGGCAGTTTCTGTCCACCGAGGCGTACTGGAGTCGATGGCGTACGCGCGAGAACGTGCGTGATCAGATCGCGGCGGCGTGGCGCGTCATCGGTGTCTACGACGACGCGACCGGCGCACAGGTCGGCTTCGCGCGCGCGGTCTCGGATGGGGTGACCGACGCCTACCTCGCCGACGTGTTCGTTCTGCCCGCGCACCGTGGTCACGGCCTCGGCAAGCGCATTGTCTCCGCGATGATCGAGGAGGGCCCGGGCGCGAAGTTCCGCTGGGTGCTCTTCACCGGAGACGCCCACGGCCTGTACGAGCAGTTCGGATTCGCCGCCCCCGACGAGAGGGCGATGGTGCGGCCGGGCAAGTTTCTCGTGAGCTGAGCGCGCCGGCTGACCGCGGGCTGAGCCCGTCCCGCCTGACTGAGCTGAAGGCGCCCCGCCCGACCGCAGTCTGAGCGCGCCCGACCGACCGCGGGCCGCACCTCGTTCGTGCGACCGCGTTTCCGTTTTGACCGCGGAGGAAATCGCGCTCCTGAGACGTTTCACCCCGCCTGATCTAACCGAATCTCCTCCCTCAGTGAAATTCGGCACCCGAGGCGGACGGACGGATGCCTCCGCCAGCGCCCCAAGCCACCTCGCTTGCGTCCCTGGCCACCTCGCATGCGTCGCTGGCTACCTCGCCTAAGCCCCCTTGCCTCGTCGCAGTGCCCCAGTCGCGTCGCCTGCGACTCTTGACACTTCTCTAGATGAGGAATTGGCGGCGACACAGCGCCCCTGAGTCCTCACGAAGAGTCAAAAAGCCGGGATCTCCGCATCTGGCGAAATGGCTTGGCGTGAGTGCACTCGCACGACGGCGATGGCTCGGCGCGTAGGCGCTGGTACAACCGTGGTGGTCGGGGCGGCGTGAGTGCGGCGGCACGGCGCTGCCGCCCGGCGCGGGACGCCCGGGGACAGCGAAACGGCCCGGGCGGTGTGCCCGGGAACAGCGAAACGGCCCGGGCGGTGTGCCCGGGCCGTTCGGCGGTGCTGTGGTGCAGGTGCTGTGACGCGGGCGAACCGGAGCGGTCCGCCGATAGAGCAGGTTAGAGCAGCGCCTCGACCGGCACCGACGTGTTGGTCTCGTAGTCGACGTTCTTCGTCTCCTTGCTGATGCGCAGCGCGATCAGCGTAAGGACAGCCATGACGCTGAGGTAGAGGCCGACGAGCCAGGTGCTTCCGTCCGCGGCCTGCCACAGGGCAACGGCGATGAACGGGGCGACGGCGGCACCGAGGATGCTGGACACGTTGTAGCTGATGGCCGATCCGGTGTACCGCACGTTGGTCGGGAAGAGCTCAGGCAGTTGCGCGCCCATCGGCCCGAAGGTGAGACCCATGAGCGTGAAGCCGATGATGAGCAGCGCCATCACACCAACCTGGCCGGCGCCGAACAGCGGCACGAAGAGCAGACCGAAGATGATGATGCCGACGGTGACCCAGGTGAGCATCTTGCGACGGCCGTACTTCTCGGCGAGCGGTCCGGAGACCAGCGTGAAGATACCGAAGAACACGACGCCGATGATCAGCATGATGAGGAAGTCGTTGCGGGTGTAGCCGAGTCCGGGAACGAACGCCGCGGCTGCCGCGTCCGTGAGGGGCGCGCCCTTGGCGATGGCGGCAGCCTTGGCCGCCTCCAGCGAGGCAGCAGTGGTGCCGAAGGTCAGCGTGAACGTGGTCATCAGGTAGAAGAGCACGTAGGTGGCAAGCATGATGAACGTTCCGAGGATGAGCTCACGCCAGCTGATCTTGAAGACACGGGCGAGGGGCAGCTTGGCGACCTCGCCGCTGTCGACGACCTTCTGGAATGCGGGGGTCTCGACGAGCTTGAGACGCACGTACAGTCCGACGATGACGAGGACGGCACTCACCAGGAACGGGATACGCCAGCCCCACGCGATAAACGCCTCGGGGGACAGCGTGAGGTTGAGCACGAGGAACAGCACGTTCGCGATGATGAAGCCGATCGGTGCACCCAGCTGCGGGAAGGTGCCGTAGATGGCGCGCTTTCCCTTGGGTGCGTTCTCGGTCGCGAGCAGCGCGGCGCCGCTCCACTCGCCGCCGAGGCCGAGGCCCTGGCAGAAACGCAGAATCACGAGCAGGGTCGGAGCGAGAACCTGCCATCCCGGGGTCAGTGCGGTGGGCAGTGCGCCGATGAGGACGGTCGCGATTCCCATCGTGAGAAGGGATGCCACGAGCGTGCCCTTGCGGCCGATCCGGTCACCAAAGTGCCCGAAGATGATCGACCCAATCGGACGGGCGACGAATGCCGCGCCGAACACGGCGAACGAGCTGAGCAGCGCGCTGGCGGCGTTCTGGCTCGGGAAGAACAGGGACGGGAAGACGAGAACCGCTGCCGTCGCGTACGCGTAGAAGTCGTAGAACTCGATGGACGTACCGATAAGGCTGGCGATGATCACCCGCCCACGGGTATTGGTGGTCGCGGCTGGCGCTGCTGCTGAAGACATGGTGAAAGGTGCTCCGGAGGAGAGAGGAAGAGAAGGCAGAGCGTCGCGAGTTCGAACCAACACCGGTAAGCGCGATGGGAACTCGAGCGACACTGCCGAGAAGGAGAGGGGTCCGCTTGTGGCGAACCCCTCTACCTTACGCTGTGTTTCGGGCGTGTGAACGTATGTTGACTATTGCCCGCGAATGGATCGCAGGAGCACGGCGGTGGCGACGGCGGCCTGGGCGGCCTCGGCTCCCTTGTCTTCCTTCGATCCGGGCAGCCCGGCGCGATCAAGCCCCTGCTGCTCGTCGTCGAGCGTGAGCACGCCAAAGCCGACGGGTTTGCCGGTGAGGATGCTCACCTGCGTGAGACCGCTGGTCGCGGCATCCGACACGTATTCAAAGTGCGGGGTGCCTCCGCGGATGATGACGCCCAGCGCCACGACGGCATCGGCGCCCGCTTCCAACGCGGCTTTCGAGGCAACCGGAAGCTCGAAGCTCCCCGGCACGCGCACCTCGGTCACTTCGACGTTCGCCTCCGCGAGGGCGCGGCGCGCACCGGCGAGCAGCCCGTCGGTGATGACCTCGTGCCAGGAGCCGGCGACGATTGTGATGCGCAGCCCCGTGCCATCCGTCTTGATATCGGGAATTCCGTCGCCGCTCATGCCGTGAGTCCTTGTCTGTTGTTCGCGAGTACTTCGCTGTCGAGAGTTCTGTCGTCGGGAAGAATGTGGCCCATGCGGTCACGCTTGGCCTCGAGGTAGGCCTCGTTGAACTCGCCCACCCCGACGATCAGCGGCACCTGCTCGACGACACGGATACCGCGCTCCTCGAGCTGGCTAATCTTGTCGGGATTGTTGGTGATGAGGCGGATGTCACTGAGCCCGAGATCCTCGAGGATGGCGACGGCTGCACCGTACTCACGGCCATCGGCGGGGAACCCGAGCGCGAGGTTGGCGTCGATCGTGTCGAGGCCCTCCTCCTGCAGCTTGTAGGCGCGGAGCTTGTTGATGAGGCCGATGCCGCGTCCCTCCTGCCCGCGCATGTAGATGACGACACCGCCATCGCGCTGGATCGCCTCGAGCGCGGCGTCGAGCTGCGGCCCGCACTCGCACTTCTCGGACCCGAACGCCTCGCCGGTCAGACACTCCGAGTGCACGCGCACGAGCGCGCCATCGCCGGGCGTGCCCGAGATCACCGCGAGGTGGTCGGCACCCGTCATGCGGTCGCGGTACGCGCGAAAACGGAACGGGCCGTACTCGGTCGGGATGGTCGTCTCGACTTCGAAGATGACCCGGGATGTCTCGGGCAGCGGTGCGGCCGGAAGTGGGGCATCCCCGTGGGTCTCCTGCAGGTACGCGATCAGGGCTTCGATCGTGATGACCGGTACCCCGTCGCGCTCGCCGAGGGCGATGAGGGCCGGGAGACGCATCATCTCGCCGTCGTCACCGACGATCTCGCTGATGGCGCCGACCGGAACGAGCCCCGCGAGCTTCATCAGGTCGACGGTCGCCTCGGTGTGTCCGCCGCGTTCGCGCACGCCACCCTCGACGGCGCGCAGGGGGAGGATGTGGCCGGGCCGGTTGAGGCTCGACGGAACGGAGTTGACGTCGGCGAGCACCCGCAGGGTGTGAGCGCGATCGGCGGCGCTGATGCCCGTGCTGAGACGGTCCGCCGCATCGACGCTCACGGTGTACGCGGTGCCGAGCGGGTCCTGGTTGTCGATGACCATGAGCGGAAGCTCGAGCCGGTCGGCGATCTCGTTCGTCATCGGCGCGCAGATGAACCCGGACGAGTTGCGCACCATCCAGGCGATCCACTCCTGCGAGGCGAGCGCGGCGGAGATGAGAACGTCCCCCTCGTTTTCGCGGCTCTCATCGTCAGCGACGATGATCGGGCGCCCCGAGCGGAGAGCTGCGAGCGCTGTGGGGATATCGGCGAGACTCATGACTGAATCCATTCGTTGGTACTGGTTGCTGCGGCTGGCGTGATGGCGGCGAAGTGGGTCATCCGCTCGACATGGCGGGCCAGAATGTCCGTCTCGATGTTGGCGGCGTCACCCACCTGTTTGAAGCCAAGGGTCGTCACGGCGAGCGTCTCGGGGATGAGCGACACCTCGAACCAGGCGTTCGGCTCCTCGGGGGCGCTGACCGCGCTGACGGTGAGGGAGATGCCATCGATCGCGATGGACCCCTTGCTCGTGACGAGCGGTGCGTGCTCGGGATCGAGGGTGAACCGCAGCACGCGCCACGCTCCGCCCTGCTCGATGCTGAGCAGCGTGCTGGTGCCGTCGATGTGGCCCTGCACGATGTGGCCGCCGATGCGGTCGCCGACCTGCGCGGCACGCTCGAGGTTGACCCGCACGCCGGGCTGCGGGTTCTTGAGGGTGCTCATCGCGATGGTCTCGGCCATGACGTCGGCGGTGAACCAGTCGGGTCCCTGGTCGATGACCGTGAGGCAGACGCCGTTGACCGAGATCGAGTCGCCGTGCTTCGCGTCCGTGACCGCGAGCGGGCCGCGCACGGTGATGCGGGCGGCGTCGGTGGAGGGCGACCAGCTCACGACTTCGCCGAGCTCTTCGATGATTCCGGTGAACATGGTTACCTCTTTTGGTTGAGCGGAGTGGTGGAGAAGGTGGAGGGGAGAGTGGATGACCCTGCGACCGGGTTCACCGCGGCCGCGACCGGTCGCGCGGTGATGAGCAGGTCGTTGCCGAGCTGCTCGACGCCGACGAGGTCGAGTCGCTTCTGCGCGGTGATGGTGGGGATCCCGAGGTCGCCGATCGCGAGGCCGGGTCCACCGAGCAGCGTGGGGGCCAGGTAGACCGAGACCTCGTCGACGAGGCCGGCCGCGATCAGGGCGCTGGCGAGCCGCGGGCCACCCTCGACGAAGGCGCGGCGGTATCCGCGATCGAACAGTCCCGAGAGCACGGCGCCGAGGTCACGGGTCCGCGCCTGGATGAGCCCGGCCGGGTGGGTTCGGAGTTTGGCGTCGTTCGGGATGTCCCGTTCGCCGATCACCACCGGAACCGGCTGGTGCTCCATGAGTTCGCCGGCATCTCCGCGGGCTGTCAGCGACGGGTCATCCGCCAGCACCGTTCCCGTGCCGACGAGAATGACGTCGCTGGCCTCGCGTTGTTCGTGCACGCGCTGGCGTGCGGCCGTGCCGGTGATCCACTGGCTGGAGCCGTCGGCGGCGGCGGCGCGACCGTCGAGCGTCGACGCCCACTTGACCGTGACGAAGGGGCGGCGCAGGCGCACGGCGGTGAGCCAGACCCGCAAAAACTCCTCCGCCTCGGCGGCGAGGACGCCCCCGGTGACGGGGATGCCCGCCTCGATGAGACGCGCGGCGCCGCCGGAGGAGGCGATGCCGGGGTCGGAGACGGCGAAGTAGACGGCGGAGACGCCGGCGGCGATCAGCGCCTCCGAGCAGGGCCCGGTGTGGCCGGTGTGGTTGCAGGGTTCGAGGGTGACGACGGCGCTGAGTCCCCGCGCATCCGGGACGGTGACGACGGTGCCATCGGCGGCCGTGACTTCACGGGTTGCCAGTTTCGACAGCGCGTCGACCTCGGCGTGGGGTGTGCCCACCCCGCGGTGCCAGCCCTCGGCGACCGTGTGCCCCGAGGCATCCAGCAGCACGCAGCCGACCTGGGGGTTCACGCCGATGGCGGGTCCGCGCGAGGCGAGATCGAGGGCGTGGCGCATGGCCGTCTCGATGTCGGTGCCTGGGGTGTTCATCCGGTCCTCGTCTGGTTACGACGGACTCCGGGGGTGGGTCAAGAAAGACCTGTTGCAGGGCAATTGCCATACAACACGTGCGCCTCCCATCCGGACTTTAACCGTCGGTCTTGGAGTTTCACCAAGTCAACCGCTGCGGATCTTGCGACCCACGGCAGCTCGCGGACTGTAACCGCCGGTTCGGATTCTCACCGACCCCGGAGCACGTTCTACTACTGATTATATGTAACGCGTCGTGACGCTCACTATTCCGCGGCGCCCGCCGGCGCCCGTCGCGACATTCTTCGTAACGTGCGGGCGGGGCGTCGGTCCGTCAGGAGGCTGGTGCGACGATGGCGCGCAGCTCGCGCAGGGAGTGAATGACACGGACACCGGATGCCCCGGCCGCCGTGTTCTCGTCGTCCGTGGCATCCGCTGTCCGATCCAGCCACACACCCGTGAGCCCCGCATTGGCGGCCCCGATCGCGTCGGTGCGCAGGCGGTCACCGACGTAGAGCGCCTGGGCGGCGCGGACACCGAACTCGCGGCACGCGTGGGCGAAGATGCGCGGGTCTGGTTTGGCGTACCCAAGTTCGCCCGAGGTGATGACGTGCTCGAACCAGGCGGTGATGCCGACGCCGTCGAGTTTGGACTGCTGGAAGTGGAGGTCGCCGTTGGTGATGATCCCCAGCCGCACGGCCGGATGCAGCTCGCTGAGCTCGGTGAGGCAGTCGAGAGTGTCGTCGTGCAGCGTCCACGCCCGCTGGTATTCGACGAGGTAAGCGTCGAACCAGGCGTCGGCAACGCGGTCATCGGCGAGCGTGATGCCGAAGGGCTCCACGAATGCGCGGGAGCGGGCGCGACGCTGCCCGAGGTAGTCGAGTTCGCCGCTGAGGTAGCGGTGGTAGTGCAGTTCCTCGAGGGCGTGCCAGCGCGCGAGCTCGGCGACGGCATCGGCCGCGGCGATGCGTCCGCCGAGGGCCTCGCGGTGCGCGGTGACCCCGATGGCGACGGCCCTGCGGTGCGCGAAGAGGGTGTCATCGAGATCGAAGAGCACCACGGATACGCGAGGTGAAGTGCTGCCGCCACCACCGCCGACCTTGCTGCCGCCGACCTCGACCCCGCTGTCCTCGACCCCGCCGACCTCGCCGCCGGCCGGCCGCGTGTACTCCGGCCACGTGGCCGCACTTGAGTCCGCAAACGCCGGCACCGAGTCATCCACATGCAAGGCGCCATGCCAGCCGGGTGGGAAGGAGCCATCTCGGAACTGCAGTGTGCTTGGCCCCTCGCCCGTGAAGCGAAAGCCGCTCTTGCGCGCGGTGGTGGCCGAGGCGGTGTTGCCCGCGACGCACTCCCACAGGATTTCGCGCACGCCCTGGCCGAACACCCACCGGGTGACCGCGCCGAGGGCTTCGGGCATGTAGCCCTGACCGCGGTGCTCGGCGCCGAGCCAGAAACCGACGTCGCTTCCGCCGGTGCGGTAGCTGACGATCCCCATCAACGGGCCGCCCTCGTGGGTGCGGATCGCCCAGATGTACTCGCGCTTCGTGGCCCATCCGTTCGGAACGAACTTGCGCAGGAAGAACTCAGCGTCCGCCGGCGTGTACGGCCACGGCAGCGTCAGCACCTTCTCGAACAGGGGGTCCTGACAGTGGGCGACGACCGCCGGGGCGTCCGTCATCACCGGGCTGTCGAGCCACAGCCGTGGTGTCTGGAGGACAACGGGTTTCATCGGTCAGCTGCGGGGGATCAGCCCGATGCGCTCGTAGACGGTGGCGAGCATCGGGGCAGCGATGGCTTCCGCGCGGTCGGCGTTCGTCGCCAGGATCCGGTCGAGCTCGGCCGGGTCATCCAGCAATTCCAGCGTGCGCTCGCGAATCGGGGCGAAGGTCTCGACGACGGCCTCGGCGACAGCGCCCTTCAGGTCGCCATAGCCACGACCGGCGAACTCGTCCTCGAGGGTCGGGATCGCGCTGCCGGTGAACGACGACAGGATGGTCAACAGGTTGGAGACGCCGGGCTTGTTCTCCCGGTCGAAGCGCACCTCGCGGTCGTCGTCGGTCACGGCCGACTTGATCTTCTTAGCGGTGACCTTCGGGTCGTCGAGCAACCACACGACACCGGCATCCGATGCCGCCGACTTGCTCATCTTCGACGTCGGGTTCTGCAGGTCGTAGATGCGCGCCGATTCCTTCATGATGGTGGCCTCGGGCACGACGAAGGTCTCCCCGAACCGCGAGTTGAAGCGCACCGCCAGGTCGCGCGTGAGCTCGATGTGCTGGCGCTGGTCGTCGCCGACCGGCACCGACGTGGTGCTGTACAGCAGGATGTCGGCGGCCATCAGCGTCGGGTAGGCGAACAGGCCCACCGAGGCGCTGTCGGTTCCCTGCTTGGCGGCCTTGTCTTTGAACTGGGTCATGCGGCTGGCCTCGCCGAATCCGGTGATGGTGTTAAGGATCCAGGCAAGCTGCGAGTGCGCCGGCACGTGGGACTGCACGAACAGGATCGACTTCTCGGGATCGATGCCCGCGGCAATGTACTGTGCGGCGGTGCGACGGGTCTGGGCGGCGAGCGATGCCGGATCCTGCGGGACCGTCAGCGCGTGCAGGTCGACGACGCAGAAGACCGCGTCGTTGGTGAGCTGGAGCTCCTTCCACTGCAGCAGCGCGCCGATGTAGTTACCGATCTGGAGAGAATCGGCGGACGGCTGCATACCGGAAAAGAGGCGGGGCTGAGTGCTCATGGGAACAGTCTTTCAGTAGTTCGGCTTGTGCGAAGCGGATGCCCCACCGCGAGGCATCCCGAATCGGAACGTCCGCGGTACCGCACGAAGCAGCTAAGCACCCCGGGCGGGGTTGCTGCTGCGCTGCTGCGTGTGGGGCTGCTGCTAACGGGAGTGACTACAGGTCGTAGTCAACGACGACGGGAGTGTGGTCGCTCCAGCGCTTGTCGTGGGACTCGGCACGGTCGACGGTGTACTTCGCGACGGTGGCGGCGAGGGCGGGCGTGGCCATCTGGTAGTCGATACGCCAGCCGGTGTCGTTGTCGAACGCCTGGCCACGCCAGCTCCACCAGGTGAAGGGGCCGTCGACCTCGCCGGACTGCTGGCGGCCGATGTCGATCCAGCCGAGGCCGGCACCGGTCGATCCGTCGACACCCGTGACCTCTTCGCCCAGCGGGCCAAAGAAGCGGTCGAAGTAGGCACGCTCGGTGGGCAGGAAGCCGGCGCGCTTCACGTTGCCCTTCCAGTTCCTGATGTCGAGTTCGCGGTGACCGACGTTGAGGTCACCCATCACCACCGCGTATTCGCTGTGGGCGGCGAGCTCGGGGAGGCGCTTCGTCATCGCGTCGAGGAACTTGTACTTCTCGACCTGCTTCGGCGTATCGACCTCGCCCGAGTGCACGTAGGTGCTCACGACCGTGACGATCTTGCCGTTGACCTCGTAGTCGGCCTCGAGCCAGCGACCGGCGCTGTCGAAGTCTTCGTCGCCGAGCTCGACCCGGTGAATCGTGGGACCCTCGCCGTGCGCTCCAGCTCGGCTGGCAATCGCGACGCCGGCGCGGCCCTTGGCGGTGGCGGCGTCGTGCAGGATGTCCCAGTCCGGCCCGAGCAGGCCCTGCAGGTCTTCGGTCGAGGCACGCACCTCCTGAATCGCGAGGATGTCGACGTCGCGCGTCGCCAGCCAGTCACCCATTCCCTTGCGGAACGCGGCGCGCACGCCGTTGGTGTTAATGGTCGCAATACGGAGGGGCTTTGCCATGAGAAAAGTTTACCGAGTACCTCCGACCTTGAAGACGAGGGGCGGATGCCTCGGGCTCGCCGCACCCCGTCACGCAGAACCGCACCGCGGCAGAACCGCACCGCGGCAGAACCGCACCGCGCCGCGACCGCCTCGCGACCGTGCCCGACCGTCGCGAGTCGCGCCCGTATCGCTACTGCTTCTCTGCGCGTTTCTTCCGCCGGAACAGCCGCGCGAGCCCGCGGGGGCGGGCGGCGGCGTCCTCGTCCGCTTTCCTCTGTGATTCGAGGGCCGCCTCGGCGGCGAGACGCTCGACTTCGGCAAGGCGGGCCGCTTCCGCCTTGCGATCGAAGGGGATCCCGGCATCCGTCATCCCGACCGCAATCCACTCGGCGGAAATCAGGATCACCTGACAGGTCAGGTTGAACCAGATGAGCAGACCAATGATCACCGCAAAGGAGGCAAGGAGAGGGTTGTTCGTGGCGCCGCCGAGCAGCACGCTTCCCAGAGCCTTGAGCACACCGAGTCCGATGCCGCCCAGCAGGGCACCGCCCGCGAGCCTACGGAACGGAATCTGGATCCCCGCGACGAAACGGAAGAACGCCGCCAGCACGATGGTGTCGAGACCCAGAACGATCAGCAGACCGACGATACGCACGATGACGATGCCGGCGATGGAATTGTCGGGGTCGATCGACACCCATCCGAAGACCACGTCGAGGGCGGAGGTGCTGAGAACCGACATCGCGGCGGACACGAGCAGGGCGACACCGAAGCCGAGCCCGAGCCCGAGGTCCTTGAGCTTGAGGAGGATGAAGTTCGTCTTGGGCGCCCCGAGGCCGAACATGGTGCGCACGGAATCACGGCCGGACGCCAGCCACCCGAGCGCGGTGAAGAACAAACCGCCGAGGGCGATTGCGCCGGTCCAGCTGAGCACGCCGGTCTCCAGCAGGGTCTTCGTGTCGATGGCTCCGGTGCCGTCTCCCGTGTCGAG
This sequence comes from Glaciihabitans sp. dw_435, assembly GCF_018449675.1. GTDB lineage: Bacteria > Actinomycetota > Actinomycetes > Actinomycetales > Microbacteriaceae > Glaciihabitans. The sequence goes on along the minus strand of NZ_JAAVUZ010000002.1, from coordinate 311,228 downwards.
AAGCCCCGGCACCGAGGTGCTGATCAGGGCGAAGAGCGAGTCCTGCAGCGGCTTGTTGGCCTCCAGGAAGAGCCCGATCACCGAGAACACCACCCAGATGGCGGCGAACACGGCAAAGATCGCCTGGTATGCCAGACCGCTCGCGAGGATGGGGCCGCGCCGGGAGCCGTATTCGGTGAACACGCGCACCGGCTTCAGCTTCACAACACGGGCAACGATGGCGGAAACGCGGGCGGTAACCCTGGCGAGGGGAGCGGGCGACATGCGGTCAGCCTAGCCAAGAGCGCCGCCCGCCCGTGCCCGGCTGCCCGCCCGCGTGTGCTTGCCCGCGTGCCCGGCCGCACGCCCGCGTGTGCCTGCCTGCCCGCGTGTGCCCGGCCGGCCGGCCCCACGCGTGTGCCCGCCCGCGTGTGCCCTGCCCTGCCCTCCGCGCAGGCGTTCGCCCGGGGCATCCACCCGCTTCCCCTCTTTCCCTCTTCGCCACTGCCGTATCACTCCATCGCCGCATCAGCCCGGCGCGGTTTTCCACAGGCGGGGTTATGCACAGATCCCCGTTCTCGCCGGGACGGCATCCGCAACGTCGGTGACACTCGTTTCATGACAGCGGATGCGAACCCTCTGAACCGGCAGATCCTGTCATCGGCGGGCGCGGTCGCGGATGTCGCGGTCTCCCTCACCTCTCTCAGCGAAATGGATGACTCGCGGCTCCGCACCGCGCTCGACACCGTCAGTGCGCACCGCCGCACCATCGACCTCGTCGCCGCCCGCATCGCGGGGGAAATTGCGCGCCGATCCCACCACGACCTGGGCTACGCCGGTCTCGCCCAGCGGGAGGGATTCCGCACTCCCGAGGCCCTCATCCAGTCCCACACCGGCTTGCAGGATTACGCCGCCGGAACACTCATCGATGTCGGAACCCTCCTCAGCGAGGTCGACGACATCGAAAAGCTCGCCGCCATCGATCCCGACTCCGCCCAATCACTGCTCGCTGACTCCGCCTGGAAGTCCACCCTCGCCACGGCCCTCATCGACGGCGCCGTCTCGCTGGACGGCGCCAACGCCATCCGTCGGGGCATCGGCGTACCCGATCACGGCGTGAGTGTGGAACAGGTGGATGCCGCGTGCGCCACTCTCCTCGAGGACGCCACCGGGGTCAACACCGCCGGTGTCCGACTCACCCCAGACGAACTGTTCCGCGCGGCCCGCCGCTACCGCGAGGAGATGGACGTGCTCGCCGTCGCCCGCCGCGAGAAGCACCAAGCCGACCAGGAATATCTCAAGGCGCATCGCCGTGCCGACGGCATGGTTGCCATTCACGGACTGCTCACCCCCGAGAACGGCGGATACCTCCTCGGCGTGCTTGACCAGGGCACAAACCCGCGACGCGGGGGACCCCGCATGGCGGACGACGCCCAGAAGGAACACGCGCAGCGCATCATCGACGATCCCCGGTCGAACGCGCAAATCAATGTCGAGACGCTCATCGTTGCTGTGCGAGCAGGCGTCGCGGCTGACAGGTCTCGCCTCCGCGGGCGAGCCCCCGCGGTGCGGGTCGTCACCACTGCCGACACAGTAGCGACCCGCACCGTCGTGCCTGTCAGCTCGCCTGGCGGTCCCACCCAGACCGAGTCCGGCGAGCCCCAGGCCCCCACTCACGCCGGCCCGATTCGGCGCGACCCCGCTGACCTCGGTCCCCAGCCGGAGTCAGCAGGCCTCGAGGCAACACCGCCGAACAGCGACCTGACCGATAGCGTCCCGCTGACCGCGGTTCCAACGACCGTGGTTCCAACGACCGCCGTTCCGACGACCGCCGCCCCGCCGAACGCCGCTCAGCCGGACACCGCACCGTCGGGTGTCGTTCAGCCGGACACCGCACCGTCGGGTGTCGCCCAGCCGAACACCGCACCGTCGGGTGTCGTCCAGCCAGACACCGCACCGTCGGGTGTCGCCCAACCGAACGCCCTCCGGCCGCGCTCCGCCCACCTGGAAGAGTCGGGTGACCCGGTTTCCCTCCAGACCCTCGAACGCCTCATTTGCGACGGCGCCACGGTCAACGTGTCCATCGATCCCAGCGGTCAGGTCGTCGCCTTTGGAACCGAACAGCGGCTCTTCACATCGCGCCAGCGAGTTGCGCTCGCCGTTCGGGACGGTGGATGTCGCGTCCAGGGGTGCTCTCGGCCACCCTCATGGTGTGAGGCGCATCACGTCGAGTGGTACAAACGCGACAAGGGTAAGACCGAGATCGCCAACGGAATCCTGCTCTGCCGACATCACCACATGCTGATTCACAACAACGGATGGGAGATCATCCGCGACGGTGGAACCTATTGGTTGCGGCCACCAGCATCCGTCGACCCCGCGCGGAAGCTCCGCCCCATGCCGAGCAAGAACCCCATCATCACGGCGATCCAAGCTTCCAATCGAAGTGCGCGGTCGACCGCCGAGCCGACCGCCGAGCCGACCGCCGAGCCGGCGCCGCCGACCGAGCCGAAGTCGTAGCCCGAGCCAAAGTCGTAGCCCGGGCCGACGGCTCTGATGGGGCAGCCGCCACCAACGGAACCGACGACCGGACTCCCGTCACCGACCGGCCCGGCTCGGTGCCGCCGGTTAGCTTCGGAGACCAAGCCGACATAACCGACCTAGCCGACGTCAGCCGCCACATCCGTCACGCCACCATCACACGCAAAGCGCCCGAGGACCGTCGCACGGTCGCGACCGACGATGTGGTGAGGTGTGAACTAGACCTTGCCGCGGATGATGGCCTGCTTGACCTCGGCGATGGCCTTGGTCACCTCGATGCCACGGGGGCACGCGTCGGTGCAGTTGAAGGTGGTGCGGCAACGCCACACACCTTCCTTGTCGTTGAGGATGTCCAGTCGAACCTGAGCGCCCTCGTCACGTGAGTCGAAGATGAAGCGGTGTGCGTTGACGATGGCGGCGGGCCCGAAGTACTGGCCGTCGGTCCAGAAGACGGGACAGCTCGACGTGCACGCCGCGCAGAGGATGCACTTCGTGGTGTCGTCGAAGCGGGCGCGCTGCGTGACGGACTGCAGGCGTTCCTTGTCCGGCTTCGAGGAAGCGATGAGGAAGGGCTGCACTGCCTTGAAGGACTCGAAGAACGGGTCCATGTTGACGACGAGGTCCTTTTCCAGCGGAAGACCCTTGATGGCCTCCACGTAGATGGGCTTCGAGAGGTCGAGGTCCTTGATGAGGGTCTTGCAGGCGAGACGGTTGCGGCCGTTGATGCGCATCGCATCGGACCCGCAGACTCCGTGGGCGCAGCTGCGACGGAACGTCAGCGACCCATCCTGCTCCCACTTGATCTTGTGCAGCGCGTCGAGGATGCGGTCAGTGGGGTAGACCTCAACGTCGAAGTCCTGCCAGCGGGGTTCGTCGTCCACGTCCGGGTCGAAGCGGCGGATGATGAGCGTCGCGGTGAAGGTCGGGATGACCTCGGGAACGTTGGGCTTGTTGTCCAGAATTGCTGTACTCATCAGTACTTTCTTTCCATCGGCTGGTAACGCGTAATCACGACGGGTTTGGTGTCGAGCTTGATGTGATCCCCGGCGTCCGACGAGTGGGCGTCACCGGTGAGGTACGCCATCGTGTGAACGAGGTAGTTGGCGTCGTCGCGGAGGGGGAAGTCTTCCCGGAAATGACCGCCACGGCTCTCCTTGCGGGACATCGCTGAGTACACGACGACCTCAGCGAGATCGAGGAGGAACCCGAGTTCGATCGCCTCAAGCAAGTCGGTGTTGAACCGCTTGCCCTTGTCCTGGACGACGATGTTCTTGTAACGCTCGCGCAGTCCGGCGATGACCTTCGTGACCTCGACGAGCGTTTCCTCGGTACGGAATACCTGAGCGTTGCGGTCCATCGAATCCTGCAGCTCCTTGCGGATTGCAGCGATGCGCTCGGTTCCATTCGAGTTACGGGCCGAGTCGATGAGGCCGATCACGAAGCCGGCGGGGTTCTCCGGGAGCGGGACGAACTCCGCGGTCTTCACGTACTCCACGGCATTGTTGCCGGCCCGCTTGCCGAACACGTTGATGTCCAGGAGCGAGTTCGTGCCCAGGCGGTTGGACCCGTGGACCGACACACAAGCGCACTCGCCCGCGGCGTACAGGCCGGGAACCACCGTTGTGTTGTTGCTGAGAACTTCGGCGTTGACGTTGGTCGGGATGCCGCCCATCGCGTAGTGCGCGGTCGGAAGAACCGGCACCGGCTCCGTGTACGGTTCGACGCCGAGGTACGTGCGGGCGAACTCCGTGATGTCCGGCAGCTTCGCGTCGATGACCTCTTTGGAGAGGTGGGTGATGTCGAGGTAGACGTAATCCTTGTTCGGTCCGCCTCCGCGACCCTCACGAATCTCCGTCGCCATACAGCGGGCCACGATGTCGCGGGGCGCAAGGTCCTTAATCGTGGGGGCGTACCGTTCCATGAAGCGTTCGCCCTCGCTGTTGCGCAGAATTGCGCCCTCGCCGCGGGCCGCCTCCGACAGGAGGATGCCGAGTCCGGCCAGTCCGGTGGGGTGGAACTGGAAGAACTCCATGTCCTCCAGCGGCAGACCCTTGCGCCAGATGATGCCGACTCCGTCACCGGTGAGGGTGTGGGCGTTCGAGGTTGTCTTGTAGATCTTGCCGAATCCGCCGGTGGCGAAGATCACGGCCTTGCCCTGGAAGACGTGGATGACCCCCGTGGCAAGTTCATACGCGACGACGCCGCTTGGCTTCTTCTCGCCATCGACCTCGGACATGATCAGGTCGAGCACGTAGTACTCGTTGAAGAAGTTGATGCCGAGGCGCACGCAGTTCTGGAACAGCGTCTGCAAAATCATGTGGCCGGTGCGGTCGGCCGCGTAGCAAGCCCGGCGAACCGGGGTCTTGCCGTGATCGGCGGTGTGACCACCGAAACGACGCTGATCGATCTTGCCGTCTGGCGTGCGGTTGAACGGAAGGCCCATGTTCTCGAGGTCGATGACCGCCTCAATGGCTTCCTTCGCGAGGATTTCCGCGGCGTCCTGGTCGACGAGGTAGTCGCCTCCCTTGACGGTGTCGAAGGTGTGCCACTCCCAGTTGTCTTCCTCGACGTTTGCGAGCGCTGCGGCCATGCCGCCCTGGGCCGCGCCCGTGTGGGACCGGGTCGGATAGAGCTTCGAGATCACCGCGGTGCTGGCGTGGGGGCCCGCCTCGATGGCGGCACGCATGCCTGCGCCTCCGGCTCCAACGATGACGATGTCGTGCTGGTGGTAGTGAACGCCGTCAACGATGTCGCCGTCCTTGTAGTCCGTCACTAACTAGCCCGCCTTGCAGAAGTCGGGAAGCAGACTGGCGTCTCCGCCGGTCGGGCACGGGTCAAAGGTATAAATCACAAGGGTTCCCAGCACGATAAGAATGACGGTTGAAGCAAGAATCGCGATCAGCAGCACCTTGCGGAGCGTGCGGTTGTTCGCGTAGTCGTTGACGAGGGTCCGCATGCCGTTGCCGCCGTGAATCAGGGCGAGCCAGAGCAGCAAGGTGTCCCACACGACGAAGAACGGGTTGGCCCACTTGCCGGCCACGAACGCGAAGTCGATCGCCTTCACGCCCTCACCGGACACCAGGTTCACAAAGAGGTGGCCGAAGATCAGCACAACGAGGAAGACCCCGCTGACACGCATGTAGATCCAGCCCCACTTTTCCCAGTTGACGCGGCGCTTCTTTCGCGGCGCGGTGTCGCCGGAGCGGGGAACGGGAATCGCAGTCATCGTCTAACTCCCGAAAACGTGCATGAGCTGGCGCGGTGCGAACCCCGCGATGAGGATGACCCAGAGGATGAGCACGATGTACCACATCAGCTTCTGGTACCGGGTGCCCACGCTCCAGAAGTCGATCAGGATGATGCGCAGCCCGTTGAGCGCGTGGTACCCGATGGCGATCACGAGGGCGAGTTCACCGAGTCCCATGATCGGCGTCTTGTACGTGCCGATCACGGCGTTGTACGCCTCGGGACTCAGCCGAACGAGCGACGTGTCCAGGATGTGCACGAGGAGGAAGAAGTAGATGGCCACACCGGTAATCCGGTGAAGGACCCACGACCACATTCCTTCTCGACCGCGATACAGGGTTCCTGCCGGTCGGCGAGGAGCTTTGATTTTGGGAGTGGGGGCGCCAGGCGTCTCCAGGGTTCCCGCCGTCGTCTTTGGCACGAGCAACCCTCCTTGCGGATGATCGGGACCGCGTCACGGCGGCCGACTGAAGTTCTGTGATCGAACAGCTTCCAGTCTAAGCAGACGCTACGGCTATCGCTGCCAAGGGGACCCTAATTAGCTCGACTTCAAGACACTTCGAATTCGGTGACGGCGGGAGCGGGCAGATCGTTCAGCGGTGCGCCCGCAGTGGTGGACGTCACAGGGGCGACGTCGCCTGGCACGTCTGCGGTCGTCGCATTGGTGCGTGTGCCAGCGGAACGCGCACCGATCCCCACCGGGGACGGCACGGAAGCGGATGTCACGGTCGCACGCTTCCTCGACGCGATGGCGCTCTCGTAGTACGCCATGAGCTGATCGCACGTCGCGTCCCACGTCTTGCCGAGCACGGAACGGCGGCCGGCCTCACCCATGCGCAACCGAAGGGATGGATCGCGCACGAGGGACTTCACCTGCGCGCGCAGCTGCGCCGGGTCATCCACTTCATAGAGATATCCGTTGACGCCCACATCGACGAGGTCAATCGGGCCACCGGCGCGCGGCGCCACCACCGGCAGGCCGCTGGCGAAAGCCTCCTGCAGGGTCTGGCCGAAGGTCTCCTCGGCGCCCGTGTGGAGGAAGATGTCGAAGCTCGCATAAGCGGTGGCGAGTTCCTCGCCGCGCAGCGGGCCGAGGTAGGTGACCGGCATGCCCTTGAGCACGCGCTTGATGGACGGCATCGAGGGCCCGTCTCCCACGATCGCCAGGCGGAAACCGCTCAGCCCACTCAGCGCGGCCATGCGCTCGAGTTGCTTCTCGGGAGCGACGCGTCCCACGTAGCCGATGATGACCTCGCCGTTCGGCGCGAGGCGATCGCGGAGCGCTGCGGTGGCCTCCGACCGCCGGTTACGCGGGTGGTAGGTGTCGAGATCGACGCCGCGACCCCATCGTTCGAGGCGCTTGATGCCGGCGAGTTCCAGATCGGCGCGCGACGTCGAGGACGGCACGAGCGTGAGGTCGGCATCGCCATGGATCCAGCGGATGACCCGCCAGGCGAACTTTGTCGCGGCACCGAGGTGATTGCGCCGGGCGTATCCGGCCACATCGGTCTGAAAGATTGCGACAGAGGGGATCCCCAACCGGTTGCTCGCGGCAATCGCCTGGGCGCCGAGGAGGAAGGGAGATGCGGCGTGCACAACGTCGGGAGCAAAGTCCGCGATCAGCTTCTGCACCTGGGGGTTGGGAAGGCCGACCGGAAACTGGCGGTAGGCGATCGCGGGCAGCTCGACGACGGGGAAGCCGGCGTAGCTGGAGGGCGCCCCGGCGGCCGGAACTATGACGAGTGCGTCGTGTCCGTGGGCGCTCAGGTAATCGAGCACCTTACGGACACTCGTGGTGACTCCGTTGACGGTGGGGAGGAAACTTTCGCTGACTACTACGACTCGCATGGTTTCGATCCGCTCCCGTTCGTTAGCCGATGGTTCACACGCTATGCGGCCAGGGTTTCGGGGGGATGAATGGGAACTTAACCTATGGTTGGGGTCATGTCTGAACGCCAGAACTCCCTCAACCATTTCTACGCGGTGATTCCCGCGGGTGGAATTGGCTCCCGGCTGTGGCCGTTGTCCCGTGCTGACGCTCCCAAATTCCTGCACGACCTCACCGGTTCCGGTCAAACGCTGTTGCGCGACACCTGGGACCGTCTTGTTCCCATCGCCGGTGAACAGCGCATCATGGTCGTCACCGGTCGCGCCCACCGCGCCGCCGTCGAGTCGCAGATTCCGGAACTTGCCGACCTCAACGTCGTGCTCGAGAGCGAACCGCGCGACTCGTCCGCCGCCATCGGACTCGCGGCCGCGATCCTCGAGCTGCGCGAGCCCGGCGTGATCATCGGTTCCTTCGCGGCCGACCACGTGATCGGCAACCGCCCCCGCTTCAAGCGCGCGGTCATCGAGGCCGTTGCCGCCGCGGACGCCGGATACATCGCCACGATCGGCATCACCCCGACCGAGGCCGCCGTCGGCTTCGGGTACATCCGCTGCGCAGCCGCTCTCGACATCAAGCACGCACCGAGCGCGCTCGCCGTGGACAGCTTCGTCGAGAAGCCCGACCTGGAGACCGCGGAGAAGTACGTCTCGGACGGCAACTACCTCTGGAACGGCGGCATGTTCATCGCGCGCGCCGACCGCCTGCTCGAGCAGATCGGTGAGTCCGACCCCGCACTGCTCGCGGGCATCCTCGAGCTCGCCGCCGCGTGGGACACCCCCGAGCGTGGTGCTGTTGTCGACCGCATCTGGCCGGGCCTCACCAAGATCGCCATCGACTACACGGTCGCGGAGCCTGCGGCCGCCGCCGGTCGTCTCGCCGTGATCCCCGGCGACTTCGACTGGGATGACGTGGGCGACTTCGCCTCCATCGCCAAGCTGCACGCGTCGGGCCGCAAGTCCGATCTCGCCATCCTCGGAGAGAACGCCCGTGTGCTCGCCGATTCGTCGAGCGGCGTCGTCGTTACGCAGACCAAGCGTCTGATCACGCTGATCGGCGTGAGCGACATCATCGTTGTGGACACCGACGACGCCCTGCTTGTCACCACGACTGCCCACGCCCAGCGCGTGAAGTCGGTCGTCGATGCGCTGAAGCTCAGCGGAAGCACCGACGTCCTCTAAATAGCGGATGCCCCGCCGGCCCGACACCTCGGACGGCGGGGCACCTCACCGCCCACCAGTCCAGTGCACTGGGGCGCATCCTTCGAGTCCCACCCGTCCGACGTGACCCACCCGTCCGACGTGACCCACCCGTCCGACGCGTCCGACGCGTCCCACGCGACCCACGCGTCCCACGCGGCGCTCGCTACCTGCGCCGTGCCGGACGCATCATGCAACGGCCCTACGCTGGTCTGCATGACTTCCGGCAGCATCCCGCTCATCATTGACACCGACACCGCCCAGGACGACTGCGTCGCCCTCTTGATCGGGCTCCTCGATCCGGTCGCCGACCTGCGCGCGATCACGATGGTCGCGGGAAACGTCGGGTTCGAACGCCAGGTGCTCAACGCCTACCTCACGCTGAATGTGGCAGGTCGCCTCGGCGAGGTTCCGCTGCACCTCGGATGCCGCCGCCCGATGACCCGCGAATGGGTATCGGCAGAGAACGTGCACGGCGACGGTGCCGGCGGACTCAGCATGAACGTGGAGGGGCTCGAACCGAGCGAGCAGCACGGCGTCGACGCTCTCATCGAGCTCACCGCGGCGAACCCCGGCGAGATCACCATCGTCTGCATCGGACCGCTCACCAACATCGCGATGGCGGCGGTCAAGGACCCCCGTTTTGTGACCAACGTCAAGCAGCTCTTCATCATGGGCGGGTCCAACAACGCCCGGGGCAACATCACGGCGGCCGCCGAGTACAACTTCTACGTCGACCCCGAGGCGGCCAAGACCGTCTTCGAGGCCGGATTCGACATCACCGTCATCCCGTGGGCACCGTTGACGTTGCGCGACGCGGTCTTCTCCCGCGAGCGCCTGGCGGAGATCGCCGCCATCGACACCCCGCTGGCCGCCTTCTTCAGCCGCGTCGTCGGAACCACCGTCGAGTTCGACGAGAGCGTCGGAATCCCCGGATCGACCCACCCCGATTCCCTCACCGCCGCGGTCCTCCTGCACCCGGAACTCGTGACCGCGAGTGCGCGCTACGCCGTCGACATCGAGACGTCATCCGACCTGACCCGGGGCTACGCCGCGATGTCCTGGGGCGTCCACGGCCTCGAGGCCAACGCGACCGTGATCGATGCCATCGATGCGCCCGGTTTCTCCTCGTACCTGGAAGAGCTGGTGTCGAAGGTCTCGGTGCCGAACAGGCCGTTCGACGCGTAACGGATGACCCGGGGCTTCGCCCGTCCGTTGCATCGCACCACCGATTCGAGGGGCACCAGCCGACCGCCATTGGTCCTGACATTTCGGAAACGTTAAATCCGTGTCCCAGCTTCATAACGTCTCCGTTGCATAGACCGGATTTGCGCGCAAGCGGTTCGTAGCACTGGGTAACGTGTCCGGTAGCCGCCCCGGTATGGCCGGGGCTTGTATCAGGAGGACTTACTAGTGAACGTAATCACGCGCAAGCGCGGTCTCGCCGGATTGGCGCTTCTCGGCGCCGCCGGTCTTTTGCTCGCCGGATGTTCGGCAGCACCCACCGCTTCGTCGACCGCCAAGAGCGTCGACTTCAAGGGCTGCGCAGTTTCCGATGAGGGCAGCTGGCAGGACAAGTCCTTCAACGAGGCAGCGTACGAAGGCCTCATGAAGGCAAAGACCGACCTCGGCATCACCACCGCCGACGCTGAGTCCAACAGCACCGAAGACTTCGACCCGAACCTGGCGCAGATGGTTTCCGCCAAGTGCGACCTGACCTTCGCCGTCGGCTTCAACCTCATTGACCCGGTGAACGCTGCAGCTGCCGCGAACCCCGACTTCAACTTCGTCACCATTGACGGCTCGGTCACCGACGCCGCCAAGACGCCGAACCTCAAGGCGATCAACTACTCGATGGCGCAGTCCAGCTACCTCGCTGGCTACCTCGCCGCCGCGTACAGCACCTCGAAGGTCATCGGAACCTACGGTGGACTCGACATCCCCGCCGTCACCGAGTTCATGGAGGGCTTCTACTACGGAGCCAAGGCGTACGAGAAGGAGACCGGAACCGCGGTCAAGGTTCTCGGCGCTCCCGTTGGTGGCGGTGGAACCTTCACCGACCCCGGCAAGAGCTTCGGCGACACCGAGGGTGCCAAGACCATCAGCGCCGGCCAGATCGCTGACGGCGCCGACGTCATCTTCCCCGTCGCCGGTGGCCTCTTCAGCGCAACCGCTGAAGCCATCAAGGAGTCGGGCAAGCCCGTCGTCTTCATCGGTGTTGACAAGAACATCGCCGTCACCTCGCCCGAATACAAGGACCTCGTTCTTACCTCGGTTGAGAAGCGCATGACGCAGGCCGTCTACGACGTTATCGACGACACCATCAAGAACGGCTTCTCAAGCAAGGCGTACCTCGGAACCCTCGAGAACGACGGCACTGACCTCTCTGACTTCGGTGCGTTCGACAGCAAGGTCTCGGACGAGATCAAGGACAAGCTGAAGACGCTCAAGGCCGGGATCATCGACGGAAGCATCGACCCGCTCAAGTAACTCTCCAGTAACACTCAGAACGTCGGGGCAGCGCATGCTGCCCCGACGTTTTGCATCTGCCCACGCAAATTGCTGGCAGAATCGACTCCGGGCGATCGCCCATGAGACGACCAATCCAGACACCAGTTGGACGGGAGGCCCAGGGGCACATGAAGCTTGAGCTGCGCGGCATCACCAAGAGGTTCGGAGCCCTTGTGGCAAACGACCACATCAGCCTGACCATCGAACCGGGTGAGATCCACTGCCTGCTCGGCGAAAACGGGGCGGGAAAGTCCACCCTCATGAACGTGCTCTACGGCCTCTACAACGCCGACGAGGGCCAGATCCTGCTGGATGACACCGCCGTCACCTTCAGCGGACCCGGCGACGCGATGGCCGCCGGAATCGGCATGGTGCACCAGCACTTCATGCTGATCCCCGTCTTCACCGTCGCCGAAAACGTGATGCTCGGCCACGAACCGACCAGGGCCGGCACCCTTCTCGACCTCCCAGCGGCCCGCGCCCTCGTGCGCGAGATCTCCCAGCGTTTCGGATTCGAAGTCGATCCCGATGCGCTTGTCGAAGACCTTCCCGTGGGCGTCCAGCAGCGGGTCGAGATCATCAAGGCCCTCGCTCGCGATGCTCGCGTTCTTGTTCTGGATGAACCGACCGCCGTGTTGACTCCGCAGGAGACCGACGAGCTGATGGTCATCATGCGCGGGCTCGCCGCGTCCGGGACATCCATTGTTTTCATTACTCACAAGCTGCGCGAAGTACGCGAGGTTGCCGATCGGATCACCGTGATGCGGCTCGGCAAGATCGTCGGAACCGCCAGCCCCACCTCGTCCACGAGCGAGCTGGCCGAGCTGATGGTCGGTCGCGCTGTCGACCTGACCGTCAAGAAGGACGAGCCGCAGTTCACGGCGAAGGAATTCGACGTCGCGCACCTCACCGCACTCGACGCGCTCGGCAACCACCTTCTCGACGACGTGTCCTTCACCATCCGCGGGGGCGAAGTGCTCGCCATCGCCGGCGTGCAGGGCAACGGACAGACCGAGCTCACCGAAGCGATTCTCGGATTGCGCTCGCACGTCAGCGGATCGATCCGGCTGAACGGTACCGAGCTCGTTGGTTCCAGCGTGCGCAAGGTGCTCGACGCCGGTGTGGGTTTCGTGCCGGAAGACCGCCAGAAGGACGGCATCATCGGCGAGTTCACGGTCGCCGAGAACCTGATGCTCGACCGGAGCACGGGTAACCCCTTCGCCTCGGGCCTGAACATCAAGTTCGGCTACCTCGAAGACTTCGCCTCCTCGGCGATCACCGAGTTCGACATCCGCACCCAGGGAACCGACACCCTTGCCGGCCGATTGAGTGGTGGAAACCAGCAGAAGGTCGTGTTGGCTCGCGAGCTCTCGCGTGACCTGCAGCTGTTCATTGCATCGCAGCCCACTCGCGGTCTCGACGTCGGCTCGATCGAGTTCGTGCACGACCGCATCATCGCGACGCGTGATGCAGGCATCCCGGTTCTGATCGTCTCCACCGAACTCGACGAGGTCGTCAGTCTCGCGGACCGTATCGCCGTGATGTATCGCGGAAAAATTGTCGGAATCGTCGACGCCACAACGTCACGAACCACCCTCGGAGAAATGATGGCGGGTATCGCAGCATGAGCAACCCCGAAAACACCGGGCTCCTTGTCCCGCTTGACGAGGAGATCCCGGCTCCGTCGCGTTCCAACGAACTCATGCGAGAGATCCTGGGCGGCGGCGTTGTTCGCACCCTCCTCGCTCTGGTCGTCGGATTCGTCGTCGGCGCGATCCTGATCATCGCTACCAACGAAGACGTACTCGCCAGCGCGGGCTACTTCTTCTCGCGCCCGAGCGACCTGCTGACCGCCGCGTGGAACGCCGTGTCCACCGGCTACGGCGCACTCTTCCGCGGCTCGATCTACGACACCACCGCGACGACCTTCGCCGAGGGAATCCGTCCGTTGACGGAGACGCTGCGACTCGCGTCCCCGCTGATCGCTGCCGGTCTGGGTATCGCTCTCAGCTTCCGCGTCGGACTGTTCAACATCGGTGGTGGCGGACAGCTTCTCGTCGGTGCGGCCTTTGCGGGATTCGTGAGCTTCCAGTGGCACCTGCCATGGGGCATCCACCTCATCGTTGCCATCATCTTCGGCATCCTTGGTGCCGCACTGTGGGGCGCAATCGTCGGATTCCTCAAGGCACGCACCGGTGCGAACGAGGTGATCGTGACGATCATGCTCAACTACATCGCGGTTTCGCTCGTGAGCTTCCTCATGCGCACGCCGATTCTGCAGGCGCCGGATGCCTCGGGAAACCCGAAGACACCGGCACCGGATGCCACCGCACAGCTCCCGCTGCTGTTGGGTGACGGGTTCGCGCTGCACCTTGGCTTCGTTCTCGTGGTCGCCGCGACGGTTCTGTACTGGTGGCTCATGGAGCGCTCGACCATCGGGTACCGCTTCCGCGCGGTCGGCCTCAATGCCAACGCGGCGAAGACCGCGGGCATCAACGTTGGTCGCATCTACATCCTGGCGATGGCTGCCTCCGCCGCCTTCGTCGGTCTCGCCGGCGTGAACCAGGCTCTGGGCCGCAACACGGGCTTCACGCCCACCATCGACTCCGGCATCGGCTTCGATGCGATCACGGTCGCGCTGCTCGGTGGGTCAACCGCCGGGGGAGTCTTCCTCGCCGGTCTGCTGTTCGGCGCCATGAAGGCCGGGTCTCCTGCCATGCAGGTCGAGAGCATCTCGCCCGAGGTGCTCGGCGTCGTTCAGGGCGTCATCGTGCTGTTCATTGCGGCTCCGCCGCTCATCCGCGCGATATTCCGTCTGCCGAAACCGGCGACCAACTCGTTGATCAAGCAATGGTGGAGAGCACGCTTCACGAGAGGACAGGTGAAGAAGTGACCACGGTCAACGCCACCCAGGGTCTGGCAGCACCCGTCGCAATCGACGTTCCCCGCAGCTGGAAGACGCCCATCGTCCTCGGAGTGCTCGCGCTCATCTGGCTGATCTGCTTCGGCATCTTCGGCGACGCCCGCACCGTCGCGTTCGGCTGGTCGGACACGAGCGACGCGATTGTTCTGCCGGACTTTGTCGTCAACTCGAAGACGTTCTGTCTCACCATCGGAATTCTGATGCTCGCCATCGCGGTCGTCGCGACGTGGCTTGCGAGCCAGCGCCGCAAGGTGCCGATGTGGCTGATCATTCCGTTCGGCGTGCTCCTGGTCTGGTCCCTCGTCGGCTGGGTCGGTGCTGGCGGACGCGTTCCCGTCGAGTTCCTCCTCACCGGAGCTCTCGCCCTGTCGACTCCCGTCGTCTTCGGAGCACTCTCCGGCGTCATCGGTGAGCGCGTCGGTGTCGTGAACATCGCTATCGAGGGCCAGCTGCTCATCGGAGCCTTCGCGGCTGCGGTCACCGGCAGCATCACCGGTAGCCTGACGCTCGGCATCATCGCGGCAATGATCGGTGGAGCGCTCGTCTCCCTCGTGCTCGCCGCGTTCTCCATCGTCTACCTCGTCGACCAGGTCATCGTCGGTGTTGTGCTCAACGCGCTCGCCATCGGCATCACCAACTTCCTGTACGCGTCGGTGCTGAACGACAACTCGGCCGAGTACAACTTCCCCGGAACGCTTCCGTTCCTGCCGATTCCGTTCCTCTCCGACATCCCCGTTATCGGTGGCGTGCTGTTCAACCAGCGCATCACGACCTACGCGATGTTCGTGCTCGTTCCCCTGGTTTACGTCGTGCTGTTCAAGACCAAGTGGGGCCTGCGCATCCGAGCCGTCGGTGAGCACCCGCTCGCCGCCGACACCGTCGGTATCAACGTCAAGCGCACCCGCTTCTGGACGGTCACCGTCGCCGGAATGATTGCCGGCCTCGGCGGCGGCGCGCTCACGATCGGTTCGGTCGGGGCGTTCGTACGCGAGATGTCTGCCGGCCAGGGATATATCGCCCTCGCCGCTGTCATCCTCGGTCGCTGGAACCCGTGGCTGGCTGCCTGCGCGGCACTGCTGTTCGGCTTCTCGCGCAACTTCCGCATCTGGGCCGGCCAGGCCGGATCGACCATCCCGTCGGACCTCATCGCCATGACGCCGTACCTCGTCACGCTCATCGCGGTCGCCGGTCTCGTTGGTCACGCCCGCGGCCCCGCTGCTGCGGGTCGTCCGTACATCAAGCAGTAGGAAACACGAACATGACCGACATCGACTGGGATCTCCTCAAGTCACGCGCCACTGAAGCCATGGGCAAGGCGTACGCGCCCTACTCGAACTTCCCGGTGGGAGCCGCCGCACTGGTGGACGACGGACGAATTATTGTGGGATGCAACGTGGAGAACGCTTCCTACGGCATCGGTCTCTGCGCCGAGTGCGCATTGGTTTCCACGCTGTACCTGACCGGCGGAGGAAAGCTAGTCGCATTCAGTTGCGTGGACGGTCACGGCAACGCCCTCATGCCCTGTGGACGCTGCCGCCAGCTGCTCTACGAACACTCTGCCGATGGCATGCTGCTCGCGACGGTCTCCGGTGTGAAGACCATCGACGAGGTGCTCCCCGACGCGTTCGGGCCCCGGCAGCTCATCGACTACGCGGGTTAGTCCCTCTCGTGGCCGGACCGCCGTCCGCCACAATCAAGCGGAGTACCGACTCCCTCCGCTATCGAGCGGAGTACCGAACCGCCGTCCTCGACAGTGGAGCGGCCTGGCAAAGCCAGCCCGCGTCGCCTGATTGTCGATGGAGATGGTCACCGCATCCCGGGGTCACGAGTCTGCGATCGCGGAGGCGATAGTCGACTGCGCACGATAGCCACATAGCCCCGCGGATGACGGCTCCGCGGGGATGGGTGATCCCCAACCGGCACCGGCATACTGGTGCCATGGCCATCGAACCCTTTGACGTCGTCGATCTGATCCGTATCAAGCGCGATCGGGGGGTCCTGAACACCGCCCAGATCCGCTGGATGATTGACGCCTACACGCGTGGGTATATCGCCGACGAGCAGATGTCCGCGATGACCATGGCGATCTTCCTCAACGGAATGGAACGCACCGAGATTCGCGATCTCACCCTCGCCATGATCGACAGCGGCGAGCGACTCAAGTTCGACGGCCTGTCCAAGCGCACGACGGACAAGCACTCGACGGGCGGCGTCGGTGACAAGATCACCCTCCCGCTGGCGCCCCTGGTTGCATCGTTCGGAGTTGCCGTGCCGCAGCTGTCCGGGCGGGGGCTCGGCCACACCGGTGGGACGCTCGACAAGCTCGAGAGCATCCCCGGCTGGCGCGCGTCCCTCACCAACGAGGACTTCTACAGTCAGCTCGAGGACGTCGGTGCCGTCGTCTGCGCGGCCGGATCGGGGCTCGCCCCCGCGGACGGCAAGCTGTACTCCCTGCGGGACATCACCGGAACCGTCGAATCGATCCCGCTGATTGCATCGTCGATCATGAGTAAGAAGATCGCGGAGGGCACCGCGGCCCTGGTGCTCGACGTGAAGTTCGGTTCCGGCGCCTTCCTCCAGGATCCGGCCCGCGGTCTCGAGCTGGCCGAAACCATGGTGCAGCTCGGCACGGATGCAGGCGTCGCCACGACAGCCCTCCTCACCAACATGAACGTGCCGCTCGGATATGCCATCGGTAACGCCAACGAGGTGCGCGAGTCTCTCGAGGTTCTCGCTGGTGGTGGCCCCTCCGACATCGTCGAGCTCACGCTCGCCCTCGCCCGCGAAATGCTCGCCCTCGCCGGGCAGCCCGATGCTGATGTTGAGTCAGCGTTGCAGGATGGCCGCGCCATGGACACCTGGCGTCGCATGATCAGCGCGCAGGGTGGGGATCCGGATGCCACGCTGCCCGTAGCCCGTGAGACGCTCGTTGTCCGGGCCACCCACAGCGGCGTCCTCGTGGAGCAGCAGGCTCTTCCGTTCGGGGTCGCCGCGTGGCGCCTCGGCGCGGGCCGTGCTCGCAAGCAGGATCCGGTGCACCACGCGGCAGGCATCGACCTGCACGCGAAGCCGGGAGATGCGGTCACCGCGGGTCAGCCGCTCTTCACGATGAGCACCGACGAGCCGGAGCGGTTCGAACGTGCGCTGCAGGCCGTCGTCGGCGCGTACCGCATCGGGAACGTCGGTGACGAGGTTCTCACCGGCGGTCCCCTCATCGCCGGTCGCATCGGCTAGCTAGGTGCCGGCCCGCAGGCGGGTAAAGGAACCGCCGGGCTACCAAACTGCCGGCCTGCAGGCGGGTGCTGGGCCCGCCGGGCTGCCGAGCTGCCTGCCCGCAGGCGGGTTAAGGAACCGCCGGCCTGCCGAGCTGCCGGCCAGCAGGCGGGTGCTGGAACCGCGGGGCTACCTGGGCGCGGCTAGCAGGCGGGTGCCGGACCTGCCGGGCCACGCGCGCGCCGGCCTCAGGCGGGATGCCGGAACCGCCCGGGGTGCTCAGCTTCGAGGCATCCCGTGCACGATCGTGCAGAGTGCTACCCGCTCAGGGCAGAACGCCGCGGCCGAAGTTCTACGGCTAGTAGAATTTCGAGCATGAACACCGTTCCTGAGGACTACCTGCTGTCGGGCGGTGGCGCTGACGTTCGCGCTCTTCCCAAGATCTCCCTGCACGACCACCTCGACGGTGGACTACGCCCGCAGACGATCATCGAACTCGCTGACGAGATCGGTTTCGAACTTCCGACGACGGATGCCACGGAGCTGGGCACCTGGTTCGAGCAGCAGAGCAACTCGGGCTCGCTCGTTGAGTACCTCAAGACTTTCGACATCACAACGGCCGTGATGCAGACCCGCGAAGCGCTCATCCGTGTCGCCCGCGATTTCGTCGAGGACCTGGGCGCCGACGGCGTCATCTACGGCGAGATCCGCTGGGCTCCCGAACAGCATCTCGCACGCGGCCTCACCCTCGATGAGGTCGTCGAAGCGGTGCAGGAGGGCCTCGACGCCGGTGTCGACAGCGTCCGGTCCACCGGCGCAGACATTCGCGTCGGCCAGCTGGTCAGCGCCATGCGTCACGCCAACCGCGGTCTGGAGATCGCCGAGCTGGCAGTTCGCCACCGCGGCAACGGCGTCGTGGGCTTCGACATCGCCGGCGCCGAAGACGGATTCCCCGCGGGCAACCTGCGCGACGCGTTCGACTACCTCGCCAAGAACTACATGCCCACCACCGTTCACGCGGGCGAGGCTGCCGGTATCGAGAGCATCAAGGGCGCCCTGTTCGACGGACGCGCCCTCCGCCTCGGCCACGGCGTCCGTATCGCCGAGGACATCGCGAGCGAGCGTGAGGACGACGAGAACACCTACGTCACCCTCGGCCCGGTCGCCCAGTGGGTCAAGGACCGCCAGATCGCTCTGGAACTGAGCCCCTCAAGCAACGTCCAGACGGCCGCGTTCGCCCAGTGGGGTGACGAGCTGGTGGATCATCCGTTCGACCTGCTCTACCAGCTCGGATTCCGGGTAACGGTGAACACCGACAACCGCCTGATGAGCGGTACCTCGCTCAGTCGCGAGCTCGTGCTGCTGAGTGATGCCTTCGGGTATGACCTCAGCGACTTCGAGGTCTTCCAACTGAACGCCGCTGCGGCCGCCTTCTTGCCGATCGAGGACCGCGAGGACCTCGCCGACCAGATCTCGGCCGGGTTCGGGCGGGTCTAAATGCCGCTGCCGTCTCTTCCCGCAGAAGCGATCATCCTCGGCGCCACGGCCGAAGACTGGCGCGGCGCCGTGCGACTTGCCGGCGACGCGCTTGTGCGGTCGGGCGCGACGCTGCCGTCCTACGCGGACGAGATGGTGCGCATGATCGAGCAGTACGGCCCCTACGTGGTCATCGCGCCGGGCCTGGCCCTCGCTCACGCCCGGCCGGGTCCCGAGGTTCTCGCCGACGGACTTGCCATCGTCACTCTCGCCACCCCCGTTAACTTTGGGCATCCCCACAACGATCCGGTGAGCGTGATTCTCGGGCTTGCGGTCGTGTCGGCGGAAACACACCTCGCGTCCGTGGCCGATCTCGCTAATGTGTTCAACGACGCCAGTGCGATTCCCGCACTCGCAGCCGCGACGACGGTGGCAGAAGTGCAACGCATCATGGGGGTGCAGGCATGAAGATCGTAGCTATTTGCGGAGCGGGCATCGGCTCGAGCGGAATCCTCAAGGTCAACGCCGAGCGCGTGCTCGCCAGGCTCGGTATTGAAGCGGATGTCACGGCCGCCGACATCGCGTCGATCCAGACGGCCGCGTCCGACGCACAGGTCATACTCACCAGCGCAGAATTCGTCGACGCCATCGGCAAGACGTGGGCGGACGTGATCGTCATCAACAACTACTTCGACGCCGCCGAACTCACCGCGAAGCTGCAGGAGAGCCTGGGCTAGCTGCCGGTAGCCGGCAGCTTGACTCCCGGCGGCGCCAACACCCGGCGGCGCCTACGTCTGGCGGCGCCCACCCCGCGGTGCCAACTCCCGGCGGCGCCTGCATACACCGACGCCGAGCCCCAGCCGCGCATACGCCGCCGGCGCTGCCGCGCCCAACGCCGCCGCGCACTAGGCGATGAGGGCGCGCATCCCGGCGTCGAGTTCGGCGACGGACTTCTCGGCGGCTGCCCGCCGCTCCGCGGCCGTGCCCGTGGTGCTCGACGCGTCGATGTACACCTTCAGCTTCGGCTCGGTGCCGCTGGGACGCACGATGACGCGAGCTCCGTCATCCATCCAGATTCGCAGAATATCGCTGGGACCAAAGCTGCCGAACCCGTCCGCGAAGTCATCGATCGAGGCGACGCGTGCGGCTCCGATGGTGCTCGGGGGAGTGCGGCGCAGCTCCGCCATGATGCGGGGGATGTCCGCGAGGTCGGCGACCCGCAGCGAGATCTGTGACGAGGCGAAGGCGCCGAACTTGTCCGCGAAGTCGCTCAGGTGGTCGTCCACTGTCTTGCCGGCGGCCTTGAGTTCGGACACGAGGGACAGGAAGTCCACCGCGGCGGAGATACCGTCCTTGTCGCGGACCTTCTTCGGATCGACGAGGTAGCCGAGGGCTTCCTCATAGCCGAAGGCGAGGCCGCCAACGCGCGAGATCCACTTGAAGCCGGTGAGAGTGTCGGCGTAGTCAAGCCGGTACTCGGTGGCAACGGCCTTCAGCGCGGGGGAGCTGACGATGGACGCCGCGAGCGTCCCGTCGCTGTCGCTGGCGTAGAGGCGTTCGGCAGCGCGCCAGCCGAGGAGGGCGCCCACCTCGTTGCCGCTCAGTCGCCGCCAGGTCGCGGCGGCTGGGGACTCGGTCGTGGAGGCGGCCGCGGAACTGCCTGCCGTGGCGGGCACCTCTGCTTCGCCTGGCGCGGCGGGGGTCGATTCGACGCCACCGGGACCGATTGCTGCGCGGGCGGTTCCGACCGGGATCGCGATGGCCAGACGGTCAGCGTCCGGGTCGTTGGCGATGATCAGTTCGGCGTCCAACTCGATGCCCCGCGCGATGGCGAGGTCGAGGGCACCGGGCTCCTCCGGGTTGGGGAACACGACCGTCGGAAACGCGGCGTCTGGCGTGATCTGCTCGGTGACTACGGCCGGTTCGCCGAAGCCGGCATCGACGAAGACACGGCGGGCAGTTTCCCACCCGACGCCGTGCATCGGTGTGTAAACGACGGACACGGGTGCCTGCGGGGACGCAGCGAACTCGGCGGTGAGTCGGACGTACTCGTCGAGTACCTCCTCACCCGCGATCTCGTAGTCGGTCGACCGCGGCAGATCGCGCGTCGAGCCCTCCGCAACCCGCTCGATGTGTGCGGCGATGGCGCCATCGACCGGCGGGACGATCTGGGAGCCCGCGTCCAGCCCTCCGAGGTAGACCTTGTAGCCGTTGTCCGCCGCCGGGTTGTGGCTGGCGGTCACCATGACCCCCGCGCTCACGTCGAGGTGGCGCACGGCGAAGGCGAGCACCGGCGTCGGCAGAAGCCGCGGAAGCAGAATTGCCCGCACCCCGGCACCGGCCATGATTTCGGCGGTGTCGATGGCGAAGACGCGCGAGTTTGTGCGTCCGTCGTAACCAATGACAATGCTGGGACGAGCGGATGACTCGGCCGCCGCCGCACCACCCGTTCCCTGGGCGAGAAGGTACGCCGCAAGGCCGGCGGCGGCTTGAGTGACCAGGACGCGATTCATCCGCGTCGGACCGGCACCGAGCTCGCCGCGCAGACCGGCGGTGCCGAACTGCAGGCGGGTGGCGAAGCGGGCGGTGAGATCGGCGATGGCGGTGTGGTCGCCGCCCGAGGCATCCGCTATCAAGGCGTCGAGATCCGCGCGGGTCAGCTCGTCCGGGTCATCGTCGCGCCAGGCACGGGCGACCGCGATGAGGTGGCGCAGGCTGTCGTCGTGGGCGCCGGAGGATGTGGCGGTGTCGTCCGTGCCGGGCGTAGCGGGGGATGTGGCGGCGGTGCCGGGCGTCGCGGTGGTGGCGGGGGATGTTGCTGTGGTGTCGGCCGCGCCGGGCGCGTGCGCGTTCTGGTCGGCGGTCACAGCTCGACGACGATCCGCGCCAGCAGCGCTCCGATGGTGGCTTCGGCGTTGCGGCCGGCCTCGATGACTTCCTCGTGGCTGAGAGGCGTCTTCTGGATGCCCGCCGCGAGGTTGGTGATGAGCGACATCCCGAGGATCTCCATCCCGGCCTGGCGCGCGGCGATGGCCTCGAGCGCCGTGGACATGCCGACGATGTGGCCGCCGATGGCCTTGGCCATCTGCACTTCGGCCGGCGTCTCGTAGTGAGGTCCGCGGAACTGGCAGTACACGCCCTCGTCGAGGGACGCGTCGATCGTGCGGGCGACGTCGCGCAGACGGGCCGAGTACAGATCGGTGAGGTCGACGAACGTTGCCCCCTCGAGAGGGGAGTCCGCGGTCAGGTTGATGTGGTCGCTGATGAGCACGGGGGTTCCGGGCGTCCACGTCTCCTTGATGCCCCCGGCACCGTTGGTGAGGATCATGATCTTCGCACCGGTCGCGGCGGCGGTGCGCACGCTGTGAACAACGCGACGCACTCCGTGGTTCTCGTAGTAGTGGGTGCGTGCGCCGATGACGAGAGCGCGCTTCCCGTTCGGCAACAGCACCGAGCGGAGCGTTCCCACGTGTCCGACGACGGCAGGCGAGCTGAACCCGATGACCTCGTCCGCGGGAATGGTCGCGGTCGTCTCACCGATGAGATCGGCTGCCTTGGACCATCCGCTTCCCAACGTCAGCGCGATGTCGTGTTGCGCGACACCGGTCAGCTCGGCAATTTGCTGCGCGGCCTGGGCTGCGATGGCGAAGGGGTCCGCGGCGGGGTCGTCCAACGGGTGGGCATAAGGCATCGTCGACATGCAACCACTCTATTGGCGGATGCCTCGACCGCTCGTTCTCCCGCGACGGGGGTTGCCGGGACTGCTCGTTGCCGACGAGGGGTGTGACCCTGCTGGCGGCGGGGGATGCCAGGACCGGTCGTCGCCGGCGAGGGGCGCGATCCTGCTGGCGGCAGGGGCTGCCAGCACCGCTCGTGCCGAGGAGGAGTGTGACCCCGCCGCGCTTCGGGTCGCCGTGGTTCGGGGTGCGCTATGGGTCGCCGTGGTTCGGGTGCGCTTCGCGTGCGCTGCGGCGTCGCCGGGCGGCCGGCGCGCGGCTACGTTTCTTCGACGACGCTCTTCAGTCCCGCCAATGCCATCTCCCAGTTGGCCTGCGAGTGTTCGGCCGCCTCCGGAGTGTCGTTGTTGTCCTGCGTGAGGGTCACGAGAGTGCCGCCGGGGGCAAGTTCCTCCAGCCTGTACGTGACGGTGTGATAGTTCTCGGGGATGTCCTCGGCTCCGGTGAGCGGACTGAAATGGCTGGTCTCCAGCAGCTCGTTCGGACGGAATTCGAGGACGATCCCCTTGTCCTCGTAGGGCTTCCCCTCCCATTCGCCGCGGTAGACGACGGGGCTGCCCACCTCCCAGTCCGTGGTGAGCTCCGTGCCGAACATGTAGCGGGCGACCAGTTCCGGGTCGGTGAGGGCACGCCATACCTCGGCGGGTGACGCGTCGATGGTGATGGTCGCCGTGGCGACGAGCTTGCGTGGCATCGCAGGTGTCCTTTCCCGTACGGGTGTGTGAATTCCAGCTTCCCCCCTCTGCGCGGGCAGCGCACCGGGTTTGGCCGGGGCAGCCGCGGCAGGGGAGAATTGGCGCCATGGCCTATGAATTCGAGCGAAAACAGCGCGTTGTCATCGTGGGCGGGGGACCCGGTGGATACGAAGCCGCCCTCACCGGAGCTCAGCTCGGCGCGGAAGTCACCCTCATTGAGCGCCAGGGCGTCGGTGGCTCGGCAGTGCTGACCGACGTTGTTCCTTCCAAGACACTCATTGCCACCGCCGAAGCTGCCAGTGCCCTCGGCGAGGCTGCCGACCTCGGCGTCCAGTTCTTCGCCCGCACCGACACCGGCCGCCCCGTGCGTCCCGAAGTCACCGTCAACTTTTCCGCCGTCAACGCCCGCCTGCTCCGTCTCGCCCGCCAGCAGTCCGAAGACATGAAGGCGCAACTGACGAAGGCCGGAGTTCAGATCGTTCAGGGCGAAGGTCGTCTGGACGGGCCATCCCGTGTCATCGTGTCGACGGGCACCGGAAAAAAGGCCACCGACTTCGACGAACTCGAAGCCGACACGATCGTCATCTCGGTCGGTGCGCGACCCCGCCTGCTCGAGTCGGCGATGCCCGATGGCGAGCGAATCCTGAGCTGGACGCAGCTGTACACCTTGCAGGAAGCACCCGAGCACCTCATCGTTGTCGGTTCCGGAGTGACGGGCGCCGAGTTCGCGTCCGCCTACACGGCCCTTGGTTCGAAGGTGACGCTGATCTCCAGCCGCGACCAGGTGCTGCCCGGGTCCGACGAGGATGCCGCCCGCGTGATCGAGGACGTCTTCCTGCGCAACGGCATGACCGTGCTGTCGAAAAGCCGGGCCGATTCCGTCGTTCGCACCGAGAACGGTGTTATCGCGACGCTGTCCGACGGACGCACGGTCGAGGGCAGCCACTGCCTGATGGCCGTCGGCGCCATCCCGAACACCACCGGGATCGGTCTCGAAGCCGCAGGTGTGCAGCTGACCGACGGCGGGCACATCCGGGTCAACCGAGTCGCGCGTACCTCGGTGCCCTCGATTTACGCCGCGGGTGACTGCAGCGACTTCCTCCCACTGGCCTCCGTCGCATCGATGCAGGGCCGCACCGCGATCCTGCACGCCATGGGCGACGCGGTGAATCCGACCGAGCTTCGCAACGTGACATCCAACATTTTCACCAATCCGGAGATCGCGACTGTCGGCTGGACGCAGAAGCAGATCGAAGATGGGATTGCGCAGGGAGAAATCTACAAAATCCCTCTGGCGTCCAACCCGCGTGCGAAGATGATGGGGTTGAAGGATGGCTTTGTGAAGCTGTTCGCACGAACCGGCTCCGGCACCGTCATCGGCGGTGTGATCGTTGCACCCCGTGCGTCCGAACTGATTCTTCCCATCGCGCTTGCGGTGGAGCACCGCCTCACGGTGGACCAGTTGGCACGCGCCTTCTCGGTATACCCGTCGCTGAGCGGAAGCATTACGGATGCCGCGCGCGCGATGCACATCGTGAATTAACGCCTGCACCGCCGAATTACACGCTTACCGGGGGAAACCGTGAAGAATCTGCTGCGCCTTGCCACGGGTGCCCTTGTTGCGCTCGCCCTCGTCGGGGCTCCGTCCCTGGCCGCCACTGCGGGTGCCGCCACCGCTGCCGCGCAGGGTCACGTTGCAGGGACGGCCGCGGCTAACGCCCAGGTGGAGGTTGCCGCGGCTGCCGCGACGCCCACCGGCAAGCTCACCGTCCAGGTCACCAACGCCAAGGGCGGGGTCTGGAAGATCGCGGGGGTCGTGGTGTCCCTTCGCTCCTCGGTTGCACCGTTCTACTCCACCGCGGTGACCAACAAGCTCGGACTGGCGTCGTTCCCGAAGGCTCCCGCCGGGGTCAAGATCTCCGTGCAGGCGGAGACGTGGCGCAATCTCACGACCTACACGCGACCGACCAAATCGAACATCGTGGTGCCCGTGGGCAAGCTTGTCGCTGTTGCGCTTCCCGTTGTGCTGGGCGGGACCGTGTCCGGCAAAGTGTCCACTCCCGATGGGGCGTTCCGCTACGGACAGGTCGTTGCGGTTGACCCGGCCGGCGCGACCTACTCCGCCACGACGGATGGCAAGGGTAACTACACGATCCGAGGCATCCCGACCGGCACGTACGTGGTGCAGTTCAACAACCACAACTGGGCTGACTCCCATGTGAGCAACAGCCTCAGCTATGCCTGGAGCTACTTCGGACCGGCGCACGCGACGTTCCAGACCGCGAAGCGCATCGTCGTGCACATGGCAGGTGCGACGACGAAGCAGTCGACGGTGACCAAGATCAACGGTGTGGTCGCCCGCGGCGCGCTGGTCACCTTCGCGCTCGCGACACCCGCGCGGGGCGGACAGCTCAACATCGAGAAGATCGTGTCGGGTGCCGCACTACCCGCGGAGACGATCTACTCGCCGATGTACCCGGCAGGAACAAGCAACCCGGTGCGGCTCACCGGCGGCACCTACCGCCTCGCGGTGCAGTACCGCGACAGCAGCGGAGCGACCGCGCAGTACTTCTACACCGGCTCCGGAAAACCGCTGACGACCGATCGGACGAAGGCCGTGCTGGTATCCGTCGGAGGGTCCAATGCGACGGTAAAGGTTGGCGTGCGTCCCTAAGCGGATTACCGTGGAATCTTCACAACGAAGTGAGGAAGTAATGAAAAATCGCGTTATTGCCATTGTCATCGCCTCCGTCGTGGCTTTGGGACTCGGAGTAGCTCCCGCCGCGGCATCCACGTCAAAGTCCAGCACTGCCACCGGAACCGTGGTGGTCCAGCTTCTGACGCCGGCAGGAAACAAGTTCCTGCCCACCGACGACACTCAGATCTCGCTCTGGAAAAAGCAGGGCGGTGGTTACGGTGCGTTCGCATTCGCCTCGGCCGAGAAGCATTCCAAGGCCGACAGCACGACCGCGGGTGGCGGGCACAGGGTGGTGTCCATCGTCAACGGTCGGGCGGTGTTCAAAGTCCCGGCGGGACTTGCCTTCTACCCGAAGGCGTGGTCGTCGGAGCTGTACCTGCACGCCAACGCCTTCACGAAGCGCACGGTCGCGGCGGGGAAGACGCTCACGATCAACATCGTCATCCCCCGGGGTGGCTCCATCTCGGGCAAGCTCATGAACACGAGCGGGCGCGCGTTGGCTGGCGTGAAGGTTGTCGCCTACGACAGCAAGGGCCGCGTGCAGGACACCACCAAGACGGACGGCGCCGGGCACTACCTGCTCGCGGCGCTGCCGACTGACAACAAGTACCGGGTGCAGTTCAACCCGCGGGTCGTGGCGCATTCGCCGAAGTTCAACAGCGGGTACGTGACCGGCTTCTACAAGAACGCCCCGTACTGGGCGAAGGCGAAGGTCATCGCGGTGCACCAGCAGAGTGCGAAGCGCTCGGCATCCGTCATTCAGGGAGCTAATTCGATGCTGGCGGCGCGGCCCAAGTAGGGAGTTGCGCCGTCCCCCGGGGATCATCGAGAGCCCGTCGACATTGCTCGGCGGGCTCTCGATGTGTCCATAGCCAATTCATCGGCGGCTCCGAAAGTGGGGCGCGAAGCGCTCTGGTCGTCAGACCTGTCTACCCCCTAGGCTGAGCAAAAAGTGGGTGATTCTCACTACGGCGTCGTAGGTCGAGTAGCCCCGCTACCAGGGAGAAAAATGCACAAACGAATTCTCGCGGTCGTTTCGGGCGCGGTGATTGCGCTCGGGTTGATCGCGCTTCCCGGGACTGCCGAGGCAAGCGGTGTGGCAGCCAGTGGCGCAGGTTCGCGCGCGACCACGGGCTCTGTCGCGGTGCAGTTGGTGACCCCGTGGGGTACCCCTCTCGCGCTGAAAGGCATCTACGTCGGCGTGGGGGCCACGACAGTGGTCACCGATGCTCGAGGCGTCGCCGTGTTCAGCAAGCTCCGCGCTGGAAACGTCACCGTTGTCCCTCACGCGCCGCATGGTTCGGCCTACGTGTTCCCGTCTACGAGATCGGTGAAGGTAGTCGCGGGCAAGAAGGCGTCGGTCAAGCTCACGGGCGCCGTCGGTGCCGCCATTTCGGGAACGGTGAGCGCAGACTCATCCGCTGGCCGCCTTGTTGACAACGCCGTGGTGGCGGCGATTCCGGTGGGGAAGACCCCCGGTGGTGCCGGCGTTTACGCCGAAACGGCGCGGGACGGGAAGTACACGTTGCAGGGGCTCGCCAACGGGACCTACAAGGTGCTGTTCGAGCCGCCGGCTGCTGCTCCGGCGCTGAAGAACTACATCTACAACTACTGGAAGGGTGCCGCGAATTACGCGAGTGCGCAGACCATCACGGTGCGCAGCCAGACGGCGACAACGCCGCCGATCAGCGCACGGAACTTCAACGACGTCCTCGTGGTGGGCAAGCGGCTGACGGTGAGCATGAACGCGAGCGTCTTGACCACGGTCGGTCACGACTTCACGGCGATCATCGCGGGCACCCACGGCACGAGTGACGTGGACAGCGTGTCGGTGACACCGCCCACGGACACCACCGAGTTCAGCACGAAGCTCGTTCCCGGGAAGTTCACGCTGAGCTTCGTGGGCCGAACTGCCAACTGGTGGTACACCGGGCAGGGTCTGCCGCTGAGCCGCGATGCGTCCAAGGCGGCCGTCATCACGTTCGACGCCACTGCCGATGAGTCGGTGAACATCGGGGCATTCGAGTAATCGTTTCGCACGACCCCGGACCTCAGTGCGAGGTTCGGGGTCGTTTGGCGTCTGCGGGACTGACTACTGGCGCGCTCGGCCCGCGGTTCAGCGGACGGTTCAGCACACGGTTGAGTGCGCGGACCAGCCCGTGACGGGCGCACGGACGAGCCCGTGACGGGTGCACGGACGAGCCCGTGACGGGTGCACGGACGAGCCCGTGACGGGTGCACGGACGAGCACGCGACGAGCGCACGGACAAGCCCGCGGATCGGGCGCCCCGCGCGTTCGACTCAACTGCGGAGCAGGGCCAGGATGCGGGCGGTCTCGGCGGCGATTGCCTCGCGCCCGGCGGTCACGTACGTGCGAGGGTCAACCAGATCGGGCTTCGCGTCGAGGACTTCGCGGACGGCACGGGTGAAGAGGCCGTTCAGGTGCGTGGAGATGTTGATCTTGGTCATCCCGCTGGCGACGGCGGCTCGCAGCTCTTCGTCGGAGAGTCCGGATGACCCGTGCAGCACCAGGGGGACCGGCACTGTCTCACGCAGCCGCGCGATGAGGGCGTGATCCACCGCGGCGACCCGGGTCTTCATCGCATGGGAGGTGCCGACTGCAACGGCAAGAGCGTCCACGCCGGTGGCGGCCACAAACGCTGCCGCTTCGTCGGGATCCGTGCGGGCGCCGGGAGCGTGTAGGCCATCCTTCCCGCCCACCTCTCCCAGTTCGGCTTCAACCGAGACGCCGTTGGCGTGACAGAACTCGACGATCTCCGCGGTTGCCGCGACGTTCTGCTCGTAGGGCAGCTTTGACGCGTCAAACATGACGCTGTTGACGCCGAGACGCACGCCCTCGCGGATGAGATCTGCGTCTTCGATGTGGTCGAGATGAACGATCACCTCGACGGATGCGGCCCTGGCGATTGCGAGGGATGCGACCGTGATCGGCTCGAGCCCTCCGTGGTACTTGATGCAGTTCTCGCTGATCTGCAGTACGACCGGGCTGCCGTCGCGCTCGGCGCCCGCGACGATGGCTTCCGCGTGCTCGAGGAGGACAACGTTGAAGGCTCCGACGCCGGTTCGGCTGGCGCGGGCTGACGCCAGTACGGTGGCGAGTCCGGGGCGGTCGGTCTGGGAGGTCATGCTGGTGCTCATTCCGTCAGTGGGAGGGGCGAAGTGGATGCCGCGGGGCGGGGTGGGATTCGGGCGTCGAGGGGGAGTCTGGGGCAGAGCTGGACTCGGGTGTGGCGTTGGAGCCCGGGGCAGCGTAGGAGTCGTGGGCAGAGCTGGAGTCGGGGGTCGACGAGTGGGAGTCGGGGGCCGAGTGCGAGTCGGGGCTCGAGGTGCCGGGGCTCGTCGCGATCGGGGTGGGGCGAAGGAACCGGTGGAACGCGTCGATGTCGACCTCGCCCGCCACGGGGCGAAGCACCGCCGCGGCGCCGAGCGCGGCGGCCCAGCGGAGGGCATCCTCCAGCGACAGCCCATCGAGCAGAGCGGCGGCCAGTCCGGCGGTCGCCGCATCGCCCGCACCGGTCGGGTTTCCGTGGACGCCGGAGATCGCGGGAACGGCAAACGAGTGGGTACCCGGCTCGATGGCAGTGGTCACGGCGGCGGCAGTGACGGCGGCAGTGGCGCTGAATGCGGTGGCGCGGGCTGGGACAGTGGTAGCGATAGCTGCGGCGGGAGTTGCGGTGGCGCTGGCTGGGGCGGCGGCGGTGGCGGTGGCTAGGGCAGTGGCGGCTGGGACGGCGGTGGCGACGGTGGTCGTGGCAATGAGTCCATCGACTCCCCGCGAAACGACGACGGTGCGGGCGCCGGAGTCCAACAGCTGCGTGATCGCCTCGTCGGGAGAGCCGGCGTGCGTTGCCTCGAGCAGCTCCTGCTGGTTGGGCTTGACGACGTCGGCTCCGGCTGCGGCTGCTGCCAGGAGAGCGTCGCCCGAGGCATCCACCAGTACGGGCACTCCTGCGTCTCGCGCGCGGGCGACCAGTGTCGAGACGATCGTGGTGTCCGCGGCGGGCGGGAGCGATCCGGAAATGATGAGCATGCGGGCGCCAGTGAGGAGGCGCGCTGTGTCCGCGATCAGGGCGTCCCACTCGGATGCGGCGACGATCGGACCGGCTTCGGTGAAGACCGTCGGGTGGGACGCGTCGTCCGTTACCGTGACGGTGGTGCGAGTGAGCCCGTCGATGGCAGTGATGCTGTGGGCGAGGCCGAGATCGGTGAGGGCGTCGGAGATCCAGGCGCCGGATGCCCCGCCGAGGGGCAGCACGGACATGGTCGAGTGGCCGAGCGCTTCGAGACCACGGGCGACGTTGATCCCCTTGCCGCCGGGGCGGCGGGAGATCTCGCGGACGCGGTGCGTCTCGCCCGGCGTCTGGTCATCGACGCGGTAGGTGACGTCGATCGCGGGGTTGGGGGTGACTATGACGACGTCAGCCATGCGCCTCTCCTCATGACTCGGGCCACGTCGGTGCCGTGGAGGTGGACGAGGTCGGCGGGGGATCCGACGGTGAGATCGGCGGGGTCGAGGCCGAGCGCTCGTGCGGGGGTAGCGCTGGACGCCGCGATTGCGGCGGTGAGGTCGGTCGATCCTGGGGACGGGGGACCGGCCGAGGGAGCGGCCGGGGGAGCGGCAGGGGCGGGGCGCGCGCCGCCGGCCGCCAGCAACCCGCGGAAGCCGTCGGCCAGGGTCGCGGTGCTTCCCGCGAGCGACGAGCCGTCGGCCAGCCAGGCGACACCGCCGGTGACGCGCACCGCGGAGCCCGCGATGTCGTAGTCGCCGTCGCCGAGGCCGGTGGCCGACATCGCGTCCGACACCAGCGCGAGGCGACCTGGTGCGGTGCGGCGGACGATCTCGGCGGTCTCGGTGCTGACGTGATGTCCATCGAGAATGAGCTCGACGGTCACCCGATCGTCCACGAGGGCGACGCCAGCCAGGCCGGGTTCGCGGTGGTGGAGCGGTTTCATCCCGTTGAAGAGGTGGGTCACCACGGTGGCGCCCCACCCGATCGCGGAACGGGTGGTCGTGGCATCCGCGTCCGAATGTCCAAGGGCGACCGTGACGCCGTTCGCGACGAGCCAGCGAATGACGGGTTCGGCCCCGGGCAGTTCTGGCGCGATAGTGAGCATGCGCACGGTGCCGCCACCGATGGCGATCAGGCGTTTAACCTCGGCGAGGTCGGGCGTGCGCAACAGTGCGGGATTGTGGGCGCCGCGGCGGGCCGGGGACAAGTACGGACCCTCGAGGTGGATGCCGGCGAGCGTGCCGTCCTCAACGAGGGGTCGGAGCGTGGCGATGGCGCGGTGAAGCGTCTCGAGCGGCGCGGTCGCGACGGACGCCACAATCCGGGTCGTGCCGCGGGCGGCGTGAAAGTCAATGATGCGGTGGATGTCCCGCGTCGCTGCGGTTCCGAAGTCCGCGCCCAGCGCGCCGTGCGAGTGAATGTCCACGAACCCTGGCACGACGGTCGCGGGGACGTGTTCGTCGGGGTCGCGCGGTGGCCGTCCCTCGCCGCGGGCAGCGATGCGGCCGGACCGGATCTCGATCCACGCGGGTGCCCAGTCGATGTCGGCGGTGACGAGCCGGTCGACGGTGAGGAGGGTGTGTGTGCGGGTGTCGGTGTGAGTGTGGGTGTCGGTATCGGTATCGGTATCGGTATCGGTGTGAGCGTGGGTGTCGGAGTGAGCAGTCTCGGGGGTCGGCGCAAGTGACGGAGTAGCCGACGTGGCGGGCAGGTCGGTCACGGGCGGGATCCGAGCATCCGCTGGGCGAGATACACCGCGCCGATGACGCCGGCCGCTTCGCCGTGGGTGGCAGCGACCAGGCGTGGACGGCGGGCCAGACCGAGGCGGGCGACCAGAGCTTTCTCCAGGGGGTCGAACAGCAGCGCGCCGGATTCGGCCAGGCCTCCGCCGATCACGATGGTGGTCGGCGCGATGGTGGAACAGATTCCGGCGAGGGAGTCCGCCAGGACGTTGATGGTGTCCTGCCACGCAGTGGTGGCACGGACGTCGCCGTCGCGAACCAACGTTGCGGCCTCAAGGGCCGACGCAACACCCGCACGGCGGGCGACGCCACTTGCGGAGGCGATCTCTTCGACGCGGTGTCCGGCGAACGGGCCTTCCGCGATGACGATCTGGCCGATCTCGCCTGCCCATCCGCCCGAAACGAGCGGTTCGCCGTCGACGATGAACGCCGCGGCCAGGCCGGTACCGACGGGGATGAAAGCGACGGTCCCGTCGATGCCGGATGCGGCGCCGGAGACGCTCTCGGCGAGGGCGCCCGCTCGGACATCCTGTCCGAACGCGACGGGGATGCCGAAGGCAGCCCGTGCCAGGGCGGCGATGGGAAGCTCGACCCAGCCGAGGTTGACGGCGGCGATGACGACGCCGAGGTCCTCGTCCACGATTCCCGGAACCACGAGACCGACGGCTCCCACGGCGGCGATTGCCGACGCGTCTTCGATCAGCCCCGCGATGGTGGCGATGGTGGCAAAGCCGCTGGGGTCATCGCGCGGCGTTGGCTCGCGCCATCCACCCAGCACTTCGCCATCGACGCCGACGAGACGAGCCTTGATGCTCGTCCCGCCGACGTCAACGCCGAGGACCGTGGACAGTGTCACTAGGCCAGAATGACGGAACGCGTGAGCGAACGGGGGTGGTCCGGGTCAAGACCGCGCTGCAGGGCGAGCGCGACCGCGAAACGCTGGGCGACGACGAGGCCGGCCTGCGGGTCGAGGTCGTGCTGCACGAACGTGGCGCCGGTGAGGGCGACCTCGTCGGAGAGGCCCTCGGGGGCGGCGCCGAGCGACCAGACAAGTCGCCCGGGCTGGGCAACCGCGATCGGTCCGTGGCGGTAGTCCATGGCGGGGTACGACTCGGCCCAGAACTGGGCGGCTTCCCGGGTCTTGAGGGCGGCCTCGAAGGTGAGGCCGATGGCGAACCCGCGGCCAACGAAGCTGACCTGGTCTGCACCGGTGAGGTCATCGATGGAGATCTCGAGGGCGCGCTCGCCGTCCTGCGCGAGTGCTTCGATGTCGTGGCCGATATTGGCGCGCAGCAGCGTCAGTGCGGTCGTGGCGAAGCGCGTCTGCACAACAGAACGCTCATCCGCGAACGGAAGGGCGACCACATATGTCGCCTCGGGAGCCGCGGGGGAGTCGGCGACCGCCGTGATGAGAACGGTCGGCGTGCTCTTGAGCTGCTGCAGGAGGGTGATGATCTCGGTCGTGGTGCCCGAACGGGAGATCGCAACGACGCGGTCGTACTCGCGGTCGGCGGGGTACTCGGAGCCGGCGAAGGCGTCGGTCACGCCGTGTCCGGCCTGCTCGCGGAGGACCGCGTAGCTCATCGCGATGAACCAGCTGGTTCCGCAGCCGACGACCGCGACGCGCTCGCCCTTCTGGGGCAGCATGGCAGCGAAGGTCGGTGCCAGTGCGGCGGCTTCACGCCAGGTGGAGGGTTGTGACGCCAACTCGGCGGCAACAAAAGTGTCAGTCATGGGGCCCTTTCGGTTTCCGTCGCACGAGCAACGATTACATCGCTGAAGTATAGGCGAGCAGTTATGACTGATGCTAGCCCAAAACGTCAAACTCGCTCATTCATTGCGCGCATCGTGCCCTCTAGGATGGGCATAATCCTGCACCACACCATAGAAAAGCGAGTCACATCCGCCATGACGCAGCAACAGCGATTGAACGCACTGCTCGAATTGATCAGTGAGCGCGGCAATGTGAGCATCGCGGAGATCAGTGACTCGCTGGACATTTCCGCCGCGACGGCCAGGCGGGATCTGACGACGCTCGCCGAGCAGCGCCTCGTGACACGGACCCACGGTGGAGCCGCCGCACTCGGCACCGGATACGAACTTCCCCTCCAGTACAAGATCGCCCGCCAGGCGGAGGCCAAGGTCGCCATCGCCCGCGCTGCTGCCGAGCTCGTCGCGGTCGGTGACTCCGTTGGGCTGAACGGGGGCACCACGACCAGTGAGGTGGCCCGCGCGCTCGGTCGCACCGACCGTCTCGCCCGCACGGATGGAGACTTCGGCGTAACCATCGTGACGAACGCGCTCAACATCGCCTACGAGCTCTCCGTCCGTTCGCACGTGAAGATCGTCGTCACTGGCGGAATCGCCCGGCGCCAGTCTTACGAGCTGGTCGGGTCCCTGGTCTCCAACACCCTGTCGGAACTGGCTCTCGACATCGCCATCCTCGGAGTCGACGGCCTCAGCAGCCAGTTCGGGGCCACCACCCTGCACGAGGGGGAGGCCGATGTCAGCCAGCAATTCGGCAAGGTCGCCAAGAAAGTGGTCGTCGTTGCCGACTCGACCAAGATGGGCAAGACCACCTTCGCGCGCATCTGCCGACTGGACCAGATCGATATTTTGGTGACGGATGCCCCGGTGCCGGCGCCCCTCGATGAAGCACTCGCCGCGGCCGGCGTCCGGGTCATCGTCGCGAAATAGCCTGCGGGAACGCCCTCGCTTCGCCGGGTGATGGCAGAGCGCGTGGCGGCAGGGTTGCTGCTGCTGGGGCCAGATGGCGGCCGGCCCGCTGTTGGTGGGGCCGCGTGGCGGCAGGGTTGCTGCTGGTAGGGCTGGGTGGCGGCAAGGATGCTGCTGGTAGGGCTGGGTGGCGGCAAGGTCGCTGCTGGTAGGGCTGCGTGGCGGCAAGATCGCTGCTGGTGAGGCTGAGTGGCAGGAAGGCCGCTACTGGCAAGGCCGGGTGGCGGCAAGTCCAGATGAGGGCCAGGCCGACCGGAACGCTCTTCGCGTGGACAGCTGATGGGCCGACCGGAAACGGAGCTCGTGGGTCATCCCGGCGTGATCAGGTGTGTGGAGCGTGTGGCCGGCGCGGGGCAGTCGGGTAAGTGGAGAGCATGGCTGGTGCGGGTCAGGTCGAGCGTACGGCCGCAGCGGGGCGGTTGGCGGCAGGGCAAAACAGATGACGGCTCCGGAGGATGGTGGGGACGGACGAGCTGGACGGGCCGGGTGCTGAACTGGGGTTTTCCGGCGGCCATGTTACGTCCGTGTAAAAGATCGCTCATTTGGTTGCTCTCACTTTCGCTCACGAGCGGCTAGCCCCTATTGTCAATTCATGATCGATTTGGCACTATATAAGTCAAGTTCACGCAAGGAAGCGTTGGAGAGTTGATGACCATTCAGACTGGGCAGCCCACGGAACGCGATGCGTTGCGGGTAGCTGTCATTGGGACGGGCCAGCGGGCGGCGATTGCGCTGCACGTGGGTTCCGCGAGCGTCGGCGCATCCGTGGTGGCTGCCGCCGACGTTTCCGCGGAAGGCCGTCTGCGGGCTGAAGCACTGTTCGGTGAATCGATCACGTTCTTCACCTCCCACACCGACCTGATCGCCGCCGGCGGCATCGACGCCGCGATCGTGTCCACTCCCGACTGGACTCACGCCGAGATCGCCATCGATCTTCTTCGCGCAGGGATTGCCGTATATCTCGAGAAGCCGCTGGCGACCAGCATCGAAGACGCCGATGCCGTCCTGACCGTGGCTTACGAGACGAAGACCCCCCTCTACGTCGGGCATAACTTCCGTCACGCCGCGGTGGTGCGCCTCATGAGCGAGATCATCGAACGCGGCGAGATCGGCGAGGTCAAGGCCGTCTGGTGCCGCCACTTCGTGGGGAACGGTGGCGACTACTACTTCAAGGACTGGCACGCCGACCGTCGCAAGGTGAATTCACTGTTGCTGCAAAAGGCGAGCCACGATATCGACGTCATCCACATGCTGTCCGGCGGGTACACCCGCCGGGTCGTTGGCATGGGTGACCTCATGGTTTATGGCGACAACGATGACCGCCGGGACCGCTCGGGCGAGACGATGGCCGACTGGTTCTCGCTGGACAACTGGCCGCCCGAGTCGCAGACCGGGCTGAACCCCGTCGTCGATGTGGAAGACGTGTCGATGATGATGATGACGCTCGACAACGGCGTCATGGCCAGCTACGAACAGTGCCACTTCACTCCGGACTACTGGCGCAACTACACGGTCATCGGAACGCATGGCCGCCTCGAGAACTTTGGCGACACCGCCGGTGGCGTGGTGAAGGTGTGGAACACCCGACGCGAATGGCAAGCGGCCGGCGACGCCGAGTACCCGATCGATGGTGTGACCAGCGGCCACGTGGACGCGGACATCACCACGATGCACGAATTCCTCAACCATGTCGCCCTGGGGACGCCGACACAGCTGTCGCCCCTCTCCGCCAGGGAATCGGTCGCAGCCGCCGTGCTCGCGACCGCCTCGCTTCGATCGGGCTCCGTCCCCTTCGATGTTCCAACGCTCCACCCGTCAATCACGCAGTACTTCGCTTCTTCCACAGACGCTGCCGACCGGCTGCGCACCTTGAAAGGACACAGCAATGCTTAACTCTTCCTCCGGCAGCGGCGCCTTCCGGCGTCGAGGCCTGCTCGGACTCGTTGGGGCGATTGGCCTCGCGGCACTCGTCGCGGGTTGCAGCACGTCACCGTCGGCCGACACCGCCAGCGCTGGGTACACGGCTCCGGCCAAGGACCTGTCCGCCGAGATCACCTACGGGCTCTGGGACCAGACCCAGGTTGCGGCCATCGACGCGAACATCAAGGAATTCAACAAGGTCTACCCGGACATCAAGGTGAACGTCAACGTCACCCCGTGGGACAGCTACTGGCCGAAACTCCAGACACAGGCATCCAGCAACACCCTTCCCGACCTGTTCTGGATGAACGGTCCGAACTTCCAGACCTATGGCGGCGCGGGCAAGATCGAGCCCATCACCTCCGAGGTATCGGCTGGCGCCATTGACCCGGCGAACTACCCGCAGGCGCTTGATGACCTGTACACGATCGACGGTACCCAGTACGGAGTCCCCAAGGACTTCGACACCATCGGCCTCTGGTACAACAAGGCGATCTTCGAGAAGGCTGGCGTTGACCTGCCGACCGCGTCGTGGACGTGGGATGACTTCGACTCCGCGGCATCCGCTATCTCAAAGGCCCTGAAGAAGGACGGCATCTACGGTGCCGGCGGCGGAATGGATGGCCAGACCACCTACTACGACACGATCTTCCAGGCCGGCGGTTCGGTGATTTCGGGCGACGGCAAGACGTCGGGTTACGACAGCGCCGCCTCGCAGAAGGGCATCTCGTTCTGGACCGACCTCATCGCCAGCGGCGGTTCACCCACGATCCAGCAGCTGACCGACACTCCCGCCATTCAGTGGTTCACCTCCGGCAAGCTCGGCATGCTGTGGTCGGGTAGCTGGTCGCGGACCGCCGTGGCCGAGTCATCCATCGCCAAGGACGCCAACGTCGCACCTCTCCCCACCGGAGAAAAGCAGGCAACGGTCATCCACGGTGTTTCGAACGTCGTGGCCGCCAGCAGCAAGAACAAGGCCGCTGCCCAGGCGCTGCAGGTCTTCCTCGCCAGCAAGGAAGCACAGCAGCAGCAGGGCGACATGGGCGCGGTCATCCCCGCGTTCAACGGAACCCAGCAGACGTTCGTCGACTCGCAGCCCGGTGTAGACCTGCAGGTCTTCATCGACGCGACGAAGTACGCTCAGCCGTACCCCGTATCGAAGAACACCGCAGCATGGGCTGCGCTGGAAACCACGATTCTGCCCGACGCCTTCTCCGGTGCAACTCCGGTCGCTGATGCGACGAAGGACCTGGCAGACCAGATGAATGGGCTACTGGCTAAAGAATGACAAACAGCACCACCCGCACTCGTCTCGTCCCGCCGAACGCAGCAGCACCGCGCGTTCGGCGGGGCGGGGCGGCTGCCCGCCGGGACGGGTTCTGGCCTTGGTTATTTGTACTGCCTCTGCTGAGTGGCATCGGAGTGTTCTACCTCTGGCCCATCGCGCAGACCGCGTACTTCTCCTTCACCGAATGGGGAGTGTTCGGTGGGGCGACCTGGACCGGTATCGCCAACTACACCCGGCTGTTCGCCGACCCCCAGCTCTACTCGGCGCTCGGTAACACCCTCCTCTATACGGCCATCGTGCTGCTGGGGATCCCGATCGCGGTCTACATCGCCAGCCTCCTGAACATGCCGGGGCTGCGGTTCGCCTCCTTCTACCGGGTTCTGTTCTTCCTGCCGTACGTCGCGATGCCGACCGCGGTCGCGATGGTCTGGCGCATCATCTTCAACGGTGACTTCGGCATCCTCAACTACGTGCTCTCGTTCGTCGGCATCGACGGACCGTACTGGACCAGCACACCCGGCTTCGCAATGTTCGCCGTTGCCATCGTCGGGCTGTGGTCGTCGTTCGGATTCTCGATGATCATCCTCGGCGCCGGGCTCAAGAACATTCCGCCGGAACTGTACGAAGCGGCCGAGCTCGATGGGGCGACCCCGTGGCGACGCTTCCGTTCGGTGACGGTGCCTCTGCTTACCCCGAGCAT
Organism: Glaciihabitans sp. dw_435; assembly: GCF_018449675.1. Taxonomy (GTDB): domain Bacteria; phylum Actinomycetota; class Actinomycetes; order Actinomycetales; family Microbacteriaceae; genus Glaciihabitans. The sequence continues at coordinate 272,708 of NZ_JAAVUZ010000002.1, read as the reverse complement.
TTTCTTCGTGATGATCATCACGATCATCTCGAGCTTCCAGCTTTTCGACCTGCTCTACGCCCTGCTCGGCAGCACCAACCCGATCCTGCCCAAGAGCATGTCGCTGGTCTACTTCTTCTACAGCCAGGGCTTCGTCAGTAACGACAAGGGCTACGCCGCCGCCATCGCCATGGTGATCTTCGTGATCATCGGCATCGTGACGCTCCTGCAGTTCCGCCTCCAGAAGCGATGGGTAAACAATGACTGACACCATCACCGCGCCACGGGGCACGACGACCCGCGCGACAGATTCCCGCGTCACCGCCCGCACCACGACGGTAAAGAAGCGCAAGAGCCCCCGCCGCGGCGGATCACACACCATCGCCCACATCGTGCTCGGTGTCGGCGGTCTGCTCATGGCGTTCCCCTTTATCTGGCAGATCCTGATGTCGCTGTCCACCAATGCGGAGGTGCAGAGCGTCGTCCCGACGTTCTGGCCGGCCGAGCTGCAGTGGCAGAACTTCGCCGAGGTATTCAACCGCATGCCGTTCCTGGCTCAGTTGAAGACATCCGTTCTCATCACGGTCATCCGTGGCGCAGCCCAGATCGTGCTCTGCACCATGGCGGGCTACGCGTTCGCGCGCATGCGCTTCCGGGGACGCGCCTTCCTGCTGGCGATCACGCTGTCGATCCTCATGGTTCCGTCGCAGGTCTACCTAATCTCGCAGTACCAGGTCGTGCAGGGTTTCGGCTGGCTCAACACCCTCGCCGGAATCGTCGCGCCCGGTCTGTTCTCGGCGTTCGGCACGTTCCTCATGCGCACCGCCTTCCTCAACATGCCGCAGGAGCTCGAGGAGGCCGCTCGCATCGACGGCGCGAACCCCTGGCAGATCTTCTGGAAGATCATGCTGCCGCTCGCCCGTCCGAGCATCAACGTGCTCGCGATCACCACGGTGCTCTGGTCGTGGAACGAACTGCTCTGGCCGCTGGTCGTCTCCACCTACTCCGACACGATGCCGCTGTCGGCGGGGCTCGCGACCCTCGTCGGCGACAAGACCACGGACTACCCGGTCGTGATGGCGGCGAGCCTGATGGCCATGGCGCCCGTGTTGATTCTCTTCATTGTGTTGCAGCGCAAGGTGATCGACGGGCTGGCGTCTTCGGGCCTCAAGTAGCGAGACCCGTTCCGTCTGGAACATGCGGGCAGTGGATGACCCGGGCACACCGATAAGTCGGCGGCCCGGGTCATCCGTCGTCCGCCCCATGGTGTTTACGGGGCTTGGTGATCCATCGACGCTGACGCGGTCTGCACGCTGACGTGCGCCGGTGGATGTGCCCGTATCCTGTGTTGTCGGCGGCCCGAGGTGTCGGCCGCCGAGGTGCCGGGTGCCCGAGTTGCCAGGTGCCCGGGGTGCCGGGTGCCCGAGTTGCCAGGTGCCGAGGTGTCGGCGGCCGAGGGTTCGGTGGCCCCAGCGGTCGGTGGCCCACGCCGTCCCGGCGCCGCCCGCGCGCCCCCGCACGCTAGCCGTCGAGCCGCGGCTGTCCCACGACCCCCCCAGCACGCAGAAGCGCCGGACGAGATCGCGTCCGGCGCTTCCACGTGCGTTGGTGCGGGTTACCCGCGGGTACTACAGCTTGGCCGCCGTGATGATGGCGGTGGACGCCTCCACCGAGCTGCCCGATCCGTTGAAGATCACCTGCAGGCTGGTGGCCGAGCCGAGCGTGGACGACGGCACCTCCCACTGGTAGAGCCCACCGGTCGAGGAGACGAGTGGCCCCGTGGTCAGGGTGATCGGTGTCCAGTCCCAGCCGGTGGTGCCGGCGACGTGGGAGAAGTAGGAGCCGCCCTGGATGAGGAAGTCCGCACCGATCCCACCGAACGCATAGCCGGTGGCAGCGTTGGCGTCCGCGTCGATGAACACGTTCTGGAAGTTGTACGTGAGGTTGAACTGCGCCTGGAAATGCGCGGTCGTCGCACCGAACGTGACCGCGGGGCTCGCGATCGGCGTCGGTGACGGGGTGGTGAGGCTCACGGTGTTGGATGACGCGGAGGCGGAGTTTGACGTCACGCGCGCCTTGACGGAGAACGTGTACGCCGTGCCGGGGGCGAGGTACCCGATGTGCGCCGTGTGCACGGTACCCGCCAGCGTGAGGCGTCGGACCCCGTTGATGTACACGTCATACGCGGCGATGGTGTCGTTGGTCGAGGTCGATGTCGTCCAGCTGAGCTGCACACCGTTCGCAGTGAGGTTGCTGCTCGTCACTGTCGGTGTCGTGGGGACTGCTCCCCAGGTGGAATCCGTGGTGACAGTGCGCACAGGGCTTGCCGCCGACGTGATGCCATTGAGTGAGCGCGCCTTGATCGTGAAGCTGTAGCTCGTCGACGGGGCGAGGCCCGGCACGGTGAACTCCGTGACGGCCGGGTAGTAGTTCGCCACCGACCCGATCTTCACGCTGGTCGTTCCGACCGTGCGGTACACGTCATAGCCCACGACCGACGTCGAGGACGAACTCGTCCACGACAGATCGACACCCGTCGAGTACACGTCCGCCGCGGTGGGCGCTGCCGGGGTAGCCGGCACCGTCGTACCGGTGGCGGTCGTGGCTGCGAGCTCGTTCGTCCAGTAGCTGCCGGTCGGCGCCGTGTCGTACGGGTTCGCTCCGGTGTCCGGGGTGGCATACACGTAACCCGCGTTGTTGGTCTTCGAGCGGTTCATCACGGTGGTGAGGTTCGCGGCGGTCACGTCGTAGACGATCTCCCAGAACTTGTTGGGGTCACCGTCGAGCTGCCACTGCTTGGGTGCAAGGTCAGCGGAGGGGTTCAGGTAGTTCGTCGAGTTGCCCTCGTACGTCACGATGATGTCGGCGGTGTCCTCGTAGCACTGTGGAACAGAGATGCCGGGGTTCACGACCGTCAGCGCGCCGACGTGGTTGCTGTGGATGTAGTCGTTGAGCTCGCTGTAGAGATCCGCGTACGTGTTGGTCGTGCCCGGTCCGCAGGTGTTCATGCCGTCGTCGATGAAGATTCCGTCGATGGATGTTCCGTAGAAGTCGTACCAACGATTGACGTCCAGTTGCGCCTGCACGGTCCACGAACCCGCGTCGCTGTCGCCCAGCACCGTCTTGCGGGCCGGAGTCGACGCCCCGAAGTAGCCGCTGTCCACGTACCCGAGCACCTTGATGCCGTGGGAGTGGGCCAGATCGATCTTGGCCTTCCAGTCTGCGTTGACCGCGGTGTCGGGCCCGTTGGCCACGTTCACCACGATGAATCCGAGCTGCGCTGCCGCCGGAGTCAGGCTCGCCCACGAGGCGGTATCCGACGTCGGGATGTACGCCGGAACGGCGACGTGCTGCGCAAGGTTGGGCACTGCTGCCATCGCCGGTGCCGCGGTGAACGTCACTGCCGCGGCACACAGGGCCACGACGGTGGCGAGAGCCACGGATGGTCGAACGGTCGATTTCATTCTCATGGAACTTCCCCTCAGATGAACGAACGGCCGCGCAGATGCGCGCCGGTATACCGCCGATCGCTGCGTTGTCGGGCTCAACCAGAGACTGGAACGAGTAATGCTCCACAAGGTAGCGTGACTGATAATGCTTAAACAAGCTTTAAATCGAAGATAATCAATCAAATAAGCGGATGACCCGGGGCGCCGTTTCGCCAGCATCGAGCAGCCTGCACCCACCCACGCGCGTCGCGCCCGCGCCCCCCCCGGACGTCACGGGTAATAACGACGCTCGCGCACGGGTGGGCTCGGTTCGTGGGCAGGCGCTAACTCCGTGTGGATGGACGGACATTGCGTCCCGCGCTAGTGCCCCAGCCGTCGCGTCCGCGCGTTCGTACCCCAGCCGTCGCGGCCGGGCTCTCCCGGATCGGGTCTGGCTAGTCGACGATGTTGAGGAGCAGGTGACCCGAAGACACCGTCGCGCCGACCGAGACGTTCATGCCGCCGATGGTGCCGTCCTTGTGGGCGGTGATGGGCTGCTCCATCTTCATGGCCTCGAGCACCAGAATCAGGTCGCCCTTCACAACGCGATCGCCATCGGCGACCGCGAGCTTGACGATCGTCGCCTGCATGGGCGCCTTGACGGAGTCGCCGGTGACAGTGCTGACGGCACCGCCCGCATGACGCTTGGGCGCTGCCGAGCGGGCAACGGCCCCGGACGATGCCGGAAGCAGCGTGGTGGGAAGGGAAACGGCAACGCGCTTGCCATCCACCTCGACGACGACGCTGTGGCGCGTGGCGGTCGGTGCGGCGTCCTCCAGAGATCCGCTCCACGGCTCGATGTCGTTGACGAAGTCGGTCTCGATCCAGCGGGTGTAGATGCTGAACGGTTCGCTCGTGAAGGCGGGATCGCGAACGATCTTGCGGTGGAAGGGAAGAACGGTGGGAAGGCCGGTCACCTCGAACTCGTCGAGCGCGCGGCGGGCACGCGCGAGGGCGTCCTCGCGGCTCGATCCGGTCACGATGAGCTTCGCCAGCAGGGAGTCGAACGCTCCGCTGATGACATCTCCGGTGGTGACGCCGCTGTCGACGCGCACGCCGGGTCCTCCGGGCAGGCGCAGCGAGCGCACCGGGCCGGGGGAGGGCATAAAGTTCAGTCCGGCGTCCTCGCCGTTGATGCGGAACTCGAACGAGTGTCCGCGGGGCTTCGGGTCCTCGTAGTCAAGAACGCCGCCTTCGGCGATGCGGAACTGCTCGCGGACGAGGTCGATGCCCGTGACCTCTTCGGACACGGGGTGCTCCACCTGCAGGCGGGTGTTGACCTCGAGGAAGGAGATGGTGCCGTCCTTCGCGACGAGGAACTCGCAGGTGCCGGCGCCGACGTAGCCGACCTCGCGCAGGATCGCCTTCGACGACGAGTAGAGCTGCTCGTTCTGCTCGTCCGTGAGGAAGGGAGCGGGCGCTTCTTCCACCAGCTTCTGGTGGCGGCGCTGCAGCGAGCAGTCGCGGGTGGAGATAACGACGACGTTGCCGTGCTCGTCCGCGAGGCACTGGGTCTCGACGTGGCGCGGTTCGTCGAGGTACTTCTCGACGAAGCACTCGCCACGGCCGAAGGCCGCGATGGCCTCACGCGTGGCGGACTCGAACAGCTCGGGGATCTCTTCACGGGTACGCGCGACCTTGAGGCCGCGTCCCCCGCCACCGAAGGCGGCCTTGATGGCGACGGGCAGACCGTGGATGTCGACAAAGTCCAGGACTTCGGATGCCCCGGAGACCGGGTTCAGCGTGCCGGGAGCCAGGGGCGCCCCGACCTTTTCGGCGATGTGTCGCGCGGAGACCTTATCGCCGAGCTTCTCGATCGCATCCGGCGACGGACCGATCCAGATGATGCCCGCGTCGATGACGGCGCGTGCAAAGGAGGCGTTCTCGGCGAGGAAGCCGTAGCCGGGGTGGATGGCGTTGGCGCCGGAGCGGCGGGCCACCGAGAGGATCTTCTCGATCACGAGGTAGGTGTCGGCGCTGGTCGAGCCCTCGAGGGCGTAGGCCTCATCGGCGAGCTTGACGTGGCGGGCGTCGCGATCCTGGTCGGCGTAGACGGCGACGGAAGCGATTCCGGCGTCCCGGGCAGCCCGGATCACCCGTACCGCAATCTCTCCGCGATTGGCGATCAGAACCTTCGAGATGCGAGCCATAGTCCCCTAGCTTATGGTGCCTCGAGGGGTCTCATTTTGGTAGAACCGCACAGAAAGGTCTGAAGGACGCTGGAGCATCCCTACAAAGGCGACTGTCGTGGCGCGCGTCGAGCGAGGCGTCAGACCCTGTTCCACAGGCTCGGCCAGCTCACGTCGAACCCGACGAGCAGCTGCCGCAGCTGTGCGAGCGAGAGCCCGACGACGGCGTGCGGGTCGCCGCGCACCTCTGAGATAAAGGCGGCCCCGAGGCTGTCGATGGTGAAGGCACCCGCGACCTCGAGGGGCTCGCCGGTCGCGATGTAGGCGTCGATCTCATCATCGGAGATGTTCTCGGCGAACCGCACTGTCGTGCTGGACACCTCTCCGGATGACTCTGCCGCCACGCCACCACGGTGGTCGATCAGCCAGTGCCCCGAGTGCAGCGTGCCCTCGCGCCCACGCTGGTCGAGCCAGCGCTGCCGGGCTACCTCGGGAAGGTGGGGCTTTCCGTAGATCTCGCCGTCCAGCTCGAACGCCGAGTCCCCACCGAGGATGAACCCGTCGATGGGCTCGCCGCCCACCGTGCGTCCCACGACCGCCTCGGCCTTGAGGCGGGCGAGCAGCAGCACCATCTCCGGTCCGGTGAGCTCGCCGGCGGCGGCAACGGCGGCCTCCTCGTCGACGTTCGAGGCGAGCAAAACCGGCTCGATTCCGGCCGCGCGCAGCGTCGCCAGTCGTGCAGGCGAGGTCGAGGCGAGGTACAACCGCATTCAGACTCCTATGCTCGGGGGATGGGTGAAATGCAAGGAAAACAGGTCGAGCTCGAGGTTACCAACGTTGCCCACGGCGGCATATCGGTAGCGCGACTCGACGGCAGGGTCGTTTTCGTCAGCGACGCGATCCCCGGCGAGAAGGTTCTCGCGGAGATCACCGAAGACAATAAGAAGTCGTTCTGGCGCGCCGAAACGGTGCGCGTCATCGAGCCGAGCGAGCACCGCCAGACCCACATCTGGGATGCCGCCAGCGTCGACCGCGCTCCCGCCGACCGCGCGGGCGGTGCCGAGTTCGGCCACATCGAGATCGGGCACCAGCGCGAACTGAAGCGCCAGGTGCTCGCAGACGCCCTCAAGCGCATGGCCGGAATTGAGACGGATGCCTCGGTCGAGGCGATCCCCGGAGCCGAGAACGGCACCGGCTGGCGCACCCGTATCAGTCTTCACGTGGATGAGGACGGGCGACCCGGGCCGTACGCGGCCCGCTCGCACCGGGTCATCCCCGTCGATTCCCTCCCTCTCGCCACCGAGGAGGTGGCCGAGGCAGCGCCGCTCTGGGACCGCTTCGTCGGCGAGGAGCGCATCGACGTGCTCCAGCCCTCGACCGGTGGCGCCCGCCTGATCATCGGTCGGCAGAAACCCGTGACCATCCGTGAGGTCGTCGGCACGCGCGAATTCCAGCTGGACGACGGCGGATTCTGGCAGGTGCATTCGGCCGCGGCGACGACGCTGACCGAGGCCGTGCAGTCCGCCATTGACGGTGAGCTTTTCGACCCCAAGGCCGACAACCTCGACCTCTACGGCGGCGTCGGCCTGCTCGCGGCCGCGGTCGGCGACAGGTTTGGCAGCGGCGTGCGGATCACGACGGTGGAATCGGATGCCTCGGCCACCGAGCATGCCGGATACAACCTGTCCGACTGGGTGGGAGCGTCCGCGGTCACCGCGCGCGTGGAGCGCTGGATAGCCCGGATCGCGGCCACCGCGAGCGACACCGAACGCGCCCGGCTGCGCTCGGCGACGGTCGTTCTCGACCCGCCACGCGCGGGCGCCGGCAAGCAGGTTGTCGAGGCGCTGACGGCCCTTGAGCCGGTCCAACTCGTCTACGTGGCGTGTGATCCAGTGGCCTTCGCGCGCGACGTTGCACTGTTTGGCGAACGTGGATATCGTCTGTCGGGCCTGCGCGCGTTCGACCTCTTCCCCAACACTCACCACGTTGAGGCAGTCGGCACGCTCGTGCGCGCCTAGGCACCGATACGATAGGGGCAGAATCCGAGCGAGCATCGCTTGGAAAGGCGGGATGAACGTGGTTGAGACACCGGTAAACGGGAGTGAAATCACTCCACCATCTGCGGCGTTACGCGTCGCGGTGGTCGACGATCACGAATCAGTACGACTGGGACTCAAGGCAGCTTTCGTCGACGAGGGCTACCAGTTTGTTCTCGCGGCGGCGACCGTGCAAGAACTCGTTGACGGCCTCGCCGGACGCGAGGTCGACGTGGTCGTTCTCGACCTGTCCCTCGGTGATGGCTCGACCGTGACCGACAACGTCAAGCGCGTCCAGGCAACGGGATCAGCCGTGCTCGTCCACAGCATTGCCGACCGTGTCGCCAGTGTGCGGGAAGCCCTGGCGGCGGGCGCCGCCGGAGTCATCCCGAAGTCGTCCGCGACCAAGACCGTGATTGCCGCCGCGGCCTCCGTGGCCCGGGGCGAAGTGCTCAACAACCTCGAGTGGGCGAGCGCCATCGACGCCGACCGCGACTTCTCCAAGGCGCAGCTCGGTCGTCGCGAGCGCGAAATTCTTCACCTGTACGCCTCCGGCCTGCCGCTGAAGCTCGCCGCGCAGCAGCTGGGCATCGGCTACTCGACGGCCCGCGAGTACCTCGACCGTATCCGGGTCAAGTACGTCGAAGTGGGGCGCCCGGCGCCCACCAAGGTGGATCTGCTGCGCCGTGCGGTAGAGGACGGCATCCTGCCCGGCCTCGACCCGGATGGCGGCGATGGCCGCTAACGCGGCGGACATCCGCACGCCTGCACCCCTACCCGCGCCGGGGAAGCAGCCCCGCAACCCGATCAGTCGCCGACAGGTCGAGGCCGTCATCTCGCGCTCCGTCGCGGTGTTCGGACTCGTTTTCGGCGTCCAGGCGGTTCCCACGCTGCTCTCGCAGCTGGATCAGTCCGAGCCGGCCTGGCTGTACCCCACCCTGATTGTCTTTGTCGTCACGTTGGTGGCCGCATTCCTGGCATCCATTTTCCGGCGCGCGGTGCGATTCAGCCACGGCGTCGTGTCGGTGGTCTACCTGGTCGCGCTGCTGACGTGGCCGTTCTTCATCTCCGATCTGTCGAAGGTGCACAACGAGAACCACTGGCTCTACCTGATGCTCACCGTTGCCACGGCGACGGCGGCCATTGGATTCTCGACCCGCGCGGCGGGGATCTACCTCTTCTCGGTGCCGATCATTTACGGAATCATCCGCACGCAGCCCGCCGGTGGTGGCGCGACCGTCCCGGCGGCCATCCTCGACGTCGTGTACTCGATCATCCTCGGAGGGGCGGTCATGGTGATCGTCACGATGCTGCGGCAGGCGGCGGCGTCGGTCGACCGTGCGCAGGCGACGGCGATCGACAGGTATGGCCATGCCGTACGCCAGCACGCCACGGAAATCGAGCGGGTGCAGGTCGACTCGATCGTGCACGACTCCGTTTTGACCACTCTGCTGTCGGCGGCCCGGGCATTCACGCCGGAGGCGAAGACGCTCGCGGCGACCATGGCCGGCAATGCGATCGCACAGCTCCACGACGCGGCGCTGGTGTCCCCGGACGACGGGACGACGGTGCGGTTGCGCGACGTCGCGGGGCGGATTCGGGATGCCGCTGCGGGCATGTCACCCCCTCTGGGACTGCTTACCCGTGACATCGGGCCCAAGTCGCTTCCCGTGCAGGCGGGAGAGGCCGTCTACGCCGCGGCTGTCCAGGCCATGGTCAACAGCCTGCAGCACGCCGGACGGCCGGATACGGTGCAACGTTGGCTCAGCATCCACGGGGTGGGCACCGCGGGAATCCAGGTCGAAGTCGGCGACACCGGCGAGGGCTTTGTGCTCGAAAACGTTCCCACCGAGCGGCTGGGTGTGCGGGTGTCCATCATTGAGCGGGTCTGGAACGCCGGCGGCTACGTCGACATCGACTCGGTTCCGGGTGAGGGCACGATCGTCACGATCCGGTGGCCGTTCGCGGAGGCACCGGATGGCTCTCCCCTGAGCGGCACCACCGAGCCCTCGCCCTCCGCTCCCAGTGATGCAACCCCCGACGACGGGCGCGGACGATGAACATTGGTGTTCCCCGCTATGTGATCGTCGCGATGGCGGCGCTCTTCTCCGCGTACCACCTGGTGCTCGCGGTCTACTCGATGACGCAGGGGATCCCCGCGTCCGACGGTCCGATTATCGCCGCGATGGCGTTGTACCTCGTCGCCACCGTGCTGAGCCTCGGCCCGTGGGGACCGGCGCGGATGCCGCCGTGGCTCGCGGCATTCAACCTGGCCGTTGTCGTCGCCCTGCCGCTGCTCGTCACCCACGAGCTCGACCCGAACCGCGAGGGGGGCAACGGCTACGCCACCTGGTACGTCGCGGCCGTCGGAACGCTCATGACGATCACGTCGACCCGTCGTCGCTACGCCGTGGCGTGGACGGGCGTCTCGTTCCTCGTGCTGCAGACCGTCCTATGGGCCGGCGTCGGCGGGATTGTCTCCATTGGTGTCATCGGCAGTGTGTCGTGGGTGGCGGTGGCTCACATCCTGAGCTCCGGCATGGCCAAGGCCTCCCGGGACGCGCAGCGGTTCGCGCTCGCCGAACGGGAGGCGACCGATTGGCAGGCCGCCCAGGAAGCCCACATTTTCGAGCGGCAGTTCCGCCTCAACCAGACAAGCGCGATGGCCCTGGTGATGCTTCGTACCATCCAGCGCAGCAACGGCAACCTCACCGACGAGGAACGCCTCGAGTGCCTGCACCTCGAGGGAGCCATCCGCGACGAGATCCGTGGACGCAAACTCCTCAACGACGCCGTGCGCGCCCAGGTAATGGCCGCGCGACGCCGTGGCGCGACGGTGACGCTCCTCGACGAGGGAGGCATCGACGACCTCAGCGACGAAGAACTCGACCGTGTGCTCAACCGCCTGGCCTCTGCCCTCGAAAGCACGGATGCCGACAAGGTCATCGCGCGCACGGTTCCGGAAGGCTCGGACACGGCCATCACCGTCGTCGGGCTGCGCACCGTGGGAGATGGCAGCGCGAGCGCCCTCGGACAGGAGTCCCTCGAGGACGACGAGGTCGACCTGTGGCTGGAGATCAAACGCACGGTCGGCTGACCTCACGGGCGGCTGTTTCGCGTCTGCGAGCTCGGCGACTCGGGCGGGTGATCCGCCGCTGCCAGCTGACTCTCGCGGGAGGCTGTTCGGCCTCGGCCGGCTGTCCGAGTCGCACTACGAAGCCCGCGCGGGCGCAACGGCCGTTAACTAACAACAGGACCAGAGGAAACCTCTGGCCCTGTTGTCAAGATTCGAGTCAGGGCAATAACCCGAATATTGCCCTGACTCGCCCCCAAGTCATTGGCCCGCTTACCCTAGTCGGCCAATGATCTGGTGGTGTAACTCGATGAGAGACACCTAGCAAGATCAATATTGGTAAAAAACAGAGTACCGCACAGTCGTCATTTTGGGGGACACGTGGGGGACATTTCTTGGCCCCTACCGGTCCCTGGGCCGCGGAGAACGCCGAGCGGAACGTCGAAAGCGGGGTACACCGTGTATTCTAGTGACCATATCAACAGCGACCGCCGCGCGGAACCCTCTATTTCGTCATTCTTCACCACGGAATCCGCAATTGTCCCCGCTGTACCCGTACGCGCGACGCTGGAGAGAAAGAAGGCGGCGAAGCGGGGAAAAGTGGTGGCGAACGCAGGGCCGAGAGCAGCGGCGACCGCGGTGGGAAAGCGGCAGGGCAATCCCCGGGAAAGCGGTCGCTAACGCCGGGGCGAAGCGATCACGCGACGGCGGCGTTAGCCGGCGAAGCCGCGCCAGTTGCCCGCTCCGGGCACCAGCGGCTTGCGGATGTCCCGCTGGCTCTTGTTCCACGCGGAGGGGCCGGCAGGCGTCGCTCGCCCGAGCTCGCCGGCGAGTTCCTCCAGCACGCCGGAGAGCACAGCGGTGACCGCGGCGATCTCGATGTCCGTGGGGTTGCCCGAGACGACCCGAATGGCGGACTCGACGGCGGTCGGATCCTCGGGGGGCGCGTTGGTGTCGCCGGGCGTGCCGGTGACGGTGGACGGGGCATCCACGTCCGCACCGTTTGTTGCGTCCGCGTCATCCACGCTGGGCGCCGCGTGCTTGCCGGCCATCACAGGGGGATGTTTCCGTGCTTCTTGGGCGGCAGCGTTGCGCGCTTCGTCTTGAGCGCGCGCAGGGCCTTGACGACGGCAACGCGGGTGGCGGCCGGCTCGATGATGCCGTCCAGTTCGCCACGCTCCGCCGCGAGGAAGGGGGATGCCACGTTGTAGGTGTACTCGTTGGCGAGACGGGTGCGCACGGCCGCGACATCCTCGCCCGCAGCCTCCGCCGCCTTGATCTCGTTGCGGTAGAGAATGTTGACGGCGCCCTGTCCACCCATAACCGCGATCTCGGCGGTGGGCCAGGCGTAGTTGAGGTCGGCACCGAGCTGCTTGGAGCCCATCACGATGTAAGCCCCGCCGTACGCCTTGCGGGTGATGACGGTGACGAGCGGCACGGTGGCCTCGGCGTACGCGTAGAGGAGCTTGGCTCCGCGGCGGATGACGCCCGTCCACTCCTGGTCGGTGCCGGGCAGGTAGCCGGGCACGTCGACGAGGGTGAGGATCGGGATGGAGAACGCGTCGCAGAAGCGAACGAAGCGCGAGGCCTTCTCGCCGGCGTCGATGTTGAGGGTTCCCGCCATGGCGTTCGGCTGGTTGGCGACGATTCCGACCGAGCGTCCCTCGACGCGGCCGAAACCGACCACGATGTTGGGTGCAAACAGCGGCTGCGTCTCGAGGAAGTCGCCGTTGTCGACAATGTGCTCGATGATCGTCTTCATGTCGTAGGGCTGGTTCGGGGAGTCCGGGATGATCGTGTTGAGGCGACGGTCTTCGTCGGTGATCTCGAGGTCGACCTGGCTGTCGAAGGTCGGCAGCTCGGCGAGGTTGTTGTCCGGCAGGAAGCTGAGCAGCGTGCGCGCGTAGTCGAGGGCGTCGTCCTCGTCGCTGGCGAGGTAGTGGGCGACACCGGAAATCTTGTTGTGCGTCAGAGCTCCACCGAGCTCCTCCATGCCGACGTCCTCGCCGGTGACGGTCTTAATGACGTCGGGGCCGGTCACGAACATCTGGCTGGTCTTGTCGACCATGATGACGAAGTCGGTCAGCGCGGGGGAGTACACGGCGCCACCGGCGGCCGGTCCCATGATGATGGAGATCTGGGGGATGACCCCGGAGGCCTGGGTGTTGCGGCGGAAGATCTCGCCGTACTTGCCGAGGGCGACAACGCCCTCCTGGATGCGCGCTCCGCCGGAGTCGAGCATCCCGATGATGGGGACGCCGGTCTTCAGCGCGAGGTCCATGACCTTGATGATCTTCTCGCCGGCGACCTCGCCGAGCGATCCGCCGAAGATGGTGAAGTCCTGGCTGTAGATGGCGACCTGGCGACCGTGGATCGTTCCGGTACCCGTGACGACGGCGTCACCGTAGGGGCGCTTGTTCTCCATGCCGAAGGCGTGCGTGCGGTGACGGACGAACTCGTCCAGCTCGACGAACGACCCGTGGTCGAGCAGCTGCTCGATACGCTCGCGGGCTGTCTTCTTGCCCTTGGAATGCTGCTTCTCGATGGCGGCTTCACCACTGGCGGTGACCGCCTCGTGGTAGCGAACCTTCAGGTCGGCAAGCCTGCCCGCCGTCGTCGCCAGGTCGGCTTTGGCCTGGTCCGCAGCGGCAGAGTCTGTGGTGGAGAGATCGGGGCGTGCAATGTCGTCAGTCACGCCCCCACTTTACTGGGCAGCCCCCACGCGGACCCTGTGGAGGGTTCCTACAGAGAAATCGTCTGATCTGAGGTGAAATCACCGCACACCCGTTGTTAACCTTCCGTCAACCGGTGCAACACCCTCTCGACATAGCGTTTCAGGATGCCGGCACCACGATGTGGCCACCGTCATCCGAGAGTCGTCCGTCGGACCAGAAGAGGGAACATCATGAGGAGCTCGCGCCAGGCACGCGTCGCGGCCATCATCCCCGTCCGCGGCGGATCCAAGGGCATTCCCGGCAAGAACCTCCGCGAGGTCGGAGGCGTGTCGTTGGTTGAGCGCGCGGTGAACGCGGCGCTCGCGACATCCACCATCGATGTCGTCTACGTCACCACCGACGACGCCGCCATCGCGCAGACCGCCGTCGGGGCCGGTGCGATCGTCATCGACCGTCCGGCAGAGCTTGCACACGACACCGCCAGCTCCGAATCGGCGCTGCTGCACGCCCTCGATGAGATCGACCGCACGGTGGGTGCCCCGGAGGTCACGGTCTTCATTCAGGCCACGAGCCCTTTTATTCGAGCGGATGACCTGGATGCCGCTGTCACCCGGGTGCTGCGCGGCGACGACGACGTGGTGTTTTCGGCCCTTGAGACCTATGCCTTCCTCTGGAAGAAGACACCGGCCGGAGCCGTCGGGGTCAACCACGATCACTCCTTCCGTCCCCGCCGTCAGGACCGCGAACCGCACTACCAGGAGACCGGCGCGTTTTACGTGATGCGCACCACGGGATTCCGGGCCGCGCGCTTCCGCTTCTTCGGAACCGTCGGCATTGCCGAGGTGGACGAGCGGGACGCGATCGAGATCGACACGATGGACCAGCTCACGCTCGCATCGCTGATGTCGGGCCTCAGCGGCTCGTCACGCTGATTCGCCCCCACTTTTCTGCCGCCCACGATTTTTCGGCCCCACTCCATTCACCACCTGATCAGGAAGCGAACACCCCATGACCGTAACGATCGGCGTGAACGATATCGGCACCACCAACCCCGTCTATGTGATCGCGGAGATCGGGCTGAACCACAACGGATCCGTTGACCTCGCCAAGCAGCTCATCGATGTCGCCGCCGACGCGGGTGCTCAGGCCGTCAAGTTCCAGAAGCGCACCCCCGACATCTCGACGCCCGAGCACATGAAGGCAGTGCCGCGGTCCACACCGTGGGGCGAAATGACCTACCTGGACTACCGCTACCGCGTCGAGTTCAACCGCGAGCAGTACATCGAGATCGGTGACTACGCCACGCTCCGCGGTCTCGACTGGTTCGCCTCGCCGTGGGACGAGCCGGCTGCCGAGTTCCTCGAGGAGCTCAACGTCGTTGCCCACAAGGTCGCCTCCGCGTCGGTCACCGACTCCGGCCTGCTGCGCCTACTCGCGGCAACGGGAAAGCCGGTCATCCTGTCGACGGGTATGTCGACGCTCGAGCAGATCGATGCCGCTGTCGACATCCTCAACCCCGACAAGCTGATCATCCTGCACGCGACCTCCACCTACCCGCTGCCGCCCGAGGAGGCGAACCTGCGCATGATCACGACGCTGCAGGAGCGCTACGTGGGCATCCCCATCGGGTACTCGGGACACGAGCGTGGCCTGCAGATCTCGCTGGCCGCCGTCGCGTTGGGTGCGGTTGCCGTTGAGCGTCACATCACCCTGGATCGCGCCTCGTGGGGCTCGGACCACGAGGCATCCCTCGAACCGCAGGGGCTGACCGAGCTGGTGCAGGACATCCGCATCCTGGAGCAGGCCATGGGTGACGGCGTCAAGCGCGTCTTCCCGGGCGAGCTCGCTCCGCTGGCGAAGCTCCGCCGCGTCACCGCGTGAGGGTAATCGCGGTCGTCGACTCCGACTCCTATGTGAAATGGGGAGCCGCGGTGTTGGCTGCATTGCCGAGGGAGTGGCTCAAGTCGCTCGTGCTGGTCGCGACGCCGATCGCGCCCAGCGACGCCCAGTTGCAGACGGCGCTGGCCGGAAGCGGTTTCGCGGCGTCCGACGCCCTGCGACTGGAGCTGCCGGCGATCGTCGACCTCGTGCGGGAGCAGCAGCCCGATGTGGTGCTGCTCTCGCTGCGGGGACCGGTGGCGTCGGTGGTTGCCCGCGACATTTACGACGTGACTGCGAAGCGACCCGTGATCGTCAGTGGCCTTCCCGGTATCTCGGTGCCGGCGACTCGGCCGGCGATCCGGTATCGCACGCAGGCCGACCTGTTCCTGCTGCACAGCAAGCGTGAGGTGCGCGAGTTCCGGCAGCTCGCCGTCGAACTCGAGGCCGCGCAGACCTTCGCGCTGGCCGAGCTGCCCTTCCTGCAGCGCTCCGTGCCGCGCGAGGTGAGCGGGCGCAGGGATGTCATCTTCGCCGCGCAATCGATCGTCCCGGCGGACCGGGTGGACCGGGTGCGGTTGCTCGGATGGCTGAGTGAGCTTGCCACGAGGCATCCCGAACTGCGTGTCGTTATCAAGGTGCGTGCCGTCGCCGGGGAGGTACAGACGCACGAAGAGCACGACAGCTACCCCGACCTGCTCGCCTCTCTCGGCACGACACCCGACAACCTGGTGGTGGCCTCCGGTCCCATGGGCGGGTACCTCGACCAGGCCGTCGGCTTCGTGACCGTGAGCTCGACGGCGGCGATCGAAGCGCTCGCGGCGGGGGTGCCGGTGATCGCGGTCGACGACTTCGGGGTCGGGCCCGAACTCATCAACGAGGTGTTCGTCGGCAGCAACCTGCTCGCCGGATCCGACGACCTGGTGAACGCCCGCTTCCGTACCGTCAGTGACGTGTGGCTCGACGACAACTACTTCCACGATCCCGCCGACAGCGACTGGCTGCGCGTGCTCGACGAGTTGCTCGAGGCGCGGGCCGCGGGCCGGCTGCCCCGGCACGAGCCCTGGCTGCTCGGGCGCGGTGGGGAATTCCGGCGGGCGTGGGAACGCAAGCGCGCCCTCGGCAAATACGACAGAAGCGCGTCTGGCAGGTTGGCGGGAGTTGTCTGGCTTCCGGTGCGTACTGGCGTGCGTGCGGCGCGGGGCGTTCTACGCTGGAGCGGTGTTCTGGCAAAAAAGCAGGTCTGAGTCCGCAAAGTTCGTCGCGCTCGATGAGATCGGGTCGACCAACGACTTTCTGGCCGGATCTGCGAGAGAAGCGGATGCCTCGGGCGCCCGCGACACCGACGAGCCTCACTTCTCCGTGGTGGTCACCACCAGTCAGACCGCCGGGCGCGGTCGGCTCGGACGCGTCTGGGTTGCCCCACCCGGCAAGACCCTCGCCGCCTCGGTGCTGCTGCGACCGCGTCTGGCGGACGGTTCCCCGCTCCCGCTCGAGCACTTCGGCTGGCTGCCCCTGATCGCCGGCCTCGCGATGACCCGCGCCGTGCGTCGCGTGCTCGCCGAGGCCAGCGAGATTGACGTTGCCCTCCCGGTGGACGGCGAAGCGATCCCGGACGCCCCGGTCGTGGGTCTCAAGTGGCCGAACGACGTGCAGATCGACGGGTTCAAGGTGTCTGGCCTGCTCGCCGAGCTGCTGCCCTCCGGCGATTCCGTGATCATCGGGTCTGGCCTCAACCTCACGATGACCGCGGACGAGCTGCCGGTCCCGACCGCGACGTCGCTGTTGCTCGCGGGAGCGCGGGGCGCATCCAGCACGATGGGCGACGACGCCCTCGCCTACTACCTCACCGAGCTGCGCACCCTCACCACGCGCTTCGTCACCTTCGACGGGGACGCCGACGCCAGTGGCATCCGCACCGCCATCTCCGACGAGTGCACGACACTCGGCCAGCCGGTGCGCGTGGAACTGCCCGGGGGAGACTTCCTTGTCGGAACCGCGACGGGCCTCGACTCCACCGGACGCCTCGAAGTGAGGGAATCACAGGATGGTCCCGTTACGTCTGTCGCCGCTGGTGACGTGACCCATCTGCGGTATGAATAAGGCATGTCAGAGCCAGCCCAGACCCCAGAAGCCGTCGTGGTGCGTGTGCGCCCGCACGGCAGGGCCATGTTCTGGCCCAGTCTGGCGCTGATCGCCGTGGCCGGTGCGACCGGCTACTTCTACGGCTGGTTTGACGAGCAGTGGCAGAACCTCGCCGTGCTGGGCGCTGCGGCGCTCGCCGTGCTGTTGCTGTGGCTGCTGCCGTTGCTCGGATGGCTTGGCCGCAACTACACGATTACGACGCGGCGGGTCATCCTGCGCAGCGGTTTTTTCGTTCGGGTGCGCCAGGAGTTGCTGCACAGCCGCGGCTACGACGTAACGGTGCGCAAGACGGCGCTGCAGAGCATGTTCCGCAGCGGTGACGTGCAGATCAACGCGGGTCTCGACCACCCGATCGTGTTGCGGGATGTCTCGAGCGCCGACCTTGTGCTGGCCGTGCTGCACGACCTGATGGAGACCAGCCAGAACAGCGTGTCCGTCCAACGGCAGCAGACCGAGGCGCACGCGTCCGACGAGACGACGGCCTGGGGCGTTCGCTAGACCGCCGCCATTCCCGCGACCGCGTTTTCCGGGTGGCGGGAGTCAACGCAGGGTTTGGCGGGAGATCGTGGCACGCGGCGGGGGTTATAGCTCCCGCCAGTCGCCAGTTTCTCCCTCCGGGTTGTCAGGCGGTGGGGATCTCCCCGGTGAACTGCGTGGCTCCGTGCTGCAGGGCGAGCTCGTCGCGGCGCTCCGCAGCGCGGGCGGCAGCTGCCGCGGTGCGTCGCGGGCTGAAGACCCAACTGCGGTAGAGCGCGAAGCGGAAGACAGTGCTGACGCCGAGCCCCACGATGTTGGAGATGTTGTCGGCGACCACCGAGGTGAACCCGAGCGCGTAGTGGGTGAACCACAGGATCGCGAGGCTGATGCCGAGCCCGACGAGGCTGACGGCGGCGAATTCGACGCCCTCGCGCACGGCCTTCGTGCTGCGTTCCTGGCCGAAGGTCCAGTAGCGGTTACCGATCCAGTTAACGAGGATGGCGACGCACGTCGAGATGATCTTTGCCCAGATGACGCCGGAGTGCAGGTTCTCCGGAGAGAACACGGTGGCCCGCAGCAGGTTGAATACCGCTGTGTCGACGATGAAGCCGACGGCCCCAACTGCGCCGAAGCGGATGAGCTGAGGTATGAGAGAACGCATGCATCCACCTGGACGATAGGGAAAGATAGGGATGTGGCGGTTGGCAGTCTAACCGCCCTGCTCAGTGGCTTCCTTTGAGAATGCCGCGCAACGTTACGGAGAACCGATGCCCTCGATCGTTGGCGTGATCGGCGGCGGACAGCTCGCCCGAATGATGATTCCTGCCGCTGTGGCTCTCGGCATCGAGATCCGCGTGCTGGCCGAAACCGAGGGAAGCCCCGCCGCGCTGGCCGCGACCCAGGTGGGCGACTACACCGACGCGGAGACCGTGCTCGCGTTCGCCCGTGGCGTCGACGTGGTGACCTTCGATCACGAACACGTACCGCAGTCCGTGCTGGCAGTGCTCCTGGAAAACGGCATCGCGGTTCATCCGTCTCCCACAGCCCTTGCGGTCGCCCAGGACAAGATCGTCATGCGCGAGCGCCTCGCGGCCCTCGGCCTCCCGGTGCCGGACTGGGCGCGCGTCGAGAACTCCGACGAGCTCGCGGTCTTCCTCGAGGCGCACGGGGGAGCGGCCGTGCTGAAGACCCCCACCGGCGGATACGACGGCAAGGGTGTGCGCGTCGTGCGCTCCGCCGCCGAGGCCGCGGACTGGTTTGCCGCGGGAGGGCCGCTGCTGGTGGAGGAGCTCGTCGAATTCCGTCGCGAGCTCGCCCAGCTCATCGCGCGCACGCCCTCCGGTGAGATCGGTGTCTGGCCCGTGGTCGAATCCGTGCAGCGTGATGGCGTCTGCGCCGAGGTCATTGCTCCGGCGCCGGGTGCCGCTGGTCGCATCGCCGACGTCGCCGCCGACATCGCCGTGACCGTCGCCCGCGAACTCGGTGTCACCGGCGTGCTCGCCGTCGAACTCTTTGAGACAACGGATGACCGTCTGCTGATCAATGAGCTGGCGATGAGGCCGCACAACACCGGGCACTGGAGCATCGACGGGTCGCGTACAAGCCAGTTCGAGCAGCACCTGCGTGCAGTGCTGGACCTGCCCCTCGGGGCGACGGGGTGCCACCGTGAATGGTCAGTGATGGTCAACATCCTCGGCGGTCCCGGGGCGGCCGATGAGAACTCGGGGCTCACGATGGTGGACCGCTACCCCGCGGCGTTCGCCGACCAGCCCACCGTGAAGGTGCACAGCTACAACAAGACACCCCGCCCGGGCCGCAAGGTCGGACACGTCACCGCGATCGGCGACGACCTCGACGAGGTCGTGTACCAGGCGCGGGCGTCGGCGGCCTTCTTCGAGTAGGCAGCCTGCCTCCGGGCCACCCTCCTCTGCCGCCGGACCGCAGACACGCAGCCCCGTCCGTCAGGAACCTCCATGGTGCTCGCCTACGATGGGGTGCATGTCCATCCCCCGCGTTGCCGTTGTCATGGGCTCCGACTCCGATTGGCCCGTCATGAGTGACGCGGCCTCCGCGCTCGCCGAGTTCGGGATCGAGGTGGAGGTCGAGGTGCTCTCGGCCCACCGCACCCCCGACAAGATGATCGCGTTCGGTCGGGCCGCAGCCTCCCGCGGCATCGGCGTCATCATCGCGGGAGCGGGCGGCGCCGCCCACCTGCCCGGCATGCTCGCCTCCGTCACCACCCTGCCCGTCATCGGCGTGCCCGTGCCGCTGTCCCGGCTCGACGGCCTCGACTCCCTCCTGTCCATCGTGCAGATGCCCGCGGGCGTGCCGGTCGCGACCGTGTCCATCGGTGGCGCACGTAACGCCGGGATCCTTGCCGTCCGCATTCTTTCGGTGACGGATGCCACGCTTGCCGCCAAACTCGCGGACTTCGCCAGCTCGCTGGAGGCCCTCGTCGCCGAGAAGAACGCGGCTCTCAAGTCGAGCCTGTGAGCGCTACACGCAGCGGCGCCCCGAACGCCGTCCGTAACCCGGACGTCAGTTCCCCGCGCCTGATGACCAAGCGGGCCTGGTGGCTCGTGGGACTCAACGTCCTCGCGCCCGGCTCCGCCCAGGTGCTCGCGGGCAACCGCAAGCTCGGCCGGTTCGGGCTGCGCACCACCTTCCTGCTCTGGTTCCTCATCATCGCGCTCGTGGTCGCCGCGATCCTCGCCCGGGTCGCCGTGCTGGGAGTGCTCACCAACTCGATCGCCCTCATCGTGGTGCAGGTGCTGCTCGTGCTCTACGCAGTGCTGTGGATCTGCCTCACCCTCGACACACTGCGCCTCGCGCGCCTCGGCCGGGCCAAGCCCGCCGCCCGCACCGGTATCGCCCTGTTCGCGGTGGTGCTCATGGTCGTCACCTCGGGCGTCGTCGCCTCCGGCGCGTACTACGCCGGTGTCACCCGCACCGCCATCGACAAGGTCTTCTCGGGCGGCACCTACGCCGACCCGATCGACGGGCGCTACAACATCCTGCTGCTGGGCGGCGACGCCGGCCCCGACCGCATGGGACTGCGTCCCGACAGCATCTCGGTCATCAGCATTGATGCCAACACCGGTGCCACCACGATCATCGGCATCCCGCGCAACATGCAGAAGGCTCCGTTTGTCGACGGATCGCCCCTGTACGGTCCGTACCCCAACGGCTACAACTGCGGCAACAATTGCCTGATCAGCTACCTGTATACCTATGGGCAGGAGCATCCGGATCTATATCCCAACGCCACCAGCGCAAGCAGCGACTCCCAGCCGGGAATCGAAGCGATGCGGGATGCCGCGGAGGGCGTGCTTGGCATCACGTTGCAGTACTACGTGCTGATTGACATGAAGGGCTTCTCCGACCTGATCGATGCCCTGGGTGGCATCACCATCACGTCGACGGAACGCCTGCCCATCAACGGTGGCGAGGACTCCAACGGACAGCCCATCAACGTAGACGGCTGGATCGAAAAGGGCACCCAGAAGATGGATGGCTACACCGCCCTCTGGTACGCCCGCGCCCGGCACGGCACGAGCGACTACGACCGCATGCGCCGCCAGCGCGACGTGCAGAGCGCGATCCTCACGCAGTTCGACCCGACCAACGTGCTCACCAAGTTCGAGGCAGTGGCCAAGGCGGGATCCAAGGTCGTCAAGACCGACATCCCGCAGGTCATGCTTGGCAAGTTCGTCGACCTCGGCACGAAGGCCAAGAACCAGAAGCTCACCAAGCTCGAGCTGTCGCCGCCGACGGTCAACATGATCACGCCGGACTTCGCGAACATCAAGACACTCGTAGCCAAGGCGATCGCGCCGATCAAGACGGGCGGCTAGACCCGGCTCATCAGTGTGCGAGACCGCCGCGAGCTGGCTGCCCCCTCGGCGCCGGGCGAGCCCCGCCGCGAGCTGGCTGCACCCCTGTCAGCGTCGGGCGAGTCCCGCCGCGAGCTGCAGCGCACCCACGAGCTCGGCCCGGATGCCCAGGCTCGCCGGCAGGATCTGCAGCGCCCGCGCCGTCGCCGGCTGCGAGTAGCGCTCGATCGACGCGGCGATGCCGCCGAGGAACTGAGGGCCCGTCGCCCCCAGCTCGCCGCCGATGATCACGGCCTCCGGGTTCAGCAGGTCGCACATGCTGGAGAGCACGCGTCCGACGATGCGGCCCGCCTCGATGAGAATGCGTGCCGTCACCTCGTCCGGTTCGCTCGCCAAATCGACATCACCGGGGTGGGCGTTCGGGTGGGTGTGCAGGACCTGGTCACGCACCGCCTGAATGGAAACGACGGCCTCGAGGCATCCACGATTCCCGCACCGGCAGGCCTCGGTGTGGCCCGACAGGTGGGTGTGACCGATCTCGCCCGCGATGCCCGACGTGCCGCGATAGGGGTGACCGCCGATGATGATCGCGGCGCCGATGCCGTGCGATGCCTTGACGTAGAGGAAGTTCGGGATGTCCCGGCCGGCTCCTGCCCGCAGCTCACCCACAGCCCCCAGAATCGCATCGTTCTCGATCTGTACCGGAACGCCGAGGCGGCGCTCAAGCTCGACGGCCGGTGCCAGGCCCACCCAGCTGGAGAGAATCGTCGAGGACTGCACAAGTCCCGAGCCGCGGTCGAGCGGGCCAGGGATTCCCGCGACGACGGAGGCGGGGCGGCCAAGCGAATGCTCGGCGATCAGGGTGATGGCGAGGTCCGCCGCGAGGTCCATCGCTTCGGACGCGAGAAGGTCCACGTCGACCTCCACATACCTCTCACCGAGGGGGCGCCCCAGCGCGTCGGCCACGGCGACCTGAATGTGGTTGTGCCCGAAGTCGATGCCGACGACGGGGTCACCGTTGGCCACCGCGATGAGGCTCGTCGCCGGACGTCCGCTTCCGGACCCTGGGCCCTTGTGCTTCTGCTCGGATTCCGCGACGCGGCCCTCGGCGACGAGACGACCGACGGCCTGGTTGACGGTGGTGCGGGACATCCCGGTGAGCACCACCAGCTCGGGGCGGGTGAGTTCGTTGCCCTCGGCGATGAGCTCGTAGAGATCATCGCGCGTGCGATCCCGCAAGGATACGCGGTCGAATGGGGCCTTCATGGGAAAACTATAGGTGTTTGCCTGATTGCGGCACATCCCGTCTCCGTTTTTTGCACCTAAAAAAGGCCGAAAGTGCCCCCCATTTGGGTGTGTATGGCCGTTGACAGTCCAATAGATGTGCAAATACGGTGAAGAGGCCTGCAGAGGCACGCATACTCGCGACAGTGACGTCCAGAGTGGGACGTTTTCGTGATCGCCCGTGTGCGTTGATCGTTGTCAGAGAGGACAACTCAATGCATGAAAATCCGCAACGCGGCAAACATGTCGTGTTCCGCTCCGCGGTAGCCCTGGGGGTCTCCGTGGCCCTCGCGGTATCCGGAGTCGCTGCCGCCCAGGCCGCAACCACCAATCCCAACCCCGGAGCTCTCGAGCTCGAGAACGGACAACTGTCGCGCACCGCGGCGACGCAGGGGATGGTGCTGCTCGAGAACCACGGGAGCGTGCTTCCGCTGGCCAAGACCGGCAACGTTGCCGTTTTCGGCGTTGGTTCCTACCAGACCGTCAAGGGCGGAACCGGGTCCGGCGCCGTCAACAACAGGTACGCGATCAACGTGCGCCAGGGCCTGACGAACGCTGGATATTCCATCACCACGAGTCCCGCGTATTACGACGCCATGAAGGCCGCGTACGACACGAAGTACCCGCCGACAACGGGTGGCAGCGGATTCGGGCCGACCGTCGACTACGCGTCGGTGGAGCAGGCACTCACCAGCACGACAGCCCAGCCCACGCAGCCCACGGACACGGCAGTCTTCGTGATCGCCCGTAACTCCGGTGAGGGCGCGGACCGCAGTTCCGGAAAGGGCGACTACCTCCTGACCGACATCGAGAAGGGTGACCTGCAAACCCTTGGCCAGACCTACAAGAAGGTCGTCGTTGTTCTCAACGTCGGCGGTGTTGTCGACACCGCGTTCTTTGACCAGATTAACGGTGCCGTCACCGACCCGGCCGGCGGGCAGGCGCTCGACTCGATGCTGCTCATGAGCCAGGCGGGTCAGGAGTCCGGCAACGCCGTCACCGACGTCCTCAATGGTTCTGTCACGCCGTCGGGAAAGCTCACGGACACGTGGGCATCGTCGTACAACTACTACCCGGCATCGGCCTCCTTCGCCACAAACGACGGATCCGCTCTGGAGGAGCAGTACAGCGAGGGCATTTATGTCGGCTACCGCTACTTCGACTCGCTCTACAAGAAGCTCAACCCGGCTGACCCGGCCAGTGTTGTCGACTACCCGTTCGGATACGGTCTCTCCTACACCGACTTCAAGCTCGACACCCAGAGCGTCACAGCGGACATGACGTCGGTCACCGCCAAGGTGAAGGTGACAAACGTCGGCACCACCTACAGCGGCAAGGACGTCGTTGAGGCGTACTTCTCTGCACCGCAGACCGGCCTGGACAAGCCGTACCAGGAGCTCGCGGGTTATGCGAAGACCGACGAACTCGCTCCCGGGGCGTCACAGACGGTGACCATCCGGTACAACACCGCGGACATGGCGTCGTACGACCAGTCCAAGGCGGCGTACACGCTGGAGGCGGGCGACTACCGCATCCGGATCGGGGAATCCTCGCGCAACACGCACGTGGAGTCGGTGCTGCACCTGGCGGCGACCACGATCACCGAACAGCTGGCCAACGAGGAGAACGACACCACCGTCGACACCGAGCTGACCAGTGACCCGGCCGATTTCTACGCCTACGACACCGAAAGTGCGGAGATCGCCGCTGCACCGGTCGTGACGCTGAACACCGCGGGCTACACCCCGGCGAACAACGCATCGGAGTTCGAACAGAACGTGTCCGTCGACTCGACGTCGCCGTACTACGCGCTGGACAAGGACAAGATCGGTTCGACGACGGCCTACGTGCCGGCGACGGGTGCCGACAACTGGGAGAACACCGGAGCGCCGTACGCGGCGAAGACCGGTGAGACCCTGAAGACGGTCACCACCGATCCGACGAAGACCCTGTTCGACGTGGCGAAGGGCACGACGACGCTGCAGCAGTTTGTTGCGGGTCTGAATGTCACGCAGCTGGCGAACATCGTCGAAGGCGCATCCGCTGCCGGTACGACGCTCACCGCAGTCGGCGCCGCCGGATACACCACCGCGAAGTACGAGTCGCTCGGCCTGCCGGGAATGACGCTCTCGGACGGTCCGGCCGGTCTGCGCATCACGCAGAAGATCGCAACCACCCCCGCCACGTACCAGTTCGGCACCGCGTGGCCGATCGGCACACTGCTCGCGCAGACGTGGGACCCGTCCCTCGTCAAGCAGGTGGCAACGGCCGTCGGTAAGGAAATGGCGGAGTACGGCGTTTCCCTCTGGCTCGCTCCGGGCATGAACATCCACCGCGACCCGCTCAACGGACGCAACTTCGAGTACTACTCGGAAGACCCGCTCATCGCGGGACTCACGGCAGCGGCCACCACCGCCGGCGTGCAGAGCGTTCCCGGCGAAGGCGTCACGATCAAGCACTTCTTCGCGAACAACCAGGAGACCCTGCGCACGACCACCAACGCGGTGATCAGTGAGCGGGCCGAACGGGAGATCTACCTGAAGGGCTTCGAGATCGCCGTCAAGAGCGCCCAGCCGATGGCGATCATGACCTCGTACAACAAGGTCAACGACACCTACACCTCGGGTTCCTACGACCTCAACACGGATATTCTCCGCGGTGAGTGGGGCTTCAAGGGTCTCGTGATGACGGACTGGGGCGCAGGCCCCCGCACCGGCGCCACCGGCGTGTACTACTCGGGTAACGACCTGATCGAGCCCGGCAACAACACGGCCGAGGTGATCAACGCGATCCGCAAGGTCGTACCGGCAATCGATTCCTCCGGTCTGCCCGTCTACAACAAGCTGACGACGCTGTCGAACAACCGCACGAGCTACACGTGGAGCTTCAACGGCCTCATCCCGTCGGCAACCGGCGCGGAGACCATCAGCACGCCGGTCACCGCGAGTACCGTCACTGCCGCGCCGAAGTCGGGTGCGACAATCCGCGACACCATCAACAACGAGACGTTCACGCCGAACGCCCCGTATGCCACGGTGGCGGATGCCTTTGCGGACGTGCAGTCCCTGCTCGCAGGAACCGCACTGAACGCCACCCAGAAGCCGGCGATCACGGTGACGGATGTCGTGCACCAGACCTCGGACCCCGGGTCGCCGGTCGTGTCGTACACCGTGAACGTTCGCGGCGACTACTCGGCAACCGGCTACAACCTGCGTCTCGGTGACCTGCAGCGCAGCGCGATGAACATCATGAACGTCGCGACGCAGACCGCCGGATTCGGACAGCTCGCCACCAACCAGGGCGTCTCGGGCATTACGGTTCGCCCGTACACCGGGCAGTTCACCAACCTGACGAGCTACCTGGATGTCACCAAGGGCAAGGTCATTCGCAACCAGACCGGCAACGGACCGACGGTAACCATTTCCGCCTCGGCTCCGGTTCCGGCCAGCGGCTGGTACAAGGCTCCTGTCACGATCACGGTGACGTCGAACGATGGCGACGCCCAGTCGTACATCGACGTCGACACCGGGGTGCTCACGAACTACACGGCTCCCGTCACCATCTCCACCGATGGGGAACACAAGGTTCGTGCGCTCGCCGTGAACGACGATGGTGCCTTCTCGGCCATCGCGTCCCTGAAGGTGAAGATCGACAGCATGGCTCCCGTCGCCACGGTGGTGTCGGCCGCCAATGGCAAGCTGTCGCTCGCCGCGACCGACGCCGGTTCCGGTGTCGCGTCGATCGAGTACTCGGTCGACGGCTTCACCTGGGCCACGTACACGGACCCGGTCACGATTCCCGGAACACCGCGTCTGGTGTCCTACCGGGCAACGGACGTGGCCGGCAATGTCAGCGCGGCGAACACCGTTGCCGTTGCCGCGGGTACGCCCACGGCGACAGCCCCGGTGATCACCACGCAGCCGAAGGCCGCAACCGTGGTCAACGCCGGTTCGAAGGTGACGCTCAGCGCGGCCGCCAAGGGCACGCCCAAGCCGACCGTCCAGTGGCAGGTCAGTGCCAACGGTGGCAAGACGTGGCTGAACCTCTCGAAGGCGACCAGCACGACGTTCACCATGACTGCCAACAGCAAGCTGTCCGGATACCTCTACCACGCGGTATTCACCAACAGCGCAGGCACGACGGTCTCGTCGAGCGCCAAGGTTACGGTCAAGGCCCTCACCAACGTCAGCATCGCGCTGACGAAGCCGAAGGTGAAGACTACGCAGCATGAGGTTGTGCGTGTGGTCGTTGCCCCGACGCTGTCGCGTCCCACCGGAACCGTCACCGTGCACTACGGTTCCAAGACCGCGACGATCGCCCTGACCTCGGCAAAGAAGGGGTACGTCTCCGTCACCCTTCCCACGCTGAAGAAGGGAACCTACAAGGTGTACGCGACGTACAACGGGAGCGCGACGTTCGCGCCGGACTCCTCGCGGACCGTCACACTCACCGTGGTGAAGTAACGCTTCACTAGAGCTGGCCCAGGGGGTGTTCCGCGAGAGCGGGGCACCCCCTGCGTCATGCGCGGGAGAGTGGATGCCCCGGGCGGCGCGCATCCCGTCCGCAACACCACACCCGCACCGACCTACAGGTCAGCGTGCAGCTGCCACACTTTTTCGGCGGAGGACCGCCAGCTGAACGCACCGGCGCGATCGATACCCAGGTACTTCAGTCGCTCCGCACGCTCCGGATCGCCCAGCACCGTCGCGATTCCCGCGGCGAGGCGTTCGGAATAGCCGGCGGTGTCGCCGGTGTCGCCGATCTGCACCGTGACGCCGGCATCCGCCGCCACTTCCATGACCGCGGGCACGTCGGAGTGCACGACCGGGGTTCCGAGGCTCATGGCCTCGAGCACCGGGAGACCGAAACCCTCGGCGAGGCTCGGGAAAACAAACACGGTGGCGCGGCTCAGGACGACGGCGAGGTCTTCGTCGGTGAGACGACCGAGTGGACGCACGCGGCCCTCGGCCAGACCGGCGGCCGCGGCCACGGACGCGACGTTCACGTCACCCCAGCCGGACGGACCGACCACGAGCAGCGGCAGCCCGTCGGTGTCCTCCGATGCCAACGCGCGGATGAGCGGGTCGAGGCCCTTGCGGGGTTCGAGCGTCCCGACGGTGAGAAGGTACCGCTCGGGCAGGTTCATGGCCGAGGCACGTTCGTCCGAGTCATCCGGCACCACAAGCTGTGTACTGACGGCCCCGCCGATCACGCGCACGCGCGAGCCCAGGTCGAGGATCTCGCCCAGCTCCGCGGCAACCGCGTGAGTCGGGACAACGATGGCGTCGGCGTACTTCGCGGCACGGGCGGCCATGGCGCGATGCCAGCTGACGCCACGCGGGGTGAGGGTTTCGGGATGCGTCCACGGCACGGCGTCGTGAATGGTGACCGCCGTCTGGTTGCCGGCGGCATTGCCCTTTTCGTGACGGTAGAGGGGAGCGAGCAGGCTCATGGCGTGCACCATGCCCTTGCCGGGAAGGAGAGTGAGGCCGAACTGCCAGGCGAGCGAGAGCTCGCGACGGCCGAGGGGAGACCGGTACACGCGCGAAAGTCCCGGGAGCACGGCATCGATGTGTGCGTACTCCGCCTCGGTGGCCGAGGAGACGATGCCTTCGACCGCGACGCCGGGGGGAGCCGTCAGGATGATCTGCCGGGTCAACTCTTCTGCGTAGCGACCCACACCACCGGGCACGGGAGCGATGATCTGATCGATGACCACGCGCAGGGTTGTCATTAAACTCCTACGGATTTACGTGACGATGAACCTCTGTGCACTCTAACAGGTACGACAATTCGTCTTCTTTGTGCGCGCTGGGCGTCCCACAACGGGGGCGCCGGCGCCCGCAATGCGGGCCACATCCCGCTCAGGCCCTAGGCTCGCTGTCATGAAGGGCATTATTCTCGCCGGCGGCTCAGGCACGCGGCTGCACCCCATTACCAAAGGCATTTCGAAGCAGCTCGTGCCCGTGTACGACAAGCCGATGATCTACTACCCCCTGTCCACGCTCATGGCGGCGGGCATCCGGGAGATCCTGATCATCACCACGCCCGACGACGCCTTCGGCTTCCGCCGGCTCCTCGGCGACGGCAGCGACATCGGAATCTCGATCTCGTACGCCACACAGGACACCCCGAACGGCCTCGCCCAGGCGTTCGTGATCGGTGCGGACTTCATCGGTGATGACCGCGTTGCTCTCGTGCTCGGCGACAACATCTTCCACGGCACAGAGCTGGGCACCAGTCTCGCCGCCCATAAGGAAATCGACGGAGCACTCGTCTTCGCCTACCAGGTGGCAAACCCGACCGCGTATGGCGTTGTCGACTTCGCCCCCGACGGTCGTGTGCTCAGCATCGAGGAGAAGCCGACCCACCCGAAGAGCAGCTTCGCGGTGCCCGGCCTCTACTTCTACGACAACTCCGTGGTCGAGATCGCCCGCAACATCAAGATGAGTGCGCGCGGCGAATACGAGATCAGCGACGTTAACGCCGCGTACCTCGAGCAGGGCAAGCTCCGCGTCGAGGTTCTCAGTCGCGGAACCGCGTGGCTCGACACCGGCACGATCGACTCGATGGCGCAGGCGACCGAGTACGTGCGTGTGATCGAAGCCCGCCAGGGCTACAAGATCGGCTGCATCGAGGAAGCCGCCTACGAGCAGGGCTGGATCAGCGACGACCAGCTGCGCGCGCTCGCCGACTCCCTCGCCAAGAGTGGGTACGGCGAATACCTGCGCGCCCTGCTCCCATAACGCGGACGGCGACCGAGGTATTGGGCCGATGAAGATCCCCTTCACCCACAAAGAAGTCAGTGTCGGGCAGCTGTTCAGCAAGTACCTGTTCCCGATGGTGGCGTCCACCTTCGTCGAGTTCACGGCGCTGACGCCGTGGCGCCGTGACAACGGCGCCATCGTGCTGTTCGGGCACGACCTCAACGGCAATCTTGCGGCCTTCGACACCTACCTTCGCGGGCTTCCGGATGCCCCGCGGGTGCTGTTTATGACTGACAGCGCGCAGACCTACCGCCGTGAGCGTGCCGCGGGCCGTGGCATCCTCTATTCCGCCCGCGTCGGCGACCTCTACCGGGCCGCGCGTGCCGACGTCATCGTCACCTCGCACGGGCCCATCAACCTGTTCCGCTGGCCGAAGCGTCGCCATCGCCCGCTGTTCGTCGACGTGTGGCACGGCGTCGGGTACAAGACCGATCCGAAGACTCTCGCCTCGATGACCGCGTACGACGGGCACTTCGTCGCCTCGCCCCTGCTGCGCGACCTGCACATCGGATTCGGGCTGCCCGCTGAGCTCAACACGATCACCGGCTACGCCCGTACCGACGAGCTGGCGACACTCGAGCTGACGCCGGCGCTGCGGTCGGGGATCCTCCGCGATTACGGCCTCGACCCGGCAGAGAAGCGCACCCTCGTGCTGTATGCCCCCACCTGGAATCACCTGGCCGCGCGGGATATTTTTCCATTCGGGATGACCCCCGAGCAGTTTCTTGCCCCGCTCGACGCCCTCGCGGCGGAGATCGGAGTGCTGTTCCTCGTGCGGCTGCACCTGAACACCGTGCTCGAGCTGGACGAGAGCGCGTACGCGAACGTGCGGTTTGTGTCGGCCCGGCTGTATCCGGCGACGGAGCCGCTGCTGAAGGTCGCGGACGTGCTGTTCACCGACTGGTCATCGATTGTCTCGGAGTACCTCGCGGTGCACCGCCCCATCATCTTCATCGACAAGCCCACCCCGTTCGACGGAGAGGTGCAGCCGCTGTCCCGGGAGGACCGACCCGGCGCGATCGTCGCGTCCTTCGAGGATCTGACGACTGCTCTGACGCTGGCGGCCACCGACCCTGCCGGGTATCTCGAGCAGTACGGCGACCTCATCGACGCCACCACGGAGCGCGCCTGGGGCGGAACGCTCGACGGCCACAGCGCAGAACGATACCTCCGACAGATCGAGACGCTGCGAGCCGCGAAATAGCGGTCGTCTCCCGCCCGCCGAAACACACTCGTAACGATTTGTTTACGGCGGTCGCCGAAAACACGTCTTTTTGCAAACGTTTGCACGACACAGTGGAGCCGTTCGTTCGACACCGCCTCCCTGTCCGTTCCACCATCCGATTGGAACCAAGTGCATTCTCTTGATTGGGTCGTCATCGGCCTCTACTTCCTCGTCATGGTCGCGATTGGATGGTGGGCAAAGCGCCGCGTCCACACCGCCGCCGACTTCTTCACCGCCGGCGGAAAGATGCCGTGGTGGCTTGCCGGTATCTCGCACCACATGTCCGGATACTCCGCAGCGGTGTTCGTCGGCTATGCCGCAATCGCCTACACGACGGGCTTCGCCGTGTATATCTGGTGGGCCATCAGCATCACCATCGCGTGCGTCATCGGCTCGTTCGTGTTCGCCCCGCGCTGGCCACGCCTGCGCCAGCGACTCGGCATCATCTCGCCGCTGGAATTCCTCAGCACGCGCTACAACGTGCCGACCCAGCAGGTGCTTGCGTGGTCGGGAACGGTCCTCAAGATCTTTGACGTCGCCGCTAAGTGGGCTGCCTCGGCGATTCTGCTGCAGGTGTTCGCGGGAGTGCCTCTCAGCGTCGGCATCCTGCTGGTCGGTGGCGTCACCCTGATCTACTCCACGATCGGTGGACTGTGGGCCGACGCCCTGACCGACATGGGACAGTTCATCATCCAGTTCGTCGCGGCGATCGCGCTGGTAATTGCGACGATGGCGAGCCTCGGTGGGGTCTCGTCCATCTCCACGATCTGGGAGCGCCTGCCTGCCTCGCACTCCAGCCCGTTCGCCGGCGACTACACGGTCTGGTTCTTCCTCGCGTACATCCTGATCAACACCGTCTCGTACAACGGTGGAACGTGGAACCTCGCACAGCGGTTCATCGCGGCTCCCACCGGGTCATCCGCCCGTAAATCCCTGCTCCTGTCGGCCGGCCTGTTCCTCGTCTGGCCGCTCGTGCTGTTCTTCCCGATGTGGGCGGCGCCGCTGATCTTGCCGGACCTCGCGGATCCCAGCCAGTCGTACGCGCTCCTGGCGAAGACCCTGCTGCCGGCCGGGCTGATCGGTCTCGTGCTCGCGGGAATGTTCTCGCACACCATGGCGATGACGTCCTCCGACGCCAACGCGATCTCGTCGGTTGTCGTGCGCGACATCATCCCCGCGCTGCGGGGATCGCGGGCGCCGCTGACCTCCCGTCGCGAGCTCTTCATCGGACGTCTCGCGACGTTCCTGTTTATCGGACTGTCGATGGCACTCGCCCTGAACGCGAGTTCGTTTGGCGGGGTGCTCGGGCTGCTCATTCTGTGGTTCGGTGCTCTCGTGGGCCCCATCGCCATCCCGATGCTGCTGGGAATGCTCAAGCCGTTCCGGCGCTCGGGTCCGTCGGCCGCGCTGTCGTCGTGGGTCGTCGGGCTGCTGGTGTTCGCCACCATCAAGTACGTCATCCCGACGCAGATCGCCGATCTCGGCACCGCGACGGCGCAGACCGTCAGCGTGGTCTCACCCATCCTCGCGTCGATCGTGGTGTACGTGGTCGTCGGGTGGGTCCACCCGTGGCGCAACGAGACATCCGATGCTCTCGTCGCTTCGCTGGATTCCGATCTTGTCGAACAGATCGCCGCACCCACGGCCTCGAAGCTCGCCTCAGAGCCGGTCGCGTGACCGTCACAACAGTGACCGCCAGGGGTGCGCTCTATCGGGAGGAACTTCTCGATCGGGTGCTCCCCTGGTGGGAGGCAAACGCGGTGGACCCGTCGGGTGGAGTGTTCACCTGCTTCTCCAACGATGGGCGCCTGGTGTCGAGGGACAAGTACACCTGGTCGCAGGGCCGGTGGGCATGGTTGTGCGCACAGCTGGGGGAGGGCGCCGACGCGGGCGTGCTCGCGCTCGACGCTCCGCTTTGGCGGGCTCGGGCGCGGGCCACGGCACGCCATCTCGGGCTCAGCCTGACCACTGACGGAACCGAGGTCGCCTTCCTCACTGACCAGTCGGGCGGGCATCTCGCGGCAAACGAGGAGGGCGAGGTCGCTGTCAGCGTGTACGCCGACCTGTTCGCCGCGCTGGGATTCGTTGCCGCGGCCGAGACGGCGGACGACGAGGACCGCGCCGCCTGGAGGGCCGCAGCCCATCGCTTGCTCGATTCGGCCGCCGTGCGGGTGCGGGACGGTTCGGCGCGATCGGAGCCCTATCCCGTGCCGACCGGATTTACCGACCTCGGCCGCACCATGCTGCTCATGAGTGTGGCAACGGAGGTCCACCGCTACACCGGTTCGGCGGAGAGCCTCGCAGTCGTCGAGGAAACGATGACGCGCATCGTCGCACCGGGCGGACAGTGGAGCGCGGAGCGTCGGTGGGAATTCAAACCGGATGACCCGGCAGGCGCCACTGCCGACAGCATGCTCGCCAACCACATCAATCCGGGGCACATCCTCGAACTCGCCTGGATGCTCCTCGACGCCGCAGACGTCAGTGCCACGACGGCGAACCTCCTTCCGGACTGGCTTCCCGCAGTGGTTCTCGAGACGCTCGACCGCGGCTGGGATCATGAGCGGGGCGGACTGTTCCGTTTCGTCGACCATCGTGGGGGTGCGCCGTCCGGGCGTCGCCTCGGCGGGAGCGCCTACGAACTGCTCGTGGACGAGACGTGGGACACCAAGCTGTGGTGGGTCCACATTGAGGCGCTGCTTGCCTGCGAGATCTTCGCTGCCCGCAGCGACGATCCCGCGTTCGCCGTCTGGGCCGACCGGCTCGCCACGTACACCTTCTCCACCTTTCCCGACCCGGCGGGCACCGAGTGGATCCAGATTCGCGATCGCGCGGGAGCCCCGCTCGACCGTGTGGTCGCCCTCCCGGTCAAAGACCCCTTCCATATTCCGCGTGCGCTGATCCGCATGATCGGGCTCCTCGAAAGGACCCCAGCACTATGACGACCACCACGTTCGCACCCGACCTTCTCGTCCACGCCGATGCCGAAGCGCTCGGCAGGGCCGCCGCCGCGGAAGCGGGAGCCGTCCTCCGCTCCGCGCTCGCCCGCGCACACGTGGTGCGGCTGATGCTGGCCGCGGCACCCAGCCAGGAACCCACCCTGCGCTGGCTGGCCGCCGAAGACGGGATCGACTGGAGCCGGATCGAGTCCTTCCACATGGACGACTACATTGGGCTGAACGCCGACGCTCCGCAGGGCTTCGGCAACTGGCTGCTGCGCAACTTCTTCCGGCGGCTGCCCGCCACCACCTTCCACCGCATCGACACAGCAAACGAACCCGAAAACGAGGCCACCCGATATGGACAGGTCATGGGTGACGCGCCATTTGATCTCGTTCTGCTCGGGCTCGGCGTCAACGGGCACCTCGCCTTCAACGATCCTCCCGCCGAGTTCGCCAGCATCGACAGAGCCCGGGTCGTGGAACTCGACATGGTGAGTCGCCAGCAGCAGGTCGACGAAGGCCACTTCCCGAGCGCGGCCGCCGTCCCGTCCACGGCGATCACTGTCACCATCAGTCGGCTGCTCAACGCACAGCGGATCATCGGATCGATTCCCGGCACCGCCAAGAAGCAGGCAGTGTGGAACACCCTCCACGAACCCATCGGCGCGATTCATCCCGGCACCGCACTGCGCACCCATCCCGCGGTCTCCCTCCACGTCGACCTCGCCTCCGCCCCGGAGAAC
The DNA here is from genome assembly GCF_018449675.1 of Glaciihabitans sp. dw_435. Taxonomy (GTDB): domain Bacteria; phylum Actinomycetota; class Actinomycetes; order Actinomycetales; family Microbacteriaceae; genus Glaciihabitans. Next base: position 238,034 of record NZ_JAAVUZ010000002.1, on the reverse strand, counting down.
GCGTGATGACTCCCGATGGCAAGACGACGCTGGAGGGAATGGATGCCTCGGGCGAGAGTCTTCTGGCGGTGACCTACCGTGACGGGGCGATCCTGTCGGTCACTTCGCGCGAGCGTCCGCCCGGATCCGCGGCATTCCCGGTGATTTCCGCTGGATTCATCGATGCCCAGGTCAACGGATTCGACGGCCTGGACGTCAACGCGTCCGAGCCCACCGCAGACACCATCATCCGCCTCACCCACCGTCTTGCGGGGATCGGGGTGACGACCTGGACACCGACGATCGTGACCGCGGACGAGGGTGCGATCATCGCCCGTCTTGTGGCCATCGCCGAGGCACGCCGACAGGATCCGGCAACCGCGCGAGCGATCCCGGATGTGCACCTCGAGGGGCCGTTCCTGTCCGACCAGGAAGGTGCGCGCGGCGTGCACGACGCGACCGTGATGCGGCCCATCGATGCAGCCGAGGTGGACCGATGGCTGGCCACCGGGGCGCCGGTCGGCATCATTACCGTCTCACCGCACACCGATGATGCGCCCGGCCAGATCGCCGGCATCGTCGCTCTCGGCGTTCGGGTCGCCATCGGACACACGCACGCGACGCCCGATCAGATCACGGCGGCCGTCGACGCGGGTGCCACCCTCTCCACGCATCTCGGGAACGGCATCGCGGGGGTGCTGCCGCGTCATCCGAACGCGCTGTGGACCCAGCTGGCGGATGACCGGCTGACCGCGGGTTTCATCGGAGATGGCCACCACCTCCCTCTTGACACCATCGAAGTGTTTTTACGGGCCAAGACCACCGCGCGGGCCTACCTCGTCTCCGACAGCACCGACATCGCCGGCCGGGCGGCCGGACGCTATGCCTCTAGCGTTGGCGGACACGTCGAGTTGAGCGCGGACGGTCGCCTCGCCTACCCCGGCACGGGGTATCTCGCCGGATCGGGGGTGGATCTGCCACGTGCCCTTCGCACCGTGCTCGGCGGCACCTCGCTGTCCCTTGCTGACGCGCTGACCCTGGTCACCACCACACCCGCCGGTGTGCTTCCCCACGCGCGTACCGGCCTCGGCTCCCTCGATGTCGGAGCTCCCGCTGATCTGGTGCTGCTTGACCCCGAGAGCGCTGCCGTGATCCGGGTCATCCAGGGAGGCCAGGTCGTGGGTCCGGCCGGATGAGGCGTCCCGACCCGTCCGGCCGCCCGACGATCGTCAAGATCGCCGCCGCGCTGGACATCTCCCCGTCGACGGTGTCGCGCGCGTTCACCCGGCCAGAGCTGCTTCACCCCGACACGGTAGCGGCGGTCAAAGCCCATGCCCTCGAGGTCGGCTATGTTCCCAACCAGCTGGCGCGCGGGCTGGTGTCCGGGCGGGCGAATGCCATTGGGATCGTCCTGCCCGACATCGCGAACCCGTTTTTCCCACCCCTGATCCGATCCATTCAGCACACCGCGCACGAGTCGGGGCTTTCGGTGTTTATCGCAGACTCCGCGGATGATGCGGGGCGCGAGCAGGAGTTGATCCATGATCTCGGGCCCCAGGTACACGGCATCATCAACATCTCATCGCGAATGGCCAGCCGCGATCTGCAGCGGCTCGCCGAATCCCACAACATCGTGCTGATCAACCGAGACATCGCCGACATGAGTCGTGTTCTCGTCGACACCGCGCCGGCGATCGCCCAGGCCGTCGAGCAGCTGACGGCCCTCGGGCACCATCATCTCGCGTATGTTGGCGGGCCGAAGGCGTCGTGGTCGAACGCGTCGCGCTCCAAGGCGGTGATCGACGCGGGTCGCCGTCACGGCGTCATCGTGGACACCTATGACACCCGTCTCGGAAGCTATGACGAAGCGTGGGAAGCAACCCACGCGTTGGTGGCGACCGGTGCGACAGCGGCAATCGCGTTCGACGATGTCATGGCGCACGGTCTGCTGAACGGCTTCGCGGCACGGGGCGTTCGCACGCCGGAGGACATCAGCATCGTCGGCTGCGACGACACCCTCGCGACCAAGACCCAGCCCGAGCTGACCACCATCGCGGCGAACCTCGACGAAACTGCCCGGACGGCGACCAACATCCTTCTCGCACACCGCGGCCGCAGCCGGGTTGCCGCTACTCGCGGAGTGCAGACTGCCCAGCTGCTGCCCGGCGGCAGCGTCGGACCCGCGACGGCAGTGGCGAGGTAGTTCCTCTCCGCGGCTGCGGCTGCGCGAGGGCGCCGGCTCAGGCCGGGCGCGACCGCTCGATCATGTCGGCAATGAAGACCGATTCGGCGGCGGTCAGTTTGTAGGTCTCGGTGTCGCCGCCAGCGATCATGGTGCTGAACTCGGCGATCTCGTAGCGCAGGCCGTCGCCGTCGAAGCGGTAGAAGTACTTCTTGTTGTCCGCGGGGTTCTCGTACCGCACCTCGAAGTACTCGGTCTTCCACCAGGGAGACGGCACGTAGATGTACCCGGACGTGCCCCCGATCACGAGGTCGCCCTCGGACTTCACGCCGAGTCCCACCCGCACGGACGCGAGGGCGTGTTCGAAGCGGAGGTTGATCTTGGTGAAGACGTCGACGTCGTAGCCGTCGGCGAACAGGGATTGGGCGGATACCTCGAGCGGGGCGGTGCCGAGGAGCTTGGCAACCGCGAGCAGCGGGTAGCTGGCGAGCTCGGTGACGCTGCCACCGTCGGAAGCGGCGTCCAGCTCGCGCAGCTCGCCACTGGACAGCTTGGTGAACGTCGCCTCGACGTTGCGGATGTTGCCGATGAGGCCGCTGCGCGCGATGGCCACGAGCCGAATGAATCCGGGGGAGTAGGCGGTCTTGATCGCCTCGAGCAGAACGAGGCCGTTGTCGCTGGCCAGCGCAGTCAGCTCGCGCACCTCGGCGGCGGTGAGTGACAGCGGCTTCTCCGCGAGAACGTGCTTGCCTGCCGTCAGCGCGCGGCGCACCTGGTCGGCATGGAACTGGTGCGGGCTGGCGATGTAGACCGCGTCGACGCGGGAGAGAAACTCGTCGTAGTCGGTGGTGGAGAACGACAACTCGTGACGCGCCGCGAAGGCCTCGACGGAGGCGGGGGTCACGCCGTATACGCCGGGGATGTCCACCCCGCTGACGAACTTCGACTCCGGAACGAACCGGTTGGCGATCCGCCCGGTGCCGACGACGCCGAGCCCGAGGATGCCCGCGCTCCTGGCGCGCAGCTCCGTGCTGGACACGCCGGTGGTGCGCTCGAGGTAGACGACCTCGCAGTAATCCTTAAGGAAGTCGAACTTGCCCAGCCAGTCGGACCCGATGGCGAAGATGTCGGCGCCATATTTCTGGATGTCCGTGACCTTTTGGCCCTCGTACTCCTCGATGATGATCTCGTCGACCAGGCCGCTGCCCCGCACGTTCTCGATGCGCTCCATCAGACTCTGGTGGATGTTGAGCTTGCCGCGGGAGTCGTCGTAGTTCTCCGTGGTGACACCGACGATCAACCTGTCACCGAGCTCCCGAGCCCGCTCGAGCAGGCGGCGGTGCCCCTCATGGAACAAATCGAAGGTGCCATACGTGATGACTGTCGCGTGGGTTGCCATAGGCAGCCCAGTGTACTTCGCACGGGGGTTTAGGGTTGAATCTGGTCTGCCCGCTCCCGGACGACCTGCAAGCAAGAGGATGCGCTACGTGAAACGGGTACTGAAGACTGGCGTGCCCATCGCCTTTTACGTATTGCTCATCGCATTCCTGGTCTACTACGTCAGCCAGATCGAGTGGAGCACGCTCGCGAACATCCAGTTCGACTGGTGGTTCTTCATCGTGGCCTGCGTGCTCGGCCTGACCTCGCGCTACTGGAGCGCATACATCTGGATCGTCATCCTCCGCAGCCTCGGCGCGAAGCAGGCCGTCTACCAACCCGTGCTGATCTACGTCTATGCCAAGTCCTGGCTCGGCCGGTACATCCCGGGCACCGCTCCCTGGATCCTCGGCAAGATCTTCTTCGCCTCGAAGCAGGGCATCTCCAAGAACAAGCTCGCCGTCAGCTCCCTGCTGGAGGCGGCACTGCAGATCGTGGTGCAGCTGGCGCTGTCCATCGCGTTGCTGCTCTTCGATCCCCGCATCGACCTGATTCCCGAGCAATACCGGTTCATAAAATGGTTGATGGTGTTGGTATTGATCGGATGCATCGTGGCGATCATTCCTCCCGTCTTCAACCGTCTCATGGGGCTCGCCTACAAGCTCCTGCGCCGTGGCACCTTTGAGCGCGAGCACCACGCCACCTGGCGCACGATCTCGTCCGGGGCGGGGCTGTACCTGGTCGGATCGATCATCAACGGGCTGTCACTGTTCTTCATCGCGAAGACCGTCGTGCCCGATCTGCCCTACTCCACCGTCTTCTACGTCATGGGCGTTGGCACCCTCGCCGGTGTCGCGGGCATGCTCATCGTGTTCGCACCGGGTGGACTCGGCGTGCGGGAGATCGTGCAGGCACCGCTGCTCGGAGCACTGATGCCCGCGGCAGTTGCGGCAGTGGTCGTCGTCATCTCGCGCCTCTGGAGCGTGCTGATGGACCTCCTGTTCTTCGCCGCCGCGTGGTCCGCCCTGCGAATCCGTGGCGAGAAGGAGCCCGAGCTCGTCGGCCCACCTGAGCCCCAGGCCGAGTAACCCGCGCGCCGACGGCCAGCCCGACGACGGTCGCCCGCCTCGCGCCCCGACGGCCAGCCCGACCGGAGCCCGCAACCTCCACTGGCATAATTGGCGCGTGCCTCGACCGACTCAAGTTTCTCCGCGCCCGTTTTCGGCACGCGGCTTTCTCGCGTCGACGCGAACCCAGTTCTGGATCCTCGTGGTTCTGTGGCTGGGTAGCTCCGCGGCGCTGATCTACGGCGCCTTCAAGCTGCGCTACTCGATGACCAACATCGACGGCATTTCCTACATGCGCATCGCCGAGCACTGGGCCGCCGGCCGCTTCGATGAGGCCGTCAACGCCTACTGGTCGCCCATGATCAGCTGGACGATGCTGCCCTTCATGGGACTCGGGGCAGACACCCAGCTCGCCTTCATGCTCGCCAGCGCGTCCTGGGCGAGCGTCGGGGTCGCCGCGGGCACCTACTTCGTCTTCCGGCAGACCAACCGCAACTTCTTCTCTGCCCTCGTCGTCGGCGTCACCGTCTGGGTGCTCTGTGCCGGCAACCTGATGAACCTCACGCCCGACCTGCTCGTCATCGCGTGGACCATGATCTTCGCCTGGGTGCTTACCGAGGTCAACGATCGCCTCGCGGTGGGCACCCGTCGCTCCCGCATCCTCGCCGGAGTGCTGCTGGGCCTCACCTGCGTGCTCGGCTACCTCATCAAGCAGTTCCTCATCCCCGTGTTCGTGGTCGTGCTCATCGGATGGCTCGCCGTCCGTTTCCTCGCCCTGCGTCGTTCGAAGCGTAGCGTTGGTACCGGACATGGCAGGCGGACGGCGGATGACCCGGGCTCCGGGACATCCGCCTCCGGCACCTATCGCCAGCGGGCGAAGCCGCTGCTCATCCTGCCCGCCGTCGCGCTGCTGACCATGATCGTGGTGGCCGCTCCCTGGGTGACGGCGCTTACGGTGAAGTACGGGTATCCGACGATCGGGTCATCGTTCTCGGTGAACACCGCCACCAAGCTCGACCCGACGGCCGGCACGACGACCGTGACGAATTCGCTCGAGCTGGCGCCCGCCGCGTCGAAGAACGCCATCTCCTACGGCGAGGACCGCACGTACCAGGTGCCGACCCCGACCAGTACGGGGACGACCGGGTCCAACGGCGCTACGACGTCCGACGCCGCCACCAAGAAGACGAGTCTCGTCGCCGGGCTCAAGTATTACGCCGGCCAGCGCGTGAAGGCCCTGCCGTTCTACCTCGACAAGATCCAGGCGATCGCGCCGTTTGCCGTGCCGATCATCGCGGCCTTCGTGATTCTGCTGGCGTTCGGCCTCATCTCACCGCGGCGCCACCGCGCGGCCGTCATCACTGCCACGATCTTCGTCGTCTACTTCACCGGCTACCTCGGGCTCACGTCCGCGGCGGGCAAGGGTGGCAACCTGCGGTACTACTGGCCGCTGCTCGCCCTGTCGACCGTGACGGCCGCCCTGCTCTGGCCGGCGCTGTGGCAGCGCGTGCGCGCGCAGGGCGGATGGTGGCGCAAGCTCGCCGCCATCGCGCTCATCGTGATCATTCCGGTGGCCGCCGTCAGCCAGCACGGCTACAACCGCGCCTATCCCTTCGCCACCGGGCAGACCTACGGCAGCTACGAGTACCTGCGGTCGACCGCGGTCAAGCCGGCCGATCAGGTCTTCGCCGAGAAGCTCGTGGCAGATGGCGTGATCAAGGAAGGCGACCGGATTGTCAGCAACCGGGTCATCCGCACCCTGATCTATTCCTGGTACATGCGCGCGCAGATCTGGGGCCGCGACATCCCGCACGACTTCACGGACCCCGCGTTCCAGAAGATCATCAAGGACGACAAGATCCAGTACTTCTTCCTCTACGAGCCGGAGTCCAGTACGACGATGGATGTCTCGGGCCTCGGTGTCGTCGAGCACACCTACACAATGCCGTACACCTGTGGAACCGAAGCGGGTAAGCCCGCCGAGGCCTGCCGCCTGTCGATCGTCAGGATCGATTACTAGACAGCTCGCCGGGTCAGCGGGTGGCGCGGTCGTCCATGATGCCGCGAATGACATCGCGGTACTGCGCGCCGATGTGGGACACCGAGTAGTCCTTGGCGCGTTGCGCGGCGGCGGCGCCGAGGCGTCCCCGCAGCGGGGCGCTCTGCAGCAGCGAATCGATCGCGGCGGCGAGGGCCTCGGCATCACCCTGCGGCACGAGCAGTGCGGTCTCACCGTGGCGCATCGCCTCGTTGATCCCCGGGATGTCGCTGGCGACGATTGCCGCTCCCATGGCGGCGGCCTCGAGAAGCACCACGGGCAGGCCCTCCTTGTCGCCCGAAGCCGCGGCAATGGACGGCACGACGAAGACCGAGCTTCTGCCCATCTCGCGCAGCACGTCGGGGCGGCCGAGCTGGCCGAGGAACGATACCCGCCACCCGCGTGACTGGCGCTCGAGCTGCTCGCGCAGCGGTCCGTCACCGATGATCGAGACCGTGCAGTCCTTCGTTGTCATGTGGCGGCGAAGGGCGTCGATCATGACGCCCATGCCCTTCTTCTCCACGAGGCGTCCCACCATCACGACGTGGTCGATCTGCGGTTCGGTCTCGGCGCGGGCGATCAGCACGTCGTCGAGCTGCACGCCCATGGGGAGCAGGTGGAGGTTCTTCGCCGGGACGCCCCAGCGGGTCAGCGTGCCGGCCATTTCGGCGTTGACGGTGGAAACACTGGCGGCGCGGCGCAGCACCCACTTCTTGACAAGGTTGATCAGCGGGTTGTTGAGCGCGTAGATGTCGCCGCCGTGCGTGGTGATGAGGGTCGGTACGCGCGGAGCCGCCACGGCGGCCACGATGCCCTGGGGGATCACCCAGTGGGCGTGGAGTGCGTCGGGGCGGGTGGAGCGCACCAGCGACCGCAGGGCGAGGCCCTGGGCAACAAGGAGGGGGAGCACCTGAAGCCAGCGCGACCGCCGGGCCTTGAGGTTGTCGAGAATGGCTCCGTCGGCCAGGTCTTCCCAGCGGGAGGGGAAGTAACGGAAACGCACGACGCGAACACCGTCGATTTCCTGGTGGAGGGGCGCCCCCGGCACACTGGGGGTGAGCACCGTGACGTCGAACTCCTCGGCTTCCTCCCGGGCGATATCCAGAACGAAGGCCGGAACACCGTCGGTCTGGGTGACCGGGAACGTGGAAGCCAGGACGATCAGGCGCTTGCGACGCTGGGGCGAATCGTTCACGATCTCGATCCGATTGACATAAGGGGAAGGCTATTTCCGCGGGAACCCACCGGGTTCCTAGTTGGGCTGCTGTTCACCTCGAGTACACCAAGACTTCTCTGCTCCTGTCGGACGTCCGGCAAGATATAGGGGAAAGAGAGAAATCACCCACATGCGCGTTTTGATTCACAATAGCGACTCTCCCGCCAACCGCGGAGATCGTGCCATCCTCGTCGGCGTCATCGAGCTCGTTCGTCGTACCTGGCCCGACGCCGAGATCTGGTCGCTGTCGCAGTACCCCGAGCGGGACGCCGAGTGGTTTGGCATTAAGTTCCTTCCGCAGTCGCCGTACAGCACCAACCCCGCGCAGTGGGTTGCCTTGTTCCGTCTCGCCCGCTCCAGCGACATCGTGCTCTGGGGCGGAGGAGAAATCCTGAAGGACTACACCAACAAACTAGGCCTGTTCTACTGGCTTATTAAGATGACACTCCTGTCAATTGCGAACCGCAACCTGGTGGGCGTCTTTCAGGGCATCGGGCCGACGACGGCCCGCATCAGCAAGTACGTCATCCGGCTCACGGTGAACCGCACGCGCGTCTTCCTGGTGCGCGACGACGAGTCCCGGCGCAAGCTCAAGGCGTGGCACGTGCGCACGCCGATCATCGCGTCCTTCGATCCCGCCGTGCTGGGTGTCCCGGTTCCCATGAACGAGTCCGTCGAGGCGCGCCTCGTAGAGTCCGGCGTCGACCCGGCGATGTTGCCCGGCGCGATCGGCTTCGGGCTGCGTCCCTGGTTCCACTACCGCCAGAGCGGCTGGCTGCCCCACCGTTTCCGTCGTGGTCGCAAGGGCGGCGTGGAACTGGATGACTCGAACGTGTCGCTCTACCGCGAACGCGCCGCGCAGCTCGCCGACGAGCTCATCGACCGCTACGACGCTCCCGTGGTCTTCTTCCCCATGCACCTCGACGAGACCGAGGGCGACGCCGCCTTCGCCGAGAGCGTCGTCCGGCTCATGCGGCATTCCGACCGCACCGCCATCGTGGCGAAGGACATCTTCTCGCCCACCGAGTACGCGGGGCTGCTCGCCGAGCTCCGCGTCTTCGTTGCCGCCCGCCTGCACTCGGCCATCGTGGCGACAACCGCCGCCGTTCCCTCCTTCGTCCTGTATTACGTGGACAAGGGGCGTCTCTACTTCGAGCAGATCGGGATGCAGCGGTACAGCGCCCCCATCGCGATGATCCTCGAGGATGGCGCGGTGGACCGGCTCGTGGCATCCGTCGACGACCTCGTGGACAACGCCGACGAGGTGCGTGCGCAGCTGAAGTCGAAGCTGGATGATATGTCACGGGGGCTGGAGAAGAACTTCGCCGAGGCCCTTGCCATACTTGGGAGACAATGACATGGCGACATCAACAATTCACTGACGCTTCTCTGAAGCGTCATGTACTTGTTGTCGCCTCCACCTTCCCATCGAGCCCGACCGATCCGGTTCCGGCGTTCGTCAAAGAATTGGTCGTCGCCACCCGTCTCGCCGACCCGGCCACGCGGATCTCGGTGCTCGCGCCGCACGACCCGCGCTCGGACACGCAGGACTTCACCCGCCACGAGTATTACGACGAGTACCGCTTTCGCTACATGTGGCCGCGCCGCTGGCAGGTGCTCGCCGGGCAGGGCGGAATTGGTCCGTCGCTGCGGCGCAACCGGTTTCTCTACCTCGTGGTGCCCTTCTTTCTCTTCTTCGAGTTCTTCGCGGTGCTGCGCCTCAACCGCATGCTGCGCCCCGATGTGATCAACGCGCACTGGATCATTCCGCAGGGGGTCGTCTGCGCGCTCGCCAACCTGTTCGCTCGCCGGAAGCTCGTGCTCACGGTGCACGGCGGCGACGTGTTCACGTTCAATCACCCGTTCGCCATCTGGCTGAAGCGCTGGGCCATGCGCCGCAGCGCCCGCATCGTCGTTAACAGCACTGTCACCCGTGACAAGGCCCGCAGCATCTATCCCGACGGCGACTACGAGGTCATCCCCATGGGCGTCGACCTCGCCGAGTTCGAGGGACGACAGACCACGGGAGACGCGCCTCTCCGGGTGCTTTTCGTCGGACGCCTCAGCGAGGAAAAGGGCGTCATCGATCTGCTCGACGCCCTCGCGATTCTGCAGGAGCGGGGCATCCCCTTCCAGGCCCGTATCGCCGGGACCGGACCCCAGGCGGCCGAGCTCGTGGCCATGGGCGACGCGACGGGTCTCGGCGACAGCGCGCAGTTCCTCGGCTGGGTGGCGCACGACCAGTTGGCAGACCATTACCACTGGGCTGACGTCTTCGTCGGACCATCCATCGCCTCCAGCACCGGATGGATCGAGGCGCTCGGTGTCGTCTTCATCGAGGCATCCGCGTCCGGTCTTCCCATTGTGACGACGGACACCGGCGGAATGCGCGACGTCGTGCTCGACCGGGAAACCGGGTTCATTGTGGAGGAGAAGTCGCCCGAGCAAATCGCCGACAGGCTCGCCCAGCTGTCCGAGGACCGTCAGTTGGGGCTGCGCCTCGGTGCCGCCGGGGTGCGGCGCGTGACGACCAACTTCTCGTGGCCGTCGATCGCCAGCCGCTACGCGGAGCTGTTCCGCGCGTAGGGAATGCGGGCTCTAGCGTCGGAAGAAGTCGCGGCGCACGAACAACGCAAACCGCAGGCCCACGCGCAGGGGAGCGAGGTACCACGCCGAGTACTTGCGCGACAGGTAACGCTCGGCGCTGCGGTGGTGCACTGCGCGCATCGCGGTTGCCTGGCGCTTGGTCGATTGACCACCGCTGTGCACGATCCGCGCGGCGGGAACGTAGATCGACTGCCACCCGCGCTTGGACAAGCGCCACCCGAGGTCGACGTCCTCGAAGTACATGAAGTAGCCCTCGTCGAAACCCGACACTTCGGCAAACGCCGCGGGACGCACGAGCACGCACGCGCCCGACAACCAGTCGACCTCGGTGTCGGTCGTCGCCGTCGCGTTGCCCTGGCGGTGGTACCGCAGCGTCCACGGATTGGTCGGCCAGATGTTGGCGAGCAGAGCGTGGCCGACGCCCGTGCGAATCGAGGGGAACGAGCGCGCCGAGGGGTAGAAAATACCGTCCTCGCCGACAATCTGGGGTCCAAACAGAGCGCCGAGCGGATGCCTCGCGGGCGCCGCCATCAGTTCGTCGAGGCTTCCCGGAGTGAACCGCACATCAGGGTTACAGATCAGGAGCCAGTCGTACTCGCGGGTCAGCGACGCGGCGAGGGCGTTCATGCCGGCGCCGTAGCCGAGATTTTCGGTGCTCGGGATGAAGGAAGCGAGTTCGGTCATCGCCGACAGGCGTTCGATCTCGCCCGCATCACGGCTGTTGTCGATGACGTGGATGTCCACGGTGTTGTCGAGGCTCGCGGCGGTCACCAGACTCTCGACGAGACCCGCGATCTCGGACGACGAGTGGTACGCGACCACCAGAATCGCCACGCTGGCCACTAGCTCACCGCACTTTCAGAGAAAACGGTCAGGTGAGCTGCGGCGGACGCGTCCCAGGTGAAGAGCCGGGCCCGCTCGATGCCGCGCTGTCCACGCTCGGCACGCTGCGGGGCATCGGCGAGAAGCGACTGAATGGCGACGGCAATGGACGGGGCGTCCGGCTCGGTGTAGACGGCGACGTCGCCTCCCACCTCGGGGAGCGCGAGCAACGCGGTGGTGATCACGGGTACCCCGCACGCCATCGCTTCGAGCACGGGGAGGCCGAATCCCTCGCCGAGGCTCGGGTAGGCGACAAGGTCGGCTCCGCCGAGGACACCCGCCAGCAGCGAGTCATCCACAAATCCCAGCATGCGCACCCGGTCGGCGACGGTCGATTCCTCGATGACCCGCGCGAGGTCGGCGTCCCATCCACGCCCACCGGCGAGGAGGAGGGAGAGGCCCGCCGTGCCCGCGGTATCCGCGGTGACGACGGTCTGGAAGGCACGCACCAGGTTGCTGACGTTTTTGCGCGGCTCGAGGGTGCCGAGGAACGCAATCCAGCGGGGGACGCCGGCGAGATACTCGTTCGCCTCCCGTGTTTCTGCGGCCGTCGGCGGGTGGAAGCGCTCGGAGTCGACGCCGTGATACGCGACGTGCATGGTGTCACGGGCGGGCTTTACCCACCGGAGGAGTTCGCTTTTCGTTGCCTCGCTCGGCACGATGCAAGCGGCTGCGCGCCTGAGCGACGTTGCACTCCACCAGCGGAAGAACAGGCGCTTCGCGCGGCTGTGCAGCTCCGGGTGGGAGAAGAAGGTTGCGTCGTGGAGGGTGACGACGGTGGGGATACTGCTGAGCAGCGGCATCGTATAGTGCGGCGAGAATACGACGTCCGCCTTCATGCGCCGGGCGGCACGCGGCAGACCGACCTGCTCCCAGAGCAGGCGGAGGGGACGCGAGCGGCCGGCTGCCGGTGACGGCACGACGCGGATCTCCGCCGATGACGCGCTCAGCCACCGCACGTCGCGGGGTTGACTGATGACGGTGATCCGTGCGTCCAGCCGGGCGAGCGCGGGGATCAGATGCTCGAGATACCGCCCGACACCGCCGCGATTGCCGGGAATGGCCGTGGCATCCACGAGGATGTGCGGCTGAGTTTTCACGGCTGAACTTTCGCTGTGGGAGGGTACGGGCGGGGCGACTTATAGAGGGTACCGTGTGCCGGTAAGCTATGTCCGACCCAAGTCGAGAGTTACGGGAGCAGATGACACGCGCTTTTATCACCGGTGTAACCGGCCAGGATGGCTACTACCTCAGCAAGCTGCTGTTGGAGAAGGGGTACGAGGTCTACGGACTCGTGCGCGGCCAGAACAACCCCAAGATCGAATTCCTCAAGGCGGAGCTGCCTGAGGTGAAGATCCTGACGGGTGACCTCATGGACACCTCGAGCCTTATCCGTGCTCTCAACGCGAGCCAGCCGGACGAGTTCTACAACCTGGGAGCTATCTCCTTCGTTGCATACTCGTGGGAGAACGCATCCCTCACCGCCGACGTCACGGGCAAGGGTGTTCTGAACGCCCTCGAGGCCACGCGTATCTACGCGGGTGACGACGCCGCCAAGGTGAAGTTCTACCAGGCATCCAGCTCGGAGATGTTCGGCAAGGTGCAGCACGTACCTCAGTCCGAGTCGACGCTGCTGTGGCCGCGCTCGCCCTACGGCGTTGCGAAGGTCTTCGGTCACTACATGACCATCAACTACCGCGAGTCCTACGGTATGCACGCATCCAGTGGTGTGCTCTTCAACCACGAGTCCCCGATGCGTGGACCGGAGTTCGTTACCCGCAAGATCTCCATGGCTGTCGCGCGCATCGCGCTCGGCCTCCAGGACAAGCTGGTGCTCGGCAACATCGACGCCAAGCGTGACTGGGGCTTCGCCGGAGACTACGTCGAGGCAATGTGGCGGATGCTCCAGCAGGAGGAAGCTGACGACTACGTCATCTCCACCGGCGAGACGCACCCCGTTCGCGAGTTCCTCGATGTCGCGTTCAACCACGCCGGAATCTCCGACTGGGAGAAGTACGTCGTTCAGGACCCCGAGTTCTACCGCCCGGCCGAGGTCGACCTTCTGGTCGGCGACGCCACCAAGGCGAAGGAGCAGCTCGGCTGGGTTCCGAAGGTCAGCTTCCCCGAGCTCGTGCGCATGATGGTTGACGCAGACCTCAAGCGCCAGCGCGACGCACAGAACTGAGTTACAACACCCTCATGAAGACCGCCTTAATCACAGGGATCACCGGCCAAACGGGCGGTTACCTCTGTGAGCAACTCGTGGATGCCGGCTGGGAAGTGCACGGCCTCGTCCGCGACGCCGACGACCTCGAGTCGGACTTCCGTGGACGCTTTCCCGGCGTGACGTTGCACAGTGGGGACCTCACCTCCGAGGCCTCACTGCGCAACGCCGTCATGGGCGTGCGACCGGGAGCGATCTTCAACCTCGGCGGCCTCAGCTCGGTCTCTAGTTCGTGGAAGGCACCCGTTCTCACGGGCCAGGTCAACGGCATGGCCGTCGGCATGCTTCTCGAGCTCGCCGCGGAACTGCGCCGCGAGACCGGGGAGCGTCTGTCGTTCGTGCAGGCCTCCAGCGCTGAGATCTTCGGTGTCGCCTCTCAGGTGCCGCAGAACGAAGACACCCCGGTGCGCCCGGTCAACCCGTACGGGGCGTCCAAGGCGTACGCGCACCACCTCGTGGGTGTCTACCGTCGCGCGGGCCTGTCGGCGTCGAGCTGCATTCTGTACAACCACGAGTCGCCCCGCCGTCCGGAGTCGTTCGTCACCCGCAAGATCACGCGTGGTGTCGCCCGTATCTCCGCCGGCCTCGACTCGACGCTGACGCTCGGAAGTCTCGACGTTAAGCGTGACTGGGGCTGGGCACCCGACTACGCGCGGGCCCTCGCCCTCGCCGCCGAGGCCGAGGCGGGCGACTACGTCATCGCCACCGGCACGGCACACACGGTCCGTGACTTCGTGAGCGCCGCGTTCGGCGCCGTCGGCATCACCGACTGGGAGCCCTTCGTCGAGCAGGATCCCGCCTTCATGCGCGCACAGGATGCGCCCAACCAGGTGGGGGATGCCTCGCGAGCACGCGAGGTTCTCGGCTGGGAGCCGAGTGTTGAGTTCGATGAACTCGTCCGCCGCATGGTGGACCACGACCTCGAACTCGTGCGCGCGGCGTCGTCCAACTAGCGACCGACGTGACTGACGTTCTGTACGCGGTCGTTGTCTACGCCGCGATCTTCCTCGTAGCCGGGGTTCCGCTGGCCCTGTGCCTGCGGAACACCGGTGGCGTGGACGACGCCCGTGTCATCGTTCGTGGTGCCTGGTCGACGCTGCTGATCGACGCCCTGCTGTACGGGTTGGTGCTGACCACTCTCGGCGTTGTCTTCTCCACCTGGATCGGGCCGATCGGTGTCGCGGCCGTCGTGGCGCTGTGGGTGGGCGCCCTCGTCGCCGCGATCCTCCGCGTCCGTCGCGCGGGCCTGCCGCCACTGTGGCGCCCGCGTGCACGCCAGTGGTGGCTGACGGCCGCGTGGGCCGTCGTGCTGATCGGTTCGCTGCTGTTGCGCCTGCGCCAGTCGAACTTCCTGCCCTGGGTGGGCGACATGGGTGCCTACGTCAACTGGGCGAACGAGTTCGTGCGCACCGGAACGCTGCAGGCGACCTGGCCGCCGTTCTTCTCCTCCTACCTCGCGATCGGTTCGTCACTGTTCGGGCCCGGACTCACTGCCGCCGCAGTTCCGCTCGGTGGAATCCTGCTGGTCCTGGTCATCGCTCGCGTGCTGCGCCAGATGGATGTCGGGCCGTGGGCGACCCTGACGACCGCCGCGTTGGTCGGTCTCTCGGTACACGCCATCTGGTACTCGTCGTTCCCCGCCAGCGAGGCGCTGAACGCACCCCTCTACATTGGCTGGGTCAGCACCATCATCGGCGTGCTGCGCAGCGACCGCGCGCGCCTGCCCTGGTGGCTTGCCGTCAACGGCATCCTCATGATGTCGCTCGGCCTGCTGCGCGGAACCGGCCCGCTGCTGTTGGTGCCGCTCATC
This sequence comes from Glaciihabitans sp. dw_435, assembly GCF_018449675.1. Lineage (GTDB taxonomy): Bacteria > Actinomycetota > Actinomycetes > Actinomycetales > Microbacteriaceae > Glaciihabitans. Next base: position 222,652 of record NZ_JAAVUZ010000002.1, on the reverse strand, counting down.
ATCGTCGGCGTCATCGTCGTGATCTTCCGGGACTGGCGCACGGTCTCCGTTCGCATCTGGCTCGCCATCTCCGCGTCCCTTTTCGGCGCGCTGGTCTCGTACTGGTACGGCATCCAGCGGATTCCGCACTACTACGTGCAGACGCAGATCGCCGACCTGCTGCCGGGCAGTGTCTTCCGGGTACTGGACAAGATCGGCCTGTTTGCGCCGTCGGTGCTCACGGCCCTCATCGTGCTGGTCGCCTCCGCCGTGCTCTGCGGTGCGGGGCTGTGGCTGGCCCGTCGGGGTGAGCGCGGCGCAGGGGCATCCCGCGCTCCATTCATTCTTGGCCTGGTGCTCGGTGGCGGCCTGATCGTGGGGATGGGCGTCACCCTCGTGCTCAACCTCGAGGTGCTGCACGTGCTGTTGCGAGCCGGCGCATGGCTGACGATCATCGCATTCCTGCTGGTGCTGCTCGTTGGCTGGCTGAAGCTGCCGCCGTACCTGTCGGCGCTCGTGCTGACGTTTGGCGTGACGGCCGTGATCTTCCTTACCCTGCAGACGTTCCGTCTCAAGGGTGCGCGCGGGCATTCGTTCTTCCTGTACTGGGATCGCTACATCTTCAGCGAGCTGATCCCGCTGTTCTTCGTGATGTTCGGGCTCGCGATTGGCGTCGCGTGGACACTGTGGCTCGGCCGTCGCGCCTCCGCGCTGCGGACGTCGCAGAGGCCGCTGTTCCGCGCCGTCCCGGCGGTTCTCGTTGTGGTGTTGCTGGCGGTGGCGATCGTGCCCTCGATCGGGCAGGTTCGACTGGCGACCAAGCACGCGTACTTTGATGGCGCATACGAGTTTGAGCAGTCGTTGATTGCGATGGTTCCGGATGACTCGACCCCCGTTCTCTGGGCGGCAACGAAGAACGGCCAGGTGCCCGGGTTCTTCTTCCCCAATACCTGGATGGCGTTCGCCAAGCCCATGGCACGCTCGTTCGGCTACAACGTGCTGAACATTGCGACGCGGGTCAACGACTTCGCGCCCGACGAGGTGATGACGTCGGCCCAGCTGTTGAGCGAGGCCGCGTGTGCGTCGACCGACGAGCTCGTCGTCTTCGAGACCGACCTCGGGGGACCGGCGCTCGACGCGCGTGTCTCTGCACCGGGGCTCACCATCACGCCGCTCGGGGAGTCCACGAGTGCACTGCAGTTGTTGAGCCAGCCGCCGACGAACGGCGACTGGGTCACCCTGGCCATCACGGTCCGCGGGTACTCCGTGCAGGTCGACCCCGCGGTGCGCGCGGCGACCGCCTGCACCCCGACGCCCGTCCAGTAGCCCGCCGCCCCTCCCGCGACTTGCACGAAAGTGCTCTATTTTCGCGCCGGGAACAGCAGTTTTATGCAAGTCGCGGATTGGGCGCGGACTCACGACAGCGGAGCGCGAGTCGCGGGAACGGGACCGGACGCACGAATGCCCGCACGGCGGACCGTGCGGGCATTCGTCGGGGGTGAGTACCGTGGGTGCTAGCTGATCACCGGGTATCGCACCTGCGCGCGGTGCACGTACTCGGTCGACCCGATGATCTGGGCGACGGCCGCGAAGTAGCCGGTGCTGACGATGCGGTTGGCCCAGGTGTTCTGCTGGGCCGGTGTCGCGCCGTGTCCGAGGTAGGTCACGAACGCCTCACTGGTGCGGTGCTTCGCGTTTTCCTTGCTGCGCCAGATGGACAGCGTGACGCCCTGACGGCCGCCGACCTGGATCTTGTAGACCCAGTTACGCAGGCCCGTGATCTCCGGCGTGCGGTTGAGAACGCGCTTGTACAGCTCCGTCACGTAGGCGGCGTTGGTGTTGCCGCTCTTGCGGAAGAACTCGTTCGAGCTCATGAACAGGCCCGGCAGGTCGTCCTGTTTGACGATGCCCTTCTGGAGCTTGTAGACCCAGTTCGCCAGACCCTGTTTGTCGGCGGGACGTCCGACGATGTCGAGGTACACGCTCTTGACGTACGCGGTGCGGTACTCGGTAGAGGTCAGGAACCCGGTGGCCAGCTTCGCGTTGGTCATCTTCTGCAGGGTGCGCGACTGGCTGTAGATCTCCGACTCGCGGGCGGGGCGTCCGAGAACGTCCTGGTAGAGCGCCTGAACGAAGGCCTGAGTAGCGTGCGGGATGACCGTGGAACCGAACCAGTCCGTGAAGTAGCGCCAGAAGTTGCGGTTGCCGTAGGAGGAGCACGCGTCGCCGGTGCCGTAGAGGTTGGCCAGCGCCGCCTTGTTGGGCGTGTACGGCGTGTAGTAGTACAGAGCCGCGGTTGCCTTGTTGGAGATGGTGACCGACTTGTAACCACACGTCGCCGCGGTGCTGGCGGCGGGATTGGCGGTCGACGTTGCCGTCGGCGTGGGTGTCGCGGTCGACAGGGTCGGCTCGCTGATGTCCGATCCTTCCGGCACCTCCTGGCCCGGAGTGACCGTGACGGGCGCGCTCGCGGAGACCGAACTCGGGTGGAGCTTGATCGCGGTCGTCTTGCCGACCGGGAACCAGTTGTAGATCGTGTTGTACGGCGTTCCCTTACCGGTGCCCGCGGGCATCGTGTAGCGCTGGTACGCCCAGGCTGCCTTGTAGACCTGGTTGAAGAACCCGTAGTAGTCGGAGTCGCAGACGGAGGTGTCGGGGCATCCGTATCCCATCGCCTTGCGGTAGATGAGGGCGCTCGGCGACGTGGCGGTCACCAGGCCCTGCTCCTTCTGGAGCGTCACGATCAGCACCTGCGGGTTGACGCCACAGGCCTGAGCGACCTTGTAGATGATCGTTGCGGCCGACTCGTTCTTGGCACCGGTGTACTTGCCGCACATCGGGTCCGCGGCCTTGGTCGTGGTGTTCATCCGGTAGCTCGCGAGACAGGTGAACCCTGCGGCGCACTTGCCACCCTTGTTCGAGATGAACGTCTGAATGGATGACGCGCTCATCGAGTCTTCGTAGTACATGACCTCATCGCTGATGATCTGACCCGATTTGAACGTGCTGCTGTCGAGCGCCTGTGCCGGCGCCGCGGAGAACGGGCTGACCAACGCGATCGAGCCGATTAGTGCACCCAGGGTGAGCGCGGCAACGGTCAGACTGCCCAGTTTGCGGAGCATGCGCCCCGTGTCATCCCGAATGGTGGAGTATTTCGCGGCCATAAATCGTCTCACTCATCGTGTCTGGTGGAGTCAGGAGGCGGACTGCTTCCCCCCCGGAAGTTGTCTCGCTCCAGCGAGAGCCCACAGTCAGACTAAGTGGTCTGCCCCGATCCGACCAGCATTTCGGGACCGGGGCGGTGAACATTCGGTGGTGCTGGTGTTGTTCGACTTCTCTGGATTACTGCGCCTGCGGGTAGGCCTTGACCGCCTTGTTCAGGTACTCGTCGGAGGCGATGATGCCGGCGACTGCCTTGTAGTAGCCGGTCTTGGCGATCTTCGTCGCCCACGCCTGCTGTTCGCTGTCCCGCGCGACGCGGTTCGCGCCGAGGTACTGCTGGTACACCAGATTGGTGCGGATCTTGCTGCTGGCGTTGCTGCGCCAGATGCCGAGCGCGACGTTAGCGCGTCCATTCGGAGCCTGCAGCTTTTCGATCCAGCGCTGGAGGCCGCCGGCGTCGGGCTTCTGGCCGTTGAGGATCGTGGCGTAGAGGGCGGTGACGTAGCCCTTGTCGGTTCCCCCGCCGACCTTCTTGTAGTACTCGTCCGCTGCCATGAATGTGGCGGGCAGGTCATCCTGGTTGGCGGTTCCGGCGGCCATGCGGGCCACCCAATTCTTCGCTTCCGTGGTCGACGCCGAGCGCCCGATGTACTTGATGTATGTCGCCTTCACAAATGACGTGCGGTACTCGGTGGACGACAGGAAGCTGAAGGCCAGGGTGTCGCGGGATGTCCCGTTCATGATCGAGCGCGTCTGGCGCGCTTCCTCCGACGTCGAGACCGTGCGACCCAGAACATCCTTGTATGCGGAGATTACGTAGGACTTGACGCTCGGCGTCAGGACAGGGTTGCCGAACCAACTCGTGAAGGTCTTCACGAAGTTGACGTTTCCGGCGATGGAACATCCGTCGGCCTTGCCGGCCAGGAGCGCGGGGTTGGCGGCGTACGGCGTGTAGGAGTACAGCGCGGCGGTCGAGGCGTTCTTCAGGGTCAGAGTGGCCCCGCCGCAGGATGTGTTGGGGTTATAGGCAATGGTCGTGGCGGTTCCAACGGGGTAGTTGGGGGTGAGGTGCAGCTGGCGCGCGGCTGCGTATACCTGCATGAAGAATCCCGCGTAGTGCGGGTCACAGGCCGATCGGTCGGGGCATCCATATCCGGTCGCAACGCTCAGCGCGGCAGCGGTGGGTGCGGTCGTGGTGACGAGTGACTGTTCCTTCTGCAGGATGGTGAGGAGCACCTGCGGGTTTGTCTTGCAGGCCTGCGACACCTTGTAGATGATCGCAGCAGCGCTCTCGTTGGCGACGGCCGTGTAGGGAGTGCACAGGGAGTCCAGCGGCTTTGACGGCGTGGTGACCTTGTAGTTCTTCAGGCAGAGTGCGCCCGAGCAGTTTGCGCCCTTGGCATTCAGGAGGCTTTGGATCGACGCCTGCGTCATCGTCGTCGTGTCGAAGATGACTTCGTCGCTGATGAGTTCGCTGGGGTTGTACCCGGTGACCGCGGCGGCGGTGACCGACGCCGTCGTGGCGACCGGGGTTGCTGCCTCCGCGGGAGTAGCGGTGACGGGAGCGACGAGCGAGAGCCCGGCGATGAGGGCGCCCGTTCCGACGGCGGCCGCGAGGAGCCGCACTGCGCCCCGCAACTTAGTGGTGGGGGAGGAGCTGAGATTCTGGTGGTGCACGCGCATCGGTTGTCGCCAATCGTTGTGTGGTCGCTTGGATGTCCCGCACAGAACGCGCGACGTCGGGGTCTACCCCTGTTCAGGGTATGTCGCGAACATGACAATCGTCAGCAACTGACGCCACATTTTATGATTAACGCTCGAATTGTAATCTTTGATGCACCCGCGAGACGGAACGCACAACGCCCCGGTCCGGGTGTCCGGATCGGGGCGTTGGGGTGTGGATGACTCGGTGCGGGGCCTCTACTGCGCCTGCGGGTACTTCTTCACCGCGTTGTTCAGGTACTCGGCGGAGGCGATGATGCCGGCGACTGCCTTGTAGTAGCCGGTCTTGGCAATCTTTGTTGCCCAGGCCTGCTGCTCGCTGTCGCGCGCGACGCGACCGGCGCCGAGGAACTGCGTGTACGCGGCAGCCGTGCGGATCTTGCTGCTCTCGTTGCTCCGCCAGATGCCGAGTGCGACCGAAGCGCGCCCGTCTTCGGTGGCCTGCACCTTGGCGACCCAGCGGCCGAGGCCACCGGCGTCCGGCGCGCGGTGCAGGATCGTGGAGTACAGCGCGGTGACGTATCCGACGTCCGTGCCGTGTCCCTCGTTCTTGTAGTACTCCGGTGTCGCGATGAACGTCGCCGTCAGGTCATCCTGGTTCGCGGTTCCCGCCGCCATCCTGGCGACCCAGTTGATGACACCCTGGGGCTCGGCCTCGCGTCCGAGGACGCTGCGGTAGGTCGCCTTGACGAACGCCGTGCGGAACTCGGTGGACGACAGAAAACTGAACGACAGGGTGTCGCGGGATGTACCGTTCATGATCGAGCGGGTCTGGCGCACGACCTCGGGGCTGGAGACAGTGCGGCCGAGAACATCGTTGTACGCCGCGTTCACGTACGACTTGATGCTCGGCGAGAGCACGGGGTTTCCGAACCAGCTGGTGAACGTCGAGACGAGGTTGACGTTGCCGGCAACGGAGCAGGTGTCGGCATTACCCGCCAGGAGCGCGGGGTTCGCGGCGTACGGCGTGTAGGAGTACAGCGCCGCGGTCGCCTTGTTCTTCAGCGTCAGGGTGATGCCGCCACAGGCGGGGCTGGGGTTGTAGGCGATGGTGGTCGCGGTCCCCACCGGGAAGGTGAAGGGCGAGGCGGTGGTGCTGTACATCGCCCGCGCCGCGGAGATGACCTGCATGAAGAATCCCGAGTAGTACGGGTCGCACACCGCGGTGTCCGAGCATGCGTAGCCGGTGGCCTTCGCATAGGTCGCGGCGGTCGGTGCCGTGGTCGTGACGAGCGACTGCTCCTTCTGCAGCACGGTCAGCAGCAGCTGCGGGTTGACGCCGCAGGCCTGGGCGACCTTGTAGATGATCGCCGATGCCTTCTCGTCCGTCACGCCGGTGTACTGCGCGCACAGGTCGTTCTTCACCTTGGTCGGCGTCGTCACCGTGAAGTTCTTCAGGCACAGGGCGCCGGTGCAGCTCGGGTTCTTGTCCTGCAGGAACTGCTGGATCGCGGCCTGCGTCATCGTGCCGGGGTAGAACATCACCTCGGCGCTCATCAGCTCGCTGGCGTCGTAGCCGGTAACCGCCGCGGCGGTGGTCGAGGCAACGGGAGTGGATGCCACTGCCGCCGGGGTGATCGCTGCGTCCGCGGGTGCGGCCGGGCTCACCAGGGACAGCCCGGCGACGAGGGCGCCGGCACCAATAGCCGTGGCGAGGAGCCGCAGTGCTCCCCGCATCGGGGTGGTGGGGTCGGAGCTGAAGGTCAGGGATTTCTCGCGCATCGGTTGTCGCCAATCGTTGTGTGGTGCCGGAGGTGTCCCGCACGGATCGTGCGACGCCGGGGAGCTACCCCTGCCGAGCGTAGGTGGTCAGGGTGTCCACGGTCATTGATCTCAGATGAAGTCTTGAAAAACTCTCGATTTACGCTCCCATATACTTTCCCAGTGACTGACAGAACCCGGAACGACGAAGCTCTCGACCAGTGGCTCACGGTCATCAACCGTCGCAACCGCCGCCGCCGCCTCGTGGAGAGCACCATCAAGGGTGACGCCGCCGGGTTCGCCAACGTTCCCCTGAGGTTTGTGCTGAAAATCGCCGAGGTCGGGCCCATGCGTGCCGGCAAGATGGCCGCCACCGTCGTCAGCCAGCGTCTGCGCGCGCGATGAGCGAGGCGACCACGAGTTCATCGGGCGCGTCCACGACGTTGCCGGATGCCACGCACCCCGCGTATCGCGCCCTGCTGCTGCAGCGCCTCCGCGCGGTTGCCCCCGTTCTTCGCACGGACGGCACGCCGCTGACCAACGACCCCGCCGTCAGCCCGCTGCTGCAGGATCTCTCCGAGCGGGTGGCCGCGCACCCGGGCGACGGCAGGCTGTGGCTGCTCTTCGTGGCAGTCGCCGGCGCGTACCCCACCACCGGCGAGCTCGAGTTCCTTCGCCGCCGCCTCGCGGTGACAGACCCCGCGGACGCGATGCGTGTCGTGCTCGAGGAGACCCAGGCCGCGGCGACCAAGTCCGGCGACTGGGACCGACCACTGCGCCTCGTGCAGGGCGGCATCGTCGTCGACGTCAACTTCTGCGCCAAGTACGTACACAACACCGGGATCCAGCGCGTGGTGCGTGAGCTGATGCCGCACCTCATCGCCCGGGCCGGCGACGCGAACGCCACCCTCGACCTGGTCGCGTGGACCCGCCAGTCCGGTATCACCCGCTCCCTGAGCGCGGTGGAGCGCCAGCGCGTCACCGACTGGAGGGCGCTCGCGGCCGGGACATCCGCTCTCCCCGACGAACAGCCCGACGAACTCGTCGTTCCCTGGAACTCGCAGCTGCTGCTGCCCGAGGTTCCCGAGCCCGAGCTGTGCGACCGGCTGGCCGCGCTCGCCGAACACTCGGGCAACACGATCTCGCTGGTCGGGTACGACACCATCCCGATCAGCAGTGCCGACCTCGTCACCCCGCGGGAGTCCGAGCGCTTCGCGCACTACCTCACCGTGGTCAAGCATTCGGCCCGCGTGCTCGCGATCAGCGAGTCGGTCGCCGAGGAGTTCCGCGGGTTCACCGCCACGCTGCCGTCGCAGGGCCTGGTCGGCCCGGCCGTCCACACCGTGTCGCTCGCGGCGGACGTGCCGAGTGCGGCGAACGAGGATGCGGCGGCCGAGCCATCCGCTCTCCCGCTGATTATCTGCGTCGGCAGCCACGAACCTCGCAAGAACCAGGACGCCGTGTTGTTTGCCGTCGAGACCCTGCTGGCCGAGGGGCTGAAGTTTCGGGCCGTGTTCATTGGTGGCGGCAGCAGGTCGGTGACCCTCTCGTTCGACAGGCACCTGATGAAGCTGCGCAACACTCGCGGCTGGGACATCGAGTCCGCCCGCGGGCTCAAGGACCGCGAGCTGTGGTCGCTCTACCGCCAGGCACGGTTCTCGGTGCTGACCTCGCTGCACGAGGGCTACGGCCTGCCCGTCGTCGAGTCCCTCGCACTCGGTACCCCCGTACTGACCAGCAATTACGGAAGCCTCGCCGAGATCGGCGTCCACGGTGGCTGCGTGCTGGTGAATCCCCGGGACGATGGCGAGATCATTGCCGCCATGCGCACAATGCTGACGGATGACTCTGAGCTGGCGACACTGCTGGCACAGATCGAAACCCTGCCCCCGAGAACGTGGCGGGACTACGCCGTCGATCTCTGGGATGCCGCCGAGCTGGAGGTCGCCCAGTGATCTCCTCCGCAACACTCGCCACGCGCCTGGGACAGGTGGCGGCCGCCCTGGATATTCCGGGCGCCGGCGACAGCACCCCACTCAGCCTCGAGGCGGCCACCGCGCTCCTCGTGCGCGCGAACCCGGCGGCCTCGGACGCCGCCACCTACCTCCTGCTCTCGGTGACGGCCGGGGCGATCCCGACCCCCGCCGAAATCGTGCGCCAGCGACGGTTGTGGCAACTGAACGGCCTGCCCGCCACCATCGCCGACGCCCTCGCCCGGGCGCGCAAGCTCAACCGCTGGGCTCGTACGGCCCCGCCTGCCGTGCTGATCGCCGGCGGCACCGTTGTCGACGTGCACGACACCGCGTCCACGCCCTTCACGACCGGAATCCAGCGCGTGGTGCGCTCGACCCTGCAACTGTGGGCCGAACGGCACGAGCTCCTGCTGGTCGGATGGGACGACGTCTTCGGTGCGCCCCGCACCCTGACCCCGGCGCAGCACGCGCTGGCGCTCGGTCGCCCGGCCGGGTCGGCACCCGAGGGCGCGCACGCGGCGGGGGAGCCGTCCGGCACCGCGCCGTCGCCGGCCTCGCCCACCACTCCGCAGATCGTCATCCCGTTCCGGGCGACCCTGGTGCTGCCCGAGATCGCGGTCGACGACCGCCGCTCGACCCGCCTGCAGGCGATCGCGCTGCACTCCGGGTCGCGCGCCGTGGCCATCGGCTACGACTGCATCCCCATCACCACGGCCGAGACCGCCGGCGCCGGCATGCCCGGCGGATTCGCCCGCTACCTCTCCGCGCTGTCCGCCTTCGACGTGGTCGCCCCGATCTCGCAGGCCTCCGGCACCGAGTTCTCCGGCTGGAAGCGGATGCTCGCTGGCTCCGGCGTCACCGGCCCGCGCGTCGACGTGGTCGACCTGCCCGGCATCCCCAGCGGCCACATCGTCGCCACGGGCGAGGCGGAGTTGCGCGCGACGCTCGAGCTCGCCCCGGACGAGACGGTGCTGCTCGCGGTCGGCAGTCACGAGCCGCGCAAGAACCACCTCGCGCTGCTGCAGGCCGCCGAAATCGCGTGGGAGGGCGGCGCCACCTTCACTCTCGTCATGGTCGGCGGCAACTCCTGGGACACGGCGTCCTTTGACCGCGCCCTCGCGTCGGCGCGCGCGCGGGGCCGTCGCATCCTCACGCTGACCGCGGCCAGCGACGAAACCGTGTGGGGCCTCTACTCCCTCGCCCGGTTCTCCCTCTTCCCCTCGCTCAACGAGGGCTTCGGCCTCCCGGTCGTGGAATCGCTCTCGTTCGGCACGCCCGTCATCACCTCGGACTTCGGCAGCATGCGCGAGCTCGCCGCCGGCCACGGTGGTGTGCTCGTCGACCCGCGTGACGAGCGCAGCATCGCCGAGGCGATGAATACACTGCTGCGGGATGACTCGCGCCTGGCGGAACTCGTCGCCGAGACATCCACTCTCCCGCAGCGCCACTGGAGTGACTACGCCGACGACCTCTGGAGCACGTTGCAGAGGGAAACATCGTAGGGTTATTACTCGTCGTGCCTCGTGCACGTTCGACAGGAGTGTTATGAAGGTTTTCGTTCAGGTCCCCTGCCTCAACGAGGAGCAGACGCTGCCCGATGTGCTCGCGGGCATCCCCACCCAGATTCCCGGGGTGGATGAGATCGTCATCCTCATCATCGACGACGGTTCGACGGACCGCACGCTCGAGGTCGCCCGGGAGTTCGGCGTCACCCACTTCGTGCACCACACCCGCAACATGGGCCTCGCCCGTTCGTTCCGCGACGGTGTGCACTACGCGCTCAGCCAGGGTGCCGACATCGTCGTCAACACCGATGGCGACAACCAGTACCCGCAGAACCGCATCGCCGACCTGGTGCAGCCGATCCTCAACGGTGAAGCCGACATCGTTATCGGTGACCGCCAGACCCACAAGATCGCCCACTTCTCGCGGGGCAAGAAGTTCCTGCAGAAGGTCGGAAGCCAGGTCGTCAACCTCGCGGCCAACACCGACCTGCCGGACGCGGCCAGCGGTTTCCGCGCGTACTCGCGCAAGTCGCTCATTCAGCTCAATGTCGTCACGCAGTTCAGCTACTGCATGGAGACGATCATCCAGGCGGGCAACAAGCGCCTGAAGATCGCCAGCGTCGAAATCGACACCAACCCGAAGACGCGGGAGTCACGGCTCTTTTCCTCCACCGGCCAGCACGTGTCGAAGTCGGCGCAGGCGATCCTGCGCAGCTACATCATGTTCAAGCCGTTCGTGTTGTTCGCGGGGCTCGGCCTGGTGTTCCTCGTCGCCGGGCTCATCCCGTTTGTGCGGTACGCGATACTCATCACGATGGCGGACCCCGGCAACCACATCCAGTCGCTCATCCTCGGTGTTGTGCTCATTGCCGGAGCGCTGATCTCGTTCACGCTCGGTGTGCTGGCGGACCTGCTGCGCACCAACCGCGTGCTGCTGGAGGAGACGCTCGAACGCCTCAAGGAAATGCAGTACACGCAGGCAACCAAGCCCACGAGCTTTACGGGATTCGACCGGTGATTCCGGGCCTGGACCCCGCGGTTGCCGAACGACTTCGAGCGACACGTGTCTGGGCGCGGGCAGGAAAGCAACGTCTCTACCGCCGCGAGGCAGGGCTGTCACGCGATGACGTCTTCTTCGCCGCGAAGCGGGTGTACCGCCGTGCGCAACGGGTGCCGGGTGTGGGCACCGTCATCACGACGGGCAGCGCGGTTCTGCGCCGCGTGATCTCCCGGGGTCGTGCCCGCTGATGCCCGCATCCACCGGGGTGGCCGTGCGCCGCACCCTCAACATCGACATTTCCGACCTGTACCGCACGCGCGGGCGCACGGGAATCCAGCGGGTGGTGCGCGAGATCGCATCGCGGGCCATCCGCGCGGCGACCGGGAAGTCCGCCGCCTCCGGCGCTGCGGCGTCCGACTCCGCGGCCGCCGACTCCGCGGGACTGCCCGCCGAATCGCCCTACGACGTACGGGTGCTCCGGTTTGACGCGGCGATCGACCGATACCTGGTGCTCGAGACATCCGCTTCCCTCTCCTTCCTCGTCGGCGACGGCGAGGAGCCCGCGATCGTGGGGCACCAGGAACTGACGGGCTTCGGTCCGGCCGACATCTTCTACGACATCGACTCGGCGTGGAACTCGCCGCTGAAGCGGCCGCGGCTGTACCCGCTGCTGAAGGCCGGCGGCGCCACCATCATCTCGACGGTCTATGACCTCGTGCCGCTCACCCACGCGCAGCTTGTGCACCCGGAGACGCTCGCCAACTGGGTGCCGTTCATCGCCGCGGTGTACGAGAACGCCGACCTGGTGCTGCTCGACTCGCGGTCGGCGGAGAACGACTTCCTCCGGTTCCTGCCGCAGTTCGCGGGGGAGCGGCACATCCCCACGGTGGTCACCCGCCTCGGCGCCGACTTTGCCGCGCCCGAACCTCCCACCCCCGACGAGCGTGTGGCCACCGAGCCGTTCCGCGACAGCGACTACCTGCTGTTCGTCGGCACGATCGAGCCGCGCAAGCTGCACCGGCTCGCGCTGACGGCCATGGACGACATCCACGCCGTGCGCCCCGACGTCCACCTCGTCTTCGCCGGCAAGGAGGGGTGGAATTCGGATGCCACGATGCAGGCGTTGCGCGAGCACCCCCTGTTTGGCGGCCGCATCCACTGGGTCAACACGCCCTCGGACGGACTCCTCGACGAGCTGTACGCGGGCGCCGCGCTCTCGCTCTACCTGTCGCACTCGGAGGGCTTCGGCCTGCCCGTCGCGGAGGCACTGTCGCGGGGCTTGATCACTATCGCCTCGAGCACCAGCTCGATCTACGAGGTCGGCGAGGGCTTTGCCGACTACGTGCACTACGCGACAGCAACGGAAGTCGCCGAGACGGCGCTGGCCTACCTCGGATCCGCGCAGCTCGCCGATCGCCGCCGTGCGCAGATCCGGGAGGGGTTCGTCGCCACCAGCTGGGACGCCGTCTTCGGCACCATCGACCGGATCGTCGCGAACCTCGGTGCCGCGGATGCTATCCGCGCCCTGCCGCAGCCCGCCGGGCTGCAGTGGGTTTTCATCAGCAACGTGATCTCGTCGCTGCGGCGCACCATCGCGCTGCTCGACGAGCGGGTCGCCTGGGCCCGCGAATACGTGATCGTGGCGCCCGACCGCCTCCGCGAGGAGGTGCTCTCGATTCCGTCACGCCGCCCCGTGCGCTTTATCGCCGAGGAGGGCATGCTCGGCGACGACATGGAGGCCTTCCGCGCCGCCGACCACCAGCGCAAGAACTGGATGCTGCGGTCGTCGCTCGTGCACCTCGATGAGCTCGACGCCGAGTTCATCATGCTCGACGACGACAACCAGCCGCTGGTGGATGTCCCGCTCGAAACCTTCATCGGACCCGACCGCACCTATCGCGGCTACTACTTCTACGAGAACCCGCGGTGGCCGCACCGCGCGACCGAGTACGACTTCGGCCAGCACGTCACCCACCAGGTGTTGCTGGCGGCGGGGCTCGAGATGCTCGCATACTCATCCCACCAGCCCCAGGTGATCAACAAGGCGCTGTTTGCCGAGGTCATCGCCTGGGTCACCGAGGTGGCTCCGGAGGCGAGTGTCGACGAGTGGAGTGTGTACTTCAATTTCGTGGCATCCCGGTATCCGACGCTGCTGACCAAGCGCGTCTTCCGTACGCTGCACTGGCCGTCGTCGCCGAGCGACTGGCAGCACCAGGTCAGCCCCGTCGACTACCTGTTCGAGAACTTCTACGAGCCACTGGACGACGACCCGAACCACCAGCCCACGGGACCGACGTCGCTGGAGCACCGCGCCGCCGTTGCCCTCCAGAACCGTGCTCCGTACGTGCGCAGCGCCGAGTTGTTTGCGGCCAGCGGGCCCGTGCTGACGGAGTTCGAACTCGCGCATGGCGCCATGGTATTTGCTGCCGGTGACACTCAGCTCGTCGTGTCGGGGGTGCCACACGTGATCACCGCGGGGGACAACGCTCCACTCCGGATGTCTCTGACGTTCGCGCGCTTGGGCGTCGGAACCTCCGACGACGAAGTGCAGCTCTGCTACCGCATCCTCGGCGAGTCCATCAGCTACGGTGTGTCGGTCGAGCACCGCGCGATGCCGACGGGGATCCCCGCCAACGGCACGCTCGAGCTGCCGGTACCCAGCGAGCCGCTGAAGCCCGGGGTCTACGACATCGAGTTCTTCGCCAAGATCGACGGAGCCTACGTCTTCACGGAGCGGGTCAGCTATCGGTCCAAGTTGGTCGTGTGCGCAGCGGATGAATCGGTGCCCGGGGTCTTCGCTACGCTCTGACGTTCCTCACCGCCGACCCTACGGCGGCGCGTGCCAGGTGATGTTTACGGCGCGGGAGTGGTCGGGTGCGCGGCGATGATCTTCTTCATCTCCGAGACGAGGTACGGCGCGATCGTCTTCGCATAGGTCGCGGTGAGGTGATTGTTGTCGCGGTACACGATGACGTTCCCGATAACGGTGGGGCACCAGGTTGCTGTGCAGTAGAACTTCCCGAGGTCGAGCAGCGCCGAACCCGGAGTGGTCTTGACGGCATCGACCAGCGGGTCGTTCCACTGGTATGCGACGTCACGGCTGACTCCACACGGTGCCGCGTCCTGCGGCGTCGTTGCGCGCACCGTGCACTCGATCGCTTCATCGGTCACGCGGGGGTTGTCGGCAACGGCGATGACGAGCGAGCCGCGGTCGATGGCCGGCTTCCACACCTTTTGGATGTCCGCGAGGCGAGAGTCGACGCCACCGGTGGGAACGCTGTTGCCGCGGTCGTAGCTGACGAGAATCACGTCGTAGGCGGGCCCGTCGAGGATGTGCTGCTGCACCTCGGGGAACTTCGTCGCGTCGGACCAGCGGGAGATGCCATCGCGACCGATGAAGGTGTCGACGGACCAGTTGTTCTCCTTGAGCGGAGTGCTCGCGAGCGCCTCAAGCATGACCTCGGCGTGCGAGTTGCCGACGAGCGCGATGCGCATGGCGTCGGGCGCGCGGGAACCGAGCTCGCAGATGGGTGTCGTCTCGCCCAACTTGCCCGCGCACTGGATGCGGGTAGGTACGTCGGTCAAGGCCTGTCCCGGTGCCGGGTACAGGGTGCCGGTGTCGTCGATGCCGTCGCAGCTGGGTGTGACCATGGCGGGGGCACCGAAGCACGCAGCGAGGGCCTTCGCGCCCTGCGACTGCTGAGTCTCGATCGACGGCTGGGCGACGGCGACGGTGAAGCCGGTACCGGCGATCGCCGTGATCACGAGCATCCCAACCGCCGAGAGCACGAGGCTGCGGCGAGGGCCGCGGCCGGCCAGGCGCGGCGCCTTCCGGGCAGGGTCCTCGACGTAACGCTTGGTTGCCCAGCCGAGGATGGGCGTGGCGACGAGGATTGCGACCTTGATGGTGGTGGTGAGGGGCGCCAGGGTGATGAAGGGAATGATGACGATGAGCGGCCAGTGCCACAGGTACATCGAGTACGACACATCTCCCGCGAACTGGATGGGGCGCCAGCTACTGAGTGCGGTGGGAGCCCAGGCCGTTCGCGGGTTTGCCGACCAGATGACGGCGGCGGTTCCGAGAACGGGGAGGACCGCGGTGTAACCCGGGAAGAACGTCGTGTCGTTAAACGTGACGAGAGTGACGGCGAGGGCCGCCCATCCCAGCCACGCCACGATGGTGCGGAGCTGTTCCGACCCGATGCGCGTGGCCTTCGATGCCGCGATGGAGAGCAGGGCGCCCGCGCCGAATTCCCAGACCCGGGCGGGGGTGACGAAGTAGGCAGCTTCGCGGGCGGTCGCTGTCTCATAGACGCAATACGCGAAACTGAGAACGCTGACAACGGTGAGGACGATGGCCAGCATGCGCGTGCGGCCCGCCCGGAAACGCCAGGCAAGCAGGATCAGAAGAGGCCAGACGATATAGAATTGTTCCTCCACCGACAGCGACCAGTAGTGCTGCACCGGCGAGGCGGCCGCGCCGATGGACCAGTAATCCGTTGAGCTGCCGTACAGGGCCCAGTTCTCCACGTAGAACGCGCTCGCGGCGATCTCGCTGAAGAACCGCGTCCAGTGCGCCATGGGAACGAAGGCGAAAATGCCGACGGCGGTGACGGCGAGCACCAACAGGGACGCGGGCAGCAGGCGCCGGGCGCGACGTGACCAGAAGGAGCCGAGGCGGATGGAGTTGGTGGTCGCCACCTCGCGCAGCAGATGCGCGGTGATGAGGAAACCGCTGATGACGAAGAAGACGTCGACACCGACGTAGCCGCCCGTGAGGCGCAGGGGCCACAGGTGGTAAATGACGATGGACAGGCAGGCCAGGGCGCGAAGGGCCTGGATGTCTGGGCGCAGCTCGCGTACGCGTGCTGGAGCCGTCACAGGCTCAGTAGTCACGACTCTCCGACCGAATATCAGTGCGCCCGGGGTGGCGCGCGCAACAGGCAATAGTAGCCGCAGGCATCCGATTGTAACTCCGGCGTCTGAACGGGGAAAATCGCTCAGGTATTCCCCTGCACACAACAAACGCCCGTGCCGACCGGACGAATCGGGCGGGCACGGGCGTAGGTGTGATGGTGTGCGTTACAGCTCCTGCGCGAAGTTTCCTTCGAGGCGGGCGAAGATGCGCTGCGCGACCCAGACCAACAGCAAACTCACCACGGCGCAGACGAGGAGTCGAAGCTCCAGGTTGGCGGGCCAGAACTGCTCGATCTTGGGATCGCCAGAGCCGGCTCGCCACATGCCCTTCTGGAACGAAATTACGGCAACCGTCATCGGGTTCCACAGGTAGATCTGCTCGAGGATATTTCCCTTCAGCGCGGTGTGAACCTGCGTGAAGGAGTAGATGATCGGTGAACCCCAGAACAACACGAGCAGTGCGACGTCGATGAGGTGCTTGATGTCGCGCAGGAAGACGTTGGCCGCGGAGAGCATCAGCCCAAGGGCGAGCGAAATCAGGAGCATATTGATGATCGCCATCGGGATGAGCCACCACTCGGGCCCAAAGAACGGTGCCGGCACAAGCGCGAAGATCGCGATCAGCAAGATCCCGAGCTGGATCAGGAAGTTGAAGATCGACGATCCCATGGCCGCGAGAGGGAAGAGTTCTCGGGGTATGTAGACCTTCTTAACAAGACCAGCGTTGGACACGATCGAGGACGTCGTAGTCCCAATCGTCTCGGAGAAGAGGGTCCAGATCGTCAGCCCGGAAAAGATGTAGATCGCATAGTCGGGAATGCGGTCGCTCGCACCGAGGAACTTACCGACGGCGATGAAGTAGATCAGCAGCTGCGTGAGCGGCCGGATCAGGCTCCATACGAAACCGAGGCTGCTGTCCTTGTAGCGGGACTTGAGCTCGCGCTTAACAAGGAGGTTCAGCAGTTCCCGGTGGGCCCATACGGCGCGGATGCTGAAACTCGTTCCGGCAATGAGTCCACGGGGAGGCCCTGCGGTCGTGAGAACTTCATCGGAAATTGCCATTCGGCATTCACCTGCACGCTTCTGGGGTTATTGGACAACGGAGTCAGCCTACGGCCAACGAATGATCCTAACTAATCTAGAATGATGCGAGCCCTAAACCTTGGGCCTTTCCTCAGTATCAGGAGACCCGATTAGTTCGTGAGCGAGTCAACGACAGTCATCCGCGTCCAGGACGTCTCCAAGCGTTTCATCATTCGCAAAGAGAAGTCAGTAAAAGAACGCCTGGTCAACTTCGGTCGATCCAACCACCACAAGCAAGACTTCTGGGCACTGCGCGACGTCAACATCGATGTTGAGTCCGGCACGACCATCGGTCTCATCGGAGCCAACGGCTCCGGCAAGAGCACCCTCCTCAAGGCGATCGGCGGAATCATCCAGCCGACCTCTGGCACGGTTCAGCGCCGGGGTCGTCTGGCCGCGTTGCTGGAACTCGGCGCCGGATTCCACCCCGACCTGACCGGTCGCGAAAACGTCTACCTGAACGCCTCGATCCTTGGACTGACGCGGAAGCAGACGGACAAGCACTTCGAAGCAATTGTTGATTTCTCGGGTATTGAGCCGTTCATCGACACCCAGGTGAAGTTCTACTCGTCGGGTATGTACGTGCGTCTGGCCTTCGCCGTTGCGGTGCACGTCGACCCCGAAATCCTCCTTGTCGACGAGGTTCTCGCCGTCGGTGATGAGCCGTTCCAGCGCAAGTGCATGGACCGCATCCGCTCGTTCCAGGCCGAGGGCCGCACCATCGTTCTCGTCAGCCACTCCCTCTCTACTGTCGGTGAGATCTGCGACCGTGGCGTCGTTCTGCGCGCGGGACAGGTGCAGTTCGATGGCGACACCGCCGAGGCTCTTCGCGTCCTGCGCGAGGGTTTCGAGCAGGATCGCGAGAAGGAAGAAGAGGCTCGCGCCGCCAAGGCAGTGCGCGCGGCCGAGGCCGCCCGCGCGGCCCGGGAAGCGCAGAAGGCCGAGGAAACCGAAGCTCAGAAAGCCGCAGAAGCAGCCGCGGCAGAGGCGGCGCGGCTGGATGCAGAAAACCCGAAGCATTTTGCCAGAGTCGACTCAGTTCGCCTGATCGACCCCTCCACCAACGACGACGCACACCTCATTCACGCCGGCGACCCCCTGCGTCTCGAGGTCTCAGTGAGCGCCGACCAGCCCCTCGACGAGTGGGTCGTTGGCATGGGCATCGAGACGCCGCTCGGACAGTCCGTCTTCGGTACGAACAGTGACCGCCTCGGATTCGTCAGCGAACCCTTCACCGGCACCCGCCGTTTCACCTTCGACCTGCCCCAGCTTCACCTCGGCGCCGGTCGCTACTTCGTTCACGCTTCACTTGGCACCATGGCCATGGGCTCGTTCACGCGCATCGAGCAGGCCGCAGCATTCGACGTCGAGGACGGCACCAACAATGTCGGCCTCTTGTCGGTCAAGGCAACGCTGGAGGAATCGGAGCCTGTTCTTCAGGAATCCGAACCTGCCGGCAGCGCCTCCTAACCGACCACCTACCGGAGGCACACCCATGCGCGTAGCCGTATTGAGCCATACCTTTTTTCCCATCGTGGGAGGCGCCGAAATCGGCATCCACGAGATCTACCGTCGCTTCGACGGCGACGACGTCACCATCGTTACCCCGATCTCGGCGACCTACAACGACGCGTTCTCCAGCAAGTCGTGGGAAGAACTGCCGTACTCGGTGCTGCGCTACAAGCGCCACGCGCCGAAGGCGAAGAACCGCACGCTGCACCGCCTGATCGCCATGTCGGGATGGCAGGAGTTCAAGATCCTGCGCGGCCTTCACCGCGAGAAGCGTCTCGACGCCATCAACATTCACTTCGTGCACCCCTTCGGCCTCGTCGCGCTGTGGAGCAAGATCTTCCTGCGCGTGCCCGTCACGATCTCGATGATCGGCCGCACCGACGTGTGGAACGACATGGGCGTCAACGAGCGCCGCTACGCCACTCTCGCCCTCAAGGCCGCCACGAACTACACCGAGATCACCGAGTACTGCCTTGCGGGGAGCCCGCTGGCAAAGAACGCCAAGCCGCTGCCCTACGGCGTTGACGGAAACGACTACAACCCGGTCAACCGCTCGGAGCCGCTCCGCGTCGAGCTTGGTATTGCCCCTGACAAGACCATGCTGCTCACCGCTTCGAGGCTCAGCCCCGTCAAGCGCGTGGATGTGCTGATGGATGTCGCGAAGGTGCTCGAAGCTCGTGCGCCCGGCCAGTTCCAGCTTGTGGTCGTCGGCCAGGGCAACCAGAAGCCCCTGCTGCTCGAGCGGATCGAGTCCGAGGGCATCACCAACGTCACGATGGCCGGATACGTGGAAGAGGCTGACCTTCCGTCGTACTACGCCTCCGCCGACGTGTTCGTCTCGCACTCCACCTCGGAGACCTTCGGCGTGATGTTCGCTGAGGCGATGGCCAGCGGACTGCCGATCGTTGCCGCCAACACCTCCAGCGTGCCCATGGTTGTCACTGACGGTGACAACGGATTCCTGGTGAAGCCCTTCGACGTCGAGGCGTTCGCCGACCGCATCATCGCGCTGCGGGAGAACCCGCCGCTGACCGCCGCCATCGTCGAGCGCAACATCACGAAGGCGAACACCGTGTACGACTGGGCCACCATCTCCCGCCGTATGCGCGAAATCCTCCGAGCAAAGGCCTAGAGCTTCCGTGCGCATTCTCGTTATCTCCAACTTCCTCCCCCCACGCATGATGGGTGGGTTCGAGCTGGCCTGCTACAACATTTCCAAGGGCCTGCGCGCCCGCGGCCACGAGGTGCTGATCCTCACGACGCCGACGGAAAAGGAACTCCCTGAACCCCAGCCGTTCGTCGACCGCTCGCTCGCCATGAGCTGGTTCCCGACCGTGCCGATCAAGAGCCCGACGATCCGCCGCTTCTTCCGCCACGAGGCCCTCGTTTCGCAGCAGTCGAACTCGCAGATCGTTCTGTCGCGCATCCGCTCGTTCCGCCCGGACCACATCCTCATGTTCAACCTCGTCGGTATCGGCGGGCTCGGAATCGTCGACCTCATCGAGTCCACCGGCATTCCGTGGACCATGAACCTGGGCGACCGCGTTCCCACCGCACTGGTCGAGGACGTGCCGGCCCCCATCCGCGCGATTTATGGGGCGGATGACTCGGGCAACCTGTTCGGACGTGGCCGCTACGCCGCCGTCAGCCAGACCCTCGTCGACGAGATCGAGCGCGAGGGAATCTCCATCGGCGACGACGTGACGATCATCCCGCGCGGAGTGGTCATCGCGGACGTGCCGCGCACCCGCCCGTACCAGGAGAACGGCGTGACCCGGTTTGTCTCCGCCGGCATCCTTCGCCCGCACAAGGGCATCGACCTCATCCTCGAGGCGGTCAAGGTCGTCGACGACCGTGACGAATTCGACTTCTTCGTCGACATCTACGGCGGTGGCCCGCGCGAGAAGTACGAGGCCGTGGCCGAGCAGCTCGGCATCATGCACCGTGTGACGTTCCACGGCCCGGTCACCCAGCGCGAGGTCATCGAGGCCAACGCCGGGGCGGACGCGTTCCTGTTCCCGACGTGGAACCGTGAGCCCGGGGCATCCGCTCCCGTCGAAGCGGGCGTTGCCGGTGCCGTGCCGATCATGACCGGCGACTGCGGTCCGGCCGAGCGCATGGTCGACGGTGTGCACTGCATTAAGATTGAGCGGTCGGTTTCGTCGCTGGCCTCCGCCATGTCGGCGGTGGGCCGTGGCGAGGTCGATCTCGAAGCGATCGGCCGTGCCGGGCGACGCCTCGCGGCGGGGGACCTGTCGTTCCCCGTATCGATCCGCAGGCTCGAGGGTGTTCTCGAGCGCGGCGGCGTTGCCGACTACACCAACATCGAAGACCGTCAGCTCGACCGAGACCTGGTCGCCAAAGACGAGCAGGCCACCGGCCTGCTCTACAACGAACTTGGAAGAAGATAGAACCCATGGCCGAGAGAATCTTTCACGAACCCGCGCCGGTCGGTAGCCGCTTCGGAAAACTCGTCACGATCCCGCGTCGCATCGTGTGGAAGCTCGTACGTCCGTACCTGACCGCGTTCTTCGCTGACCAGCAGGCACAGCTCGACGAGCAGCAGGCAGCTCTTGACTCCAAGGTCGCTTCGGTGAAGAAGGACCTCATGGCCACCAACCGTCGCATCGACTGGAACGAAGAGTCGGGCAAGGACGCCCTGTGAGGATTCTCGTCACGGGTGCTGCCGGATTTGTCGGCAGTAACCTCAGCAAGCGCCTGCTCTCCGAGGGTCACACCGTTGTCGGTGTCGACCTGATGACCGACTACTACGAGGTAGCGATC
This sequence comes from Glaciihabitans sp. dw_435, assembly GCF_018449675.1. Lineage (GTDB taxonomy): Bacteria > Actinomycetota > Actinomycetes > Actinomycetales > Microbacteriaceae > Glaciihabitans. Next base: position 201,314 of record NZ_JAAVUZ010000002.1, on the reverse strand, counting down.
AAGCGTCGCAACCTCGCGGGGATCGAGTCCCCGAACTTCGAGTTCGTCGAGGGTGACCTCAATGAGCTCGACCTCGCCGAGCTGCTCGCCGGCGTCGAGATCATCTTCCACGAGGCAGGCCAGCCCGGCGTGCGCAAGTCGTGGGGCAAGAGCTTCAGCGAGTACACGCGTCAAAACATCGAGGCGACCCAGCGCCTGCTCGAGGCCGCCACGGTACTCGACACGCTGCAGCGCTTCGTGTACGCGTCGTCGTCGTCGATCTACGGCAATGCCGAACGCTACCCCACCATGGAGAGCGACCTCCCGAAGCCGGTGAGCCCATACGGCGTCACCAAGCTGGCGGGCGAGCACCTGGTCGGCCTGTACGCGAGCAACTTCGGACTGCCGACCGTCGCCCTGCGCTACTTCACGGTCTACGGCCCGGGACAGCGCACCGACATGGCCTTCACCCGCTTCATCAAGGCCGCCATCCACGGCGAGACCATCGGCATCTTCGGCGACGGAACCCAGATCCGCGACTTCACCTTCATCGATGACGTCGTCGGGGCCAACCTGGCCGTCGCATTCGGCGAGAACGTTCCCGCGGGCTCGGTCTTTAACGTCGCGGGCGGCAGCAACGTCTCCGTCAACGATGTGCTGGCTCTCCTCACCGAGATCCACGGGGCACCGCTGAACGTCGACTACCAGGAGCGCGTGAACGGCGACGTCTTCCGCACCGGTGGCGACACCACCGCCATCCACGCCGCAACCGGCTGGGTCGCGGGCGTGCCGCTGGCCGAGGGCCTGCGCCGCCAGTACGAGTGGGGCGTCGGAGTCCTCTAGAACCCCGTTCCGCCGGTCCCATTTGGGCCGGCGGGAGAAAAAAGCACGCGGCGGGAGTTGTTACTCCCGCCGCGTGCTTTTTTCTCTGTCCAAACCCTGCGCGTTCTCCCGCCGCCCGAACCAGCGGTAGGCGCGGGGGAGCGAAGACCGTGAGCGCGGGGCGGATGCCCCGGGGCGAAGGGCCCAGGGCGGATGCCCGAGGCGAAGGGCCGAGGAGCGGATGCCCCGGGCCGAGCTCTAGAGCTCGGCGAGACGCTCCTCGAGCGAGTCATCCGGACCGCACACGACCAGCTTGGCCAGGTACTTCGCCTTCGCGGGGACCACCTCATCCGCGCCGAGCTTCATGAAGAACTCGATGTCGTAGGTGCCGGCGCCCAGGTCGCCGTCGTAGATCGGGATCTCGAAGACACCGCTCTTGTCGCGCACGCTCGCCTCGTAGGGGAACTCGAGGCTGACGCCGGAGGCGAAGTTCTTGCCCGTGATGCGGTACCAGAACCCGACCTGCGCGTCGGTGGTCTTCGCCAGGATGTTGAACGTGGGGCGCAACCGGGCGGGAGCGCCGGCGCGGGTCGCGATGATCTGCGGAACACCGGCAACGAGCAGCTCGACGCCGGGTGCGCTGAACGTCAGGGTTCCGTGCGCGAGCCCGAGCTCGCCGATTACGTCGTGCAGCTCGGCGTTGAGGGACGCGGAGGCCGACGTGCGGAGCGCCGCGGGTTCCTTGCGTGCTGCCTTCTCGTCCAGGCCGTTCGCGGGCAGCAGCCCGGCGAACTCGCCACCATCCGCGTAGAGCTCCGGCTGGTAGTACTCGAAGGAGTGCGCGGGCGGCGCATACTGCAGCTCCCAGGAGGCGGCCGTTGCGGGCCATCCCATCGTCTCGTAGGCACGCTTGGTGAACAGCGTCGGGTAGCGGGTGGCGACGTAGTTGAAGTACAGGGCCCACTCGTCGACGTCGGACGCAACCGCACGACCGGCGAAGAACTCGACGGCCTCCTGCAGCAGAGCCTTGTTGACGACCTGCGGCTGGTGGGACGCGTACGAGAGCAGTTCGAGGCCGGAGCGGTCGAGCAGCTCACGCGTGAGGTGCTGGCGGCGGTCGAAGTCGTCGACGCGGTGCGGCCACTCGGTGAGCTCGTAGAAGAAGTACGCGTTGTAGCGGTGGTCCGGGCCAATGAACTTCGTGATGTTGATGTCCACCAGCGGGCGGTGCCGGTCGTTCATCGCGATGAACTCGGCGTCGACGATGTCGAGGCGGGAGACGGCCTTCCAGATGTCCCAGCCGACGTGCTGCCCGGGAGTCGACGCGACATCCGCGAGGCCGTGCAGCGCGTCGTCGCGGTCGATGATGGTGAGGGGACGGGATGACACGATCGAGGCCATCGCTTCGAGCTCGCTGCTCGGGGCGAGCACAACGTACTCACGCGCGAACGGCATGTGCGCGTCGAGCGACTCGATGGTCTGCCGCAGCATCTCGGCGTTCTCGCTGTTGATGACGACCTGCAGGGACTCGCTGCGCTCGCGCTTCGTGACGGCCTTGGCCCCGGCGAGGTTATCGAAGATCGCGCGGATGGTCGTGTAGACGAGGTCCCACGAGTACGGGTGGAATTCGCGCTGGATCTGCTTCGTGCGCGCGGTGAACGCGGTCTCGGAGTTGAGGTAGGCCAGCGCGGTCTCGGCGACCTCGGTCGCGGAGTTGAAGTGCACGTAATCGGCGTAGGCGTGCCCGACCTCGTAGATCGAGCTGTTGCGCGACGTGATGGTGATCTTGCCGTGGGAGAGCGACTCCGCGACGGGAAGCCCGAAGCCTTCGTAGTGGGAGTGGTAGACGGCGATCGTGCACCGGTCGTACAGCTCCTTGAGGAGCTCGTCGCTGGGGGTGTTGACCCAGTGGATCCGGCGCCCGTGCAGCGGGTCGGTGACGATGCGGTGGTTGACGGCGCCGCTGTTCCAGCCCATCTTTCCCGCGATGACGAGGTGCACGTCGGGTCGAACCTTGGAGATCAGCTTCATGGCGTCGAGGGCGAGCATCTGCATCTTGCGGGGCTCGATGCTGCCGACGAACAGGAGGTAGGGCTCGTTGATGAACTTGTCGACGATGACACGGTCGATCACGGCGGACCGCGTGGTCACCGGCGTGAAGTCGCCGCCGAGCTTGGTGACAACGGTCGGGATCTCGCGCGTGATGCCGAACTGCCTGCGGTAGTCGGCGAAGTCACGCTCGGTCGCGCGGGAGTCGACAAACACCAGGTCGGCGTACGCGAAGACGGCGGCGATGTAGGCGGGCCAGACACGCACGGTGTTGCGGAAGGCGAAGGCCGGGAACTTGATCGGCACGAAGTCGTAGACCGTCGCGAAGATCGTGACGCCCTGCGACTTGAGGCGCTTATAGAGGTATGCGCGCTTGAGCGGCGATCCCCACACGGCATCGATGTCGTAGAAGATGTCCTGCGGCCCGAAGTCCTCGATGCGGATGACCGCGGAGGCGGGAACAGAGTCGCTGTCGAAGAGGATGCGGAGCGCGTCATCCCGCGCAATCTCTTCGAAGTAGTGGAAGGCGTAGTTGAACCGCACGATGCGCACGGTGTATCCGGCCGGGGTGTCCGTCAGCAAGCGGGAGGCTACCTCGCGCAGGACGCGTTGGATGCCGGTCTTTCCCCGGGTGCGAACGAGATCGGAAACGTCAACGTTGATGGTGGGAGTCGTCATAGCGAGCCGAGCACCACGGCGCTCTGCAGCGCATTCTCGGTCATGCGGGCCATCAGCTGTTCGCGGCTGACGCCGGACTGCAGGTCTTCCAAGAGCACCAGTTTCTGAGGTTCGCCCATCAGGCGATCCCAAATCTTCGAGCCGCAGGCGATGACGAAGTTCTCGTCGCCCTCGATCGTGAGCAGTTCTTCGTACGGGACATCCATAAAGCAGTGGGCGGCGACGTTGGTCGGCTCGATCGTGACCGACTCGGGGAGGGCGCCCTGGCGTTCGACGTTGAACATGACCTCGGCGATCACGGCGTCGTAGATGCTGGCGAAATCGTCGCTGGAGTGGCTCACGGCGCTCACCGGATTCCCGCGCGGGCGTTGCGGAGACGGCTGACTGACTTCGTCATCATGCGTCCGATGATGGGCGTGCGCTGTAGGCGTGCGTACGCCTGCTTGAGCATGGCGATGATGCGAATGCGGGAGATGCCGATGCCCTTGGCGCGGTACAGGCTTCGCTTACCGTTGTGGGCCCATCGACCGGTCTTGACCAGCCGTCGGCGTGTCGCTGTATCCAGAACAACCATCATGATCCGTGGGCTGCAGCTTCCTTGTGTGAACGTGTAGCGCCGCTCCGCGGTGGGTGCGGACGCGTTTATGGCTCTTCAACCCTATCGCTGCCGCGTTATCACTGAGTCCACCGCTCGTTCTAGTCGGGAAGCGAGCGCCGCCAGCTAAGATTCTCCGCCGCCTTCACGGCGCAGATCACCAGGGTGAGCCAGCCGAAGTCGACGAGCAGCGAACTTTCGGCAAGGCCTGTGATGAGCAGGGTCACCAGCATGAGTGCCGGCCAGACGAAGACTCGGCTTCGCTGCTGGGAGGCGAGGATCCACGAGCGGCCGAGCGCGAGCAGCACCAACACCAGGAACGCGAGGAGCCCGACGACGCCCAGCTGGAACCACACGTCGATGTAGGCGTTGAGGGCGGAGGAATGGGCGTTGCCGCCGCGGGCATCGATGGCGAAGAACGGGGTGAGCTCTGTGCGCCACTCACCGATCCAGCCCCAGCCTTCGAGGGGGTTCAGGCGCACGAGCTCGCCGACCGCGCGCCACAGGCGCACCCGCACGGCGAAATCGTTGGAGGCGTCGAGCAGCGTGAGGATGGCGCCGCGGAAGACATAGGCGCAGCCGATTGCCACGGCGCCGGCGACCGCGAACGCCGTCTGCCAGATGCGTCGGCTGTCGGGGGTGAGGCGGCGAAGGCCAAGGAGGGCCACCGAGGCGAGCCCGAGCGCGACGGTGACGCCGAAGCTCACGGGGGACTGGGTGAGCATGAGCGTGAAGACCGCCGCTGTGACCGAACCAATGCCCACGCCCCGCCGCACGGACCGGGTCAGCAGTTCGGTGCCGAACGTGACGAGCGCGAGGAGCGCGACGAGCCCCAGCTGGTTGCGGGTTCCCATCAGCCCCTGGATGGGACCGAGAAACGCGATATTGCCGGCGACACCGATGAATCGGATGGGCACATCGATCAGGAGCCCGGACAGCACCTCGATCGCGAGGGAGAGGCCAAGGATCATCCGCAGCACATCGCCGAAGGCGCGCACGATCTGAATCGTGTCGCGCACGAGGGCCACGTAGATCGCGAGGGCGGCGAAGGCGTACTGGTAGGCGACTGAGCCGAGGGTGGCCCACTGGTAGTTGCTCCAGAAAACGGAGAGTGCAGACCATCCGAGAAAGGTCAGAAGCGAGATGGGCAGGACGCCTCGCCACTCGAGCGTCTCGCGGCGGCCGATCAGGGAGAGTGCCCCGAGGATGGCGAGGCCGATAAGGATGGCCACCACGCCGGGCGAGCCGATCAGGCTGTTGATCGTGTGGGTGAGAAACGCGACGGCGATGATGCAGAGGGTGAGCGCCCGCGTGAACCGGGCGTGCCCGGCGAACGCGAAGGTTGCGCCGAGTACGCGCTGCAGTTGTGGCTTCATCCTGCGCCCCAAGCTACGGCATGGGCTCGGGAGCGCGTCGGAACGAGAACCACTTGTGGCCGAAGTAGCTGATCAGGGTCGTGATGACGACGACTATTGCCTGGCCAACGAGAGGCGATAGGTGACCGAACTCCACCAGCAGCGGCAGCGCGAACGAATTGATAACGAGGGACACGACGTACACGCTCGCGAATCGCGCGAAGTCAAGGAAGACGTTGCCGGTGCCGGCCACCTTGAAGGTGAAGCGGCGGTGCAGGATGAACGCCACGGCGATGGCGATCACGTACGAGAGGTACAGGCTGCAGAGGTAGCCGACGGTGTCACCAAACGCGTCGGCGATGTTCTTGCCGAACGTGAGCTCGAACAGCACAAAGAGTCCGTACCCGAGAACGGTGTTGATCCCGCCGACGATGAGGAAGCGGACACGTTCGTCACCGAGCAAACGGGTGATCGTGGTGCGAATCATGAGCCTTCATCCGGTTGGACCGTGTGCATGTGCGGTCGCTGATAGTGTTTGACGATCATGGGCGACCAACAAAACAGTGCCATCCACTCGCTATCGGTGGTCATCCCGGTCTATCAGGGCGAGCGTACACTCGGCTCGATCTTGGCCGAAATCGCGGCGTTCACGACGGAGTCTCTGACCCCCGGCCTCGTGCCCTACCGCGTTACCGAAGCCATTCTCGTCTATGACAACGGCGGCGACGCATCCGACGTCGTGATCCGGGAGCTGGAAGAACAGTACGACTTCGTGCGCGCCGTGTGGCTCAGCCGCAACTTCGGCCAGCACGCGGCGACCCTCGCGGGCATCGCCTCGACCTCCGGCGACTGGGTGGTGACCCTCGACGAAGATGGTCAGCACAACCCGTTCGAAATGGCGGCCCTCCTCGACGCTGCGATCGCCGCGCGCGCCCAGGTCGTCTACGGCAAGCCGACCAACCCGCCGCCCCACGGTTCGCTGCGCAACGCGGCATCCAAGGGCGCCAAGTCGATCATCGACCGACTGTTCGTGGGTTCCAACGCGAGTGACTACAACAGCTACCGGCTCATTCTCGGGTCCGTGGCACGCGGTGTCGCTGCCTACTCGGGATCCGGTGTGTACCTCGATGTCGCACTCGGCTGGGTCGCGGGCAAGTACACGACGGCTCCCGTGACGCTGCGCTCGGAGTCGCGTGACTCCGGTTACTCGCTGCGCCGCCTCCTCAGCCACTTCTGGCGCCTGGTGATCTCCAGCGGAACGCGTGGCCTGCGCGTCGTGAGCGTGCTCGGCGGAATCTTCGGCCTCATCGGTGTGCTGCTGGCGATCTGGATCCTCATCGTGAAGCTCACCACCGGCATTGATGCCGAAGGCTGGGCCTCGACGGTCATCATCCTGCTCATCAGCTCCGGCTCGATCCTCTTCTCGCTCGGCGTCGTCGCTGAGTATGTCGGCGTCAACGTCAACATGGCGATGGGCAAGCCCGCGTACGTGATCACGAGCGATCCGGAAGACGGCCCGCTCGGATACCGGAAAACGCCGCGACGATGACCCGTCTCGCCTGGGTGGTCGGCTCACGCGGGCTTCTGGGCGCCGCGGTCGTGCGCTCCGTCACCCGGCGCTCCGATTGGCGTCTGTGGCCGGGGGAGTCGCTTCCCTGGACCGACGCCGACGGTTTCGCTACGGCGGTGCGCGACAACGCGCGGACATTGATTCGGGATGCCTCGGAGTCCGGTGAACCCTGGAGCGTTGTCTGGGCGGCCGGAGCCGCGTTCACCTCCAGCACCCAGGAGGCGCTGGACGCCGAGCTCGAGCAGTTCACGCTCTTCCTCGGGATCCTCGCGGAGGAAGCCGCCGGAGCGGCCCAGCCGGGAACCTTCTTCCTCGCCTCGTCGGGCGGCGGCATCTACGCCGGTGCCTCCAACCCGCCGTTTACCGAGCTCACCCCGCCTGCCCCGTTGGCGCCGTATGGCCACTTCAAGGTGCGGATGGAAGAGGCGGTCACGAGCTTTGCCGCGTCCTCCGGCATCCGCGTCCTTATCGGTCGCATCACCAACCTGTATGGCCCCGGCCAGCGTCTCGACAAGATGCAGGGTCTCATCACCCATCTCGCCCTCGCCCGGTACGGCACGAAGCCGGCGTTCATCTTCGTTCCGCTGGAGACCGTGCGGGACTACATCTACGTGGACGATTGCGCCATGCTGATCCTCGACGGGCTCGACCGACTGAGCACCGAGGCCCTGCCGGCGGACGCCGCGCCGGCCATCACCAAGATCCTCGGGTCGGGGCAGGGCGTGAGCATCAGCACGTTGCTCGGCTACTACCGGGGAATCACGAAGGCCGGCCCGCGCGTGGTGCACGGAACCTCGCCCTCGACGAAACACCAGGCCATCGACCTGCGCATGAAGTCGGTCGTCTGGCCCGAGCTCGACGCCCGGGACCAGATGCCCGTTGCCGCCGGGTTCAGTGCCGTCATGCAGGACGTCCTGCGGATGCTGCAGAAGTAGCACCCGAGGGCGGCCCGCAGGCCACCGGTGTTACTTGGTGGTGGTCTGCTCGGCCACCGGCACCGTCACCCGGGCGAGAAGCTCGCTCAGGCGGGTGTCCAGGGCCGTGACCGAGGTCACCTTCAGCGTTCCGCGGATCCCGTCGATGCGCTCGATGGGCTTGCCCGACGCGAGGGTGATCGGCAGGTACGTCTTGCCGGGACCCACCGTGACCGGGGTCGTCATCGTCGTGCCGTGGGCCACCGCCGTTCCGGCGAGGGCCGACCCGTCGGGGAAATTGAGTGTGAAGTTCGTCGGACCCTCACCGTCGGCGATCCTGAACGTCAGGTCGAGCGTGACGGACTTGTCGGTCGGGTTGTCCAGCTCGATGCCGACCTTGTACCCCGCGTTGATCGTCGACAGGAAGTTGTACCCGTCGCGGTCGAAGTTGGGCTCCGAGTAGGCGTAGACGGCCTGGGTCGTGCGGTTCTTTATCTCGGTCTGCTCGGCGGCCGAGTACAGCTTGGCGATGCCGGTGGTTGCTCGCTCGGTGCTGAAGAAGACACGGCGACCGTCATCGCTCACGACGAGGGGCTTGCCGAGCGAACGGGTCAGCTGCGCGACGATGAGGTCACCGTCGTCGGCGTACGGCTTGCGGTCGACGAGGATGCCCGAGAAGCCCGAGGCGGCGGTGGCCGCCACGAGGCGGGTCGTCGGCAGCGTTCCGAGGGTGCCCTGCCACTCGACGAGCGGGCGACCCTTGATGCCGCCGCCGGACCAGTGGGTGGTCGCCGAGTGGAGGTACGGCATCAGCTGGTCGGAGTCGCTGACGTCATTGACTCGGGTGGTCTCCGGGAAGCGCCGGTACGGCAACTGCAGCACGGATGCCCCGGTGGGGATGGTCTTGTCGATCTTCGCGATAAACGCCGCGTCTTCCTTGAATGAGGCGGCAGTGCCGGCGTAATCCTGCACCGCGATGCCCGGGGGAGTCTGGTCGTAGTATCCGATCGAGAAGATCACGACCGCCACCACGAAGGCGAGCACCGGCGCCAGCTTGCGACGGATGCCGGCCACGGCGAATCGCCGCAGCGTCGCGTCGACGAGCAGACCAACGATCGAGATGCAGAACAGCGCGAGCAGGATGCTCATCCGGTTCCATCCGCGCACATCGCTCGTGAACAGCGCGATCAGCACCGAGAAGCCACCCGCGGTGGAGATCAGCAAGCCCAGCAGCGTCAGCGCCGTCAGGTGTCCGACGGCCTGCTGCGTCGGACCAAGGGCGGGGCGGATGCCACGGGGCCGGGCGACCGCCGAGATCCGGTAGATCGCGAAGCCGATCGCCAGCAGCAGTCCCAGCCCGGCGACGACGCCGAGGACGGGCCGTTCGGAGGGACCGAATACGGTCTCGTACGCGGCACGGAGTTCAGCGAGCTCGGGGATGCGGTGGAACGGCACCGGAAGCAGCAGGTCCGACAGGCGCAGCGAGAACACATAGGAGCTGCCGGGAGTTCGGGCGACGGCCTGGGTGTTCGCGCCGTTCTCGTGCGCGTAGAGGATGTCCGGCAGCATGTTGAGCACCATCACCGCGAGCAGGAACAGACCGGCCAGAGCCGCGCCGATGAACCGTGTCCAGCGGCGGTAACGGACGAGGGCAATAAGTCCCGCGGCGGCGAAGAACATCAGCGTGTAGAACGAGTAATAGGTGCTCGCAGTGCCGGAGATGGCCAGGCACAGCAGGGTGGCGACGCCGCGGCCCGTGAGCACTCCCCAGACCACGTTGACGTTGGGTCGCCGGGACCACAGGGGCTGGCCCGAGATGATCCAGTACACGACCACCAGGGCCAGCGGCACTGAGTAGTAGGAAGCGAACCACATGTGGTTCTCGTTGCGGATGAAGTGGAATGGGGCGATGGCGTAGAGAGTGGCCATCACGATTGTCATCAGCCGGGACATCCCGACCGTCCTCATAAACCACGCCGCTGTCAGGCCCGCGAAGATGTAGCCGATGAAGTAGTAGACGTTCTCGGCGAGGAAGGGGTTTCCCAGCAGGTGTCCGAGCAGCCAGGCCCACATGAAGTGCAGGTTGTCGGCGACTTTCCAGTCGTAGTAAATCTGGCTGCTGGGTGCGCCGAGCAGGGGCTGCACCTCGTACCAGCCCGTCTCCAGGACAGTCTTGAAGTGCGCGGCGATCAGGCCGCCGTCGCCGCCGATGTAGGCGAAGGGCACCTTCCAGTTGGCTTTCCACGCCTCGAGCGCGACCCACGACGAGACCGCCGTCACCACTGCTACCGCCGCATACATCAGGAAGTCGGAACGGTAGAAGCGCAGAGCGGATCTCAGCACAGGGGAGGTCATATCGAAATACTCTCAGCTTTATCGGGCGAAATTGCCTCGTTCACAGTAACCCGCCGTGGAGGTTGCTTGCGGGAGGTCTCTGCTAGCGTCGCCGGGCAGGTTTGTTCGATTAGAATCCTGCGCGACACAAGCTGAGGATTTTCATGACTGCGCGGCACCACGGTAACGAACGCTCCGTAGTGCGACCCGAAATTCAGGCGCTGAGAGCTCTCGCGGTCATTCTGGTCGTGCTGTACCACCTCTGGCCCAAGCGCCTCACGGGTGGGTATATCGGTGTCGACGTGTTCTTCGTTATCTCCGGATTCCTCATTACCTCGCACCTGCTGCGTGAGGTGGTGCGCACTGGCACCATCACCCTGGCCGCCTTCTGGGCGCGCCGGGTGCGCCGTCTGCTGCCGGCGGCGATGCTCGTGCTTGTCGTCGTCGCGATCGCCACCATCCTCCTTGTGCCGGACGTCAACTGGCGGCAGTACATGACAGAAATCGGCGCGTCCAGCATCTATCTGCAGAACTGGCAGCTCGCGGGTGACTCGGTCAGCTACCTGGCGCAGAACAACTCCGGCTCGCCGGTGCAGCACTTCTGGTCGCTGTCTCTCGAGGAGCAGTTCTATCTGGTGTGGCCCGTGCTGCTTCTCATCGGACTGCTGGCGACCCGCTCCCGCTCCGCTCAGGCGCGGCACCGCGTGCTGCTGGGGATCGTCATCGGTCTCACCATCGTCTCGTTTGTTGTGTCCATCGTCTGGACCCAGCAGACCGCCGCCAGCGCCTACTTCGTCACGCCCACACGCATGTGGGAGTTCGGGGCGGGCGGGCTTCTCGCGTTCCTTCCCGCGCTCGCTGGGGGAGCCCGCGTGCGGTCCGCCCTCTCGTGGTTGGGTCTCGCGGCCATGGTCGTGAGTGCCATCGTGCTGAACGGCGCCACCGCGTTCCCGGGATACATCGCCGTGGTCCCGGTCCTGGGAGCGGTGGCCGTAATCCTGGCCGGCAACCCCGGCACGGCATGGAGTCCGCTGCGCATCGGCGGGCTGCGTCCCGTGCAGTTCGTCGGCGACATCTCCTACTCCCTGTACCTCTGGCACTGGCCGTTCATCGTGATCATCCCGTTCATCGTGGGCGGGCCACTCACGGCGGTCGGCAAGATTGGCGTCATCGCCGGCTCGGTGCTGATCGCCTACCTCACCAAGAAATTCGTTGAGGACCGATTCCGCACGGCACCGACCCGGGTCATCCGTCGCAATCGCTCGGCCTTCCTCTCGGCGGCGACGGCGATGCTCGTGCTCGTCGCGACCTGCGGTGTGACCCTGGGTGTCCTGGACGGTCGGGACGCGGCCGAGGCTCAGCGACTCGAGGTCGTTGACTCGAGCAAGTGCTTTGGCGCGGCCGCCATGGAACCCGCCAACAAGTGTGCCGACCCGTTCGCCACGACCGGCGTCATGACGCCCACCTTCGCGAAGACGGATCTCAACGAAATACCGGATTCGCGCGGGGGAACGACCTGCGAGGCGATTGCCGAATCGACCGACATCCGCACCTGCGAAATCGGGAGCTCGACCCAGCCCACGCGGACCATCGCCATGCTCGGCGACTCCCATGTCATGCACTACATGGAGGCAATGCGCGCAATCACCGAGCACCAGGACTGGAAGGTTCTCACCTTCGTCAAGAGCTCGTGTGGAGCCACCGGTGCGTCCGACGTTGTGCTCAACGACCTCGCCGCCGACCAGAGCGCGTGCGCCGAGTGGGGCACCGCCGTCGTGGACGAGATCATCGCCAATCCCGCCATCGACACGGTGATGTTCTCCAACTCGGCAAATCGGTACAGCCAGGACGACGGCGCGAACCCCATCACCGTCGCCCGCTACCAGGCCGTGTGGAACAAGCTGATCGCCGCGGGCAAGAAGGTGCTCGTCATCGCCGATGTCCCGCGTACCCAGGGCGTCAACATCCCCGATTGCCTCGTCGAAAACTCGGCGGACCCAACGCTGTGTGACACCACGTCAGACGTAGCCCTGACCCCGGACGTCATGGCACAGGCCGCAGCGACATACACGAGCGGCACGTCCCTAACCCTGCTGGACATGACGGACAAATATTGTGTGGATGCCACGTGCCACGTGCGCATCGGAGGCGTGATCGTGTACGCGGACCTCAGCCACATCACCAACACGTGGGCGCGCACCCTCGCGCCGTACATCGAGGCCGCGCTCGTCAGCCCGTAGCTGTCTCGTCGCCACCGGGCGGGCCGCCGTGACGCGCCACTGTGTCTGCTAGCGTCGGCGGGCGGGTCACAATCCCGCGTGAACTGAGTTGGGGGATTGATTGACTGCGCACCGGCCCGGTAACGAACGTGCCGGAGTGCGCATCGAGATTCAGGCGCTCCGCGCTCTCGCAGTCATCCTCGTGATCCTGTACCACCTGTGGCCCAAGCGACTCACCGGCGGCTACATCGGTGTCGATGTGTTCTTCGTCATTTCCGGGTTTCTGATCACCTCCCACCTCCTGCGGGAGGTTGCCCGCACTGGCCGCATCTCCCTCGCCGCCTTCTGGGCCCGTCGCGTTCGTCGCCTGCTTCCGGCGGCGATGCTCGTTCTCCTCGTCGTGGCCGTGGCGACAATCCTGCTGGTACCGGACGTCTACTGGCGTCAGTACATGACAGAGATCGGTGCCTCGAGCGTCTATCTGCAGAACTGGCAGCTCGCGAGTGACTCGGTGAGCTATCTGGCGCAGAATAACTCTGCCTCCCCGGTGCAGCACTTCTGGTCGCTGTCCCTCGAGGAGCAGTTCTACGTGGTGTGGCCTGTGCTGCTCGTCATCGGCCTATTTGCGACCCGCGCGCGCGCCGCCCGCATTCACACGCGAGTCCTGCTGGGCATTGTCGCGGTTGTGACCATCGCGTCGTTCGCCGTCTCGGTCATCTGGACGAGGGACGTCGCCGCAAGCGCGTACTTCGTCACCCCCACGCGTATGTGGGAATTCGGGGCGGGAGCCCTTCTTGCCTTCGCGCCGGTGATCGCTCGCGGTGCGCAGCTGCGCACTGCACTGTCCTGGGCCGGGTTGGTCACCATCGCGCTGTCGGCGATCACCCTCAGCGGCGCTACACCCTTCCCCGGGTCGCTCGCCCTTCTTCCCGTCCTCGGAACGGTGGCCGTGATCGCTGCCGGCAATCCCAGCACGGTATGGAGCCCGACACGACTTGGCGGGCTGCGACCCGTGCAATTTGTGGGGGACATTTCCTACTCGCTCTACCTCTGGCACTGGCCCTTCATCGTGATCGTTCCGTTCGTGCTCGGGAGCCCTCTGACAGCCGCGGGCAAGGTCTGCATCATTGTCGCGTCGCTGGTGATCGCTTTCCTCACCAAGAAGTTCGTAGAGGATCGCTTCCGCACCCGCCCAACTCCGGTTGTTCGACGCAGTCGCCGGGCGTTCGTATCCGCGGCAGCGGCGATGCTCGTGCTCGTCGCCCTGTGCGGCACGACGATCACCGTGCTCGACGGTCGTAATGCCGCCGAGGCCAAGCAGATCCTGGCCGCCGACAGTGGGTCGTGTTTCGGCGCCGCGGCGATGGAGCCCGCGAATCACTGTGCCGATCCGTTCGCCACGACGGGCGACATGACGCCGACCTTCGCTAAGACGGACCTGAACGAAATCCCGGATCCCCGCGGCGGAACCACCTGCGAGGCCATCCCCGGGTCCACGGAGATTCGCAGCTGCGACATCGGAACGTCCGCGCACCCCTCCCGCACCATCGCGATGCTCGGAGATTCCCATGTCATGCACTACATGGAAGCCATGCGCGCGATCACGTCGCACCAGAACTGGAACGTGGTGACCTACGTGAAGAGCGCGTGCGGTGCGACGGGAGCGCCGGATGTTCTTCTCCTCGAGCTCGCCCGCGACCAGAACGAGTGCGCTGCCTGGGGCACGGCCGTCGTCAACGAAATTATTGCCAATCCCGCCATCGACACGGTCATTTTCTCCAACTATGCCAACCGGTACAGTCAGGACAATGGCGCCAGACGCATCACGGAGGCCCGGTACCAGGCGGTGTGGAACAAGCTCATCGCCGGGGGAAAGCGGGTGCTCGTGATCGCCGACGTTCCCCGCACCCACGGCGACAGCGTCCCCGATTGCCTCGTCGCCAACGCGGCCGACCCGACCGCCTGCGATATCCCCACGGCGCAGGCTCTGACCCCGGACATCATGGCCAAGGCGGCAGCCACCTACAACGGAAAGTCCGTGACGCTGCTCGACATGACCGACAAATACTGCCGGGATGCCACGTGCCACGTGCGTATCGGAGGCGTCATCGTCTACGCCGACACGGGCCACATCACCAACACGTGGTCACGCACTCTCGCGCCGTACATCGAGGCCGCGCTCGTCGGCAAGTAGCGCGCGCCGGGAGAGTACCCCGGGGTTAGCGGCGGGGCAATGCCGTCGCTGGTGCGTCCGTCGCAACGGCGGTTCGCGTCGGCAGCTTTGTCGAGACGGCACAGACCGTGAGCAGCAGCAACCCGTACTCGACGAGCAGCCTGCTCTCTGCAAGGCTCTGCATGATCAGGGCGACCATGAGCAGCAGAGGCAGCAACGAGATCGCCGTGTAGCGTCCCGGCTGATTTACGGCGAACTGGGGGCGGTCGACCGCGAGCGACCAGCTGCGCACGAGCGTCGTGAGAACGAGAAGCCCGAATACGATCAGCCCAATGATGCCCAGCTGGAACCACACGTCGATCCACGCGTTGTGGGCGTGAAGCTGGCGGACTCCGCCCTTCACGACCAGGTTGTCGAACGGCGCGAGCCACGGAACCCAGTAGCTGATCCATCCCCATCCGAAGATGGGACGTTCCTGCGCGAGGTGGATCACCTTCTGCCAGATGTCGAGGCGCCCCGTGAGGTCATCGCTCTTGCCCATCAACGACAGCAGGTGATCGCGGAACGTGATGCCGGCGGCAATCGCCACGAGGGCGACGGCGACCAGTCCCCAGTACACCCCGGTGCGGGCGCGCGCGGTGGGCGCACGCCGCACCAGCAGCACGGCGGCCAGAACGAGGATCAGTGCCGCGATCGCGAGAGTGATCGTTGCTGAGCGGGTCATGAAGACAGTGGCCACCGCGACGAGGAACCAGAAGATGCCCCAGCCGCGCCGCACGCTGCCCGCGCCCAGCTGCACACCGAAGACAACGAGTCCGAGCAGTGCGACCATGGCGAGAAGACTCGAGTTACCCACGATGCCCTGGATCTTGCCGCCCTCGAGCAGCAGATCCCGCGACCAGTACAGCAGCTGCGGAACCTTGCCCGCGGGTGCGGCCGTCCAGAACGGCATCAGTGGCGCGCGCACGAAAAGGGACACGCAGAGTTCGAAGACGATCGACAGGCCCAGGATGATCCGGAGCGCGGTCCCGAGTGCACGCAGCAGTTCTTCGCGCGTGAAGCACACGGCTATCGCGACTCCCGACAACACCGTGAGAAGGGTTGCCGCCAGTCCGAGCGCGGTTCCGGAGGGGTAGTACGACCAGATCAGGGACACCGTGCACAGCACAAGGAAGGCGAGAAGCGGGTACGGCAGGCGTCCGATGCTCCAATAGTCACGGTTCCTGACGAGCAAGATGACGGAGACGGTACTGACGGCGACGACGATTGCGCTGAACCCCCACCAGGTAATGGAGTATCGCCAGGCGTCGCCAGCCAGCACCGTGAAGAGCGCCAGAACGGGGAACGCCGTGCGGAAGGCGCGGCTGTCAATCATGCAGTCAGCCTATCCGCGCGCGCTTTGCGTTTGTCCCGGGGGCTATGGCGGTGAAACGCGATTCTGAAGCGGTGTTATATGTCAGAATTCGGCAATGGGGAAACAGGACGCCGCCGTCGCGCCGCAAAGTGAACGATTCCGGGCATTAGACGGGCTGCGAGGGGTAGCGGCGGTCATGGTGGTCGCACATCACATAGCTTTGACGTCGCCAAAGTTCGAAGGCGTGTACATCGCAGGCTTCGACTCTCCCGCCCGTGGATTTACGTGGCTGATGACTTTCACCCCTCTCCACTTCTTTTGGGCTGGGACCGAAGCGGTGTTTCTGTTCTTCGTCCTCTCGGGGTTCGTGCTGGCACTGCCATTCCTCCGTCCTAATCGTCCGCGGTGGCTGTCGTATTATCCGAAGCGTCTAATCCGCTTGTATCTCCCCGTGTGGGCGTCTCTCGCTCTCGCCCTGCTTCTTGCCGGCCTGTGGCCGCGCGAGAGTGTCGCCGGCTTTACCTTTTGGGTGAACGACCATGCAGCGCCTCAGACTCTATGGCAGGACGCGTACCTTCTGGATGGCGCCAAATGGCTGAACTCGCCACTGTGGTCGCTCCGCTGGGAAGTGATGTTCTCGCTCCTCTTGCCTGCGTATGTCCTGCTTGCGGCAGAATTCAAGCGCTACTGGATCTTCGGGGTCGTCGGATCGCTCCTAATCATTCGCATGGGCCTCCAGACCGGCGACCTGTTCATGCAGTACCTTCCGATGTTCGGCATTGGCGTGTGTCTGGCGGCGGGCAAAGACACGCTGAAGGCGCTTGCCACGAAAATACCGACGGTGCTGTGGTCGATCTTGGTGCTCATCGGGATCGCTATCTTCCCGGCTTCCTGGTACATGCCGGGGTTTATCTACGCACCAATCATCGAGTTGCTGGGCTGCATCATCTTGATCTTTGCCTGCCTCTACTTCCGACCGGTGGTGGCGGTCGGGTCATCGCCGATATTTCATTGGCTAGGCACACGGTCCTTCAGCCTGTACCTGGTGCATGAGCCAATCATCCTGTCGATCGTCAACGGCACCCATTTGACCAACCCCCTGCAGGTCGCCGCTATCGCCATACCTACGAGTGGCATCGCGGCGGAGCTTTTCTATCGGTTTGTGGAGAAGCCCAGCCACCGGCTGGCGAATTTCGTCGGAAAACGCCTACAGCGGAGTCCTCGTCGTCGACTCGAACCGTCCCCCACCCCAGAGACGGTTAACTAGCGCGTGACTGGCCAGTTGCCACCGACAGCATCACGGATGAAGGAATCTCGTATGAACCGTTTCGCCTCACTGTTCCACGCGCGTGCGGCGGATGACGTGGTTGCCACTGACGCTGGGAGACTCTCGCGTTTACGCGTCGATCATGCCTGGCAGCAATGGCTGCTCCTCGCGGTTGGTTTCGCGACAGCCCTCGTGATGAGAAAAGTCCTCATCCCTGACTTCACTGGCGACTTCACGTACTACATGCTTCCGTGGTTTGAATTTCTGAAGTCGCACGGTTTCGCAGGCCTGGGCCAGGAATTTGCCAACTACAACCCGCCGTACCTCTACCTGTTGTACATCGGCACGCTTACCGGGTTCGATGCCTTGCACACGGTGAAAATCATTTCTGGATTCTTCGATGTCGTTCTCGCCGTCGGCGTGGCAGCAATCATTCATCACTTTCGCCGCAGCTGGATCGTTGCCGGTCTCATTGGCGTGCTGGTCCTGTTTGTCCCAGAGGTGTTCCTTAACTCGGGCATGTGGGGCCAGGTGGACTCCATCTATACGTCGTTCCTTGTGTGGACCGCATACTTCCTCGTCACCCGCCGAGAAGGTCTGGCTTGGATATTCTTTGCCCTGGCTTTCGCCTTCAAACTGCAGGCTTTGTTCTTTTTACCGTGGCTGCTTGTCGCCTTCATCGTGTATCGACAGCGCTGGATGGCAGTCGTCCTCGGTGTGGCCGCATTCCTCCTCGCCTATGTCCCATCGCTAATCGCGGGACGGTCGATCCAATCGCTGGCCAGCGTATATTTCAAGCAAGTGGAGTCGAACCACGAGCTGACAATGTTTTCGCCGAACCTGTACCAATGGGTTCCCAATCAGTTCTTTGACACCGTCCAGCCCGCTGGAATCTGCCTCGCCCTCGGAACCGTAGCGCTGCTCTCCCTGTTGTTCCTGCGCCGTTCAGCAATCGTGGCTCGATCGACACTGTGGCTGCTTCAGGTGGGGGCAGCGTACGCCGCCGTGGTGCCGTTCGTGCTTCCTCAAATGCACGATCGCTACTTCTACACCGCAGGCGTCCTGGCGGTCGTGTGTGCATTCCTTGATCGCAGATATATCGTGCCCGCTGTGATTCTTCAATTCACCGCGGTGATGGCATACACCTGGGTGCTGTTCCAAACGCAACCTGCCTTGGCTCTGCCGATTGCCGCCATTCTCCAGTTGGGTGCTGTCGGCTGGATCGTCTGGCTGGCGCTCACCGGGCCGCGAGCGACAGGGCAAACGTTTTTTCCGGCCGAACGTGGCATTGGTCGCCGCGCCGCTTAGACGAAGGCAGCCTTGCCGGTGATGGCACGCCCGACGATGAGGGTGTTCATCTCGCGGGTTCCCTCGTAGCTGTAGATGGCCTCGGCGTCGGCAAAGTGACGGATGACGTCGTTGTCGAGCACGATGCCGTTGCCTCCAAACAACTCCCGGCACCACGCGACGGTCTCGCGCATCCGGCTGGTGGTGAATGCCTTCGCCAGGGACGCGTGCTCGTCGCGCTGGGTGCCCTCGTCGAGCATCTGTGACACGCGCGTCACTACCCCGATCGACGAGGTGATGTTGCCGAGGCTCTTGACGAGGAGGTCCTGCACAAGCTGGTGGCTGCCGATCGACTTGCCAAACTGAATGCGCTCACCGGCGTAGGTGACCGCGGCGTCATAAGCACCGATGGAGTTTCCGACAGCTGCCCACGCGACTTCGGCCCGTGTCAGCCGGAGCACAGCAGCGGTCTCGCGGAACGAGTTCACGTTCTGCAGCCGGTTGGCCTCGGGCACCACGACGTTCTCCAACACGATGTCGGCGTTCTGCACGATGCGCAGTGCCTGCTTGTTCTCGATCTTGGTCGCGGTGAACCCGGGCGTGGTCGTCGGGACGATGAACCCCTTGACCTGGCCGTCTTCGGCGCTCTTCGCCCAGATGATGGCGATGTCGGCGATCGTTCCGTTGCCAATCCACCGCTTGGCGCCGTTGAGCACCCAGTTGTCGCCGTCGCGCGTTGCGACAGTGCGCAAACCCTGCGCCGAGTCGGAGCCCGACAGCGGCTCGGTGAGTCCAAAGCAGCCAAGCAGCTCGCCGGACGCCAGCTTCGGCAGCCACTCCTCGCGCTGCTGCTTGGAACCTCCGACACCAATCGACCCCATCACGAGGCCGTTCTGCATACCCACGAGGGTGGCGACACTGGCGTCGACGCGAGCCAGTTCAAGGGCGACCCACCCGCGGAAAACGGCGGAGTTCTCGAACGCGCGGGTCTCCTCCCACGGCATGCCATACAGGCCGAGGTCGGCGAGTCCCTTGACGATCTGACGAGGGAATTCCGCGCGCGCCCAATGATCGTTCACGATGGGACGGACTTCGGCTTCGAGGTACTCGCGCAGTCGGACGATGACGTCCTTCTCGCGGTCGGACAGGGAATTTTCGAAACCGTAGAAGTCGGCGGCGAGGGGCTCGAATGACATATAAACGCTCCATTGCAGTTGTCGTAAAAGCATGGCCAGCCTATGTAGTCGGTCGGGCGCGTCCTAAGCGATTGGTACTTTGGTCTAACCGACGCAGAAGGACAGGCTCGATGTTTGTAGGCATCACCAACACACCCCGCGACTACGCGTGGGGATCGACCACGGCGATTGCCGGGCTGCTGGGCTACCCGCCCACGGGGCATCCCGAAGCCGAACTCTGGTTGGGCACGCACCCCGGTTCGCCCAGCGTCGTGCTGGAGCCCGACAAGCTTGGCGGTGCCACGACCCTCGATAAAGCCACCACTCTGCCGTTCCTGCTGAAGATCCTTGCCGCCGCATCACCGTTGTCCTTACAGGCCCACCCGACTCTCGCCCAAGCAATTGAGGGTTTTGCGCGCGAGAATGCGGAAGGCATCCCGCTAGACGCTCCATTCCGGAACTACAAGGACGCGTTGCACAAGCCAGAGCTGATTTATGCGTTGAGCGACGAATATCACGCTCTGTGCGGGTTCCGAGAGGTCAGTGCGACGCGCCAGCTACTCGAGGCTCTGGGAGACGATTCGCTTGTGAGCGACCTGCTGTCGCGATTGGCGGACAACTCATCTCTGCCTGCCGTCTTTGACTGGCTTATTTCCCGGGGGTCCGGTGTCGATGCGCTCGTGGCGCGTATCGTCCAACTCTCGGCGGGCCGGCTAGAGCTGGAATTCCAAACGGTTGCAGACCTTTCCGCCGCGTACCCGGGCGACCCCGGAATCGTCATCTCCCTCCTTCTCAATCGCGTGGTGCTGGCGCCGGGGGAGGTGCTGTATCTGCCGGCCGGAAATATTCACGCGTATCTCGCGGGCCTCGGCATTGAGTTAATGGCGGCATCAGACAACGTGCTGCGAGGTGGGCTCACCCCCAAGTACATCGACATTCCCGAGTTGCTTCATGTACTCGACTTCACTCCGGTAGCGGTTCCGTACCTTGTGCCCGAGCGTCCCGCGCAGGGTGTTGAAATCTTCCGACCGGACGTCCCGGACTTCGTTCTGACGGTCGTCGACATCGGGCACGAGGAAATCGTTATCGACGTTACGGGGGAGTGCATCTTGCTGAGCCTCTCGTCTGGGGCCACGGTCGCCGGATCGGATAGCACCGCGACGATGGCAATGGGAACGAGCATGTATGTCAGGGACGAATCCCGACTGACGTTCTCGGGGTCCGGAACTGTCTTCATGGCTACCGCCGGTAACCGCAACTGAGGTCGCCCGTGGAGCCAGTAGTCTGGTCCAGCCCGAGCCAGGGTTCATTGAGACGTACCTAGACGGAAGGCGGTCGTGAAGATCCGCGAGCAATCACTCAGGACCCGCACGGCAACGCTCCTGTCCTCCGATGGCGCGCGCAGTCGCATGCGTGAGATTGCGATCGTTGCGGGCCTGCTCGTGCTGCTGGAGTCTCTGGTGTTCGGCTCGTACTTCACCGGGGCAGTGATTCCCCAATTCGACTTCATCGGCGGGTACAACGAAGAAGCATTTGCCTGGTGGCGGGATGGTGGGTTCTTTAACCCACCGCAGTGGATGTCGTACATGTGGGGTGGTTACCCGGCCGTGTCCAACCTCCAGAACAGCTCGTACTACCTTCCCGTTGGTCTCATGACCCTCTTCGGACCTTTCACGCTCCACGCATCGGCCATCTTGTCTGCACTTCATGTGGGGTTCGGTGCGGTAGGGGTGTACGTGTTCGCCCGCCGATGGAATGTGGGAATCGGTCCGGCGCTCGTGGGCCTTGCTGGCTGGTTCTTCGTCACGGGCTTCTATTCGAATGCCACGTATCTTGACATCACGCGAGGGTATGCGTGGATTCCCTGGGTGATGCTCCTAACAAGCGTGAAGTGGCCCTGGCGCAGTCTGTGGGCGCCAGCCATCGGCGCCCTCATCGCATGGCAAGCGATTCTTGCGATCTATCCGGGCATGCTCGTCGCGCTGGCCTACACGCTCCCCGTCTGGGTCATTGCAAATCAGATCGCGTTCCGACCGAGGATCACGCGGTACCTATTGCCCTTGGCCATCGTCGGTGTCGCGGCAATCTTGATGAGTCTGCTGCGGTTCCTGCCGGCGTTGCTCGCGCGAGGCCATTACCCGGCCGTTGCTCCTGACACATCCGCATTCACCATCGGCATCATTGGCACACTGTTGTTTCCCTACGACAATCCTGTGTTGCCGTCATATTCGACCATGCGGTCTTTTTTCATACCCGCCGTGTCCGTCGCCCTGCTTGCCTTCCTCCCGTGGAAGGACCGCTTGGTCAGGTCACTCATCGCGGTGTCACTTGTGGCCGTGCTCATCGGCTTGCCATTCTGGCCATGGCACGAATTCATTGGCGCCCACCTCCCAGGGCTCGACGCAAGTCGATTCCGGATGTCCGACTTCAAATTTGTTATCTTGTTCGGCTTCGTTGCCGCAGGCGTTGTTGCCCTGCAGTCGTTGCTGACTCTCCACTCGGAGCGGTCCGTCGCGTCCTCGCTCACGCAGGCGGACGGCGTAGACGAGGGTCGGGCGTCTAAGCGGCGGGAGTGGACAATTGGCCTGCTCGTCGCCTCGATGTTGGTGGGCTTCGCCCTGATCGGCTCGCGTTACGCCTTCGACCCCCGCTCAACTATTCCGCAGTGGGTGTTGCTGGCCGCCGCAGCCGCGCTGCTGTTCCTCGTGCTGCGGGGAACAGCTGTGCGCCAGCAAGTAGTTGTTGCGGGGCTGGTCGCAATCATCGTCGTGTCAGGGACCTTGTCTGCGTTCTCGGTTCCGGCGGACTGGAGAGCCGATCGTCAAGCCGTTGAGACGTCTTATCTGGGACAGAGCGTTGATTCGCTCATCGAGGAGCGGGCGGACAACCCCAGTGTCGAGAAGCAACGACCCGCCCGTGATCCGGCGCCGGCAAATATCACCGGTGTGGACGCGATAGCCAGCAAATATGGTGACGCCTTCTACACGGGGGATCCCAGTGTGTTCGGTTACGTGAACCTTCGCGGAACTGAGACGTACGAACTTGTCAAGCAACAGCTGTTCGCGCCAGAGGCTGTCGGTGTAGACACGCGGGCCTTCTGGACGGCTCCAGGAGTGGTGATCCAGACGCTGCCCGACGCGATCCCGTCGGCGGCCGCTACTGCCGTGTGTGCGACGCAGGGGGAGTGTGGGGAGTCCCTTAACGTTTCCCCGGTGTCGTATGACACCGAAGGTCACTTCGTATACAAACTCGATGCCGCAACTGACGTACCAGTCGCCCTCAACGAGGCCGACTACGAAGGGTGGAACGCGACTCTGTGCTCAACCGCCGGGTCCGATTGTTCTGCAGTGCCCACAGCTCGAGGAACTTCCGGGCAGATCACCCTGATGGTGCCGGCCGGACAATGGAACCTGACTCTTGATTACTCCCTCCCGGCGGAGGCGTTGTCATGGAGATTGTTCGGTGGCGGGGTCTTTATAGTGGCCCTGCTTACTGCCGGTATGGCCCTGGGTCGCCGGAGGCGGGACGC
The DNA here is from genome assembly GCF_018449675.1 of Glaciihabitans sp. dw_435. Taxonomy (GTDB): domain Bacteria; phylum Actinomycetota; class Actinomycetes; order Actinomycetales; family Microbacteriaceae; genus Glaciihabitans. Next base: position 178,014 of record NZ_JAAVUZ010000002.1, on the reverse strand, counting down.
TCAGACGCGCGCGGGTCAGCGCAGATATCTAACCTGCCAAGAGCGAGCCGAAGGCGCGGCGGTAGGCGGTTGGAGTTGTCTGCAGCACCTTCACGAAGTGGTGACGCATCACCGCGGCCGTGCCGAATCCTGTTTCCTGGGCGACGGCCTCCAGGTCGCGGTCCGTCTTTTCGAGGATCTGCTGCGCACGGATGATCCGCTGCCGGTTGAGCCACGCCGCGGGGGTGGTACCGGTGTCCGCGCGGAAACGGCGGGCGAACGTGCGGGATGACATGAGTGCCTTGCGCGCGAGCTGGTCGACGGTGAGGTCCTGGCTCAGGTTGTCGAGCATCCACTGTGTCACCGACGCGAAGGAGTCGCTCTTGTAGGCGGGGATGGGGGTGTCGATGTACTGCGACTGGCCGCCGTCCCGCTGGGGTGGCACGACCATGCGGCGGGCGATGACGTTGGCGACGGACGCACCGAGTTCCTTGCGCACGAGGTGGAGGGCCGCGTCGATGCCGGAGGCGGTGCCGGCGCTGGTGATGACACGGCGGTCCTCCACGAACAGCACATCGGGATCGACAGTGGTGCCGGGGTACTCGGCGGCAAGCCGGTCGGCGTGCATCCAGTGGGTGGCGGCCCTGCGCCCCTCGAGAATGCCGGCCTGCGCGAGCACGAAAGCGCCGCTGCAGACACTGAGCACCCAGGCGCCGCGGGCCTCGGCATCGCGGATGACCTGCAGGAAGCGCTCGTCGACACCCGAGATGTTGTGCGCGGGAACCGCGATGAGGTCGGCATCGGCGGCGACCTCGAGGCCGTACGGAATCGTGATGTCGTAGCCGAGGCTGGTCGGCACGGGGCCGGGTTCGGCCGTGGCGATGGTGAAGTCAAAGGCTGCGCCACCCATGTCTGTGCGATCGATGCCGAAGACCTCGCAGATCACGCCGAACTCGAAGGGCGCGACCCCGGGAATGGCTAGCAGGACAACCTTTTTCAGCACGTGGACCTCCGTGGCAGGAAAGAAACGATTGATGGCAATGCTGCCACTGTCGGCAGGAATTGCCAAGTCATAGATTTTCTGCCATGACAACATTCCTCGTATTCATGGCCCTTCTGGGCGTCTGGGCAATCGTCTCCACGATCGTGGTGATCGGGCGAGACGGACACCGGCGCATCCCCACGGACCCCCGGCTCGTGGCATCCGCCCCCGCATCTTCCACCGACAATGATCGAGAAAAACTCGCGCGATCCGGTGCGCACAACCGCGGCGCTGCGCCGAAGCACACCATCCGCATAAGCCATCCCTAGATTCGGGCACTAGCGTTAGCTCCATGACGTGGTTGGTAACGGGTGGTGCGGGGTATATCGGAGCTCATGTAGTGCGGGCATTGACCTATGCCGGGCTGACGCCCGTCGTGGTGGATGACCTCTCGAGCGGGTTCGCGGCCTTCGTGGCGGAGGGCGTACCGTTCGTGCAGGGCTCGATCCTCGACAAGGACCTTCTCGTGGCGACGATGACCGAGCACAACGTGACGGGCGTCATCCACGTGGCTGGTTACAAGTACGCGGGAGTCTCCGTCACGCGGCCACTGCACACGTACGAGCAGAACGTCACGGGTACCGCGGTTCTGCTCGAAGCGATGCAGCTCTGCGGAGTCGACCGCATCGTGTTCTCGTCGAGTGCCGCCGTCTACGGAACTCCTCCCGGCGAGCTCGTCACCGAAGACACCCCCAAGAACCCCCAGTCGCCCTACGGCGAATCCAAGCTCATCGGCGAGTGGCTGCTGCGCGACCAGGCGATCGCCACCGGCTTGCGGCACACGAGTCTGCGCTACTTCAACGTGGTCGGCAGCGGAGACCCCAGCGTGTATGACACGAGCCCGCACAACCTCTTCCCGTTGGTGTTTGAAGCGCTGGTCGCCGGACGCACGCCCCGCATCAATGGAGATGACTACGAGACGCCGGACGGCACGAACGTGCGCGACTACATCCACGTAGCGGATCTCGCCGTCTCCCACGTCGAGGCAGCGCGCAAGCTTGACGCCCACGAAGACCTTGAGCCTGCCTACAACCTCGGTAGCGGAGAGGGAGTTTCGGTCGGCGAGATCATGGCGGCGATAGCGGATGTCACGGGCATCGCTTTCATCCCCGAGATTGCACCCCGCCGCCCCGGCGACCCCGCCCGCATCGTGGCGGAGGGAGAGCTCGCCGCGCGCGATCTCGACTGGCGCATGCGGCACACGCTCCGTGAGATGGTCGATTCCGCGTGGACAGCCAGAACGGCCGCGCTCTCCGCCTGACCCTGCCACGTTGCATCCGCCTCGCACGCCGTCTACCGTTTAACGGTGCGACGCGCCCGGTCGTACTCCGAGGGCGGAAACTCTCAGGACGCGTGATCGTCCCTGGCGAGCCGGCGCGACACGCCGAGGCATTCTGCCGGGGGAGGCGACGCAACCCCCAGAACACGGGGATTGCGGCCCGGAAGAACAGGGAAACTCAATTTTGTCTTCGAGCTAACCCTCGGATGTCGGTTGAAGGTTTTATGATTCGCGACTTGACTCTTGCGAACTACACCGGTGTAATTATCACTAACGCGCAAGCGTGACCGATAAGAAGCAACACTGAGGGGAGACATCGTCATGGTCAATAACGAATACCGCCCCTCCGTTCCCGACAACTGGTTTGTCGATCCGGTACGCCTCGGCGTTCCGGGAGTTCGTCAGGACGAAGAGGAAAACCCTCTCGCCTGGCAGTCGGATTCACTCTGTGCGCAGACCGATCCCGAGGCCTTCTTCCCCGAAAAGGGTGGGTCGACACGCGATGCCAAGAAAATTTGTGGTTCGTGTGAAGTTCGCAACCAATGCCTCGAATACGCGCTCGAAAACGACGAGCGATTCGGTATTTGGGGCGGACTGTCGGAGCGGGAGCGTCGCAAACTTCGTAAGCGCGCCTAGTCTCTTCTAGATGCAGCCGAGAGTTACCGCGATCCTGGTCGCCCGCGATGGGGCCGAGTTTCTGGATCGAACACTGGCCGCCGTCGCGTCTCAACTGAGATTGCCCGATGCGGTCGTCTATGTCGACGCCGGTTCATCGGATGCGACATCCGCTCTTCTGGCAGCGGCGGGTCCCACCCAGCTCGTCAGCACCACCCGTCGCAGTTTCGGCGGCGGCGTAACCGACGGCCTGCACGCCGCGAGCCCCGCCGAGTCGGAGGACGACTGGCTGTGGCTCCTCTCGCACGACAGCGCACCTCACCCCCGCGCCCTCTCCAATCTGCTGAGCGCCGTCGAGATCGCACCGTCGGTCGCGATCGCCGGCCCCAAGCTCATGCGCTGGGACCGCCCCGACACGATCGCCGAGTACGGCGAAACGATGACCCGCTTCGGTGCATCGATCGCCCTCGTCGAGAATGAACTCGACCAGGCACAACACGACCTGCAGAGCGACTTCCTCGCCGTGGGAAGTGCCGGCATGCTCGTGCGCCGCTCGGTGTGGCAGGCGCTCGGCGGATTCGACCCCGCCCTGCCGTCGGTAGACGCGGCCCTCGATTTCTCCGTGCGGGTGCGCCTGGCCGGCCACCGCGTGATCGGCGTTCCCACGGCCCGCGTTGCCACTGTCGGTGGCCCCGAGCTGTTCGACCGCCGCACCATCTCCTATGGCACCCGCGCACGCCTCGGCCGCGCCGCCCAGCTGCATCGCCGGCTCGTGTACTCCCGCGCCATCATGTTGCCGCTGCACTGGCTGTCGCTCGTGCCGCTGGCGATCGTGCGCGCCATCATTCACCTCATCCGCAAGGAGCCCGGCGCCGTCGGCGGGGAGTTCTCGACCGCGCTGCGAGCGGCGTTCAGTCGCGGAGTAGGCCCCGCCCGTCGCAATCTGCGGCGCAACCGAAAGCTCGGCTGGAAGGCGATCCGCCCCCTGCGGATGTCCACGGCAGAGGCCCGCGAACACCACGCGCAACAGCGCGAGACCGCGGCAGCGGCCGCCTCTCCGGCCGTGCCGCGCACCCGGGTCGGTTTCCTCTCCGGCGGTGGTGCCTGGACCGTGCTGCTGACGGCCATCATCGGCATCATCTCGTTCGGCCCCCTGCTGGGCGCATCCGCCGTCTCGGGTGGAGCGCTCGCCCCGCTGTCCGCGACCATCGGAACCCTCTGGTCGAGCGTCGGCTACGGCTGGCATCAGATCAACGTCGGATTTACCGGCCCGTCCGACCCCTTCACCGCGGTGCTCGCCGTCCTCGGATCCTTCACCTTCTGGTCTCCGTCACTCAGCATCGTCGTGCTGTACCTCGCCGCGCTGCCGCTTGCCGCGCTCGGGGCGTGGTGGTGCGCCGTGCGCTTCACCGAGCGCGCCTGGCCCGCGGCGGTCGCCGCAATCCTGTGGTCCCTCGCGCCGCCCTTCCTCAGCTCCCTCAACGGCGGACACCTCGGTGCCGTCATCGCGCACCTCCTGCTGCCGTGGCTCGTCATCGCCGTGCTGGCGGCGGCCCGTAACTGGTCGGCTTCGGCCGGAGCCGCACTGCTGTTTGCGGCGGTCGTGGCATCCGCCCCCAGCCTCATTCCTGCACTGCTCGTCGCACTCATCGCCTGGATGGTCACCCACCCGCGCCGCATCCACCGCCTGATCATGGTCGTGATTCCGGCCGCGGTGCTGTTCGCGCCCGTCGTCGTCGCGCAGGCGATGCGTGGCCACTGGCTCGCCATCCTCACCGACCCCGGCATCGCGGTCGTGCAGGACGCCCCCTCCGGCTGGCACCTTGTACTCGGCTCCCCGGCCGCAAGCTTCACCGGCTGGGAGAGCGTCGGCAGCATGCTCGGGATCGCGGATGCCACGGCGCCGGTCGTTGCCGCCGTGCTGTTCCTTCCCCTCGCCGTCGTCGCCCTCGCCGCGCTGTTCCTGCCGGGCTCCCGCCGCGCCGTTCCCGCGCTGGTGCTCGCGCTGCTGGGATTCCTCACGGCGGTCTTCTCCTCCCACCTGCAGCTGTCGCTGGTCGGATCGCAGGCCGCCGGTATCTGGCCGGCCGCGGGCCTCAGCCTCTACTGGCTCGGCCTCGTGGGAGCCGTGGTGATCGCGCTGGACGTCTTCAAGCGCGGAGTCATCGTTCCCGCGCTCGTTGTAGGCATCGCCTCGACCCTCGTCGTCATCCCGTTGCTCGCCGCACCCCTCGCGGGAACCTCCGCGATTCAGGCGAGCAGCCAGGCCCAGCTGCCGGCATTTGTCACGGCCGAGGCATCCACCAAACCCGGCCTCGGCACCCTCGAGCTCACCGCGCAGCCCGACGGCGGTCTCGCCGCCACCCTGCATCGCGGCACCGGTACGACTCTGGATGAGTACTCGACTCTCGTCACGACCTCCACCACCCTCACCGCAGCGCAAAAGGAACTCGCGACCCTCGCGGGCAACATCGCGTCGCGCAGCGGCCTCGATATCGCCGCGGAGCTCGATAAGCAGCACATTGGATTTGTGTTGTTGGCGGATGCCCCGGCGGGAGCAGCCCGCGAGACCCGCCAGCGCGCGGCCGATGCCCTCGACGGCAACGCGATTCTCGCTCCCATCGGCGACACCTCACAGGGCCTTCTGTGGCACTACGACAACCTGGCGCCCGGCACGGCGCCCACGGGGGACTCGACCCTTGGCACCCCGCTGGGGATCCTCATCCTTGGCGTGACAGCCCTCGTGTTCTTTGTAACGCTGCTTTTGGCGGTGCCGACCTCCCGTGGACGCCGCCGCTCGACCGTGGCCGAAACCACGGACGAGGGCCCGAGCTTTGACGAGGACGACAGTGTCTGATCCCACGAATGACAAGAACGTGCCCGACGAGGCCGTGACGAACGACGCCCCCGGCACGGACGTCGCCCGCGTGGACGCGATTCCGATCGAGGTCACGCCCGTTGAGCACGAGCGCGAGCCCGTGCCGACGACCACCGGCAGCGTCTACGCCGACTTCCCCGAGCAGAACGAGAACCTGACCGCCGAGCCCGAGGCTGCGGCCCCCAAGCGTCAGCCCACCCTGCGGGGAGCGGCCGTCGTCGGTGCCCGCGTCGCCGTCGGTATCGTCGGCGCCGTAGTCGCAGTCGTGGTTGTCGCCGGTGCGGGATTGATCTCGCTTCCCGATATCACCGCCAAGGCCGCGGGCGTCGTCGTCACCCCCGTCGCCACCGCGCAGCAGCTCGTCTGTCCGGGTGGCCTGCTGCGCCTCTCGAACGATTCCGGCCAGGGAGCGACCACCGCGTCCGCCCTCGGGGCGCCTGCCCTGAGCTTCGGTGCCTCCGCCGGCACTGTCAACATCGCCGCCTTCAGCGGGTCGGATGCCGCGACCGGCGGCACCCCCAGCGCACCGCAACTCATCAGCACCCCTCCCGTCACCGACGGCTCCACGGCACCCGTGCTCATCGGCGCCGCCCAGCAGCAGACCGTGGCGACGGGGGAGTTCGTGGGGCTCGCCTCCGCGAGCTGCACCGCGTCCTCCGGCGACATCTGGCTGTCCGGGGGATCCACGGCGACCGGCCGCACCACCCTCCTGACCATCAGCAACCCCAGCGAGGTCACCGCCACGGTGAACCTCGAGATCCTCACCGAGAAGGGTCCGGTCACCGCCCCCGGCATGACCGGCATCCTCATCGCCCCGCAGGGCCAGCGTGTTCTCTCCCTTGCCGGCTTCGCCCCCGGTGCTGAATCGCCCGTTGTGCACATCACCAGCCGCGGAGGCAAGGTCGTCGCGAACCTCCAGCAGTCCATCGTGCGCGGCCTCGAGGCCGGAGGCGTGGACATCGTCGGCCAGACGCAGGGTGCCAGCCTCACCAACGTCATCCCCGGCGTTGTCGTCGCCGGAGCCGGAACGATCGGCCAGCGGTCCGGGCGCGAGGGGTACGAAGACCTCGAGACGGTATTGCGCCTCTACGTTCCCGGCACCGTAGCCGCTAAGGCGGAGGTCACCGTGGTGCCCGAGAGCGGCACCACCACCGGCACGTCCTTCGAACTTGACGTCGAGGCCGGCAAGGTCACGGACTTCCCGATCGACGAGCTCGCCGACGGTGACTACTCCATCAGCGTCACCACCACCGTGCCCGCCGTCGCGTCCGCCCGGGTCTCGAACGCCGGATCGGTCGCCCACGGCAGCAAGACCGACTTCGCCTGGCTGGCGGCTGCTCCGCTCCTCACCTCCGACGCGATGGTCACGACGGTGGCGGCGCTCGTGGATGACCTCCACTTCACGAACCCGACGTCCGCCGATCAGACCGTGGTGATCAACACCCCGAGCGGCAAGACGCGCCCGGTGCCGGTGCCCGCCGGGGCATCCGTCACCATTGCTGTTCCCGCCAACGCCAGCTATCGCATCAACGGCTACACGGGCATCTACGCGTCCGTGACGGCACGCAACGATGGGGGAGCGTCCGGATACACGATTTCGGCGCCGGGACGCGAGTCCACCCCGATCCGCGTTTACCCCTAGTAGTTACGGAAGCGGTCGGGAGCTAAGTCCCACGGGTCCTTGCCCAGCAGCTCGGCAACGGCGCGGAACACGCAGCTCTCGATCATCATGCGCTTGTGCAGGTCGTCGTAGCGGTGCAGCCGTGACAGGCGTTCGATGGGGAGCCGGAAGAGGATGACCCGGTGCTCGGCAGACATCACCTGCCACCGGTCGAGTCCCGTGGTTCCGGTGATGGCGGCGGGCAGTACGGCGACCTCGAAGGACACCCGCGCCAGCTCGTCCGGCCACATGTCCCGCAGGTACTCGGCCGTCGACGCGACGGTCATGTCGAACAGATCGGCGCGCGACCGCAGCAGCGGAAGGTGCGGACCCGTGACGGCGGCGCGGATGCCACGACCGTGGCGATCCCGGGACGCGAGACGCGACGGGGCGGCTGCCGCGCGGCGGCGGGATGAAGGCATACCCCATTCTACGGCGGCGTGCCCGTGCGGGAGCGGACGTGGGGGTGATTAGACTGGGGCGACAATGACTGGCCGTCCATGTAGCAAAGTCGCTTGCAGCGAGGTAGCTGTATCGACACTCACCTACGTGTACGCGGATTCCATGGCGGTTCTCGGTCCGCTCAGCCAGAAGGCCGAGCCGCACAGCTACGACCTGTGTTCGCGGCATGCCGACCGATTGTCGGCCCCTCAGGGCTGGCAGATCGTCCGTCACGTGGTGCTTGGATGACGCCACCGATCTCTGGCACTGTATTACAGTGCCGTTACATGAGAACTACTCGCAAGGCGTTCGACGTCGAATCGCTCCCAGTGCGTTCTAAGGTAACATCGGTGAAGCAAGTTCAGTTGGCGTCCCAAAATTACATCGGGATCGGTGTCATGGGATGGGAGTCACGGCTCGTATGAAGGTTCTGGTTACAGGCGCGACAGGCGTCATTGGGATGGCAGTTCAGGAGAACCTGACTCGCAATGGCTACGAAGTCGTGGGGCTGCGCTCCACCGACTGCGACCTAAGAAACCAGGCTGACACGGTCGCTCTTCTCGAGCACATCAAGCCGGACTACGTGATTCACCTCGCTGCCCGTGTGCACGGCCTCATGGGCAATCTGCGGAGCCAGGGCTCGATGTACTTCGACAACGTGCAGATCAACACGAACCTCGTCGAGGCCGCGCGGTTGTCCGGTGTCAAGAAGATCGTGGCGATGGGATCCGTCGCCATGTACTCCGACACCGTGAGCCTGCCGATGCGCGAGACCGACATCTGGAACGGCCCGCCGCACGGATCCGAGTTCGGATACGCCAGCGCCAAGCGCGCAATGCTTGCGCAGCTCGAGTCCTACCGCGACCAGTACGAGCTTGAGTACGCGCTCGCGCTGTCGACAAACCTCTTCGGTCCGAACGACCGATTCGATGAGAAGAACGGGCACGTGCTGCCCAGCCTCATCTCCAAGACCTACCGCGGCAAGACCGAGGGCACAGGTCTCGTTGTCTGGGGCAGCGGACTCGCCACGCGCGACTTCCTCTACAGCCTCGACGCCGCCGAGGCGCTGCGCACGCTCCTCGAGAGCGGCAGCGGTACCTACAACATGGCATCCGGCAGCCACGTCTCCATTCGCGAGACCGTCGACGCGCTGGTCAAGATCAGCGGATTCACCGGCGACATCGAGTGGGACCGCTCGAAGCCCGACGGCCAGGTCGAGCGCTCCTACGACATCTCGCGCCTTACCGACCTGGGCTGGAGCCCGAAGGTAAAGTTCGAGGACGCACTGCACAAGACGTACGACTGGTACGCCGCGCACAGCGAGGATGCGAGAAGGTAGTCCGCATGCGGTTCACTTCGTACGCACAAAACTTCGAGGACGTGTTGCTCCACCGAGCACTCGGGCACGTCGAGCGAGGCCAGTACATCGACGTGGGCGCTGCTGACCCCGAGCTGGGGTCGATCACCAAGGCCTTTTACGACCGCGGATGGCACGGAACGAACGTCGAACCCGTCGCCGCGGCCCACAACCGACTCGTCGAGACGCGCCTGCGCGATATCTCGCTGCAGCTGGCGCTCGGAGAAGACGACCGTCCCGTCACCCTCTACTCCGTCGCGGAGTTCGCCGAGATGTCGACGGTCGACTCCCGCCTGCGCAGCCGCTACGCCGAGGCAGGCCGCACCATCGTGCAGGCAGTGGTCGCCGGTGACACCCTCGAAAACGTCTGGAACTCACACATCGACGAGGACGTGCACTTCCTCTCGGTCAACGTCGAGGGCGCCGAGCTCGCGGTTCTTCGCGGCGCCAACTTCGCCACCCAACGTCCCTGGGTCATCGTGCTGCGCGTTGTCGCCGACACGACCATGAACGAGACGGCGGAAGCCTCCGATCAGCTGCTGGTGGATGCCCGGTACACCCGGGTCTTCTTCGATGGGCTGAGCCGCTTCTACGTTGCCAACGAAAAGCTCGCGGAACTTGCCCCGGCCTTCGACCGCCCGGTGAACGTGAGCGACGACTTCCGCCTTCCGACGGAGTCGGTTGCCGAATCAACGCTTGCCCGAGTTGCCTCTGCCCTCGGGATGAGTGGCGATGAGCCTCCGCGCGCGGTCATCGAACGTGCGATTGCCCTGACCACGGATCATCCCGAAGTCGGCAGCAGCGCCGCCGTCGATGATCTCGCCACCGCGCTTGAGGTTGCGGAACGCCGTCACTCGGCCCTGCAGGTCGAGGTCGAGGCAGTGCGCCAGCAGAGTTTCGAGCGCGAACGCTATATTGCCGCGATGGTCAGCGACGTGGACCGCGCCCGTCGCGAAGTCGTTGCCGTGCGCGCCGCTGCCGCCCGATCTGCCGCAGAGGCCCGCGAGGTCGCCCGCGAATCGGCATCCGCCGCCGTCGAACGCAATATCGCCGGCATGCGTGCGAACGCCGAGGTCACCGCGCACGCCCTGCGCGCCGCGGAGGCCGAACTCGCCGCCGTCTACCGCAGTACGTCGTGGAAGTTCTCGATGCCCCTCCGGGCGCTGCGGCAGCCGGGGCTGTACCTGCGGAAACTCTTCCGTCGATGACCGCAACGGAGGCGAACAGCCCCCGTGCCGGCATCTGCGTGATGGGTCGCTCCGACCTCACCACGGATCTGGGGCGGGCAACGCTCGCGGCGCTGGACATCTTCTCCCGGTACTTTGACGTCTCCTACTACCCGGTGCGGGACACGACTCCGCACCCCGGCGCCGAGATCGCTCTGCCGAGCGGGCGGGTGGTTACCGTCGCCGACAGCCTCGCCGGGTTCGCGGTGTACTTCTACGCCGACGCTGTGCGCGAGGGGTTTGCCGACCTGTCCTTCCAGAACATCCCCACGGACGGCGGCTTCCGCGTCGCCCATGTCTCCTTCGACTCGACCGAGCTGCCGCAGGAGCGAGTCGCAATCCTCAACGACAGGTTCGACCTGGTGCTGGTGACCAGCAGTCACCTGGAAGCTGTGGCCGTGGCATCCGGTGTCCGCACCCCTATCGTGACGCTGCCCATCGGTCTCGATATCGAGGAACTCATCGCCCGGCGATACACGCCCCCCATGCCGCCGGTCACGCGCTTCGGAACGGTTGCGACGTTCCACGAACGCAAGCAGCTGGACGTGCTGATCGAGGCCTTCCGCGCGACCTACCCGGGGCGGGACGACGTCGAACTCGTCATCCACGCGGCCGACGTCGGCGGGGGATCCCACCAGCGCCTCGCCGCACTGATCGCCCGCGCCAACGACCCGCGCATCACCCTGAGCTACGGCGTCTTGTTGCCGCACGAGAACTCGGACCTGCTCGACTCGTTCGATGTGTTCGTGTCCGCGTCCAGTGGCGAGGGGTACGCTGTTGCGCCGCGCGAGGCTCTCGCTCTCGGCAAGCCTGTCGTGCTTTCGAACATCCCCGACCACGCGGGCCTCGCCCGTGCCGTCGGAGTTTTTCTGGTGGATGGCGCGGGGTTCATCCCCGCCCGCTACCCCGAGATCGACAACCGGGTCATCGGCTCCGGTGTCGCCATCGAGGCATCCGATCTGGGTGTGGCGATGGAGAAGGCCCGCGCCTATGTGCTCGCCGCTCCGCGGACCGACGCCCACGAGCGAAAGATGCTCGCGGCGGAATACTCGATCGTCGCGCTGGCTCCGTCGTACGCCCGCGTGGTGGATGCCGACTTCCCGAGTGAACTGCGCTCCGGGGCATCCCGGCCCCTCATCCAACTCCCGCCGGAGACCGACGACCTGATCCGCGCGACGGTGGGGCGCAACGCCCGCAAGCTGGGTGCCCGACCGCTGGTCGTGCCCGTGCGTGACGCCGGGTTCTTCTCGATCTTCAACGTCTTCATGCAGCACCTCACCTGGTCGCTGCAGGATGACCGCGTCTCGATGGTGTTGCCCGACTGGGACGCCGGACGGCTGATCGAACGGTCGACCGAACCGATCGTGAGCTACTGCTACAGCCAGCCCAACCAGGGCAACATGTGGCTGCAGCTGTTCCAGCCGCTGTACGGCCTGTCGGCGGACGACCTCAATGACACCGAGTTTCTCTACGCCGACTCGCTCGACCCCAACGATCCGCGCGCCGCTCGTCGGGAGCCGCTGCTCACCTACGTGAACGCGTTCCACCTGTACCGGGCGCCGTGGTTCGGGCGCTTCCGCAAGCAGTACAACGGGGCGATGAAGGAGTTCGTGCACCTGCGGCCCGAACTGCAGGCGGAGATCGACGGCATGCTCGACACCGGCTTCGGCGGGCGCTTCACCATCGCCGTGCACGTCAAGCACCCCAGCCACGCGGTCGAGCAGCCCGGCATGGTCATCGCCGGGCTCGAGCAATACCTCGGCGCCGTGCGCCGCGAGCTCGCGACCCGCGGCATCGCCGAGTCGTCCGACGACTGGCGCGTGTTCGTCGCGACCGACCAGGAGCGCGTGGTGCGGGCCTTCATCGAGCAGTTCGGCGACCACGTCGTGCGCTTCGACGACGTCAGCCGGGTGAGCCTCGAGGAGCAGGAGCGGTACGACCTGCTCGAGACCGAGGACCAGCTGCGCGACGGGCACCAGCTGCAGCACCTGATGTCGGCGGATGTGTCCCGATGGTCCTCGCGGCTGGCCTGGGAAGTCTGGCGCGACGCGGAGAGCATGGCGTCCAGCGACGTGCTCATCCACGGCGTCAGCAACGTCGCCACGGCGGCCTCCTACATGGGCCCGGACGTCAGCATGGTCTACCTCGACCCGTTCGCCACCGACTGACACCCGTTTCCCGCTCGGCGGGAGTTGTAGCTCCCGCCGCGAGCCAGTTTCTCCCGCCGACCCGCGAATCAGGCGCCGTAACGCCGGTCGGCCGCGGCGGCCCGCGCCCTCGCGGCGAAGAAATCGCGCGCCTCGGGGTTACGCGCACGGCGCGCGGCCCGCACACGGGTCATCCGCCCCTCGAATGACAACTCCACCGTAAATTCCTCACCCACCTCGTCTGCGATGCGCTGGGCGAGAACCCGTCCCGCCTCGAACAAAGCGAAGGGCATCCCGGGTGGGCTCTGATACGACGCCTGTTCGGCAGTGCCGTCAACACGCGCCCGCCACCAGCGGAGGTGGTCGATCAGCTCGGCGCTCAGGCCGCTGCCCTCGTCCTCAACGGGCGACTGGATGCGGTCGTCTTCGGGAGACCAGACCACGCCCGATCCCCAGTACTCCCGGAGGCCGATGACCCACGCGTCGTACTCGTCGTCGTCGCGCGTCTCGGCCATGGGGTGACTCTAGCGCCGTGATCGCGGAATACCGCGGTCGGGGTGCGTCGCGACCACGTCGTACCCCAGCAGCGGGTCATCCGCCACCCTGAGAGCCTTCGAAGGCGAACACTGGGATAATCGACACCATGCCTACCGCAACGTCCCTCCAGTACAAGGTCGCCGACCTCTCGCTCGCCGAGTCCGGCCGCCACCAGCTTCGCCTCGCGGAGCAGGAAATGCCCGGCCTCATGGCCCTCCGCGCGGAGTTCGGTGAGTCGAAGCCGCTCGCGGGCGCCCGCATCGCGGGCAGCCTGCACATGACGGTGCAGACCGCAGTGCTCATCGAAACTCTCACGGCCCTCGGCGCGCAGGTGCGCTGGGCGAGCTGCAACATCTTCTCCACCCAGAACGAGGCCGCCGCGGCCATCGTCGTCGGCCCCACGGGCACCGTCGACGAGCCTGCCGGCGTTCCCGTCTTCGCCTGGAAGGGCGAGACCCTTGAGGAGTACTGGTGGTGCACCGAGCAGATCTTCGACTGGTCGGCCGAGGACGCTGCCGGACCCAACCTCATCCTCGACGACGGCGGCGACGCCACCCTGCTCGTTCACCGCGGCCGCGAGTTCGAGCTCGCCGGTGTTGTGCCCGAGACGGCGGATGACGCGAGCCACGAGTACTCCGTCATCCTCAACGTGCTCCGCCGCTCCCTCGCGGCCAGCCCGGACCGGTGGACCAACATTGCCGCGGGCCTTCTCGGGGTGACCGAGGAGACCACGACCGGCGTCCACCGTCTGTACGAACTGGCCAAGGCCGGCGAGCTGCTGTTCCCCGCGATCAACGTCAACGACTCGGTGACCAAGTCCAAGTTCGACAACAAGTACGGCATCCGTCACTCGCTGCCCGACGGACTGAACCGCGCTACCGATGTGCTCATCGGCGGCAAGGTCGTCTTCGTTGCCGGCTACGGCGACGTGGGCAAGGGTGCGGCCGAGGCGCTGCGCGGCCAGGGCGCCCGCGTCATCGTGTCCGAGGTGGACCCGATCTGCGCGCTGCAGGCCGCGATGGACGGCTTCCAGGTCACCACGCTCGAGAGCGTCGTCGACCAGGTCGACATCTTCGTCTCCGGAACCGGCAACGAGAACGTCATCACCGTCGACCACATGCTCGGCATGAAGCACCTCGCGATCGTCTCGAACGTCGGCCACTTCGACAACGAGATCGACATCGCGGGCCTCGAGAGCCTTCCCGGCGCCGAGCGCATCGAGATCAAGCCGCAGGTGCACGAGTGGCGCCTGCCCACCGGACGCAGCATCCTGGTGCTGTCCGAGGGACGCCTGATGAACCTCGGCAATGCCACGGGTCATCCGTCGTTCGTCATGAGCAACTCCTTCACCAATCAGGTGCTCGCCCAGATCGAGCTGTACGTCTCGCCCGAGAAGTACCCGGTCGGCGTCTACGTGCTGCCGAAGTACCTCGACGAAAAGGTCGCGCGCCTGCACCTGGATGCCCTCGGCGTTGTGCTCACCGAGCTGTCGCCGCGCCAGGCCGACTACATCGGCGTGCCGGTCGAGGGTCCCTACAAGCCCGACCACTACCGCTACTAAACCCCCACGCTGGTCGGCCGCGCACCTCCGGGGGCGCGAGCCGATCAGCCGCGGTCGGGGAAGCCGTGCGGCAGCCCGCGCAGTGCCGGCTCGAGGTGCGTCAGCCGCTCCCGCTCGAGCGTCAGCGCGGTGAATTCGCGCTCGCGACGAATCGCCGCGAGGGCCGCGAGCATCAGCTCCGGTTCCGTGCGCGGTACGGGATAGACCGAGATGGATGCCTCGGCCGCCAGTTCCCCCGCGAGACGCCGCCGGGTCGCGGGCGTGAACTTGTCGGCCTGACGCAGGAACTGGGAAACCCGCCGCGCGAGCCGGTCGGGCATCCGCGCGACATCCGCCGTCTGCGCCCAGGGGACAAGTGACTGCGGCACCCCGTATACGGGCACGACTTCCTTCGACACCCGCTCGTACTGGCTGTAGGTGCCGGCGAGCAGGTCGCCCATCCGCTTGGATTTGCCGTTGAGCAGCGCGACCAGCACCGCGAGCCCGCCGAGCGTCAGGTAGATCTCGAGAATTCCGGTGAGGGAGCGCACGAAGGTGTGCCGGAATCCGACGGCCCCGCCGTCATCCCGCACAATCCGGGCGCCCACCGCCAGCCGGCCGAGCGACTTGCCGTGCGTGGCGAGCTCGACCGCGGTGGGCAGTACGACCGTGACCACGACCAGCAGCGCGACGGTCCATGCGGCCTGTGTCGCCTCGTCGGGACGCAGCCAGTCGGCCAGCAGCGGCAGAACGAACAGCAGCAGGAGAATGCCACCGCCGAGGTAGGTGACGAAGTCGATCGCGGCGCCGGCAACCCGCAGCGCGAAACCGGTCGGCCGCAGGTCGAGGGCGACAGCTTCCCCGGTGATCAGCTCATGCTCGTGACCGTCGCCGGTCTGCGGGAGAGCGGATGCCTGGGCCGCCGCCAGCGCGGACTGCAACGATGCCGCCCGGCGTGCCGCACGCTCCCCGGAGCGGGCTTTGCCGGTGCGCGGGCTCGTCATGACATCATTTAAGCAGATGGACCTCGACGCCTACTCTGCCGCCCACCGCGAAGAATGGGATCGCCTTGCCCGGTTGGGCAAGAAGGGCCGCTTCACCGGGGCAGAAGCGGACGAGCTGATCGAGCTGTACCAGTCGGGGGCGACGCAGCTGTCGGCCATCAAGACGACGGCGGGCCAGTCCATTCAGGGTGACAGGTTGTCGTTATCGCTGAGCCGCGCGCGATTGCGGTTCACCGGGGCATCCACCAATATTCTCAGCCAGATCCCGCGATTCTTTGCCCTCCAGCTGCCGGCCGCGCTGTACCGGGTGCGGTGGTTCACGCTCGGCGCTGTGGTCGCGTTCTTCATCGTTGCCACCGCCTACGGATTCTGGCTCAGTGCCAACCCCGAGCTGCTGCTCAACTTCGGAAGTCCCGACGACCTCAAGAAGTACGCGAACGAACAGTTTGTGGGGTACTACTCCAACTTCGCGGAGGGCAGCTTTGCCGGTCAGGTGTGGACGAACAACGCCTGGATCGCCGCGCAGTGTGTCGCGTTTGGCATCACCGCCGTGTGGGCGCCGTACATGGTCGTGCAGAACGCGGTGGGCATCGGGCAGGCCGGCGCCATCATGCACGAGTATGGTCGCCTCGACCACTTCTTCCTCTACCTGGCGCCGCACGGACAGCTGGAGCTCTACAGCATCTTCGTCGCGGCAGGCGCGGGCATGATGATCTCCTGGTCGTGGATCGCTCCGGGCGCCCGCACCCGCGGGCAGGCGCTCGCCGAGGACGGACGCGCGCTCTTCTCCATCGTGGTGGGACTGATCCTGTCGCTCCTCGTCTCGGGCATCATCGAGGGGTTCGTCACCCGGCAGGACTGGCCGTGGGTGGTGAAGATCGGTATTGGCACGGTTGCCCTTGCCGCGTTCGTCGTCTACCAGTGGGTCGTTGGCGGTCGCGCATTCCGCGCCGGCCAGACCGGGGACATCGACGAATTCGAGGCGGGAGCCCGTCAGGTCGTCGCGGGCTGAGTTCGTCCCTCGCTGCCCAAAGTTAGGGCACCCTTGTTTTGAGTCATTCACGATAAGGGCTAGCGTGAGGGCATGACCTCGACACCGGAAACGCAGTTGCGTGAGGCGGGTTTGCGGGTTACCGCGGGCCGCGTGGTGATCCTCGAGGCCCTCGACAGGTTGCCCCACGCCGATGCGGAGTCGTTGTTCCGCGCCGCGCAGGAGCAGCTGCCCGGGACATCCATTCAATCCGTGCACAACGTTCTCGCGAGCCTCACCGAATCCGGCCTTCTGCGGCGCATCGAGCCAGCCGGATCTCCCGCCCGCTACGAGCGTCGCATCGGCGATAACCACCACCACATCGTCTGCACGAACTGCGGCGCCATTGGCGACGTGGATTGCGTACATGGGGATGCCCCGTGCCTGACTCCCAGCAACACCAACGGGTTCACGGTCTCAACAGCGGAGATCACGTTCTGGGGTCTCTGCGCGGAGTGCTCGGCGCTCGCCTAAGTCTTTTCTGTCACCACTCTCATCACCACAACTAGGAGCAACTTGTCCGACTTGAATGCCACACCCCTTCCCGTCACTCCCGCCAACGTCACCACGACCAACAGCGGCGCCCCCGTCGCCAGTGACGAGCACTCGCAGAGCGTCGGCGCCAACGGCTCCATCGCGCTGACCGACCACTACCTCGTCGAGAAGCTCGCCCAGTTCAACCGCGAGCGTGTGCCGGAGCGTGTAGTTCACGCAAAGGGTGGCGGAGCGTTCGGAACGTTCGAGACCACGCACGATGTCAGCGCGTACACCCGCGCATCGCTGTTCCAGCCCGGCGCGAAGGTGGAGATGCTCGCGCGTTTCTCGTCCGTCGCCGGCGAGCAGGGAAGCCCCGACACCTGGCGCGACCCGCGTGGCTTCGCGCTGAAGTTCTACACCGAAGAGGGCAACTACGACCTCGTCGGCAACAACACCCCGGTGTTCTTCATCCGCGACGGCATCAAGTTCCCCGACTTCATCCACTCGCAGAAGCGCCTTCCGGGCAGCCACCTGCGCGACCACAACATGCAGTGGGACTTCTGGTCGCTCTCCCCGGAGAGCGCACACCAGGTCACCTGGCTCATGGGAGACCGCGGACTGCCGACATCCTGGCGCCACATGGACGGCTTCGGTTCGCACACCTACCAGTGGATCAACGCCGCCGGTGAGCGCTTCTGGGTGAAGTACCACTTCCGCACCCAGCAGGGCCACGAGACGTTCACGCAGGAGCAGGCCGACTCTGTTGCCGGGCAGGACGCCGACCTTCACATCCGCGACCTGTACGAGGCCATCGAGGCCGAGAACTTCCCGAAGTGGGACCTCTCGGTGCAGATCATGCCCTACGCGGATGCCGCCACGTACCGCTTCAACCCGTTCGACCTCACCAAGGTGTGGCCGAAGGGCGACTACCCGCTGATCCCGGTCGGCGTAATGACGCTGAACCGCAACCCCGCGAACTACTTCGCCGAGATCGAACAGGCGACGTTCGCGCCGTCCAACTTCGTTCCCGGAATTGCGGCCAGCCCCGACAAGATGCTGCAGGCCCGCATCTTCAGCTACGCGGACGCCCACCGCTACCGCGTCGGCACGAACCACGCGCAGCTTCCGGTGAACGCGCCGCACGCCGCCGAGGTGCACACGTACTCGAAGGACGGCGCCATGCGCCAGGACTTCAACGACCCGCACGTGCCTGTCTACGCCCCGAACTCGTTCGGTGGAGCAGCCGCGTCGCCCGAGGCCGTCGGCAACGACCGCGGCTGGGAAAGCGACGGAGACCTTGTGCGCTCGGCCGTCACCCTGCACGCCGAGGACGACGACTTCGGCCAGGCCGGGACCCTCGTCCGCGAGGTTCTTGACGACGCCGCACGCGACCGCCTGGTGTCGAACATCATCGGCCACGTGTCCGCCGTGACGATCGAGTCGCTGCGAGCCCGGGTCATCCAGTACTGGACGAACGTGGATGCCACGCTCGGCGCGCGTGTCGCCGCCGGACTCGCCCCGATCGAGACCCCGGTCGACGAGCTGGTACCGGCTCCGGTCTCCCGCTAGTCACCATCGCTGCCCGGCGGGACCCGCATCCGCGGTAACTCCCGCCGGGCGAATACGGGGCGCGGCCACTTCGGTGGCCGTGCCCTTTTTCGCGCCCGCGCCCCATCTCCGCGCCCGCACCTCTCTCCGCGCCCGCACCCCTTTCGCGCCGGCGCCCTTTTCGCCCATGCCCCCTTTCGCCTCTGCACTCCTCGCGTGCCGCACCCCGCTTTCGTGCCCCGTCCGCACCCGTGCCCACGCCTCGTCCGTCGAAAGGGTAAAAACATGAGCTGATTGGGCGAAAACCGTCCGTTTTTACCCTTTCGATGCCGTGCGAGCCGAGAGACCTCGTGTCTGGTCGCGTCGGAGTCATCGAAGGAGCAGAGATGGTCGTTTGCGGCCACGAATGGCGACAAAGTCTGCTCCTTCGATGGGGAAAAGCGCCCCGAGCGCGCTCGACGCCCCGCCGAGTGCGGCGAGGAACCCGCGCTACAGCTGCCCGGCGGCCTTCAGCGCGATGTAGGCGTCGGCGAGGGCGGGCGGCAGGTCTGCGGGCGTCCCGGTGACCACAACGCCACCGAGCTGGCGGATGGCCGCGGACACCCGCTCCCGGTCGAGCAGCGCGCGCTCGGCGGCGGCGGCCCGGTAAACCTCGGTGCGGTCGCCGCGGGCGAGGGTGGCGTCCACGACGCTGGGATCGGTGACGGATGACACGATCACCGTGTGACGCCGGGTCAGCTGCGGCAGCACGGCCAGCAGTCCCTCGGCGGCACCCGGCGCATCGACGGACGTGGCGAGCACCACGAGCGCGTGCTGCGACGTGACCGAGCGGACGAGCCCGGGAACGGCAGCCCAGTCCATCTCCAGCAGCTCGGGCTCGACGGGTGCCATGGTGTTGACGAGGCTGGCGAGCAAGTCGGCACCGGTGGCGCCCTGCACCCGACCACGCACCCGGCGATCGTAAATGACAAGATCCACGCGGTCCCCGGCGCGACTTGCCAACGCCGCCAGCAGCAGGGCGGACTCAAAGGCCGTGTCGATACGCGGCTCGTTGTCGATGCGCGCGGCCGACGTGCGCCCGCTGTCGACGACGATCACGACCCGGCGGTCGCGCTCCGGACGCCACGTGCGCACGACGAGGCTCGGCGCTCCGCTCGACGGGTCGCGCCGCCGCGCGGTGGCCCGCCAGTCGATCGACCGCACGTCGTCGCCGCGCACGTACTCGCGAAGGCTGTCGAACTCGGTGCCCTGCCCGCGGATCATCACGCTCGTGCGCCCGTCCAGCTCCCGCAGCCGGGCAAGCCTCGACGGCAGGTGCTTGCGTGAGGTGAACGGCGGCAGCACGCGAATGGACCCGGGCACCTCGATGGTCGCCTGGCGCGCGGCCAGCCGCAGCGGACCGAACGACCGCACGGTGACGTGAGCCGACCGCCGCTCGCCCCGCCGGAACGGCACGAGCGTGGTCGTGATCGTGCGGCGTTCGCCGGCGGGAATGGAGAGTGGATGCCTCGTGGCGACCGCTCCCGCGGACGGCTGCCACGCGTCCCGCACGATCCCGCTGACGCGGCGGCTCCCCGCATTGCTGATGAGCAGGCGGGACGCGACGCTTTCACCGAGACGGACGCGCGCCGGGAGCTCCCGGGTGAAGCGCAGTCCGCGCGGAGTTCCGGCGAGGACCAGGTCGAGCGTGGTCAACAGAATGACAAGAATGAGCCACGCGACGAGCACCACCGGCTGATCGAGCACGATCAACGGCACAACGCCGAGTGCGACCAGCGCGACGAACCACCCTGAGACAGCCATCGTTAGATCGGCACCTGCACCTGGCTGAGGATCGACCGCAGGATCGTGTCGGGGGAGACTCCCTCGAGCTCGGCCTCGGGCCGCAGCTGCAGTCGGTGCCGCAGCACGGGGAGCACCATCGCCTGCACGTGGTCGGGGGTGATCGCGTCGAAGCCGTTGAGCCACGCCCACGCCTTGGCGGCCGAGAGCAGCGCCGTCGTGCCGCGGGGGCTGACGCCGAGCTTCACCGAGGGGCTCTGGCGGGTGGCGCGCGCGAGGTCGACGGCGTATCCGATGACATCCTCGGACGCGCGCACCTGGCGCACCGCCTCCTGCGCCTCCGCGAGCTGCGTCGCATCGAGCACCGCGGTGACGCCGGCGGCGGCCAGATCCCGCGGGTTGAAGCCGGCAGAGTGACGGGTCAGCACCTGCACCTCGTCCTCCCGTCCGGGCAGATCGAGCACGAGCTTCATGAGGAACCGGTCCAGCTGCGCTTCCGGCAGTGTGTACGTGCCCTCGTACTCGACCGGGTTCATGGTGGCGGCAACCATGAAGGGGACGGGCAGCTGGCGGGACGTGCCATCCACCGACACCTGTCGTTCTTCCATGGCTTCGAGCAGCGCTGACTGCGTCTTCGGGGGTGTGCGGTTGATCTCATCGGCGAGCATGATGTTGGTGAAGACCGGTCCCTCACGGAACTCGAACTCGCCCGTCTTCGCGTCGTAGACCAGCGAACCGGTGACGTCGCCCGGCATGAGATCCGGCGTGAACTGCACCCGCTTCGTGTCGAGGTTGAGCGTCGCGCTGAGGGTGCGCACGAGCAGCGTCTTCGCGACTCCGGGCACGCCCTCGAGCAGCACGTGGCCGCCCGACAGCAGCGTGATCATCAGTCCGGTGACGGCGGCGTCCTGGCCGACAACGGCCTTCGCCACCTCGGCGCGCACACGGGAAAAGGCATCGCGCAGCTGGGGGTTCGTCATGGGCCAATTCTCCTGCATGGTGAGTGTCTCTCGGTGATGATCGATGGTGGCGGGTGGCGGGTGGCGGGTGGCGGGTGGCAGTGGCAGTGGGTCAGCGCTGGGCGGCGACGGCGGTCTCAAGCTCCAGCAGCGCGTCCGACAGTCGGATCAGTTCGCGGTCGCTGGTGGGGCGCGCATCCAGCAACAGCGTGCGCACCTGGTCGAGGGGACGACCGGAGATGGATGCCACGGCCTGCACGATCTCCTCGACTGACGCAGTCCGGGGCAGACCGCAGGCGGTGGCGAGCCTTCCGATGGCGCCGACCCGGAGCGCATCGAGCGCACGGGACCGGGCCGAGCTTCGCTGGTAAAGCCGCGCTCGCCCCTCCATGGTCTCGCTTGCCCGCACCACGACCGGCAGGTTTTCGATCACGAGCGGGCCGAAGCGCCGCCCGCGCCAGAACGCCGCGGCAATCGCGACGATAAACACGAGCAGCGCGGTCGGTACCACCCAGTCCGGGGACAGCTCCGCCAGCGTCGGGGGCGACACCGCCGCGACATCCGCCAGCGACGGTACGTACCAAATCAGCGAGGCGCGCTCACCCAGCACGCCGAGGGCCAGCGCCGCATTGCCCCGGGTCACGATCGTTTCGTTGGTGAGGGCGTCGGATGCCCCGAGCACAGTGACCGCGGATTCCCCGGTCACCACCCGCACGAGCGAGTACACGTCCCCGGTGCCGGCGGTTGCCCCGCCGGACTCCGACCCGGAGTCGCTGCCGGTGTCAGTGCCGCCGTCGGAACCGTCCCCGCTGGACAGGCACGCCGTAGTGATGGAGGTGGGCGTTTCCGACCCGGTGTCGGCACTGGCGGGAACCAGCCGGTAGCCGTGTCCGCCGCCCGAGACGGTGCCGGCGCGCTGCACCACGGGGAGTGCGCAGTCGGCGGACAGCACGACATCGGAGTCGAGCGACCCGGCCTGGGCGACGCCCGGAGCGAGGGTGTTCAGCTGGCGGAATCCCGGCTCAAGCAGGATCACGTTACTGCTGAGCCCGCCGAGGCTGCGCAACTGCGCACCGTCGAGAAGGGACTCGGTGTCGCGCACCAGGATGGTGGTGGATTCCGGCCCCGAGATTGCGGCGGCCGTTCGCGTCTCGGCGAGCGAGGACGTCACGGCCACCGTCACGCCCTGGCTCCGGAGCACCTGGACGACACCGCGCGCACCGGCGGGAGCGGGGCTGTCGGGGGAGAGCCGCACGGCGTCCTGGGACGTACCGGTCAGCCCGATCGTGATGAGCGCAATCGCGAGCGCGAACAGCGCGATGACCGCCCAGAAGACGAGACCGCGGGCACGCTTTCGCAGGGTCGGGGTGAGAACAGTCTGCTCCGGTGCGAGCGTCTCGGTCACGCGGGCACCGCGGTGTGCAGGTCGGGCTGCGTCGGGTCGTGCTGGGGCCGGGCGGCGCGCAGGCGCGCGTCGAGTTCCACAAGGTCGGTGTACTCCGCCTCGCGGCCGGGAAGACCGAGATAGCGCACCCCGTCGAAGGACTGGGCGGCACGGCCGAGGGAATCCGCCTCGGCGGGGAACTCGGCGGCCGCCTGTTGCGAGAAGCCGTGGGCGGTGGTGCCGGGAGTGGTCACGACCAGTCCCCGTTCCGACAGGCTCCGCGCAATCGCCCGGAAGCCCTCCGAGATGGCAAGGGCATAGTCGCCGGACGAGGCGGCGCTCGACGCGGCGAGACGCAGCGCCGAGGCATCCCGCGCATCGTCCTCACCGAAGAGCGACCCGGCCGCGCCACTGCGCTTGTTCAGCCTCGGCAGGCCGAAGATGAGGAAGGCCGCGATCACCGCCGCCGCGAGTATCGCGAGCAGGATGAACGGACCGATGACGTCGCCACCCCCGACGTTCGGCACGCTGAGGCCCGACAGCCAGTCGCCGATCGCACCGGAGATGCGGTCGAGCCAGGTCGGCTGGGCCGCCACGTACTCGGGCTTCGTGACCTCATCAAGCAGCAGGCGCCGCGCTTCGTCCGCGTCGGGGTCGACGGGAACGCTGGCGAGCACACCAGCGAGAGCGGCGACGAGCGTCATACCCAGGGAGAGTCCGACGGGGGAGTCGCGCCCTGGTCGGGGACACCGGTGGGCCCACCCGCGGTGGGGGACTGCATCCCCGCGGCCGCGCGGTCCACGTGGGCGAGGTAGGGATCCGGCTGCGTGCCGACGCCGCTCTGGCGTGCCTCGACGAATCGCGCGAGGTCGAGGTCGAGCCCCTCCTTGCGCATGCGCAGGTCGATATAGAGGAGCGCGGACGTTGCGGAGGTGATGATGGATGTCACGGCGCCGATCAACGTCGAGAAGACCGTCGTGATCACCAGCAGCACGAAGAACGATGAGTCCGATGCCGTCGGGTCGCCGTTGGGGTTGGACAGGTAGACCACGATGCCGCCGATCAGGGCGACCGGCGTCAGCACGATCTGGGACGCGACGGAGACCATCACGCTGACGAGCGCCTGGATGCCAAAGGTGCGCCAGAAGTATCCGGTGGTGAGGGTCCACGAGCGGATGACGGCCGCGCGCAGCGGGAGGCGCTCCAGCACCAGGATGCTCGGAACGAGGGAGACGCGCGTTCCAATCCACACGGCGACGACGGCGAGCCCGAGCAGGCCGCCGATGCCCAGCAGTACACCGACAGCGATCGACGTCGAGGAGCCGCCGGCGACAGCGATGGCAACGGAGACGAATACGAGCACAACGAGGGCGATCAGGGCGATGACGAAGAGCAGCAGCGACCATCCGATAAGCACACCGACGCGGCCGCGCGCGAGGCGCCACAGGCCGGGGAAGTTGAGCTTCTCGCCCAGGGTTCCGCGCGCCACCTCGAGGCTGATGATTCCCTGCAGCACTGCGGCCGCGATGAGACCGAGGACGAGTTCGATGCCCGACGCAAGCGTGTTCATTGAGACGGTGCCCGCGGTGATGTCGGGCACGTCTTCTGCAGCCGCGTTCAGTAACCGATCGAACGATCCCGCGAGCAGGATGCCGACGAGTGCGAGGCTCAGGACGCCGACGATTCCGTTGATGAGGAGGGATACCCCAAAGGTGGGGCGGGGGTTACGGCGCATGACCTGAAACGACGCCCCGAGGATCGTGCCGAGCGTCATCGGACGCAGCGGGATGAGTCCCGGCTTGGGCGGCGGGGTCCAGCCTGCCTGCGGCCCCGGGTACTGCTGGCCGTACTGGGGCGCCCCGTACTGGGGTGCTCCGTACTGCGGTGCGGCGGTTGGTGGCGGCGCAATTCCGCCCGCCGGGGCGCCCGTGGGCGGGGCAAACGGGGGAGAGGTCGGAGGGGCGGGCGGGGGCGTTACCGGGGGAACAGACCCTCCGGGAGCCTCCCACTGGTTGCTATCTGTCACCGGACGCCCCTCAATGGTCTGCTGGCAGCACACCTCATGGGATTATGCTTTCACACTCGACTACTGTTATGCGAAAGCTCCTCACGAGGAGCCAATGCACAGATGAGGCCCATGAACGCGCGCATTCTCGTAGTCGATGACGACACCGCTCTGGCGGAGATGATCGGCATCGTCCTACGCACCGAGGGGTTCGACCCGATTTTCAGCTCCGACGGGGCCGACGCCATCGACGCATTCCGTCGATCCAAACCGGACCTCGTGCTTCTCGACCTCATGCTTCCGGGCATGGACGGCATCGAGGTGTGCGCCCGCATCCGTGAGGAGTCAGGCGTCCCCATCATCATGCTGACGGCCAAGAGCGACACGGCAGACGTCGTCAAGGGCCTCGAGAGCGGTGCCGACGACTACGTCGTCAAGCCGTTCAACCCGAAAGAGCTTGTCGCGCGCATCAAGACCCGCCTGCGTCCCAGCCCCGAGACGTCCACGGAGACGCTGCAGGTCGGCGATCTGGTTCTGGATGTCGCGGGCCACGAGGTTCGTCGTGCCGACACCAAGATCAACCTCACGCCCCTCGAGTTCGAGCTGCTGCTCGCCCTCGCGCTCAAGCCCGCGCAGGTCTTCACACGCGAGATGCTGTTGGAACAGGTATGGGGTTACCACTACAAGGCCGACACGCGCCTGGTCAATGTGCACGTCCAGCGCCTGCGCGCCAAGGTGGAGCACGACCCGGACAACCCGCGCATCGTCATGACGGTTCGCGGCGTTGGCTACCGCGCCGGCACCATCTCCTAACGAAACATGCGTGATTTCTCCTGGCGGAGAATCGTCTCCCAGGTCACCCGCCTGTGGCGCGTCTCGCTGCAGCTGCGCACGGTGGCCATCACCGTGGCGCTCTCGGCCGTCGCGGTTGGCATCATCGCTGCATACATGTCGGTGAGCGTCGGGACGAACCTGTTTGAGTCCCGCAGGTCACAACTGCTCGAGGCATCCGAACGCGCAAATGTCACGGTACAGAGGTTCTTCGACACCACCGCGGAGCAGGGGTCGAGTGCCGACCTCGAGAGTTCGACCATTGATGCGTTCGACCTGGTCTCCCGCTCCAACGCCAGCACGAGCGGCACCCTGATCGCGATCCTGCGCACGCCCGGGCAAGCAGGCCCGCGGGTTCCGCAGGACGTGACGAGCCTCCCGGCGGCGGACACCGTCGCGCTGATCAGCCCAGCATTGCGCCAGCAGGTGGAGAACTCGTCGAACAACGCCCGCCGCGTCTATTGGCAATCGGTGTCGATGACGAACACGGACGGCTCGGTCAGCCCGGGCATCGTCATCGGGTCGAGCATCGAGATTCCCAACTCGGGGTCGTACGAGCTGTACCTGATCTACAACCTCTCTGACGCGCAGCAAACCCTCGACTCCGTGCAGCGCACGCTCTCGCTCGGTGGCGTTGCCCTGATCGTGCTCATCGGGGCCGTCACATACCTGGTGGTGCGGCTTGTCGTCGGCCCGGTGCGGCTCGCGGCCGAGACCGCCGAGAAGCTCGCCGCCGGACAGCTCGAGCAGCGCATTCCCGAACGGGGCGAAGACGTCATCGCGACGCTTGCCCGGTCGTTCAACGGCATGGCCGACAGCCTGCAAAAGCAGATCGTGCGGCTGGCCGCGCTCTCCCAGGTGCAACAGCGCTTTGTGTCGGATGTCTCGCACGAACTGCGCACGCCGCTGACGACCATCCGCCTGGCCGGCGACGTGCTGTACGACCAGCGTGATGGCTTCGACCCGGCGACAGCCCGCACCGCCGAGCTGTTGCACGCGCAGGTGCAGCGCTTCGAGATCCTGCTCGCCGACCTGCTCGAGATGAGCCGCTACGACGCCGGAGCCGTTGAGCTCGCCACCGAGCCCACGAACCTGGTGCGGCTCGTGGGGGATGCCATCGAGTCGGTGTCATCCCTGGCCGATTCCAAGGGATCGGAACTGCGGCTCGTCGCCCCGGGAGGCTATTTCGAAGCGGAGGTGGAGGGTCGGCGCATCCGCCGCATCCTGCAAAACCTGCTCTCGAACGCCATCGATCACGGCGAGGGCCGCCCCATCGTCGTCTACGTCGACAGCGACAAGACGGCGGTCGCCATCGCGGTGCGCGATTACGGCATCGGAATGGACGCCGTCGCACAGTCCCGGGTCTTCGACCGGTTCTGGCGCGCGGACCCGTCCCGGCAACGCGTCACCGGCGGCACGGGCCTCGGCCTCGCGATCGCCCTTGAGGATGCGGTGCTGCACGATGGATGGCTCGAGGTGTGGAGCGAGCCCGGGCTGGGATCTTGCTTCAGACTCACGCTTCCCCGACAACGGGGTGCGACACTGAAGTCGTCCCCGATCGCGCTGCCACCGGAGGACGACAGCGAGCGGGAGGATGACGGTGATTAACGCAGCACGCGCGCGGCGCGCGGTCTCCCGTCGCGGCACCCGCAGGCCCGGCGCTCGCCGGATCGCCACCGCGGCACTGGCCCTCATCACCGCGGTCATCCTCGCCGGGTGCGTCGGCATCCCGTCGTCCGGTCAGGTCAACGGTGGTGGCGTCATCACCGAGATCGATGACTTCCCGTTCGCCGTGCTCCCGTCGGGACCGCAGCAGGATGCCACGCAGCAGGAGATCCTCACCGACTTCATGCAGGCCGCCACCTCACCCGAGGGCAACTACGAAATCGCGAAGCAGTTCCTCACCGCGGACGCCGCAGAGAAGTGGAACCCCAACGCCCACCTCCTCATCCGTGAGGGCAGCGCGACCCTGGTGAGCCGCGGCGACGCCGTCGTGGACTACTCGGTGTCCACGCGTGCCCAGGTCGACTCGTTCGGCCAGTACACGGAGTTGCGCACAGCCGGGTCGACCCGGCTGTCGTTCCGGTTCGTCAAGGTCGCCGGCCAGTGGCGCATCAGTGAGCTCGCGCCCGGCACCGTGCTGTCCCGTGACAACTTCAACGCCGTGTTCGCCTCGCACGCCCTCTACTTCTTCGACCCGAGCTACCGCTACCTGATCCCGGACGTGCGCTGGTTCCCCGCGCGCTCGAGCATCGCCACGCGCATCGTCAGCGCCCTGCTTGGTGGGCAGGCGTCCTGGCTGCAGGGCGGTGGAACCCTCACCGCGTTCCCGCAGGGCACCGAGCTTGCCACCGTGCCCGTCGACGTACGGTCGGGCTTGGCCACCGTGGACCTCAGTAAAGAAGCCGGGGCTGCCTCCGCGGTCGAACGCGCCCGCATGCAGCAACAGCTGCTGGCGAGCCTCGGCACCGTCAGTGTCAGCACGCTCACCATGACCGTGCGCGGCGCACCCCTCACCGTCGCCAACCCGGGACTGAGCAACGCTGCGGTCACCCCCGACGTGGATTCGGCGCCCCTCGTGCGCAAGGACGACAAGTTTGGCTTCGCCACCGTCGACGGCATCGACTCGGTCAGCAAGCTGAGCTCCCAGATTGTGGCCGTCGGCGCCCGCGCCGTGACCATGGCCCGCGGCCAGACCACCGCGGCCGTGCTCGGCGCCGCCGGCGTCTACATCGTCAAGGTCGACATGGTCGATCCAAAGCTCCTTGACCCCCGTAAGGACCTGATCGCCCCGTCCCTCGATGTGTCCGGGTACGTGTGGTCGGTTCCCGCGGACAACCCTGCCGCCATCCACGCCACCGGCGCCGACGGCGTCGTGCACGAGATCACCTCGGGCCTGCCCGCGGCCGGCAAGATCGTATCGCTCGACGTCTCCAGCGACGGCGCGCGCCTGCTCGCCTACCTCCAGACGGACGCGGGCCCGCGCCTCCAGGTCGCTGCCATCCTGCGGCGTGACGGTGTGCCGACGGCACTGGGTGCGACATCGGTGGACCTGCCCGTCTCGGCCGAGACGCCGGTGGATGCCACGTGGGTCGACGATCGCACGGTCGCGACCCTGTCGACCTCGGCCAACGGACAGTCCGTCACCTCGTTCGCGATCGGCGGCCCGAGCGAATCCCTCGGGCGTGCCGACGGCGCCGTCTCCATCGTGGGCGGTGGCGGAACAGACCAGATCCGCGTGCTCACCAGCACCGGCACGGTCCTCCAGTCCCGCGCGAGCGGTTGGCAGAACACCTTCATCGCCGCCGACTTCCTCGCCACCCAGCAATAGGCGCCGGCGGGCCGGGCTTGCCCTCAAGCCGTCCCGCACTCAGGCCGTCCCGCCCTGAGGTCGTCCCACCCCTCACAGCCCGACGTTCTCCACCGATCGCGTCCGAGAGTCCCGCTGCGGGTGCGCGCCGATCACGCTGGGAGGGTGACGCCACAGCTGCTCCATCTCGCACGAGACGCCCTGCTCGACGCGCTCGCGGTGATCTCTCCCGTGGAGTGCGCCGGGTGCGGCGAGCCGGATCGCTCTCTCTGCGCCGCCTGCCGCCGGCAGCTCGTGCTGCGCCCGACGGAGTCCACCCTGCCGGGCGGACTGCTGGTGACGTCAGCCCTGCGGTACGAGGGCGCCGTGCGTCGCGTGATTCTCGCGTTCAAGGAGTCGAATCGAACGGATGTCGCGGGCGCGCTTGCCCGGACCCTTGAGGGCGTCGTGCGCGAGGCATCCGCTGGTCCCATCGACATCGTTCCCGTGCCCACGAGCCGGTCCGCGTGGCGCCGCCGGGGGTACGACCCCGTCGCCCTCATCTGCGACTGCGCGGGATTACGCCCGCTGCGCGCCCTCGTGCAGACCCGGTCCACCCGCAGCCAAAAGACCCTCGGGGCGACGGAGCGGGCGAGCAACCTCGCGGGCAGCATGGCGGCCCGGCGTCGCCTCACCGGCAGAAAAATTCTTCTCGTCGATGACGTGCTGACGACGGGCGCGACCCTCGCCGAGGCGGAGCGGGCCGCTCGCCAGGCGGGTGCTGAGATCGCCGGTGCCGTGACGCTGGCGTTTACTCCGCGGTATTACGGAGGTGAGAGAAAGTCCCCCGTAACTTCTGATGAACATTGAGTGACTTTGCCAGACAACGGGTCTACGGTTGGGCCAACAAGGCGCGTAAGGTCACCGCCTGATACTCAGGCGGCGCGCAAGTGAGCTGGAGGTCAGCGTGGAAATTTCCATCACAGGTCGCAACCTGGGAGTCACCGACAGGTTCCGCGAGTACGCAACAGAAAAGGCCGAAAAGGTCGCTCATCTCGCGGACAAGGCAATCGCATTTGAAGTTAAAGTGTGCCGCCATCACGAAAAATCAACCGGTTCTTCCGGCGATGATCGAGTGGAACTCACCCTCATCGGACCGGGACCGATTGTTCGTGCGGAATCCGCGGGAAGCGATAAGTACGTCGCCTTTGATCTGGCAATCGACAAACTCATCGAGCGGATACGCCAGGCAAAGGATCGGCGAAAAGTGCATCGTGGCCAGCACCGCCCGGTCTCGTTGCACGAGGCATCGGCGGGCGGATTCAGCGGCATCGATATCACGCCGGCGAGCCCTGCGGTGATCGCGAATGTCAGCACCGGCGCGGTGCCCATTCAGAACACGGAAGCATCGGAACTCGAGGACGAGATCTACAGCCCCGTCGTGATTCGCACCAAGGTGTTCCCGGCCGAACACATGACCACGGAGGAGGCGGTCGATCGCATGGAACTGGTCGGACACGACTTCTTCCTGTTCATCGACAGTGACACCGAGCGCGCGAGTGTCGTGTACCGCCGCAAGGGCTGGGACTACGGAGTGATCGGGCTTGATGACCAGCTCGACCGTGTTCCCGAGTCGATGTTGGCGGGCAGGTCTGCCGGCCGCTAACCGGCGGGCTCACCCCGCGTAGTGCCCGTACCGGCGCTGGAGAAGACCCATCGGGTCCGACTCAGCGCCGGTACACCTACGCTTGGTACGATAACGAGCCTGTAACGGGCGACCGCTCTAGCGGCAGTAGCCTGATCGTGAGTTCGCGACCGAAGGGCCGCGATTTTTGCACGATGGACGCCGCAGTGGCGCAGCACATTAACCCATGGGAGTAACCGGTGGCAAACCTTCTCGAACGCGCACTTCGCGTAGGAGAGGGACGACTTCTTCGTCGTCTCAAGCACTATGCAGAGGCAGTAAACCAGCTGGAAGCTGACTTCACGGACCTCACTGACGAGGAGCTGCGTAACGAGACCGTCGAGTTGCGCGAGCGCTACTCCAATGGTGAGTCGCTGGATGACCTGCTGCCCGAGGCCTTCGCCGCGGTGCGCGAGGCAGCCAAGCGCACGCTCGGCATGCGTCATTTCGACGTGCAGCTGATGGGTGGCGCCAACCTGCACCTTGGCAACATCTCCGAGATGAAGACCGGTGAGGGAAAGACGCTCGTCGCCACGCTCCCGGCCTACCTCAACGCGATCGCCTCGCGCGGTGTGCACATCGTCACTGTCAACGACTACCTGGCCAGCTACCAGTCCGAGCTGATGGGGCGCATCTTCCGCACCCTCGGCATGACGACCGGCGTGATCCTGTCGGGCCAGACCCCCGAGGAAC
This sequence comes from Glaciihabitans sp. dw_435, assembly GCF_018449675.1. Lineage (GTDB taxonomy): Bacteria > Actinomycetota > Actinomycetes > Actinomycetales > Microbacteriaceae > Glaciihabitans. Next base: position 146,627 of record NZ_JAAVUZ010000002.1, on the reverse strand, counting down.
GCCGCGTGCAGTACGCGGCCGACATCACCTACGGCACGAACAACGAGTTCGGCTTCGACTACCTCCGCGACAACATGGCGTGGCAGGCAAGCGACATGGTGCAGCGCGGTCACTTCTACGCGATCGTCGACGAGGTCGACTCGATCCTCATCGACGAGGCCCGCACCCCGCTCATCATCTCCGGTCCTGCGTCGGGCGAGGCGAACCGCTGGTTCACCGAATTCGCGAACCTTGCCAACAAGCTCGTTCCCGAGGTCGACTTCGAGGTCGACGAGAAGAAGCGCACGGTCGGCGTGCTCGAGCCCGGCATCGAAAAGGTCGAGGACTACCTCGGCATCGACAACCTGTACGAATCCGCGAACACCCCGCTGATCTCGTTCCTCAACAACTCCATCAAGGCCAAGGCCCTGTTCAAGAAGGACAAGGACTACGTCGTCATGAACGGCGAGGTGCTCATCGTCGATGAGCACACCGGCCGTATCCTCGTCGGACGCCGCTACAACGAGGGCATCCACCAGGCGATCGAGGCCAAGGAAGGCGTCTCCGTCAAGGCGGAGAACCAGACCCTCGCCACCGTCACGCTGCAGAACTACTTCCGCCTGTACGGCAAGCTCTCCGGCATGACCGGTACTGCTGAGACCGAAGCCGCGGAGTTCATGTCCACCTACAAGCTGGGCGTTGTGTCGATCCCGACCAACAAGCCCATGCTGCGCAAGGACCAGTCCGACCTCGTGTACAAGAACGAGGAGGCCAAGTTCGGCCAGGTCGTCGAGGACATCGTTGAACGCCACGCGACCGGCCAGCCCGTGCTGGTGGGAACCACGAGCGTCGAGAAGAGCGAGTACCTCTCGAAGATGCTCGCCAAGCGCGGCGTGAAGCACGAGGTGCTCAACGCGAAGAACCACGCACGCGAGGCATCCATCATTGCCCAGGCGGGCCGACTCGGAGCCGTCACCGTCGCGACCAACATGGCCGGACGTGGAACCGACGTCATGCTCGGGGGAAACACCGAGTTCCTCGCCGTCGCGCAGATGAACGCGAAGGGCCTCAGCCCCGCCGAGACGCCCGACGAGTACGAAGCCGAGTGGGACAAGGTCTACGGCGAGGTGAAGAAGGGCGTCAGCGAAGAGGCGGCGAAGGTCGTCGAGGCCGGCGGACTGTATGTGCTGGGAACCGAACGCCACGAGTCCCGCCGCATCGACAACCAGCTGCGCGGACGATCCGGACGACAGGGTGACCCCGGCGAGAGCCGCTTCTACCTGTCCCTCCAGGACGACCTGATGCGCCTGTTCAACAGCGGTGCTGCAGAAGCTGCGATGAGCCGGGGCAACGTTCCGGACGATATCGCGATCGAGTCGACGTGGGTCAGCCGAGCCATCCGCTCCGCACAGTCCCAGGTCGAAGGCCGCAACGCCGAGATCCGCAAGAACGTGCTGAAGTACGACGACGTTCTCAATCGCCAGCGCGAGGCCATCTACAGCGACCGCCGTCACATCCTTGAGGGCGACGACCTGCAGGACCGCACGCAGAAGTTCCTCGAAGACGTCATCACCGAGGTCATTGAGGCACACACCTCCGAGGGCCAGAGCGACGACTGGGATTACAACGCCCTGTGGTCCGAGCTGAAGACGCTGTACCCGATCTCGATCACCATCGACGAGGTCATGGCCGAGGCCGGCAGCCGCGGACGCCTCACGGACACCATGCTCAAGCAGGAGATCATCTCTGACGCGAAGCTGGCGTACGAGCGTCGCACCGAGCTGCTCGGTGAGCCCGCCATGCGCGAGCTCGAGCGTCGCGTCGTGCTCAGCGTGATCGACCGCCGCTGGCGCGATCACCTCTACGAGATGGACTACCTCAAGGACGGCATCGGCCTGCGCGCGATGGCCCAGCGCGACCCGCTGGTCGAGTACCAGCGCGAGGGCTTCGCCCTGTACCAGAACATGATGCAGCAGATTCGTGAAGAGTCCGTCGGCTTCCTGTTCAACCTCGAGGTCGAGGTCACCGGTGGCACGGCGAGCAACGAGCTCCCGACCGTCGCTGCCCGTGGACTCGAGGAAGCATCCGCTCCGGTCGAGCGCCTCAGCTACTCAGCTCCCAGCGAGGATGTCAGCGGCGAGGTTGAGGTTCGCAACGAGCGCGGACAGGTCGAGCGTGCCGCAACGGCGCTCGCCCAGCGCGCGCAGGCGAAGCAGGCTGCCGCTCTGACCCCAGATGCTCCGCAGGCCCCGGCCAAGACCGGTGCCTTCGGACAGAAGACGACGGCGGATGCCCCGGCTCCCGTCAACCGTGCGGACCGTCGCGCCCAGGGCAAGAAGAAGTAGCACCGACACTTTTCGCAACGGAGGGAGGGCGTCGAGACAGGAATGTCCCGGCGCCCTCCCGTCGTTTCACCGTTCCACCCGCACGACCCGAACTGCCCGCACCACCCGGCGACCCTCTACAGAACCGTAAGGAATCCCGTGACCACTGACCTGGCGACACAGCCACAGGTGACAACCGTCCTCACGGGATGTCACGTCTTCGACGGGATCAGCGGCGACATCGCGCGCGATCGGGCCATCGAGATCGGGGTGGACGGGCGCATCGTGGCGATCGGCGACGAGGCATCCATTCTGTCTGCGGCGCAGGCACGCGGCGACGGCAACGCGGAGGTGGCCGCGGTCAGCGTGCGCGTCATCGACCTTGGCGGTGCCTACCTCAGCCCGGGCCTCATCAACATGCACGTGCACTTTGGCCTTGCCCTGCCGGGCACGGCCGGTGACTTGGTGAACTCGGGAGCCGACGCCGACCTGCTGATGGTGATGGCCGACTCCGCGCGCAAGACGCTGCTGGCCGGAATCACCACCGCGCGGCTCGTGGGGGAGAGCAGGTACCTCGACTTCGCCCTGCGCCGCGGCATCGTCGCCGGTGCGATTGACGGGCCGCGCGTGTTCACGGCGGGCCACGCGCTGAGCTGCACGGGCGGTCACGGCTGGGACTCGGACGCGCTCGAGGGCGACGGCGCCGATGATTTCCGCCGGCTGACGCGGCTGCAGATCCGCGAGGGCGCCGACCTCATCAAGATGTGCATCTCGGGCGGTATTGCGGGCGAGCACGAGCAGATCCAGACGCCGCAGCTGCGGGATGACGAGATGGAAGCGATCATTCAGGTCGCGCACGACTGGGGTCGCATGGTCACGGCTCACGTCGGGCCCTCCGAAACGCTGGCACGTGCCATCCACCTCGGCCTCGACTGCGTCGAGCACGGGTATGAGCTCACCGACGAGGTCACCCGCCTGATGGCGAGCAAGGGCGTCTGGTACGTCCCGACGATCACCGTGAGCCGTTGCCGCGACTTCTTCATCGAGCAGGGCGTTCCGCAGTGGATGATGGAGCGCGCACTCGGCGCCGGCCCCCGCCACTGGGAGAGCCTGCAGCATGCGATCCGCAATGGCGTGAAGATCGCCATGGGAACCGACATGCCCCCGGCCGCCGGCTACGACGGCACGACCGCGACCGTGCGCGAGATGGAATTCATGGTCGAGGCGGGCATGAGCGACCTGGATGTGCTGCGCTCGGCAACCTCGGGCGCCGCCGAACTGCTCGGCGATCCCACCGTGGGCACCATCGCGGTCGGGCAGCACGCCGACTTCATTGCGATGGGGGATGACCCAACGACAGACATCTCGGCACTGCGCAGTATCGCGTGGGTGATGAAAGGTGGACGCGTGTATCGCGACGAACTCCCCGGATCGACCTCACCCGCCACGGGTGGACCGCGTTCCCTCGCGGAGGCGCGGGCATGAGCGGCGCGCACTCCTCGGACTCGCGCCGCAGCGAGGCATCCGCTTTCCTGACCGGCGCGGAGGCCGACGTCGCCGAGGCCATTGCGGACATGTATGGAAACCTCGGCAACCGTCCCGGGTTCGACGCTCACCTGCACGCGGACGTCACCGTGTGGGAGTCGGCGGATCCGCGACTGTTGCGCGGGCTCGGCCAGCTCGACGAGCTGCGCGGACCCGCTCCGGCGCCGGACGCCGCCCGGCACAAGGGTCCCGCTCCGTTTGTCGCGCCGACCGAGGTCGTGGTTGACGTCTGGGACGACACGGCCGTGGCACGATACGTGCTGGTGGTGGACTATGCGGATGACCCGGAGGCGCGTGAGCACGTGCGGGTGACCGATGTACTCCGGCTGATCGATGAGCAGTGGATCATCGTGCATCACCACGCCCAGGATCTCGCGGCCTGACTGTCGGTGGCGGACCATCCGTTCGCTACAGGACGTTGATCGCGGTCGCGCGCCAGCGGGAGTCGAGGCCCTCGAGACGGATGGCGACCGCGCGGGTGCGGGCGCGGCCGTTGACGATGATGACGGCCTCGACCACGCCGTCGCGGGGTTCGTAGACCGTGGTCGAACCGATGGTGAAGGTCGGGCGGCTGACCGGGTGGTTGCGGGCACGGCGTGCGCGGTTGGAGATGACGACGCGCTTGAGCAGGTGCTTGTAGACGTCGTCGGTGACCCACCGGGCGAGCTGCTCGAGGTCGCGGGCACCGGCGAGAATCTCGATCACGCAGCGGGTGAGATTCTCGAGAAGCGGCCGCGGATCGGGCAGGGCCTTGCGAGAGGCGGGCTGTTGGCCGAAAAAGTCATCGGAGTCGAATCGGGCCCGCGCGACACGGGGCACACCGTCGTCGTCGGGAATCGGCTGTGTCGCCGCAAGTGCAGCCATGCTGTGCACTCCAAACGCTCGAGGTCCGGGAGAATCTGAGGTCTACCCCCGTACAGGGGGCGTTTCAACACCTAAGCATTTCTCTGGTCGACGGGACAACGGGTAATCGTCAAATGTGGATAACTCCTGCTGCTGCGTGTGCCTGTGGATAGCGTTCCCACCATGCGCTGGGACAACTTGTTTGACGATCTCGAGAGTCAGCTCGAGAACGAGCTGACGGCAGAAGAGATCGATCTGCGCGCCGAGGAGGAACGGCTGAGGCTTGCCCGGCTCGGCATGCGCGACCGCCTGCTGTCCCTCCATCGCGGTGACGATGCGCTGCGAACCGTCCACCTCGTGCTGCGCGACGGGTCCCGCGCCACCGTGACCCCGTCAACCTTCGGGCGGGACTGGTTCGCGGGGGAGCTGAGCGAGGGCGGCAGACGACCCCCGGGATGCGTGGTGCCACTGGATGCGGTGGCGGGAGTCATCCTGAATCGCACGCAGGTGGAGGCGAGCCTGGACGGGCCGGCGCCCGAGGACCCCTCGCGCTCGCTGTCTGCCCGACTGAGTCTCAACTTCGTGCTGCGCGACCTGTGCCGGCGGCGCCAGCCCGTCGAACTGCGGACGGACGACGGACGGCTCTTCGGCACGCTCGATCGGGTGGGACGCGACCACGTCGATGTGGCCGTGCACGAGGCCGGTGGCCCGCGGAGGGAATCCGAGGTGACCGAGTACCGGATCGTGCGGCTCTCTCAGGTGTTGCTCGTGCGCTTGTGATGCAGTTCGTCCGGCAGCTCTACGTCGCCGAACGAGAGCTCGGCAATGTTGCCGTAATCGGCCTGATTCCACAGGCCCGCGCGACGCGAGACTTCGTAGGAGTCCTCGATGAACATCTCGAGCATGATGCGCTCGATTCGCCACTGGGAACCGATCTTCAGCGCCATGATCTCGCCGGATCGCACCAGTCCGTACGCCTGCCTCGCCGAAATGTTCAGCGTTTCGGCGAGGTCGGCGAGGGTGAGAAAGCGCCCGAGGCCGTCCGCGGCACCTGTCTGGTTCATCTTCCGATTATCGGTGCGGGGCCGTGGCCCAAACGGGGGTGTGGATAACTTTCGCGGACAAGTTCGACGCGGCGAACGATGGGTACAGCGGCGCGGATGGGAGCGGGATGACACAGCAGGGCACAGCCCGGATCGGCGATCGAGCCCGGCGCGGGTTCTGGTTTGACCCCCGGTTCGCGATAGGAATTGGACTGGTTGTGCTCTCCGTGGCGGGGGTCATTACACTCGTGGGCACCGCGGATTCGTCCGTCGAGGTAATGGCGGCCCGGGAGGATCTGGCACCGGGACAGCGGGTGTCGGCGGCGGACCTGCAGGTAACCCGGGCCCGGGTGTCCGACGCGGATTCCCTGTATCTGTCGCGGTCCGAGGTGCCGGCCGCCGGTCTCGTCGTCACCCGGCCGGTATCGCGGGGCGAGCTGCTGCCGCAGTCGGCAGTGGGCAGTGCCGACGGGCTCGAGCTCACCAGTGTCGTCGTGTCGACCACGTCACAGCTTCCCGAGTCGGTGGGGTCCGGGTCCCGCATCGATGTCTGGTCGGCGGCCCAGGAGCAAACGGGAACCTTTGCCGCTCCCACGGTGATCGTCTCCTCGGCGACTGTTGTGCGCTTGGTGCAGCAGGACGGCCTTGTCGTCGACAGTGCGGGCCCATCGGTCGAACTGCTCGTGCCCCGTTCGGCGGTCGCCCGTGTGCTGGAGGCGGTCGCGAATGGCGCGGCCATCTCCGTGGTTCCCGTCGACCTGCCGGTGAAGGGCTGAGCTGTGCGGATCGCGCTGGCACTGCCCTACGAGTTGGAGGACCGGATCGTCCCGGAGGCCGCCCACCACGGGCACGAGATCGTGTCGCGCAGCTCGTCGGCGGGCGAGCTTGCCTCGCGCATCGAGTCCGTCGGGGCCGACGTCGCGCTCGTCGAAGCCACCGAGCGCCATCTCACCGAGAACCTGCTGCGGGTCTGTGATGACGCCGCGGTGCGGGTGCTCGCGGTGGTGGCCGGCGAGATTGAGCGGCGGCACGCGGCATCCGTCGGCCTTCTCGAAACGGTGGACGCGACGGCGTCGTGGAGCGAGATCGAAGGGGCGCTCGTCGCCCTCGGCCGCGTGAGCGAGGTGGTCGACATCGCGCGGGAGCCGAGACACGGGCTGGTGATCGCGGTGTGGGGGCCGGCCGGGGCGCCCGGTCGCACGACGCTGGCGATCAACGTCGCGGCGGAGATCGCGGCCGCGGGATACGCCGTCGCACTCGGGGATGTTGATACCCACAGCGGATCGATCGCGCCGTCCCTCGGGTTGCTCGATGAAGCTCCGGGATTTGCCGCGGCCTGCCGGCTCGCCGGCGCAGAGAGCCTCACCCGCGCCGAGCTCGAGCGGATCGGGCAGCGGTACAGCTCCGGTCACTCAGGCTTCTGGGTGCTCACCGGTATCGGGCGGCCGAGCCGCTGGCCCGAACTGTCCGCATCGCGCGTGGAAGCAACCATCACCGAATGCCGCACCTGGGTCGATTACACGGTGCTCGATACCGGCTTCAGCCTCGAGCACGACGAGGAAATCAGCACGGACCTGTTCGCACCCCGGCGCAATGCGGCGACCCTTGCCGCGCTGCAGGAGGCCGACACCGTGATCGCGGTGGGGTCGGCGGACCCGGTGGGGATGTCCCGCTTCCTGCGGTCGCACGTCGACCTGATCGAGACAGTTGCCGCCGAGCGCGTGCTCGTCGCTATGAACAAGGTGCGGGCAAGCGCCGTGGGCGCGAATCCGGCCGGGCAGGTGCGGCAGACGCTCGCACGGTTCGGCGGCATCGACCACGCGACGCTGATTCCCTACGATCGCGCCGGCACCGATGCCGCGCAGCTCTCCGGCAAGACGTTGGCCGACGCGGCCCCGAAGTCATCCGCGCGCGCAGCGATCCGTGAGCTCGTGACCGATCGGCTGCTGCCGGCACCGGTGACCTCGCTGCGGCCACGGCGGCGGGGAATGCGGCGGTGGGCGGGGTGAGCCGCGGCCCGGGGCATCCACCGTCCGCATCCTGCCGGTCACCCCCACGTCGGCAATCACGACGGAAACAGCTAGCCTTGGAAACATGTCGACGCTCAGTGACCTGGTACTAGCGCAGGGGCGCTCGAATGAAGCGGATGTCGAGTGGTTGCACCTGCTCGTCGGTGACTGGCAGCTGCTGGCCGACCTCGCCTTTGCCGACATCGTGCTGTGGGTTCCGAGCAAGGACGACAGTTTTGTTGCTGTGGCGCACGCCCGCCCGTCGAGCTCCGCGACGCTGTTTTACCGCGACTTTGTCGGACAGGAGATCAAGCCCGAGTGGCGCGATCAGGTAACCGATGCGTTCAGGTCGGCGAAGATCATCGACTCGTCGGCGCCCGACTGGTACGAAGAGACGCCCACGCGCGTGCGTGCCGTTCCCGTGCTGCGGCGTCTGTCGCCGAGCGGCAACCAGACGACCGAGTTCCCCATCGCGGTGATTACCCGGCACACCAACCTCAGCGAGGCGCGCACGCCCAGCCGCCAGGAACTGACCTTCAACGAGTGTGCAAATGACCTGTTCGGCATGATCGCCTCCGGTGACTTCCCCGACCTCGCCGCCCCAACCGGCCCGCGTCGCGGAGCGCCTCGCGCCTCGGATGGCCTCATCCGCCTCGACGTGGACGGCACCGTCACCTTCGCCAGCCCGAACGGGTTGTCGGCGTTCAACCGCATGGGCTTCGTCGGCGAACTCGAGGGGGAGTCCCTCGCGGAGGTCACCACCGGCCTGCTCACCGGCAAGCAGCTCACGGTCGACGAGTCGCTTCCGCTCGTCGTCACCGGTCGCGCGCCGTGGCGAACGGACATCGAGGCGCGCGGCGTCACCGTCTCGCTGCGCGCGATCCCGATGCGCACCCGCGGCGAACGCGTCGGCGCCATCGTGCTCTGCCGCGACGTGACCGAGGTGCGTCACCAGGAGCGGGAATTGATAACGAAGGATGCCACGATCCGGGAGATTCACCACCGGGTGAAGAACAACCTGCAGACGGTGGCATCCCTGCTGCGCATCCAGGCCCGTCGCACGCACAACGACAGCGCCAAGGAAGCCCTGCAGCAGGCGATGCGTCGCGTCGCCGCCATCGCGGTGGTGCACGACACCCTCAGCGAGGGCCTCAGTCAGACCGTCGACTTCGACGCCGTGTTCGACCGGGTGCTGCTGCTGGTCGCGGAGGTGGCGTCCAGTCACAACACCACGGTGCATCCGAAGTCCAGCGGAAGCTTCGGCACGCTGCCGAGCGAGTACGCCACCCCGCTGGCGCTGGCCCTGACCGAGCTCGTCACCAACGCGGTCGAGCACGGACTCGCCGGTCGCGACGGCGAGGTCGAGATCATTGCCAAGCGCACCGACGATTACCTCAGCGTAAAGGTCCGCGACAACGGCGTTGGACTGCCCGAGGGAAAGGTCGGCTCCGGTCTCGGAACCCAGATCGTGCGCACCCTGATCCAGGGCGAGCTGGGTGGCACCATTGACTGGCACACCCTGATGGGCAGTGGCACCGAGGTCACCATCGACATTCCGCTGACCTGGCTCAATCCGCGCTAACGGTCGCCGGGGAGCTCGCGCCCCAGCCCCCGTGGCGTGCGATCGGTGGTGACGCCGGTCGGGGCATCCGCCTGTCCGTACCAACTATCGAAGGAATCACCATGCAGGTCGCCTACTGGATCGTCGCCGGACTACTCGCGTTCTTCTACCTCTACTCGGGCGGGACGAAGATCGTGCAGAGCAAGGAGAAGCTGCAACCAATGATGAAGTGGCTCGACGTCACTCCCATGGCCGCGGTGCGGGCGATCGGTATCGTCGAGGTTCTCGGTGCGATCGGTCTGATTTTGCCCCCGCTGACGAACATCGCGCCGGTGCTCGCCCTGGTCTCCGCCATCGGGTTCGTTCTCGTGCAGATCGGCGCGATCATCGTGCACCTCGCCCGCGGGGAGGCACGTCAGCTTGGCCTCAACATCGGGCTGCTGGTTCTTGCCGGTGTCGCGATCTGGCTCGCGACTATCTGGCTCTAGCTAGTCCGAGGGGCCGGATCTGCCGGCCTCGGCCCGCAGCTGAATGCTCATCTGCTCTTCGTACGACCCCGGCAGAGGCTCGGGTGTGTGCAGCACGTACTCGATCGCCTGGTCACGGTCGAGGTTGCTCGGCCGCTTCATCCAGTCGTAGCGTCCGGTCGTGTCGTAGCGATCGTGGGCAACCTCGGGCAATTGCACGCTGGACTCACGGAGAATCTGCGCGACGAGCTCACGATCTGCGTGCCCGAGTACCGGCAGCAATGGCGAGCGAAGACAGACCCTGGCGAGACGGCTGCCGGATGACCCGAACTCGAGAAATACGTCGAGACGCCCGCCGTCTCGCCACCCCTCGACAAGCGCGGTATCGATCTCGGAGAAGTCGGTAACCTGCCGGCCGACGCGCATTCGTTGCGCTGCCATCTTCACGAGGGGGTGACGGCCGGTACCTCCGCCCGACAGCCACACCGCTGCCGCGACTACGAGGGCACCAGCCAGCCCGAGCCCCAGGGCCGGGAGCACTCCGAGCGAGTCCGGCCCGGCGAACTCCGACAGCGTGGTGAAGACGATCCAGCTCAGCGCGGGTGCTCCGTATTGATAGGAGCGGGCGCGAAGGCGTTGCTCCCGGGTTATCTTCCCCAGGGGCATCCACTTGTCACTACCTTCGTGCACAAGCGGAGTCAACGCGAGGGATGCGGCGATGTCAATTCGCGGCGCTAGTAATGTCCTGGCGGCGCACCCCGAGAGTGCCGTTAGGCAGGCGTCGGTACCTGAGCTGCGGTGGGGCGCTCAAAACGTTCGCCGGGTGCGGGTGTGTGCAGCACGTACGCGATGGCCTCGTCGCGATCGAGGTAGTGGGATCGGTTGACCCAGTTCACGCGGTCCCAGTCGGTGGAATCGGGTCCCGGGCGCTCGGGAAGCCTTACGTTGGACTGGCGAAGGATCTCGGCGATGATGTTCCGGTCGTCGTCGCCGATCACCCGGCGCGAAGGCGATCGAAGCCTGACCTTCGCCAACTCTTTCCCGATCTTTCCGAACTGCATATAAACGTGCGCGGCACCGCCGTCGCGCCAGCCCTCCACCATGACCGTGTCAATGTCAGAAAATCTGGTGCGGAGACCCCTCACGCGGATGCGTCGCGTCGCCATTTTCACGAAGGGTGTTCGGCGCTGTTGAAAGAGAAATCCCGGGGTCAGCAACATCCAAACGATGGGCAATACCGTCCAAACCCACGACGTGTGTTGAGGACCGTGACCGTCGCTCCTGATGTCGAGTGTCAGAGGCCACACGAGGGATAGGAGAAGAGCCCAGGCGACTGCGGGAGCCCAATAGACGAAAACGCGTCGGGCAAGAGACATCCCACCGATCAGGATCCATCGGTCTTGCCGTTCCCCCATATGCAGAGCTAACTGCGTGAGCCAGCCTCATGTCAACTGAGCGCCGGATTGTGGGAGTCGGATCCATTGAGAGGTCCACCTCTCGTGCGCTTAACTCATCCCATGACCGACAAGCGGATCGCGCCCGGCACCGACTTCACCGTCAGGCCGCTCGACACGACGACATGGCCCGCGTTCGCGAACCTCGCCGAGAAGAACCATGGAGTGTGGGGCGGATGCTGGTGCATGGGGTTCCACGTCAAGGTCGGGCCAGGCCGAACCGCTGCACAGAATAAATCCGACAAGGAGAAGCTCGTTCACGAAGGTCGCACCCACAACGCACTGGTCTTTGACGGCGACGAGTGTGTGGGATGGTGCCAGTTCGGATCTCCGGCGGAGCTGCCCGAGATAAAGAGCAAGCGACTCTATATAAAGGAGTTGCGTGCACTGCCGGCCTGGCGCATCACCTGTTTCTTCACCGGCACGGGGCATCGCGGAAGGGGAGTGGCAAACGCAGCACTCGGAGGAGCGATCATCGAGATCGCCCGTCGCGGCGGGGGAGTGGTCGAGGGGTACCCCGAAGAGACGGATGACCGCAGGGTGTCCGGGTCATTCCTTCACACAGGCCCGATGGCGGCGTTCGAGAGCCACGGCTTCGCGCGCACACGCCAGATCTCACCGCATCGCTGGGTGGTCACCCGGGTCGTGCACCCTGCCTGAGGTCACAACCTGGGGCAGTAGTAACGCAGCAGATACGACAGAGGCCGTACACGCAACAAACCCGCCCGGACCTAAGTCCGGACGGGCTTGAGGGCGAAAGAATTAGGAAGCGCGGCGGGCGCGAGCAGCTCGACGCTTGAGTGCGCGGCGCTCGTCTTCGCTGAGGCCGCCCCAGACGCCTGAGTCCTGGCTGGTTTCGAGTGCGTACTGGAGGCACATCTCGGTGACGGAGCAACGTGCGCACACCGCTTTTGCCTTGTCGATCTGGTCGACGGCCGGTCCAGTGTTGCCAACCGGGAAGAAAAGCTCGGGATCTGCGGTGAGGCAGGCTGCTTTATCGCGCCAATCCATAGGGGGTACTCCTTTAAATGATGCATTTATTGCATAGGTCATCGACCTGAAAGTGGGGTAAGGAAAGAGTTCGGGACTCGCCACAACCTTGTGGACGTCAAATCAACCTCACCTAGGCTCTCATATTGGATAGTTCAAATCAATAGTTTTGTATGGGATGTAGCTGTGAGCGATGTACGCAAGCCACCACTGATCTACGCGCTTGCCGCGATTCTCTTCGCCGAGTGCGCCCTGCTGGTGATCGCGACGGTGTACCTCATCATCGAATTACTGGTCGCCACGCCGGCCTCCTACGCGAGCGCGTTCTTCCTCACCCTGCTCACCGCGATCGCTGCCGTATGGCTCGGCTTCATCGCCGTGCACACCCTGCGCGGCAGCTCCTGGATCCGCGGCGCAGCCATCACCTGGCAGATTTTGCAGATCGCAATCGGCTTCGCAGCCTTCCAGGGAATCTTTGGAACAGCGGATGTCGGGTGGCTGTTGGTCATCCCCTCCGTCATTGTCATCGTCCTGCTGTTCACCAAACCCGTGCTGAAGGCCACCACGCGCCCGGAGCGCTAACAGAAACGCCCCGCCACCCGTGAGGGCGGCGGGGCGTTTCTACGCGCTGTAGAGGATGACTACGCGTCGATCCCCAACTTCTTGCGCAGGCTCGCCACGTGGCCGGTTGCCTTCACGTTATACAGCGGAAGCGAGACCTTGCCGGTCTCGTCCACCGCAAACGTCGAGCGCAGCACGCCCGTGACGGTCTTGCCGTAGAGCGACTTTTCGCCCCACGCACCGTACGCGTCGTGAATGGCGTGCTCGGGGTCGCTCAGCAGGGGGAAGTTCAGCCCCTGCTCGCTCTGGAACTTCTTCAGCGCGGGTGCCTCATCCCGCGAAATCCCCAGCACCTGGTAACCGGCCGACTTCAGCGAATTAATGTTGTCGCGGAAATCGCAGGCTTCCGTGGTGCAACCTGGCGTCGAGGCGGCCGGGTAGAAGTACACAACTACCTTCTGGCCTGCATAATCAGCGAGCGAAACGGATGCACCGTCCTGATCGTTCAGCGTGAATGCCGGGGCGACATCTCCCGCTTCGAGTCGTGCATTAGTCAAGATTCGCTCCTTGCGTCGTTCGGGTGTCCTCAGTCATGCTAATGTTTCATCTCGGTCCTGCAGTTACGGATCACGCACCTCTAGCTCAATTGGCAGAGCAACTGACTCTTAATCAGTGGGTTCCCGGTTCAAGTCCGGGGGGGTGCACCACAAAGAAGCCCCTCATCAGCAGTCCTGCTGGCGACGGGCTTCTTTCTTTTCCGCTTACTCGCCCAATTGCTCGCAGGTCACGGCTCAAGCGCTTTCTTGCGTCGCGCACCTCACGCCGGACGGTGTGGGCGGATGCGAGCACAGGGTCTTGACACCGCACTTCCATTTTGGAAGTGTGATTCGCATGAGCCTATTCATCACTTGCCCGGTCGACAGCGTTGAGCGCGCGACCGCTTTCTACACGGCTCTCGGTTGGACCCTCAACGCCGAGATGTCGGATCACAACGTGTCGTGCTTCGCGATCGCGTCTGAGCAGTACGTCATGCTCGGCAGCCGGGAGATGTACGCGAGCGTCGGCGGCACCGAGGAGTTGATCGGAGGCCCCGACACCCCCTCGAAGGTCACAGTCTCGTTCGACCTCGGCAGCCGCGAAGCGGTCGACGAACTCGTCGAGCGCGCTGGGGTCGCCGGCGGTCGGATCGGCGACACCGACGACTATCCCTTTATGTACCAGCGTCAGTTCGACGACCTCGACGGCTACCACTATTCGCCGTTCTGGATGAAACCGGACGCTGATCCGGCCACGTGAGTGACCTGGCTGCGGCCCTCGACATCGTCGGCGCACGGTGGGCCCTCCTCATAGTGGAGCAGCTGCTTGACGGGCCGCAACGATACGGCGATCTGCAACGAAACCTCGGAATGGGTACGAACATGCTCGCGACCCGCTTGAGAGAACTCGAAGCGGCTGGCGTCCTCTACCGCTTACCCCTGCGCCACAACACTCGGGCCTATGCGTTGACGCCGCGCGGGCTAGCCCTACGTGCGACGATCGACGCCCTGGGACGCTGGGGTGAGAATGGTTCGGAGCATGAAGCCAGCGATGAGCCGTAGCTCGTGGTCAGCGCGGAAGTACCGCGAAGAGCGAGTGAATGTTGCCCTCCGGGTCGGCGAAAAAAACCGTGAAATGACCCCAGCCCGTCTCGGCGGGTGAGGCGATCGGCGCGCCACCGTGGTCCACGACCCTGCGGAATGCCAGCTCGACATCCGACCGGTTGGCGCACTCGAAGTTGAGCTCAAACGCCTGGTTTCCGCGGGGCGCCCTGAACGACGGGTGATCCGACGTGTTCCCGCTCATGAGACTGCGGCGGAATATGGCCAGCCGAATCCCGGGTGCGTCGAAGGCGACGTAGTATCGGACGAATTACACGAGGCTCGCCCAGGTGAAAGCGAAGTATGACCTCGACAACTTCTTCCACGTGGACCAGAACATCGCGCCCGACTCGAGCCGTCGGCAGCCGACAGGGTAGCTTTCTGCCGAACCCGTGGTCGTGGCCGTTATACGTCGCTGCGGGACCACCCCAACAGCGGTCCAAGAACGCCCGCGATATCGGTGAGGATTTGCGTGTAGTCGTCCGCTTCGAACGAGAACGGCAGCGCGAACACCACCTCGTCGACGGCCTGATATCCAGCGTGAGCGCGGAGGGCGTCGGCGATGTGTTCGGACGTGCCGACCAGGTCGGGAGCGAACAGCATGCCGGCCGGTCCCTGTGGCGATGTGGTCCGGGGAAAGCGCGCCTCGGCGTACGCCTGGTACTTCGCGATCTGCTCGGGTGTTGCGCTGTCGGTGGGAATGACAACAAGTCCCTGTGATGCTCGAGCGGCTTCGCCGAGGGGATGGCTCTGGCGGAACAGATCAATCTGTCCACGCTGGATGCGGGCGAAGTCAAAGTCAACGTCGTCTTCGGCGCGTACGACGCTGCTGCTGAGCAGGTTGAGGCCCTGCTCACCGGCCCACTTCGCCGAGGACAGACCGGCTGCGCCGTACCAGACACGGTCGATGAGCCCGGGGGAGCGCGGCTGAATTCGCGTGGAAAAGACCTCGATGCCCTCCTTGCCTTCAAACGTGCTGACGGGCTTGCCGCGCAGGTTGTCCAAGAGGCGGATGACACGGTCGTAGCCGAAGTCCTCGGTCTCCCAGGAGTTCGGGTACAGAGCTTCCTTGATGTCGTCGAAATGCGTCGGCTTCCCAACACTGAAGCCGGGGTTCAGCCGGCCGTGGCTCAACACGTCGACCGTCGCGAGATCCTCCGCTAGGCGGAACGGGTTCTCCAAGCCGAGCGGGATCACGGCCGTGCCGAGTTCGATGCGCGTCGTTCGCTGGCTCGCGGCGGCGAGCACCGCCACCGGGGAAGAAATGCCGTGCTGCAGGTGTCGATCGCGCAGCCAGGCGCTGTCGAAGCCGAGCTGCTCACCGAGCTCGATGACGCGCAGCGTGGTGTCATGGCCGCCGAACGGATCACTCTCGTCGAAGGACCCGATCGTTAGGAATCCAAGCTTTGCGAGGGGGCGATCGGCGTAGTCCATGGTGTCCATTATTGTGCCAACAACAATTCGTGCGTCGCGGTGTGACGCCGTGAGGCAAAGCGATGAGCGGTCACATCGGTTCGACGACGGATCCCTCGCCTGGGATGCCTGATTCTTTGATGAGTGGATGCCTCGCGCCGGCGGGCCACTCGCGATAGCTGCGGAACTGCAGCGGGAGTCCCCGCGCGATCGAGATGTCTGCGGAGTCCATGGCCTGCACGTGCACGTGGGGCTGCGTCGGGCAGGGCCAGCACCACGTAGTTGCCCGCGACGACCGTGGCATCCGCTGGGGAAGGAATGGGGTGGACGAGAGCTCGTCTGAGTGCCCGGAACCGGGCGGCTACTCGGAGCGGGGGAGGATGATCCAGACTTCGGCACCACCGAGGGGTGAGTCGCCGATGCCGATGGTGCCGCCGTGTGCCTCGACGATGCGGCGGCAGGTCGAGGGGCCGATGCCCAGGCCCGGGGCGTCCTCTTCGTCGCCGCGCTCCATCAGGCCGAAGACCCGCTCGCGCTGGGCGACGGGTACCCCCGGGCCGTTGTCATCGACCGTGATGCGCCAGGTTGCGTCCAGCGGGACGGCGTGAATGTCGACCTGGGGCGTCACTCCGGCAGCATGGCCGAACTTCACCGCGTTGGCGATGAGGTTCTGGAACAGCGCCCGCAGAAGTGTGGGATCGCCGGTGAGCTGGATGTCGGCGTCAACGGTCACGGTCGCCCCGGTTAACGTGAGTCCCGGGGTGAGGTCGTCGGTCACCGTGTCAATGATGTCGGCGAGCACCAACGCCTGGCGGCGGGGGTGTGCGCCGCCGATGCGGGCGAAGCTGAGGAGGTCACCGATCATGGTGTCCATACGGGTTGCGGCGGCGTCTGCGCGAGCAAGGGCGTCAGCGACATCCGGTGCCGCAACAACTTCAGGGCTGTCGGCGGCGATCTCGATGAATCCTGCGACAGCCGTCAGCGGGTTACGCAGGTCGTGGCTGATCTGGCCGGCGAATCGCTCGAGCTGGTGGTTGGACTCCTCGAGCTCACGGCTGGTGCGGCGCAGCTCGAGCACGTCAACGATCTGATGGGCGATGAGGTCCAGGCCGTGCCGGAGCTCGTCGGTCAGGTCACGCACGTGGGTGTCGAAGATGCAGATGGTTCCGATGGGGATACCTGCGGGCGTGATCAGCGGGCTCGACGCGTAAAACCGCACGTTTCCGATGACACCGGTGACGAAGGGGTTACTGGCGAATCGAGGGTCCTGCGAGGCATCGGGAACGACAAGAAGACCGGGCGAGCGAAGAGCCACCGCACACATGGAATCCTCGATGGCGCAAATTTCGGCGTTAACGCCGGTCGCGGCGATTTGGTACTGCTTCTCATCGTCGATGATGTTGATCACCGCGGTGCTGACACCGCTGAGGGTCGCAGCCAATTCAACAAGGCCCTGGAGATCCTCCTGCTGCGGAGCGTCGATCACCCGGTACGAAGCAATCGCGTCGCGCCGTGTCTCGGCCTGTAGAGCTGTCACTGGTTCCCCCTTGTGCACTCCCTATTGTGACAGTCCGTCCTGTACGGCGGTTGTCTCTGGCGATGTGGGGTCCGAAATCCGACTAGGGTCGTTCTCCGCCCACGCCACGAAAGCAGGAGAGACGATGCGCCCGAACGCTGTGATCTTCGACGTCGACGGCACCCTGTGTGACGTGCGGAGCGTTCTGCACCACGTCGTTGCGCCCGTGGGGGAGACGCGGTTCACGAAGAACTTCCACAAGTTCCACGCCGACTCGATCGACTGCCCGCCGAACGCGGCCGTCGTTCAGGCATTGCGACGCGCGGCCGCGGCCGGGTTCACGATCCTGATCGTCACGGCGCGGGAAGACAAGTGGTCGTTCCTGACCACCCTGTGGCTTGCGGACAACGGCATCGAGTTCGACGAGCTGTTCATGCGGAGAAAGGGCGACTTTCGCCCCGATGCCGAGATCAAGCGGGAGATCGAACGCACCATCCGGAAGCGCTTCAGCGTTCGCCTGGCCGTCGACGATCGCGCGGACATCATCGAGGTCTGGCATGCGGCAGGCATACCGACGGCGAGGGTCACGGTGCGGGGAACGGTTCGCCCCACTGAATGGCCAGCGGATGCCCCGGCCGACCGATCCCTCGAGCAGACCCTCTCCGGTCTGATCAACGCCTGACGAAGCTCGCCGGATGCGGAGCGCTAGCGATCGCGCGGGGAAAGGCAAACACCGACTGTGGTTGCACGCAATAAAAACTAAATAGACGTGAGCTGTTCGACGCCGCAAGCTTCGAGCATGACTTCTTCACGGGTGCTGGCCGCGGGACTCGGCGTCGTCGTCCTCTGGGCGAGCGCCTTTCCCGCGATCAGCGTGGCCGCGCCTGACATGGGCGTCATCGGACTGTCGTTTGTGCGGCTGGTCGTTGCGTCGGCGGTACTGGTGTTTGCGGCGCCGTTCCTCGGGGTGCGGTTCCCGGCGCGCCGTGACCTCGCCCTGGTCGTGGCATGCGGCTTCTTCGGGATGACCGCGTACCAGTTGCTGCTCAACTCGGGCGAGCTGTACGTTCCGGCCGGGACATCCAGCATCATCGTCGCGGCAGCGCCGCTCGTGTCGGTGGGAATCGCCGCCATCGCGTTCAAAGAACGACTCAGTGTCATCCGCATCCTCGGCAGTCTGGTTGCCATCGCCGGCGTGCTTCTTGTCTGCCTTGCCCGCGCCGGTATCAGCCTGAGCGGCGCGGTCTGGATCATCGTCGCGGCCATGGTGGTGCAGGGCGTGTACCACCCACTGTCGCGCCTGCTGCTGCGCACGTACAGCGCCATCGAAGTCGCGACCTACGCAATGGTCGCCGGGACGATCATGACTCTGCCGGTGGTCCCGTCCGGCTGGACCGAGATTGTGTCGTCCGGTCCCGAGGCATGGGTCGCGGGAATCTATCTGGGGTTGCTGCCGTCCGCCCTCGGTTTCGTGTTGTGGGGCTATGCCGTCGCGAGACTTCCGGTCGTGGCATCCACCTCTCTGCTCTATCTCGTGCCTGCCGTCGCGGTACTCATCTCGTTCCTGTGGCTCGGAGAGATTCCCGTGCCCAGCGAATTACTGGGCGGCGCCGTGATCATCGCGGGTGTCGTGTTCATCAGTCAGGGTGATCGGTTGATCGGGCGGCTTCGACGGCGGCCCACTCCCGCATCCCCCACCCCTATCTCCGAAAGGTTGCACTCGTGAGCACGTTCTTGATTCTTGGAGGCACCGGCAAGGTCGGAAGCCGCACTGTTCGGCAGCTTCGGGCCGGTGGGCACACCGCGCGCGTGGCGAGCAGGACGGCGGGCGACGTTGTCTTCGACTGGCGAGATGAGTCCACGTACGAACCTGCGGTCCGCGGAATCGACGGCATCTTCATCGTCGGGCCGGGCTCCGCAAAGGACTGGTCGGCATCGCTGACGCTGCTGCTGCAGATCGCGTCGGCGGCGGGTGTCTCGAAGGTCGTTTTCCTGTCGGCCCGGGGCGTCGAGTTCCTTCCCGATGGCGCCGTCGCCCGCGCCGAGCGTGCCCTCACGGCGGGAGCTGTGCCGTGGGTGATTCTGCGGCCGACCCACTTCGCCCAGAACTTCACCGAGGCAATGTTCGTTCCGGTCGGCGGTGTTATCGCCGCTCCGGTGGCGGACGGTGCCGAGCCGTTCATTGATGTCGAGGACATTGCCCAGGTTGCTGCGCGCCTCCTGACGGTCGATGAGTGGATGAACCGGACGGTCGAGATCTCGGGTCCGGCCGCGATCACTTTTGCCGAGGCTGCGCGGGTGCTCAGTGCCCGGTCGGGAGCGAACGTTTCGTTCGTTGACGAGGAGCCTGAGAGGCACGCGGATCGCCTTCGCGCGGCGGGCACACCGGAGGGATACGTCGAGTGGCGGATGGCCATGCTCCGGGGCATCCGCTCGGGAAATGATTCCTACCTCAGCGACGGAGTGCAGGACGTGCTCGGCCGGCCGGCCGGGTCGTTTGACGAGTGGGCAGTGCGGGAAGCGAGCGCCTTGTCGGACGGAAGCCTGGGCTAACGGGTCATGCAGTCCTCTCGGGCCTGGGTAGCGCTGCCGCTGCTGCCGTGGCGATGGCGTTCGAGATGATGCGGAGTCCGGCGTCGGATTCCGATGCGCGACGCGACACCAGCATGATGTTGCGGTAGATCGGTACCGCGAGATCGAACAGGGCAACGCCGGCGGGAAGGTCGATGGTGCCGAGCTGCGGAATCAGGGCGACGCCCATCCCTGCGGCGACGAGTTCGAGCTGGACCCGATAGTTGGTGGCCTCCGCGACGGTGCGTGGTTCGAAGCCCGCGAGGTCGGTGGCGCGGTGAACCATGTCGAAACAGGTCCACTCGCGGCTGGGGACGATCCAGTTGTGCTCGGCAAAATCGGAGAGATTGACGACGGTGCCGGAGGTGCGGGACCAGTCTGTTTCGTTGACCGCGAGCCGGACCGTCTCCGTGGCGATCTGCTCCACCACAAGGCCGGCACCCCCGATCGGCGGCATGTTGGAGTACGAGTGCGCGACGGCCAGCTCGATCTCGCCCGCGACGAGCGCCGGAATGCAATTGCTGGGCTCGAGTTCGATCAGCCGCAGTTCGATTCCGGCGGTGTCGGACGCGGTGATGGCTTTCCAGGCGGCGGGGATAATTGCCCGGGCAGCGGTGGGGAATGCTCCCACCCGATAGGTGCCGACGGCCCCCTCGCGAAGCGTGGCTGCTTCCATCTCGGCGACGGAGAGCATGTCGACGATGCTGCTGCCGTGTCGGGCAAGAACGTGGCCGGCGGGGGTGACCACCACGCGGCGCCCCTGCTTTTCGGTGAGCTTGACGCCGATTTCGCGCTCGAGGGTGGCCAGCTGCATCGAGATTCCAGGTGCTGTGAGGTTCAGCGATCGGGCGACGGCGGCGATTGTCCCGAGACGGTCGAGTTCGGACAGCATGTTGAGCTTGCGGATGTCTAACACAAAGTTCTGTTTAGCGTGGATGGGATGAGAAGTAAACCGAGATCGTTGTTATCGGTAGAACAAGGAGATGACGCCGTAGATGCCGAGGGCGAGGGGAGCGGCGATCGAGAGGATGCTGCCGGCAGTGAGCCGCACGCGCAGGCGGCGACCTTCTTCAGCGAGCTGGGCTCCGGGAAGCGCCCTGTCGTCGCTGTAGCGCCGGGTCTGGCGGGTGGCCTTGGCGCCGAGCGCATCCGTGAGCGTGAGCATCGCGGCGAACCGGCGCGGTTTCCAGAGGCGCCACGGGTGACCGACGTACAGGATCAGGGAGCCGTCGACGAGTTCGATCTCGCAGTCGGCAGCAACGTCGATCATCAGGGCCATGAGGTCGGGCGTGAAGATGTACAGCGCGTCACGCTCGTATCCTTCGGGGCAATACAGGGTGAAGTGCCGGTCGAAGTCGCCCTCGAGACTCAGGCGTTGGTTGTGACGGAATCGCGATCCGCTTGAGCGGAGTACCCGCGACCGGCGGTTCTCCAGAACGATGTGCGGCGTTGTACGTTCCAGCCGAATCTGGACAAATCCGGCGCGGCGGGGAGTGAGCCCGGCGCTCAGCGCGAATGTAGCCGCGGCGAAATCCAGGTCGGAGCCGACGTCAGTGGTGACAACGTCGGTGGCGAACTGGCGCCCGGGCCGCTGGAGCACGGTGCCAGCGAAGCGAGACACGGCTTCGCGCTCGGAATAGAGGAGTCCGCTGGCGGACGCGAGACGGTCAACCCGCACCTGCCTGGCGATATTGCGCCAGATGAGCCATCCGAGAAATCCCGTGTACAGGGCAGTTGCCACGCAGAACCACGCGAACACCTGGCGTTGGGTCGCCGCGTCTAGGCCAGAGGCGGGAAGAATCACGCGGATAAAGATGACCTGTGCCACGAGGTAGACGAGAACGATCAGCGTCGTCGCCGACCAGCGGCGGGAAGGCGTGGTGGAGTGGCGGCGGTAGTAGGCGGCTACGTCCCGCAGCGAGACGGCTGGGCTCGAGGCATCCGCAATGCTCCCGTGTGCGGGGGCCGGGTGACGGGCGGTCGTCATGCGTCGAGCCTAGAACCCCGAGCCCCGAGCGTCCTCCCGCCGGGTGGGAAAGTTCAGCTCCGGCGGGAGGTGGGCGGTCAGACGGCGGCGGGCGTCGACTCGGTCGCGATCGCGTCGAGCTCGGCCACGATCTCGGCGGAAAGCTCGAGGCTTGCACCGGCGATGTTGTCGCGCAGGTGCGCGGCCGACGAAGTACCCGGGATCAGCAGGATGTTGGGTGAGTGCTGCAGCAACCACGCGAGGGCCACGGCCATCGGGGTCGCGTTCAGTCGGGACGCGACGGCTCCGAGAGTCGTGGACTGCAGTGGGGAGAAGCCACCGAGTGGAAAGTAGGGCACGTACGCGATGCCCTGCGCGGCGAGGGACTCGATGAGCGAGTCATCCGCCCTGTTGGCAATGTTGTAGAAGTTCTGCACGGACACGATCGGGGCAATCGCCTGGGCCTCGGCGATCTGCTCGGCGTTGGCGGTGCTGATTCCGAGGTGGCGGATGAGTCCCTCCTTCTGCAGGCCGGCGAGCACCGCAAACGGTTCGCCGATGGACCCGGGAATGGGACTGTCGAATCCGCCGACCCGCAGGTTGACGAGGTCAAGGGCATCCACGCCGAGGTGGGTGATGTTGCCGAGCACCTGCTCGCGCAGCGAGGTGGCCTCGACGTTGTGCACCCAGGCGCCAGCGTCGTCCCGAACGGAACCGACCTTGGTCACGATGCGCAGGTCGGACGGGTACGGGTGCAGCGCCTCCTTGATCAGCTGGTTCGTGACGAACGGGCCGTAAAAGTCGGCGGTATCGATGTGGGTGATGCCGGCATTGATCACGGCGCGCAGCACGTCGAGCGCTCCGTCGTGGTCAGCGGGCGGGCCGAAAACGTTGGGACCTGCCAGCTGCATGGCGCCGTAGCCCATGCGGGTGACGGTCAGGTCATCGGCGAGGGTGAAGGTGCCGCCGGGAAGTGTGGGGGAAGTCATGTGAATCCTTTCGTTGCGTGACTCCACTCTGCGCTCGCCGCCGGAATCTAGCGAGTGCCCCGGTGTTCCTGTGAGTGCGAGGGACACGCACGGGCGGTGGGCGAGTGGATGTCGCGGCGAGGGGTGCCCTGACAGGCACTGTTTCCCGGGCCCACGCGGACCTACCGTTGATAACGACGGCGGACCGATCCGGGTTCCGCACATCGACCGCGCACGACCCGTCCGGTCCGCGCGCGGGGACGAATGACAGAAGGAAGCAACAGATGGATTACCGCCTCTTGGGACGCACGGGCGTGAAGGTCAGCCCGCTTGCGCTCGGCACCATGATGTTCGGCGAGTGGGGCAATAAGGACGTGGATGACTCGGTCCGGGTCATCCATCACGCACTGGATGCCGGCATCAACTTCGTCGACACGGCCGACGTGTATTCGGGCGGCGGGTCCGAAGAAATCGTTGGCAGGGCGCTCAAGGGCCGCCGCGACGGTGTCGTGCTCGCCACCAAGTTCTTCATGCCGATGGACGACCAGCCAAACCACGGCGGCGGCTCGCGCCGGTGGATCATGCAGGAGGTCGAAAACTCACTGCGCCGCCTGGGCACCGACTACATCGACCTGTACCAGGTGCATCGTCCGAGCGACACGATGGATGTCGAGGAGACCCTCGGCGCGCTCACCGACCTCGTGCATCAGGGCAAGGTTCGCTACATCGGATCATCGTCGTACGCCGGCAGTCAGATCGTCGAGGCGCAGGTCGTCTCCCGTGACCGCAACCTCTCGCGGTTCGTCACCGAACAGCCGCCATACTCGATCCTGGTGCGCGGGATCGAGCAGGACGTGCTGCCCACGACCCAGCGCTACGGCATGGGAACCCTCACCTACAGTCCGCTCGCTGGCGGCTGGCTCTCGGGCAAGTGGCGCAAAGACACCCCGCCCGTCCCCGTCTCGGGCGCGCGCCCGAACGCGCGGTTCGACATGTCGACGGTCGCCAACCAGCAGAAGCTCGAGATCGTCGACGCGCTCGCCCAGGTGGCGGACGAGGCCGGAATCACCATGATCGAGCTCGCCATCGCGTTCGTGATCAATCACCCGGGCGTGACCTCGGCAATCATCGGTCCGCGCACGATGGAGCAACTGGAGTCGCAGCTCACCGCCGCCGATGTCACGCTGTCCACCGAGATCCTCGACCGCATCGACGAGCTCGTCGCTCCCGGCGTCACGCTCAACCCGGATGACAACAGCTACGGCGCGACCGAGCTGGCCCCGGAGGCCCGGCGCCGTTAAACAGCAGGGGGTGGATGCCTCGGCGCCGCGGTTACCCGCGCCCCGGGGCATCCACCCTCCCGCATTAATTCGTGGTTAGCGCTGCCAGTCCGGACGGTTGGCCGCCACGAAGTCGTAGTACTCGCGCAGGGTGAGCTCGGAGGCCGCCTCCTCGTCGAGGAGCAGGATCGCATCGGGGTGCAGCTGCAGCGCCGAGCCGGGGCACATGCTGCTGACCGGGCCCTCGACCGAACGCGCGATGGCGTTCGCCTTCTGCGTGCCCTGCGCCACGAGCACAACCTTGCGGGCGTCGAGGATCGTGCCGAGCCCCTGCGTCATGCAGTGCATGGGCACGTCGTCGATGCTCGGGAAGAAGCGGGCGTTGTCCTCGCGGGTCGCGGGGGTCAGCGTCTTGATGCGGGTGCGCGATGCCAGCGACGACGTCGGCTCGTTGAAGCCGATGTGGCCGGAGCCACCGATCCCCAGGATCTGCAGGTCGACGCCTCCCGCCGCGGTGATCTGCTTTTCGTAGTCGAGCGCAGCCTGCTCGAGATCGGCCGCGTTGCCATCGGGCACGTGGACGTTCGCCGGGTCGAGGCGCAGGCGTTCGGTGACCTCGCGGTGGATAACTGCGTGGTAGCTCTCGGGGTGCTCGTAGGGCAGGCCGACGTACTCGTCGAGCGCGAACGCCGACAGGCCCGACAGCGCGGGAACCCAGCGGCGCTCGAGGGCCGCGTACACGGGAAGGGGGGAGGATCCCGTCGCGACACCGAGCACGTTGAGGGATCCGCGTGCGACGTCGCGCAGGATGATGTCCGCCGCGTAGTCGCCGATCTCCTCCGCCGACTTCAGGATGATGACCTGCATGATCAGTCCTCCACGATCGTGACGGTGCCGCCGGTGGACGCCGACTCCTGGGCGGCCAGGACGATCCGCAGGGTGCGAAGCCCGACGGCTCCATCGGGCTGCGGCGGGATGCCACTGCGCACGCCATCGAGGAAGGTGCCGACCAACGACGCGTCGAAGTTCGGACCGTAGGGCAGCTCGATGGGACGACCGGACGCCGTGTCTAGGCCGCGGGCGCGGGGGCCGAAGAAGTCGAGATCGACGGTGCCGTTGGTGCCGGCGACGGTCATCTTCACCCCTCCCCAGGTGGGCGCGCTCTCGGGGCGGCTCCACGAACAATCGATCGCGGCGATTACGCCGTTGTCGTAGGTGATCGTGACGAGGCCCGCGGTCTCGGCCTGTGCGCGGTCGGCGTGCAGCTTCTGGTTGGTGATCGCCGTCACGGAGACGGGTGCGGCACCCATGAGGCCCTCAAGCAGGTCCGCGATGTGCACGACGTGGTCGACGAGCGCTCCGCCGCCGGACAGCGCCGGGTCGGTGAACCATGACCGTGCGACCGGAAGCTTGCCGTTGTTGCTGCCGCGCACGGTGATGACCTGGCCGAGCAGCCCGTTGTCGTAGTCGGCCTTGAGCTTGAGGAACGTGCTCGCGAACCGCACGGGGAACGCGACCATCAGCATCACGCCGGCGGCCTCCGTCGCCGCGAGCATGGCCTTGCCGTCCTCGAGCGTGGTCGCAAGCGGCTTCTCGCACAGCACGTGCGCGCCGGCAGCGGCGGCGAGCTCGACGTGTTCGCGGTGGTGGGCATTCTCGCTGGTGACGATCACCGCGTCCGGCTTCCAGGCCAGGAGCTCCTCGTAGCTGTCGACGTACCCGACGCCGAGGGCGTCCGCGAAGGCGCGGCCGCGCAGCTCCCCCTCGGGGTGGGTTCCGGGGTCGGATGCCAGCAGGGTCACCGTGGGGTCCGCGAGCAGAAGCTCGACGTAGCCGCCCGCATGCGTGTGGGCGAAGGACATGATGGCTACCTTCATCGGATTCACTTTCCCGTCTCGGTCAGGTCGACCGGCTGGCCGGTTTCGAGGGAGGTCAACGCCGCGTTGGCGAGGCGAACGGCTTCCGCGCCATCGCGATCGGTCACCCGTGGCGCCGGTCCACCGGCGAAGGCAGCGGTGAACTCGCGGATTTCGACGAAGTAGGGATTCTCGGCCGGGTCGACATCGGGCAGCAGCCCGCCCTGCGCGGTCGTCGCCGCGAGGTTGGCGACGTAGTTCTTCTCCGCGGCGGAGGAGTGCTCGAGGCTGCCGAGCGTGCCGGTCACCGAGTACTCGGTGGTGAACACGACGTGCGCCGGACCCCAGAGCCCGGCGATGTGGCTGATCGCGCCGGAGGCGTGGGTCAGCAGCACGTGGGCGGCCTCGACGGGAGCCTCGGGAGTTCCGGCCCGGGTGGAGATGGCGGAGACCCGCGTGACCTCACCGGCGACCCAGCGGGCGATGTCGATGTCGTGGATCATCTGGTCCATGATGATGCCGCCGGACAGCGCGCGATCGGCGAACCACGGCGTGCGGGTCGGGAACGCACCCGACCGCGAGAAGCGCAGCACCGCGAGGTCGCCGAGCACGCCGGATTTCACTGCCTCGTACAGGCGCACGTACTCGGGGAAGAACCGCACGACGTGTGCGGGGTACAGGCTGCGACCAGTGGATGCCGCGAGGGCGACGAGCTCCGACGCCTCCGCGTCCGTGCGGGCAAGCGGCTTCTCGGAGATGACGTCCTTGCCCGCTTCCAGGGCGCGCTTGACGAGCCCGAAGTGGGTGAAGGTCGGGGTGGCAACATCGACGTAGTCGACGAGGTCGAGCAGCTCTTCGAGCGTGTCGACGACGGTGCCGCCGTAGCGCGCAACGAGATCGGGCGCGCCTTCTTCGGAGTAGACGTACACCTCTGCCCCGAGGGCCAGGAGGTGGGGGAGATGGGAATTGCTGATGCCACCGGCGCCGATGAGGCCGATCTTGAGCGGGGAGGTTGTCATGGTGTGTCTTTCCATCACTGGGTGGTTAGCGGACAGTGGTCTGTCGACGTTCGGAGAGAACGTCGCGGATTCGGGGAACATGAACACCGAGGGTCTTCATGTGGGCACGGGTGCGGCCGCGCTCGCGCAGCAGGCCGATGATGCCGATCGCCCAGATGGGGAACTGCACCAGGAACGCGAGCTTGAACGCGTCCAGCGTGTAGGTCGCGGGGGTTCCCGCTCCCTGCAGGTCCATCGCCAGACCGATGAGGAAGATCGCGATGACACCGGCAAGAAAACCGCCGCCGTTCACGATTCCCGTGGCGGTGCCGAGGCGACTCGCCGGGTTATGCGCTCGGGTGAAGTCGAAGGCGATCATCGACCCAGGGCCGCCTGCGCAGAGCGCGAGCCCCAGTAGCACGAGCACGGCGAACGGTGCCCGTCCCGGCCACAGGATGACGAGCAACCACGCCGCCGCCTGCCCTCCGACGACGAGCAGCACGAGCCATGAACGACGCAGCGGATGGCGGGCCGAGAGGGTGCCGATGATGGGACCGGCGATCGCGCCGAACACGACGTACAGCGTGAAGATGGTCGAGGCAGCGGCGGCGGACAGCCCCTCGCCCTGCATGAGGAACGGATAGCCCCAGAGAATCGCGAACGCGGTGCCGGCGAACGGTGTTGAGAAGTGCGACCAGAAGGCGAGGCGGGTGCCGGGATGCCTCCAGGCCTCGGTGAACCCGCGGCGAAGGTCGTGTCTTGCCGTCACGACCGTGATGGCCCCGGTGACCGCAGGAGCATTGCGGATGACGGCAAACGCGAGGATGGCGGCGAGCACGCCGAGCGCACTGAGTGAGGCGAACGCGGTCGGCCACGTGGTCGCATGCAGCAGGGCGGCGAGCGGGATGACGCTGATGATCTGCCCGAATTGCCCGAGCAACCCGGTGATCTGGGTGATGATCGGGGTTCTGCGCGGGGTGAACCAGGCGCCGATCACCCGGAGGATCGCCGGGAAGATCGCGGCGTCTCCCGCGCCGAGCAGCACGCGGGCCCCGATAGCGAGATTGACGTCGAGCGTGAACGCCATCAACAGCTGGCCGGCAGCCATGACGACGAGACCGACGGCCATGACCTTGCGGGAGCCCCACCGGTCGAGCAGCAGCCCCACGGGGATCTGCAGGGCGCCGTAGACGAGGAGCTGGAGCACTGCGAACAGCGCGAGCGTCGAGGCATCCGCATGGAACCGCGCAGCGGCATCGGTGCCCACCGCGGAGAGCGAGGTGCGGTTGGTGATGGAGATGACGTAGGCGAGTACTCCGGCGATCCAGACCAGGAGGGCGCGGTTGCGGCTAGCCACCGATGACTCCGATCGCCCGGTCGGCACGGGAGTCCGAACCGATCAGCTCGCGGTGAAGGCTCAGGGCGAAGTCATTGTCGAGGGGTGTACCGCTCCACCCGAGCACCGCGGCGCCCACCAGCCCTGCCTCGGAGTCCAGGGCGGACTGCAGGATGCGGGGCACGGTGCGCCAGGTGAGACGTCGCCCGACGAGGCTCCGCAGGGGATCGAGCAGGAGGTCCCCGGCGCGGGACAGCCCGCCACCCACGACCACGGCGGAGGGATCGAGCACCGCCGACAGCGACACGATGCCGATCGCGAGGGCGTCGACCGCGTCCGCCCACACCCGCGCGGCGATGGGATCCGTCGCGATGGAGGCCGCGATATCGGGCGTCGAGGTTGCGCTGGTTCCGCCCAGCTTTCCGTACCGGGCGAGGATGTTGCTCGCCGAGGCATACACCTCGATGCAGCCGTGCTGTCCACAGGTACACAGTTCGCCGCCGGGAATCACCGGCATGTGGCCAAATTCGCCTGCCGCGCCAGTCGCGCCGACGACCAGCATGCCGGAGGTGACGACCGCGGCCGAGACACCCGTGCCGATGGGGATGAAGATGAAGTCGCGGAATGCTGCGTGATCGTCGGCATGGGCGGCGCGTTCCGCGATGGCGCCGGCGCGGGCGTCGTGCTCGACGTGCACGGGGACGCCGAACTCCTGCTCGAGCAGGCTCTTCAGCGGCAGCGTATTCCACCCGAGGTTCGCGGCAAAGACGATGGTGCCGGTGGCCGCGTCCACGAGACCCGGTGAGGCGATTCCGATGCCGGCGGGGGCGTGTCCGAGGTCTTCCGCTTCCGTGTGGAGCAACCGGAGAAGCGCGCGAACCCCGGCGAACGCGTTGTCGCCCACCGCAAACGTCCCGACAGTGCTCTCGGTCACGACCCGGCCATCCCGATCAACGGCGGCGCCCTTGAGGGTGGTGCCGCCGATGTCGATCGCCAGCGCAACGGGCAGTCGCTCTGGCTGGTGCGGGTGGGTCACAAAAAGCTCGCAGTTCTCTTGGCCGGTGGTGAGGGGCGGATGGCAGTCAGGCAGTGCGCCGTCAGGCGCTCTGTCTCGTCGTCGCATCGTCGAGGTCGCGCGCACGTCTCTCGATTCGGGCGGGCGCGAGCACCTCTTCGAGGATGAGCTGAGATGCACCCCGCACACCGGCGTCTCCCGGACGTCGTGCCGCGCGAACCTCGAGGTCATTGGCAACGAGAGGGAGGCAGCGCTGGAAGAGTTCCGCCCGGATGGCCGCAACGAGGGGAGCAGACGCAGACATCGCACCTCCCAGTACGACATCACGGGGATTGAAGAAGTTGACGATCGAGGACAGCACGCCGCCGATCGACGTGCCCGCGCTGCGGAGGATGTCGAGCACACGGGCATCCCCGTTCCTGCCCAGCTCCACTACCTCGCTGGCGGTGCGCACGTCGTACCCGAGCAGGCGCAGGCGTGCCACGATGGCGCCACCACTGGCGACGGATTCGAGGCAGTTGGCTGTTCCGCACACGCAGGGGATCGTGGATTCGCCGATGACCGCCGTGTGGCTGATCTCTCCGGCGGCTCCCCCGACACCGCGGTGCAGGCGTCCGGCCGAGACGATGCCGCAGCCGATGCGGGTTCCGAGCTTGATCGCGAGCAGCTGGTCGAGTTCCGGGTGGTCCTCGGAGCGTTCGGCCAGCGCGATGAGGTTTGCGTCGTTCTCCACGAGAACGGGGATGTCGGTGTGCGCGGCGAACAGGGTGGGCAGGTCGGCGTTGTGCCAGCTGGGCATAAAGGACGGCAGGATGACCCGTCCGCTCGGGTACTCGATGGGCGCGGGCAATCCGATGGCCACACCGAGAAGCAGGTCGGCATCCAGGTCGTTGCGCTCGATGAGGGAGGTGAGTCCCTGCCAGAGAGTTTCGACCGCGGCATCCGGTCCCTCATCAATGGCAACGGGGAGGTCCTCGACCACGATCAGGTTCCCGGCGAGATCGGCGAGGGCCACCTGCACGTGGTTGGCGCCGACGTCCATGGCGCCCACGTATCCCGAGGAGGCACCGATTTCGAGGGAGCGTGCCCGGCGTCCGCCGCGCGACTGCTCGTCGCCGCCCTCTGACACGAGACCGAGACGCACGAGGGCGTCCACGCGCAACGACACGGTGGACGGAGCAAGTCCCGACAACCGGGCGAGCGCCGATCGCGATGTTGCCTCACCGGCACGGATCAGGCGGAAGATGTCGCCGACCGAACCCGGTGCGTAGTCGAGGTCCCGAAAGAGGGTGGTACTGGTCATGGCTCCACACTAGATGCATAAATCGAACGAAGATGCCCGATTCATGAATTACTTCAGCTTGCAATCAAACGGTAACTCGTCTGAAACATACGAACCATAGCTTTTATGACACACAGAACTTTCCCGCACCACAAAGGAGTCAGCATGAGCAGGAAGATCAAGACTTGGACGGGCACCCTCGCGGTGACCGTCGCCGTAGCGCTCTCGTTGAGCGCGTGCGCGCCGGGCGGAAGCACCTCCCCGACGGCCTCCGCCGGACCCGTCTCCGATGACGTCGCGGGTGCAGGCAACGTCACACTGACGGTCTGGGACCAGAACACCGACCCCGGAATCAACGAGGCGCAGGAAGCGCTGAACGCGGGCTTCTCGAAGAAGTACCCGAACGTGAAGATCAACCGGGTGACCCAGTCGTTCGCCGATCTGAAGACGACGCTGAAGCTTGCTCTCTCCGGCGACAACCCCCCGGACGTCATCCAGGCCAACCAGGGATACCCCGACATGGGCGCGTTCGTCGAGGCCGGCCTCATCCGCCCGCTCAACGCGTACGACGAGCTCTACAAGTGGAGCAGCTACTACCCGGAATCGCTGCTGAAGATCAACTCTTTCAGCGCGGATGGCTCGACCTGGCAGGGCGATAACCTCTACGGTGTCTCGCAGACCGGTGAAGTTGTGGGCATCTACTACAACAAGAAGATCCTGTCGCAGCTCGGTGTTGAGGCGCCGACCTCCCTCGCCGACTTCGACGCCGACATGGCAAAGGCAAAGACCGCGGGCATCCAGCCCATGTCCTACGGCGACATCGAGAAGAGCCCCGGAATCCACCTCTTTGGTGTGGTGCAGGCGGCTCTCGCCGGTGCAGACACCGTCAACTCCCTCGTGACGGGCGCTTCGGGCGCCTGGACCGACGACGTGTCGGTCAAGGCTGCGGAGACCATCCAGGGATGGTCTGACAAGGGTTACATCGCCAAGGGCGCCAACGGCGTCTCCCGCGATGACGCTCTCGCCGACTTCACCGCCGGCAAGTCGGCCTTCTACATCGTCGGAACGTGGAAGCAGGCGGCGATCTCCGAGGCACTCGGTGCCGACGCCGGCTTCACCACGCTCAACCCCGAAGGCTCGGACACCCCGGTCACTACCGGTGGAGAGGGCCTTGCCTGGGCAGTCACCACGGGAACGAAGAACCCCGACGTCGCCGCTGCATACCTCGACTACATCAACGACGCCGCGTCCGCGCAGACGTTCATCGATGAGAAGAGCCTGCCGTCGGTCATCCCTGCGGACTTCACGCCCGCAGCGGGACTCGAGTCGGATGTCTTCAACACCTACAAGACGGTGACGGAGTCGGGTGGATTGGTTCCGTACCTCGACTACGCGACGCCGACGTTCTACGACACCCTCACGGCCGCCGTGCAGCAGCTGACGGATGACCAGGTCACCCCGAAGGCGTTCACGGAAATCCTCCAGAAGGACTACTCGGCCTTCCTGGCAAGCAAGTAAGTAAGGCGGCATTCTTCGAATGACAGTCACCACTCGGGTTCGATCGAGTGAGACACGCAAGACGGGTGCGGTCAAGAGCCGCACCCGTCGGCGTCGTCTCGAATCGTGGAAGGCGTTCCTCTACGTCGTCCCAGCGCTCGCTTTCTCCCTCACCTTCCTGATCGTTCCCACCCTGCAAACGGCGTGGTACTCGCTCTACGACTGGAATGGGCTGAGCGCTGCCACCTGGGTGGGATTCCAGAACTACCTCGACATCGTGCAAGACGAGCAGTTGCGTGATTCGTTCCTGCACGTGGGCGTTCTCGTGGTCTTCTACTCGTTCATCCCGATCGCGATCGCCCTGTTGCTGACCATGGTCATCTCCCGGGCTCACTCGCTGCGGGGAATGTCGTTCTTCCGCACGGTGCTCTTCCTCCCGCAGGTCATCGCCTCGGTGGTGGTTGCCACCACCTGGCTCTCCATCTACTCACCGAACGGTCTGCTCAATACCGCGTTGCGCGCGGTCGGCCTCGACTCGGTCACCCGCGTCTGGCTCGGTGACTTCAACACCGCGCTCGTCTCGGTGGGCTTCGTCGGCACCTGGCTGAACGTGGGCCTCTGCCTCGTTCTGTTCCTCAGCGGCGTCGGCAATGTGCAGCCCGAGCTCTTCGAGGCGGCGCGCCTCGATGGTGCGAGCAGCTTCCAGGAGTTCTTCGGCATCACGTTCCCCGCCCTGCGCGGCCAGATCGTGGTGGCGCTGACTCTCACCGTCGTGTCGTCGCTCAAGACCTTCGACCTCGTGTACATCACCACCCGAGGCGGTCCCGGCAACAGCACCTCGGTGCCGGCTTACGAGGCATACAGCAGGGCGTTCAACTCCGGACAGGTTGGATCGGCGGCGAGTGTTGCCGTCGTGCTGACCCTCGGGATCCTGATCATCACGGCCCTCATCGGTCGGCTGCAACCGAAAGAAACAGAATGAAGATCTCGATCGGCGAGAAGCTCGTCAGCTACGTGGTGCTTGGTCTGTTCGCGGCCATCGCGCTCATCCCACTGCTCGGTGTCATCATCACCGCCATCACGCCCTCCGGGGGAAGCGGTGGATTCCACATTCCGAACACCATTGACCTGGGCAATTTTGTCGAGGCATGGAACCGTGGGCACTTCGCGAACTACCTGTTCTCCAGTTTTCTCGTGACGGTCTCCGTGGTCATCGTCACCACGGTGCTGAGTGTGCTCGCCGGATTCGCCTTCGCCCGGCTCAAGTTCTTCGGATCGAACATCGTGTTCTTCGTGATCCTCGCGGGGCTGTTGCTTCCCGCAGAGGCCTTCATCATTCCGCTGTACTACAACCTTCGGTCGGCGCACATCACCGACACCTACTGGGCGCTGATCCTGCCGCAGATTGCGCAGTCGCTCGCCTTTGGCATCTTCTGGATGCGCAACCAGTTCATGTCGTTCCCCGGCGAGGTCATCGAGGCAGCCCGCCTGGATGGCGCCAGTGACATGCGCACGTTGTGGGGAATCGTGGTTCCTCCGTCGACGCCGTCGATCATGACCATGTGCCTGCTCGTCTCGATGTGGACGTGGAACGAGTTCCTCATTCCGCTCGTCATGGTCAGCAGGGACGAGCTGCGCACCGCGCCCCTCGGACTCGCGTTCTTCCAGGGCCAGCACGCGACGGACTACTCGTTGCTCGCGTCCGCGGGCATCATCATCGCGGCGCCCATCGTTATCCTGTACTTCTTCCTGCAGCGCCGTTTCATCAGCGGAATGCTTGGCGGAATCTCCAGCCGATGATCCCGGCGTAATCGAAGGACACCATGACGAGTCTGGACACAATGAGCACGGAGGATGTCCTCGACATCCTGGGCATCGACGCGGCTGACCGCGACGGCTGCCGCACGCTCCTGGCAGAGCGATCGGACGACCCGGCAGTGCTGGAGGCCATCGCCAGCATCCAGCGCAGCTTCGGCAGCTTCAACGAGATTCCCGTGCGGGAGACCACGCAGGAGGAGCTGGTGTGGCTGACTGCCTACCTCCTGCTCACGCCCACCGTCGTCGCGTGGCATCGCGAGAATGACATCCCCGAGCGGGTGATGCGCGACACGCTCGCCGACGTTGGCCGCCACGTCGCGATCAGCCGCAGGGTCACCGGCGAGTTCAGCCTGCAGACCTGGCGCTGGCTGCTGCACCACTTCACGGTGCGCATCTTCGCCCTCGGACGGCTGCAGTTCGCACTCCAGCGGGCGACGCTGTCGGTGCCCGATGTGTTCGCCGCCGGTGACTGGGTGCTCGCCGTCCACATCCCTGAGTCCGGACCGCTCACGCCGGCCGTCGTCGACGCGAGCCTCGCCGAAGCGAAGCGATTCTTCCCCGAGCACTTCCCGGAACGACCCGTGCGCGTGGTCACCTGCGACTCGTGGATGCTCGACCCGTTCCTGCTCGAGCGCACGACCCCGACGAGCAACATCGGTGCGTTCATCCGCCGCTTCACTCCCATCGGCCACTTCTCCGTCGGCCACACCGACGCGCTCTACTTCGTGTTCCGTACGCGCGACCTCGACCTCGTTCCCTCGCTGCCCCGCGAGACGTCGCTGCAGCGCGCCGTCATCGAGCGCCTCGAGCTCGGCCAGTCGTGGGAAGTGCACTGGGGATACCTGGTTCTCTGAGCCGCCTTCCTGTGAGTAGCGGGGACAGCCACTCCGGTGCGTCGCGGGGTTATCGTTCAGGCATGGACGATCTCAACGACCTCGGCGACTACCTCAAGGCCCGCCGCGAACGGGTGCAGCCCGAAGACGTCGGAATCCGCGTCGGGGGACTGCGCCGCGTGGCCGGCCTGCGCCGCGAAGAAGTGGCGATGCTCGCGGGCATTAGTTCCGACTACTACCTGCGCCTCGAGCAGGGACGCGACCGCAACCCGTCGCTGCAGGTGCTGGAGGCGCTCGCGCGCGTTTTACAGTTGGATGCCCCGGCCGCCGCCTACCTCGTCTCGCTTGCCGCTCCGCGCACGCCCCGGGCGCAGCCTTCCGCGCGTCACGAGGTCGTGCCGGACGGAATTCTGCAGCTGCTGGAAACCCTCGACCTGCCGGCGTTCGTGGAGGGGCGATACTTCGACGTGCTGGCCTCGAACGCGCTCGCCGTGGCGATCTCGCCGAACCTGCGGGTGGGCAAGAACCGCATCCGCGCCGTGTTTCTCGACCCCGACGAGCAGGCCCTGTATCCCGACCTGGAGACCGCGATGGCGGGAGTCGTCGCGGGATTCCGGGCATCGGTCGGAACCGACACGAAGGACCCGGGCTTCATTCAGTTGGTGGGGGAGCTGTCGCTGGAGAGCGAGGACTTCCGCGAGATCTGGGCACGGCACGACGTGCAGATGCTGGAGGGTGCCGCGACCCTCATCCGGCACCCCGCGGTCGGCGACCTCACGCTGCGCCGGGAGAAGCTGCGGCTCACCGACGGGCAGATCCTGGTGATCTATCACGCCGAGAAGGGGTCGGAAACGGCGGGCCTCCTGGCGCTGCTTGCCACCTCGGCGACATCCGAGGACGCGGAGCTCACCGATCGCCCCATTGGCGGGAGTTAACGCTCGCAACCGGGTAGGTTCGTGGGCACCATGACTCTTCGCCGCGCTGTCCACCGCCCCCTCCGCCTCGGAGCGATCGCCTTCGCCGTGGCTCTCGCGGGCACCGTTCTCGTTCCGACCACGGCGATGGCCGCGCCGGGGACTACGGGTGCCTCGGTGCAGGCGAGCACGACCGCCGCAGCGGTCCCCGCACCAATCGTGAAGAAGCTGTCAATCACGACCGGGTCGACAGCAGGCACCCGGCGTATCACGCTGACCGGAACCAACCTCGGCTCCGTGCGGGCCATCAGCTTCGGCAAGGTCGTGCCCACCGAGATCCGCATCGTCAATTCCATGACTATCACGCTATTGCTGGGGCCGGCGAAATTCTTTCAGCCCGCGAAGGTCTTCGTCTCGGTGGCACAGCGTGGCGTCGCAAAGCCGGTCACGACCAAGGTGGCCTTCACCTACAAGGTGCTCACCGCCGTCGACCGCGAGATGAACTACGCGTTCGACAACTGGAACGCCCACGGCACCAAGAAGTACGTCTACATCTCTGCGAACGACTGCGTGAACTTCGCCAGTCAGGTGCTGCGTGCCCGCGGGTGGACTGACACTGCCAACTGGTTCAACCACGGCGGGTGGGATGTCGGGACCGCCTGGGTGTCCTCGACGGCGCTGAAGAACTTCATCGCGGCACGTCCGGCCCGGGCGACGGCCCTGACCGATGCACAACGCGCGAGCGTGAAGATCGGCGACGTGGTGCAGTTCGACTGGGACAAGTCCGGCGACCGCGACCACACCGCGATCATCTCGAAGAAGACCGTGGACGCCGACGGCCACGTCAACCTCTACTACGTTGCCCACACTGACCACGTGCAGTTCCGCAGCGTCGACTGGGCGATCACCACCCAGCACCCGGGCGCAAAGGTCTACTACTGGAGCGTCAAGTAGTCTGATCGCTGACCGGGTGGCCCGCACGGTACCCGCGCGAGAGGACCGCAATGAGCCTGATCAGGCTGCACGACGTCAGTGTCTACTTCGAGAAGACGCAGGTTCTGCGCGAGGCGTTTTTCCGCCTCGAACCGCGTGACCGGGTGGGTCTGATCGGAAAGAACGGGTCGGGAAAATCCACGATCCTCAAGCTCGTGCTCGATCAGGTCACGCCAGACTCCGGCACCGTCACCCTCGAGCCCGGCATGAAGATCGGGTACTTCTCCCAGTTCTCGGAGCTCAACGGGACATCCACCATTCTCGAAGTCCTCGACGAGCTGTTCGGCGAGATCAAGGCGATCGAGGCGGAGCTCGCGTCCATCGACGCGGCGATCGCGGCCGACACCTCCGGCGATCTCGATGCGTTGATTACCCGCCAGTCCGAGCTGTTTGAAGACATGGACCGACTGGATGGCTGGGACTACGGTCGCCGCATCGACAAGGCGCTCACGACCCTCGGGTTCAACGACGTGCACCGGGTGACCCCGATCGACGCGCTGTCCGGTGGGTGGCGCAACCGTGCGGCGCTCGCCAAGATCCTGCTCGAAAACCCCGATGTGCTGCTGCTGGACGAGCCGACCAACTACCTCGACGTCGCCGGTGTCGAGTGGCTCGAGTCGTGGTTCCGCGACTTCCGCGGCGCGGCGATGATCGTGTCGCACGATCGCAAGTTCCTCGATTCCGTCGTGACGCGCATCATCGAGGTGGAGAACTTCCACCTGCACGAGTACCCCGGCAACTTCGGCGAGTACATCGTGCAGAAGCAGTTCCGCTTGAAGACGCTCGAAGCCCAGTACGTGCACGAGTCGGAGCTTCTCGCGTTCGAGGCAGAAGGCATTTCCGACCGGCGTGAGGCGGCCAAGGCGGCGAGCGGCAAGCTCGGCAGTCAACTCGCCGGCATCAAGAAGTCGCGTACCCCGCGCCCGGTCGACCAGATCATCACCGAGATCTACGGTGGCCTGCACGTCAAGGACGTGCTGTGCCGGGTCGAGGGCCTCAGCAAGTCCTACGGCGACAAGCTGCTCTTCGACGACCTGACCTTCGAGATCCGTCGCGGCAACCGCATCGTTGTGCTTGGTTCCAACGGCAGCGGCAAGAGCACCCTGCTGCGCGTGCTCACCGGCGAGGAGAAGGCCGACCACGGGGAAGCCGCCTGGGCCAGCGGCACGCAGGTGATCTCGTACAACACGGTGCTCGACGAGCTCGACCTGGACGACACCGTCAGCCACGCGGTCAATGCCATGCAGGGGAGTCTCGCGCTCACCGCCACGAAGAAATCCGTCAACCGCTTCCTGACCATGTTCCAGTTCTCCGAGGCCGACCTCAAGCAGAAGATCGGCAACCTGTCGGGCGGGCAGCGAGCTCGCGTTGCGATGGCGCAGTGCCTACTCTCCGGTGCATCCGTTCTCCTGCTGGATGAGCCGACGAACCACCTGGACATGTCCAGCACCCAGGTGATGGAGCGCGCGCTCATTCACTTCCCGGGTGCTGTGGTGGTCGTCAGCCACGACAGGTTCTTCAGCGAGAAGATCGCCAACCGTCTGCTGATTTTTGGGGCGGATGCCTCGCAGCCGGGTGAGATCGAGGTCCGCGCGGCGTAGCCCGATCCACCGTCGTCGCGAGACGTAGCACGACGCGGCGGCCACGGTAGCCGGGCTGTGGCGCGCCGTAGGCTGAGGTCATGGCCTCCGAAGATGACAGCACCACAACAACCGTCGAGTTTTGGTTTGACCCGTCCTGCCCGTGGGCATGGATGACGTCCCGTTGGGTGGACGAGGTGGCCAGGTACCGCGACCTCGACATCACATGGAACATCATGAGCCTCGCCGTTCTCAACGAGGACAAGGATGTCTCGGACGACTACAAGGCGTTCTTCCCGCGCGCGCTGCGCTACACCCGCCTCGTCGCTGCCGTGAAGGAGCTGCACGGGCAGGACAAGGTCAAGCCGCTCTATGACGCGCTGGGCACTCGCATCCACCCCGGGGCATCCACCGATCCCGACCAGGTCATCGCCGAGGCGCTACAGGAGGTCGACCTGCCGGCCGACCTCATCGCCTACAGCCTCAGTGACGAGTACGACGAACAGATGCGCGCGAGTCACTTCGATGGCATCACCCGTGCGGGACAGGATGTCGGAACCCCCGTCATCGCCGTCGACGGTGTCGCGTTCTTCGGCCCTGTCATCTCCCCGGCGCCGAAGGGTGTGCAGGCGGTATCGCTGTGGGATGGCGTCGTCGCCGTCGCGTCCTATCCTGGCTTCTTCGAGATCAAGCGAAGCCGCACCGTTGGCCCCATCTTCGATTAAGGGCTACGGCCGCCAGCTCTGTCAGCAGCGCCGTTCTATCGCGCCCCACGGGCGCCCGGCGGTACGCTTCCAGCAAGACGAGCGACCGCACGGAATGCCTCGGCACCGGTCGCGGCTCGGTTGCTCGGGGCTGGAAGCGAACCGATGAATGACACCACCACGAAGATGATGGACATGCGCTCGCAGGAGATGCAGCAGATGCCCGAGACGTCCGGTATGGACACGATGATGATGCAGGAATGCATCGAGGCGTGTTCCGCCATGGAGCAGGCCTGCACCATGTGTGCCGACTCGATGATGGGTGCGGACATGTCGATGTGCCGCAGCATGTGCGCAAACGCGGCGGACGTGGCATCCGCCATGATGCGCATGATGATGCGCCCGAACGGCATGACCCGCGACACAATGATGGCGATGCTGCAGGCGACAACGATGATGGCGACCATGTGCGCGGACGAGTGCATGTCGATGGCCGACATGAGCGAAGAATGTCGCATGTGCGCGGAGGTCTGCCGTCAGTGCGCGATGGCCTGCCAGAAGATGATGGACTCGATGTCGATGGCCTGAGTCGGGCCGATAGTGCGGGCCAGCGTCAGAGCTGGGCCGCAACCAGAACGTTGACGCGCTCGGATCCGAGCGCGAGCACATGGTACAGCGCGTGCAGGGCCACCGGCTGGCCAACGGTCAGTGATCCCGTGCGGTCGGCGTGGTTCCAGACCCACTCCGTGTCGCCGGACTCGATGAGGTCAATGGCGATCCATCCGCCGGCCGACACGTCGCGCACGATTCCGTCGCGCCACTTGGTCGGCGTCGCCGCGGTGACCCGCTCCTGAATGGCGAGGATGGCGTGGCCTGCACCGCCGTGGGTGCAGGACGTGCAGTCGGACGAGGTCTCGCACAGCATCACGTTGCGCACTCCTGGCGTGAGATGGGTCATCCCGTCCTCCTGTTCCTCACTTGATGGGTCTCGTGCTTGTCTGGCGAGTTTAGATTTGGATGCCTCGGGCGTCACCTGTGACCGTCACAGAGCGAAACATTCGGCCGCTCTTGACGGTTTCACGGGTCGGGTCTTTACTGGATGGAATGCCCTGAGGGCTACGACAAGGACCAGACGCAGGTCCCGCGAGCGGGTGTCCCCGCCGCCACACGATGCGACGCCAGACGATCGCATTCATACAATCACGCATCCGCACCAGCAATGACGCTGAGGAGGAACACCCGTGTCATCATCACTAACGCCCACCAACGCCAGGCCCGCACCGCGGTTCCGGCGCCTCATTGCCGCCACGATCGCCCTCGCGGTCGGCATCGCCATCGCCGTCACCTCCGGCGCACCCGCATCCGCCGCCTGGGAAGACTCGGGAACGGCACAAGCCCGTGCCCAGGCGCTCCTCGCCCGCATGACGCTCGACGAAAAGATCGACATGCTGCACGGCGAGATCAACGGTCTCTACGGGTTCTACAACGCGCCGATTCCGCGACTCGGGATCCCGGCGCTGACCATGGCCGACGGCCCGGCCGGCACCCGCGTGGCCAACCAGGACGTCAACGACGGTGAATCGACGGCGCTCCCGGCCCCGATCGCCCTCGCCGCGACCTGGAACGGTTCGCTCGCCAAGCGATTCGGCAGCCTCGCCGGGTCGGAGGCGTTCCGCACCGGGCACAACGTGCTGTTGTCTCCCGCGGCGGACATCTTCCGTGACCCGCGCGCAGGGCGTGGATTCGAGGCCTTCGGCGAAGACCCGCTGCTGTCGGGAACCATGGCGGCCCAGCAGATCCTGGGTATCCAGTCCAACCCGGTGCTCGCGGACATCAAACACCTCGCCGCGTACAACCAGGAGACCAATCGCCTCCTCGGCGGCAACGCGGTGGTGTCGGAGCGGGCCTACCAGGAGGTGTATCTGCGTCCGATCGGGCAGGCGGTGGCGCAGGGTCATCCCGCCTCCGCCATGTGCGCGTTCAACAAGATCAACGGTGTCTGGGCCTGCGAGAACAAGGAGCTGCTCACCACGATCCTGCGCGACCAGATGCACTTCGCGGGATTCGTGATGAGTGACTACAACGCGACCCACACGACGCAGCTGGCCTTCGATGCCGGACTCGACCAGGAGCAGCCGGAGAACTTCCACTTCGGCCAGGCCCTGCTCGACCTCGTGAATGACGGAACCATTCCGGTGAGCGAGATCGGCGCCCGCGTGCTGCGCATCCTGACTCCGATGTACGCGCTTGGGCTCTTCGACAAGCCGGTCGTCACGACGGGCTTCAATGAAGCTGCCAACGCCCGGGTCGCCCAATCGATCGCCGAGCAGTCAATGGTGCTGCTCAAGAACGATGGTGCCCTCCCGCTGTCGGTGCGGAACATCGACGATATCGCGGTGATCGGAGCGGACGCGGACACGGATGTCGCGGGCGGCGGTTCATCGCTGGTCAAGGGCACCCGGGTGGTGTCGCCCCTCGAGGGCATCCAGGCCCGTGTTGGCCCCTCCGTCGACGTCGACTACAGCCAGGGCACCGACCCGATCGGCAATGGAGGAGCCCTGCTTCCCGGGCCAGAGCCGGTTCCGTCGGACGTTCTGACGACGGCGGACGGCAGCGAGTCCGGCCTCACCGCCCAGTACTGGACCAACAACACCCGGACGGGCGACCCGGGCATCACGCGGGTGGAGCCGTTCGCGGCGCAGTTCCTCGGCTTCGTCGGGTTCGAAGCGTTCAACGCCTCGTCCCCGAAACTGCCGGAGACCCCACGGGACTACTTCGGCAGCATGTCGGCCACGTGGAACGGAACGCTGACGGTGCCCACCACCGGAAAGTACACGTTCTCGATCGGGGCAGAGGGGAGCGGAACGCTCTACTTCGACGACCAGCCGGTCGCCACGGTCGACAAGGCAACGAGTTACTCGACAAAGACCTGGGACGTCAACCTCACGGCCGGAGACACCCACACCGTGCGGATCGAGTACGCGCACGACATCCCCACCCAGCAGGACGCCGGCCCGCAGGTCAAGTTTGGCTGGATCCCTCCCCGCGGATTCGTCGCGGAGAAGGCGCGGGCAGCCGCGACGCTCGCGGCGCAGTCCGACGTGGCGGTCGTGTTTGTTCGTGATCTCTCCAGCGAGGGCCCCGACAAGCCATCGTTGAACCTGCCGCAGGGCCAGGCAGCCCTGGTGCGTGCAGTTACCCGGGCCAACCCCAACACCATCGTCGTAGCGACGACGGGTGGGGCCATGGAAATGGATTCGTGGGACAACGATGTGGCCGGCGTGCTGCAGGCCTGGTACGGCGGTCAACGCCAGGGTTCCGCGATCGCGCGCATCCTGTTCGGTGACGTGAACCCGTCCGGCCACCTTCCGGTGACCTTCCCGTTCAGTGAGGACGAGACGCCCACCTCGACGGAGGCGCAGTTCCCGGGCATTGGGCTGGACGCGCAGTACTCCGAGGGCATCAACGTTGGGTACAAGGGATACATCGATCAGGACATCGATGTGAAGTATCCCTTCGGCTACGGCCTGTCGTACACGAAGTTCCGTACGACTGTCACCGGCCTGCCGACGTCACCGCGGGTGACGTCATCCGGTCAGATCGATCCGGGGCAGCTTGAGGTCAAGGTGCGGGTGGCAAACACCGGCAAGCGCGCCGGGGCCGAAGTCGTGCAGGTGTACGCGGGCAAGCTCCCGGGAGCCGTCGAGACGCCGCAACGCGAGCTCGCCGGCTGGGCGAAGGTCTCGGTCGCCCGGGGTGACACCGAAACTGCCACCATCACGCTCGATCCGAAGTCCCTCGCCTACTGGAACACGGCGACGAACAAGTGGACAACGCCGAAGGGTGTGGTCAAGCTCTACGTCGGCAACTCGGTCGAGTCGGCAAAGGAGGCGGGCAGCATCACGGTCCGCTAGGAGGGCCGCCACAGAACGGGGGAGAGGTAAGAGGGGTGGATGTCCCGGAGTTCGGGTCTCCGGGACATCCGCCCCTCATCCCTGTCCGCCGTTACTCGGGGATCTTCGCCGAGAGGTCGCTCAGCTGGATGAGCTCCTCGGGGGTGAGGGTGAGCTCGGCAGACGCGAGGAGGTCGCCGAGCTGCTCCACGACGCGGGCGCTCGCGATCGGCGCAACGACGGTGGGCTGCTCGCGGAGCCAGGCCAGGGCGACGGTGGAGATCGCGGTGTTGTGTGCCTGGGCGATGGCGTCGAGCCCGTCGATGACGGCGAGTGCCTCGGTGTTGAGGTTGCCGGCGAGGCCCTGGCCGCGAACCGAGACGCTGAGGTCGGCCTGCGTGCGGTACTTGCCGGTGAGGAATCCGCTGGCGAGCGCGTAGTACGGCATCACCGAGAGGTTGAACTCCGCGGCGACCGGTGCGAGCTCGCGCTCGAAGGGCTGGCGCTTGACGAGGTTGTAGTGCGGCTGCAGGGCTACGGGGAGAGCGAACCCCTTCTCGCTGGCGATGCCGACCCACTCGCGAATGCGGTCGGCGCTGTAGTTGGAGATGCCGACGTAGCGGATCTTTCCCGCGATGACGAGGTCGTTGAACGCGGTCACGGTCTCCTCGAGCGGAACGGATGCGTCGTCGAAGTGCGCGTAGTACAGGTCGATGTGATCGGTACCGAGGCGGGCAAGCGAGGCATCCGCGGCCGCGGCGACGTTTGCGGCGGCGAGGCCAGTGAAGTCGGGGTGCTGGCTGACCTTTGTCGCGATGACGAGCGAGTCGCGATTGGCGCGCTGGGACATCCACGACCCGATGATCGTCTCGGATTCGCCGCCGGAGTTGCCGGGTACCCATGCCGAATAGCCGTCGGCGGTGTCGATGAAGTTACCGCCACCGGCGGCGAACGCATCGAGCACCGTGTGCGAGGTGGCCTCGTCAGAGGTCCACCCGAAGGTGTTTCCGCCGAGCGCGAGGGGGAATACGGAGAGGTCGGATGATCCGATAGTAGGCAGGTTCATGGGGAAGGAAACCGACACCTGTCGTTGAATATTTCCCGAACGGGAAGGTGTGGAGGCAGTTAACGGCTGGGGATCGCCGCGGCGAGTACGGCAGCGAGGGAGTCCACGACATCCTGCTCGGTCATCGCATCGGGATCGGCGGCCAGCTCGACCGAGAGTCCGTTGATCGTGGCAAGCAGTACCGTCGCGAAGACCAGGTAGGTGGCCGGATCATCCGATCCGCCGAAGCTCGAGACGCGCGAGGCGATGCCGGCGGCAAGGATGGCGCGGCGATTGACCCGCTCGGTGCGATAGGTCTCGCCGACCTCGGCATCGCGCGCGGCCTGGAGGGTGAACTCGACCACGAGGGCGTGCCAGGCGCGCTCGGTGATGATGTCGTTGGCGAGACGGCGGGCGGTGTACTGCACGAGGTCGTCGACCGAGGTGAATGCGGCCGACCCCGCGAGCACATCCGTCGAGATGTCGGCGAGGCGGTCGGCGAGGAGGGTGGCGAACAGCTCCTGCTTGGACCCGAAGTTGGAGTAGACGGCGCCCTTGGTAAACCCGGCGCGGTCGGCGATCACATCCAGCCGGGCTGCGACGTATCCCACATCCTCGAACACGGACAGGGCAGACTCGAGGAGCGCGGCGCGAACGTCTTCTCGGCGGGGTCGCCGACGGGCACCCGTGGGTGCTGACGGGGGCATCGTCGCGGAAGTCATGGCTTCGACGATAGTCGAAATCACTCCATTTCGGTACCGTCGGTATTCAGTACCGAAGGTATTCAAACTGTGACATGATTAGTGGTCGTCAATTCGAAGGAGTCCTTCCGTGGTCACTCAGCCTGATGGGCAGGGCACACAGCTCGCGATTCGCGCGCGGTCGCTGAAACTGGTCGACCGCCGCACAACTGTCTTCGACGGCATCGACATCGCCCTGCCGGTCGGCGAGATGCTCGTACTCACCGGCGTGG
Organism: Glaciihabitans sp. dw_435; assembly: GCF_018449675.1. Taxonomy (GTDB): domain Bacteria; phylum Actinomycetota; class Actinomycetes; order Actinomycetales; family Microbacteriaceae; genus Glaciihabitans. The sequence goes on along the minus strand of NZ_JAAVUZ010000002.1, from coordinate 101,763 downwards.
GCGGCGCGGGCAAGACCTCGCTGTTGCTCGCGCTCGCCGGACGCCTGAAGCCCACCGCCGGTCAGCTCACGGTTCTCGGCCTCGATCTTCCCGCCAAGGCCGGCGCGGTACGCCGCCGCGTGGCCTTCACCGGCAACGCCACGGTCGCGGCCCTCGACGACAATCTCACCGTCCGCCAGCACATCGCCGAGGCGATCGTGCTGAGCGGCCCGTGGTGGAAGACGTGGACGACCAGGCGCGAAGTGGCCGACGTCATCGACCGCGCCAACGCGATCATTTCCGAGATGTCGGCGGTCGGGGCATCCACCGAATCCACTCCCGGGCAGCGGTCCCGACTCGAGCCGCTCAATCGCGACCAGTTCGTCGCCGTGGTTGGTCCGCTGCCGCGCCTCGTGCTCAGCGTCGTCCTCGCGCTCATCTCGGTGCCCGACATGCTCGTCATCGATGACGTTGACGCGCTGCGCGACCTCCGCGACCGAAAACTCGCCTGGACGAGCCTTGCCACCATTCGCACACCCAAGACCCAGAACCTCACCATCGTCGCCACCTGCCAGGATGCGGGCGAACTGCCCTCCGCCCTGATGGAGGCGCACGACTCGACGCCGCCGGGGGAGCCCGGCACCTTCGTGCGGCGGGTCAGCCTGCTTCCCGTCGGCGATGCTCCCCGGTCGCTCCACGGCGCCGCGAGCAACGGCACCCTGCACGTGGGATCCTCCGACATCTCCACTCCCGACACCACCGATCGTGCGGCACTCGCCGCGGAGGCCAACTAATGGGACTGTTTTCCCTGCCGAGCACCGAACTCGCCCGTTTCGGCGTCACCACCAAGACGAAGGCCGCGCTCGTCATCATGGCGATCATCCCCGCGCTCTACGGTGGCCTGTACCTCGCCTCGAACTGGAACCCCACCGGTCACCTCGATCGTCTGACGGCCGCGGTCGTCGACGAGGACGTGCCGGCGACGGTCACGGCGACGGATGGCTCGTCCAGCACGATCTCCGCGGGTGCCGACCTGACAAAGGAACTGCTCAAGGCCGACAGCGGCTTCACCTGGGTGAAGGTCTCCGCCGCCACCGCGCGCGCGGGCCTCGACGACGGAAAGTACGCGGCAACCCTTGTTGTGCCCGCGAGCTTCTCGACCACGCTGGGTTCGGTGAGCGGGGATGACCCGGCCCAGGCCAAGATCTCCGTGACGACCAATGACGCCACGAGCTACCTCACCGGCACCATCACCAACACGGTCTCCAACACGATCCAGAAGAACCTGGCGTCCTCGACGACCTCCAGCTACCTCGACAAGATCTACGTCGGTTTCACCTCGGTGCACGACGAACTCGCCAAGGCCAGCGACGGTGCGAACCAGCTGACCGACGGCGCGACGACCGCGAGCAACGGATCGGACGACCTCGTCACCGGCCTCGGCACCCTCTCCACCGGCGCCACCAAGCTCGCCTCCGGCAGCGCAACGCTCGCGACCGGCGCGAAGTCGCTTGCCACCGGTGCCGCGTCGCTCGACTCGGGGCTGAGCAAGCTCCAGTCAGCCACGAAGTCACTCCCCGCACAGACGCAGCAGCTGGCGGATGGAACTGCGTCTGCCGCGAGTGGGAGCGGCACGCTGCTCACCGGAACGAAGTCGCTCGCCGCGGGCGCGAAGTCTGCCAAGTCCGGGGCTGCCTCGCTGGCGACGGGCGCCTCGTCGGTCAGTTCCGGCGCGGCGCAGGTCTCTTCGGGACTCGCGGGCCTGCTGGCGAACTATGACTCGCTCACCGATGCCCAGCGCAAGGGACTCCTCCAGCAGCTCGCCGGTGGTGCATCGCAGACCGCGTCCGGAGCTGCCAGTGTGTCGTCGGGTGCAAGCTCGCTCTCCGACGGAGTCGACAAGCTCGCAACCGGGTCGTCGTCACTGGTGACCGGCGCCACGTCCCTCAACTCGGGCCTCGGCACACTCGCCTCCGGCACCGCCAAGCTCGCGGCCGCAGCGCCGACCCTGTACTCCGGCATCAGCCAGAGCGCAGCGGGTGCCGGGAAGCTGTCGGACGGGGCATCCAGCCTGTCCACCGGCGCCGCCTCCGCGTCGACCGGAGCGGCATCGCTCGCCGACGGTGCTGCCTCGGCACTCGCCGGAGGACAGAAGCTGTCCACGGGGCTGCACACGCTCAGCTCGGGCGCCACCGACCTCTCCGACGGACTCGCCGACGGCGTCGCCGATGTACCGAGCTATACCGACAGCCAGCGTGCTTCGCTGACCGCCGTGGCATCCGATCCCGTCACGCTCGACCGCACGCACGACAACGCCGTGTCGACCTACGGTGATGGACTGGCTCCCTACTTCATTCCGCTGGCGCTCTGGGTCGGTGGCATCGTAACGTTCACCATCTTCCGTGCGCTCTCTCCCCGCGCCGTTGCCTCCGGTGCACGCTCGTGGCGGGTTGCCCTCGCGGGCTTCGCGCCGGGCGCGCTGTTCGGTGCCATTCAGGCCCTCGTGCTGATGGGCGTGCTCATCTTCGGTGTCGGTCTCACGTCGCCGCACATCGTGGCAGCCGTCGCGTTTGCGGTGCTCGTCGGGGTCTCCTTCACCGCGGTGCACGACGCGCTGGCTGCGCTGTTCGGCGGTGGAATCGGCCGCCTGATCGCGCTCATTCTCCTCATGCTGCAGCTGACGAGCGCCGGCGGTACGTACCCGTTGATTTTGTCGCCCGGATTCTTCCAGGCGATCAGCCCCTACCTGCCCATGAGCTACGCGGTGACAGGCATGCGTCACCTCATCGCCGGGGGAGACATGGCTGTCGTATGGAGCTCCGTTGCGCACCTTGTGCTGTTCATGGTGATCGCCCTTGCCCTCGCCGCCGTCGCCGCGCACCGCAACCGCGTCTGGACCGTCGGGCGCCTGCACCCGTCCCTGTCGATCTAACCTGTGGATAAATAAAGACGTAAAGTCTCTATTTCTATAGTCTCTTTTCTCGTACGGCGCACAGGGCGCCGGCCGAGAAAAGGAGACATGGTGAAACTTCCGATTCGAACAGTCGTGGGCGCGGCCGCGGGCCTCGCGCTCGCGCTGGGTGCGCTCCAGCCGGCAACAGCGGCGGAGCCAGACCCCGGTGGTGTGCCGCCCGCGGCGCAGGCCTGGCTTCAGCAGGAGACATCGCTGACGGTTCCGCTGGTCGACAAGACGCAACCGCTGTCGCCCGATGCCACGATCCGAAAGGTACCCCGGCCCGGGGGAGCGCGGCTGACCCATTACCGCGGCTCGTTTCTGATGTGGACCGAGAACGACCTCGAGTGGTACTGGAGCGCCACGAAGATCACGTCGAGCACGGGGTGGCAGCAGGTCGGCTACATCTTCCCGAACACGGCACGCAAGGGCGGCATCCAGCGCACCTACAAGGGGGTGACCCAGCACAACTGGCGTGGAACCAACTACGCCGGTGCGGGCATCGTGACTCCCTGGGGCGACGTCAACGTCTATCAGGCCGCGAAGACCGACTACTACGCCCTAAAGCGTGGTGGCGGCGCGACCGTCAACTGAGGCGGCCGTGATTCGCCTTGATGGGGTGTCGGTCACCCTGCACGGAACAACCATTTGCGACCGGGTGAGCGCGACGATTCCCTCGAACGCGATCACCTACCTGGCGGGAGCTAACGGTTCGGGCAAGACCACCCTCATCAGGGCGATCGCGGGCCTCCAGCGCTTCAGCGGGTCGATTCGCCTCGATGCCGCGTCAGCGTCACGCGCCCGGGCACCGCGGCGGGTGCGGCACACCGGCCGCACCCCCGGACCTGCCCTGTACGTCTGCTTCGACGACGCGCCCCTGTTTCCCTCGCTGTCCGGTTACGCCAACATCGAGATGCTGCTGGGCCGCCGACTCCCGCGCGACGAGGTCGCCGCAATCGCTCCCGAAATCGCGCCACACGCCCTGCTCGCCGCGCGAGCCCGGGCGCTCAGTCATGGTGAACGCAAGCGCGTCCACGTGCTCGCGGCGCTGCTGTCGGGAGCACAGCACCTGATCTTCGACGAGGCGTTCAATGGGGTGGATGCCCCGGGGCTGGTGCGCATCGCCGCCCTCCTCGATCGCCTCACCGACACGACAATCCTGCTCACCGGGCACCACGGAGACCCGGCGACGGCGCTGGCCACCCACCGCCTCCTTCTGCGGAATGGAACCGTCGTGCCGGGCAGGGCACATGGGGTACCCGCATGATCCGGCAGACGCGTCTCGAGATGTGGCTGCTCTGGCGCTCCTGGGTGCTGCCCGTCGCGCTTCTGCTCACGGCGATCGTCGCCACCGCAACCGTGGTCAACGGCGCGCACGCCGTCCGGGCGAACCACGCGATGCTCGAACACACCAAGCGTGAGTACGCGGCCAACGGGCTGGACTTCGCGGCCGATCTGCGCCGCCCCGTCACCGTCGAAACCGATGGCCTCGCGCCGGGGGAGGCGAGCGTGGGCAACCTTGCCCGCTACGACTACGACCGGCTCGCGGCATCCGTCTCCGCCATGTCGCCCACCAGCGCGCTTTCGGAGACGCTCAAGGGGTTCGGCTTGCTGGTGCTCCCGCTCGTTGCGTTCATGCTGGGGCTCTGGTCGGCCACGGTCTGGCGCCGGCACGGTCTCGAGAAGGTGACGCTCGTGCGCGCCGGTCCCGTCGCCACGGTGGCGGGACGCCAGGTGGCCGTGGTGGTAGCGTCGGCGCTCGTGGTCGCGACGGCCGTGATGGTGGATGCCACGGGCAGGGCAATAGCGCGCGCCACCCTGTCCCGGGACCTGCCGTTGGGTGACTTTGCGCCGCTCACTGCCGCGCCACCAGCTCACCCGTTAGCGCAGGTCGGTGCGATCGTGCTGGTCATTCTGTTCTTCGGCGGAGCCGGAGTGGCGACCGGTGCGGTGGTGGGGAGTTTCGCCCTCCCCGCCCTCCTCTTCCTGGCCTGGGACTACGTGCTGCCGATTCTCGTCGTGCACGATCCGCGCAATTGGTTCGCGGCGCTCGGGCACGAGGTCTTCACCTACTCGTCCGCGTTCGAGCTGGCGCAACCGCTGCCCATCGAACCCGTGCTTGCCGGGGCGTGCGCGCTGGCATCGACGATCCTTCTCGGAGGGGTGGCGCAGTTTGCCAGTTCGCGGCGAAATCCAAGGGCAACGTGATCGGATGGAGTATTACGCGTCCACGAGTCCGGCCGTCGGCCGGGGCGACTTCGGGTGTCGCCTCGGCCGTCGGTCGGACTCGTGGAATTCGCCCGTCGTGGCCCGGCAGTTACTGGTCGCGGCCGTCCGAGACATCCGCTTCCGTCGTCCCGTACTCCGCGGGGTCGACGTCCGGCCTGGCGTCATCCATGTTGCCGCCGCCGAGGGATGTTCCGGACCCGCTCGCGGTCGAGCCGAGGCCGACCATGCCGTCGTCGGACTGCTCGGGGGATTCGGCCTCGCTGTCGGAGTCGCCGGTGACCGCGTCGTCCGGATCGCTCGGGGTGGTGGTGCTGTCAGTCATGGTGATCCTCTCCGTCGTGAGGGCATCCACGCTACGGCGCGCCCGCCGCCCGTGCCGAGGCTTGCGTCGTTCGCGATGCCTTCGTACTATCCCGGTCGCGTACTTGCCCGGTTCGTCAACGACGAACAGCGCGGACCGGATGACCCGGGCCGCGCTGTTCGCGTGAGTGCTGGTGATGCTCGGTGTTAGTGCGCCATCACCGGGGCGAGGTCGTCCTCGTCCGAGGACGCGGCCGGCGCGTGGGAGAGCGAGAGGCCCTGTCCACGACGACGGAACAGTAGGGCCGCGAGCACCGCGCCGAAGGCGAAGAACGCGGCTCCCCAGCCGTAGGCGACGGCGTAGCTGTGCACCGCTGCCTCGGCCGCGACGGCGGTCGTCGTCGGGAGGTGATCGGCGATGTAGCCGGTCGCTGCGGTGGCAGCGAACGTGTTGAGCAGAGCCGTTCCGATGGAGCCACCGACCTGCTGGCTGGTGTTGACCATCGCGGAGGCGACGCCGGCGAACTGGCGATCGATTCCGAGAGTTGCGGTCTGCATCGAGGCGGGCATGATCGAGCCCATGGCGAAGCCCATGATCATCAGCGCCGGCAGGACGTTCGCGGCGTAGGTGCTTCCGAGGTCGAGGCGGGTGAGCATCAACATGGCGACCACACCAAGAGCCATTCCGAACGGAACCATGATCTTCGGTCCGAAACGCGGCACGAAGATGTTGGTCGACAGCTGCGCGGCGAGCACCAGCATTCCGATCATCGGCAGGAATGACAGTCCGGTCTGAATCGGAGTGAATCCGAGCGATTCCTGCAGGTAGTAGGTCACGAACAGGAAGATCCCGAACATTCCGGCGCCCGCGATGAGCACCGACGCGTAGGCCGCGCCACGGTTGCGGTCGAGGATGACCGACAGGGGGAGGAGCGGATGCGTCGCCTTGCGCTGCCACAGCACGAATGCAACGAGCAGCACGACAGCGGCGGCAAGGAAGCCCCACGTCAGGGGCGAGTCCCAGCCATCGGTCTCGGCGTTGGAGAAGCCGTAGACCAGGCCGAAGAGCGCGCCGGAGACGAGGATCGTGCCGGGAACGTCGAGCTTCGGACGGGGACCCGTGCGGTCAACCGAGGAGACGAAGATGACGGCGCCAATGACGGCGATGATGGCGATGAAGACGTTGATGTAGAGGTTCCAGCGCCAGTCGAACTTCTCGGTGAGGAATCCGCCGAGGAGGAGGCCGATGGCGCCACCGGCGCCGGCGATCGCACCGAAGACACCGAACGCGCGGGCGCGTTCCTTCGGGATGGTGAACGTCGTGGTCAGCACGGCAAGGGCGGTCGGCGCGAGCATCGCGGCGAATGCACCCTGCAGGGCGCGGGCCGCGACCAGCAGGCCGAAGTCACCCGCCGCTCCACCGAGTGCGGAGGCGATGGCGAAACCGATGAGGCCGATGATGAAGGTGCGCTTGCGACCGATCAAGTCGGAGAGGCGGCCACCCAGCAGCAGAAGGCTGCCGAAGGCGAGGGAGTACGCGGTGACAACCCACTGGCGGTCACCGTTCGAGAATCCAAGGTCAGCCTGCGCGGCGGGGAGGGCGATGTTAACGACGGTGGAGTCAAGAACCACCATGAGTTGGGCGAGCGCCACGACGGTGAGGGTCCACCAGCGTCGTGAGTCCGCGGGAGCGTCGAGGGCGCCCGGCGAAACGGAAGAAGTCTGTGTCATGCAGATCACTATATACGGAACTACACAGTTTCGGATATAGAAAGTTTCGGATCTGACGGGTTCCTTAATTATGGCGTATTATGCAAGGACATGGAAGAGATGGAGTTAGTTGCAATGACGCAGCTCGACGTGACCCCGGTAACGGACGCTCCTGTGAAACTCGGACGCAAGCGCGATCATTCCCGCGATCCCGAGATCATGGACGCCGCGCTCGACGTTCTGGCCGAAACCGGCTACGACGGCATGACCATCGACATGGTCGCAGCCCGCGCGAAGGCCGGCAAGGCAACGGTATATCGTCGCTGGTCATCGAAGGCCGACCTCGTCATTGATGCGGTTGCCTGCATGAAAAAGGGCGCGAACGACCTCGACAACCTTCCCGACACCGGCACCCTGCGCGGAGACCTGATCGGCATGATCAAGCCCCACGCCATTCACGACAACGGCCGCAAACTACAGATCATGGCGGGTGTGGCCGCGATGGTTGCCCGCTCTCCGGAGCTTGCAGATGCCGTCAACGACGCCATCGTCGAACCGCGGGCAGCGGTCAATCGTGTGCTCATGCGCCGGGCCATCGATCGCGGCGAGATTCCGGCCGATGCCGACATCGAGACGCTGTCGCTCATCGGCCCCTCGATGACCGCGTACCGCACTCTGGTGCAGCGCAAGCCGGTCGACCGCGAGTTTCTCATCTCGATGATCGACACCATCCTGTTGCCGGCACTCGGACTTCGTCCTCCTGCCGACGCCGCAGCCGACGCCTAGCGTCCGACCTACGCGGCCGGCTACTCCGCGAGGAACGCGTCGACGGTCGTGGTGATCTGCCGGCGCACGTCCGCATCGCCCGCGGTGGCCGTCCCGTCACCGGGTTGGCGTCCGTAGTCACCGAAGCTCGCGTGGTTGGCACCGGCGATTTCGACGAAGGTGGCGTCCGCCGGCAGAAGGTGGGCGGCGTCCCGGATCTTCGCGGGCGTGCTGAGTCCGTCCCGCGAGCCGCCGATGCTCAGCACGCGGGTGTCACCGGCGGAGATATCGGCGGCACAGTACGACCCGAAGAAGACGAGGCCGACCACCTCCGGGTCATCCGCCGCATATTGGCATGCCCGCACGCCGCCGAGCGAGTGTCCGCCCACGAACCACCGGGATACGCCGGGAGCCATTCGGGTGAAAGTCGACAGGGGGCGCCAGTCGAGGATGGCAAAGTTCAGAATGGGCTGCACGATGACGACCGTGGTGCCGTTCGCGGCGATGCCGGACAGCGTGGAGACGTAGGCGGCCGGGTCCACGCGCGCGCCGGCGATGAACACGAGTCCCGTGGACGGGGTCGACGCCGTTCCCGTCGTCGTCGGTGTGAGCACGATACCGTCGGAGACCTCGGTGACGGTGATGGCCGGGTCGCGTTCGGCCGCGGCCAGCGGCGCGGCCTCGGCGGGAAACGGAAAACTCGCGTACGTGACGAACCCGAGAACAACGAGAAGGAGTACCGCGGCCACCGCGAGCAGGATGCGGCGGCGCACCCGGGACGAACGGGTCGGAGTTCTGGGCACGCGGAAGACTTACCTGGCTGTGGCTGTGGCGGTTGCGCGGGGTGTCAGGCGGAGAGGCGGGTGGGGACGGTGATCGGCGCCGTGGTCGGCAGGATTATGTGCGTTGGCGTCGCTGCCGTGTGCAGGGTGAGATTGGATGCCACGGCCCACGCGATCGTTTCGGCCAGGGTCTCGCTGAAGAACGCGTCGTCGTCGTCCTTCTTGCGCATGGTGATGGTGAACGACCCGTCGGGACCGAGGTTGTGCAGGAATTTCTCGCGCACCAGGTCGTAGACCATTGCCTGTACTGCTTCGTCGGTGGGCCGGGTGACGGCGGGACGGAGGAACCGGGGAAGTTTAACCACTGAATTGGCCTTTCGTGGCGAGTTGCGCTAATTCTCTGCCCGCTCCGGCACAACAGAAGGGCGACACGCCGGACAACGGTCCGGGCGTGTCGCCCTTCTGGGGGTCGCGTTACTTGGTCTCGAAGACCTCGGATTCCATGGCGTCGTATCCCTCCGTCTGTGGGTCACCGTGGAGGCCGCCGCTGAGCGCATATTCCTCCTCCGGCGAGAGGATGAGACGGTGCCGGCCCACCAGCGCGAAGATCACGATGCCCACGACGAAGATGACAACGAAGGTGACCACCGCGAGCGTGAAGGTGGGAGCGAGCAGGATTCCCAGGAATGACGCAAACGCGATGATTCCGGCGACGACGGCCCCGGTGATTCCGGTGGGGCTCGTGTAGGGACGCTTGGCGTTGGGGAACTTCTTGCGCAGCACAATGTACGAGACCATCTGCATCATGTACGAGATGACGGCCCCGAACACGGCGATGAACAGGATGATCCCGGTCGCGGCCGCTCCGATGTCTTCGTTCGCCGACCCGATGGCGGTGACGGCGATGAGAATGACAAAACCGATCGCGCCGCCGACCACGAGGGCGACCCACGGGGTCTGGTGCTTGCGGCCGGTGAGCGAGAGGAACTTCGGGTAATACCCGGCGCGGGACAGCGAGTACATGTTGCGTCCGTAGGCGTACATGATTCCCTGCAGGGACGCGAGCAGGCCGATGAGTGCGAACAGCGCCAGCACCGCCGCGACGCTGTCGGGAAGGAAGGCGCGGAACCCAGCGAGAAGGGGCTCGTCGCCGTCGCCCGGCGAGACCGTCAGCGCCTTGGATCCGGTCACTGCCGGGTTGAGGAAGAGCACGAGCAGGCCGAAGAACGCCAGGGTGATGATTCCCCAGACGCCGGCCTTGGGGATGTCCTTTGTCGGGTTCGTGGCTTCCTCGGCCGCGAGCGGCAGCTCCTCGATTCCGAGGAAGAACCAGATGGCAAACGGCAGGGCGAAGAAGATGCCCATCACGCCGAACGGAAGAAAGTCGGTGTTGCCCTCGGTGGGGGCGATGTCGAACACGCGCGAGAAGTCGAGCGCGCCGTTGACGACGGCCAGCACCGCAAAGAGCAGCAGAACTGCCATGGAGATGATGGCCACGACGAGGGCGAACTTGAAGCCGACCGAGGCGCCGAGCGAGTTGAGGCCGATGAAGATGGCGTACAGCACGAGCCACCAGATCCACATGAGGTTCGGGCCCGCGAGGTCGAAGTTGAAGAGGATGGTCGTGATGCTGTTGAGGTAGGAGGCCGAGAACAGCACGACGACCGCGGTCGTCACGACATACTCGATGGTCTCCGCGAGTCCCGTGATGAATCCACCCCATGGGCCCATGGCAGCACGGGAGAACGAGTAGGCGCCGCCGGTATGGGGCATGGCCGCCGACATCTCACCGATCGAGAAGATCATGGTGAAGAACATGACGATGATGACGAGGGTGGCGATGAGAAGGCCGCCCCACCCCGCCTGGCCGAGACCCGGGTTCCATCCGGAGAAGTCTCCGGAGATGACCGCGGCGATGCCGATGCCCCACAGGCCCCACACTCCCGCGGTGCGTTTCAGGCTGCGCTTGTCGAAGTAGCCGGCCTCGGCCTTCGTGTACGTAACCCCGGATGACGCCCTTGTGTCCTGTGTCGCAGCCATTCATTCCTCCAGCGGAACATAGTTGTGAATTATCCGAGAGCTTGGCGTCTATTGGTACGGGTGTCTACCTTTGGATGTAAACAGCTCGTTACAAACCAAGGATTTGCCGGTCGACGGCTGTGGTGTAATGGTCGGACAAACGGCTCGATGAGGAGAAATGCGCCATGACTAGCCTTGCTGCAACATCCCGATCCGGAAACCTCACCATCGATGAGCTCGGCGCGCTGGTGAGCGCCAAGGAGATCGACACCGTCATCATCGCCTTCACCGACATGCAGGGACGGCTGGTCGGTAAGCGTGCCTCGGCCCGCCTGTTCATGGAGGAGTTGGCGGAGCACGGCGCCGAATGCTGCAACTACCTTCTGGCTGTCGACGTGGAGATGAACACCGTCGACGGCTACAAGATCTCCTCGTGGGAAAAGGGCTACGGCGACATGGCGATGATGCCGGATCTCGACACGCTCCGGGTCATCCCCTGGCTGCCGGGCACGGCCCTCGTGATGGCCGACCTCACCTGGCTGGACGAGAAGCCCGTCGACCCGAGCCCCCGCGAGATCCTCAAGAAGCAGATCGCCCGCCTGGCGGAACGCGGCCTCGTGCCGTTCGTCGGCACCGAGCTCGAGTTCATTGTGTTCGATGACACCTATCGCTCGGCGTGGGCGAAGAACTACACCGGGCTCACCCCCGCCACGGACTACAACATCGACTACGCACTGCTGGCCTCGACCCGCATGGAGCCCCTGCTCCGGGACATCCGCAATGGAATGGATGGCGCGGGGATGTATTGCGAGGGAGTGAAGGGCGAGTGCAACCTCGGTCAGCAGGAGATCGCCTTCCGCTACGCGCCGGCGCTGGCGACCTGCGACAACCACTCGATCTACAAGAACGGGGCGAAGGAAATCGCCGACCAGCACGGAAAGTCGCTGACGTTCATGGCCAAGTTCAACGAGCGCGAGGGCAACAGCTGCCACATCCACCTCAGCGTGCGCGGCGTCGACGGGTCCCCGGTGATGGCGGGCGACGGCCCCTACGGGTTCTCCAAGCTCATGGAGCACTGGCTTGCCGGACTCATCAAGACGACGCGTGAACTCAGCCTGTTTTTCGCCCCCAATATCAACTCCTACAAGCGCTACGTCGAGGGCAGCTTCGCCCCGACCGCGATCGCCTGGGGCCTGGACAACCGCACCTGCGCGTTGCGGGTCGTCGGCCACGGGCAGAGCCTGCGGGTCGAAAACCGGGTGCCCGGAGGAGACGTGAACCAGTACCTCGCCGTCGCGGCACTCATCGCCGGTGGTCTCTACGGCATCGAGAACGAGCTGGAACTGGAGCCGCTCTTCGAGGGAAACGCCTACGGATCGGATGCCCCGCGGGTGCCGACCTCGCTGCGGGATGCCGCCGCGCTCTTCGCCACCTCCGAGGTCGCGCTCGAGGCCTTCGGCGCCGACGTGGTGGAGCACTACCTCAACAACGCGCGGATCGAACAGCAGGCGTACGACGCCGCGATTACCGACTGGGAGAGGGTCCGTGGGTTCGAGCGTTTCTGACACCCGGCCCCGGGCGGACGCCCGTGCCCGGCGTCCAATCATCGGCCTCACCACCTACCTCGAGCAGGCGTCAACGGGCGTGTGGAACGTGCCTGCATCGTTCCTGCCCGCGGTGTACCTGGACGCGGTGACGCGCGCGGGCGGCATCGCCGTACTGCTGCCACCGCAGCCGGTCTCCGACGAGATAGCCAGCGCGGTGCTCGACGGACTGGACGGGCTCATCATCACGGGAGGCAAGGACGTCGACCCGGCCCGGTACGGCCAGGAGCCGCACCCCACCACCGACACGCCCCGGCTCGACCGGGACGCGTGGGAGGACACGCTGCTGCGGGCTGCGATCGACCGCGAACTTCCCTTCCTCGGTATCTGCCGGGGCGCCCAGGTGCTCAACGTCTCGCTGGGCGGCACGCTCACGCAGCACCTTCCCGACGTGGTCGGCAGCACCAAGTACAACCTTGGTGGTGGCCAGTTCAACTCGATCACCGTCGCGGTGGAGGAGGACACCCAGCTGGGTGAACTCGTCGGCGCCAGCGTCGAGGCGAAGGTCTACCACCACCAGGCGGTCGATCGTTTGGCGGACGGGCTGCGGGTCACCGCGCACTCCGACGACGGCATCATCCAGGCCGTCGAACTACCGTCCGTGCCCTTCGGCGTCGCCGTGCAATGGCACCCCGAGGAGACCGGGGACGACCTGCGTCTGTTCGCCGGTCTCGTCGCAGCAGCAAAGGAATACCGTGCCTGACATCACCCTCATCAACCCCGCCGACGAAACCACGTTGCGCACGATCACGCACACCACCGTGGAGGAGGTGGATGACGCGGTCCGCCACGCGATGTCCGCCCAGCGCGCGTGGGCCGCGCTCGCCCCGGCAGACCGTGCCGCTGCGCTGCGCCAGTTCGCGCTGACCGTCGGCGACGCGATCGAGGAACTCGCCTGGCTGGAAGTGCGCAATTCGGGTCATCCCATCTCCCAGGCGCGGTGGGAAGCCGGACACGTTCGCGACGTGCTCAACTACTACTCGGCGGCCCCGGAACGGATGATCGGCAAGACCATCCCCGTGGCAGGCGGAATCGACGTCACCTTCCTCGAGCCGCTCGGGGTCGTCGGGGTGATCGTGCCGTGGAACTTCCCGATGACGATCGCCGCGTGGGGATTCGCCCCCGCGCTTGCCGCTGGCAACGCCGTGCTGCTGAAGCCCGCCGAATGGACGCCGCTCACCGCACTACGCCTCGGCCAGCTCGCGCTCGATGCCGGGCTGCCGGAGGGGCTATTCCAGGTACTGCCGGGCCGCGGCGATGTGGTGGGGGAACGCTTTGTCGCCCATCCCGGCGTGCGCAAGGTCGTCTTCACCGGATCGACCGCGGTCGGCAAGCGCGTGATGGCCGGCTGCGCCGAGCAGGTGAAGGCCGTCACGCTCGAGCTCGGCGGCAAGAGTGCCAACGTGATCTTCGCCGACTCCGATCTTGAGAAGGCCGCGGCCACGGCGCCCTACGCCGTGTTCGAGAACGCGGGCCAGGACTGCTGCGCCCGCAGCCGCATCCTCGTCGAGCGCAGTGTGTACGACCGGTTCCTCGAGCTCCTCGAACCCGCGGTGCAGGGGGTGCGCGTCGGCTCGCCCGGCGACGACGGTACCGAGATGGGTCCCCTGGTCTCGAAGACCCATATCGACCGGGTGTCATCTTTTGTGACGGATGACTCGCGCGTGGCATTCCGCGGCAGCGCGCCATCCGGACCGGGCTTCTGGTTTCCTCCCACCGTGCTCCTGCCCGAATCGCGCACCGACCGGGCCGTGACCGATGAGATCTTCGGCCCCGTCGTGACGGTGCAGCCCTTCGACGACGAGGCCGACGCCATCGCGCAGGCCAATGACAGCGTTTACGGGCTGTCGGGATCGATCTGGACGCGCGATATCGGACGCGCGCTGCGGGTATCCCGGGGTGTCGAGAGCGGCAACCTGTCGGTCAACTCGCACTCGTCCGTGCGGTACTCCACCCCGTTTGGTGGGTTCAAGCAGAGCGGCCTGGGGCGCGAGCTCGGGCCCGACGCGGCATCCGCTTTCACCGAAACCAAAAATGTTTTCATCAGCACCGACTAGCGCACCCCACAGCAAGGAGCACCACGAATGAGCATCGCGAGAATTGACCTTACCCAGCGACTGGCGGGCAAGGTCGCCGTCATCACGGGAGGCGCGAGCGGCATTGGGCTTGCGACGGCCAAGCGGTTCGCGGCGGAGGGAGCGACGGTCGTCATCGGCGACTTCAACCCCGAGACCGGGCAGGCCGCTGGCGACCTGGTGGAGGGCATGTTCATTCAGGTCGACGTCACCGACGAGGCCCAGGTGAATAACCTGTTCGACCTCACGAAGTCGACCTATGGTTCCGTCGACATCGCGTTCAACAACGCCGGCATCTCCCCGCCCGACGACGACTCGATCGAGACGACCGAGCTGCCGGCCTGGGAGCGCGTGCAGGACGTCAACCTGAAGTCGGTCTACCTGTGCTCGCGGGCAGCCCTGCGTCACATGGTGGAGCAGCAGTCTGGCTCCATCATCAACACCGCGTCGTTCGTCGCCGTCATGGGGTCGGCGACGAGCCAGATCTCCTACACGGCGTCCAAGGGCGGTGTACTGGCGATGACCAAGGAGCTCGGTGTGCAGTTCGCACGTCAGGGCATCCGGGTCAACGCGCTGTGCCCCGGGCCGGTGAACACGCCCCTGTTGCAGGAGCTGTTCGCCGCCGACCAGGAGCGCGCCCAGCGCCGGCTCGTGCACATCCCCGTCGGTCGTTTCGCCGAGCCCGAGGAGCTGGCGGCCGCCGTCGCGTTCCTCGCCAGCGATGATGCAAGCTTCATCACGGCGTCCACGTTCCTGGTCGATGGAGGCATCAGCTCGGCCTACGTCACCCCGCTGTAAGCGTTCCCATGACACCCACCACAGACCCGTTCCCGGTCGAGGAGACCACGGCGAGCGACCATGTCGCGGACGCGCTCTTCCGGCCCGTGCGCAGCGGAAACGCGTTCGAAGATACAGTGGCGCGCCTGCTGCAAACCATCCGGCTCGGCATCGTGGCACCGGGGGAGGCACTCCCGCCCGAGCGTGATCTTGCCGCGAAGTTCTCGGTGAGCCGCGACACCGTACGGGAGGCCATCGCCGAGCTCGCCAAGGCCGGCTACCTGGTGAGCAAGCGCGGTCGCTATGGCGGCACCTTCGTCACCGACGTGCTTCCCGAGGTGGCCGCGACTGACGAACCCCTTGACGCGGACGAGATCGAGGACGTGCTTGGCCTGCGCGAGATCCTCGAGATCGGCGCGGTGCGCGCTGTCGCGGGCAAGAGCCTGTCGGCCGCCGACAGGGATCTACTGTGGCGCCGCCTGGGGGAGACCGCCGCCGCGTCCGCCGCCGACTACCGCCGTCTCGACTCCCGCCTGCACCTGACGATTGGCGAGCTGGCCGGAACGCCATCGCTTGTGCCGCTGCTGGCGGACAACCGCACGCGCGTCAACGAACTGCTCGGCAGCATCCCGTTGCTCGGGCCGAACATCGACCACTCCAACGAGCAGCACGAGGCCATCGTCGTCGCGATCCTCACGGGGGATTCCGCCCGGGCGATCGAGGCAATGCGCGAGCACCTCGAGGGATCGGCGGCGTTGCTCCGCGGCTTCCTGTCGTAGCGGGAGTCGGGTCCCCACCCTGCCGCCGCATGCGGAGAGCGGATGACCCGTGCCGGCGTTACTCGACGGGTGACGCCGGCGGTGCGGGGGGAGTGCGCGGCGTCCGCGGCTTCGTGGCCGGCTTGGTCGTGGCGGGCTTTGCGGCGGGGGACCGGGTGGCCCGGGGTGCGGGCGTGCTGGGTGCCGCAGGTGCTTCGGGGTCCGGAATCGCGGGCATCGTCGCGGGTCCGCCGGCGTCGGGGAACACCGCGCCCCACGCCGGGGCGTCATCGCCAGCACCGGGAGTCGCTGCGTCGGACGGGCCATCCGCCGCCGGTGTCGTGGCAGGGGTCGCCGCGGGAGGGGTGGACGCGGGAGTAGCCGACGAGGTGGCTGCGCCCGGGCTCGCCGGGGAGACCGTCGCTGTCGGAGCCGCAGCGGTCGGTGCGGACGGCGCGTGCGGGGTCGGCGCGGGATGCGTCGCCGAGCCTCCGGGCGGGGTCGGCGTCGCGGCAGGCCGATTCTTGGCCACGTAGATCTGCGCCGCGGTCGTCGCTACCAGGAGGAAACGAACGAGAAGGATCACCAGCCCGATGAGGACCGCGAGGACGAACAGGGCGAATGCCCCGTACAGCACCGTCGCAATGACGTGCCCGAACCCAAACCCCATCGAGTGGCTGAACATGGTTAGTCGTCCAGCTCGTTCTGGTCGTTGGCCTCGATGATGACGGAGCCGATGGCGATCGCCAGCGTGGAGATCCAGCTGACCCACATGAGGATGGTGCGCCAGTCGCGCGGACCCTTGCGGGTGGCTTGAATCGTGCTGAAGCCTCCGAAGATTGCACTGATGATGCTGCCGCTAAAGATGAATTTGCGCACGAAGTCTCCTCGGGATTGTCGTATTAACGCTACCCCCGCGGCGCTGGTGCGCGCGACTCGGCCGCCGGGCCTGTACCGCGTCGCGGCCGGGTGGTAGTGATCGGGTGGCGGGTGTCAGGAGCCGGAGAGGTCGGTGACGACCTTCTCCACGCGACGCTGCCGGGTCTCCACCGTCTTCGCCGCCTCGATCGGCTCCACGTATCCACGCTGCTTCGAGTAGGACAGCCCGAGAAAGGTATCCAGCAACCCGGCCTCGGTGAGGGAGCTCATCAGGTCGTGTGGGGTCTCGATGGTGCGGGGCTGATCATCGAGCTCGAGGGTGACGTCGATCTCGTCGCCGGCCTTCAACCCCGTGGCATCCCGCGACGCAGAACTGAACGAGATGAGGAACTGCCCGCCCATCGATGCGACGGTGCTGCGGTAGACGAAGGACTCGGCCATGGACGCTCCGCGCACGGTGATGGTCACCGCGGGCTTCTTACCGGCGCCGAGCTCGTCGATCGCCGACTCGGGAACGGGTACGCCGGTGACGGAGCGGCCCTCTGGCTGGTACAGGGAGGTCACGAAACTCGTTTTCATGCGCCGATTCTAGGGTGCGGGTGACCTAACTTGACCCGGATCGGCCGGGGGCACACAATTCGAGGGAGCAATTACGCTCGCACGCCATCGATGCCACCGTGTCGACTCGCGATGACACCCGGAACGACGTCCGGCGAAGGGATGGCCGTGCGCTCTGCACTCCTCGGTGTTGCCCTCTTGGTGCTCGGATTCGTCGCCATCGCCGTGCGGATTTTGCCGGTGGATGACGCGCTGGCAGTGGCGGACCGCGTCTGGCCAATCCTGCTGTTTGTTGTCGCCATCACCGTGGTGACCGAGCTGGCGGCCGAGGCCGGGCTGTTCACGGTGATCGCCGAGCGCCTCGCCGTGTGGGGTCTGGATCGCGCGTGGCTGCTGTGGATTCTCGTGGTGCTGCTCGCGTCCGCCAGCACCATCTTCCTGTCGCTGGATACCACCGCCGTGCTCCTCACTCCCGTTGTGGTGTTGCTGGCGCGACACGTCGGTCTTCCGCCCATCCCGTTCGCCCTGACGACGGTGTGGCTTGCCAACAGCGCGTCGCTGCTGCTGCCCGTCTCGAACCTCACCAACCTGCTGGCCGAACGCGAGCTCGACCTCGGCGGCCCCGCGCAGTTCGCCGCCCTGATGGCGGTTCCGGCGATCGTGGCGATCGTCATTCCCTCTGTCGTCCTCTTCCTCGTGTACCGCAAAGACCTGCTGCGCAGGTACGAACCCGGCGATGGCGACCGTCCCGACGACCGTGTGCTGCTCATCGTGAGCGGCATCGTCGTCGCCCTGCTGGTGCCCGCGCTCGTATCCGGAGTTGAGGTGTGGATCCCCGCGGTCATCGCGGCGGTGGTCCTCGGGGGATTCTTTCTGGCACGCCGGCCGGCTGTGCTGAAGTTTGGCCTGCTTCCGTGGCAACTCGTGCTCCTGGCATCCGGTCTCTTCCTCGTCATCGAGGCCGCCCACTCGCTGGGCCTCACCGACTTCCTGCTGTCGATCGCGGGGCAGGGCACGGGCGTGGCCGATCTGCTGCGGCTGACGGGGCTGGGTGTCGCCGGGGCCAACGTCGTCAACAACCTGCCGGCCTATCTCGCCCTCGAGCCGGTGGCGGGCGATCCGCTCCGGCTGGCGGCGCTGCTGATCGGCGTCAACGCCGGACCGCTCATCACCCCCTGGGCATCGCTGGCGACGCTGCTGTGGCACGACCGGCTGAAGTCGCTGGACGTCACGATCTCGTGGTGGCGGTACGCGGCGCTCGGCCTGCTGGTGGTGCCGCTGACGGTGATCCCGGCGACGCTGCTGCTCGCGCTGGTGCACTGACCCCCGCCTGGGTAGCGCACGACCCGGGCCGGAGCGCCGGACGGGGCTGGCAATCCGCTGTTAACTGACCGATCGGTCAGAAACTGTCCGATCGGTCAGTTAGCGTAATTCCCATGTCGAGTCACGATGATCTGCGCGCCATTGCGCTGTCCGAATTCGCTCGCGCCGGGTACGGCGCGACGTCGCTGCAACGCATCGCCGAGGTAGCGGGACTGTCGAAGTCGAGTGTGCTGTACCACTTTGCGTCCAAGGAGGCGCTGCTCGAGGCCGGGATCTCGCCGGCACTCGACCGCATGGAGGTGATCCTCGACTCGATCGAGGGGGCGCCCCTGAACGACCAGACCCGCCGTGCCTTCATCACCGACTTCGTCGACTTCCTGCTTGCCTACCGCCTCGAGGTGCATTTGTTCATCAACCAGGCACGTTCGCTCGAAGACGTACCGGTGATCGACCGGGCGAACCTCATCGTGGTTCGGCTGGCGAGCTACTTCCACTCGAACGTCGACTCGCCCGTCGATCGCCTCCGGTTCGGCATCGCCCTCGGAGGTGCCGCCTACGTCCTGGCCACTGAAGAGAATTTCGGTCCCGAGACCGAGCCGCTCGCCGACATCCGCCCCGCCCTCATCACCGTTCTCACCGAACTGCTCGCCCCCGTACCCGTCCGCCCCGCCGCAATCCAGGAGCTCATCTGATGGCCACCCTTCTCTACCGCCTCGGGCGTTTCTCCTACAACCGGCCGTGGCCGGTCATCATCGTGTGGATCCTCCTGATGATCGGAATCCTCGGCGGTGGCGCGGCCCTCGGCGGCAAGACGCAGGAGTCCTTCGCGATCCCCGGCACCGAATCGCAGACCGCGATCGACCGCCTTGCAGCGGTCTTCCCGCAGACGGCGGGCGCCAGCGCCCAGATCGTCGTGCAGACGAAGGATGGCGCGAAGCTCGAGGAGCCGAAGTACACGGCCGCGATCGACTCGATCGTCGACAAACTTGACGACATCAAGGGCGTCTCGCAGGGTGTCTCGCCCTTCAGCGAGTACGCAACCGATGCCGTGTCCGAGGACGGCACCACCGGCATCATCAATGTGCAATTCACCGGTCAGACGGCGGATGTCACGGACGCAACCCTCTCGGACGTGCAAGGCCTCGGATCCATCGCCACCGATGCGGGCATGACCGTCGGGTTCGGCGGCCAGGTGTTCCAGGACACCACGTACGGGATCACCCCGACGGAGATCATCGGCGTCGTCTTCGCCGGAGTCGTGCTGTTCATCACCTTCGGATCGCTGCTCGCGGCTGGCCTTCCCCTCATCACGGCGATCACCGGAATCGGCGTCTCGCTCGGCGGGGTCATCGCCGTCTCTGCCTTCGCCACCATCTCCAGCGCAACCCCACTGCTTGCCCTGATGATCGGGCTCGCGGTCGGTATCGACTACGCCCTGTTCATCCTGTCCCGGCACCGAAACCAGATGGCCAACGGAATGGAACCGGAGGACTCCGCCGCTACAGCGGTGGCGACCGCCGGCAGCTCGGTCGTCTTCGCGGGTGTGACGGTAATCATCGCGCTCCTCGGCCTGCTCGTGGTGCAGATCCCGTTCCTCAGTGCCATGGGGGTCTCCGCGGCGGCCGCGGTGTTCGTGGCGATCCTGGTGTCGCTGACACTCCTGCCCGCGATCATGGGACTGGCGAAGGGACGCCTGGCAGCCAAGCCGGGTTCACGCGCGTACCGCCGGGCTACGACGGACGGGACATCCCGTGTCTCCTTCGGTGAGCGCTGGGTGAAGCTCGTGCTCAAGGCGCCGATCGTCGCCGTGGTTGCTGTCGTCGTGATCCTGGGGACGCTCGCGATCCCCGCGTTCAGCCTCACGCTCGCGCTGCCGGACGGCGGCTCCGAGCCGAAGGGCTCTGTAGCCCGCGAGTCCTACGACACCATTTCCGATGCCTTCGGCCCCGGCCACAACGGTCCGCTGATCGTTCTCGTCGACATCACGCAGAGCACCACGTTCATCGATGACCTGAAGTCCGTCGGTGACCAGTTGCGCGAGCTCCCTGACGTCTCCTACGTGAGCCAGGGGTTGCCGAACGCGACGCTCGACACCGCCATCATCCAGGTCATCCCGAAGAGCGGGCCGGACTCGCCCCAGACCACCACCCTCGTCAACGCCATCCGCGACATCGCCCCGGACATCGACAAGAAGTACGACATGTCCATCGCCGTCACGGGCGCAACGGCCGTGCAGATCGATATCTCGACGCGGCTGAACAACGCGCTCGTGCCGTTCGGCATCATCGTGGTCGGACTCTCGATCATCCTGCTCATGATGGTGTTCAGGTCGGTCTTCGTGCCGATCAAGGCGGCCGTCGGGTTCCTGCTGTCGGTGTTCACTTCGTTCGGTGTCGTGGTCGCGATCTTCCAATGGGGCTGGTTCGCCGACGCGCTGGGGGCCGTGCCCGGCCCGATCCTCAGCTTCATGCCCATCCTGCTGATGGCCGTGCTCTTCGGTCTCGCGATGGACTACGAGGTGTTCCTCGTCTCCGGAATGCGAGAAACCTACGTGCACACGGGTAACCCGCGGCAGGCGATCGTGAAGGGCTTCTCGAACGCCGCCCGCGTGGTCACCGCCGCTGCCCTCATCATGTTCTTCGTCTTCGCCGCGTTTGTGCCCGAGGGCGCCGGCGTGATCAAGGTCATCGCGCTCGGCCTTGCCGTCGGCATCCTCGCGGACGCGTTCCTCGTGCGCATGACCCTCGTTCCCGCCGTGATGGCGCTGCTCGGCCACGCGGCCTGGTGGATGCCGAAGTGGTTGTCGCGCATCCTGCCCAACGTCGACATCGAGGGGGAGAACCTCCGCGCCCACCGCGAAGAAGTCGAGTGGGCAGACCAGCACCGCGCCGATGCGATCACGGCCGACTACCTCGTCGCCGGGGCACGCGACTCCACGGTCGGTCCGATCAGCTTCGGCATCGCCGCGGGAACGATCGTGCGCGTCGCCGGGGATGCCGCAGACCGCGCGGTCCTCGCCGCGACGGTGGCCGGGCGTCTGAAACCGTTGAGCGGACACGTGCAGGTGCTGGGTCACCCGCTGCCGTCCGAGTCATCCGCCGTCCTGCGTCTCGTCGCCCTCGAAGACATCGGGGCGTCCGAGAGATCGGACGTGCGCGGCCGGTTCGGCGATCTTCTGCAGGAGCGGATGCGCCTGACGGGCTCGCGAAACCGGGGTGGCTCACTGCGCCGCCGGGCCGATGAGTGGGTCGACAGGGTCAACTCCGCGCTGGCGACCACCGGTAACACGATGCGCCTGTCGGCGGAGACCGAGGTTGAGCAATTGCCGCAGCTCGAGCGTGCGGTCGCCCTCGCCGTGATCTCCCTGTCGGAGCGCACGCCCGTGGTCATGCTCGACCAGCTCGACGCGTTTGCCGACGTCAACGACGAGATCGCCTTCCTGCTGATTCTCGACCGGCTCGCCCCGGACACCACGACCATCGCGGTTGGCACGCCGCTGCCGCCGCGGGCGCTCGAACGCGTCACGACGACGCGCACCATCACCACCATCGACCTGTACAGCCTGAACCGAGAGGTGGCATCCGTATGAGCCAGTCAACCGATTCCACGCCGCGCGGCAAGCGTCGCCGCAACGCCGCGCTCGCGGTGGTCGTGCTCGTTCCCCTCGCGTTCGCGGGACTCGTGGTGGGCGCGCTGTCGCAGGTCAAGTCGGGTGTCGACGCGATTCCCGCGGCCATCGTCAACAACGACAAGCTGATCACCACCACCGCGGCCGATGGCACCAAGAGCACGATCCTCGCCGGTCGCCAGCTGGTGACCGAGCTCACGGGCAAGGACTCCCCGGGATTCGACTGGACCATCACCAACGACAAGGACGCCAAGAAGCTCCTCGCCGACGGCAAGGTCTACGCGATCCTCGAGGTGCCGGAAGACTTCTCGAAGTCGATCACGTCTCTGTCGGGGGATGACCCGCAGCAGGCGAACATCACCATCAGCACGGATGACTCGCACAACTACCTCACGGGCGCCGTCGCGCAGACCGTGGGCGACGGCCTGGTGGCAACGTTCGGCACCGCCATCACGCAGCAGTACATCGCGGGCATCTATTCCAGCATCGGGACTGTCGGCGGCTCGCTGTCGGACGCTGCCGATGGAGCGGCCAAGCTCTCCGATGGCGCGACGAGTCTCTCGTCGGGCCTCGATAAGGTGACCGACGGTGTGGGGTCGGCCCAGTCCGGCGCCGCCAAGCTCGGCGACGGGGCACGGTCCGCCGCCACGGGAGCCAGCAAGCTCGCGAGTGGAGCGGGTACCGCCGGAGCGGGAGCGACCAAGTTCGCCAGTGGTGTCGGTAGCTACGTCGGGGGAGTGGGGTCGCTGGCCAGCGGACTGCACACGCTCGCGTCATCCATCTCGAAAATCGATGCGAGCACGTTCGGCCTGCCGGACTACACGGGAGGCGTGTCGGCGATTTCGGCCCAGCTGACCCGCGCGGCGGCCACCCTCAAGGCCAACCCGACAGACCCGACCGCGCAGGCGACGGTGCAGGCGCTGTCGTCCGCGCTCGCCAAGGCGGCGAGTAACGGCCCGGCCATCGTGGGCGGCGTCAACACGACGTTCGACAAGCTTGCGGCGGGGGCAAGCAAAAGCGCCGCCGGTGCCGACACACTTGCCTCCAGTGGTTCGAGCCTGAAGTCGGGAGCGAAGGGTCTCGCGTCCGGCTTCACGAGCCTGCAGTCCGGGGCGAGCTCGCTGGCGAGCGGGCTCACCACGCTTGGTTCCGGCGGAACGAGCCTCGCGTCCGGGCTCGGCACGCTGAAGGACGGCGTGGCGAAGTCCGCGGACGGCGCGTCATCGCTGGCCACCGGAGCGGGCACCCTCGCTGACGGACTGAAGTCCGGGGCCACGCAGGTGCCCTCGTTCACGGAGGCGCAGACCAAGACGGCCTCGACGATCGCGGCGTCCCCGGTGGGGCTGACGGTCGACCGCAACAACGAGGTGTCGTCCATCGGGCAGATCATCGCCACGCTGTTCGTGCCGCTTGGCCTCTGGATCGGTGCCCTGGCCATCTTCCTCGTGCTGCGCCCGACGACCCGCAGTGTGCTGTCGTCGACCGCGTCCAACGGACGCATCACCCGGTCGGTTGTCGGTCGCGCGAGCATCATCGCGGCAGCGCAGGCGGTGCTGCTCGTCGCGCTCCTGCACATCTCGCTCGACGTCTCGTGGGCCCTGCTGCCAGCGACCCTGCTGTTCTCGCTGGTGATGGCTGTCGCCTTTACCGCCTTCCACTACTTCCTCAGTGTCTGGCTCGGACGGTTCGGACTGGTGGTCTCGATCGTGCTGCTTGCCATCCAGATCACCGCGACCGGCGGGTTGTACCCGATCCAGCTGCTCGCGGGGCCGTTCCAGGTGATCAGTCCCTTCCTGCCGCTCACCTACGGGGTCGCGGGAATGCAGGCGATCATCTCCGGCGGCAGCGTCGGTGCCGTGGTGCTGCCGGCCCTCGGTCTTCTGGTCTTCGGTGCGCTCAGCGTTCTCGTGTCGTTCGCAGCCCTCGGTCGCATGCGGCGGGCGCGGGCACTGGGGCTCGTGCCGGCAGCGGCCTGAGCGATGCGGTGATCTGACACGTGGTCGATCAGGACAGCTATGCCGGCGACGGGCCCGATCTTCTCGGGCTCGCCGACCGGTTCTGGCGGTGGCAGGACGTGCTCGCGGGGGTCACCCCGCCGGCGCGTCCGGGTTCGAGCGCTGCGGTCGACACCGACACCGCCCTCGACGTCGGCGACGAACTCGATGCCGTGCTGGCGACGTCCGACCGCGACGACCTGCTGCTGGCGATCATCCAGGCGCGGGGCAACGACACGACCGACCTGGAGGCGCTCGGCGCCGGAGTCGTCGACGACATAATCCACGGGGGAGATCCCGATGTGCTCGCCCGGATGCGCCACTACGGCGTGGCTGGACCCGTCGTCGCGGCGATCGCCCGGGCCGCGAGCGACTGACTGACGGCGCCATACATCATCACGGTGCGTGGGAAAAGACCCAGCGTTGTATTTGACGAAGAATCATGTTCACCCCTAGGCTTCCGCTGTGACTGACCCCCGGATAGCTCGCACGCGTGATCATGTTCTGCAGACGGCCATCGGCATGCTGGCTGTTCCATCCGGCGAGCCGCTCACCTTCAGCACTCTGGCCGCCGAGGCGCAGGTATCCCGACGCACGCTCTATGTGCACTGGGGAACCATGCAGCAGATCCTGAGCGACATCATCGGGGTGCGCCGAACTCGGATCGTCGTCGATCCGTCCGAGAATGCGTCGCCCCGGGACATCCTCAAGGAGTTCCTCACGGCCCTCCGCAACGACCTGCACGAACCCGTCACCGCGCTGGCGCTGACGGCGCTGCTCAGCCAGGCCGCGCAGGACGAGCGCGCCGCCGACATCGTGCTCGCCTCCAGCGTCGGGGGCACCGACGAGATCAGCTCGCTGCTCGGGCCCGTCACCCAGCTGCAGCTGTCCCTCCTCATCGGGCCGCTGTTCTACTCCGAGTTCTTCCTGCGCACGCCTGCATCGAACGCCATCGTCGACGATCTCGTCGACACGGGCATGCGCACCCTTGGGCTGCAGGAACTCACCACCTCCGACTAGGCGCTGGCGCCCGGCAATCCCCGCGGTAGCGCGGCGGCCCGGCAGTGCTCAGGGCTTTCCGAGGCGGATGCCACGGGGCCGCTGTCATACTTAGGTAATGCTTACCTCGCGGGATTCCTCGGTCGTTCTCGATGACCGACCCGCCTACCGTCCATATGTGGCGCGGGTGTCGGCGCTTCGGTCGCTGTCCCCGCACTTCACCCGGGTCACCTTCACCGGGGATGATTTCGCGACGTTCGGCACCGCCGGGCTCGATCAGCGGATCAAACTGCTGCTGCCCCTGCCGGGAATCGGACTGAGCGACATCGGCGCGAGCGACGAAAAGTCGCTGGCCGAGGGCGACTGGTATGCGCGCTGGCGTGCCCTGCCCGAGCACCTGCAGAACCCCTTCCGCACCTACACCGTGCGAGCGATCCGTCCCGCGCAGCGCGAACTGGACGTCGACTTCGTCTCCCACGGCGACGGGGGACCGGCGGCCCGTTGGCTGCTCGGCGCGACGGTCGGGGACGAGCTCGTGATTGTCGGTCCGGATTCCCGCAGCACCGGCTGGGCGATCGGCCTCGACTGGCACCCGGGCGATGCCACGCACCTGCTGCTCGCCGGCGACGAAACGGCGGCTCCCGCCATCTGCTCCATTCTTGAATCCCTGCCGTCCGGAACCCACGCCACCGCGTTCATTGAGGTGCCGACGGAAGAGGACTTCCTGCCCCTGACGGTTGCCGAGGGGTGCCGGGTCGTCTGGCTGGGGCGGGGCGACCAGGCGCACGGCAGCAGGCTGGATCCTGCGGTTCGGGCCTGGGTGGACGAGCACCACGCCCTCATCATGCCGACGCTCGAGCACGCTCCCCAGGACCTCGCCGATGTCGATGTCGACACGGAACTGCTCTGGGATTCACCCGAGGTTCAGGCCAACGCCCCCGTCGCCGCGGGGCACGACTTTTACGCGTGGCTCGCCGGAGAGGCGGGCGTCATCAAACTGCTGCGCCGGTTCCTTGTCGCCGAGACGGGCATCGACCGATCCCGTGTGGCGTTCATGGGCTACTGGCGCCTCGGCAAGGCCGAGACCCAGTAACACGGGAGCCGGGGCTAGTTGGCCTGGGGCTTCTCGACGGTGTTGGGCGCCGCGTCCGTGCCCGCCGGCGGAGCAGCCGGCTCGGGCTGTGCGGGAGCGATGGGCGTGAGCTTGTCCCGGGCGAACGCCAGGGTCTCGACGAGCAGTTCCAGGCGGTCCTGCTCGGTCTTCGCCTTGCGGGTGTTCACCTCGGCGACGACGGAACCGTTCCAGTTCTCGCGCACCAGGTACTCGAGCACCTCGGCAACGGGTTCGCTTCCGCGACCCGGCAGCAGGTGCTCGTCGAAGATCTTTCCCTCGTCCATCGAGCCGGAGCCGTCGCAGAGATGCACGTGGCGCAGCTTGGTGCCCATGGCCATGGCGAGCTCAAGCGAGTCGCGACCCGACAGGGACGCGTGCGAGAAGTCGAGGGTCATCGAGTCGACGTCCATCTTGGTGGGGTCAGAGCTGGGGGAGTACGCCTTCAGGCTTCGTCCGCCGGCACCCCAGGGAAACATGTTCTCGACGGCGATCTCGACGTCGTACTTGTTCGCGGTGACGCGCACGATTCGCTCGAAGTCCCGGGCGTAGGAGGCCTGCCAGCGGAACGGCGGGTGCACAACGACGCTGTCGGCGCCGACAGCGCGCGCGAGTTCGGCGGACTTGTCCAGCTTGATCTGGGGATCGCGTCCCCAGACGAAGTGGGTGAGGAGCAGAACGGGGGCGTGAATGGACAGCACCGGAAGGTTGTACTTCTTCGACAGCGCCTTCAGCGCTTCGGGGTCCTGCGTGGCGGTGTCGTTGGTCACCATCACTTCGACGCCGTCGTATCCCGCCAGGTGGGCAAGCCGGAAGGCGTGCTCGGGTGGCAGGGGATAAACGCATGTGGTGCTCATACCGACGCGGATCATTGAACACATCCTAGGTGGACACCCTGAACGTGGGGTGTCCAGCGGAACAATCGTGGAGTGTCGGGCACAAATCCTCGACTAAAGCTCGGCTGGTATCCTTGGGTGGGCTTACCGGGCAGGGTGCGCAGAGCAGTCCACACGGAACAGGCAAATAATGACGAACGACAATCCCGAACAGTACGACTTTGTCGTGCTCTCCAACCGACTCCCCGTCGACCGCGTCGTTGCGGCAGACGGAACCGCCACCTGGGAGCATTCCCCGGGTGGCCTCGTCACGGCGCTCGAGCCGGTGATGCGTGCCGCCGACGGTGCGTGGGTCGGATGGGCCGGCCAGGCCGACCTCGAATTCGATCCCTTCTACAGCGATGGCATTCACATCATCCCCGTCACCCTCACCGCGGACGAGGTCGAGAACTACTACGAGGGCTTCAGCAACGACACCCTGTGGCCGCTCTACCACGACGTGATCTCCTCGCCGAGCTACCACCGCGAGTGGTGGGAGTCCTACGTTCTGGTCAACCAGCGGTTCGCCGACGCCGCGGCCGCCAGCGCGGCTCCGGGCGCGGTCGTCTGGGTGCAGGACTACCAACTGCAGCTCGTGCCCAAGATGCTCCGTGCCGCCCGCCCCGACCTCACCATCGGGTTCTTCAACCACATTCCGTTCCCTCCCTACGGCATCTACTCGCAGCTTCCGTGGCGCAAGCAGATCATCGAGGGTCTTCTCGGTGCCGACGTCATCGGCTTCCAGCGGGTCGCCGACGCGGGCAACTTCGCCCGCGCCGTTCGTCGCCTCATGGGCTACGTCACCAAGACGCCGCTGATCGAGGTTCCCGGTGAAGAGCCGCGCACGGTGCTCGCCAAGGCCTTCCCGATCTCGATCGACTCCTCGAGTTTCGAAGAACTGGCGCGTCGCCCCGACGTGCAGGCCCGGGCGAAGGAGATCCGCGAGGGTCTCGGCAATCCGAAGACGATCATGCTCGGCGTTGACCGTCTCGACTACACCAAGGGGATCGGTCACCGCCTCAAGGCATACGGCGAGCTCCTCTCGGAGGGTCGCCTCGAGGTCGAGGACGTCACCCTCGTGCAGGTCGCCAGCCCGAGCCGCGAGCGCGTGCAGGCCTACATGCAGCTCCGGGACGAAATCGAGCTCACGGTCGGCCGCATCAACGGTGACTTCGCCACGATCAGCCACACCGCCATCAGCTACCACCACCACGGTTACCCCCGTGAAGAAATGGTTGCCCTGTACCTCGCGGCCGACGTCATGCTCGTCACCGCCCTCCGCGACGGAATGAACCTCGTCGCCAAGGAGTACGTGGCAAGCCGCTTCGACGAGACCGGCGTGCTGGTGCTCAGCGAGTTCACCGGAGCCTCCGACGAACTCAAGCGCGCGCTGCGCATCAACCCGCACGACATCGATGGCCTCAAGGACGCGATTGTCCACGCGATCGAGATGCCGCGCGAGCAGCAGGCAAAGCGCATGCGATCCATGCGCAAGCAGGTGCTGCGGTTCGATGTCTCCCGCTGGTCGGTCGACTTCCTCACCGCGTTGCGCCAGTCCCGCGTCGTCCCCGCCGTCATCGAAGACGACGACGACCCGCTGGGCGAACTCGAATCAACAATTGATCGGATCCGCAGGCCGTGAGTGTCAGTGAAAAGGGGCTCTCCCGCGAACTCGTGGGAGCGCTCAACGAATTAGCGCGGGTGAAGCGACTCCTCGTCGCTCTCGACTTTGACGGCACGCTGGCGCCGGAAGTGGATGACCCGGAGAAGGCCCGCGCGATTCCCGAGGCCCACGCGGCTGTACTCGGGCTCCTCGCTCTTCCCAACACCCGCGTCGCCCTAGTCTCGGGACGTGCCCTCGCCAGCCTCGAGGCAGTGACCGATCTTCCCGACGAGACGCTGCTCGTCGGATCTCACGGCATCGAGATTCGTCTCGATTCGCCGGATGACTCGATGGCGCTGAACTCCACGGAGATCGAGCGCGTGGGAGTCCTCAACGAGGTGCTCGGCGAGGTCGCCGACTCGTTCGACCAGGTCTGGCTCGAGTCCAAGCCCGCCGGCTTTGCCCTGCACACCCGGCTTGCCACCGAGCACAACTCCCGCGTCGCGCACCTCGTGGCGCTGAGCGAGGCCCAGGCCGAGCTCGACGACCTCAAGATCCGCGAGGGAAAGAACGTCCTCGAATTCTCGGTGCGCTCCACCACCAAGGGGGAGGCCCTCGAACATCTGCGGGGCTACACCCACGCGGACGCGGTTCTCTACGCCGGCGACGACGTCACCGACGAGGACGCCTTCGCCACCCTCCAGCCGCACGACGTCGGGCTCAAGAGCGGCAGCGGTGACACGATCGCCGACCACCGTGTGCCCGGTCCGCTCCAGGTGGCGCAGGTGCTCGCGCTGCTCGCCGAATACCGTGGCGGCAACCGGCACGAGCAGTAGCCGTTCGCGGCCGTGGGTGTCCCTGGTGAGGGTCACTCATTCCGGCACGGGCCCACGGCATTCCGGCGCAGCCAAAAGTCCTAGACTTTGAAACATGCCGGACACATCCCTGCCTACACCCGATATCAAGCCACGCTCTCGCACCGTCACCGACGGAATCGAAGCACTTACCTCCCGCGGAATGCTTCGTGCGGTAGGTATGGGCGATGCTGACTGGGACAAGCCGCAGATTGGTATTGCGAGCTCCTGGAATGAGATCACCCCCTGCAACCTCTCCCTTGCCCGTCTCGCGCAGGCCGCCAAAGAAGGCGTCCACGGCGGTGGCGGATACCCCCTGCAGTTCGGCACCGTCTCTGTCTCCGACGGAATCTCGATGGGCCACGAGGGAATGCACTTCTCCCTGGTCAGCCGTGAGGTCATCGCCGACTCCGTCGAGGTCGTTATGCAGGCAGAGCGCCTCGACGGCTCCGTGCTGCTCGCCGGCTGCGACAAGTCGATCCCCGGCATGCTGATGGCTGCCGCCCGCCTCAACCTGTCGTCGGTGTTCCTCTACGCGGGCTCGATCGCTCCGGGCTGGGTCAAGCTCAGCGATGGGACCGAGAAGGACATCACGATCATTGACTCCTTCGAGGCTGTCGGCGCGGTGAAGGCCGGGCGGATGTCCGAGGCCGACGCCAAGCGAATCGAGTGCGCATTCGCTCCCGGCGAGGGTGCCTGCGGAGGCATGTACACCGCGAACACAATGGCCGCCGTGGCCGAGGCCCTCGGCCTCAGCCTTCCCGGATCCGCGTCGCCCGCGTCCGCCGACCGACGTCGTGACTACTACGCGCACCGCTCGGGCGAGGCAGTGGTCAACCTGCTCCGTCTTGGCATCACCGCACGGGACATCCTGACCAAGGACGCCTTCGAAAACGCAATCGCCGTCGCCATGGCTCTCGGCGGATCGACCAACGTGATCCTCCACCTGCTGGCCATCGCCTACGAGGCCGAGGTCGAGCTGACGCTTGATGACTTCAACCGCATCGGTGACACGGTTCCCCACCTCGGGGACCTCAAGCCCTTCGGCAAGTACGTGATGAACGATGTCGACCGTCACGGCGGAATCCCCGTGCTGATGAAGGCACTGCTCGACGCCGGACTCATGCACGGAGACGCGCTCACCGTGACCGGCAAGACGCTCGCCGAGAACCTCGCCGACATGGAGATCGAGGCGCTCGACGGCAAAGTGCTGCGCACCCTCGACAACCCGATCCACGCGACCGGCGGACTCACCGTGCTGCGCGGCTCGATGGCTCCCGAGGGCGCCGTCGTCAAGACCGCCGGATTCGACGCCGACATCTTCGAGGGACCCGCCCGGGTCTTCGAGCGTGAGCGCGAAGCACTGGATGCACTCACCGAGGGATCGATCAACGCCGGTGAGGTGGTGGTCATTCGCTACGAGGGTCCCAAGGGCGGACCCGGCATGCGCGAGATGCTGGCCATTACGGCCGCCATCAAGGGCGCAGGCCTCGGTAAAGATGTACTACTGTTGACGGACGGACGATTCTCAGGCGGCACAACCGGCCTCTGCATCGGCCACATAGCTCCCGAAGCAGTCGACGCAGGTCCGATTGCCTTCGTGCGCGATGGTGATCTCATACGGGTCGATATCGCAGCTCGCTCGCTTGACCTACTGGTCGATCCAGCAGAGCTGGAAGCTCGCCGAATTGGCTGGGCTCCCCTTCCTCCTCGCTACACCCGTGGCGTCCTCGCGAAGTACTCCAAGCTTGTGCACTCGGCCGCCGAGGGCGCAGTCACCGGATAGCTTCGTGCTCGAGACATCCATCAGAAAGAACTGATTTCCCCATGACCACGGAACACGTTCCCGTGCCTACCGCATCGGCACGCCTGCCCAAGGCTCCAGTGACGCACGAGCCGGAGATTCTCACCGGTTCTGGCGCCATCCTCCGGACTCTCGAGCACCTCGGAATCACCGATGTGTTCGGGCTGCCCGGTGGCGCCATCATCCCCTTCTACGACGAATTGATGGTCTCGACGGCCATTCGTCACATCCTTGTCCGTCACGAGCAGGGCGCGGGCCACGCGGCAGAGGGCTACGCGTCCTCGTCCAACCGTGTCGGCGTCGCCATCGCGACGTCGGGTCCCGGCGCGACCAACCTCGTGACGGCGATCGCGGACGCCCACATGGACTCGGTGCCGCTGCTGGCCATCACCGGCCAGGTGTTCTCGACGTTCATGGGTACCGATGCGTTCCAGGAGGTCGACATCGTGGGAATCACGATGCCGATCACCAAGCACTCGTTCCTCGTCACGCGTCCGGAAGATGTGCCCGCGACGCTCGCGGCCGCCTACCAGATCGCCACGACGGGCCGTCCCGGCCCGGTGCTCGTGGACATCACCAAGGACGCGCAACAGAACTCCGCGCCGTTCATCTGGCCGCCCAAGATCGACCTGCCCGGCTACCGCCCGGTGACCAAGGCTCACGGAAAGCAGATCCAGGCAGCGGCCCAGCTGCTCGCCGAGGCCAAGCGTCCCGTGCTGTACGTCGGCGGCGGGGTCATCCGCGCCCAGGCATCCGAGGTCCTGCTTGCCCTCGCCGAGCTCACGGGTGCCCCGGTGGTGACCACGCTCATGGCGCGCGGTGCGTTCCCGGACTCGCACGACCAGCACCTGGGCATGCCCGGAATGCACGGCACTGTGCCGGCGGTGCTCGCCCTCCAGGAGAGCGACCTGCTCATCTCGCTGGGTGCTCGCTTCGACGACCGCGTGACGGGCAAGGCGAGTGACTTCGCGCCCGGCGCCAAGGTGGTCCACGTCGACATCGACCCGGCCGAGATCTCCAAGATCCGTTTCGCCGATGTGCCGATCGTCGGCGACGCGAAGGACGTCATCGCGGACCTGATCGTCGCGTACACCGAGGCGATCAAGACAGCAACGCCCGACCTCGCCGAGTGGTGGACACGTCTGAATGGGCTGCGCGAGCAGTACCCGCTCGGCTACGACCTGCCCGACGACGGACTGTTGTCGCCGCAGATGGTCATCGAGCGCATTGGGCAGATGACCGGGCCGGAGGGCGTGTACGCCGCCGGTGTCGGCCAGCACCAGATGTGGGCAGCGCAGTTCATCAAGTACGAGCGTCCGAACTCGTGGCTGAACTCGGGCGGCGCCGGAACCATGGGATACGGCGTACCGGCAGCAATGGGTGCAAAGGTCGCCAACCCCGACCGCGTGGTCTGGGCGATCGACGGTGACGGATGCTTCCAGATGACCAACCAGGAGTTGGCCACCTGCACCATCAACAACATCCCGATCAAGGTCGCGATCATCAACAACTCGTCGCTCGGTATGGTGCGCCAGTGGCAGTCGCTGTTCTACGACGGACGTCATTCCTTCACCGACCTCAACACCGGCCACATCAGCGGTGACGAGGTCACGCGAATGGTGCCGGACTTCGTCAAGATGGCCGACGCCTACGGTGCCCTCGGTATCCGGGTGACCCGCGCCGAGGATATCGACGCTGCCATCCAGCTGGCTCTCGACACCAACGACCGCCCCGTCGTTATCGACTTCATCGTGAGCCGTGACGCCATGGTGTGGCCGATGGTGCCGCAGGGCGTCAGCAACTCCGCCGTGCAGTACGCCAAGGAACACGCCCCCGAGTGGGAAGAGGAGTAACCCCATGAGTCACGTACTCTCCCTCCTCGTCGAGGACAAACCCGGCCTGCTGACTCGCGTCGCGGGGCTGTTCGCCCGCCGCGGCTTCAACATCGAATCTCTCGCCGTGGGTAAGAGTGAGATCGAGGGGCTCTCCCGCATCACCGTCGTGGTCGATGTCGAGGAACTGCCGCTGGAGCAGGTCACCAAGCAGCTCAACAAGCTCATCAACGTCATCAAGATCGTCGAGCTTGAGCCTGCACAGTCCGTCACCCGTGAGCACCTGCTCATCAAGGTGCGCGTGGACAACAGCACGCGGTCGCAGATTCTTGAGGCCGTCAACCTGTTCCGCGCCCACGTGGTGGACGTCGCCACCGACGCCCTCGTGATCGAGGCGACCGGTGACAGCGGAAAGGTGCAGGCGCTGTTGCGCGTGCTCGAGCCCTACGGCATCAAGGAGATCGCGCAGAGCGGGCTCCTCGCCATCGGCCGCGGTTCCAAGAGCATCACGGAACGCGTCTTCAAGAACTGATGAACTTCATCCCCGTATTTACGCAATCCAACGAAACAAGGAGAACCACGAAGTGACCGAAATCTTCTACGACAAAGACGCCGACCTGTCTCTCATCCAGGCCAAGAAGGTAGCCGTCATTGGGTACGGCTCGCAGGGTCACGCCCACGCGCTGAACCTGCGCGACTCCGGCGTTGAGGTCGTCATCGGCCTGAAGCCCGACTCGAAGTCGCGTGCGAAGGCCGAAGAAGCTGGCTTCACCGTTCTGACCGCTGCCGAGGCATCCGCGTGGGGCGACGTCATCGTCATCCTGGCGCCGGACCAGTACCAGCGTCACATCTACAAGGACGACATCCAGCCGAACCTGGCCGAGGGCAAGACGATCCTCTTCGGCCACGGATTCAACATCCGCTTCGGCTACATCGAGGCTCCCGAGGGCGTCGATGTCATCATGGTCGCCCCCAAGGGACCGGGTCACACCGTGCGTCGCGAGTTCGAGGCCGGCCGTGGCGTTCCCGTCATCGTCGCCGTTGAGGAAGACGCAACCGGCTCCGCCTGGGCGCTGGCGTGGAGCTACGCCAAGGGCATCGGCGGACTGCGTGCCGGTGGCATCAAGACCACCTTCACCGAAGAGACCGAAACCGACCTGTTCGGTGAGCAGGCAGTGCTCTGTGGTGGCGTTTCGCAGCTCGTGCAGTACGGCTTCGAGACCCTGACCGAAGCCGGCTACCAGCCGCAGATCGCCTACTTCGAGGTTCTTCACGAGCTGAAGCTCATCGTTGACCTCATGTGGGAGGGTGGCATCGCCAAGCAGCGCTGGAGCGTCTCCGACACCGCCGAGTACGGCGACTACGTGTCCGGCCCGCGCGTCATCGACCCGCACGTGAAGGACAACATGAAGGCCGTCCTCGACGACATTCAGTCCGGCGCGTTCGCCAAGCGTTTCATCGACGACCAGGACGCCGGAGCTCCCGAGTTCCTCGCGCTCCGTGCCAAGGGTGCAGCGCACCCGATCGAGGCGACGGGCAAGGAGCTTCGCGCCCTGTTCGCCTGGAAGCAGGTCGACGAGGACTACACGGACGGCTCCGCCGCGCGCTAGTCAGTCGCCTCCACGATCCGGGAGGGTCGGCCCACAAGGCCGGCCCTCCTTTTCGCGTTCTCGGGGGCTGTCCGGTCGCTGGCGCGCAGGCACATATCTCCAGTCACCTTCTGACGATTTAAGCCCTCCACGCTGGCTGTGCGAGGCTGGGCGGATGACCCTGCGCCCCGCCTCGCCCGCCAGCGATCCCGACCGGCTCCGGCGCCGCCTGGCCACGGCGACCCTCATCGGAGTGGCGATCTACATCCTCGTCGACGTGGTGCTGCAGGGCCTGCCGCCCTACTACAGCCCGATCTCCGAGGCGGAGAGCAACCTCGCGGTGGGTCCGTACGGCTGGGTCATGGATCTCAACTTTTTGCTGCGCGGCGTGCTGACCGTGTGCCTGGTGATCGCCCTGTCCCGGGTGGGGCCGCCCCGGCTCACCCGCACCATTGGTCTCACGCTCACCGCGATCGGAGGGGTGAGTTCTGCTGTTCTTGCGGGGTTCCCGACAGACGTCGTGCGCCCGGGCGGTCCCGGGGAAATGTCGATGCTCGTGGCGACCTCGGCGGTCGGAGACATCCACATCGTCCTCGCGACCATCGGATTCATTGCGGCGCTCTCCGGCTTCGCCGTGCTCACGGTCTGGATGGGCGGGTCGCCGCTGGGCATCCGCCGGGGCGACGGCCGCCGGCCGCGCACGTTTACGGCCGCCATCGTCTGCGTCATCGTGGGGTTCATCGGCCTGCTCTGGATCGTGCAGACCTCGCAGCCTGCCTCGCTCTCGCAGGTCGCGGGTCTGGCGGAGCGGCTGGCCCTCGCCGGCATCCTCGGGTGGGTCGCCGTCGTCTGCGTCGGGGTGCTGGGGTTGCCGCGCGTTTCGAGGTGACCTCATATCCGCGTACGCTTGCGCCGAGGCACGGAGGTGGATGTGACGGGCGATGAGCACGAGACGCGGCTGCGCACCCTCCTGAAAGTGACGCAGACTGTCAGCCAGGAACTCGACCTCGGAATCGTGCTGCAGCGCATCGTCGAGGCCGCGGTCGAACTCGTCGGCGCGCGCTACGGTGCGCTGGGAGTCATCGCCCCCGACGGTCACCTCGAACAGTTCATTCACGTCGGCATGTCCGACGGTGATATCGCGCGGCTCGGTCACCTTCCCGAGGGCCACGGCCTGCTCGGCGCCCTCATCGAAGACCCGCACCCGATCCGCGTCGACCACCTCGCCCGGGAGTCCCGCTCGGTCGGCTTTCCCGCCAACCACCCGCCCATGGAGAGCTTTCTCGGCGTCCCCGTGCGCGTGCGTGACGAGATCTTCGGCAACCTGTACCTCACGAACCAGCACGACGGCCACTTCTCCGCCGAGGACGAGGAACTCGTCACCACACTGGCAGCGTCCGCCGGCTTCGCGATCAATAACGCGCGCAACTACGCGGAGACCCGCCGCCGCCAGGCCTGGGCTGACGCCTCCGCCGAGATCACCGCGACGATCCTCTCCGACGACGACATCGACCCGGTATCGATCATCGCTGCCCGGGTGGGCGAGCTTGCGGGTGCCGAGTCGGTGCGATTCATTGTGCGGGCGGATGACACGGCGCGCGTCACCCCACAGCCGAGTGCACCCGGACACGCCCGCGCCCCGTACAACGAGACCGAGGACGATCACCGCGCCCCCACCATGATCGTGCCGTTGCGTCTCGCCACCGGCGAACGCGGAGTGCTGGTGGTCACCCGTGCCGTCGGCGCGGAGCGGTTCACCGACGCCGACCTCGACATGGCGGTGGACTTCGCCGCCCGCGGCAGCGTGGCCAAGGAGCTGCGTGCGTCCCGGGCAGAGGCGCAGCGGCTGATGATCCTCGAGGACCGCGGCCGCATCGCGGAAGACCTGCACGATCATGTCATCCAGGGCCTGTATGCGACGGGGTTGCAGCTGCAGAGTGTTGCGGGCACGCTCGGCCCGGGCCGCGCGGCCGACCGGGTCGAGGCATCCATCGACAATATCGACGCCGCGATCACCCAGATCCGTACGGCGATCTTCGCGCTGTCGAGTTCGCGAACCGAGAGCGAACCCGCCCTGCGCAACCGTGTCATCGACGTCGTGCGGGACCTCGCGCCGGGGCTCGCGCAGACGCCGCACATCTCGTTTGCCGGCCCCATCGACATGTCCGTCACCGGGAGCCTCGCCGATGACGTTGTCGCGGTGGTGCGGGAGACCCTGACCAACGTGTCGAAGCACGCCGCCGCCGATCAGACCTCGGTCGCGCTGTCGGTGAGTGACGGTCGCGTGACCCTGTCCGTCGAGGATGACGGGGTAGGGATTCCCGCCGACCGTCCCACCGGCAACGGCCTCGGCAATCTCGCCGCACGGGCAACGCGGCGCGGGGGAGAGTTCACCTTCGACTCCCGTCCCGGCCAGACCCGCGCCGTATGGTCGGCGCCCATGACCGGCAGCGCGCCCGCGGACATCACCACTGACACCAGCACCGCAGACGACAGCACCGCACGTGACAACACGGGAGACGCAGCATGACCGAACCCATCCGGGTGTTCCTCGTCGACGATCACGAGGTGGTGCGCCGCGGTGTCGCCGACCTGCTGCAGTCGCAGCCCGACATCGTCATCGTGGGCGAGGCGGGGACCGTCGCGCAGGCACGATCCCGTATCGCGGCGACGAAGCCCGATGTGGCGCTGCTCGACGTGCGTCTGCCCGACGGCAGCGGCGTGGACGTGTGCCGCAGTGTCCGCCTGTCGGCGCCGGATGTGCGGTGCCTCATGCTGACGTCGTACGACGATGACGCCGCCATGTACGCGGCGGTTCTCGCCGGGGCATCCGGTTATGTGCTCAAAGACGTGCGCGGCAGCGGTCTCATCGACAGCGTCCGCCGGGTCGCCTCGGGGCAGTCGCTGCTGGATCCCGCGCTGGTGGCACGGGTAACGAAGCGCCTGCAGAGTGAGGGCGATGGTGACCCGCTGCTCGCGGGGCTGAGCATTCGCGAGCGCGAGGTGCTCGCCTACATTGCGGACGGCCTGACCAACCGCCAGATTGGCGAGAAGCTGTCGCTCGCCGAAAAGACCGTGAAGAACTACGTGTCGACAATGCTGGGCAAGCTCGGGCTGCAGCGCAGGACCCAGGCCGTCGCCCTGCAACTGTCGACAAGAGCGGCGAACGCCCCGACGGACCTGTCCCGCAGCTGGGAGAACCACCCGAGGTGATCCTCCCGGCCCGGGTTCAGGGTGCCCGGGCTAGCTTGCCTGGGGCAGATCCAGCAGGTTGTTGTGATCGGTCGAGTCGCTGTCGGCACGCAGGTACAGGCCGTGGGGCTCGTGGGCATCCACGACCTGCGTCCGTCCTTCGGGACCGTTCACGTAGTAGGTGCACTGGCCAAGCTCGATGTCGAGGATGGCGTCCACGGCGGACCGCGGCGACCAGC
Source organism: Glaciihabitans sp. dw_435 (assembly GCF_018449675.1). Classification (GTDB taxonomy): domain Bacteria; phylum Actinomycetota; class Actinomycetes; order Actinomycetales; family Microbacteriaceae; genus Glaciihabitans. Next base: position 63,332 of record NZ_JAAVUZ010000002.1, on the reverse strand, counting down.
TCTCGGCGTCGTTCATCACGTGGGTGATGTACCCCTGCGCGTTCGTCTGAACCGCCGTGACGTGTCGTTCGTCGCGCACTGTTACTTGCCCTTCGTGGCGGGATCGCCGTCGGCGGACTGGGTCGCACCGGCCGCGTTGTCATCGCCCGTGGAGTCGACACGCACGTCGGCACCCTCGAACGGGAGACCGAGAACGCCGGCAACGTCCGCACTATCCTCGCCGTGCGCCCGCGTGTACGCGCGGTGGGCGATGCGCTCGTCGTCCATCCGCTGCGAGAGCGGTGCGTAGTTGACCTCGAGGGCCGGCACGCGGCGGATGACGTCCATGACCAGACGGAACCGGTCGAGATCGTTGAGCATCAGCATGTCGAACGGAGTCGTTGTGGTGCCGCGCTCCTTGTAGCCGCGCACGTGAATGTTGGCGTGGTTGTGGCGACGGTACGTGAGCTGGTGCACCAGCGACGGGTAGCCGTGGAACGCGAAGATCACGGGCTTGGTGCGGGTGAACAGCGCGTCGAACTCGTCGTCGGTGAGCCCGTGCGGGTGCTCGGTGCTGGTCTGCAGGCGCATGAGGTCGACGACGTTGATGAAGCGCACGCGCAGCTGCGGGATCTCCTTCTTGAGGATCTGCACGGCGGCCATCGCTTCGACCGTCGGCACGTCCCCGGCGCAGGCAACGACGACGTCGGGCTCTTCGCCCTCGACCTCGGTGCCGGCCCAATCCCAGATGCCGAGTCCGCGCGCACCGTGCGCGCGGGCCTCATCGAGGCTCAGCAGGCTCGCGGTCGGCTGCTTGCCGGCGACGATCACGTTGACGTAGTTGCGGGATGCCAGGCAGTGCTCGGCCGTGACCAGCAGCTGGTTCGCGTCGGCGGGCAGGTAGACCCGCACGATCGAGGCCTGCTTGTTGACGACGTGGTCGAGGAAGCCGGGGTCCTGGTGCGAGAAGCCGTTGTGGTCCTGGCGCCAGACGTGCGACGAGAGGAGGTAGGTGAAGGATGCCACGGGGCGGCGCCATTCCACCTTCTCGCTCGATTCCAGCCACTTGGCGTACTGGTTGAACATCGAGTCCACCACGTGGATGAACGCCTCGTAGGAGGTGAAGACCCCGTGACGCCCGGTGAGGAGGTATCCCTCGAGCAGTCCCTGGGTGAGGTTCTCGCTGAGGATCTCGATCACGCGGCCGGTGTGGGCCAGGTGCTCGTCGGTCGGCAGCACCTCGCCCTGCCACGCCTTGTCGGTGACCTCGTACACGTCATCGAGGCGGTTGGAGGCTGTCTCGTCGGGTCCGAAGATGCGGAAGTTGTCGGGGTTCTTCTCGATGAGGTCGCGCAGCCACTTGCCCATCACCCGGGTGGGCTCGGCGAGGACGCCGCGGCCGTCCGAGAGGTCGATGGCGCGTGCTTCCAGCGGAGGCAACACGAGCGACTTCATGAGCAGCCCACCGTTGGCGTGCGGGTTGGCGCTCATCCGGCGGTCGCCGAGCGGACGGTTGGCGCCCAGCTCGCCGCTGGGTCGTCCCGCCTCGTCGAACAGTTCCTCGGGGCGGTAGCTGCGCATCCACTCCTCGAGCTGCGCGAGGTGTTCCGGGTTGTCGCGGACGCCCGAGAGGGGAACCTGGTGGGCACGCCACGTGTTCTCCACCGGCAGGCCGTCGACGAAACGCGGTCCCGTCCAGCCCTTGGGGGTCTTGAGGATGAGCATCGGCCACGCCGGGCGAACCGTTGCGCCGTCGTTGCGGGCGGCCGACTGGATGGCGGCGATGTCGGCGAGGGCCTTCTCGAGCGCTGTGGAGAAGCGCTCGTGCATGATCGCGGTGTCTTCCCCGTCAAAGCCACCGGAGACGATGACAGGCGCGTAGCCGTAGCCGCGGAACAGCGACAGCAGCTCCTCCTCGGGGATGCGCGCAAGCACCGTGGGGTTGGCGATCTTGTATCCGTTGAGGTTGAGGATCGGCAGCACGGCACCGTCGGAGACGGGGCTGAGGAACTTGTTGAGGTGCCAGCTCGTCGCGAGGGTCGCCGTCTCCGCTTCACCATCGCCGACGACGCAGGCGACCACGAGGTCGGGGTTATCGAGGGCTGCACCGTAGGCGTGCACCACCGAGTATCCGAGCTCGCCACCCTCGTGGATGGACCCCGGGGTTTCGGGGGAGGCGTGCGATGGGATGCCACCGGGGAACGAGAACTGGCGGAACAGGCGACGGATGCCGTCGCGGTCGAAAGAGATGCTGCTGAATAGTTCCGAGTACGTCTCGTCGAGCCAGGCGTTCGCCACCATGCCGGGGCCACCGTGTCCGGGGCCGGCGATGTAGATGGCGCTGAGGTCGTGCTCGATGATCGTGCGGTTCAGGTGCGCGTAGATGAAGTTGAGCGCCGGGGTCGTGCCCCAGTGGCCGAGCAGGCGCGGCTTGATGTCGGCAACCTCGAGCGGTCGTTCCAGCAGCGGGTTATCGAGCAGGTAGATCTGGCCAACGGAGAGGTAGTTCGCCGCACGCCACCAGCGATCGACAGTCGTCAGGTCCGGGGTCGGGCGGGGATCCACGAGCAGGTCCTTGCGGGTGCCGGTGGCGGGGAGCGTATCGATGAGAGAAGCCTCAGTGTCCATGTCCCCAGTTTGCTGATTAATCCTCCCTATGAACAGGGCACAAAGTCCCGCCCGGAGAACAGCCGAGGTTCGGGACTTTGTGCTCTGCCCGGCGGCGCGGGGGAGCGCTGTACTGAGAGCAGCTGCACCGACCGGTGCACCAATGAAAGGCCATCCCATGACCGCAACACTGTCCCACCCCGCTACCCCCGCTCCGGCGATCGCACTCGGTGGCCGCAAGGCCACGGTCATCCGCTCCATCGGACTCCTCGGCATCATCGGTGGTCTGCTGCTCATCCTCGTCGGAGGCAGCGTGTGGGTGATGGTCAGCTCCCAACTCAGCGCCGAGAAGATCACGGTCAGCGAAGACTCCTCGTTCCTCGCCGGGGCGAAGGTCGACGGGCCGTTCACCGCCTACGCGCAGGCGACGATCATCAACCACCACGCGCTCACCATGGCCGAGGGAAAGACCTACGCCGAGCTGGCAAAGGATGACCCGATCCGCACCACCGTCATGGACGCGTCGTTCCTGCGGGCATCGCTCTTCACCTCCGTGGTCTCCTACGGAGTTGCGGTCTTCGCGATCGGCATCGGCGTTCTCGTCGGAGCATTCGGCTGGGTCATCCGCACCCTCGTGCCGTCACGCAAGACGATCGCGTAACCCGAACGGGCGCCACTGGGCGCCCGGGATGGCGTGCGGCTTAGAGCGCCACGTGCAGGCCGCTGATGCCCTGCAGGTCGAGCCACGCGCCATCCGCGGTCCGCACCACCGTGAGCAGCATGCTGTCGCACAGGTGGCAGCGGGCAACGAAGCCCATCTCATCCTCGTAGACCATGGCGCGGGCGAGCACCGTCACGTCGCCGCAGCCAACGCAGCGGCCGGAGGCGCATGTCACGTCGAAGGCGAACAGGTCGGACAGCGGTCCGGCCAGGGCGTTTCCATCGACGTGACGTGGCATCATTTGCCGCCGAACCGCTCGGTCTTCACGGATGTCGGCTCGTGTCCGAGCGCGACGAGAATGTTGGCGACGCTCTCCACGAACCCGGTGGGACCGCAGACGAACACCGCGGGGGAGATGCTCGCGGGGTACGTCGAAGCTTCGAGGATCTCCCGCGAGATGCGGCCGGGTTTCGACGGCCAGTTGGCCGGCACCGCCCGCGTGTAGACGAAGTTGAGGTCGAAGTACGGGGAACTCTCGGCGAGGGCGCGCAGTTCGTCGGCGAAAAAGACGTCCTGCGGGGTGCGTACCGAATAGAGCAGGCGGAACGGGGCTGTGCTGCCGGATGCCGCGTGCGAGCGCACCATCGCGATGAGGGGCACAACGCCCGAGCCGCCGCCGATGAGTTGCACGGACTCGGTCTGTTCTGGCTTCCAGACGAACCAGCCGCCGAGGGGACCGCGGAGCTCGAGTTCGTCGCCCTTCTGGATGTCATCGACAAGGTAGGGCGAGACTTCGCCGTCGGGGAACTTGTCGACGGCCAGCTCGACGCGGTCGCCGGGGCCGGCGGAGGCGATCGAGTAGGACCGCACGGCGGTGTAGCCGTCGGGTGCCGTCAGGCGCAGGTCGAGGTGCTGGCCCGCGAGGTTGCCTCCCCATCCGGGAACGTCAACCATGATGCTGCGCGCGGAAGGTGTCTCGGTGCGAGTTGATGCCACGACGCCCACCTTCCAGCTATCTACCAATACCGCTGCTCGAGCCAGGGGTCACCGTAGAGGTGGTACCCGTTTTGCTCCCAGAATCCCGGGTCATCCGTTTCCATCATGCGCAGGCCGTTGACCCATTTCGCACTCTTCCAGAAATACAGGTGGGGAACCAGCAGTCGCGCGGGGCCGCCGTGTTCGGGGTCGAGCGGTTCGCCGTCGTACTCGGTGGCGATCCAGGCCTTGCCGTCGAGCAGGTCTTCCAACGGGACGTTAGTGGTGTAGCCGCCGTACGAGTGCGCCATGACGTAGGCGTTCTCGGTTTCGATGCCGGCGAAGATCTTGTCCAGCGAGATTCCGCGCCACGAGGTGCCGAGCTTCGACCAGCGCGTTACGCAGTGGATGTCGGTGTGAATCTCTTCCAGGCCGAGGGCCTGCATTTCGTCCCAGCTCCAGGTGTACTGCTTGCCGGATTCGGTCTGGACGCGGAAGCTCCAGTCAGCGGTGTCGATGTCGGGGGTGGGGCCCGCCGACAGCACCGGAAAGTCTTCGGCCAGGTACTGGCCGGGGGGTAGATCCGGGTTGTGCTCACGGGAGCGGCCGGAAAAACCGCGAGAGATGATTCCCATTCGAACTCCTTCGGTTGGCAACACCCTACTGAAGAATTGAGTCGTTGTCGTGGCCACGGCCAGCACGTGCACGAATGAACACATAGGGTTAACGAATGACGCGTCTCGAGCTGGGCTTACCGGGTATTCGGCGGGATCCCGCACGCATGCCATCCACGCTGGGACGCCCCGATACGCCTGCGCTGATTGACAAGTTCGGTCGCGTCGCGCGCGACCTCCGGGTGTCCATCACCGAGAAGTGTTCGCTGCGCTGTACGTACTGCATGCCGGAGCAGGGTCTGCCCGCCATCCCGCGGGACAACTTGCTCACCGCGACCGAAATTGCCCGCCTCGTTGGTATCGGTGTTCGCGACCTCGGCATGCACGATGTGCGCTTCACCGGTGGTGAGCCGCTCATGCGGGTCGACCTCGTCGAGATCATCGCGCGCAGCGCGGAGGTCGCCCAGGGCGCCTCTATCTCGATGACCACGAATGCCATCGGACTCGACAAGCGCGTCGACGCGCTCGTCGCGGCTGGACTCAACCGCGTGAACATCTCCCTCGACACCGTCGACCGCGACCACTTCGCGCGGCTCACGCGCCGCGATCGCCTGCCGTCCGTGCTCGCCGGAATCAAGGCGGCGCAGGCTGCGGGCGTGAAGCCCCTCAAGATCAATGCCGTGCTCATGCGCGACACCCTCGGTGGTGCCGTCGACCTGCTCGAGTGGTCGCTCGAGAACGGGTGCCGCCTGCGGTTCATCGAGCAGATGCCGCTGGATGCCGACGAATCATGGGCGCGGGACAACATGGTGGATGCCGCGGAGTTGCTCGCTGTCCTCGGTGAACGTTTCGAGCTGACTGCGCCGACCCGCGAAGACCCGTCCGCGCCGGCCGAGGAATGGCTCGTCAACGGCGGACCCGGCACCGTGGGAATCATCGCTTCGGTCACCCGTTCGTTCTGTGCCGACTGTGACCGCACCCGGCTCACGGCCGAGGGCACCATCCGGTCGTGCCTCTTCGGTGACGACGAGACGGACCTGCGCGGTCTCATGCGCGGGGGCGCCGACGATCACACCATCGCCGAGTGGTGGAGAGCGGCCATGTGGGGCAAGCAGGCCGGACACAACATCAATGCGGACGACTTCATCCGTCCCCTCCGCAGCATGGGCGCTATCGGTGGTTAGGGTTCGGTACTTCGCGGCGGCGGCAGAGGCTGCCGGATGCGAAGAGCAGGTTCTGCCCGAGGCATCCACTTCTCTCGCCGGTGCAGTTCTCACGGTCGGCGACGTGCGTCGCGCGCTTATCGAGCTGTACGGCGATCCCATGGCGCGGGTGCTCGCGTCGGGTTCGTTTCTCGTCGATGGTGTGGTGAGTCGGGATGACTCGCGGCCGGTCGGTTCCACCGTCGATGTACTCCCGCCCTTCGCCGGTGGTTAGAGGCTTCCGGCTCGTCTCCCGCACGGCTCACGACGCATCGCCCCCGCACGGCTCTCCCTCTCGGGTCCCGAGGCATCGCCCCGCTCGGGCTCTCCCACTCGGGTAGGCGTCTTCTCCTCCACAGGGCGCGATTTTCTCCCCAACTCCACCGATGTCTCGAACACCCGTTCCGGGCCACTGGGTCGGCGTTGAATTGTTCTATGACGTTCACCTCCGACCCCGGCGGGCCCCGTGAGCCCGGCGACCCTGGCCAGCCCGGTCAGCCGGGTCAGTCCGGCGACCCTGGCGACGGCGCGCGCATGACTCGCGTCGAGGAGATCAACCAGGAGGTCGGCTCACTGGTCGATCAGATGGTCACCGACGAGCGTCTCGCGCGAGGGCTCGCGGCCCGTCGTGCTTCCCACATTGATCGCATCCGGCGCCTCACCCTCGAGCGCAACCGCCTCACCGTTCCGGCGATCCGACGCGACGGGTGGGACTTCGCCAACACCGCCATTCGGGAAACCGCGACAGAGATTGCACACGCACTCCTGATCTCCGAAAAAGTGGCGAAGAAGCTCATCGTGGAATCCGAGACCCTCGTCTACGACCTGCCCGACACCCACACCGCACTGTTCAGCGGAGAACTCAGCTACCAGCACGCCGCGGTGATTGCCAAGGAGTCCTGGTTCCTTCCCGATGAATGCCTGCCGGCGTTTGAGCAGTCGGTCATACCGGAGGCGGCCACCAAGACGGTGCCCCGGTTCCGGGAACGGGTGAAAATCATTCGGGAGCGCATCCATCCGGTGTCGTTGGAGGTGCGGCACGAACGGGCTCTCCGCGAGCGTGCGGTCTTCGTCGACAACGGGCCCGACGGAATGGCCACACTGACCTATACCGATAGCGCGGAGAAGGTCATCCCGATCTACAACCGAATCGACAAGACTGCGCGCGCTCTTCGGGGGCCGAACGAGCAACGCACTCTCCCGGAGCTGCGTGCCGATGCTCTCGGCGATCTGGGACTCAACGGCACTCCGAGCCCGGAGTACGACAAGGGTGTGACGCCGACCGTGTTGATTGCCGTTCCCGTTCTGACCGCCATGGGCGAGGGTTCCGAGCCGGCCATGATGGAGGGCTACGGCCCCATCGACCCCGAGACAGCCCGGAGGTTAGCGGCGAGAGCGCCGTCCTTCTACCGAATCCTGACCCATCCGGAGACGGGAGCGATCCTGTCGCTCGGGCGCACCACCTACCGGGTGCCGGCGGACCTGCGCCGGTTCGTGCGGCTGCGGGACGGAACGTGCCGAGGCGGGGTGGGGTGTCCTACTCCGGCGGAGCAGTGCGACATCGACCACACCGAAGAATGGCAGGACGGCGGGGAGACCGACGCCGAGAATCTCGCTCACCTGTGTCGCAGCCATCACAGTTTCAAGTCTTACTCGGCCTGGACCGTCGTCCAGATTGGCGGGGGCAGGTTGGAGTGGACCTCACCCAGTGGCAAGAAGTACATCACCGAACCCAGCAGCTTTATCGGTCCGATGCCCTTCACGATGCCCGAGCTTGGGCCGGCCGGGCCGATCGAGCTGCCCGAACTGCCCGAGCTGCCCGAACTGGTCGAACCCGGCGACGGGTCTCCACACGAACGGCCACCACATGTCGGGCCAGCACATGTCGAGCCACCACATGTCGACCCTGTAGAGGCCGACCCCATCGATGACGGCAACTCAGCGGTGCCCATCGATCCCCGCGATCCCTTCGGTTTCCCGGAACTCTTAGAACCTCTTCTCGACTGGCCCGAAACTCCACTCGACTGGCCGGAGCCACCTTCGGACTGGCCCGAACTTCCAGCTGACTGGCCGGAGCCACCATCGGACGGGCCACAACCTCCATCGGACGGGCCACAACCTCCATCCGACCGGCCGGAATCTCTACCCGACGGCCCGGAACGACCGCCCGGCGTTCCGTCCGCCACCTAGCCGATGTACCGTCACAGAATGACGACAGACGCAGCCGCTGGCTCCGACATCTCGCTGGCGCTCTGGGCCCCCGGTGACCTCGCGGTCCTCGAGCGGAGCAACAGCCCCGAGATGATGGTCTTCCTCGGAGGACCCGAAACCCAGCAGCAACTTGCGGCCCGGCACGAACGCTATCTGCGCCTCGTCGCCAGCGGCGAGGCTCAGATGTTTCGCATCGAGTTGGGAGGCCCGGGGCATCCCGTCGGTGCCGTCGGATACTGGAAGACGGAGTGGGAGGGTGCTCCCGTGTATGAGACCGGGTGGAACATCCACTCGCCGTTTCAGGGACGCGGCATCGCCAAGCGCGCCGTAGTCCTTGCCCTGCAGCACGCCGCCGCCCACGGCGACGGCGATCGCAGCCTGGTGCTCGCGTTTCCGCGCATCGATAACAGCGCATCGAATGCGTTGTGCAGGTCGATTGGGTTTGAGTTCCGGGGAGAGCAGGGGTTCGAGTATCCGAAAGGACATCCGATCCGGGTCAACGCGTTCGCGTACGACCTCGCGCGGCTCCGCACCTCGGCCTGAGCCTGAGCGCCACAGCCTGAGCCTGAGCACCGCGGCGTGAGCCTGAGCACCGCGGCGTGAGCCTGCCCTCTGCCTGAGTCTGAGCGCCTCCGCGGGAGCTACAGACCCACCCACTCGGTAGCGCCATCGGCGAGGTGCTGACGTTTCCAGATCGGCACCGTCTCCTTGATGATGTTGATGAGACGCTCACACGCGGCGAAGGCCTCCGCGCGGTGCGGAGCGGCAACCGCCGCCACCAGCGCGACGTCACCGATGGTGAGGGAACCGATGCGGTGGGCCGCAGCAACGCGCAGCCCGGTCTCCTCCGCGACCGTCACGCAGCAATCCTCGAGGAACTGCTGCGCATCCGGGTGTGCAGAGTACTCGAGCGAGCTCACCGCGGCACCATGATCATGGTTACGAATCACGCCGCGGAACGTCACCACGGCACCGTCCTCCGCAGCGAGCACAAAGCTCTCGATGTGATGCTCGTCGAGCGGCTGGTCGGAGACCAGCGCAAACACTGACACGTCCTGGTCACTCATGGGCTCCGCCTCCGCTGATCTGCGCTACGAGATGGTCGAGCAGACCATCGAGAACGGACAGGCCGTCCTTAACACCACCAGGCGATCCCGGAAGGTTCACGATAACCGTTCCGTTGGCGGTGCCGGCCAGCCCGCGACTGAGTGCAGCGGTCGGCGTGACGGCCAGCCCCCTCGCCCGAATCGCCTCGGCGACGCCGGGCAGCTCCCGGTCCAACAGCGCGCGCGTGCCCTCCGGCGTCACATCGGTCGGGCTGAGGCCCGTTCCGCCCGTCGTGATGATGACGGCAGGGGCGGATGCCACGACACGGGCGAGTTCGTCCGCGACGTCCGCATCCGCAACGACCGTCACCGCGTCGACCGCGTAGCCGTGGTCGGCAAGCCACGTCGCGATGCGCGGTCCGGTGGTGTCTTCGCGCGTACCGGCGGCCCCATTCGTGGACGCCACGATGACAGCGGCGGTGGACGGACGCGGCCGAGAGGGAACGGCGGTCGTGCCATCCGCCCCGCTCGTCCAATGCCCACGCTTGCCGCCGGTCTTCTCCCGCAGCTGGATGTCGGTGAGGATGCACCCCGGGTCGACGGCCTTGACCATGTCGTGCAGGGTGAGGCCCGCGATGGCGACCGCGGTGAGGGCCTCCATCTCGACCCCGGTCTGACCGGCAGTTTTAGCGGTCGCGGTGATGAGAATCGAGGTCTCGTCGAAGGCGAAGTCAATCGTCACCGACGACAGCGGCACCTGGTGACACAGCGGGATGAGCTCGCTCGTCTTCTTCGCACCGAGGATGCCGGCGATGCGCGCGGTGGCCAGCACGTCCGCCTTGGGCAGGTCGTCGGCACGCACGAGGTCGAGCACGTCCGGGCGAGTGATGAGCCGGCCGGTCGCGAGCGCGGTGCGGGCGGTGACCTTCTTCGCACCGACGTCGATCATGCGGGCACGACCCTCGGAATCGAGGTGGGTGAGTTCGGTGGGCGATGTCGCGTCGGTCACAGCTGCCAGGTCTCCACGGTGTCGCCCGCTTTCATGTCGAGTGTTTCTGTGGGTACGTCGATGAGGACGTCGGATGCCGCGAGCCCGGCAACCAGGTGGGACCCGGGTCCTGCCACCTGCTCCACCCGGCCATCGCCGAGGGTGCGTCCGCGGAGGAACTGCCGTTTGCCCGGCACCGACCGGATGTCATGCACGAGCCGAAGCACCGGTCGGGTGGCGGCGGGAAGTCCGGCGACCTCCCGCAGTATCGGCGCGACGAAGACCTCGAACGAGATCTGCGTGCTCACCGGGTTGCCCGGAAAACTGATGACTGGAACACCGTCGAACACCGCGGTGGTCTGGGGTCCGCCCGGCTGCATGGCGATGTGCCCGACGCGGGCGCCGAGCGGTCCGAGGACCTCGCGCACGACCTCGTACTCGCCCTTGGAGATGCCGCCAGAGGTCAGCACGATGTCCGAGGCTGCCGCGGCCTCGCGCAGGGCGGCAAGCATGATCGCGTGGTCGTCGACAACGCGCGCGACGAACGACACCTCGGCGTCGATGGCGCGCACGGCGGATGTCAGGGCGATGGAGTTGGCGTCGAACACCTGTCCCGCTCCGGCGACCTCGCCGGGAGCGACGAGCTCGGCACCGGTGGTCAGCACTGCGACCCGGGGCCGGGGGCGCACCGTTACGGTGGCGATCCCGGCGGCGGCAAGCACCGCGAGGTGGCGGGGCGCGAGCCGAAGCCCCGCGGGCAACAGTTCGGTGCCGGCGCTCACGTCACTTCCGCGATCCCGCACGTATTCGCCGATCGCGCGCCCCCGCGTGATGGTGACCGATTCGATCCCGAGGGAGGTCGCGACGGAGGTGTCCTCGACGGGAATGATCGCGTCCGCGTCATCCGGAACCGGCGCGCCCGTCATAATGCGCACGGCGGTGCCTGCAACGAGAGCGGCGGGGTTCCCGGGGCGGGCCGCGACCTCACCGACGACGGGGAGTGTTGCCGGCAGGGTATGCAGGTCCGCGGTGTGCACGGCGAAACCGTCCATCTGCGAGTTCCTGAAGAGGGGGAGGTCCACCGGGGAGGTGACCGCGACCGCGGTCACCCGTCCGAGGGCGTCCGCGAGGCCGACGGCCTGGAACGAGTCGGGATCTGTCGTGCGGGCGACGGCGGGCGCGAGTAGCTCCCGGACGAGGGCCGCATGGTCCTCCACCGACGTCGAGCTGTGCGCGTGGGTGCCGGCAGGCGCGGCGGGAGAAGTCGAATGCATCGTGATTCAGTATCGCGCGAGAGTGGGGTCCACGCGTCGCGCCCACGCGTCGATGCCACCCTCGAGGTGACGCACCGCCGTGAATCCGAACCGCTCGAGAATCTCCAGCGCCGTCGCCGACCGCACACCGTGGTGGCAGTACACGACAATCGGGTCGGACGGATCGAGGTCGGTGAAGCCGTGCTCGAGCGCTGTCTCCAGCGACCCGAGCGGCAGCAAGACGGTGCCGGGCAGGCTCGCGATTTCCGCTTCCCAGGTCTCGCGGACGTCGAGCAGTGTCAGCGCGGCGCCCGATTCGATCTCGCTCGCCAGCTCGTCGGCGGTGACGGTGTCCCGCGGTGGCGTGATGCCGCAAAACAGGTCGTAGTCGATGAGGCCGGTGATCGGCTCCGCCGTCGGATCGATGCCGTACGCGATCTCGCGGAAGCCACCGGTCAGCGCATCAAACGTCGTGACCTTGCCGAGCAGGGGCGCGCCTACACCGGTGATGAGCTTGATGGTCTCGGTTGCCATGATCGAACCGACGACCGCACACACCGTCGGCAGAACGCCACCGACCGCACACGACAGCACCGAGCCCGCGGGCGGCGGCGTGGGGAACAGGTCCCGATACTGCGGACCATGCCCGGCCCAGCAGACCCCTGCCTGCCCGGCGTACTGGGAGACGGCACCCCACACGAGTGGGATCCCGGTCAGCGCGGCAGCGTCGTTGGCCAGGTACCGCGTCGGAAAGTTGTCGCTGCCGTCCAGCACCACGTCGTAGCCGGCGAAGATCTCCAGCGCGTTCTGCGAGGTGAGCCGGGTCGCGTGCGCGACCACGTGCGTCGCGGGATTAAGAGCGGAAATGGATGCCACGGCCGAGTCCACCTTGTTGCGCCCGACATCCGCGGGGGAGTGCAGGTACTGCCGGTGCAAGTTGCTCGACTCGACGAGGTCATCGTCGATGATTCCGATCGTGCCGACCCCGGCCGCTGCCAGCGCCGGGATCGTCGAGCTGCCGAGCCCACCGGCGCCGATCACCAGCACGCGCGCCGCGCGCAGCGAGTCCTGCGCTTGCTGCCCGAAACCGGGAAGGGTGACCTGTCGCAGGTAGCGATCCGAGGGCTCGGGTACCGGGGCGTGTTCCATGTGCGCAATTCTCGCAGTCGCGACCGGGTGGATGCCGGTCAGGTTCATCGCAACCGCGTTCACGGATATATGGTTATCTTCATGACGCAGATACGGATTCGTGAGGCCGCGGGCTACCTCGGCGTCAGCGACGACACAGTTCGTCGCTGGATCGATAACGGCACCCTGTCGAGCACCCGGGATGACGCCGGCGTGATCGTCGTCGATGGGCTTGAGCTCGCACAGCTCGCCCAGGGACACGCGGTGCTACCCGAGGACCCGTCGGGGATGGGCAGTTCCGCCCGCAACCGCTTCGTGGGTCTCGTCACCAAGATCACCATGGACACCGTCATGGCCCAGGTGGAGCTGCAGTGTGGTCCGCACCGCGTTGTCTCCCTCATGAGCAGCGAGGCCGTGCGTGAGCTCGGACTCGAACCCGGCTCCGTAGCTGTCGCCGTTGTGAAAGCCACAACGGTCATCGTCGAAACCCCTCGGGGGAAGGTCTAACCCAATGCGCACATCCACTCGTTTCATCGCCGGGCTCGCCCTGTCGCTCGCTGTCGTCGCCGGCACCGCCGCGTGCTCGAGCAGCTCGTCGCCCGATAGCTCCAGCAGCGATACGGCAACCACGTCGAGCCTGAGCGGATCGATCACGGTCTTCGCCGCGGCATCCCTCAAGGGAACCTTCACCGACCTGGCAGCCAGCTTCGAGAAGGCCAACCCCGACGTGAAGGTCGCGCTGAGCTTCGCCGGATCGTCCGACCTGGTCACGCAGATCACCGAGGGTGCGCCGGCAGACGTCTTCGCGTCCGCGGACACCAAGAACATGACCAAGCTCACCGACGCAAGCCTCACCGCGAGTGACCCCGTGAACTTCGCCACGAACACGCTGGAGATTGCGGTACCGACCGACAACCCGGCATCCGTCGCGTCCTTCCAGGACCTCGCCAAGGCAGACGTCAAGACCGTCATTTGCGCGCCCGCCGTGCCGTGTGGGGCTGCCGCGCTGAAGATCGAGACCGCGACGGGCGTCACACTGAAGCCCGTGAGCGAGGAGTCGTCGGTCACCGACGTGCTCGGCAAGGTCACCTCGGGCGAGGCTGACGCCGGCCTCGTGTACGTCACCGACATCAAGGCCGCCGGCGACACGGTGAAGGGAATCACCTTCCCCGAGTCGAGTGAGGCAGTGAACACGTACCCGATTGCGACGCTCAAGGATTCGAAGGAGTCCGCGATCGCCGACGCGTTCGTCGCCTACGTGACCGGTACCGTCGGCCAGGGCGTGCTCGCCGACGCCGGGTTCGCCAAGCCGTAACATCGCTAGCACCATGACGCGGGCGACGAGACGATACTCCGCGGTACCCCGTTGGGTGATCGTGCTCGCCGCCCTCGGCGCCTGCTTCACCCTGTTGCCACTGGTCGCGATGGCGACCCGCGTCAACTGGGGTGACTTTGGCGCACTCATCACGTCGGAGTCCTCGGTCGACGCGTTGCTGCTGAGCCTGCGCACGTCGGTGTCGGCCACCGTGCTGTGCGTGGTGTTCGGGGTGCCCATGGCGCTGGTGCTCGCGCGCACCTCGTTCCCCGGCCAGCGAGTGCTGCGGGCCCTCGTGCTGCTGCCGCTCGTGCTGCCGCCCGTCATTGGCGGAATCGCTCTGCTCGCCACCTTCGGCCGCCGCGGACTGCTCGGCCACACGTTCGAGGTGCTGGGCATCCAGATCGCGTTCTCCACGACTGCCGTCGTGATCGCGCAGACGTTTGTCGCGCTGCCGTTTCTCGTGGTGAGTCTCGAGGGCGCGCTGCGCGTCGCCGGAACCCGGTACGAGGCGGTGGCCTCCACCCTCGGCGCGCGCCCCACGACGGTGTTGCGCCGCATCACCCTTCCCCTCGTGCTGCCGGCCCTCCTGTCGGGCGCCGTTCTGTCGTTCGCGCGGGCGCTCGGCGAGTTTGGGGCAACACTCACGTTCGCCGGAAGTCTTCAGGGGGTGACGCGCACGCTGCCGCTCGAGATCTACCTGCAGCGGGAGACGGATCCGGATGCCGCGGTGGCGCTGTCCCTCGTGCTGGTCGTCGTTGCCGTGCTCGTTGTTGGCCTGACGCTGCGCACCGGAAGCGTCGACGCGGGACTGGCGCGACGCCCGCGACTCGCGGTCGTCACGCCGGCGCGGGAGACTCACTCGGCGGCGGACGGCTCCTGATGCTGACCTTCGACGCGCGCGTCGACGCCCGCGGTTTCGACCTCGCCCTCGACGTCGCGGAGGGTGAGACGGTCGCAATCCTCGGTCCCAACGGTGCGGGAAAGTCGACGCTGCTGTCCCTCATTTCCGGGTTGCTGCGCGCCGATGAGGGATCAGCCGCGCTGGGGTCGACCGTGTTGTTCGACCAGCCCGGGGCATCCCGAGCCGGATCGCGAGCGGAATCGCGCGGGAGACCCGGGACAGCCGCCTGGCTTGCCCCGCATCTGCGCGGCGTCGCTCTGCTCTCGCAGGAGGCGCTGCTGTTTCCGCACCTGAGCGTGCTCGACAACGTGGCCTTCGGCCCGAGAAGCGCTGGGGTGTCCACCACTGCGGCACGGGCGACGGCGCGCGAGTGGCTCGCGGAGGTCGAGGCATCCGACCTCGCCGACCGCCGTCCGTCACAGTTGTCCGGCGGGCAGGCGCAGCGCGTCGCCATCGCCCGCGCGCTCGCCGCGAACCCCCGGCTGCTGCTGCTCGATGAACCGCTCGCCGCGCTCGACATCGCCGTCGCCCCGGCCCTGCGCCGGATGCTGCGCCGGGTTCTCGTGGGACGCACCGCCATCGTCGTCACGCACGAGGTGCTGGACGCGGTGACCTTTGCCGACCGGGTTGTCGTGATGTCCCGCGGCCAGATACTCGAGCAGGGCACCACGCACGATGTGTTGGAGCGGCCGAGGCATCCATTCACCGCGCAGCTGGCGGGACTCAACCTGCTGACCGGCATGCGCACCGCGGCCGGGATGCGCACCGACGCCGGCGTCGAGATCGCGGCCGGTCCGAGCGATCTCGCGGAGGGCATCGCCGTGGCGGCGGCCGTGCGTCCGGGTGCGGTCGCGGTGCTGCGGGACGGGTCGCCCGAGCCGGGTGCGGGAGTGATCGAGGTTGTCGTTACCGACCTGGAACCGCGGGGCGATGTCGTCCGTGTGCGTGCGGGAGAGCTGAGTGCGGATGTCCCGCCCGCGCGCATCGCGCAACTCGATCTGGTTCCTGGGGATTCCGTGCGCTTCGCGCTGCGTCCCGACGACGTGGAGCTGTACGCGCGCTGAGGATTAGCTGGTGCTATACCGGGTGCAGGTCTCGACCTTGCAGCACGACAATATGCTGAGCAAAACTCCACCAGCTAGGGGCGATCGATGGCAATATCTATGGAGATTTTAGAGTTTGGCGTTCGGGTGCTGGTTGAGGGCGTACTCACCTGGATATGGCCCAACCGCGCGACCGACACAATGACCCAGAAAAAGATGGATGCCGCCAACTCGCGGACACGTGCTCGCTTTCTTGCCAAGAACGAACGGCGTGACCGCAGGATCACGGCACAGCGGGAACGTGCGGGAATCCGACGCAGGTAGGTGGGAGCTCGCGGCCGCGGATGAATGGGTGGCGCGCTAGGCCAATACCGCCCAGCCGTGCGCGGGCACGGTTATTGTGCCCTCAATTCCTGCGGTACCAGCCAACACCTCGGAGACCAATGCCGTGGATGCCTCGACGGCGAGCGGGGCGTCCCCGAGGTTCAGCGCGACCACGAGCCGCCTCGTCTCCGGACCCCCGGGAGCAGTCATCTCGTAGACATACGTTTCGTTGGTCAGCGCGAGCTGACGGCTGGTCGCCGCGTGCAGCCAGGCGTGGCGGCGACGCAGCCCGATGAGTTCTTGGTGCAGCCGGAAGACGGGGTTGTCGTCGGGCGACACCTCGGCAGGGTCGGACGGGAACGCGGGACGAACAGCGTCGTCCCCACCGGCGCGCTGCTCCTTGATGCCGGTCATGCCGAGCTCGTCGCCGTAGTAGACACTGGGCGTTCCACCGAGGGTGAAGAGCAGCACGAGCGCGTGGGCGCGATGGCGCTCGTCGGCGATCTGGCTCGCGATGCGGGTGACGTCGTGGTTTCCGACGAAGGTGTACGGCACGAACGTCTCGAGGAACTCGGTGTGACGTTGTAGCGCCCAATCGATCTCGAAGAAGTTGGCCTCGGCGATGCCGTGCCAGATCGCCTGCCACAGTTCGTACTGGGTGGCGCTGTCCATGGTCGACGACGCCACGATGCCCGGATAGTCGCCGTGCAGCACCTCGCCGACGATGTACACGTCCGGATGGCTCTCGCGCACCCGCGGCAACACGCGCGCCCAGAACCCGACGGGAACCGAGTACGCGGCATCCAGCCGCCACCCGTCCGCACCGCGCTCGAGCCAGTGGTTCATCACCGACACGACGTAGTCGACCACCGCAGGGTTGTCGTGGTTGAGGGCCACGAGGGCGTCGTGCCCCTCGAAGTTGGCGAGCCGCCCCGAGGCATCCCGAACAAAGAGGGCATTGTCGGGTGCGTCGGCGTCCGCGAGCGCTGCCCGCAGCGGAGCGAAGTCGCGTCCGACATGGTTGAAGACGCCGTCGAGCAGCACGCGGATGCCCCGGGCGTGAGCCTCGGCGATCAGGTGCTCGAAGTCCGTGGTGTCGCCCAGCCGCGCGTCGATGCGGAAGTAGTCGGTGGTGTCGTATCCGTGCGTACCCGACTCGAAGATGGGACCGAGGGCGAGGCCGTTGACACCGAGTCGCAGCAGGTAATCGAGCCACCCCTCGAGGCCGGCGAGGCGGTGGGTCGGGGTGCGGTCCTGGCCGGTGGTGTCGGCCCCCACGAATCCGAGGGGATAGACGTGCCACCACATGACGTGCTCAGTCCATTCGGGCATGGTGTCCATTATCCGTGGGCGCGCTGGGCGGCGGCTCGGTGCAGTTTCGCGTAACACCGGGTCGCTAGGGTTCTCAGGTGAGCACGCACAGCATTCTTCAGCCCGGCAGCGGTCCGATTCGGTCGCAGCACTATGTACCCGCGGACGAGGCATCCATTCTGTGGGGCCGCCTTCCCTGCGCCGCCGATGTGCCGGTGCTGACCGTGGATTCCGGCACCGAAGTGACAATCGACACCATCAGCCACGAGGGCATCGTCGAAGACCAGGGACGTAACCCACTCGCGTTCTTCGCGAAGTACGGCGTCGACGCCGACAGTGTGCTGGTGGATGCCTCGGCGCTCGCAACCTCGGATTACCCGCGCGACACCACGACCGATGGGCCGCACGTCATCACCGGACCGATCGCCGTGCGCGGCGCCGAGCCCGGCGACCTGCTGAAGATCACCGTGCTGGAGACACTTCCGCGCGTGCCGTACGGCGTGATTTCCAACCGCCACGGGCGCGGAGCACTTCCCGGCGAGTTCCCGCGGGGCGAGGGCAACGTCAGTGTCTTCGCCGCGGTCGAGGAGCGTGACGGGGTCGACGTGGGCACGATGCCGCGCGTTCTCGGCGGTGCCCACACCGTCACCTTCCCGTTGGCGCCGTTCCTCGGCATCATGGGCGTCGCGGTCGCCGGCGACGTGCGACCGCACTCCGTCCCGCCCGGCGCGCACGGAGGCAACATCGACATCAACCTGCTGACCGTGGGTGCCAGCCTGTACCTTCCCGTGCAGGTGCCGGGTGCGCTCGCGTATGTCGGAGACCCGCACTTCGCGCAGGGTGACGGCGAGGTCGCGCTGACGGCGATGGAGGCGTCCCTGCGGGTGACGCTGCGCTTCGACGTGATTCCCGCGGCCACCGCGCTGCACGAATTCGGGGCGCTGGTGGGGCCGCTCGCGGAGACCACCGACTACCTGATCCCGACCGGCATGAGCCCGGACCTCGACGAGGCCGTGCAGAACTGCGTGCGCGCGGCGATCGCACTGCTGCAGGCCCGCTTCGGCATGGATCCCGAGCACGCGTACGCGTACCTCAGCGCCGCGACAGACTTCAACATTTCGCAGGTCGTCGACCTGGTCAAGGGCGTTCACGCCCGCATCCGAGTGGAGGATTTCCGTGGCTGATTCGGCACACATCGAGGATCGCCCCGCCCCGCACCTTCCCGCGGGCGTTGAGGCGCCCGCCGGCCTGATCGACGCTTTCTGGGAGTACGAGACCGCCCTGATGGGCGACGATCTTGTCGCCCTCGACCGCCTGTTCGCTCCCGGCGAGGACACGCTGCGCGGCGACGCCGGCGGGCTCCTCATCGGTCACGACGCGATCAGCGGGTTCCGCAAGGGACGGGGTGGATCACCGCAGCGCGCCATCCTCCGGGTCGAGGTGCGCCCGGTCGGGCACGACGCCGCCCTCATCGTCGCCGTGACGGCACCGCTGACCGGCGGTCGGGGCCAGCAGACCCAGCTTTGGCGCGCGCAGACCTCCATCGACGGCGCCCGCGAGTGGAAGGTCGAGGCCGCTCACGTGCACCTCCCGGCCCCCGCGATCCCACCGTCCACCTGGCGCGTTGTCGGTTCGCCGCTGGTGACCGGCGCCGGCGAGGGTCCGTTGATGGGCCAGCGCGTCGCCGTGAAGGACCTGTTCGCGGTGGCCCGCTACGCCGTGGGCGGGGGAGTTCCCGCCTTCCTCGATGGTGCCGAGCCCGCGACATCCCACGCTCCCGCCGTTGCCGCGCTGCTGAACGCCGGCGCCGACGTGCAGGGCATCGCGCAGACCGACGAATTCGCCTACAGCATCGCCGGCCGCAACCCGCACTACGGAACGCCTCCCAACCCGGCCGTGCCCGGAGCGATCTCGGGCGGGTCCTCCAGCGGACCGGCCAGCGCGGTGGCCATGGGCCAGGCGACCATCGGCCTCGGCACCGACACGGGCGGCTCGATCCGCGTGCCGGCGTCGTACCAAGGCCTCTGGGGTCTGCGCACGACGCACGATGCCGTCAGCGTCGGTGGGGTGCTGCCACTCGCGCCCTCCTTCGACACGGTGGGATGGATGACCCGGGATGCCGCGACGCTGCGTCTCGCCGCCACCGCGAGCCTTCCCCCCGCGCGTCAGAAGTCTGCGGAACGCAGGTTTGCCGTCGCTCCGGCGCTGACCGCGCTGCTCACCGACGAGGTGCGGACGAGTTTTGCCGCCGCGATCGCGGAGCTCTCGGCCGCCGGTCTCGTTGATGACCTGGTCGAGGTCGATCTCGGTGACATCGACAAGCTGTTCGAGACGTATCGCGTTGTGCAGGCGTCGGAGGCGTGGGGAGTTCACGGTGACTGGATCACCGCGCACCCCGGGTCCCTCGGCGATGACGTCGCGGCCCGCTTCCGCATCGCCGCGGAGATCAGTGGGGAGACCACTGCCCTTGCCCGGAGCGCCGCCATGGTGGCGGAGGCGCGCATCGGGGCCGAGCTGGACGACCGGATCCTGTTGCTGCCGTCCGCGACATCCGCTGCTCCCTCGGCGACAGCCGATTCCGCGGAGATCGAGACGGTGCGCGCCGGAACGATGCGGCTGACCTGCATCGCCGGGATCTCGCGCAAACCCGCCCTGTCGGTGCCGGTGATGACGGTGGCGACCGCCACGACCGACACCGCGCCGGTCGGGCTCTGCCTCGTGGGTCCGCGGTTCACGGACCTGTCGCTCATCCAGATCGGCGAGGACTTCGCGGCGGCGCTGGCCTGACCTGACTGGCCCTCGCTAGCGTTTGCGTGCGGGCAGTGGCTCGATGCGCGGGTTGCGGATGTGTTCGTAGACGACGGATGTCCGCACATCCGCGACCTCGGATCGCTGCGTCAACTCGTCGATGACGAACCCGTACAGGCTGTCGTTGTCGGCGACGGCGAGGTGAATGATGAAGTCCTCGTTGCCGGTGGTGACGAAGACGCCAAGGGTCTGCGGACGGGATGCTGCCCAATCCCGGAATGCCTCGATGACGGCGCGGGACGGCGGGCGGATCCGCACGGCGACGAGCGCCTGCACCGGGCGCCCGATCGAGGGCAGGTCGACATCAAGGACCGTGCCGCGGATGATGCCCCGGGCGCGCAGGGACCTGGTTCGGTCGAGTGCGGTGGTGGGGGAGACGCCGACGGCGGCGGCCACGTCGCGGTTGGTCATCCGGGCATCTGACTGCAATTCCCGCAGGATCGCCTGATCTAATTCGTCCATGTGCGCCAGAATAGCTGCCGTGCCGGACTAAATACGGACTTGCTGTGGCTAGTCCGAATCAGAAACTAGGGTTGCTCTCGGTTACCGGATTATCGAACGCAGGAGAGACATGACGACCGAGGTTGGATTCGCGCCGGACGAGATCGACACGAGCGCGCCCACGCGCGCCGCCCGCCTGAAGTGGGTCATCGTGGTCAACGACTCGCTGAGCCCGGGACTGGCGGTGAACGCGGCCAGCTGTGTCTCGGCGGCCACGTCGCAGCACATCGCCGGACTGCTCGGCGAGGGAGTCGTCGACCTGGACGGGAGCGACCACCCTGGTCTCCCGTGGGCCGGATGCTCCGTGCTCGAGGCGGACGTCGACTCGCTCCGGGTCATCCGTGCCAAGGCAGACGCGCACCCCGAGACCTTCGTCGTCGACATGCCCGCGGCCGCGCAGCAGACCCGCGTCTACGATGAGTACCGCGCCGCCGTCGCCGAGTCATCGGGGGACGCCATCGATTATTACGCCGTCAGCATCGTCGGCCCGCGGAACGCCGTGGATCGCATCGTGAAGAGGCTGTCGCTGCTGGGGTAGTCACCGCGGGCGCACACACGCCCGCGCCGCACAAGCACAGACGTGCGGCATGGACGACAGGTGATGTCAACCCTTGCGACCCGTTTTTGGCGGGGTTGACTGCCCTTCTAGGCTTACGGCATGCCTGATCCCTCGCTCAAGACCGCGGCCGTCATCTACAACCCGATCAAGGTCGACATCGAGGCACCGCGCGCGGCCGTCAACTCTGCCGCGTCGGACGCCGGGTGGGGCGAGAGCCTCTGGCTCGAGACATCCGTCGACGATGTCGGACAGGGCGTAACCCGGCAGGCGATCGATCAGGGAGCCGACCTCGTTATTGCAGCCGGCGGAGACGGAACCGTGCGTGCGGTCGCGGAAGCACTGCGAGGCAGCGATGTGCCCGTTGCCCTGCTGCCGTCCGGTACGGGCAACCTGCTGGCGCGCAACCTCAAGCTGACCCTCAACGACATGGAGGCGTCGGTGAGGTCCGCTTTTACTGGTGTGGACCGGGCCATCGACCTCGGCGTCATCGACATCGAGCGCGCCGATACGTCACGCAGCCGTCACGTATTCGTGGTCATGGCGGGCATGGGTATCGACGCGAAAATGATCAAGAACACCGATGACGACCTCAAGGCGAAGGCCGGGTGGGCGGCCTACGTCGGCGCCATCACCAAGTCGCTGCGGGACCCCGACGAACTGCACCTGCGCTTCCGCCTCAACGACGAGCCCGCGAAGCGCGCGACGGTCCACACCCTGATTCTCGGAAACTGCGGCTCCCTGCCGGCAAACATTCTGCTGCTGCCGGAAGCGGTCGTCGACGATGGGCTGTTCGACCTGCTGCTGATGCGCCCCGGCGGAGTGCTGGGATGGATCCGCATCTGGGCAAAGGTCGCCTGGCTCAACGGAATCGTGCGCCGCACCAAGACCGGCCGCGCCCTGGCCGGCGAGCACAAGAACGACCGCGACCTGCACTACCAAACGGGCACGAAGTTCGTCGCCCGGCTGTCACGCCCCGAGGAGATCGAGCTGGACGGCGACGGTTTCGGCCAGGCGGTCGCGTTCAACGCCCGGATCGACCCCGGTGCCCTGAAAGTGCGGGTTCCGGCCGACGCGTAACAACGCGCCGACCGGCACAGCTATCGGCTAGCTCGCGGCCAACAGCTCGAGCGTGTCGACCACCCGGTTGGAGAAGCCCCACTCGTTGTCGTACCAGGCGACGACCTTGACGTGCCGACCGTCGACACGGGTCAGCGCGGAGTCGAAGATTGCCGACGCCGGATTTCCGGTGATGTCGGACGACACGAGCGCGTCCTCCGAGTACTCGAGGATTCCCGTGAGCGCGCCGTTCCCCGCTGCCCGGTAGGCGGCCAGCACATCCTCGCGGGTCACGTCGCGGGAGACGGTGGTGTTGAGTTCCACGATGGAACCCACGGGGATCGGTACCCGAATCGAGTCGCCCGACAGCTTGCCCTCGAGCTTCGGCAGCACCAGGCTGATTGCTTTCGCCGCGCCCGTGGTGGTGGGCACGATGTTCTCCGCGGCCGCCCGGGCGCGACGGGCATCGCGGTGCGGGCCGTCCTGGAGGTTCTGTTCCTGCGTGTAGGCGTGAACGGTCGTCATGAAGCCGTGCTCGATGCCGGCAAGGTCGTCGAGCACCGACGCCAGCGGGGCCAGCGCATTGGTGGTGCAGGATGCGTTCGAGATGATCGTGTGGATGGCAGGGTCGTACGCGTCGGTGTTGACGCCGAAGGCGAGCGTGACGTCTGCGCCGTCGGAGGGAGCGCTCACCAACACACGCTTCGCGCCGGCGGTGAGGTGAACGCGGGATGCCTCGGCCGAAGTGAAGCGGCCCGTGGACTCCAGCACGATGTCGATACCCAGCTCGGCCCACGGCAACTGCGCCGGGTCCTTCTCGGCGAGCACGGTGATGCTGTGGCCGTCCACCACGAGGCTGTTGCCCTCGACGGACACCGGGCGTCCCAGCCGTCCCGCCGTGGTGTCGAAGGCGAGCAGTCGGGCGAGAGCTGCGGGTTCGGTGAGGTCGTTGATGGCGACGACCTCGAGGTCGCTGTCGCGTTCCAGCATCGCGCGCAGCACGTTGCGTCCGATGCGGCCGAATCCGTTGATGGCAATACGGGTCATGAGGGAAATTCCTTTCGATTCCCCCCTAGCTTCGTCCGGGTCATCCACCCGCAACAGTGGCGTGAGCGCCATGGTTCGAAAGTATCGCGCCACGGGCGCTGGGCCGCTAATCGCCCGGCGTGAAGGTGCTGCGATACTCGCTCGGAGTGGTGCCGAGGATGTGCTGAAAGTGCAGTCGCAGGTTCGTGCCGGTGCCAAGGCCCACGTCGGAGGCGATCTGTTCGATGCTGTGGGCGGAGCCCTCGAGCAGTTCGCGGGCGCGGTCGATTCGGGCTCGCATCACCCACTGCATGGGGGTGTAGCCCGTGTCTTCGACGAAGCGGCGGGAGAAGGTGCGCGGCGACACCGCGGCGTGACGCGCGAGGGAGGCGAGCGTCAGGGGGTCTCCGAGTCGATGGAGCGCCCACTCGCGGGTGGCGGCGAAGCGCTCACCGAGGGGCTCGGGCACGTCCCGCAGCACGTACTGCGCCTGTCCACCGCTGCGGTATGGCGCAGCCACGAGCCGGCGGGCCGCGTGATTAGAGGCGGCAATGCCGAGATCGCCCCGCAGGATGTGCAGACACAGGTCGATGCCGGACGCGGCTCCGGCAGAGGTGAGAACGCTGCCCTCGTCGACGAACAACACGTTTTCATCAACGTGGACGAGCGGATGCCTCGCGGCAAGCGCCCTCGTGTAGTGCCAGTGTGTGGTGGCCCGCTTGCCGTCGAGCAGCCCCGTCGCCGCGAGGGCAAAGGCACCCGTGGAGATGGCGGCGAGCCGCGCGCCCCGGGCGTGCGCGGACACCAGTGCCTCCACGACCGCCGGCACGGGGTCATCCCGGTCGGGAAACCGGTAACCCGGGATGAAGACGATGTCCGCCCACTCGAGCGTCTCGAGCCCGTGCGCGACGTGATACGAGAGCCCATCACCGCCCGCGACGAGCCCGGGAGTCGCGCCGCACACCCGCACCTCGTAGGGCATGGTGGCCCGGGTCGTGAAGACCTGCGCGGGAATCCCCACATCGAGCGGCTTCGCGCCGTCCAGCACCAGAACCGCGACGCGGCGCAGGCGGGTGGATGTCACGGTGACAGGCTACTCGCGACGACCGGAGCCACCAGGCTCCGTGGCCACGCGGGCGTCAGTTGTGCGGTGTGCCGTAGCGCTCGCCGCGAATGACGGCCACGGAGACCCGGAAGCACATGACCGCGGCGGCCACCAGGAGTCCGCCAGCAATCACCAGCTCAACGCCGCCGGCGTCGTGCTCGTCACCCAGCTCGAATGCCCCGAGTGCCAGCAGATACAGGCTGACCGCCAACATCAGCCACGCCCAGACCTGGAACAGAATCGCGCGCGCCTCCTCGGGGCGGTGAGGTGCGCTCATCCCACCAATGTATCTAATGAGGATCCCGATGAAACGTGCATGAAACATTCGTTCCTTAGTCTGGAAGTGAAGAAACAAATGATTCACGCTCCGAAAGGTTCGTCCATGACTTCCGCCCTGCCGCTTCCGATCAACCCGCCGCAGCGTCTGCTGATGGGACCCGGGCCGATCAACGCCGACCCCCGCGTGCTCCGCGCCATGTCTGCCCAGCTGGTCGGACAGTACGACCCGGCAATGACGGCCTACATGAACGAGACCATGGAGCTCTACCGCGGCGTCTTCCGCACGACCAACGACGCGACCCTGCTGGTCGACGGCACCAGTCGCGCCGGCATTGAGGCCGCACTTGTCTCTCTCATCGAGCCGGGCGACCGCGTGCTGGTGCCCGTGTTTGGCCGGTTCGGACACCTGTTGCGCGAGATCGCCGAGCGCTGCGGCGCCGAGGTCCACGTCATCGAGCGGGAATGGGGAACGGTGTTCACCCCGTCCGAGATCGAGTCGGCGATCGAGAGCGTTCGCCCCAAGATCCTCGCGATCGTGCATGGCGACACCTCCACGACTCTCGCCCAGCCCCTCGACGAGATCGGCGCCATCTGCGCCGCCAACGGCGTTCTTCTGTATACGGATGTCACGGCCTCCCTGGGCGGCAACGAATTCGAACTCGATGCCTGGGGCATCGACGTCGCCACCGCGGGACTCCAGAAGTGCCTCGGTGGTCCGTCGGGCAGCGCGCCCATCAGCCTGTCCGCGAAGGCAGTGGATGTCATCAACTCCCGCAAGAGCATCGAGGCGGGCATCCGCGCCGACGGCGACGAGGTCTCCGCCCGTCCCATCGCATCCAACTACTTCGACCTGGCGATGATCCTCGACTACTGGGGACCCAAGCGCCTGAACCACCACACCGAGGCGACCACCATGCTCTATGGGGCACGCGAGTGCGCGCGGCTGCTCATCGAGGAGGGCATTCCCGAGGCCGTCGAGCGTCACCGACTGCACGGAACGGCGATGGCCACCGGCCTTCGTGCCCTTGGCCTCACCCTGTTCGGTGACCAGAGCGTCAAGATGAACAACGTCGTCGGCGTTGAGATCCCCGACGGCATCAACGGCGACGCCGCGCGCTCCGCCATGCTCACCGACTACGGCATCGAGATCGGCACGTCCTTCGGTCCGCTGCACGGCCGCGTCTGGCGGATCGGCACGATGGGCTACAACGCCCGCCGCGACACCGTCCTGCTCACGCTCGCCGCCCTCGAGCAGGTGCTGCGCCGCGGGGGAGTCGGAGTCACCGCCGGCAGCGGCGCCGGCGCGGCCCTCGACTACTACGACTCGGAAGTCGTGGCAGCATGAGCCGCTATGTCGCGGGCGACCTGACCGACGCCGAACTGATCCTCGACCGCTGCAACGACCTCGCGGGCATCTCCAGCCACCCCGACTACCTCGAGCGCGTGCACCTGTCGCCACAGCACCGCGAGGCAAACGACCTCGTTGCCCGCTGGATGACCGAGGCCGGTCTCACGACATGGCAGGACGCCGCGGGCAACCAGTGCGGTCGGTTGGAGGGCCGCGAACCGGGCCTTCCCGCCCTGTTGCTCGGGTCCCACATCGACACCGTCCCGGACGCCGGCCGCTACGACGGGATGCTCGGGGTGCTTCTGGCGATCCAGGTCGTCGAACGGATTCGGCTCAGTGGCGTCGAGCTGCCGTTCGCCCTCGAAGTCGTCGCGTTCAGCGACGAGGAGGGCACCCGCTTCGGCAACGCCCTGCTCGGCAGCCGTGCGCTCTCCGGCACCTGGGACGACGACTGGTGGAAGCTCACCGACAAGGACGGCATCACCCTGGCCGAGGCGTTCCAGGACTTCGGCCTCGATCCCGCCCGCGTCCACGGCGCCTTCCGTCGCCCGGGCAGTCTCATCGGGTACCTCGAGACGCACATCGAACAGGGACCGATTCTCGAGGACGCCGACCGCCGCCTCGCCGTCGTCACATCGATCGCCGGCGCACGGCGCTTCGCGGTCACCATCACCGGCAAGGCAGGCCACGCGGGCGGCACCCCGTTCGACCGCCGCAAGGACGCCCTCGTCGGTGCGAGCGAGCTGGTCATCGAGGTCGAACGCCTCTCGAAGCAATACGGAGTAATCGGGACCGTCGGACGCCTGCAGGCGTTCCCCGGCGGCATCAACGTGATTCCCGGCCGCGTCGAATTCAGCCTCGACCTGCGCGGGGAGTTCGACGACGACCGCGACGAGTGCCTGCGACTGTTCACGAAGGCCGCCGAGGAAATGTGTGCCCGCCGCGGCCTCGGGTTCGATGCCACCGAGATCTACCGTGCCGACGCCGTCATGTGCGACCCCGCGCTGAAGGACGCCATCGCCGCGGGCATCGCCGCCACCGGCGACACCGAGCCGCTCGCATTCTGGAGCCGGGCTGGCCACGACGGAATGGCCGTCGTGAACATCGCCCCGATAGCGATGCTGTTCCTGCGTTGCCGCGGAGGAATCAGCCACCACCCGGATGAGGCAGTGAAGAAAGCGGATGTCGCGGCCGCCCTGGACGCGTTCGAGGCCGCCGTGCTCTCGGTAGCGACGTCCCGATGACCACCGGGCCGGCGCTCGCCCAGCGACTGGACGACGCGTTTGCCGACCTCTCCCCGCAGGAGAAGCGGGCGGCCGACTTCATGCGCGACCACCTCGCCGATCTCGCCATCTATAACCTCACCGAGGTCGCCCGCCTCAGCGGAGTGTCGAAGGCCACGATCAGTCGCCTCTATCGCCGACTCGGATTCGACGGCGCCGAGAGTCTGCGCGACCACGTGCGAGCCCTGCGCGCGGCGGGCAACCCCGTCGCCAGCGACACGGCGGCACCCCTCGGCGCGCATGTCGAACGGGAGCTCGCCAACCTGCGCGCCGCCGTTTCCCAACCGGGAACCCCGGCCGCAGCCGAGGCGATCGCCGCAGCCCGTCGCGTGCTCGTCATCGGGTTCCGCAACAGCTATCCGGTGGCCCTGCACCTGCGCCAACAGCTCGCGCAGGCCCGCGACGCCGTCGAGCTCGCCCCGCTGCCGGGCCAGTCGGTGGGCGAAGAACTCGCGTCCCTCGGCCCGGATGACCTCGTGGTGCTTGTCGGCTTCCGCCGTCGCCCCGAATCCTTCGCCCGCGTCGTAGCGGCGGTCGCGGCCACCGGTGCCCGGACCATTTTGCTGACGGATGCCACGGGCCGCCGCCACGCCGCCGGCGTCGAGTTTCTCCTCGAATGCCCGGTGGACAGCGTCTCCGCGTTCGACAGCTACGCCGCCGCCTCCAGCCTGGTGAGCGTTCTCGCCGCCGCGGTACTCGGCTGCCGCCTCCGGGACGGACGCGAGCGCATCGCCACCATCGGCAACACCTATGCCGCACTGGACGAACTCGAGTCGCTGTCCTGACCGGGTGATGCCCGAGGACGTGCGGTTAGAGCCGCAGGGCTTCGCCCACGAGGGGCGCAAGCTCCCGCGACTCGGCCGCCGACAGGTGCAGCCCGTCTGCGGTCACCGGGGTCGTGCCGACGAACGCGGGGCAGCGTCCCTCCGCACTGCAGAACCACGAGATGGTGGCCGGTACCGTGACTCCCGGGTGTTGGCGTGCCACCTCCCGGGTGATCCTGCCCGCCTCGACGAAGGCGGCGGACGGGGTGCCCACGCAATCGGCGGGAACACTCCAGCGTCGTGCGCAGGTGGCGAGTGACGCGCCCTCCGCGGGAGGGTCGAGCACCGTGACATCCATTCCGGAAAGCGCCGCGAGGGTCCTGTCGGTGCCGGCCCGCCATTCGCCCAGGGCGGCGGCTCCCGTTGCGCCGTCCGCCAGCTCAGCGAGGCTGTTCGGGGTCGAGCTGAGCACGACCCGTTCGGGCCGCTCGGTCGCTACGCGGGCGAGCGCCCACCGGCGGAAGCTGTCGCACTGCGGGTGTGCGGCGCCGCCGATGAAGTTCACGGTGAGGTCCACAGCGGGGCACTGGGCCATCGTGTAGACCTCGATGCGCCAGTTCGTTCCCGCGGCGGCGCGAATCGCCTGCACCCAGCTGATGGCGACGGAATCACCGATCACGGCAATCGTGTGGGGCGCGTCGGGGGTGCCGTACACGCACCGCTGCGCGTCTTTCTCGGGGGTTTGTGTCGCGACCGGGTCGAGCTGGAGGCAGTCGTCGGTCATCCACTCGGGCGCGCGGCTGGCGAGGCCGAGGCGGGTGATGTCGGGCGACAGCGTCGGCCAGGCGGTCGCCGCGAGCGCCGCGGTGACGGCATCGGCGCGCGCGAACTCCAGGGCCGTGGGGGCGGCGGGAAAGCCCGCCGCGGCGACCGGTGTCGTGAGGGCGGAGATATCCATCGTCTCGACGCGGGCGGGAACGCGTGCCGCCGCCGTCACGAAACCGATACCCACGACCGCGGCGACCAGCGCGAGCAGCGCGGCCGGACGCAGCAGGGGCCGTCTCGGGCGGGATGCGGCGGCCCGGGGCATCCCGAATCGCCACGAGCGGGTGCGCAGGGGCGTCTCGATCCAGTGATACGAGAGCACCGAGAGCACGGCGATGAGCGCGAGCGACAGCAGTTCGTAGCGGCGGCCGAGGTCCGGGAAGAGCGCGCCCATCACGACGATCACCGGCAAATGCCAGAGGTAGAGGGAGTACGAGATGGTCCCGATGTACACGCCGACCGGATTGTTCAGGGGAAAGAGCTGGCGGCGGTTCGTGCCGGTTCCCGCCGCGATGACCACCGCGGTGAAAAGCACGGGAGCAACCGCGCCGGGAGCGGGCATGCGGGTCGTCGTGTCGATGAGGAGAGCGGATGCCACGATGCCGGCGATTCCCGCCCAGGCAAACCATGTCCGCACCGCGTCGGGCAGGCGCCGCAGGGAGGGGGCTGCGAAGGCCAGCAGGGCGCCGACGCCCAGTTCCCAGATGCGGGACCCGGTCGAGAAGTACGCGGAGGTGGGATGGGCGGCGCTCTCCCACAGCGACCACGCGAGGGATCCCGCGGTGACGAGGGACAGCACCGCAAGGGGCGCGCGACGGGAGGAGACTGCAGTGCCGTCCGGGCGACGCAGCCGCCACCGGGCGAAGGCGAACGCCGCGACCATGAGCACCGGCCACAGGAAGTAGAACTGTTCCTCCACCGCGAGCGACCAGTAGTGCTGCAGGGGTGACGTGCTGTCGGTGGCGTGCAGGTAATCGGTGCCGAGGGAGACGAAGCGCCAGTTCGCGGCGAACAACGACACCCAGGCCGCATCGACGAGGATCTGCGTGCTGCGCACGAGCGAGAAAATCGCGAACGATGCGGCGACGGTGACCACCGTGACGGTGACGGCGGCGGGCAGCAGACGCTTCACCCGCCGCAGGTAAAACCGGCGGAACGAGATGCGACCGGTGCGCTCGTGCTCCCGCAGGAGGAGACCCGTGATGAGGAACCCGCTGATGACAAAGAAGACATCAACCCCGATGAATCCGCCGCTCGGGCGCCGGATGAGGTGATCGGAGATGACCAGCAGCACGGCGATCGCGCGGAGCGTCTGGATGTCCCCGCGGCGGGAACTGGGAGCGCCGGACGGCGGATCGGCGGCCGTGGTGACGGGAGGCGGTGCTGCGCGGGGCGCGACAAAGGGAGATGACTTCGGGTGTGTCATGAGGGGATGTTAAGCGGGCACCCCGCCGTCGGAAAGACCTAGATGCCCGGAGATGTCGCTGCTACGCGCGGATGCCCCGAGCCCTCGACACCGCCGCCGGTTACCGTTCGCGCGTCCCGGTCAGGCGGCGTCGCAGTGGGACTGTGACCAGGCACGGAGTTGCGCGAGCGGTGCCGTCAGCGTGATTCCGACGGGCGTGAGTTCGTAGCTGACGGCCAGCGGCCTGTCGATGACACTCCTGGTGATCAGTCCCTGGCCCTCGAGGTCCCTGAGCTTGTCGGTCAGGACCTTCTGGCTGATTCCTTCCAGCCGTCGACGGAGCGATCCGAACCGCTGGGGCCCGTCTTCGAGCGCCCCGATGATGAGCACGGCCCATCGGCTGGTGACGAGATCGAGGAGCGACCTTGACGGGCAGGTGGGGGCGTAGACGTCGAACACCGTCACCGTCTGTGGATCCTGACGTAGAACAGCCATCGTGCGTCTCCTTAGTTACAAAAAAGTACCTAGTTGTGAATAGTAACTAGTCGCGGCAGGGTGGACAAGGCCGGTAAGTCCGGTGTGGTTGACGCGAGAGAAGGAGCCCCGGCATGAGCCGTGTCATCGTCCAGAGATCGTTCGGATCCCCATCAGTGCTCGAGGTTGCAGAGGTGGCCGTGCCTCCCTCTGACGAGCTTGCGCCGGGAGAGGTGCTCATCCGGGTGGCGTACGCGGGCGTGAATCCCGTCGACATCAAGACCCGCAAGGGCGGTGCCGTCGCCGGACTGTTCGACGGCTTCCCCGTGACCGTCGGCTGGGATCTCGCCGGCACCGTGAACGCTGTCGGGTCCGAGGTGACCGACTTCGCGATCGGCGATCGTGCCTTCGGCATGTCCCGGTTCCCGCAGCCGGGACGAGCGTATGCGGAACATGTGGTGGCGGATGCCACGGACCTGGTGCACACCCCGGACGCGGTGTCCGACGAACAGGCCGCGGCCCTGCCGCTTGCGGGACTCACCGTCTGGGAGAACCTGGTCGACCTCGCAGAGCTGCAGGCGACCCAGCGGATCGCGATCATGGGAGCCGGGGGAGGCACCGGGCACCTCGCGGTGCAGATCGCCCACCACCTCGGCGCCACCGTCACGGCGGTGGCGAGCGCCGGCAAGCTGGACTGGCTGCGCAGCCTGGGTGCCGACGTGACAGTCGACTATCGGAGCGATGATCTGGTCACCCTCTTCGCCGACCGTCCGTTTGACGTCGTCTTCAACGCCAGCGACACCACGGCGGGGACCGGTATCGCCGTGACCCGACCCGGCGGCGTCGTGATCGACATCTCCGAGACGGTCACCGACGACGACCGGGCGCTCGCCGCGCGGACCGGCGTTCGGGTCGAGGTGCCGTCGGTGACCCGGAACCGGGTGGCGTTGCAGACGCTCGCCGATCTCGCCGCACGCGGCAGTCTCGTCAGCCACATCAGCAGCACCTTCCCGCTGGCCGACGCCGCGGCCGCGCACGCCGAGATCGAGGCCGGTCACGCCCGGGGCAAGATTCTCCTGCAGCCCTGAGCGCGACCGGCCCCGTCGGGGTTAGGACTCTTCGACGTCGGCGAAGACGATGCGCACTCCTCCGGTGGCGATGCCGAAGATGGTGGGGAACAGCTCGCCGGCGGCCGGGGTAGCAACCGCGGCCGACGCGGCGTCATAGTCCGCGAAGTACAGGTCGACGAGACGGTGCGCGGGAGTGGGGGAGCCGTCTTCCTTGGGCCAGACCTTGGAGGATTCGAGCCGCTGGAGGCCGGGAAGTGCGCGGGCGAGGTCCAGCTGCTTCGAGTCGACGAAGCCCTTCTCGAACGCATCGGTGTCGGTCGGGTTGTCGTAGATGATGGTGATCTTCGTAGTCATTGTTCTGTGCAACTTTCTGTGTGGGTGGTAACTGGTGGGTGGAGCGGAAGGAGCGAACGAACGTCAGGCCTCGCGGCCGTAGGTTTCCAGGAGTCGGAGCCAGACCTCGCTCACCGTCGGGTAGGCGGGAATGGCGTGCCAGAGTCGGTCGAGCGGAACTTCTGCGGCGATGGCGATGGTCGCGGCGTGCAGCAATTCGGCGACGTCCGGCCCCGCGATCGTGAAGCCGACGATGACCTTCCGGTCTTCGTCCACGACCATGAGTGCGCGACCGGTGTATCCGTCGGCGTGCAGCGACGCCCCGGCGACAGCCGCGAGGTCGTACTCGACGGCGCGGATGCGCAGCCCCCGTGCAGTGGCCTCGGCGACGGTGTATCCGACCGTGGCGATCTCCGGGTCTCCGAAGATCACCTGGGGCACGGAACGCTCGTCCGCGGTGAACGCGTGGCGCCCCCACGCGCTGTCATCGATCGGGGTGCCCTTCGCGCGGGCAACGATGCTGTCACCCAGCATGCGCGCCTGGTACTTGCCCTGATGCGTGAGGAGAACGCGACGGTTCACATCTCCCGCGGCATAGAGCCATTCGCCGGCTACGGGCTCGCCGCTGTGCTGCACAACGCGCAGGGCGTCGTCGACGGTGAGCCAGTCTCCCGGCGTCAGGCCGACATTTTCGATACCGACGGCGCCGGTGTTCGGGGTGCGGCCCGTGGCAACGAGAACCTCGTCGGCCACCACCGTGGTCCCGTCAGCGAGATCGATGTGGACGTCTCCGCCCTGGTCCCGATGGACGCTCTCCGGCTCGGTGTCCAGGCGCAGCGTGACGCCGTGCGCTTCCAACGACGCGGCAACGAGGCCGCTCGCGAAGGGCTCAACGGCGGGCAGCAGCCCATTGCGGGCGATGATGGTGACGGTACTTCCGAGGGCGGTGAAGGCCGTGGCCATTTCGGTGGCAACAACGCCGCCACCGATGATGGCCAACCGCCCGGGGATCGTGGCAGCGGATGCCGCCTGCCGGCTGGTCCACGGGATGGTCTCGGCCAGTCCCGTGATCGAGGGCACGCGGGCGCTGCTTCCGGTGCTGATGACCACCGCGTGACGCGCCGTGAGTTCCCTCGTCGTGCCGTCGGGGGCGGTGACCGAGACCCTGCGGGCGGAGGCGATTCGGCCTTCGCCGCGGAACAGGGAGATTCCGGCGCCACGCAGCCACTCGGCCTGGCCGTCGTCGTTCCAGTGGGAGGCGAAGGAATCGCGGCGGCGCAGGACTGCGGCGACGTCGAGCTCGCCGGTAATCGCGTGGCTGGCTCCCGGCAGCGCGCGGGCTGCGCGCAGGGCCGCGGCATCCCGCAGCAGCGCCTTGGTGGGCATGCAGGCCCAGTAGGAGCACTCGCCGCCAATGAGTTCGCGTTCAATGATGGCGGCGGTGAGTCCGCCCTGGACGATACGGTCGGCAACGTTTTCGCCGACGGGACCGGCGCCGATGATGATGACGTCGAAGGTGGTGTCGCTCATTGTTAGAGACCCTTCGCGGCGCGGCGCAGGCGCAGGGCGGAAATCAGGAAGAAGACGCCGCCGAGGGTGGCGTAGCCGCCGAGCGAGGTCACGGATGCGGATGCGCCACTGGCCATGCCGATGAAGGCGGCTCCCACGAGCACGGAGAGTCCTCCGGAGATGATCATGATCCACTGGCCGCCCAGTGCGCGGCGGCGGATCCCGACGATGAGCTGCACAAGCCCGGCGGTGAGCGCCCACGCACCCCACACCCGGAGCACCGCGGGGGCACCGGAGGTCGCAGCGATCGCGAGACCGACGGCGGCCAGAAGGCTCAGGGCCATGTTGACGTACAGCAGCCGCACGGACCCGGCGGCCCGGCTGGCCCGGACATCGACGATTGCCGCCGCCAGGTCGAAGAGCGGATACAGCACAAGCACGACGGCCGTGATGGGGCTGAGGCTGGACCCGATGGCGAACACCACGGCCGCCCAGACGAGTGCGAAGCCGAAGCGGAAGAAGTAGAGCTTTCGCAACGATGTCGCGACGCTGGTGGGGGAGAGGGAGGTGGGTGTGCTGGACATTGTCTTCCTTACGAATCGAGATCGCGGCGACTGCCGTGATGAGCAGTCTTCGCGTCGCCGGAGAGGGTCACGTACTTCGTTTGAAGTAATTCCGGCACCGATCCGACGCGAAGTGTCGGGGACGCTCCCCGTCTACTTCGTTCGAAGTACACGGGGACGCCAGTGGTGAACCAGAATCGGAACATGCGCACACCAGCCACCGTTGATGACGGGCCCCGGGTACCCCTGTGGATCCGCCGCCCCGCAGCTCTCCATCTCGGCGCCTACGTTCTGGCCGGCCTGATTTTTGCCGCTCAGATCATCACCGCTCTCGCGATCGGATCGGAGCTCCCGACGATTCTCGCCGTGCTCCTGGCCGGCGGAGGCGTCGCCCTGTCCTGGTGGAGGCCATGGGCGGGGCTCGTCGTCACCAGCGCGGCGTCCCTCGCAGTGACCGCACTGGGAGACGATCCGGTGTCGGTGTGGATGATGGCAGTGCTCGTGCTGTTCTCGTTCACATTCCGGGGGAAGCCACCCGTGCCCGGCACGGCGGTCGTCGCCGCGTTCTTCTTCGCCGGACTGTGGATGGGGCACGGCTTCGGCAGCGGATCCCTCGTGTCCGCCGCGGCGCTGTTCACGGCAATCGGCGGCGGAGCAACGGGAGCCGCCCTGCGACTCTCCCGCGATCACTGGCTGGTCTCCGAGGAGCGCGCACGCACCGCAGTTGCGACCCGGGAAATGGAAGTCGAGCGCCGCGTCACGGAGGAACGCCTCCGGATCGCCCGCGACCTGCACGACGTCGTCGGTCACCAGGTCGCCATGCTCAGCGTGCACCTGGGAGTGGCCGAGATCGGCCTGCCGGAACAGGCAACGTCGTCCCGGCAGGCGCTCGAATCGGCGCGATCGAACGCGCGCAATGTCGTCTCCGAGACCCAGCGAATCCTGTCGCTCCTGCGCCGGGGAGACACGATTCCCCACGACGATGCCCTGCGGCCCACGCCGTCACTCGGCAGTCTCGATGGCTTGATCGCGTCGTTCGGCAGCATCGGACTGGACGTGTCGGCCTCCATCTCCCTCGATGATCCGGAGGGCGAGCCGAGTGTTGGGGTGACCGTGTACCGGATCGTGCAGGAAGCGCTCACCAACGCGTACCGCCACGGCGAGGGAGCCGCGACCGTCGACATCCACGAATCGGACGGCAGGATTCACGTCACCGTCAGCAACCGCATTGGGCACGCCCTCCGGGGAGCGGTCGCCGGCAGCGGGCTCGGGCTCGTCGGGATGCGCGAACGCGTCGAGTCGTGCGGCGGAAGACTGACCATTGTTACCGCGGACGGCCAGTTCCGCGTCAGCGCGGAACTCAGCCCCATCGGAGCGCAACTCGCATGACGAACATTTTGATCGTGGACGATCAGGACGACATGCGGGCCGGGATTGCCTCGATGCTGCTCCTCGACCCGACGTTCGTTGTCGTCGGGGACGTCTCCGACGGACTCCAGGTGCCATCGTTTTTGCGGGACAACCCCGTCGACGTGGTGCTCATGGACATCCGGATGCCCGGGATTGACGGGGTGGAGGCCACCCGGAGGATCCGCAGGGAGTATCCCTCCGAGACCCTGCGCGTGATCGTGCTCACCACCTTCGACCAGGACGACATAGTTCTCGCCGCCCTGCGCGCCGGGGCAAACGGCTTCCTCAGCAAAACTGTGAGCCCCTCCGAGCTCGTCGCCGGCATCGCCGAGGTCGTCGCCGGCGGCGGCGCGCTCTCCGCCGCGGCAACGGCGGCCCTTATTGGTCACATGACCGACAGCCCACCTCCCACCATCGACCAGGAACTCCTCCAGCGCTTCAGCGCTCTCACGCCGCGGGAGCGGGATGTGATCGTGCTCGTCGCGAGCGGCCTGGACAACCACGAGATCGCGGCCCAGATGTCGGTGTCCCCGTTCACCGTCAAGACGCACGCCATCCGGGCGATGACCAAGGTCGGCGCCCGGGACCGCGCGCAGTTGGTGACCTTCACGTTCCGGGCTGGCCTCTACCCCTGATCCGCCGGCACGAGGTTCAACTACAGCGGCAGTTGCGCGGGAGTGTCGATGTCGTGCCCGTCGTAGAGATCGCTGCACTCCACCTCGTCCACGCCGTGCGCGGCGAGAAAGCGGCGGGCGCCGCGATCACCCTCGATATCGAGCGCCAACGCTTCCCAGTGGCGGCGGCCGACGAGCACCGGATGTCCCGGAGCCCCGTGAAACATCGCCTGCCGCAGGGTGTCATCGGTGATGGGCGAGTCCAGGATGCGCCGCACGACGGAGAGCGGAAGGTCGGGCATGTCCACGAGGGCGATGAGCGCGGCCGTGCCCGTTGCTCCGGATAATCCCGCGCGCAGCGAGTGCGACATCCCCTCCACCCAGCGGTCGGCGACCACGACGGTGACGTCGGCGCCGGCGGGCACCAGCGACTCCGCGACATCCGCGTCCGCACCCAGCACCACAACGACCCGGTCGCAGCCCGCATTCCGCAGGAGGAATACGGCGCGTGACAGCCACGGTTCACCGTCGGGAGTGTGGAGGAGCGCCTTGGCGCGGCCCATGCGGGATCCGGCGCCGGCGGCAAGCACGATCCCCGTTACGCCGTGCGTCGGCGCTCCCGAAGTCTGCATATCCGCCATGGGTACAGTTATACACACGATGATCGACCTTCCCGCCGCAGAGCTCCGCGCGGCCCTCACCGCCGCCCTGTCCATCACCCGCTGGGTCGACGACGTTGCCGCCGCCGCGCCGTATTCCTCCCTCGATGAGCTGCTCGCCGTGGCGTCTGCCGCCGCGACTCCGCTGTCGCCGGCCGAGATTGACGAGGCAATGGCCCACCACCCGCGCATCGGCGACAAGCCCGTCGGCGAGGGTGCCGCGCAGTCCTTCAGCCGCAGCGAGCAGGCGTCCGCCGACGCGGACGACGCCGAGCTCGCCGCATCCCTCGCGCGTGGCAACGCCGACTACGAGGAGCGCTTCGACCGCGTATTCCTCATCCGCGCCGCGGGTCGCTCGCGCGCCGAGATCCTCGCCGAGCTGCGCCGCCGCATCCAGTTGGATGACGCGACCGAACTGGCAATTGTGGGCGAACAGCTGCGCGACATCGCCCTGCTGCGTCTCGAGAAGACGTTCGCCTCCACCGTCCCGTCCGTACCCACCGATCCCCCGGAGCGCGCATGAGCCACGTCACCACCCACGTTCTCGACGCAGCGCTGGGCAAGCCGGCCTCCGGCGTCGCCGTGTCGCTGCGGGATGCGTCGGGGCTCGAGCTGGGCTCCGGTGCGACCAACGCGGACGGGCGCATCCCCGAACTCGGACCTGACGCCCTCGCCGCGGGAACCTACACGCTGGTGTTCGACACCGGCTCGTACTTTGCGGCGCTCGGACAGCCGTCCTTCTACCCGCGCGTCACGATCGATTTCGCCCTGGCCGATGCCGCATCGCACTATCACGTGCCCCTGCTGCTCAGCCCGTTCGCGTACTCCACCTACCGAGGAAGTTAATGATGACAACCCCAACGACAGCTCCCACCCACGCACACCTCGTCGGCAGCATCAACCTGCCCGACGCGGACTCCACCTTCCGCCACGTGAGCGAGCATCTCGGCACCCGCGTGACCCGCATTCCCGACGGTGAAGTGGGCGAGCGTTTCTACTGGATCCAGTTCCAGCGCAACCGCTTCGATCAGGTCGACGGCCTTGTGCGGGTGGGGGAGACACGCATCCCGTTCCGCGAGATCTTCGATGCACGTCCGATGGCGCTCGCTGCCGGTTTCGACGCGACAGAGCTGCGCTTTCCATCCCTCGGGTACGCGGACGCGGCAATCGCGTCATACGCCGACTTTGCCCGGCTCAAGGCCGACGGCATCATTCCTGCGCACGTACGGTTTCAGGTGTCATTGCCGACACCGGCGGGAGTCATCGGGAGCTTCGTCGTGAGCGAAAGCCAGGCGGCGGTGGAACCCGAGTACGAGAAGGCGCTGTTCTCCGAGCTCGACCGAATTCTCGCCGCAATCCCGCACGACCAGCTCGCGATCCAGTGGGACACCGCGTTCGAATTCGGGATGCTGGAAGAAGCCGTCATTTGGGGCACCAAGCTCACGTCGTGGTTCGCCGACACCCACGAGGGGATCCTCGAAGGTGTCATCGAGCGCGGCGTGCGGCAGGCTGCCGCGGTGCCCGGTGATGTCGAGGTTGGCTATCACCTCTGTTATGGCGACGTCGAGGAAGCCCACTTCGTGGAGCCCGAGGACGCGTCAACTCTCGCGGAGGTACTCACGGGGCTCTTCGTCGAGGCTCCCCGCGTGATCTCGTTCGTGCACCTGCCGGTACCGATTGAGCGCGACGATGACGCGTTTTTCGCTCCCCTCGGAGCTGTGGCCTGGCCGCAGAACACCGAGGTTTTTCTCGGGCTGGTCCATCACGAGGACGGCGTCGAGGGCGCTCTGCGTCGCGCCGCCACCGCCTCCCGGGTGGTGCCGAACTTCGGCATCGCCACCGAGTGTGGCTTCGGTCGCGGACCGAGCGAGCGGACCGACGGGCTGCTCGACCTGCACAACGAAGTCGCCGCGGCCCTCTGACCGCACCTCCGCGAGCAGGGGGGCTAGTAGTCCGTGCGTCCCGAGGTCGCCAGCCAGGCGTCGAACGGGGCAGCGGCGTCGTCCGGGCGGATCGACTCGATGCTGACGTCCCAGGTGGACCGGTCGCGGGCGAACAGTTCGTAGAACTCGCGGTCATCGAAGCCACCGCGGGCCGCGTCATCCCGGTCCGCGGCAAAAACGACGCGATCCACGCGCGCCCAGAGAGCCGCCGACAGGCACAGCGGGCACGGCTCGCACGAGGTGTAGAGCGTTGCACCGGCAAGGGAGAAGTCGCCGACGACCTGGCACGCCGCGCGGATCGCCGTGACCTCGGCGTGGGCGGTCGGGTCGAGGTTCGCGGTGACGCGGTTCTGTCCCTCGGCGACCAGCTCGCCGTCGCGCACGATGAGGGCGCCAAACGGTCCGCCGCCGTTGGCGACGTTCTCGGTCGCAAGTTCGATGGTGCGGGCGAGCCAGCGGGCGTCAACGCCCGCGTCGACCGGAGTTGTGCCGGAGCTCATGGATCAGGCCAGTCCGGCGGAGTACCGCCATGCTTCGCCGGCGTCCGGGGCGTCGTCGCGCAGGATGGTCGCTTCGATCAGTCCGTAGGGGCGATCGGCGGCGAAGAAGACCTCGTTCGGGTTCTCCATCTCGAACGGCGAGAGGTCGACCACGAAGTGGTGCTTGTTCGGCGCCTTCAGGCGGATCTCCGCGATGAACGGGTACGCCTCCAGCACGGCCTTGCCCATGTGCCACAGCGTCTGCTGCAGGGCGAGCGACTGCAGGGTGGCGAATTCCTTCAGCATGATCTGCTTGATGCCCACGTAGACCTCGTCCCACGGGACATCCACCGAGGTAAATCTCCACTTGGCCACGAGCGATGTCGCCATGACGCGGTCGTGGGTCTCCGGCAGGGTGGTGTAGTCGTCGACCAGGAAGCCCGCGAACTCCGAACCCGTGGACTTCAGCAGCACGAGGTCCTTGAAGCCGCCGATGACGTACTCGCCGGAGGCGTCGACAGTGACCGCGGCCGTGCGGGTCTCCTGACCCTTGCGCGTCCAGGTGTGGTCGTGTTCGACACCGTCGACGATGGCACGCTCCCAGGCGTACTCCTCGACCTCGATGCGGGCGCCCTCGACGGGATCGATGTCGTGCACGAAGTGGCGGGCAAGATCCAGGCCGAAGTCCTCGATCGCCTCGACACCCTTCGAGCGGGCGAAGGCATACGCGGTGTTCTTCTGGGTGTCCGTCGGCAGCACGTTTGACTGGTCGCCGACGAGGTACGCGTTGTCCCACGGGCCGCGCAGCGCGGTCGTCACATTGAGGTCGCGAATTTCGTGACGGGCCTGGTCGCGATAGAAGCGAACCAGGCGTGATTCTGCCTTGCCGTACTGGTGGTCACCGAGAATTATTGCCATGGCGACATTGTCTCAGTGCCATGTGACGGGGGTGTTTCGGGCGCGGGGTGGGGTCGCCGTCAGCGTCAGCGTCGTGGTCGGGGTCGGGGTCAGCGCGTGAGCAGGTGTCCGTCCGCCGCCGCATCGCTTCCGGTGGTGAGGGTCGTGCCGCGCAGGATCGTGCGGCGCACCCGTCCGCGCAGCTCGCGGCCGTCGAACGCCGACACCGGGTTCTTATGCAGCAGCTGGTCCGCATGCACGGTGAACGTGTCATCCGGAGCAAAGATCACGAGGTCGGCGTCACCACCCTCCCGGATCGAACCCTTGGCGGTGAGACCCGCGAAGGCGGCGGTGGCCGTCGACATCCAGGTCAGGACGCGTTCGAGGGGGATGCCCCGGCGGGACGCTTCCGTCCAGATGGCGGCAAGTCCCAGCTGCAGTCCGGCGATGCCACCCCAGGCAAGCCCGAAGTCGCCACCGTGGGCGAACTTGAGTTCCTTCGTGCTGGGGGAGTGGTCGGTGACGATGATGTCGATGTCGCCGTCGAGCAGTGCCTGCCAGAGCAGCTCGCGGTTCGCGTCATCCCGGATCGGCGGACAGCACTTGAACTGGGTCGCGCCGTCGGGAATCTCCTCCTCGGTGAAGCTGAGGTAGTGCGGGCAGGTCTCGACGGTGATGGGCAGACCCTCGGCGCGGGCGGCGCGCAGGGCGGGCAGCGCGGCGGCCGACGAGAGGTGGAGGATGTGGGCGCGGGCACCGGTGCGGCGCACCCCGGCGATGACGCGGTCGATCGCGGTGGTTTCGGCCTCGTCCGGACGGGACTCGACGAAGCGGTGGTAGTCGACACCGCCGGCGTTGGTGTGCGCGTCGAGCACGCCGGGGTCTTCCGCGTGAACGATGAGCAGACCGCCGAAGCCCGCGATCTCCTCAAGGGCTCGCTCGAGCTGGTCGGCGTCGAGGTGGCCGAATTCGTCGACGCCCGAGGGCGCAAGGAACGCCTTGAACCCGAAGACCCCGGCGTCGTGCAGTTCGCGCAGGTGCCCGAGGTTCTCGGGAACGGCTCCACCCCAGAAGCCGACGTCGATGATTGCCTTGTCCGCCGCGACCGCCCGCTTGACCTCGAGGGCGTCGACGGTCGTGGTCGCGGGGATGCTGTTGAGGGGCATGTCGAGCACGGTGGTCACGCCGCCGGCCGCCGCGGCACGCGTGGCGCTGGCGAAGCCCTCCCAGGTCGTACGCCCGGGGTCGTTGATGTGCACGTGGGTGTCGACGATGCCGGGTATCAGCACCTCATCGGGCGCGAGCGACAGCAGCTCGACGCCGTCCAGCGGGGTCTCGCTGATCGCCGCGACGATGCCGTCCGTCACTCCGACATAGGCCGGGCGAAACGCCCCGTCGATGAGGGCAGATGTCGCGTGAACAACGAGGTCGTAGGTGTCGGCCATGCGCCTGGGGGTCCTTCCGGGTGACGGTCGCGCGAGGGCGCGCCGTGATGCATCGATGGTACGGGGCTTACGGAGTGGGGTTCAGCGCGTCGTAGTTGCGGAACGATGCCGTGCGCTGCACGAGCAGGAACACCAGGGCAATCACGATGACGCCACCGAGCAGCGACGGAAGCCACAACAGGGTCGTGGCGACGAGGAGCCCCACGTACGCGTCGCCGAGGCGCGGCCCGCCGGTCACCACCACGATGTAGAGGCCCTGCGTGCGGCCGCGCATCGAGTCCGGTGCCGCCGCCTGCATGAGGGTGTTGCGGAACACCGCACTGATGTTGTCCGCGGCGCCCGCTCCGGCCAGCGCGATCGACGCGACGATCAGACCCGGCATGTTCGCATCCCCGAGCGACTGCACGATGCTGCCGCTTGCGTGATTGCCCAGCACCAGAAGCACGCCGCCGAACAGCGCCATGAACGCGCCGTAGGTCATGATGGCGTTGCGGATGGCTCGGCCCTGCCAGCGCACCTGGCCAAGGCGGCCCGACAACAGCGAGCTCAGTAGCGTGCCCACGGCTCCCGCGGCGAACAGGATGCCCACCGTCACGGCGCCACCGCCGATGACGAGGGCTCCGACCGCCGGGTACAGCACCCGGGCCATGCCGAACGTCATCGCAATGATGTCGAGAAGGAACGACAGGCGGATGTTCGGCGCGTGCCGGATGAACGACAGCCCCTGCTTGATGCCAGCGAAGCCCGGGCGCTTTGCGCCGCCTTCCGGCATGATGCTCGGCAGCGAGACGATGCCGGTGAACGCGGCGAGGAAGAGGATCGCATCGATCGTGTACGTCCACTGGATGCCGACCGAGGACACGAGCACACCGGCGAGGGCGGGACCCGCGGTGACCTGCAGGCCGAGCGAGATGCCTCCGAGAGCGGATGCCGCGGGCAGCAGTTCCTTGTCAATGAGCCGGGGAATGATCGCCGACCGGGTAGTGCCCACGACCGTCACCGACACCGCGTTGAGGGTCGTCAGCACGTAGAACATCCACAGCGTGTCGACGTGGAACCAGGCGAGACAGGCGAGACCGATGACGGACAGCCACGCGATCGACTCCGCGAGAATCGCCACGATCCTGCGATCGAACGTGTCCACAAGCAGTCCGCCATAGATGCCGGCTATCACCATCGGGACGAGTCCAAAGACTCCGACGAGGGCGACCGCGGCGGTCGATCCGGTCAGCGCGAAGATGTGAAGGCCGACGGCGACCACGGTCATCTGGCCGCCGATACCGGCGATTCCGCTGCCAAGCCACAGGCGGAAGAACGCGGGGCTTGCCCGGAACGGCGTCAGATCGACGAAGTG
This sequence comes from Glaciihabitans sp. dw_435, assembly GCF_018449675.1. Taxonomy (GTDB): domain Bacteria; phylum Actinomycetota; class Actinomycetes; order Actinomycetales; family Microbacteriaceae; genus Glaciihabitans. Next base: position 20,062 of record NZ_JAAVUZ010000002.1, on the reverse strand, counting down.
GCTGCGGCGCGGAGCCGCCTCGGGCGTTGCTGGTGGTGTGGGGAGTGCTGAAGTCACGCTGGTCTGGCATCCGTTCGGTCGACCTCTATCGTGTCAGGTTCGGTCGCGTCCGGTGTGCCCGGCAATAGGATTGCGTCTGACCGGGCAGAAAGGGGCACAATGCCACAGAATCTGTTCGCGTCGTGCCCCAAGGACCGCCGGGCTATCTCGACCGCATCCTCGCCGCGCGTGACCCCGTCACACCGAGAGGCCCGTTGCGCCCCATGACCAACGAATTCTGGGAAGCCCGCTACACCGAGGCTGCCCGCACCGGCTCCACCATCTGGTCCCTCGACCCGAATCTGTGGATAGCGGATGTCACGGGACAACTGACCCCGGGCACCGCCGTCGATCTCGGTGCCGGCGAGGGACGCAACGCGCTGTGGCTCGCATCCCTCGGGTGGTCCGTCGCCGCCGTCGACTTTTCCCCGGCGGGGCTGGCGATCGGCAGGTCCCGCGCCGAATCGATCGGCGTCGAGGTGGAGTGGGTGGAAGCGGATGCCACCGCCTGGGTGTCACCACGCCCCGTTGACCTGGTGGTGATGGCGTACCTGCAGCTTTCGCGGGAGGCCCTTGCCCGGGTCATCCGCAATGCCGCCGACTCCCTGCGCAGCGGCGGCACCCTCGCCCTCATCGGCCACGACCGCAGCAACCTCACGGCGGGATTTGGGGGACCGCAGGATGCCACGCTGCTGAGCACTCCGGACGAGCTGCGCACCGCGGCCGACGCCGCCGGTCTTACCGTGGTGTCGGCGACCCTCTACGACCGGGTCACCGCCGACGGTCACGTCGCCATCGACTCGACCCTGATCGCGACGAAGCCGGCCCCGCCCCCTCCGCGAGTTGCATGATTCTGCTCCAAAATCCCGATTTTTAGAGCAGAAATATGCAAGTCGCGGGAATCGGGCGGGCGGGGTCAGGAGCGGCGGACCCGCATGCCGAAGATGACGGAGGAGTTGCGCAGCGCGAAGCTGACGAGGGGTTTGCGGCCGGCGAGGTAGCCGAGGGGGCCGTCGGCGTCGAACGTCCAGCGGGTGGTGAGGCGGGTGATGGCGCCGATGATCCGGTTGTGGGACAGGAAGTCCCGGCCCGCGAGGCGCTGGGCAACCGGGAGGGCAAACTGGTGCATTCCCGGGAGCGTACGGCCGTAGGTGGAGGCGATGTGTGCCGAATCCGATCCATGCGAGCGCATGGCCATCGACGTGGTGTCGTGCGCCTCGATGCGATCGAACTCGGCCAGGTGCTTGGGAATGCCCCACAACTCGCGGGCGCCGGTGCGGGACGCGGGACTGTCCACCCAGATCTGGGGGATCGTGAATCGCAGCCGCGCGCGGTGGAGTGCGGGAGTCACCACCAGCAACTCGGTGTACTCCATGGCGCCGCCCGGCAGGTAACAGACGAACGCTGTGCCGACGATGACCCGTCCGGCGATGCGCACCATCCAGTACCCCGGGGGCAGCGTGTCGCCGAAGTTGCCGGGCAAGGACCTCGCCGGCACGAGAAAGACCGATACAAGCAGGGTCCCACCCAGGTACCAGGGCTCCGGCGGGTACGCGGCGCGGCTGCGGCGGTAGTTCAACGCGCGCTGCGGGTTCGGAGACATGGAGGCGAGTATAGCTCGCATATTGGTACATTTGTCCAGCCTTGACGCGAAAGAGACCGACTCGGTGCGTCCGCGTTACCCGGCGAGGTAGGACATGGTCCACCGACCGGCGTCGAGCGCCCACTCGCGACGCTGACTGGCCGCGAGGGCGTTGCTCTCCCAGAAGGTCAGTCGCGTCGGGCGCACCAGGAAGCCGGTCCACGTGACGGGTTGGTCGAACCCCTCCGCGTGCGCCAGGCCGAACTCCGCCCAGCGCCGTTCCCGTTCCTCCGTCGGAAGGGCAGCGAACTCCGTGGTGTTCTGCCAGGCGAGCTGCTGCAGGTAGGGCGAGCGCGAGGCGTAGGCGCGGGCGATCTCGGCGTCCGGGGCACGCTCGGCGCGTCCCCGGATGACGATCTGTCGGGTGAAGCCCGGCCAGAGAACGGTGATCGCCACGGCAGGGTTCGCGTCGATGTGCGCGGCCTTCCGCGACAGCGCGTCGGTGTGGAAGTAGAAGCCGTTCCCGTCGAATTCACTGAGCAGCACGGTGCGGGCGTCCGCTTCGCCGCGTGAATCCACGGTGGACAGGGTGATCTGCGGACGATCCGGATCGTCGTTCGCCGGCAACCACGCGGACAGCAGGGCCCAGGGCTCTGACGGGATCGCCGGATCATCCGCCCCACTCACTGCGGAGGCTCCGCCCTGAATCTCGCAATCTCCTTCAGGGACGCGACGCCCTTGACGACCGCGCGATCGAACAGCTCCTTGCCCCACTCGGCGCTCGCGCCGGTGGCGTCGCCCACGACACCGGCGGGACCGAAGTCGTTGGAGAGCCATCCGAAGCTCACCGGACCGCCATTGAACTTGATGAACTCGAGGTCGGCCATGTGGTCCGGCACCCAGCGCTCGGCGAGCGACATGTCCACCAGTTCCGGACGCAGGTGCATGATCATGGATGTCTCGCTGTGGCCGCCGTGGATACCGAAGCCGCGTTCGTCGGGCCCATCGATGCCGTCACCGGCGGGCATGCCGCTGCCCATGAGGAACGTCCGCAGCCCGAAGCGGCGACGCAGCTCCCGCAGCGCCACCTGCAGCAGCGCGATGTTGCCGCCGTGCCCGTTGTAGAACACGATCGTCTTCGCGGGGGTGTTGGCAACCGAGCGACCGATGTCCACGACCGTCTGCATGAGCGTCTCCCAGGAGAGCCAGATCGTGCCGGGAGCCCAGTGGTGCTCGTCCGACTTCGTGTAGGCAAGCGCGGGCAGCAGCCACACGTCCTCGCCCTCGGCCGCCGCGGCCTCGACGACCGCGCGACCGAGCATGTCGGCGACCAGGTAGTCGGTGGCCAGCGGCAGGTGCGGTCCGTGGTGCTCGATGGCGCCGGTGGGCAGCACAAGGATCGAATCTTCGGTGAGGGCAGCGGATGCCGCGGGGCCGGACAGTTCGACCAGGTTCCGGGTGCTCATACGAGCTTGCCCGGGTTGAGAAGGCCGGCCGGGTCTGTGGTGGCCGCCAGGATCTTGGTGCGCTCGACCTCGTGGTCGACGTACCACTGATGTGGACTGTGCACGCCGACGCCGAGGGCCCGGAGCTTGTCGTAGCCGGCGATGACCTGGTCGGCGTTTTCGTAGACGCCGGCGAGCATGCCGATGGGGTTCTTGTGCTGGGCCTCGATGTGGAGCATGCCGCCGGGGTAGACCTCCAGTACCTCGTCGATGCGGTCGACGAGCGCGTCGCCACCAACCTCGACGTGGAAGTAGGTTCCCGGAGAGGTCTTCTGCAGCCACTCGATCGGGTGGTTATAGCTGAGGAGACTGAGCTTCATGCTCGTCTGCGGTCCCTCTCGCACGTCTTCGATACGGCCGCCGGCACCCTCGATCAGGGCTGTTGCCTCCGCTACCGCCTCAAGCGCGATGATGCCGCGGAAGCTGGCGCGGTCGGCGGGGAACGCGTCGTCCTTGGGGAGGGCATTGGTGATGACGGGCGGGTCGGCGCTCACGAGCCGCGGCGTGGGGGTCAGTTTGCCGACCTCGCGCAGCACGGAGATGGCGTCGGCGAACGTGTCGAAGGACGCGTACACCCCGCGCCAGTCCCGCAACGGTTCGAGCTTTACCGTTACCCGGGCGATGATTCCGGCAGTGCCGTAGGTGTGTACGTAGGCCTGGGCGTCGTCGCCCTCGACGTGAACGAGGGAGGCATCGGGCGAGGCGTGGATGACATCGAGAGCAACAACGAAGCCCTGGCTGTTGGAGCCGTGCTCGATCGACCCGGTGCCGCCGGAGCCGCCGGAGAGGAAGCCGCCGATGCTCGACTGGGCCGTCGACGGGTACATCCAGAGTTCCTGGCCGGTCTCTCGGGCCGCCTGCTCGAGTTGCACCATCTGGGCGCCCGCCTCGGCGACGATGTAGCCGTCGCCCACCTCGACGACCGCGCGGGCCTTGGACACGTCAAGCACGAGCCCTCCCTGCAGGGGGATGGCCTGGCCGTAGTTGCCGGTTCCCTTGCCGCGGGGCGTGATGCCGATGCCGTGGCGCACGGCAGCGGCGACGACCAAGGCAATTTCCTCCGCGGTCGTGGGGAACGCGACGAGGTCCGCGAGTCCGAGGGGGAGCTGCTCCGACAGGATCGGAGACATCTTCGCTCCGTCAACGCTGGAGCGTTCGCGGATGCGTTGGTCGCTGGAGACCCCGCGCTCGCCGAGGATCTCGACGAGCTCGGCTTCCAGCGCCGCGGTCGGGGTGGGGGAGATGGTGCTCATGATGTGTACCTTCTTGTGGTTCGTGTTCGTCGGGAGCGTGTGTTCGTGGGGCGCAGCGGGCTAGTGCATGACCATTCCGCCGGTGGCGTTGAGGGCCTGTCCGGTGAGGTAGGCGGATTCGCTTGAGGCGAGGAACAGCGCGACGTTCGCGACATCCACCGCCTCTCCCAATCGTCCGAGGGGCGAATAACCCGACCACTCGGCGATGTTCTCTTTCGTGCGTGTGGCGGCGCCCATCTCGGTGAGGATGTAGCCCGGGCAGAGCGAGTTGGCGGTGATGCCGTGGTTGCCCCACTCGAGCGCCGCGACGCGGGTGAGGGCGACGACCGCGGCCTTGGACGCCGCGTAGTGGCCCTCGCCGGCGCCACCCTTTTTGGCGGCCATGCTCGCGAGGTTGATCATGGTGCCGCCGGTGCCCGCGGCGATCATGCTGCGCGCGGCGATCTGCATCGTGGTGAGCATGGCCCGGGTGTTGATGGAGAACATCTCGTTCCAGTCGGCAACGGTGATCTCCAGGAGCGGGGAAAACTTGAGGATGCCGGCGCTGTTGACGAGAACGTCGATGCCGCCGAGATCCCAGAGGGCGGCGTGCATGGCGGAGTCGATCGCGTCCGGGTGGAGCAGATCGACCTCGTGGAACGTGCCGCCGATGTCGGCCGCGAGGCCCGTGCCTTCGGCGACCAGGCGGTCGAGGATGCTGACGTACGCACCCTCGGCCGCAAAGCGGGTGGCGATGGCGCCACCGATTCCGCGTGCCCCGCCCGTGACGACGACGCGCTTACCGGCGAGCCGATCGGTCGTCGCCACGGGAGGAGTAGTCATCGGTCTTAGAACTTGATCGACGAATCGAGGAATTCGTTGGTGAACATGTCGGCGGCGGTGAGACCGGCCTTCAGCGTCGAACCCTGGCCCGTGAAGATCGGGGTGTCGAGGTCGAGAACCGTCTTGATGCGAGCCTCGTCGAAGCTGCCCGCAACGCCGTCGGTTCCGTTGGCGGCGATCTTCAGGTCCTTCATCGTCTTGACGCCGTAGTCAGCGGTCTCGGCCGTGTAGACCCAGCCGTTGTTGTAGGCACCGACGAGGTCGATGATCAGCGCGTTGGTCTCGGTCGGGTTGTTGATGTAGTCGACGTCGGCCTGCTGCAGCACGGGAACGAGTGCGGTGAGGCAGCCCGAGAGTGCGTCCTTGTCGCCGGTGCGGATCGAGACAGCCTCCGGGTAGATCGGGTAGCCGGCGTCGTTGATCAGCTGGTAGTTGACCTTCTTGCCCCAGGCGCCGATCTCGTTCTCGTACGTGTACGGCTCAGCGGTGGCGAAGCCCTGCTGGCCGTCCTTGCCCTTGGCGGTGACGAAGTCCGCCGGGGTTCCGGTGTAGCCACCGTCGAGCACTGACTCCGGCAGCACGCCGGCGCCCTGGAGGTAGCTCATGTAGGCGGCGCCCTTGAAGTACCGAACGACTCCGCCGTCGGCCTTCAGAGCGGTTCCGAGTTCAGCGATCGTCTTGACGTCGGGGTAGGTGGCCGGGTCCCACATGATCATCTGGGGAGAGATCTGGTTCTCGGCGAACACGGCTGTCGTCTGCAAAGTTGCCGAGTTCTGGATGGCCTCGTCGGTGGAGACGTAGCCGAGCGTAATGTCGGGGTCCTGGTACATCTGGGCGCTGACCGAGCTGTACCCGATGGCGGGTCCACCGGCGCGAACCTCAACCTTGACACCGGTGGACTTGCCACCGGACATCAGGTCGCCGGTCACTGTCTTCTTCTCCGAGTCGATGACCGGGTTCGGTCCGACGAGTTCGTAGGCGTGGCCGTGGTCGGCCTCCGGGTTCCAGTCCGTCTGGATGACGACGGTGGCCGGGCACCCGGCAGCCTTGAGGTCGACGGCCGCTGCCGCCGACGTCGTGGTCGGGGCAGAAGGTGTGCTGGTGGAGCAGGCGCTCAGCGCGGCAGCGGCGACGACAACAAGGCCGATCGACATGAACACGCGGGACTTTTTGGGCATGGTTACTCCGTTTTCTAGGGACTGCTGTGTGTGGGAAGGGCCGTGCGGACAGAGAAAATCAGTTGAAGTCGTACCACTTGCCGATCGCGAGGCGACCGAGCAAACCGAAGACCAGGAACACCACGACGCCGAGAAGTGACGCGGCGATGATCGTGGCAAACGTGTCGGATCCCTGCAGGCGGGAGTTGTAGAGCTGGATGAGCACTCCGAGTCCGCCGGCACCGCGCTGGAAGAACTGGTCTCCCACGATCGCGCCGATGACCGAGAGGCCGGCCGCGTTGCGCAGGCCGACGAAGATCAGGGGCAGCGCGGCGGGGAACTGGAGCTTCGTGAGCACCGTCCAGCGCGACGCCCCCTGCAGCTTGAACAGTTCGCGCTGTGCGCGGTCGGCCGATTGCAGTCCGAAGAGCGTGTTCGACACCAGCGGGAACAGCGCGATCATCGTCGTGACGATCACACGGGACGGGAAGCCGTAGCCGTACAACGATCCGATCAGCGGCACGAGCGCGAGGATCGGGACGCACTGCAGAATCACCGCGTAGGGAAAGAGTGAACGCTCCGCCCACTTCGCCTGCGACATGATGACAGCCCAGGTCATGCCGATCACGATCGCAATGACGAGCCCGGTCAGCATGACTGCCGTCGTGTTGCCGATCGCCTCGAACAGGTCGGGGCGGCGCTTCGCGTCGAGGAACAGCGATTCGAAGACCTTGTGCGGGTACGGCACCAGGAAGCTGAGCTCCTGCACCTTGTCGTAGTACCAGGCAACCGTGTACCAGATGCCGATGAGCACGGCGAAGACGGCAACGGGCTGCCACCACGACATGCGGGACGCGAGGCTGCGGCGGGCGGTCGGACGCTTCGCGGGGGCGGATGTCGCGGGGGAGCCGATCACGGTGGCCATCAGTGGTGCCCCTCTCGGAGTGCGTGGGAGACTTCGCCGACGAGGGCGGCAAACTCCGGGGTGAAGCGAATGTCGGGGTCGCGGGGCATGGAGAACGGAACGTCGAAGGTCTTCACGATGCCGCCGGGCCGGCCAGACATCACGACGACCTTGGTGGAGAGGTAGACGGCCTCCGACACCGAGTGGGTGATGAACAATCCGGCGAACTGCTTTTCGACGAAGAGTCGCAGCAGTTCGTCGTTGAGACGCTCGCGCGTGATTTCGTCGAGTGCGCCGAACGGTTCGTCGAAGAGGAACAGTTCCGGCTCGAGGGTGAGCGAGCGGGCGAGGGACGCGCGCATGCGCATTCCGCCCGAGAGCTGCTTGGGCAGGTTCTTCTCGAACCCGGTCAGCCCCACGAGGTCGATGGCCTCCTTCGCCTTGGCGGCGCGGTCCTTCGACTTGACGCCGTGCAACTCGGCAAGCAGCTCCACGTTCGCCTGCACCGTGCGCCAGGGCAGGAGGGTCGCGTCCTGGAACACGTAGCCGATGCGATTGGTCTCCACCGTGGCCGTGCCCTCCGAGGCGCTCTCGAGTCCGGAGGCGATGCGCAGGAGTGTGCTCTTTCCGCAGCCCGAGGGGCCGACGACGGTCACAAACTCACCCCGCTTGACCGTGAGATCGACGCCCTGCAGGGCGATGGTGCCGTTGGGGAACTGCATGGCGACGTTGCGGAAGTCGAGGAGGACATCGCTGGTCGGGGTCGCAGTGGATGACGATCGTGCGGGAGCTGTAACCGACATGGACAGCATCACCTCGTTTCCAGGAGAGTGGGCGGGGAGTACGGTGCGGGGGCCGCGACGGCGTAGGTCACGGTGCTGTGGGCGACGAGTCGCCCTGCGTGGATCACAAATCGGTCGGCGGAGGCGTTGGCGATCACGTCGGACAGCCCCGTGCCGCGCACGGCAAGCAGTTCTGCCTTCGCCCCGACGATGGGTCCCGCGACGGGTAGGGACATGACCGACCGCGACCCCGCGCTCACCATCGAGTACGCCTCGTCGAGCGTGAGGTGTCCGGCGGTAACCAGCAGCGATGCCGTCTCCAGCGCGTCACTGCGGCCGACCGGGTTGAACGGGTCCCGCACGTTGTCGGCGCCGGCACCCACACGGACACCCGCATCGAGAAGCGCCCGCAGAGCGGTGAGCCCCCGCGGCGTCGAGACGGGGTGCTGCCAGCCCTGGAGGTACAGGTTGGTGATCGGCAGCGAAATGATGCCTATGTCGGAGGCACGGATCGCAGTGATCACCTCGTCAAGTTCTGCGGTATCGAGGGTTCCCAGGCGCACGCAGTGACCCGCGGAGGCCGGCTGCGTCGCGGGCCAGTCACGCACGATCCGGGCAAACTCCAGCAGCGTGGTCTGGCCCTCGAGCGCCTCATCGGTGTGGATATCCACGCCGACCCCACGCCGTTCGGCGATCTCGAGCAGGCGGGCGAGGTCGGCAATCGGGTCTTCGGCGAGGTGCGGGGCGCCGCCCACGAGGTCGACCCCGAGGTCGAGGGCAAGCTCCACGCGGTCGGAGGGGACGAACGGACCCGCGAGCGCGACGAGCTCGATGTCCATCAGGTCGCGCAGTTCCTCGCGCACCCGCACGAGCGCCTCGACGCCGCGCATCGGCTCGTCGCCGGTGAGAACGTCAACGTGGCAGCGGATGGCGGTGATGCCGTTGCGCAGCATCGTCAGAGCCTGCTCGCGTGCACGGTCGGCGATGGACTCGACGGTCATCACGGCCGAGTACTCCTGCCACGAGCGGATCGCCAGTCCCAGGTCGCCCATGGGCGGGTTGATCAGGTCCCAGGACAGCGCCTTGTCGAGATGGGCGTGTGGTTCGGCCGGCGCGGTCAGCAGCACAAACCCGGTGAGGTCGAGCGTGGCATCCGGATCCGCGTCGGGTGCATCTCCCGCGGGAAGCACGGACACGACCGTGTCGCCAGCGATTTCGACATCGCAGAGCGAGCCGTCGGACAGGAGGGCACCCCGCAGCAGCGAGATCGGGCGGGGGAGCAAGGTGGCGATGGCGAGACTCCGGGATCTAGGTCAAAATGTTGATGTGATCAACATCTTGAATCTAGGGACGTTGCGTTTCGGCCATGTAACGTCGTCATTTCCATGTATTAATTACCGGCGGACGCCTGCAGCAGTCGTCCCGGCCGGCGTGATACAGCTATAGCCCCGGCATTTACCCCGGCAGCCCCACCCACCACCTCAGGAGTACCCCGTCAGCGCGATCAAGTCCGCCGTCGACCGACAGGCCGAGCTGATCGGCGCCCGCATTCGCGTGCTGCGCCGCGCTCGTGGACTGACGCTCGTGCAGCTGGCAGACCTGGCCGAGCTCTCGCACCCGTTCATCAGCCAGCTCGAACGTGGCCTCGCCCGCCCGAGCATGGTGTCGATGGAGAAGATCGCCCGAGCCCTCGGCAGCAGCCAGCTCGAACTGATGGAAGCCGCCGACGACGGGGCCGATGATCCCGATCAGCCGTCCGTGGTGCTCGTGCGGGCCAATGAGGGCACCGTCGGGCCCTACGGCAAGGGCGAGGGCCGACTGCTCGTGCACGGCAAGCGCCACTTTCATCCCATGGAGTTCCGGGCGAACAACACCGACCCGGGCGAGTACTACACGCACGCTGAGGACGAGTTCGTTCACGTGCTCGAGGGCCGCGTGGCCGTCGACCTGAAGGGCGAGGGCATCTTCGAGCTCGGGGTCGGCGACTCGATCTACTACGAGGGCGGCACCGCCCACCGGTGGGGCGCCCTCGATGAGGCCGGATACCGCATGTTCGTTGTCAAAGAGAAACCAGAGCTTCTATGAGTCACCTGCACGATGGCGAGTTCGACACGGTCGTGGTGGGGCGCACTCGCGCCGCGGACGGCGTCGACTTCTTCGAACTCGGCGGCGTCGATGGCGCGGCCCTGCCCGCGTGGACCCCCGGGTCTCACATCGACGTGGTGCTGCCCAGCGGCGACGAACGCCAGTACTCGCTGAGTGGACGGGCGGATGCCCCGACCTGGCGTCTCGGCGTACTACGCGAGACTGCGGGCCGCGGTGGCTCCGCGTGGGTGCACGATTCCGTCGCCGTCGGTGACACCCTGCGCGTCCGCGGGCCCCGGAATCACTTCGCCTTCACCCCCACGCCCGGATCGCGCTATCTCTTCCTCGCCGGAGGCATCGGCATCACGCCGATCGCACCCATGGTCGCGGCGGCGGCCGCCGCCGGCGCCGACTTCACGGTGGCCTACCTGGGACGCTCCCGCTCGACGATGGCGCTCGCCGCGGAGCTGGAGCGGGATTATCCCGGGCACGTCTCGATTCACGCCGCCGATGAGGGTGCGCGGCTGGACCTGGCCGCGCTGTTCGCCTCGCTCGACCCCGGCACCACCATTTACTGCTGCGGGCCTACCCGCCTCATCGACGCCGTTGAGTCGGCGCTCGAGTCATCCGACCATCACCTGCATGTCGAGCGGTTTGCGGCGCGCGCGCTGGAGACGCCCCTGCTGGATGAACCGTTCGAGGTCGAGCTCGCCTTCACGGGCACCACGCTGACGGTGCCACCGGGGCGCAGCATTCTCGATGTCGTCGAGGAGAGCGGCGTGCTCGTGCTGTCGAGCTGCCAGGAGGGAACCTGCGGAACCTGCGAGACGCAGGTGATCTCGGGCGAAGTGGACCACCGCGACTCGATCCTCACGCCCGAGGAGCGTGCGGACAACACCGTGATGTACATCTGCGTGTCCCGGGCCGCGTGCCCGCGGCTGGTGCTCGAGCTGTAACCCGGGCGACCGCCGGAGGGCTCTCGCTACGGTGTTGGCTGCGGCACGGCGGGCGTTGCCGCCGGGGCGACGTGCCCGTCCACTGCGGACGTGTCTTTCGCGCTGCGCACCAGCGCGATGCCGGCGAGGATGAGCGCGCCGCCGACGAGCTGAATCACGGTGATGTTTTCACCGAGCAGCAGCCACGCGTAGAACGTCGCCGCGATGACCTCGAGCAGTCCGGCGAACGAGGCGAGGCGGGACCCGAGGATTGCGCTCGCCGTGATGTTCGCGGTGTACGCGACGGCGGTGGCGACAACGCCGACGATCACCAGGGGGATCCACCACGGCTGCTCGGCGCCGAACATCCGCACGGTGGTGAAGGGCGCGGTGAACGGAACCAGGCCGGTCAACCCCACCAGCCACAGGGCGCCGCCACCCAGCAGCAGCCCGAACGAGGCGAGCGCGACCGGCGGGAGTCCGTCGTTGGGGCGGGCGGCAATCACGTAGTAGATCGCGCAGCCGACCATTGCGAGGAGGGCGAAGACAAGGCCGAGCACGTCCGCTCCTCCGGCGGGCCCGACGACGAGCACGAGGCCCGCCACGGCGACGACGCTGCCGGCCAGGACGACGACCTCGGGGAGGCGGCGGGAGCGGGCCCAGACGAAGAGCACGAGCAGGATGGGCGCCATGTACTCGAGCAGCACGGCCGTGCCGATGGGGATGCGCTGCAGGGAGGCAAAGTAGGCCAGTTGTGTGCCCGCGACGCCGATCAGGCCCATTCCGAGCACTCGCCAGCGGCCGCGCCACAGGGCATTCCAGTTGCCCCGCAGACTGAGGACGGCGATGGGGCTGAGGACGACCCCACCGATGAGGGCGCGGGCGGTCACGGCGGCCGCGGGGCTCCAGCCCGACTCGAGCAGCGGCTTGACGAGCGCACCGGATGCGCCGAACGTGAGCGCGGCGATGACGGCGATGACGAGGCCGGTGGTGACGGATGTACGCTGCACGCGGGCTCCCTGGCTCGTGGGTTGAACTGCTCCTGAGTGCGACGTTAGTATCGTCGTGAGTAAGGAGTCAAATTGCATTTTGCCCCTGACACGATTGACAGCCTCGAGTTCACGGTGACGCTCGTGAATACGCTCGCCGGCGCGACCAAGAGCGGCCTCGACGAGCTGCGCACGCCGGAGCTCCTGACCGCTTTCTTGGACAAAGTCAGATTCTCCGGACGCTTCGACCGCGACGAGAAGGAACTCGCCGAGGTACTCGAGGCACGCGCCCTGTTTCGCCGACTGTGGACGATGCCGCGGGACGAGGCAGTCCTCGAGGTGAATGCCATGCTGCGGGATGCCTCTGCGCCGCAGTTGGTTCGCCACGACGCCCTCGACTGGCACCTGCACGCCACCGAACCGACGGCACCGCTCAGCGAGCGGATTCGCGTCGAGGTGGCGCTCGCCCTCGTGGATGTGATCCGCACCGATGAGAGCTCGCGGCTGCGCGAGTGCGCGGCCGCCGACTGCGACGGGATCCTCCTCGACCTGTCGCGCAACGGCTCCAAGCACTACTGCAGCGTGCGGTGCGGCAATCGGATGAACATGATCGCGTTCCGGGAGCGCGCGGCGCTCACGGAGTGATCGCCCGGTGGTTCGTGCGGGCTACTTCGTGAGGCGTTCCCCGAGGGTCGCGACCAGCTCGCGTTCATCGGCGTTCACGAGCGCGTAGTCGCGCACCACCACGCGCCCCGCGACAACAACGTGCTTTGGGCGACGCCCGGGCGAGGCCCAGAGCAGGCCCGCGATGGGGTCGGCGACTCCGGCATCGGCGACGCCCGAGACATCCCACACGCACAGATCGGCTGCGGCACCCGCGCGCAGGTGTCCGAGCTCTGGGCGGCCGAGGCCCGCGGCGGAGCCGGCCATGCTCATGCCCAGCACCTCCCGCGCCGTCAGCGCCGGACCGACGAGGGGCGCAACCTGCATCGCGAGACGGGCGTCGGCGAGCAGGTGCCCGGCATCGTTGCTTCCGCCGCCGCTGGTGCCGAGGCCCACCGGGATGCCGGCGGCGCGGAGGGCCGCGACCGGCGCGATTCCCCAGCCCATGGGGAGATCGCACCCCGGTGCGTGAGTCGCGGTGACCCCGGCGGTGGCGAGGCGGGAGATCTCGTCATCGGTCACGGCCACCAGGTGCGCGATGGTGACGTCGGGGGCGAGCCATCCCCACTCCTCCAGCAGGTCGAGCGGACGCTTACCGTACCTGTCGAGGGCGATCACCACGTCGACCTGCTCGTTTGCCTGGGTGCGTCGGCGCAGCCCGTGGCGGGCGGCGACCTCGCCGAGCAGCTCGAAGGTCTCGCGGCTGTCGCTGTGTACGCCGGCGGGGCCGACGGCGAGCTGCAGCATGCCGTCGGCGCTGACTCCACCGGTGACGCCCGGCAGCAGCGCGGCGATGATCGCTTCGGCGGAGGCGGCGGCCTCCTGCGGGTCATCCCGCGCAGACCCGCGCACAAACGCGATGCGGCCGCCGAGTGCCCGGGCCGCGTCCGTCGTGGCGCGGGCGATCGCCACGGTGTCGCCCGCGTTCGGCCAGTTCAGGTGGTGGTCGGCAACCGTGGTGACGCCGCTCAGCAGTCCCTCCGCGACGCCGACCGAGGCGGAGGCGTGGGCGAGGCTCGCGTCGATTCCCGCGCGGGCGTAGGCGGCAGCCATGGTCGGGAGCCACTCGGCCATGGGCACGCCGCGGGTTCCGGGAAGGGTGCGGAAGGCGCTCTGCAGCAGGTGGTGGTGAGCGTTGACGAGTCCCGGGGTGACAACGCAGCCCGAGGCATCCAGAGTCTCGCTCTCCTGCGTCCCGCCCGGGGCCGCGGCAGCACCGGCGGGCCCGACGACGAGCCCACCGTCGAGCACCAGGTCACCCTCGGTTTCGGTGGTCTCGTCGATGAGGATGCGGGTGGCGCCGGTGATGGTGAGCATGCTGCGTTTCTAGCACCCCCGTGTGTCAGGCTCGTGTCGGATTCGGGCAATCTCCCCGTAACGTCGATGTGTCAGGCTGGGATCATGTTTGAGATCGCCGACCGCCTGCTCGCCGCGCTGGACCGCGGGGTTCCCCTGGCCGTCGCGACCGCCGTATCGATTCAGGGCAGCGCCCCGCGCACGGTCGGCACCTCCATGGCGTACGACGGCGCGGCCGTGATCGGCAGCATCGCGGGCGGCTGCGTCGAGGGCGCGGTCGTCGGCGCCTGCGAGGAGGTGCTGGACGACGGGATGACCCGGACCGTCGAGTACGGCGTCAGCGACGAGATGGCCTACGGGGTTGGGCTGACCTGCGGTGGCCAGCTGCGCATCACCGTGCAGCTCGTGACGAAGGATTCACCGGTCGCCGCCCAGCTGCGCGAGGCGGTCGCCGGTCGCGTGGCGGGGATCGCGACGATCGTTGACGGCGGCGAGGACGGGGTGGCAACCACCGCCACCACCACGTTCGATCGTCGCATCGATGCGGAGCTCACGGCCCGCGTCTCGCTGGGCGAGAGTGCCCTGACGATCGTCGACTGCGATTCCGAGCTGGTCGAGGTGTTCTTCGAGGTGTCGTCCGCGCCGCCGCGGATGATCATTTTCGGGGCGATGGAGTTCTCGGCGGCGCTCGCCGCGGCATCCACTGTCCTCGGCTATCGCGTGACGGTGTGTGACCCGCGCGAACTCTTCACGACGGCGCAGCGGTTCCCGGGCGCCGAGACGGTGGTGTCCTGGCCCACGACCTATCTGGCGCAGACCGAGGTCGACGAGCGCACGGTCATCGCGATCCTGAGCCACGACTCCCGGTTCGACGCGGAACTCGTCGACATCGCACTCGGGCTGCCGGCGGCGTTCGTCGGGGCGATGGGCTCCCGCCGCACGCACGACCGCCGCATCGCGTCCCTGCGTGAGCGCGGGGTGAGCGAGGACCGCATTGCGCGGCTGCACTCGCCCATCGGTCTCGACCTCGGCGCGAGCACGCCGGAGGAGACGGCGATCTCGATCCTCGCCGAGGTCGTGGCGACCCGCACGCGGTCGACGGCGGCCTCCCTCGCCCGCACCGAGGGCACGATCCACCGCATCTAACCCCCGTTCCGGGGGTGGGTCAGGCCAGGTGCGGGTTGCGGACCGGCAGGCCCGAGGTGAGGCGCCAGAGGCGGTCGCGGGACATCGGCAGCTCGAACGGACGGGTGCCGATCGCGTCCCGGATCGCGTTCGCGAGGGCCGGCGCCACCGGGTTATAGGGCGCCTCGCTCATCGACTTGGCTCCGAGCGGCCCGGTCACGTCGTGCGTCTCGGCGAAGAACACCTCGGTGTCCGGGATATCCGCCATTTGCGGCACGTGATAGTTGCGGAACGCCGCGGTGAGCACGGTTCCCTCGCCGTCGAGGATGACCTCCTCGTAGAGGGCTGTGCCAATGGCCTGGGCGGTCCCACCCTCGATCTGGCCGCGCAGCTGTTCCGGGTTGAGCACGTTCCCGGCATCCGCTGCCTGAACCGACTGCAAAATGCGCACCTCGCCACTGGCCGTGTCCACCGCGACCCGGAACGCGTGCGCGTTGAACGCGACCGTACGCGGGGTGCCGTCGTGGTACCCGATGGCGACGAGCGGGCCGGATTCCAGCAGCTCAGCGGCCGTCACCAGGCGGTCGCCCGACCGCACCCCGTCGGCCTCGACGACGCCGTCCGGGAAGCCGAGTGACGCGGCACGTTCGACCATGAGCGCGTTGAGGGACGTGGATGCCGCGTGCAGCGCCTTGCCCGCCACGACGACGCCCGCCGACCCGAACGCGCCCGTGTCATGCCCGACGATGTCGGTGTCCGATTGGCGAATGCTCACCCGGTCGACGGTGGTGTTCAACGCGGACGCCGCCAGCTGCGTGTGGACGGTGGTGGTTCCGTTGCCGAACTCGGCCGTGCCCACCCCGATGTCGTAGCGTCCGCCGGGCTGCAGCGCGATCGTGGTGTCCGCGAAGTGTCCGCGCGGAGGCATCGAGGCGATCATTGCCAGTCCCATGCCGGATCCCACCCGCCAGGTCGGCCCGGTAGGCGCGTCGAGTCCGCGGCCGCTGGACAGCGCCGTCTCGACGAGGTCGAGGCACTGGTCGAGCCCGTAGCTGCCGTAGAGCAGGTCGGATTCCTCCTCGACGGCGTGCCCGATCATCGGGTCGCCGGGGACGATGGTGTTGATCCGCCGCATCTCGAACGGGTCGATGCCGAGGGTGCGGGCGAGTTCGTCCATAGCCGACTCGACCGCGAAGATGACCTGCCCGAGACCGTATCCGCGGAAGGCGCCCGAGGGCGGGTTGTTGGTGTACACCGACTGCGCGTCGACGCGCTTGTTCGCGCAGCGGTACAGCGCGATCGACTCACCGATGCTGTGGAACATGACGCCGATCGAGTGGTTGCCGTAGGCACCGGCGTCCATCAGCTGGTCGACGGAGAACGCCGTGAGCACGCCGTCGCTCGAGGCGCCCAGCGTGACGTTAATGCGCATGGGGTGGCGCACCGGCACGATCCGGAACTGGTCCTCGCGCGTCAGCTCGTACTGAACCGCGCGGCCCGTGCGCAGCACCGCGAGGGCGACGAGGTCCTCGGTCAGCAGCTCCTGCTTGCCGCCGAACCCGCCACCGACGCGGGCAGCGAACACCCGCACCGTGTCGCGCTCCAGCCCGAAGATGTGGCACAGCTCGTCGCGCACGAGGTAGGGCACCTGGCTCGAGGTCCGCAGAACCAGGCGGCCCTCCTTGTCGAGCCAGCCGCGCGTGCCGTGGGTTTCGAGGGCCGCGTGCGAGATGCGCTGGGTGGTCCAGGTGCCGGACACGGTGGCAGCGGATGCCTCGAGCGCGGCCTCCACGTCGCCGATGTGTCCGTGGGCCTCCGCAACCGTGTTGCGCGTGGGATCACCGATGCGGGATTCTTCTCCCTTCTCGGCGTGCAGCTGGGGAGCTCCCGGGGCGCGGGCGACGTCCGGATCGAAGACCGCGGGCAGCACCTCGTACTCGACGGCGATGACCTTCACCGCCAGCTGCGCGAGGGCGACGGTGTCCGCGACGACGGCGGCCACGCGCTGGCCGCGGAACCGCAGCACCGGGTCCATGACGAGGGTGTCGTCCGGGTCATCCGTTCGGTGCTCGTGTCGTCCGGTGGAAAAGAGCACACCGGGGGAGTCGAGGTGGGTGAGAACGAGCTGCACGCCCTCCATCGCCTCGGCCGCCGAGGTGTCGATGGAGAGGATGCGGGCGTGTGCGTGCGGGCTGCCGAGAATGGCGAGGTGCAGCAGGCTCGTGGTCTTCAGATCGAGGGTGTACTCCTCGCGTCCGGTGGCGATCCTCATGCCGGCGGGAGCGCGAACCGAACTTCCCGCGGCCTGCCCTGCCGCGGCGTGGTCGGTGTTGGTGACCCCGCAGATCGCGTCCTTGATGGAGCGGTACCCGGTGCAGCGGCAGATGTTGCCCTTCATGAGGCGCGGCAGGTCGTCCTTGTCCTCCTCGGTGAAAGTGGACGCCGTGACGATCATTCCCGCGGTGCAGAACCCGCACTGGAACCCGGCGGCATCGACGAAGCTCTGCTGCAGGGGGTGGGGGTGCTCGGGCGTTCCGAGGCCCTGCACCGTGGTGACCTGTGCGCCCTCGAGGCGATGCGCGGGGTAGATGCAGGAGTGCACGGGTTCGCCGCCGACGAGCACCGAGCACGCGCCGCAGTCCCCGGCGTCACAGCCCTTCTTGACCTCGAAGTGGTCGAGTCCGCGCAGCACCGTGCGCAGCACCTGCCCGGGCAGGGGAGTGGTCTCGACGCTCTCGCCGTTGATCTCGAATTTCATGCAATGCCGCCCAGCTCGATACGAATCTCCTCGGCAAACTTCGCGCTCATCGCGTGCCGCCAGTCGGGGGCGCCGTGGGCGTCGGAGTACCACTCGTGGATGCTCGCGACCGCCGAGGCGAGGGCGCCCCGGTCGGGAAGTTCGTCGAAGCGCAGCTGACGCGGCCGGTAGGTGCCGCCCGAGATCGTGACGACGAGGGAGCCGTCGGCGTCGAGCCGGCCAATCACGAGAGTGCCCGTGCGGCCGAGGGTCGAGAGCGCGATGCGCCGGAATGCCGTGCGCGACCGCAGGTTCTCGAGCGGGTATTCGATGGCACGCAGGATCTCGCCGGGTGCCAGCTCGTTCTCCCGCACACCGGTGACGAAGCTCGCGATGGGCATGCGGCGTTCGTGACCGTCGATGGTCCAGATCACCGCCGTGGCGTCGAGCGCGGCCGCGAGGGAAATCATCGGGCCGGCGGGCAGGGACGTACAGATGTTGCCGCCCACCGTGGCAACGTTCCAGATCTTGAATGAGGCAAGCAGCGAGTTCACGCATTGCGAGATGAGTGGATGCGCCGTCCAGCCGTCCTGCGCCGGAAGTCGCGAAAACTCGGCGATCGTGCAGGTCGCCGCGACCACGAGGTTCTCGTCGGTCACCTCGATGGGCTGCCAGCCGAGGCCGGTGAGGTCCACGAGGCCGGTGATGCCCTCCTGCACCTCGGAGAACAGCCACGTACCACCGCCCAGCGGGATCTCCCCGGGCGCGAACGAGATCTCCTCGCGCGTGCGGGGAACGCGAATCTCGCGAACGGTGATGAGGTCCATCGTTCGAGTCAACATCATGGATGTGACGGACGTGTAACGCAGGCACTCGCCACGCCGGGGGCGGTGGCGCCGGTGCCCGCACATCCCAGCAAACAGGCGGGGGAGGCATCCGCTCAATTGGTGAATCGTACGGTTCACTCGCGCCGGCCGGGCGTCATCCTTGTGCGGTCGGACAGTCGGCGATACTTGAGGGGTGAGTAAAGACCCCGAAGACGACGCCCTCAGCTGGGGTGACGAGAGCGACCCGACGCACATCGAAGCGCCGGAGCCCGCAGTTCCCCGCAGCACTCCGGCAGAACGCCGGGCAGCGCGCCGCGCGGCCATCGCCGCCGAGGATGCCGCCGTTGCCGCGCGCACTCCCGGGGCAACAATCGACACCGCCGGAAGCGGCCACGACCACCACGCGCACGGCACTGCGGCGACGTCCGCCGGAAAGCCCGCCGGAGAGTCCACCGACCCGACCGACCGCGACACCGACGCTGATGACGACCTCGACCTCGACACCGTCGACGAAGACGACGAGTCCGACACCGCCGCGGCGCCCATGAACTCGTTCGTGCTGCTGGTGATCGGAATCCTCTCGGGCGTCTACCTGCTCTACACGATCGGATGGGTCGTCACCCTGCAGCGGGCGACCGACATCCTGCCGAGTGCGCTCGACCAGTTCATGGCCCAGCTGCGCCTGTACCTCGCGATCGTCGCGCCCGCCGCCTGGCTCGGCGCCGCCCTCCTTCTCACCCGCGGACGCCGCAGCGTCGTCCGCATCCTCGCACTGCTGCTCGGGGCCCTGGTGCTCGTGCCGTGGTCCTTCGTTCTGGGGGCGTAAGCATGTCCGACAACACACCCCGCGAGCGGGACGTCGACCCGACGGCCACCGCCGGCAGCGCGCTCGACGCGGGCAGCGAGCTCGACACCGACACCGAGTTCGACCCGTCCGATTCCGGGACGCCCGCCCGCCGTGGCATCCGCTCCGGCTGGTTCTCGTCCCTCATCGCCGTGCTGTTCGGCATCGTCTACGCGTACTACCTCTGGGACGCCATCCGCTCGATGGTCGAGCTGCCCAAGAACTACACGGACCTGGGATTGACGACGGCGGATGTCCCGTGGTGGCTGCTCATCGTCGGTGTCGCCGTCCCGCCCGTCGTCTACCTGCTGGCGTTCCTCATTGGCCGTCGACATGGCGTCGCCACGAAGGCACTGGTCTTCTTCGCCGGCCTCGCGACGGTCGCTGCCCTCGGCCTCGCGGTGATCGCCGTCGGGTCCCGCGTGCTCACGACCCTCCTCGGACCGGCCGGCGGCCTGTAGACACTCGGGGGAGGGCCCCGCCATCCCGCCGGTGGATCCGGGCGAGTCCGGCGCTA